>NZ_LZSX01000087.1 GCF_001665835.1 Mycobacterium colombiense | reverse complement strand
ACCGAGGTGGCTGGAGGCGAAGGCGACGCCCTTGTCGATCATGGCGCCGTCGTCGGCGTAGGTGTCGTGTGCGGCGAAGTTCATGCCGTCGGAGCAGACCGGGTCCTCGGTGGCGCATACCTTGACGGTCTTGTCTTGGTAGAGCGGGCCGATGACCACGGGCGGTTCGTTGAGGAAGTTCATCGCCCGCACGTTGGGCATGCCGAACAGCACGACCGAGGACACGTGGCTGGCCACATCGGGGGACAGCGGCTTGGGCACGGTGTTGGGGTCGATGCCGTCGGGCACCGCGGCCGAGGTGACAAATCCCATCACGGCCGCGCCCTGGGAGTAGCCGCCGAGCACCATCTTGGTGTTGGGGCACTCGTGGGCCATCGAATTGATGTGGGCGCCGGCGTCTCTGATGCCGTCGATGCCGGTAGCCCATTGGTCGCTGGCGGGGTAGTTGACCGGGTACACATCGAACGACCGCCCGCCGACGCGCTGGTGCAGCGCATCGACGAAGGCCTGACCGGTGGGGCCGACGCCCGGCGCTTCACCGGTGCCGCGGGCGAACACCACTTGCACGTCCGGGCACTGGGCCGAGGCGGAGGGGATAACGGAAGTGGACAAGGCCGACACGGCCACGCCCGACGCTGCGAGAACT
>NZ_LZSX01000086.1 GCF_001665835.1 Mycobacterium colombiense | reverse complement strand
GGCGCGCCGCAGGGTGGCTCCCCAGCCACAACCGATGTCCAGCAGCGTCATCCCGGGCTCGAGCTTCAGCTTTCCCAGCGCCAGATCGATCTTGGCCATCTGCGCCTGCTCGAGGGTCATGTCGTCACGCTCGAAGTAGGCGCAGCTGTAGGTCTGAGTGGGATCCAGGAACAGCCGGAAGAAGTCGTCAGACAAGTCGTAATGGGCTTGCACATTTCCGAAATGCGGCGTGAGCTGCACAGACATTCGACACGAGCCTTTCTGTATGCGGGGGATAGGGGTAAACGGCCGAACGGCAACCCCGCTATATCCCCCGATACCCCTCTGCATGCTAGTCGCTGTCACGGGGCAAGTCGTCCTCCCGAGGCGCGTCCCACCCTCACACGGACCGGGCGTAATCCGCAAAACCGGCCGCAGTGGGACGAGCCCTGTTTAGGGTCCGAACTCGTCCTGACGCTCGCGGGGCGGCACGATCGGTGGAGGGTGAGGCTCCCCGCGGAATTTCTCCAGCGACCCGCCGACTTCGACGATCCCCTTGAGGGCATTCCAGCTCAGCATGGTCAGGTAGTCGATCAATTCATCGCGACTCATTCGCGGGTACGACATCCAGGAGTGGGTGGCCAGCTGGACGCCGCCGACGATCAAATACGCCCACGGTTCCGCGCCACCGGTGTCCATTCCGGCGTGTTGCATGCGTCGGCGCATCAACACCGCGAGCATGCGCGCGATGATCCGCTCGGAGTCGGCGATGACTTTGCTTTTGCTGGCCGAGCTGTTGGACATCACGAACCGGTATGGCTCGGGCTCGTTCGCGACGGTCTCGACGTACACGCGGATGACCTCGCGGGTCAGGTCGAAGCCGTCGAGGTTAGAGGTAAGCGCCCCAGCCATATTGGGAATCAAGGTGGTTTGAGTGAACCGCATCATCACGGCCGTCGTCAGGTCGTTCTTGTCGACGAAATAGCGGTAGAGCACCGTCTTGGAGACCCCGATCTCGGCGGCGATCTCGTCCATGCTCAGCGCGCCGCCCAATCGGCGAATCGCGTCGATCGTGCCGTCGACCAACTCGTTTCGCCGCTCCACTTTGTGTTGATGCCAGCGCCGCTTGCGCCCATCCATTTTGACGCTCACAGACGTGATTTGCTCTGTCACAGTCGCCGATTTCCCATTCCCTAGACGCCCTTGATCTTACGGCGTGAGGGGGTCGGTTTCTTGTCCTGGCCGGGCGTGGGTGAGACGTCGCGAACAGTGTCGTCACACTAATTCGCGGGAAAGATAGATGATGGAGTGGTGGCACATCGAGCCTCGGTGAGAGGCGAAGCGTCGGGCCCGCCGGGGGCGAGGCCCGATTCGGCGACTCCGGCCACCGAGGCCCGGCCTGTTCGCGCGTCTTTTGCCGAATCCTTCGCCGGCGCCGATCCCGAGGCCGATGCGCAACGCCGGGCGGGGTTGCGCCGGATGAAGATGGTGGCACTGAGTTTTCTGATCGGTGCCACCGGCGTGTTCCTCGCCTGCCGATGGGCCCAGGCGCATACCGGCCTGGGGGCCTGGGTGGGGTATGTCGGCGCGGCCGCCGAGGCCGGGATGGTCGGCGCCCTGGCGGACTGGTTCGCCGTGACTGCGCTCTTCAGGCACCCGTTGGGCATCCCCATCCCGCACACCGCGATCATCAAGCGCAAGAAAGACCAGTTGGGCGAGGGCCTGGGCACATTCGTCCGGGAGAACTTCCTGTCGCCGGAGGTCGTCGAAACCAAGCTGCGCGACGCCCAGGTGTCCGGCCGGCTCGGCAAGTGGCTGTCCGAGACGGTCCACGCCGAACGGGTGGCTACCGAGACGGCCACGGTGCTGCGGGTGCTGGTCGAACTCTTGCGCGACGAGGACGTCCAGCAGGTGATCGACCGGATGATCGTGCGTCGGATCGCGGAACCGCAGTGGGGCCCGCCGGTCGGGCGGGTGCTGGCCACCCTGCTGGCCGAGCACCGGCAGGAGGCGCTGATCCAACTGCTGGCCGACCGGGCATTTCAGTGGTCGCTGAAGGCCGGCGAGGTCATTCAGCGGGTGGTCGAACGTGACTCACCGACCTGGTCGCCGCGCTTCGTCGACCATCTGGTCGGCGACCGCATCCACCGCGAGCTGATGGACTTTACCGACAAGGTGCGCCGCAATCCGGACCATGAACTGCGCCGGTCGGCCACCCGCTTCCTGTTCGACTTCGCTGACGACCTGCAGCATGACCCGGACACCATCGCGCGCGCCGACGCGATCAAGGAGCAGCTGATGGCGCGCGACGAGATCGCCAACGCCGCGGCGACGGCGTGGAAGACGCTGAAACGACTGGTGCTCGAGGGCGTGGACGATCCGTCCAGCACCCTGCGCACCCGAATCGCCGATGCCGTGGTCAGGATCGGGGAATCGCTGCGCGACGACGCCGACCTGCGGGACAAGGTCGACAACTGGCTGGTCAGGGCGGCCCAGCACCTGGTCTCGCAATATGGGGTGGAGATCACAGCGATCATCACCGACACGATCGAGCGCTGGGACGCCGAGGAGGCCAGCCGGCGCATCGAGTTGCACGTGGGCCGTGACCTGCAATTTATCCGGATCAACGGGACCGTGGTTGGTTCGCTGGCGGGCCTGGTGATCTACGCTGTCGCGCAGCTGCTGGTCTAGCGCATTTCTAGCAGTGCTAACAAGTGCTTGCAATAGCAAGCACTTGTAGTAGTCTGGGCGCGTCCAGATCAGCCGCCCGACCAGGAGCACGTCATGACGCCCGAGGAGAAGCTCTCCGCCAAGGTGTCCAACGCTGCCTCCGAAGTGGCCTCTGACATCGGCAGTTTCATCCGTAGCCAGCGTGAACTCGCGCAGGTGTCGGTGCGCCAACTCGCCGAAAAGTCCGGGGTAAGCAATCCATATCTGAGCCAGGTGGAGCGTGGATTGCGTAAGCCCTCCGCCGATGTCCTGAACCAGATCGCGAAGGCCCTCCGGGTCTCCGCCGAGGTTCTCTATGTGCGCGCCGGGATTCTCGAACCCAGTGACAAGAGTCAGGTGCGGGACGCCATCGTCACCGACACTGCGATCACCGAGCGCCAAAAGCAAATTCTGCTCGACATCTATTCATCGTTCGCCCAGCAAAACGAATCGATCCAAGAGGAGTGTCCGACCGAATCCGACAGCGAGTGATCGGCCCGTTTTCGCCCGGCACCGTAGCCATCTGTGCTGGGAGTTTGCGCCACAAAGCGGGCTTACCACATCGCGGTAGCGAGTTGGTGATGTATAGACGACCGGCCGTCGTGGTTACCCAACGGGGAGCAGCTACCGGTTCCAGCTGAACCGCTGAACAAACCACCCCGGCACTGGCGGCCCCAGTTGCGAAGGAGACGTTTGCACCTAACTTCTCGACCAGACAGCTAATAACACCGAGTAACACCGATAGCGAAAGCAATGAAAGGAAAGACCATGGCGGAAAACACGAACATCGAAGACTTGCGGGCCCCGCTGCTCGCGGCGCTGGGCGCGGCCGACCTGGCCCTGGCCACCGTCAACGACCTGATCGCCGGCCTGCGGGAGCGCGCCGAAGAGACCCGCGTCGAGACCCGCACCCGGGTCGAGGAGCGCCGCGCTCGCCTGACCAAGCTGCAGGAGGACCTGCCCGAGCAGTTCACCGAGCTGCGCGACAAGTTCACCACCGAAGAGCTGCGCAGGGCGGCCGAGGGCTACCTGGAGGCGGCGACCAGCCGGTACAACGAGCTCGTCGAGCGCGGCGAGGCAGCCCTGCAGCGGCTGCGTAACCAGACCGCGTTCGAGGACGCGTCCGCGCGCGCCGAGGGCTACGTCGACCAGGCCGTCGAGCTGACTCAGGAAGCTCTCGGCACCGTCGCCTCGCAGACCCGCGCGGTCGGCGAGCGCGCCGCCAAGCTGGTCGGCATCGAGCTGCCCGGCAAGACCGAAGCGACCACCAAGAAGGCCCAGAAGGCCGTCGCCAAGAAGGCTCCGGCCAAGAAGGCTCCGGCCAAGAAGGCTCCGGCCAAGAAGGCCGCGGCCAAGAAGGTCACCCAGAAGTAAGCACGACCCAGCACGACGTTCGGCTCCGAGTCGCCTTCGGGTGGCTCGGAGTCGACGTTTTGGAGGGTGCCCGCATACCCTTAAGGCGTGAACCACCTCGTGGGAACTGTCATGCTGGTCTTGCAGATCGCCGTCTTGGTCACGGCCATCTACGCGTTCGTGCATGCCGCGCTGCAACGACCCGACGCCTACACCGCCGCCGAGAAGCTGACCAAGCCGGTGTGGTTGCTGATCCTGGGAGGCGCCGTCGCGCTGACGTCCATCTGTCTCTTATACACATC
>NZ_LZSX01000085.1 GCF_001665835.1 Mycobacterium colombiense | reverse complement strand
ATCGACCCCACCCGGCCGATCTCCACCCCGTTATAAGTCACCTTCGAACCCGGATCCATCACCAACCCGGCCCGCGACGCCAACATGGTCAGCTCGGTCTTGGGCGTGAAACCTCCGCGGAACTGGATGTAGACCAGGGTGAAGATCACCGCGAGCACGACCACCACGATGAAGGTGATCACCTTGTAGGGCGGCTCGCGCGAGTCGTTGATCTGAACGGGTGAGCCCTCCATGGCGCTACACCGTGCGCCCGACGATCATCAGGGCCAGCCACCTATACGGGTGGTTGTCCAGATAACCCACGGTCGCCAACCCTGCCCCTCATCTCGGTGCCGCCGCCACCCAGCCTGTACACACATGCAATAAGATCAATGAAATGTACCGCGACGCCGTGGCACAAACAAAGCAACAGTGGAATCCGCGGGCGCGCAACATCATTTTTCGAATAAGCGTTCCCGCTCGTGGCGATTGACCGCTGATATCGGCGAACGAATGATGTTGCGTGGCAGAGCTTTCGCGCGCACAGCGGGGTTTACGGATTGATGGTGTTGTCGCCGACCTGGCGGCCCCAGACGTATTCGATCGCGTACGGCGAACCGGTGTCGAGGTGGTTGTAGGGCGCAAGGCTGTTGCCGGAGTCCATCACCAACTCCGGTGCGGGCCACAGGTCGCGGGTGATCGGCTGCCAGCATCCCGGCGCACCGCCCGGGCCGCCGCGAGCGTTCACCCGCGGCAGGTTCTCGGGATAGGTGTACGGGTTGGGCGCGCCGCCGACCAGACCGGCCGCGCCGCCGAGTCCCAGCGTGAGCGCCGCGACGGCGGCGAGCGACAGCGGGTTGGCGATCAGCCCAAGTCCCGACGTGACCTCGGTGTCCATGTTCAACGAATAGCCGTTGAACCCACCCTCGGAGGCACCGGTGATGGGCACGATGTCGTGGTAGTTGTGCAGCGTGCAATAGATTTCCGGGCTGTAGGTGTCCAGCAGTTGCGCCGAGGGCACCAGGTCTTCGGCGCCGCGCGCCAGGTACGGGCCACCCTTGTTGAACAGATCCGCACCGGTATTGCCGAACCCGGCCGCCGCCAACAGCGCCTGATCCAGATCCTTCTGCTGGGCATTGATCGTGCGCGAGGTGATCACCGCGTTGTTCAAAAAGTCGAACAGATCCGGCGACGCGTTCGCATACGTATCCCCCAACGCCGCCAACCGCTGAATGTCCTTGCGCGCCTGCGGCAACTGAGGATTCACATCATCGAGCAGCGCATTGGCGTTGGTCACCGACTGACCGAACTTCTCCCCCAACCCCGTCAACGATTGCGCCGCCGCGCTCAACGTCAGATTCAGCTTGACCGGATCGACCTTCTCCGCGATCGAGGTGATCGTCTGGAACAGCGTGTTGATCTCGGTGGTCACCGAGCGCGCGTCGATCACCGTGTGGGTCGAGATCTTCTGCGGCGACGGATTGGCCGGCGTCGTCAACGACACATACTTGCCGCCGAACACCGTCGTCGCCTTGATGTCGGCGTTGACGTTCGACGGGATCAGCTTCAGGTACCGCGGATAAACCTCGAGGGTGAACTTCGCCGCCGGCTTGCCGTCGCGCACCGTCTCCGCGATCGACCCCACCCGGCCGATCTCCACCCCGTTATAAGTCACCTTCGAACCCGGATCCATCACCAACCCGGCCCGCGACGCCAGCATCGTCAGCTGTGTCTTGGGGGTGAAGTTGCCCCGGAACTGGCCGTAGATCAGCGCCAGCGCGAGCGCGGCGACGACCAGGATCGCGACCCCGGCCAGCTTGTACGGCGGGGTCCGCGGGGAATTGGTCTGGATCGGTCGGGCCATGGCGGTTACACCGTGAGCGCGAAGTTGGGGTTGACGCCATACAGCGCCAACGCGGCGGACAACACGACAACCTGCACCGACACCAGTGAGAAGCGCATCGAGCGGCCGACGGCCTCACCCACGCCGACCGGCCCGCCGCCGGCGTTGTAGCCATAGAAGCAGTGGGTGATCATCACCACCGCGGTGATGATGATCGCCTCCAGGAACGACCAGAACACGTCGTCGGGACGCAAGAACGTCCGGAAGTAGTGCTCGTAGGTTCCGTTGGACTGCCCGTAGATCACCGTCGTGGTGATCTGCGGGGACAGGAAGGTCATGATGATCGCCATCGAGTAGATCGGGATGATCACGACCAGCCCGGCCATGATGCGGGTGGAGGCCAAGAACGAGATCGATTTGATGCCCATCACTTCCAGGGCGTCGACCTCCTCGCTGATGCGCATGGCGCCCAGCTCCGCCGTGGCGCCGGCGCCGACCGTGGCTGCCATGGCGATGCCGGTGACGACGGGCGCGGCGATGCGCACGTTGATCAGCGCGGCGAAGAATCCGGTGAACGCCTCGACGCCGATGTTGCCCAGCGAGGCGAATCCCTGGATGGCGACCAGCGAGCTACCGGACAGTGTCACGAAGCCGACGATGGCGACGGTGCCCCCGATGACTGCCATGGCGCCGGTGCCCATGCCGATCTGGGCGATCAGTCGCAGGGTCTCTTTGCGGTAGTTGCGCAGGGCGTGCGGGATGTGCCCGAGGGCGACGGTACCGAACCACGCCATCTGGCCGATGTCGTCGAGACCGCGGGCCGCGGCGAGGCCGTATCGGTTGAGGTTCTCGGCCGCCCGCGGGAAGCGGGCGCGGAAGACGGCGGAAGTCGACATGTCAGTGCCCCGTCCCGAACCGCACGCCGATGGTGGTCAGTACCACGTTGACGGCGTAGAGCGCGACGACGCAGAGCACGACCGTCTCGTTGACCGCGGTGCCCAGGCCCTTGGAACCGCCGCGCACGGTCAGACCGCGGTAGCAGCCGACCAGGCCGGCGATCAGGCCGAAGACGGCGGCTTTGATCGTCGCGATGACGACCTCGGGCAGGCCGGTGATGGTCGTCAGGGTGGCCAGGTAGGCGCCCCCCGACACGTTCTGCAGGTAGACGCCGAACAGGTAGCCGCCGACCAGGCCGACGGTGATCACCAGGCCGTTGAGCAGGGTGGCGACCAGGGTTGCGGCGACCACGCGGGGCACCACGAGGCGGTGGATCGGGTCGATGCCGAGCACTTCCATCGCGTCGATCTCTTCGCGGATGGTGCGGGCACCCAGGTCCGCGCAGATCGCGGTCGAGCCGGCGCCGGCGACCACCAGCACCGTGGTCAGCGGGCCGAGCTGGGTGACGGCGCCGATCGCGGCGCCGGCGCCGGACAGGTCGGCCGCGCCGAACTGGGCGAGCAGGACGTTGAGCGTGAAGATCAGCAGCACGGTCAGCGGGATCGACACCATGATGGTGGGCAGGAACGCCACCCGCATGATGAACCAGCACTGCTGGATGAACTCGCGGTACTGGAACGGCCAGCGGAACAGCGCCCTTCCGGTGAGCACACACATCCGGAAGAATCCCCCGACGAGCGTCAGGGGCGTCTCCAGTTGGTCGCGTACATAGCTGACCAGGTAGGGACCGCGCCGACTAGTCGACGTTGAAGTCACCGTTGCCCCCTCTGGCCGTCACCGCGCGCCTTCTGGCGTCGCGGCGGATCGTCTAGCACGCCTCGCCCCCTCACCGCTGTGCGGCCGGGGGTGCCCCCACCTCGCCCCGGCATGATGCCTGTGACCATCGGCTCCCTACTGGCAAGTAGTAACGGAGACCACAGGAATGTACCCGATGGCCAAGCACGTGTGAACCGCATCTGCACAATTAACCCTTCGCCAACAGCTGGCAAACGTTACAGCTCCCGTCCACTTTCCTTTCTGCTCCTAAAATCTCTTGCCCTAGAATGGATTTAGTCGATTTCTCCGACGCCGTAGCGAACCCGCAGTTCAGTCTTGAGCACCTTCCCGGCCGGGTTGCGCGGCAGCGCGTCGACGATCTCGAGCGCCTTGGGGTGCTTGTACCGCGCCAGCCGCTCGGTCAGAAACTCATCGAGCTCATCGAGCCGTAAATTGTCGTCCGCGACAGCGGCAACCGCGATGGGCACCTCACCCCACTTGTCGTGGGTGCGGCCGATCACCGCGACCTCGACGATGCTGGGGTGGCTGGCGAGCACGTTTTCCACCTCGGCGCAGTAGATGTTCTCGCCACCGGAGATGATCATGTCCTTCTTGCGGTCGACCACCCACACATAGCCGTCCTCGTCCATGCGGACAAGGTCGCCGGAATGGAACCAGCCGCCGGCGAACGCTTCCGCCGTGGCCTCCGGGTTGTTCCAGTAGCCGCTCATCAAAGTCGGTGCGCGGTAAACGATTTCGCCGACCTCACCGATCGGCACGTCGTTCATGTTTTCGTCGACGACGCGGGCGGCCACGGTGGGGATCACCTTGCCGACCGAGCCGCGTTTACGGATGGCGTCTTCGCCCAGCAACATGCACGTGACCGGCGACATCTCCGTCTGGCCGAACGCGGCCAGAATCTGGGTGCCGGGGAATCTCGCCGACATCTCCCGCAGCAGCGCGTCGGGAGCCGGCGCGGCGCCCCACGAGATCACCCGCAACTTCAGGTCACGCGGGCGGGCGTGCTGTTCGGCGCAGACCGCCTGCCACTGGGCGGGCACCAGGAAGATGCCGGTGACCTTCTCCGCGGCGAGCACGTCGAGCAGCTGCCCGGGTTCGAACGCGCCCAGCGGGTAGATCACCGTCGGGATGCCGAGCAGCACCCCGGTAAGTAAGTTGCCGATGCCGGCGATGTGGAAGAACGGCACACCGATGAACCCGACGTCGTTGTTGATGTCCGCGCCGTTGGTGTACAGCCCGGTCATCGTCTGGCCGGTCAGGTTGGTGTGGGTCAGCACGGCGCCCTTCGACCGGCCGGTGGTGCCCGAGGTGTACATGATCAGCGCCGGCGAGTCGTTCGGGATATCGACGGGCAGGTGCTGTTGCCCGGGCTCGTTGATCAGGTCCTCGTAGCCGAGCACGCTGGCCGCGTCGTCGTAAGTTGAGCCGCCCGCAACCACGATGGTGCCCAGCAGCGACTCGATACCGCGGACTCCGGTGGCCACCGGCGCCAGCACCGGTTCGGTGATGATCACGCGGGCTTCGCAATCCTGGACCAGGAACGCGATCTCGGGCGGGGTGAGCCGGAAGTTCAGCGGGACCGCGATCGCGCCGAGCATGTTGACGGCCAGCACCGACTCGACGAACTCTGTGCGGTTGAGCATCAGGATCATCACCCGGTCGCCGAAGCCGACACCCCGGCGGCTCAACGCGTCGGCCAGAGCCGCCACCCGGTCGCGCAGGTCGCCCCATGTCAGGGTTTTGCCCAGGAACCGCAGCGCCGTCGCCTTCGGCTGCATCAGCGCATGCCGCTCCAGCTGGTTCACCCAGTTCTGTCGCCGGGCCAGGTACGGCTGCTCGTTCGCCTGTGTCAGATGGTTCGCCAATTGCGCGGTCAAACTCAGCACTTCCCTTCACTCGCGCACCGCTTGCGCCAGGTTGATATTTGATAAAACTTCGTGTTGTGTGGGTCACACTATGGCGTTGACGGTCTACTGACAAGTCCCCGTTAACACCCGTCAAAACTTAAACCCCGTCCCGCCAAGCCCACGAAAGCCCTGGCAGCCCCCGTGAACGCACCGATGTCAATGCAGCCGAGGAGTCGGCGGCCGCTACGCAGGGCGCAGTTGTCCGACGAGGTGGCCGGTCACCTGCGGGCGGCGATCATGTCCGGCGCCTTGCGGCCGGGAACGTTCATCCGGCTGGACGAGACCGCGGCCGAGCTCGGAGTCAGCGTCACCCCGGTGCGCGAGGCCCTGCTCAAGCTGCGCGGCGAGGGCATGGTGCAGCTCGAACCGCACCGCGGCCACGTCGTGCTGCCGCTGACCCGGCAGGACATCGAGGACATCTTCTGGCTGCAGGCATCGATCGCCCGCGAACTGGCGGCCGCGGCCACCGACCACATCACCGACGCCGAGATCGACGAGCTGGCCCGGATCAACGATTCGCTGGCCGCGGCCGTGGGGTCGGGCGACGCCGAGACCATCGCGGGCGTCGAGTTCGCGTTCCACCGCGTCTTCAACCAGGCGAGCGGCCGGATCAAGCTGGCCTGGTTCCTGCTCAACGCCGCGCGCTACATGCCGGTGCTGGTCTACGCCGCCGACCCGCAGTGGGGAGAGGCGGCGGTGGACAACCACCGCCAGCTGATCGCCGCGCTGCGCCGCCGCGACACCGACGCGGTGATCGAGCACACCGTCTGGCAATTCACCGACGCGGCGACCCGGCTGACCGAGATGCGCGACCGCACCGGGGTCTTCTAGCTCGAAGCCAGCTGCTCGGCGCGCCGCTTGAGGCTCTCGGCCAGATGGTCGAGCACGTTATTGAGGAGTTGCTTCACCATCGGCGCCGGAACCGGCATCGAGGTTTCGACGTCCAGGTCCACCGTCAGCAGGCTCGAAGCCCCCATCGACACCACGCTGAACAACTGCTCCTGCTTGGTGAACAGGTCGCCCTGCTGCAGGACGGTCTGGATCTGGTTTTCGCCCGGGTAGTACACGGCCTGGATGAACATGCTCTGCATGCCCTGGTAATCGGTGTCGAGCCGCAGCTGGCTGGGGCGCCCGTCGTCGTAGCGGGCAAGCACCCAGAGGCCCTTGATCTCCTCGTTCCACTGCGGGTAGGCCTCGAAGTCGCCGACGATCTTCATGATCAATGCGGCGTCGGCGTCCACCTCGACGGTCTTGCTCATGACTGGCATGCGCGAAGCATAGCCGGGCCGGCGGCGCGTCCATGCGGTGCCGTCCCGGCCCCGTTCGGCGACGAAAGCCCTGGTGCCAGGCCCTTATTGGTCGACTTATTGATCGACGGTGGCCGTCGCCAGCAGCGCACGGACGGCGTCGGGAATCGGGACGGACTTGCGGGTGACCCGGTCGACGTAGACGTGCACCCAGTGCCCCAGCGCGGTGACGGGTTGCACCTTGTTTTCCGCGGGATCGGTCCGGAACACGCCCAGCCGGTAGGTGACGCTGCTGCGGCCCAGCCGCGTGACGGCCAGGCCCACCGCCAGATTCTGCGGGAATTGCAGTTCGGAGAAGTAGCGGCAACCCGATTCGGCGACGATGCCCAGCGCGGGCGTGGTGATCGGGTCCAGCCCGGTGCTGGTGTTGATCCAGGCGTTGATCGCGGTGTCGAACAGCTGGTAGTACACGGCGTTGTTGAGGTGGCCGAACATGTCGTTGTCGGCCCACCGGGTTCCGACCGGCCACAGCACCGGAAAGTCGTTGCTGGTCAGCCCGTCCGGTGCGGGCGGAACTACGGAAGCCGACGCCATGGTTGTATTCCAACATGCCTTCAATCCGGGGCGCGGTACTGCAGCACATCGGGTCACCTCGGCCCTACGCGCAGTCGCGGCCGATCGCCATCACCGAACTCGATCTGGCGCCCCCGGGGCGCGACGAAGTCCTGGTCCGCGTCGAGGCGGCCGGCGTCTGCCACTCCGACCTGTCGGTGGTCGACGGGAACAGGGTGCGTCCGCTGCCGATGTTGCTCGGCCACGAGGCCGCCGGGATCGTCGAGCGGGTCGGCGAGGGCGTCGACGACCTGGCCGTGGGTCAGAGGGTGGTGCTGGTGTTCTTGCCGCGGTGCGGCCACTGCGCGGCGTGCGCGACCGACGGCCTGACGCCATGCGAACCCGGCAGTGCGGCGAACGGCGCGGGCACCTTGCTCGGCGGCGACATCCGGCTCAGCCGGGCCGGGCACAAGGTGTTTCACCACCTCGGCGTCTCGGGTTTCGCGACGCACGCGGTCGTCAACCGGGCCAGCGCGGTCGCGGTGCCCGGCGACGTGCCGCCCGACGTCGCCGCGCTGCTGGGCTGCGCGGTGCTCACCGGTGGCGGCGCCGTGCTCAACGTGGGGCATCCGCGACCCGGCCAGACCGTCGCCGTCGTCGGGCTGGGGGGTGTCGGGATGGCGGCGCTGCTGACCGCGCTCACCTATGACGACGTCCGCGTCGTCGCCGTCGACCAGCTGCCCGAGAAGTTGGCGGCCGCCCGCCGCCTGGGCGCCCATGACGCCTACACGCCGCAGCAGGCCGTGGACGCCGGGGTGAAGGCCGCGGTGGTGGTCGAGGCAGTCGGTCATCCGGCCGCGCTGGAAACCTCGATCGGCTTGACCGCACCCGGCGGGCGGACCATCACGGTGGGTCTGCCGCCGCCCGCCGCACGAATCAGCGTGTCGCCGTTGGGTTTTGTGGCCGAAGGCCGGTCGTTGGTCGGCAGCTACCTCGGCTCGGCGGTGCCCCGTCGCGACATCCCCCGCTTCGTCGAGCTGTGGCAGTCCGGCCGGTTGCCGGTGGAATCGCTGGTGTCGTCGACCATTCCGTTGGAGGGCATCAACGAGGCGATGGACAACCTGGCCGATGGCGCCGCCGTGCGGCAGCTGATCAGATTCGACGGTTAGGCGTTGTGCAACGCGCTGGCCAGGGCGTCGCCCTGCAGCGCGAACAGTCGTTGCGAACCCGCCCAATCCGGCAGCAGCGAGTCGAACCCGTGACAGGCGCGCGCGAAGACGTGCAGCTCGGCCGAGACCCCGGCGCGCAGTAGCCGCAGCGCGTAATCGACCGCCTCGTCGCGAAACGGGTCGATCTCGGCGCAGGTGATCAAAGCCGGTGGCAGTCCGGCGAATTCGCAGCGCCGGGCGGGCACCGCGGATTCGGAGGCGCCGGCCGGGCCCAGGTAGTGGTGCCACATCAGATCGGCGCCCTCGCCGTCGAACGCAGGGCTGGTGCGAAACTCCGCCTTCGACGGGGTGGGCCGGTCGTCGAGCACCGGTTGGTGCAGCAGCTGGAACACCACCGGCGGCGCCGCCCCGTCGGCGGCCCGCTGCGCCAGGCACGCGGCCAGCGCGGCGCCGGCGCTGCTGCCCGCGACCGCCAGGCGCGCCGGATCCACTTCGAGCTCAGCCGCATTCGCGGCCACCCAGGTCAGCACGGCGGCGGCGTCCTCGACGGCCGCCGGGTGGGGGTGTTCGGGGGCGAGCCGGTAGTCGACCGACACCACCGTGCAGCGGCCGCGGCGCGCAAGCTCCACGCACTGCACGTGATCGGTGTCCAGGTTGCCCAGCGCGAAACCACCGGCGTGGCAGAACACCACGGCCGGCGCCGGGCCCGCGGGCCCACCGCGATAGATGCGCACCCCGACGTCACCGGATTGCGTCGCCACGCTGTCCTCGACGATCCGGACCCCGTGCGCATCGGTCTGCTCGGCGGTCAGCCGGCGGCGTTCGTTGAAAGGTTCCCGGGTGAGTTGGATTGCGGCCAGGGAGAAGTCGGTGCGCGTCGTCGCG
Organism: Mycobacterium colombiense; assembly: GCF_001665835.1. Lineage (GTDB taxonomy): Bacteria > Actinomycetota > Actinomycetes > Mycobacteriales > Mycobacteriaceae > Mycobacterium > Mycobacterium colombiense_A. The sequence goes on along the minus strand of NZ_LZSX01000085.1, from coordinate 121,423 downwards.
ACCTCACGCAGCGCGGGATCCAAACGATCGGCGCCGTCCAGCCCCGTCACCGTGCGCCCCGCTCCGGAGCGGTGACCGCGTCGGGCGCCGGCGTGACGGGCGCGGTGAAGAGGAAGTCGGCCGGGGTGAACCTGCGCGTCATGTTCCAGAAGGCGCGCGCGCTGCGCGGCCACTGGGTGACCACGCGCCCGTTGGGGGCGCGGAAGTAGTTGCTGCACTGGGTGGTCCAGACGGTACCCACCATCCATCGGTCGATCTTGGCGACGAAGTCGGCCAGCGCGGCGGGCCGCACCGCGACGTAGCGCCTGCCCCTGCGCCGCAGGTATTTCAGCGCCCGCACGATGTAACGCGCCTGCGCCTCGAGGATGAAGATGACGCTGTTGGAGCCGACATTCGTGTTGGGACCGTACAGCATGAAGAAGTTGGGGAATCCCGGCACGGCCATACCGAGGTAGGCGTGCGCCCCCTCTTGCCACACCTCCCGCAGGGTCATTCCTCCTTCGCCGGACACGTCCAGCTCCGCGAGATAGTCCGCCGCCGCGTAACCGGTGGCGCAGACCACCAGGTCCACTTCGCGTTCGGTGCCGTCGTCGGTCACCAGGGATCGGCTCCGCAGGGCGCGCGCCGGGCTGGTCACCACCTCGACGTTGGGCTGGGTCAGCGCGGCCAGGTAGTCCGAGGAGAACACCAGCCGCTTGCAGCCCATCGGGTGCTCCGGGGTGAGCTTGCGGCGCAATTCCTCGTCGTCGACCGTCTTCTCGAGCAATCCGAGTGCGACGGCCTTGAATTGCTCGGTCTTTTCGCTGCCGTGCTCGATCACCGCGATGTTGGATTCGCTGCGTAGCCACAGCCGGGCCCGGTAAAGCCTTTTGGCGAACGGGAGGTGCGCGAACAGCCAGCGTTCGCGCCGCGTGTAGTGCCGGTCCGGCTTCGGCAGGATCCAGGTCGGCGACCGCTGCACCGAATACACCTTGTCGGCGACCTTGGCCAGCTCGGGGATCAGCTGCGATGCCGTCGAACCGGTGCCCAGCACGGCGATGCGCTTGCCTTCCAAGGGGATCGAGTGGTCCCAGCGTGACGAGTGCATCACCGTCCCGGTGAACGGTTCTTCTTCGGTGAGGTCGGGAAGCAGCGGCCGGGTGAACAGGCCGACCGCAGATACGACGACGTTGAAGTGGTGCTGTTCGCCGGACGCGGTGGTCAGGCACCACAGCTGGCTATCGGGATCCCATCGTGCCGCTTTGACTTCGGTGCGCAGGCGCAGGTGTGGCCGCAGGCCGTACTTGTCGGCGCAGCGCTGGAAGTAGTCCAGGATCTCGGGCTGCCCCGACCACAGCCGCGACCAGTCCGCGTTCAGGTCGAACGAGTAGGAGTAGAGGTGCGATTTGACGTCGCACGCCAGCCCCGGGTAGGTGTTGATCCGCCAGGTGCCCCCGACGCCTTCCTCCCGGTCGAAGATGGTGAACCGGTCAAAACCCGCCCGTGAAAGCATGATTCCCAGCGCCAGGCCGCCGGGCCCGGCACCGATGATGCCGACCGAGATATCGCTCATCGGATCTGCAGGCATTGTCCACCGTCGATGATGAGTTCGGAGCCGGTGATGAACGACGCCTCGTCGGAGACCAAAAAGGCCACGGCGTCGGCGACCTCACCGGCCTCGCCGATGCGTCCGAACATCGACGCCTCGGCCAGCCGGGTCTGGGTCACCTCGTCGAGCATCGATGTGGCGATCGGCCCGGGGAAGACGGCGTTGACCCGGATGCCGGAGGGCGCGAGTTCGGCGGCGACGGTCTGGGTCAGTCCGCGCAGCGCCCACTTGGATGACCCGTAGGCGCTGTGCTGCGGGAAGGGGCGGATCGCACCGGTGCTGCAGATGTTGACGATCGACGCGTTGGACGCCTTCCGCAGTTGTTCCAGCGCCGCGCGCATCCCGAGGAAGGGGCCCAAACAATTGACCCGCCAGGCGGTTTCGAAGCCGTCGGTCGTCTCCTCGGTCAGCGGCGCCCGATGCAGCACACCGGCGCAGTTGACCAGCGTGCTCAGCGACCCGAAGCGCCCGACGACCTCCGCGACCACGGAGTCCCACTGCTCCGGCGAGGTGACGTCCAGCTCGAGCGCGACCACGCCGTCGTCGCCCGCCTCGCCGACCGCGGTGCGGAGTTCGTCGATTCGCCGGTCGCAGGCGGCCACCGAAAATCCCTTGTCGCGCAACCGTTCGGCGATGGCCCGGCCCTGTCCGCCGGCGGCGCCGGTCACCAGTGCGACGCGCTGGTTCATGCCGGGCTCACCTCGGGGCTGTTGGCCAAGCCGGCGCTGGTGACGAAGCGGCAGCGCCGCCGCGCGAAGCGCCACTGCCCGGTGATGCGGGTCAGCTCGTCGTCGTAGATCGCCGGCCGCAGCTGCAGGTCGCCCGCGCGGACGAACAGCACCTGCGACCTGGCGGTAGCCCGCTCCCCCGCGACCTCGATCCGCGCGCTGCCGTTCAGGTGCAGGCCACGGGCCGCGGCGCGGAACATGCCCGCGATTGCGTCATGACCGGCAAAGGTCTTGCCGTAGACCAGGAATTCGCCGTCGGGCGCGAACAGCTGCACGCACTCGTCGACGTCGCCGACGTCAAGCGCCAGGGCGTAGCCGGCGAGCAGTTCGCGGATCGCGGCCTCATCGTCGCGGGCGCCGCCCGTCATTGCGTCGCCTCGCGTAGATGCTCGGCGGCGCCGCGGCGCAGCGCCTGCGACTCCCCGGCGAGGGTGATCATGCCGAACCCCAGCTGCGCCATCGCATGACCCGTCTTGCCGTCCCCGGCGTGAATGCCGGTGATCAGGCCCGCGTCCGACGCCGCCCGATGGATGCGCACGATCGCGTCCAGCACGTCGGGATGCCGGGTGGCGCCGACGACGCCGGTCCCGAGTGAAATGGCGAGATCGGCTGGGCCGACGTAGATTCCGGTGAGCCCGTCGACGGCGCAGATCTCGTGAATGCCGGCCAGCGCGGCCGCGGTCTCGATCATCGCGAACACCCCGACCCGTGACTCGTGGGCGGCGGGGTCGTGTCCCAGACTGGCGCGCAGCGGCCCGAAGCTGCGCACACCGCGCGGTGGGTAGCGGGTGGCGGCCACCGCGGCGGCGGCCTGGTCGGCCGACTCGATCATCGCGATGACGACGGCGTCGGCGCCGGCGTCCAGCACCCGCCCGATCGGTGCCGCGTCGGCGTTGGGCAGGCGCACCACGGTGCCGACGGGCAGCTGTTCGGTGCGGCGCAAGATCCGGGCGATATCGGCGTCGTCGAGATAGCCGTGCTGCGCGTCGAAGCCCACGTAATCGTAACCGGCGCGGGCGAATTCCTCGGGGCCCAGCGCGGTCGGGCCGGTGACCCAGCCGCCGAAGATGGGGGTTTTGCGGCTCAGCGCCAGCTGCAGGTTACTCGGCGAAGCGTCCGTCATGGTCGGCTCATTCGGCGATCGCGATCTTGATGCGTTCCGGGTCCGGCCGGCAGGCCAGGTCAAAGGCGTCCTGCACCGCATCGATGCCGAACGTGTGGGTGAGGTAGGCGCCCAGCAGCCAGGGGTGCTCGGCGGCGAACTTGCCGGCGAGCTCCAGCATCCGCCGGCGGTCCAGCGTCACACCGGATTTCAGGGTCAGGTTGTTGCGCAGCATCACCCGCATGCTGATCGGATACATTTCGTCGTCGGCGACGCCGAAGTAGAACACGGTGCCGCCGGGGGCGGCGGCGTCGATGGCGTGGTTCAGGGTGGCGACCTGGTGGCCGACGGCCTCGATGACGACGTCCGCGCGGTCGGCGGGTCCGAGTTGGCTCACCCAGCGGTCGCTGGTGGCGCGCACCGGGTCGTCGACCCCGAAAGCCCTTGCCAGATCGTGGCGATCGATCGGGTCGACCCCGGTGACACGCCGTGCACCCGCCGCCTTGGCGACGTAGGAGAACAAAAGGCCGATCGATCCCTGGCCGATGATCGCGACGTGCCGGCCGGCCAGGTCGCCGAGCTGCTCGCAGGCGTAGAGGACGCAGGCCAGCGGTTGCAGCCCGACCGCCTGGGCTGGGGTCAGCGCCGGATCGTACGGCGCCAGCCCGTCACCGTTGCTGACAATGCGTTCCATCAGGCCGTCGAAGCCGGACGCCCAGCCGACCACGTGATCGCCGGGACGGTGCGCCGGGTGTCGGCTGGCGATCACCTCGCCGGCGACCTCGTGGATGGGAAAGCCGTCTTTCTCGGGTCCGCTTCGGCCGTCGTCACCGGGGATCCGTCCCCTGGCGCCGCGAAAGGCCGGCAGATCGCTGCCGCAGACACCCGCGGCCGAGAATCGCAGCAGCACCTGCCCGTCGGCCAGGCACTCGGGAGTCTTGTCATCAATTGTGGTGCGCTCGAACAGGTACGGGGCGATGATCCGGTGGGACCACACGTCAGACCTCCACCGGAATGTTGTTCCAGCCCCATTGGAAGCTGGACGGCAACCGGGTGGCGGCGTCGCCCTGGATCGCGTAACCGGGTACGCGGCGCAGCCATTCCTGAAGCAGCACAGCAACTTCCAGCCGCGCCAGGTGGTATCCGATGCAGAAGTGCTGGCCGCGGCCGAACGCCAGCGAGCGGCGGATGGGCCTGTCCCAGATGAATTCGTCGGGCTCGGGGTATTCCCGCTCGTCGCGGTTGGCCGAGGCGAGCAGGGTGATGACCCGCTGGCCCGGATTCAGGGTCTGGCCGTGAATCTCGAAGGGCTTGCGCACCGTTCGCGCGAACCACTGCGCGGGCGCGCAGAATCGGATCATCTCGTCGCGCGCGACGAGCACGTTGTTGTCCAGGTCGGCGCGCACGGCGGCCAGTTGGTCGGGCCGCCGGCTGAGCTCCCAGAGCCCGTGCGCAACGATTTTGGGCACCGTCTCGGTCCCCCCGATGAAGATGCACAGCATCTGGGTCGCGACTTCCATGTCGTCGAGCGCCCTGCCATCGGGCAGGTGATAGCCGAGCAGGCCGTCGATCACGTCGAGCGGTCCCCCGGACGGATCGGCGCGCCGGCGCTGCACCGCGGGCAGCAGGTATTCGAAGTAGTTCGGCCGCGCATGCCCGGTGTCCACGCCTTCGCCGGGCTGCGCGAGGCTGCCGGCGTTGACGGTGGCGAGGACCTGTGGCGCGAGATCGGTGGGGATGCCGCACAGTTCGCAGACGATGGCGGCCACCACGATGCCGCCGTAGTCCTGGGTCAGGTCGAACGAACCGCCGGGGAGCAGCGCATCGAGGCGTTCGTTGGCCAGCGTGCGGATCCGGCCCTCCAGGTCCGTGACCGACCGTGGCCGAAACGGGCGGGAGTGGGTGCGCCGGATCTCGCCGTACAGGTCCGCGTCGAACATCGCGTGGAACGGTAGCGGCTGCAGCGGCGGGTCGTCGACCGGCCCGCTGTTGTGTTGCGCGAGCACCGATGCCGGTGGCAGCGTGCCTTCCGAGGCGACGAACGTGCCGTTGTTGACTTCCAGCACCGTCCAGATGTCCTCGAAGCGCGACAGCGCGAAGGTGTCCCACTGCGGCATGTAGTACACCGGGTGGTGGTCGCGCAGGATTCGGTAGTACGGCAACGGGTTTGCCATCACCGCCGCGTCGAAGGGATCGTAGTGAAAGTCGGCCATATTCACTGGGTTTCGTCGCTCCGTCATTTCAGTGGCGATGGCGGGAGGGCCTGCAGAATGGAGTCCTCCCAGCCGTCGCGCAGCGCGGGAGCCACGCTCATCCACGTGACGATCTCGGCCGGGGGGCTCTCCTTCCAGGACGGATAGTGTTCGGCGAAGCAGTCCCAGCCACCGTCCAGCGCCCAGTAGTGGATGACTTCGTTGTAGCGGAAGGTCGTGGTGAACGAACCGAGCCAGCGCTTGCCGGTGCGTTCCGACCACGGCACATAGAGCCGCTCCAGTTCGCGGATATAGTCGTCCTGACGCCCCGGCTTGGTCTGCATGACCTCTTGAATCACCAGCGGGGCAGTGAAATTCGCCTCGCGAAGCTGGGCGAGTGTCTTGTTGCTGGGGCCGGGGTACATGATGCGGCCCTCCCCCGAGGCGCCGACGTCGGCCAGGAACGCCGACCATTTGCCGGACGCGGCCTCGTGGCTGCCGCCGCGGGCCTGCGCGGCGCCGATCCTGGCGTAGTCGGCGAAGCCGTCGATCTCCCAGATGACCGTCACTTGCGGCCAGTGACCGTTGTACGGCGTGGATTCCCAGATCGCGAACAGCCGGGCGCCGAGTTGTTCCATCATCGGCTGATAGGTGTCGGTGAAGATCTCGGTGAAGCGGTCGCTTCGCCCGGATCCCAGCGAGATCGTCTCGTGCAAGTAGAGCAGTGTGTGGCCGAAGTATTTCTTCATGGGCTAGTCGAGCCGGACCAGCTCTGAGTCGGCCCCCGAGCCCACGTCGCACAGCAGCGTCTCGGTGGCATCGACCGTCGCGCCCGGAATGCCCGCCGCCGCAAGCGCATAGCCCTTGAACATGCGGGCCGCGCCGCTGAGCAGGTGCTGCGCCCGGGTCGTCGCACGGTTCACGCCCAGGGGCCATCCCTCACCCCACAGCGCGACCTCGATCAGCCGGTTGTCCAGCGACTCGAGCACCGCGTCGCGCACCCTGGCGTCGGCGGTGAACACCTCGGCGCTGACGGCCAGGCTGGTCGAGCCCGTCCCCAGCCCGGCGAGCTCTGGCTCGAGCTCCGCTGCCCGCACACCCAGGATCCGCAGCGGCCGGGTGTCGCAGCCCCGCGGGAGCAGCACGGTCACTTCCCAGCCGGCCATGGCCCGGTCATAGAGCCAGCCGCCGGCCGATTGCACGACATCGACGGCATTGGCCGCGACGACGTCGAGCCGGTAACGCAGGCCCTCGCCGTTCGCGCGGGTTGCTTTCGCGGCGCCGGTCTTGCTGATGTCGAACGTCGGAGCGACCATCGATCCATTCCTCACCACCACCGGCCGGTCGGCTGGCGGGTCTCAAGCGCTTGTCATGGGCTTTCTCAAGGGTTGGAGCCGCGTCACGCGTCGGGCGACGCCGCTCACCGGACAGCGTGACACTTATGGCGAAATTTGTAAAGGTCCCCGTCGGCCCGTCAGGACCCGCGACGCGCCTCGAGGTCGGCCAGGACTTCCTCGGTGTGCTGCCCGAGTTCCGGTGCCGCAGAACGCGGTGCCCACGGTGTCCCATGGAAGTCCGCGGGTGTGGCCACCATCGGGACGGCGGCGTCGCCGTCCGGGACGTCGACGATGCCGCCCGCTGCGTGGAACTGTTCGTCGGCGACGACGTCCTCCAGGGTGTTGATCGGTGACCAGAAGAAATCCGGTTCGCCGGCGAAGACCTGTGCCCACTCGTCGAGGGGCCGCGTCGCGAAGATTTCGTCCAGCGCGGCGATCAGCACGGTCGAGTTGACGGCGCGGGCGCGGGCATCGGCGAACCGGGGGTCGTCCCGCCACTCGGGCCGGCCCACCGCACGGCACAGCGCCGGCCAGTGCCGCTCGGGCTCCAGGCCGACGATCCAGAACCGCCGCCCGTCGGAGGCGGCGTAGTTGTTCATGCACGGGTTGCCCATCGTTTCGCGCTGGCCGATCGCGATCGGCTGCCCGCTCATCAGATAGGTGTTGAGGTCGAAGCTCACGGTGTAGGCGCCCTGCCGGTAGAGCGAGGTGGTCACCAGCTGGCCCGTCCCGGTGCGTTCACGTGCGAGCAGGGCCGCGCACACGGCCGCGGCCATGGTCATCCCGGCGGAGTGGTCGCCCATGCCGCCGCGCTGAAACGGGGGCGTGTCGCCGGGTCGGGTGAGCAGGTGGGCCACCCCGGCCCGGGACCAGAACGCGGCGACGTCGAACGCGGCGCGGTCGGCGTCGGGCCCGTTTTCGCCGTATCCGGTGATGAGCCCGTAGACCAGCCGCGGGTTGGCGGCCGACACCGTCTCGAAGTCCAGGCCGAGGCGCCGCAGCGCGCCGGGGCGCACATTGGTCAGGAAAACGTCGGCGTCACTGAGCAATTCGAACGCGGTGCCGCGGCCCTCGTCGGTCCCGAGGTCCAGTACGACGCTGCGCTTGGACCGGTTGTCCATCTCAAACGGCGGGTTGAGGCCCAGATCGCAGCCCAGCATCCGGCCGAACATGCGCGCCGGATCACCGGTGGGCGGTTCGATCTTGATCACGTCGGCACCCCAGTCGGCCAGGATGCCGCCGGCGGCCGGTCCGGCCACCCAGACCCCGAGTTCGACGACTTTGACGCCTGCTACCGGTCCCGCCATGGGTAAGTTCCTACCCTGTAGGCGCGCCGGGGTGCACGCATCCCCCCGATTCGGCGGCGCAACGCTCAGCTCGCCACGCGCTGGGCGCCCACCGCGAAGTTGCCGTCGTGGTCGAAGGCGGCGCGGTTGGCGTCGACGTAGTCGCCGACGGTCATCGGCCTGTGCCCGCTGATCACCTCGACCAGGTTGTTCTCTCCCGCGAAGACGCCGTCCTGGTAGTCCTGCGCGACGCTGCTGATGTGCTGGACGAAGAAGTCCGGCCGGCCTTGCGCCGTCAGCGCCGCGGCGAAGGCGGGAATGCCGATCGGCTCGTAGCGGACCGCGATGCCGAGGGCATCCGACATCTGCTCGGCGATGCGGTAGTGATCAAGTTCCTCGGCGCCCACCAGCGGATAGATCTGCCGATCGTGCGGGGCGGGGTTTTGCAGGATGGCGGCGATGACGCCGGCCTGGTCGCGCCCGGCGATGGGGGCATGGCGCCCATTGCCGAACGGCAGCCGCAGCACGCCCTCGTCGCCGCTGCGCGCCCATTGCCATTTGAGCCATTCGGCGAAGAAGGTCGGGCGCAGATGTGTGGTGCCGAAGGGGAACCGGTCCAGCAGTCGCTCGGCGATCCAGTGCTGTTGCGCAGCATGGCTTTTCGCCTCGCGTCGGGCGGAGATCTGCGACATGTTGACCACCGCCCGCACGCCTGCCTCGCTGGCGGCCTGCGCGAAGACGGCAGTGGCCGGCAGCAGGCTGCCCGGGGCGATCGGGTAGCAGAAGTAGGCGGCGTCCACGCCGGTCATCGCCGAGCTGACCGCGTGGAAGTCGAGCAGATCGCCCTCGACGATCTCGGCGCCCAGGCCGGCCAGCGCCTCGGAGCGCTGATCGCTGCGGTGCACGAACGCGCGCACCCGGTGCCCGGCGTCGAGCAGCATCTCGACGGTGGGCGCACCGGTGTTGCCGGTCGCCCCGGTGATGAGAAATAGCTGATCCGATAACATTTTCTTCACTCCTAGCTGACTAACGATTTCGTTAGTAAGATACAAGCACGATATGCTGGATAACGCAAGCGTTAGCTAAAGGGGTCCGTGATGGAGTTCGAGAACCGGCTGCGGGACCGCCAGCAGTGGTCGATCGGCGAGGGCTGCTCGATGTCGAAGGTCCTCGAACTGCTGAGCACCAAGACCGCCTTTCAGGTTGTCCGCGAATTATTCTTTGGCACAACACGTTTCGAGGACTTCGTGGAACGCATCGCGACGTCCGCGCCGGCCGTGTCGCGGGCGCTCAAGCAACTCGAGGCGGCGGGCATCGTCGCGCGCGTTCCCTATCAGGAGCCGGGGCAGCGCGCCCGCGACGAGTACCGGCTGACCGAGGCCGGGGAGGACTTCCTGCCGGTGTTCATGTCGCTGGTGCAGTGGGGGGACGCCTACCTACAGGACGGTCCGGTCAAGCTGGCGTTCGTCGACGCCGACACCGGCCGGGCCGTCGGGGTGCGTGTGACCGCCGACACCGGTGCACCGGGAAAGCGCTCGGCGGACATCCGGATCCAACGCGCCGCCCCATCGCGGCGACGCACATGATTGGGTAGAGCGAGGGCAAGCAACCGGGAGGAACGCATGACTCTGGTGGCCGGGCGTGGTCCGCTCAGCAGCGATCCCGCGGGGCGCTTCTCGCCCCCGATACCCGACGACGTCGTGTACGTCGAACCGCATCCCCGGCGCGTGCAGGCCGTCAAGGACGGCCGCGTGGTGATCGACACCGAGCGGGCGCTGATGGTGCACCGGCGCGGCCGGCCGCTGAGCTACGTCTTCGCGGCCGACGAGGTCGGCGACCTACCCAGCGAGCCGGAACCCGCGGCGCCCGGTTTCGTCCAGGTGCCCTGGGACGCGGTCGACACCTGGCTGGAAGAGGGGCGCAGGCTCGTGCACTACCCGCCCAATCCCTATCACCGCGTCGATTGCCGTCCGACCCAACGCCGCCTGCGCGTCCGCGTCGCCGGCCACACGCTGGTAGACACCGACGACACGGTGATCGTGTTCGAGACCGCGCTCGCCCCACGGCTTTACGTCGATCCGGCACACGTGCGCACCGACCTGTTGCGGCGCTCCGAGACGGAGAGTTACTGCAACTACAAGGGCTTCGCGACGTATTGGTCGTTCGTCTCGGGCGAGGATGTCGTCTCCGACGTCGCGTGGTGCTATCCCGGCCCGCCGCCGGAAAGCCTGCCCATCAGGGGATTCCTGAGCTTCGACGACACCCGCGTCGAGATGACGGCCGAGCTGCCGGTCAGCGCCCGTAGCTAGGACGCCCGAGCCCCAGCTCGTGCTGGGCGATCATGTTGCGGAACACCTCCATGGTGCCGCCGTAGATGCCGGCGGGCACGCCGTGCCGGAAGATGAACTCGATGGCGCCATTATCAGCGAAGTCCGCGGAACCCGTTGCATCGGTGGGCAATGCCGATGCCGTCCCCAGCAGGTCCATCAGTTCCTGCGAGACCTCACGCATGGTCTGAATGAGCGCCACCCGCCCGTACATTCCCGGAGTCGACATGGCCGCCTCGATGCGGGCCATGCTGCGCCCGAGGCGGTATTTCGTGGCGTCGTCGTCGATCGGGCGCCGCCCGGTCGCATCGGGCGTGGCCAGCACCGCCGCGACCCCGTCGGCCGCCTCGGCCATCAGGTGGCCGTGCTCTGACAGCATCGAAATGTTCTGCAGGCCATGGTCTTCGGCGTCGGTGATGCCGTGTTCGGCGTCGAGGGCGAACCGCATCACCGTCCAGCCGCCGTTGACCTCACCGATCCGATAGAGGTCATCGACCCGCACGTCGCTGTAATACACGATGTTGGTGCGGTCACCGTCCACCGTGCGGATGCCCTGAATCTCGATGCCTGGCGAGTCCAGCGGCACCAGAAACATGGTCAGGTTCTTGTGTTTGCGTCCCTGCGGATCGGTGTTGGTCAGCAGAAAGACGTACTTGGCGTTCTGCGCGTTCGAGGTGAACATCTTGGAGCCGTTGATCACCCAGCCAGATCCGTCCCGCACGGCCCGGGTCTTGCAGGTGGCGACGTCGGAGCCGCCTTCGGGCTCGGTGTAGCCCAGGCAGAGCCGGATCTCGCCGGACAGCACGCCCGGCAGGATCGCGTCGGCGAGTTCGGCCGCCCCGAATTGCTTCACCAACCGCGCGACGACCGCCGTGGTGCCCCAGTGGAACCACGGCGTGTGCGCACGACCGATCTCGAGGTGGAAGATTCGCCGGCGCACCGGATTGAATCCCCCTTCGGACTCCAGCTGGTAATCCGACGTCAGATAACCCTCGTCACCCAGCGCCAAATGCACTTGCTCACTGAAGTTTTCGCCGGTCTCTCGATCACGCCGCCGCACCTCGTCGGTGACGTGTTTCGCAATGAACTCCCGGGTCCGGTCAAAGAAGTCCTGATCCTCGGGCGAGAGCACTACACGGGAGAAGTCCATGAAACGTCTTCGATCCAACTAAGCCGCGTCGACGACCAGGGTGCGGAACCGGTCGAGGGTCTCGAGCGCGTGCGTCATGCTGTCGCCGGGCAGGTGGATGCTGACCCACGTCACGCCCAGCTTCGCCAGCTTGTCCAGCCCCTCGAGGTAGGCGTCGGCGTTGAAGTCGTCGCTCGCCGGGCCGCCGCCCTCGAAGTTGGTGAAGGTGATGTCGATGCCCGACCAATCCCGCTGCGCCACATCGCATCTGCGCCGCAGATCGTCGATGCCGTCGGCGAGCTTCTGCGCCGAGTCGATGACGGCGGTGCCGGCCGTCTGGGCCAGCTGCGGCGGTGCGGGGAAGGGGCACCAGCCGTCACCGTACTGGGCCACCCGCTGCCGCGACGACGACGTATTGCCGCCGATCCAGATCGGCGGATGCGGATCGCTCACCGGCCGGGGATGCGCGGTGATGCCACGCGCACTGAAATGCTTGCCCTCAAAGGAGATATCGTCTCCGGTCCAAATGGCCCGGATCACCTGGAGGGACTCCTCGAACAACTCGGCGCGCTCGTCGAAGCTCACCCCGAGCGCCGCGAACTCGCGCTTGAGGTAGCCCACGCCCACCGCGAGCGTGAACCGACCACCGGAGAGCAGATCCAGGGTGGCACCGGACTTGGCCACCACGAACGGGTTTCGGTACGGCAGCACCACGATGTTGGGGATCAGCCGCAGCGTGGACGTCGTAGCCGCCGCGAAACCCAGCGCGACAAAGGGGTCTAACGCGTCGTGTCCGCCGGCCTCCAGCCATCGCTGTGAGGGCGCCGGGTGATCGGTGAAGCCGAAACCGTGAATCCCGGCCGCCTCGGTCGCCGCGGCCACCTTGCCGATACCGTCCCCGCTCACCAGCTCCGGGTTGTACGGATGACTGTGCATCGGGTGGGTGATGGTGAACCGCATGGCCGTTAGAACCGCGCGCGCGAGTCGATCGCCGTGTCGCTGGTGCGCAGCGGGCGGATCAGCGCCTCCTGGGCGAACGAGGCCAGCAGCTCACCCTCTTCGGAGTGCACGGTGCCGCGCACGTAGGACATGCCCGCGCCGACCTGGGTGCTCTCGTGCGTGTACAGCAGCCACCCGGTCCAGTCCACCGGTTCGTGGAACGCGACGGAGATGCTCATCGGTGCGGTCGACACGGTCAGGTGCGCCTGGGCGGTGCCGATGCCCTCGTGGGCCCGCATCGTGGTGGAGATGCCCAGGTGACCGGTGAAGTACGCGAGCAGCGCCTTGGCCAACTCGTCGCGGGTCGGGATCGGGTCGTAGTGCAACCACGCGTAGAGCTCCGGGGGGCCGACCTCGTCGGGGCTGTTGACGTCGACGACGTCGACGAGGCGCAGTTCGCGGCCCACCATCGGCATCGGCGAGTGGTTCGCGTCCGCCGGGGCGGCGACCTCGGGGCGCGGCAGGTGGTGCCGGATGACATCGTCGGTCGGGACGTCGGCCAGCACGGTGATGCTCAGGCAGCGCCGGCCGTTCTGGTGCACGGCGACCACCGCCGTGGCGGTGGACCGGCCTTCGGACACGACGTCGACGACGAGTTCGATCGGCGGACCGACGACCACCGCGCGCGAGAAGACCGCGTGCGCCGAGCGCACGGACTTGTCGGGGAACCGCTTGGCCACGGCGACGATCGCCTGCGCGAGCACCTGGGTGCCCTCCACCACCTGGCGTTCGTCGCCCGCCGCGATGCCGGTGTCGCCGGTGAACCGGTCGTCCCCGTCGGCCTGCACGTCGAACAGATCCAGCAGGCCCTGCACGGTCCATTCGGTCTGCGCGGATTCCTCAGACGCCTTCGTCAACCCACTCCACCTCTCGCGCTCGCGGCTCAGCGCTCAGCGTGACACTTTGAGTAGGATTTGTAAAGCTCGGCTAACAAGACGGCGGCCCCGCCGATCGACGGGACGACGGAACGCATAGGGAGGCAACACCATTGGGCATCGTGACCACCACTTCAGAGACCGCGTTCACGCAGTCCGCCGAGACGGTGTACGACTTCGTGACCAACCCGCAGAACTGGACGAAGACCTATCCCGGCAGCGCGCACATCGGCAAGTTGCCGGAGCTGCCGCTGAAGGTCGGCGACACCTGGGAGGAAGCCGGTCCCGACGGCGACCGGGTCTTCAGCTGGCAGCTGGCCGCCGCGGTGCGCCCGACGCTGTTCGTGTTCACCTCGATCGGCCGGCTGGGCCATGACCGTGCGGGCGGTATTTTCCAAGGCGGGATGGAGGGCCGCATCACGGTCTCGTACCGCTTCACCAGGCCCGGGCAGGACATCACGCTGTTCTCCCGGACCATGACGATCGAGGCGCACAAGCACGCCCCGCTGCCCGATCAGCTCTTTCTCCAGGCCAATCCGGCCAAGATCGACGCCTACCACGAGGCCGTGGCGCGGGAGCTCGCCCGATCGGCAGATTGACACCGGTACCCGCGGTGCATGACACTTTTTCGGTGTTTTGTAAAGCGGACCGATTTGCCGAAGGCGGGGACGAATGATTCCCGAGCCGGTGGCCAACGGATTCTGCTTCGGCGAGGGCCCGCGCTGGTTCGAGGGCCTGCTGTGGTTCTCCGACATGCTGGGCGAGGCCGTCCACACCGCGACCATGGGTGGCTCCCTGACCACGCTGCCGTTGCCCGGTAATTCGCCGTCGGGTCTGGGCTTCCGGCCCGACGGGTCGCTGCTGATCGCCTCGACCGAGGACCGGCAGGTGCTGCGCTATGACGGCGAAACCGTGGCCACCATCGCCGATCTCGCCGACCTGGCGCCGGCCAGCCTCGGCGACATGGTCATCGACGACGCGGGCCGCGCGTACATCGGCTGCCAGGCGCTGCGCGGTGGGGTCATCCTTCGGCTGGACCCCGACGACGGCGCCACCGTGGTGGCCGAAGGCCTCGACTTTCCCAACGGCATGGCGATCACCCCGGATCGCGGGACGCTGATCGTCGCCGAATCGACGGGCCGGCGGCTGACCGCGTTTTCCATCGCCGACGACGGCGCCCTGTCCGACCGCCGGGTTTTTGCCGACGGCCTGGACGGCCCGCCCGACGGCATCGCGCTGGACGCCGAGGGTGGGGTGTGGGCGTCGATGACGCTGGCCCACCAGTTCGAGCGGATCGTGGCGGGCGGCACCGTGACCGACCGCATCGACATGGGCGACCGGGTCGCGATCGCGTGCGCCCTCGGCGGCCCGCAGCGCCGGACGCTGTTTCTGTTGTCGAGCACGGAGGCCTATCCTCAGCGCCTGGTCGGCACCCGGCTTTCCCGGCTGGATGCCGTCACGGTGACCACTCCCGGCGCCGGCCTGCCCTGACCCGAGAGGTTGACGATGACCGACGCCTACTACGAGCTGATCGACTCGGCCGGTGACGACGCCGGCACTGGCGAGAGGTTCCGGGCGACCGATCTGGCGCGCGGCACCTGGTCGGCGGCCATCCAGCACGGGGGCCCGGTGTCGGCGCTGCTGGTCCGGGCGCTGGAGCGGTGCGAGCAGCGCGACGACACGCGCCTGTCCCGGGTCGTCATCGACCTGTTGGGCGGGGTGCCGGCCGAGGGCGATCTGTGGGTGCGCGCGGAGGTGCAACGCCCCGGCAAGCAGATCGAACTGCTCAGCGCCGAAATGCTGGCCCCCGGTCCTGACGGCACACCGCGGCCGGTGGCGCGCGCCAGCGGATGGCGGTTGCAGCGCCAGGACACGGAGTCACTGGCGCACGCTTCGGCGCCACTGCCCGGCGCACGGGCGGAGGCCTTCGACCGCAACCTCAAGGCGCGGGACTGGGATCGCAACTACGTGCACAGCCTTCAGTGGCTGTGGCTGACCGAGCCGCTCAGCAAGGGGCCGGGCGAATCCTGGATCAACCCGACCGTTGACCTGGTCAATGGCGAATCCATGACGCAGCTGGAACGGTTGTTCGCGGTGGCCGACTGCGCCAACGGCATCGGCAGCAAGCTCGACATCACCAAATGGACCTTCCTCAACACCGATCTGGCCGTGCACGTATTTCGTGTTCCTGACGGCGACTGGATCGGCATTCGGGCGGAGACCAGCTACGGGCCGGACGGCATCGGGACGACCATCGGCACGTTGTTCGACGAGCAGGGCGCGGTCGGCGCCATCCAGCAGTCGGTTCTGGTGCGCCGGCGCCCGCCTCGGGCCTAACGTGGGAGCGAATGACCATGACACCTCGGCGACACTTCGTAAAGTTTGAATCATGAGCCAGCCGGCCCGGGCGACGACGATCGCCGAAACCGACACCTCGACGCGTCAGCGCATCCTGGCGGCCACCGCCGAGGTGCTCGGCCGCAACGGCAAGACCAAGCTCAGCCTGTCCGACGTCGCCACCCAGGCGGGCGTCTCCCGCCCGACGCTATACCGCTGGTTCGCGTCGAAAGAGGAGTTGCTGTCGGCGTTTTCGAGCTACGAGCGCCAGATCTTCGAAAGCGGTCTGGTGAAGGCCACCGCGGGCCTGAAGGGTGTGGACAAGCTCGACGCGGTGCTGCGGTTCATCGTCGAGTACCAGCATTCGTACTCCGGGGTGCGCATGGTCGACGTCGAGCCCGAGCACACCATCGCCCAGTTCTCCTGGGTCATCCCGCAGATGCGCGAGGGTCTGCAGCGCCACCTCCCCGGGCCCAACGCGGCGGTGAAGGCGGCGACGGTCATCCGGATTGCGATATCGCACTACATCGTGCGAAGCGACGACGCCGATCAGTTCCTGGCGCAGCTGCGCCACGCGGTGGGCATCAAGGCCAGCTAGTCGAACAACACCGCGGCGTTCAGATAGCCGGTCGGATCCAGCGCGCCCTTGAGGGTCCGCATCGCGGCGATGTCGGCGGGTCCTCGGGACATGGCGAGGTAGGGCCGTTTGCGGCTGCCGACGCCGTGTTCGGAGCTGACGTTGCCGCCCGATCGCGCGATGAGGTCCATCATCGGCTCGTACAGCGCCCGCTCCCGGTCGGCCGGGCAGCGCAGCACGTTCAGGTGCAGGTTGCCCTCGCCGATGTGGCCGAACAGCACCGGCAGCGCGTCGGGGGCATGCGTGTGAACCAAATCGACCGCGTGGCTTTCGAATTCGCTGATCGCCGACAGCGGCAGCGAGACATCGAACTTCAGCGGCGGCCCGTACACGCCGAGCACCTCGGCCAGCGATTCGCGGACCTGCCACAACCGTTGCTGCGCAGCGAGATCCACGCCGACGGCGGGATCGGCGCGCATCGGCACGTCATCGAGCAGCTCGGCCAGCCGCTCGGTCTGGTCATGATCAGCGGCCAGCTCCACCAGCAGCAGCCACTCGCCGGCGACCGGGGCGCCGACGCCGCGGTGCTCCTGGGTCAGCGCGGCGGCCCTGCCGTCGATCAATTCCAGGGCCGCGATGCCGTCCACGTCGCGGAAGGTGCGCCCGGCGGTCACCAGCGCCTCGAGGTCGGCGAACCCGCAGATCGCCGTCACCCGGTGCGACGGGGTGGCGTGCAGCCGCAGGTCCAGCTCGGTGATGACGCCCAGGGTGCCCTCGGCGCCCACGAACAGCGCGGGCAGGTCGTAGCCGGTGTTGTCCCGGCGCACCCGGCTGTGCCGGCGCAGCAGCGTGCCGTCGGGCAGGGCCACCTGCACGCCGACCACCTGTTCGCCCATGTTGCCGTAGCGGACCGTGCGCAGGCCGCCGGCGTTCGTCGACGCCATGCCGCCGACCGTCGCGGTGTCGCGGGCCGCGAGATCCACGCCGAACACCAAACCGGCCGCGCCCGCGGCCCGTTGGACCGCCGTCAGGGTGGCTCCAGCGCCGACCTCGATGCGGCGTTCGACGGTGTCGACGTCGCCGACGGCGTGCAGCCGCTCGGTGGACAACAACACGTCGTCGTGCTCGGGAACGGTGCCGGCCACCAGTGAGGTCCGGCCGCCCTGCACCGTCACGTGCGCCCCGGCGTCCCGGCACACCCGCAGCACCTCGGCGACCTGCTCGGCCGAGCCCGGCCGCACCAGCGCGCTCGCCTTGCCCCGGTACCGGCCGGTGTGGTCGACGCTGCGCGCCGCCAGCACATCGGGGTCGGTGAGGACGTGGTTCGATCCGACCAGGCTCGCCAGGCTGCGCAGCATGCTCGGTGTTATAGCACCGCCCTAGAACTCCTTGTGATTCACGTCGGTGACCAGGCCGCCGTCCATCACGAACTCGCTACCGGTGGAGTAGGACGACTCGTCGCTGGCCAGGAAAAGCACGAAGGTCGCGACTTCCCGGACCTCGCCCGGACGCCCGAGTGGAATGGTCACCATGTCCTCGGGCAGGTGGGCGGTCATCGGGGTGCGGATGAACCCCGGGTGCACCGAGTTGACGCGGATGTTGTGCGGTGCCAGCTCCAGTGCCGCCGACTTCGCCAGGCCGCGAACGCCCCACTTGGAGGCGACGTAGGGGTGCACCATGGGCGCGCCGCGCAGGCCCTCGATGGACGACACGTTGATCATCGAGCCGCCCCCGGCCGCGATCATCGGCTCGACCGAGGCCCGCATGCCCAGGAAGGTCCCGGTCAGGTTGACGTCAATCACCTTCTGCCACTTGGCAAGATCGAAGCTCTTCAGCGGGCCGAGCGCGACGGTGCCGGCGTTGTTGACCAGCACGTTGAGCTTGCCGAATTCGCCGACCGCGGTGGCCACGGCGGCGTCCCACTCGTCGGGCTGGGTGACGTCGAGGTGCACGTAGCGCGCGGAGTCGCCGATCTCCTCGGCCAGCGCCTTGCCCTGGTCGTCCAGGATGTCGCCGATCACGACCTTGGCGCCCTCCTCGACCAGCAGCCGCGCGTCTTCGGCTCCCATACCGCCGGCGCCACCACTGATCAGCGCTACCTTGCCGTCTACCCGACCCACGTAGGTCTCCTTTCGATTTAGGTGGTCACCAAAGTGCTTGGTGCGTAAAGGCCTTTGCCCGTTACCAGCGGCAAATCAAGTGTGGTCCGAATGCCCGGCGGCGCCGCGATCACCGCGGGGATGGCGTTGACGACGCGGCCCGCGGCGCCCGCGATCGCCGCGTGGTTGTGGTCGCCCTTGCGGCTGCTCGGGATGATGTCGACCGCATACGACGGCTCGCCGGTGATCTCGACGCGGTAGGAGCCGTCGCCGGAGGCGGGCTGGGGCAGGTCGGGGCGCAGGTCCGGCCGCAATCGGGTGACGTGCTCGATGACGATGGCCGGGTGGCCCTTGACCATGCCGCGAATCTCGAACTGCAGCACGGCCACCGTGCCCTTGGCCACGTGGCCGACGGCGATGTCGAAATCTTCCGGCGCCGGCTCGCGCTGGTAGGACTCGGTGATCTCGTCGACCTCAATGCCGAGGCCGGCCGCGAGCTGACGGATCGCGGTGCCCCAGGCGATGCTGAGGATGCCCGGCTGCAGCAGCATCGGGACTTCGTCCATGGGCCGGGCGAATCCCATGTACTCCATGACTTCCTGGCCGGCGTAGCTGGCGTAGTCGTGAATCTCCATGCAGCGCACCTGCTCGATGCGCTGACAGGTACCGGCGAGCGCGAACGGGATCAGGTCGTTGGCGAATCCCGGGTCGACCCCGCTGATGAAGATGCTCGAATTGCCTTGCTTGGCAGCGTCTTCCACGCGGGCGATGTACTTGTCGGGCATGACGCCCCACGGGTACTGCAGCAGGCCCGGCGACGAGCCGACGACGTTGATGCCGGCGGCCAGGATGCGCATGACGTCGGCCATCGCCTCGGGCAGCCGGGTGTCGCCCATCGCGCAGTAGACGACGCAGTCGGGCTTGGCGGCGATGATCGCGTCCAGGTCATTGACGGCCGTGACGCCGGTGACGACACCGGTGTCCAGGCCGACGCCGCACAGCTCGCCGGCGTCCTTGCCCACCTTTTCCGGAGTCGAGACGCACACCCCGGTCAGCTCGAACTGGGGGTTGGTGATGAGTTCGGCGAGTGCCAGCCCGCCGACATTCCCGGTACCGACATGCGCGACGCGGATCGCCATGAGAGTCTCCGTCCCTCGAACGCTGGACAACTTTTCTAGACAGTAGTCCATAAATTTTGGGGAGCATACCTGCCTGACTGACCGCGGCCCGCGGGGGCAGAATCAGTCCCTGATGACACAACGCGAAGACCTTCAGTTCGCCTCCGGCGACGACCTGATCAGCGCCTGGCTGTACCGGCCGCCGGGCGACGGGCCCGCGCCGCTGCTGGTGATGGCGCACGGGCTGGGGGCGGTGCGGAGCATGCGCCTGGACGCCTACGCGGAACGCTTCAGCGCGGCCGGCTACGCCTGCCTGGTGTTCGACTACCGCAACTTCGGCGACAGCGAGGGCCGCCCGCGTCAGGTCCTCGACGTCGGCATGCAGCTCGCCGACTGGGCCGCGGCCGTCGCCTTTGCCCGCACCCTGCCGGGCATCGACCCCGACCGGATCGCATTGTGGGGCACCTCTTTTGCCGGCGGTCACGTGATCGCCACGGCGGCCCGGTTGCCGGGCATCGCCGCGGCCGTCGCCCAATGTCCCTTCACAGACGGTCTCGCGTCGGCGCGCACCGTCACCAACCCGTTGATCGTCGCGCGCATCACCGCCCGGGCGGTGCGCGACCTTCTCGCACGCCGGCGGGGCAGGCCGCCGGTGATGGTCGCCACGGTGGGCAAGCCCGGCGAGGTCGCCTTGATGACTACGCCCGACGCGTATCCGGGCTACCTGCGGTTGGTGCCCGACGGGGTCGAGCTATGCAACGAGGTCGCCGCGCGAATCGGGTTGCAGGTCTTCACCTATCGCCCGGGACGTGACACGCAAAAGATCGCCTGCCCGATCCTGTTCTGTGTGTGCGAAGCCGACTCAGTGGCTCCCGCGTCGGCGACGCTGCGCCACGCGGCCAAAGCGCCCCGCGGTGAGGTCAGGCTGTACCCCGAGGGCCACTTCGCGATCTACGTCGACGACGCCTTCGACCGTGTGGTCGCCGACCAGCTGGCGTTCCTCGACAAGCACCTGCGCGCTTAGGGTCCCAGCGGAGACGTCGTGCGGATGGCTTCGTCGCGGATCAGCCCGCGCAGCAGCGCCGTGCTGAACTCGGCGGCGATCTCCTTGGCCGAACGCCGGCCGCTGGGCCGCAGCCAGCGGTAGCTGCCCAGCGTCATGCCGATGTAGCCCAACGCCAGCACGTGCGAATCGCACGGGTAGAACTCGCCATTGGCGATCCCGCGGTCGATCAGGCCGTGCACATGGTGGTACACCTGGGCTTCTTTCTCGCGGACCTCGGCGACCTGCTCGCTGGTGAACCATTCGGTGATGTACGGCTGCTCCTGGAAGTACACCGCGGCGCGCTCCGGATCGCTGGCGATGCCGGTGAGCAGGCGGACGGTGTACTGGTAGAGGGCTTCGCGCGCCGTCCAGGACGGGTCGTCGTGCACGGCGGCCAGCGTGCCCTCGGCGGCCTGGCGGTAGATGTCGAACAGGATCAGCGATTTGCTGGCGTAGTAGTGGTAGACGGTCGCCTTGTTCAGGCCGATCACGTCGGCCACGTCGTCCATCCGGGTGCCGTGATAGCCGCGCGCCGCAAACAGCTTGGTGGCGACCGCCAGCAGCTCTTCGCGCCGGGTCAGCCCATTCGGGGTGATGCTGTCGGTGGACATCTGTTCTCACTATCGTCGGTATCGCCAGGCCAGGGCCGGTTCGGCCAGAATAGCTATCAATCAACTGGTTGGACAGTTTATGCAAAAATGCCGGGTGTCACGTGCATGCGTATGCGACTAGACTCCTCATCGAACGCGATGAGTCGAGAGGTGGGGCCGATGGATCCGAGTCCGGATTACGACGGAAGCGACGAGATCGAGTTCTTCATGCGCTACCTGACCTGGGGTCTGCGCGGGGTCACCGACGGAAACGGATACCCGCCGCCGGCCTACCCGCCCGTCTAAACTCCCAGCGCACAGGCGCTTTCGTCGCTACAGCGCCTTGAGTTCCTCGGCGACCTCGGTCACCGATTTTTTCGCGTCGCCGAACAGCATGCTGGTGCCCTCGCCGTAGAACAGCGGGTTGTCGATGCCGGCGAAGCCGGAGTTCATCGACCGCTTGAGCACAATCACCGACTTGGCCTTGTCGACGTTGAGGATCGGCATGCCGTAGATCGGGCTGGACGCGTCGTTGCGCGCCGCCGGGTTGGTGACGTCGTTGGCGCCGATGACGATCGCGACGTCGGTGCGGCCGAATTCGTCGTTGATGTCGTCCATGTCCTTCATGGCGTCGTAGTCGACCTCGGCCTCGGCCAGCAACACGTTCATGTGCCCCGGCATCCGCCCGGCAACCGGGTGGATCGCGTACTTCACCGTGACGCCCTTGTTCTCCAGCAGGGCCGCCATGTCCTTCACGGCGTGCTGGGCCTGCGCGACGGCCAGGCCGTAGCCGGGCACCACGATCACCTGGTTGGCGTAGGCCATCTGGATCGCGGCGTCGGCGGCCGAGGTGGCTTTGACGGTCTTGTCGCCGGTGTCGCCGCCGGCCGGGGCGACACCGCCACCGCCGAAGCCGCCCGCGACGATCGCCGGGATCGAGCGGTTCATCGCCTTGGCCATCAGGTTGGTCAGGATCGAACCGGACGCGCCGACGATCATGCCGGCCACGATCATCGCGGTGTTGTTCAGCGCCAGGCCCGCGGCCGCGGCCGACAGCCCGGTCATCGCGTTCAGCAACGAGATGACCACGGGCATGTCCGCGCCGCCGATCGGCAGCACCACCATCAGGCCGAGCACACCCGCGGCGGCCAGCAGCCCGATCATCCACCACAACGGCGCCCCGCCACTGCCGGGGTGCGCGCGCAGACCGATCACCACGGCGGCGGCCACCGCGGCGGCCAGCAGCAGCAGGTTGATCGGCTGCTGCCCCCTGCCGAAGCCGATCGGCGATCCGGAGATGATCTCTTGCAGCTTGCCGAACGCGATGATGGATCCCCAGAACGAGATCGAGCCGATGATCGCGGCGAACAACGACGCCACCACGATGTGCACGGTCGGCGACTCGCCGTGCTGGAAAGCCGAAAAGCCGCTGGTCTCAATGAATTCCGAGAGCGCGATCAGCGCGACCGTGCCACCGCCGACGCCGTTGAAGAACGCCACCAGCTGCGGCATCGCGGTCATCTTGGTGTAGCGCGCGGGCGGGACGCCGAGTACGACGCCCACCACCAGGCCGGCGATGATCAGCACCCACTGGTCGGTGTGGCGGATCTTGATCAGGGTCGCCGCCACCGCGATGGCCATACCCACCGCGGCGATCAGGTTGCCCCGCACCGCCGTCTTGGGACCGGTCAGGCCCATCAGGCCGTAGATGAAGAGGGCGAAGGAAATGATGTAGAGGCCGACTACCAAGTAGTTCATTTGGCCGCCGACCCTTCTGCCTTCTCGGCCTTCGCGGGCACGGGTTTCTTCTTGCCCTTGAACATGCCCAGCATCCGGTCGGTGACGATGAATCCGCCGATGACGTTCAGCGTTCCGAACACCACCGCGACGAACAGGATGATCTGCACCGCCAGCGAGGGATGCTCGACCGAGCCGAACACCACCAGCGCGCCCAGCACCACGATGCCGTGGATCGCGTTGGTGCCCGACATCAGCGGCGTGTGCAGCGTGTTGGGCACCTTGGAAATGACCGCGAACCCGACGAATCCGGACAGCACCAGGATCGCCAGGTTGGCCAATAGCTCGTCGTACATCTACGACTCCTTCCGATCGCGGGTCACACACGAGTCTGCGATCACTTCGTCGTCGAAGTCGGGGGCCAGCTTGCCGTCGGTGAGCAGCAGGTCCAGCAGTGCGGTGATGTTCTTGCTGTAGAGCTCGCTGGCGTGCTCGGGCATGGTGGCCGGCAGGTTCAGCGGCGAGGCGATGGTGACGTCGTGCTTGACGACCGTCTGCCCGGGCTCGGTGAGCTCGCAGTTGCCCCCGGTCTCGCCGGCCAGGTCCACCACCACGCTGCCGGGCTTCATCGCCTCCACCGCGGCCGCGGTGACCAGGCGCGGCGCCGGGCGTCCCGGGACCAGCGCCGTGGTGATCACGACGTCGAATCCGCTGATCGCCTTTTCCAGGGCCTTCTGCTGTTGGGCGCGCTCCTCATCGGTGAGCTCGCGGGCGTAGCCGCCCTCGCCGGAGGCGTCGATGCCGATGTCGAGCCACTGCGCGCCCACCGAGCGCACCTGGTCGGCCACCTCGGGGCGGACGTCGTAGCCGGTGGTGCGCGCGCCCAGCCGCTTGGCCGTCGCCAGCGCCTGCAGCCCGGCCACACCGACTCCGAGCACCAGCACGGTGGCGGGCTTCACGGTGCCGGCCGCCGTCGTCAGCATCGGGAAGAAGCGGGTGGATTCCGAGGC
The DNA here is from genome assembly GCF_001665835.1 of Mycobacterium colombiense. Taxonomy (GTDB): domain Bacteria; phylum Actinomycetota; class Actinomycetes; order Mycobacteriales; family Mycobacteriaceae; genus Mycobacterium; species Mycobacterium colombiense_A. The sequence goes on along the minus strand of NZ_LZSX01000085.1, from coordinate 97,347 downwards.
CGCCAGCAGGACGGCCTTGTAGCCGGACACGTTGCCCTGCGACGACAGCGCGTCCATCGCCTGCGCCCGGGAGATTCGCGGGATGGCCTCGAGCGCGAACGCCTGCACGCCGGCCTGCTTCAGTGCGCCGATCGAGTTCTCGGCGTTGCGCGGCGCGAGGAAACCGATCAGCGTCTGGCCGCTGCGCAGCTTGGCGACCTCGGCCTGGGTCGGCGGCGCGACCTTGACCACCACCTCGGCGCCCCACGCGTCCCCGATGCTGGCCCCGGCCTCGGTGTAGAGCTCATCGGGCAGCAGCGCCCGTTCGCCCGCACCGGACTCGACCACCACCGCCACGCCGCTGCCCACCAGCGACGCGACCGCCTTCGGCACCAGCGCGACCCGCCGCTCGTCGGCGCCGGATTCGGCGACCACTCCTACCGTCGTCTGCGCATTTGTCATGGCGCGTACATCTACTTTCCGTACTTTCCCGTACTGTCCCTGCCGATGGGCGTGGCGCCGGCTCGGCCGCGCGCTTCGCTACCTTAACCAGGTTTCACCATGGACGCGCGAACGGCTCCGGACCACCGGAGCGGGATACCCCCGCCCCGGGCGATCGACGCTCCGGTCGATGGTTCGCCGCCACAGGGCGGCGCAGTAGCGCCCGCGCAGTTGTGACGTCACAAGACGGCGTTGTGCACGAGGTCCGGTGGCGGGGCTTGATTGCGCGCCTCCTCCGCACCCGGCTACGCCGGCCGCATCGTCGCCACGCGGCTTGATTGCGCGCCTCCTCCGCACCCGGCTACGCCGGCCGCATCGTCGCCACGCGGCTACCAGAGCGGGAACTCCTGGCCGTGTTCGGACTCCGGGCGCGGCCCGAAGTAGCGCCGCTGCGATTCGTCGATGGGCACGTCGTTGATGCTGGCTTCGCGGCGCGCCATCAGGCCCGACTCGGTGAACTCCCACAGCTCGTTGCCGTAGCTGCGGTACCACTGGCCGGACTGGTCGTGGCACTCGTACTGGAAGCGCACCGCGATGCGGTTGCCGTTGAAACTCCACAGGCTCTTGCGCAACGAATAATCCAGCTCGCGCTCCCACTTGCGAGTCAGGAACGCCACGATCTCGTTGCGGCCGATGATGCGCTCGTCGCGATTGCGCCAGTGCGAATCGACCGTGTAGGCCAGGCTGACGCGCTCGGGATCGCAGCTGTTCCACGCGTCCTCGGCCGCCTGCACCTTCTGCAGCGCGGTTTCGTGGGTGAACGGAGGCAACGGGGGGCGGGATTCACTCATGCCGTCCATCGTGCCGCCCGCGCCGGCGCGTCTTCACCGCGGCGTAAGCATCGCGCTGACGACCGGAAACGCGGCGACTCGACACGTGTCCTATCGTGACGGGCATGGACTTCGCGATGTCGGCCAAAGCCAGCGACTACCACAAGCGACTGTCCGACTTCATGACGGAATACGTCTTTCCGGCGGAGGCCGAATACGACAAATACCGCGAAGAAGCCGGCCCGCACGACCACACGGTCCCGCCCGTCATCGAGGAACTCAAAACCAAGGCCAAGGAGCGCGGCCTGTGGAACCTGTTCCTGCCGGCCGAGTCGGGGTTGACCAACCTCGAATACGCCCCGCTGGCCGAGCTGACCGGCTGGAGCCTGGAGCTCGCCCCCGAGGCGGTCAACTGCGCGGCCCCGGACACCGGGAACATGGAGACCCTGCATTTGTTCGCCACCAAGGAGCAGCGCAAGCAGTGGCTGGAGCCGCTGCTGGCCGGCGAGATCCGCAGCGCCTTCTCGATGACCGAGCCGGCGGTCGCGAGCAGCGACGCCCGCAACATCCAGACGGCCATCGTGCGCGATGGCGCCGACTACGTCATCAACGGCCGCAAGTGGTGGACGTCGGGCGCGGCCGACCCGCGCTGCAAGATCCTGATCGTGATGGGCCGCACCAATCCTGAGGCCGCGAGCCACCAGCAGCAGTCGATGGTGCTGGTACCGATGGACACCCCGGGCGTGAGCGTGCTGCGATCCACGTCGGTGTTCGGCTGGCAGGACCAGCACGGGCACTGCGAGATCGTCTACGACAACGTCCGGGTGCCGGCCACCAACCTGCTCGGTGAGGAGGGCGGCGGCTTCGCCATCGCCCAAGCCCGGCTCGGACCGGGCCGCATCCACCACTGCATGCGCGCCCTCGGCGGGGCCGAACGCGCCCTGGCGCTGATGGTGCACCGCGCGAACAACCGCATCGCATTCGGCCGGCCGCTGGCCGACCAGGGTTTGGTGCAGCAGGCAATTGCCAAGTCCCGCAACGAGATCGACCAGGCCCGACTGCTCTGCGAAAAAGCGGCGTGGACGATCGACCAGCACGGCAACAAGGCCGCGCACCTGCTGGTCTCGCAGATCAAGGCGGTGGCGCCGCAGGTGGCCTGCGATGTCATCGACCGCGCGATCCAGGTGCACGGCGCCGCCGGCGTCAGCGACGACACGGTGCTGGCCCGCCTGTACGGCTGGCACCGCGCCATGCGGATCTTCGACGGGCCCGACGAGGTGCACATGCGGACGATCGCGCGCACCGAGCTCGGCCGCGAACAATCGGCCTTCGTTGCGGCGGTCACACCGAATGACTGAGGCGCTGCGAGAACTGTCCGGCGCGTGGAACTTTCGCGACGTCGCCGCCGGCGCGCCGGCGCTGCGGCCCGGGCGGTTGTTCCGGTCCGGTGAGCTGAGCCGGCTCGACGACCAGGGCCGCACCACGCTGCGCGAGTTGGGCATCACCGACGTGGCCGACCTGCGCGCGAACCAGGAAGTCACAAAACGCGGTCCGGGTCTGGTTCCGGACGGCATCGAGATCCACCGGCTCCCCCTGCCCGACCTCGGCGACGATCAGCCCAGCGACGACGACGCGCCGCACGAGACCGCGTTTCGGCGGCTGTTCGAGGGCGACGCCAGCCAATCCGACGAAGAAGTCAACGAGGCCGCCATCCGGCACATGATCGACGAGTACCGGCAGTTTCCTACCCGCAACGGGGCGCAACGCGCTGTGCGGCAAGTCTTTTCGATGCTGGCCGCCGGGCGTTCGGTGCTCACGCACTGCTTTGCGGGCAAGGACCGCACGGGTTTCGTGATCGCCACGGTGCTGGAAGTGCTGGACGTGGATCGCGACACCATCGTCGCCGATTACCTGCGCAGCAACGCCGCGGTGCCTCAACTGCGCGATCACATCTACGAGATGATCCAGAAGCGGTCTGACGTCGAATTGACCCCGGAGGTCGTCACGTTCACCAAGGCCCGGCTGGCCGACGGTGTCCTCGGCGTGCGTCCCGAATACCTGGACGCCGCACGTCAGACCATCGACCAGAAATTCGGTTCGCTGGACGCCTATCTGCGCGACGCGGGTGTCAGCGAGGCGGACGTGGAACGTCTGCGCGGCGAGCTGCTCGCCTGACTCGCTGACCACCCGGTCGCGACCGGCTTACCCCAGCTTGAAATCAGCCTGCTTTGCCGCGGACAGGTCGGTGATCTCGCCCCACTGCGAGGCGATGTCCTCCACCGTCGGCGGCTTGTCGTAGTTGACGCCCTTGTTCTGGAACAGCGCGACACGCTGCACCTTGCCGCCACCGACCACGAAAACCGAAGCGCTGTTGGGATTTTCCTCGGTGCACAGGTAGGCCACCACCGGGGCGACGTACTCTGGCGTCAGCTTCTCGAGTACTTCCTTGGGGAGGATGTCCTCGGTCATGCGGGTCGCCGCGATCGGGGCGACCGCGTTGGCGTGGATGTTGTACTTCGCACCCTCCAGCGCCAGGCTGTTGATCAAGCCGACGAGGCCGAGTTTGGCTGCGCCGTAGTTGGTTTGGCCGAAGTTGCCGAACAGCCCGCTGGTGGACGTGGCCACGACCACGCGGCCGTAGCTCTGCTCACGGAAGTGCGGCCACGCGGCGCGGATGACGTTGTAACCACCGTAAAGGTGCACCTTGAGCACGGCGTCCCAGTTCTCGAAGGACATCTTGTGGAAGGTGCCGTCGCGCAGGATGCCGGCGTTGCTGACCACGCCATGCACGGCGCCGAATTCGTCGAGCGCGGTTTTGATGATGTTCTCGGCGCCCTCGGACTCGGCGACGCTGTCGTAGTTGGCGACTGCCCGCCCGCCGGCGTCTTTGATCTCCTTGACCACCTCGTCGGCCATGTTGTGGCCGGCGCCCGTTCCGTCACGGGCTCCACCGAGGTCGTTGACGACGACGCTGGCGCCCTCCTGGGCGAGGGTCAGGGCGTACTCCCGGCCCAGTCCTCCACCGGCTCCGGTGACGATGATGACGCGATCCTGCACTCCGGGCATAAGTTTCCTCTCTATTGGTGAAAAACTCGTTCTAGCAACCGAATTGAAGCAATGTGTCAGAACATCCGGCGGGCCATCTTGAAGGCCCGCTCGGTGTACGGAGGATAGATGAAGCTCGACAGATCGGGCCGGGTGGGTTTGGTCAAGACCGACTTGCGGTGGCTGAACTCGTCGAACCCCCACTTGCCGTGGTACGCACCCATTCCCGATGCGCCGACACCACCGAACGGCAGCTTGGCCGTCGAGACCTGGAAGGCGACGTGGTTGACCAGCATGCCGCCGGCCGGCACCTCCTTGATCACCCGCTCGCGGGTCTCACGCCGCTTGGTGAACAGGTAGGCCGACAGTGGCTTGGGCCGCGAGTTCACGAAACGTATTGCCTCGTCCAGGTTTTGGACGGTGATCACCGGCAGGACCGGACCGAAGATCTCGTTCTGCATCAGCGGCCCGTTCGGGTCGGGATCCACCACGACGGCGGGCTGAATGCGCAGGCTCGACGGGTCGCAGGCCCCGCCGACGGTGATCTTGCCGTCGCCTCCGGACAGGTAACCACTGATCCGGTCGAACTGGCGCTGATTGACCACCCGCATGCCGTCCGGCTTGTCGGAGGTGAATTTCGTGATGGCGGCGCTGATCTTGTCGACCAGTTCATCGCGAATCGTGGCGTCCGCCAGGACGTAATCCGGTGCGACGCAGGTCTGCCCGGCGTTGAGCAGCTTCATCCAGGCGATCCGCTTGGCGGCCACCTCCACGTCGGCGTCCGCCGCGACGATGACCGGGCTCTTGCCGCCGAGCTCCAGGGTGCACGGGGTCAGGTGCGGCGCCGCGCCCTCGTAGACCTTGCGGCCGATCTCGGTGCCGCCGGTGAACAGCACGCGGTCCAGGCCCTGCGCGATGAGCTCCTGGCTCGTCGCGCCGTCGCCCTCGACCACCGCGATGGCGTCGTTGTCGAGGTACTTGGGCACCAGCTCGGCCATCACGTGCGCGGACGCCGCGGCGATCTCCGAGGGCTTGAGGATGACGGCGTTGCCGGCGGCGATGGCGCCGACCGCGGGGCCCAGCGTCAGGTAGTACGGGTAGTTCCAGGCGCCGATGATCAGCACGGTGCCGTAGGGCTCGTACTCCACCCAGCCGCGGCCGGGCAGCTGCGGGAGTTCGAGCAGCTGATACTTGCGGCGCGTCCACCGGCGCACCCGCTTCGCCGCGTATTTCGCTTCACCGGCGGTGGTGGCGATGTCGGCGATGTAGGCCTCGAATGGGCTGCGGTCCAAGTCTTCGGCGAGCGCCGCGGCCAGCGCGGCCTCGTTCTCCTCCATCAGCTTCACCAGTTGGAGAAGCTGGCGCTTGCGCCATTCGATGTCGCGGGTGCGTCCGGTGGCGAAGGTCTGGCGAAGCCGGGCAACCGTGGCGGGGATGTCGGTCGGTGCGGTCCCGTTCGTGGAGTCCGGCGTCTTCGATGCAACCGATTCGGTGGTCATCATTGTCCTTCCCGAGCAGGGTCCCGCCGCGTGGCGGCCGCTCGTCGGTGATAACCGCGATACTAACCATCCGGTTGGGAGAGCAATAGGAAGGATCCGGCCAACCCCGGTATTGCCGGTCGGATCGCCCCGGCCGTCGTCCCGCACGGGCGACGACCGGTGCGGTTACTTGACGCAGGGGACGTTCGCGGCGGTCATCTGGCTGAGGTCGGTCGGTGCCGGGGCGCGGTCGCCGGTGCCGGTGGCGGCCACCGCACTCACCTGCCCGGACCCGGACGGGTCGGTCGTCGCACCGGGGTGGGCCAGGTAGTCCCCTGCGGGGAACTGCGTTCCGACCGTCAGCCGCACCGTCCCGGCGGCCACGGCGTTGTTCGCCGTCGCCGGCACGTGCAGTTGATCGGCCAAGACCTGCGCGGCCCGGTCCGCCCCAGGGCCGTATTCGATGACGCTGTCGTCGGCCGGGACCGCCGCGGTCGTGGCGCTGCCGCGGGTGAAGCCGCGGCCGGCGAAGGACTCCTCGATGGCGCTCGCGAGCCCGTCCCGCGAGGTGGCGTTGACGACGTCGAGAATCGCGGGTTCGGCCGGCGCCGGCGGCGGCTGGGTGGGCGGTGATGCGGCCTCCAGCGCCACCGGTGTGTCCGACATGAAGCGCTCGTTGACGATGCGCCGGATGGTGGGCAGGTCGACCTGGTTGATGTCGGACCCGTTGGCGTCTTTGCCGAAGCCGGCGATCGGCAGGGTGTAGAGCGACAGCGGCCGCCCGCTCAGTTGCGAGGCGCGCGAAGCCAATTCCATGATGTCCAGGCCGTCGTCGACGGCGACGTTGTCGCGGGCGACCTGCAGCAGCTTGCGCAGCCCGCTCACGCTGGACAGCGCGCCGCCGCTACGAGCCGCCTCGACCAACGACACGAGGAACGCCTGCTGTCGCCGGGTTCGGTCGAAATCGGTGAAGGAGCCGTCGTTTTCGTCGCGCCGCTGCCGCACAAAGGCCATCGCGTCCGCGGCGTCGATGCGCTGGACCCCCTGGTGGAAGTCCGCACCCGAATAGCTGTCCCGCGTATCGGCATTGAGGCACACCGTGATCGGCTCGACGGCCTTGGCGATTTGAAAGAACGCGCCCAGCGTGACCTCGACGAAGTGGTCGACCGAGATACCCAGAAAGTCGTTGACGGCGTTGATTTCGGCTTTGCGGCCGGCCTCGCGCGCGGTCTGCTCTCGAGCCGTCAGGTTGTTGGCGCCCGCCCCACCCGAATTCCCGGCCGCCTGCGAATTCAGCGACTGCTGGTAGGCCAGGCCGTACGCCTGTTTGATCTTGCCCGCGCAGACCGACCCCGGGCAGCCCGGCAACTCCGCGTAGTCGTCACGCGGGATCGATATCGCGGTGACCGGCCCATCGCCGTCCGAAATGTGCACGACGATAAGGACATTGGCGTTGTAGCCGCCGGAACTCTCGTCACCGGCGTGCAGTGCCTCGTAGATGTCCTGGGGCAGCGGCTTACCGTTTTGGTCCAGCCGGCTGTCCAGACCCATCAGCAGGATGTTCTGGTTGCCGTCCAGCGTCGTCGCCGCATTCGGTAGCGCATGCGAAATGATGATCTTGCCCAGCGCGGTGTGATAGCCCGTCCAGCCCATACCGGTGATCGCCATGACCGAGGCCGAAGCGACGGCGGCAACGAACCGGCCCTTTCGCAGCGCCCAACGGTGCGCTTGATCGGATCCGCCACTGGCCATAATGAGTGACCATTGTCCCCGATGACCAGGCGAATTCCCGGTAACCGCGGCCGCGAGCCAACGGTGGACGTGCGACGGGTGTGCGAGGTTAGGCGCCGCGAAGCCCTGGCTTTACAGCCGCTCGGCGACCACGAAGTCGGAGAAGGCGTCCCTGTCTTCGTCCACCTCGGAACTCTGCACCCCGCGGCCCAGGCGGTGCATCTCGTCGATCGAGTTCTGCGCCGTGGCGCGCCAGCCGTTTTCGTTGAGCCAGTCGGTGAGGTTCGCGCGGTGCTCGTCGCGGTACATCAGCTCGCCGACGTCGACGGTCTCCTCCAGGCCGAGCTCGTCGGCCACCTTCTTGAACCGTTCACGCATCTGCTGGCGCCGCTCCTCGGCGTGCATCGGCGCGGTTTCGGCGGAGACGCGGCTGCCCGCCGGGCTCAGCTCGCCGATCTGGGTGAACAGCTTGTCCTGTGCCTCGGCGGGCAGGTACATCAGCAATCCCTCGGCCAGCCAGGCGGTCGGCTGGGCCGGGTCGAATCCGGCGGCGCGCAGCGCGGCGGGCCAGTCTTCCCGCAGGTCGATCGCCACCTCGCGGCGATCGGCGGAAGGCTTGGCGCCGCTTTCGGCCAGCGTGGTGGTCTTGTAGTCCAGCACCTGGGGCTGATCGATCTCGTAAACCGTGGTGCCGGCCGGCCAGTCGAGGCGATATGCCCGCGAGTCCAGCCCGGACGCGAGGATCACCACCTGCCGGATCCCGGTGGCGACAGCGTCGGCGAAGTATGAGTCGAAGAAGTGGGTCCGCACCGCCTGATAGCCGCGCATGTGCTGCATCCGGGCGGCGGACTCTTCATCGATGGCTTCGATCTTGGCCACGACGTCCGGGTCGAGCATGGCCTCCCACAAGACCTCAGCACCGGCATTGTTGACGAGCAGTCGGGCGTAGGGGTCGCGGATCAGCGCGTCGGGCTGCTCGGTCTCGATCGCCCGGGCAGCGGCCACCATGACCGCGGTGGTGCCGACGCTGCTCTTGATGTCCCAGGTGTCGTCGTGGGTACGCAGTGAACTCATGGCGGTGCTCCTTGGATGGGTGCTCGGTCAGGCGGTGGGCTTGCCGAGGCGAGCTCGCAGCAGTGTGCTGCGGACCGCCTCGTCGGTCAGGTCGTCGGGTACCGGACGGCCCAGTCGGGCCATCTCGTCGCGGTTGCTCACGCTCTGCACGTGCCACCCGTGGTCGGCCAGCCATGCGGCGGCGTCCGAACGGTCCGGCTCGTGGTAGGTCAGCGCCTGGACATTGACGTCCAGGCCGAGCCGGTCGCGCATCCGCAGCCAGCGCTGCGAGTTGCTCCGGGAATTCATGCCGAACATTTCGATGGCGATCTGGCTGTCCGGCGCGCTGAGCGCGGTGACCATCTCGAAGAGCCGGTCCTGCGCGTCGCTGGGCAGGTACGGGAGCAGCCCTTCGGCCAACCAGGCGGTCGGTTTAGCACGGTCGAATCCGGCGGCGGTCAGCGCCGCGGGCCAATCCTCACGCAGGTCCACCGCGACCGGGTGCCGGATGGCGGACGGCACGGCGCCGTGCTGCTGCAGGATGCCGGCCTTGTACTCCAGCACCTGGGGCTGGTCGATCTCGTAGACGGTGGTGCCGGCCGACCAGTCCAACCGGTACGCCCGCGAGTCGAGCCCGGCGGCCAGGATCACGACTTGCCGGATGCCGGCGCCGACGGCGTTCGCGAAGTACTCGTCGAAGAAGTGGGTGCGCACGGCCTGGTAGTCGATGCCGCATCGGTGCGAGCGCTGTCCGTGCTCGTCACCGTCGAGCCAGGCCAGCTCGGGGTCGGCCAGCCGCGCCCACGCCGGGCCGGCCGACGAGACCAGCAGGCGCGCGAAGTCGTCGCGGATCAGCGGATCGGGCCCGGCGGTTTCCGCGGCGCGCGACGCGGCGACGCCCAGCGCGGTGGCGCCGACGAGCTCAGTGATGGTCCAGCTGTCGCCGGCAGACCGTACGGACGGGGGTAACGAGGCATCCAGGTCAGTCATATCCCGACCATGGTACCGGGATAAGTTAGTTAGCCTATACGCTTTGTGCGCAACTTCACTGCGGCCCGAAGCGCGCTAGTCCTCGCGCTTCTGGAATGCACCTTCCAGTAGCCCGCGCATCACTCCGATGAGCGCGAGCAGGTTCTCCGGGCTCTCGACGTAGCCCGCATACAAGCCCACCCCGCAGACGAGAACGAGCAGCGCCTCGGCCAGCACCGTCGCCTCGACGTCGGCGACGATTTCGCCGCGCTCGATCGCGTCGTTGATAACACGCAGCAGAAATTCCCGACTGATCCGTATGGAATCGTTATCGGTTCCTATCAAATCCGGATGTCGCTGCGATTCGAGCACACCGCTGATTAGAAACGCGGATCCGGCAGGGTTCTTCGAATTGGCTCTGGTCGCTTCCGAGATGAATGCCGTCAACCGCGCCACCAGCGTGGTCTCGCGTTCGGCTTGTTTGATGCCGGCCCCGATCACGAATTGGTTTGTGTCATCCAGCACCTCCCGATAAAGCGCCCGCTTGCTCGAGAAGTAATGGTTGATCGCCGGCCGGGTCAGGTCCGCACGCGCCGCAATGGCCTGGAACGTCGCGCCGTCGTAGCCGCGTTCACTGAAGACCAAACGAGCAGCTTGGATAATCCGCTGCCGCGTCTCGTCAGCCTTCGCGGCAGGCGGCCGTCCAGGCCTGCGGTTCCCCCGTGGAAGCATTGCTAGAGTGTGCCACCCCCGTGGTGCGGCATTAGCGCATTTGGCGGAATGGTGCCAAATTTTCCGGCTTGGTAGTCCTCGAGCGCCTCGATCAATTCCGCGCGGGTGTTCATCACGAAAGGCCCGTAGTGGAATACCGGCTCGCGAATCGGGCGACCGCCCAGAAGCAGCAAATCAATGGCTCCGTGAACCACCGTCGGGCCGGAATCCTGGACCTGCCGGGCTCCCACGGTGATCCGATCGCCGGGGCCCAGGACCGCTAGCTGGCCCTGGTGGATCGGATGAGCGACCGGGCCGACGTATCCGCTGCCGGACAACACATAGACCAGCGCATTGAAGTCGCGCCGCCATGGGATGTTGAGCTGGGCCCCGTTCTCGATGGTCGCGTGAGCCAAGGTGATCGGGGTGTGGGTGACACCGGGGCCCCGGTGTCCGTCGATGTCGCCGGCGATGATGCGGATCAGCGCTCCGCCGTCATCGGATGCGAGCAACGCGGCGTCGCCGCCTTCGATGGACTGATACCGCGGGGCCGCGAACTTGTCTTTCTTGGGCAGGTTCACCCAGAGCTGGACGCCGTGGAAGAGCCCGCCGCTATCGACCAGCTCGGCCGGCGGTGTCTCGATGTGCAGGATGCCCGAGCCGGCCGTCATCCACTGCGTCGCGCCGTCGGCGATCAGGCCGCCACCACCGTGCGAGTCCTGGTGCGCGAACTTCCCGTCGAGCATGTAGGTGACGGTCTCGAAGCCGCGGTGCGGATGCCAGTCGGTGCCGCGGGGCTCCCCCGGCTGGTACTCGACCTCGCCCATCTGGTCCATGTGCACGAAGGGATCCAACGCGGCCGTGCTGACTCCCGCGAAAGCGCGCACCACCGGGAAACCCTCGCCCTCGTAGCCACGAGGGCCGGTGGTGATCGATCGGACCGGCCGCTCGGTATCGGCGGGGCCGGGACCGCTGACTCGTGGCAACGTCAGCGTGTTAGCCGTAACTGCAGGCATCTGGCCTCCTCATATAGTGAACACCCCATATAACCGGACTGGGGTCCACTTATTCCGCGGAAACATCACACGCGGCGTGACCGCGGGCAGTAGTGCACTTCCGTTCGCCCGGTCGCGCCGACGCTCCGCCCGGTCCGTTCGATCCCCGACCATCACGGCGGCAGTGCGGGCGATAGTTTGATGAGGCAATATTTGCCGAGAGATATGTCGTCGTCTGTACCGGCTGTTGAGATGGTCGATGTGGCTCCGAAACGAACCCGAAACGAACTGGAAATGACCTGGAACGACGATGCGAGAAGGCCGCCGAGAAACGAGAAGGCCGCCGAGAAAGGCGACGGGAATGGGGCAGAACAAATCGGCGGGTAATCCGGCTCGGCCGCGGCTGACAATGTCCAATGCCGTCGGACAGGTCGCCAGCTGGACGCGGTCGAACCGCCTTGGATTGTTTTGCGTGGCGATTGTGGTGGGAATCGGCGCCGGGCTCGGCGCCGTGGCTTTCCGGTATTTGGTCTTTGGCTTCACCTGGCTGGCAACAGGGCACGACGAGTTCGGTCAACACGGCTGGGTCGCCAGCGATCATCTACCTTGGCTGGGCGTCGGGTTTTATGCGGTCATCCCCGTCATCGGGGGGTTGCTCTATGGCCCGCTGATCAGTCGGTTCGCGCGAGAGGCGCGGGGCCACGGCGTGCCGGAAGTGATGATCGCGGTCGCAGAGAACGGCGGCCGTATCCGGCCCCAGGTGACGGTCGTGAAGGCGCTGGCGTCAGCGATGTGCATCGGCACCGGGGGCTCCGTCGGTCGGGAAGGGCCGATCGTGCAAATTGGCGCCGCGCTGGCGTCAGGCTTCGGTCAATGGGTGCGGATGCCGGAGAACCGGCTGAGGGTGCTGGTGGCCTGCGGCGCCGCCGGCGGCATCTCAGCAACGTTCAACGCTCCCATCACCGGTGTGTTCTTCGCCGTCGAACTGATCCTGCGCGAACTCTCCGTCGAAGCGATCTTCACCATCATGCTTTCGGCAATGGTTGCCGACGTGATCGCCCGCGTGTTCTTCGGCTCCGCCCCCTTCCTCACCCAGCTCCCGGAAGGCATCGAACTCAATCACATCGCCAACTACCTGTTGGTGGCGCTTCTCGCGGCGATCGCCGGGCTGCTCGGGATCGTCTTCAAGAACGTGCTCTACAAGACCGAGGACGTGTGCGACCGGCTATGGGGAGGGCGACCGGACTGGGCGCGGCCCGCCGTCGGTGGGATCGTGCTTGGCCTACTGCTGCTCGCCGTGCCCCAGTTGTACGGGGTCGGCTATCCGGTCATGTACGCCGCCTTCGCCGGCCATTACGCGCTGTGGTTTTTGGTGATCCTCGCCGCCGGAAAGATGCTGGCGTGCAGCTTGACCATCGGGATCGGCGGCTCCGGCGGCGTGTTTGCTCCCTCGCTGTTCGTCGGGGCAACCTCGGGCATGGCCTTCGGGCTCATCGTGCAGCACGTCATCGGCACGGCGGTCGGGCATCCGGCGCTGTACGCCATCGTCGGCATGGGCGCGGTGTTCGCGTCGGCTGCGCGAGCCCCGCTCACGGCGCTGGCCAGCACCGTCGAGATGACCGGCGACTTCACGCTTACCTTGCCGGTCATGTTGGCGGTGGCCGTCGGGACCACCGTGTCGCGCGGGCTTTCCTACGGCACCATCTACACCGCGAAGCTGTTACGCCGGGGCATCGACATCGATCGCCCCGCACCCACGCATGCGTTCGCCGGCCTCACGGTCGCCGAGGCTATGCACTCATTCACCACACCGCTCGACCTGACCCATCCGGCGGGTGATGCCACGCACGACTGGACCGCGCTGCTCGGCCCCGTGACCCGGATCCGTGAACCACAGGCGCTGTTTGCCAACGACAGCCTTGCCCAAGCCTTGCGTCAGCTCGTCCTCTACGGCCGCGATGGCCTGCCGGTGATCGACACCGACGCACGGCATGTTCGGGGGTGGCTGACCAATCAGAACGTGCTGCGGGCGGTCGGCGCGTATGTCACAGATCTCGAATCGGGCATCACCGCCGGCCGTCGGGGCGACGAGTGGGGCGACCCGCAAGCGCCCGACACCGAACACGATCCGCGAAGTCAGCTCGACGGGTACTGCATCGTCGAGCACACTCTGGCAGCCGATTCGGTCGCCGTTGGGCGCAAGCTCCACGACCTCGAATGGCCTGCAGGCCACCTCCCGGTATCCGTGGTGCACAACCGGCGACTCGTCGACGCCCAGCCTGCCGTGAGACTCGCAGCGGGCGACCGGATCAATGTCCTGGTGCCCAAGAATGGTTCACGCAGCGCCGAGTCGGAGCCCCGTCAATAAGGCGGCGCATCAGGATTTGCCACGAGCACTGCTTGCGGCATCCCTCTCGGTGCTCTTACCCTTGTGCGCCAGCTCGCCACCGGCGCTTTCCAGGTGCGCCCGGACGAACCACTGGAACTTCTCCAACTGGCCGGCCTGGCCGATCAGCAGATCCTGGGTCACCTGGTCGAGTTCCTCTGTCTCGTCGATGTATTGGCGGATGTCCTCGATGACACCGGTGTAGACGAGGTCCAGCGCGGCCAGATGCGCCTGAACCGTGTCGCGGCCGACCGAGTAGTCGTCCCACGAGCGGTCCTTCATGATGGCACCGGGCGTTCCCTGCGGCGAAGCACCAAGGGCCGCAATGCGTTCGGCAACATCATCGGCAAACCCGCGAACCGCGTCCACTTGCGGGTCGATCATCTCGTGCACCCCGATGAAGTTGGGGCCGACCACGTTCCAGTGAATGTGCTTCAGCGTCAGATGAAGGTCGTTGTAGGTGCTCAGTTGCTTTTGCAGCAGTTCGGTGAGTCGCACTGCCTGCTTGTCGGTCAATCCCGGAATTGTGAACTGAGTCATCGCTTCTTTCCTCGCTCCCATCCATGGGGTTCGCACACGGTTAGTTGCCCGTTGGGTACCCGATGGCCCAGCTGAAAAACGCGACGGATCAAAGCGAGTGGATTTGCTGCACCGGCAGTCGCGGCCCGCGGCGGGGCTTGTATGCCAGTCCGCTGGCTTCGAGCAGCCGGACCACGCGCTGGCGGTGGGGCCGCATCGGCTCGAGCAGTTCGAGCATGCCTGCGTCGTCGACGGGGCGGCCCAGCAATGTCCAGCCGATCATTTTGGGAATGTGGTAGTCACCCACCGACACGGCGTCGGCGTCGCCGAAGGCGCGTTGTGCGGTCTCGGCGGCGGTCCACTCCCCCACACCGGGCAGCGACATCAACGCCTCACGCGCCTGGATCGTCGGCCGCGACACCAGCCGTTCCAGCGACGGGGCCCGCCGCGCACAGGTCACCACGGTCTGCGCCCGCCGCGGGTCGACGTTGGCGCGATGAAACTCCCACGATGGGATGTTCCACCACACCTGGGCCGGCGGCATGACGCGCATCCCGTCCGGCGCGGGGCCCGGCGCCGGCGTCCCGTACTTCGCCACCAGCACCCGCCACGAGCGAAACGCATCGGCGCCGGGCACCCGCTGCTCGATGATCGCCGGGATCAAGGCCTCCAGCACCAGCCCGGTGCGGCCCAGGCGCAGGTGCGGAACCCGTTGGTAGGCGGCGGCAACCGTCGGATGCCGCGGCACGAAATCCGAGTCATCGTCCTCGAAACCCAACATGGCGGGCAGCATTTCGACGAACTCCTGCGCGCCGCCGCCCCACGCCGCAGCGTGCGCGGCGTTGGGCCCGACGCGGCTGATCCGGGCCGTGACGGGCCCGCTGGGCAGCAGGCTGGTGCGCCAGATCGAGCCGTCACCCAGGGCCCGGAAGCACGGATCCCCGGGGCCGCGGCGAAGGGGCGCCAACGTGTGCCCGAAGCTGACCGCTCCGGGAAACACGACCGTGCGCGCGGTCTGCACCTGATGACTCCCCGACTGCTCTGATTGACCGTGAACTGCGTCCCAGGTCAGTATTGCGTTGTGATGACGCCGTTCGATGACCCGCAGGGTGAACTGGCCTGGATGTTCCTGCAGAGCACCAGCGACGGCGGCGATCTGGACGAGGGCTTCGCCCTGCTCAGTGACGACTTCACCTACTGGACGCTCTACACGCGGACCCCCTGCGACAAGGACGCATTTCGGCGTGGGGTCGAGCGCCGCAAACAAGAACTCGAACTGACCATCGACCTGGAGCGCTGCGTCAACGAGGGAGAGACCGTTGTGGTGGAGGCGCAGGCCACCGGCACCACGTCCGACGGCGTCGAGTACGACAGCCCGTTCGTGTGCATCTTCGACACCCGCGACGGGCTGATCGTCTCGATGCGCGTGTACAGCGACACCCGTGCGGTCGCGGCCGCACTTCCCGGGTGGATCCCCTACTGAGCCGAAACGCTGATGTCGGCCTTGTTGGGGTAGAACGCGACATGCCCGGCAATCTTTTCGACCGCCGGATACGGCTGCTCGTAGGTCCAGATCACATCGTCGACGGTGTCACCGGCCGAGGTGGTCACGCTGTAGTAGCTGGCGTCGCCCTTGAAGGGGCAGTACGTGCTGGTGTCCGTGCGGGTGAGCCGGTCCTGCACCACGTCGGTGATCGGAATGTATTGCACCGCAGGTAAAGTGGCTTCGCGTAACTCCAGCGCGGCGGTGGTGTCGGCGACGAGCTCGCCGTTGACGCGTACCTGCACCCGCCCCTTGGTCGGCTCGATGGTGATCGGGTGCCCTGCGCTGGGTTCTTTGATTTCCGGGTGGGCCATGGTGGTTCCTCCTTAGACGCCTTACGGTTGTGCAACGCGCGTCCGTGGTCAAGGCTTCCCGTCCGGCGGACCGAATGCGTAGCGGTGGTATTGCGACATGTTGGCAACCGCGTGAAACTGCGACATGACCTTGCCCAGGATTCTGGACGAGCGGGGCAACTGCGCGAAGGTGTACGACTCGAACCATCGTTCCCAGGCCAGCAGCCGCACCCCTGGCACGGCTTCGATGATGTCGTCGGGCCCGTTGATCGCCCAGCGCAGCGTGGACCCCGACCGTCGCACCACGGTGTTGAGCCACTGCGACTTGATCCCGAGCCAATTGAACACGTCGAACTGCAGCTCACCCGAACCGAACCGGGCGACCACCCGGCGCAGCAGCGCGGTGCCGTCCTGCTCGGTGAGATACATGGTCAGCCCCTCACCGATCATCAGCGTCGGACGGTCGGCGGGGATTTCGGCCAGCCATGCCGGGTCGGTGACCGAGGCGGCGATGACGCGATAGTGATCGCGGCTCGGGTAAAGCTGGGTTCGCAGCGCCGCGACCTCGGGGTAATCGATGTCGTACCACTGGACGTCCGGTCCCGGCTGCAAGCGGAAGAATCGGCTGTCCAGCCCGCAGCCCAGGTGCAGCACGACCGAACGCGGATGCGCGGCAAGGAATTTGCGTGTCCATTGGTCGAAGTGCGCCGACCGGGTGGTCACCGACGGCGCCCGCCGCGGGGTGATGGTCGTTTTCTTCCAGTCGTAGTCGATGCGATCGACGATCTCCTTCGCATACCGATCGCCCAGGATCGGTTTCGGGAAATCGGCGTCCAGCGCCTTGGCGTAGAACGTCGCCAGCATGGTCTGGGGCGCCCCGCTGAGATCGACGGGTATTCGCGCGGTAGTCACACCGCGAGGCTAGCCCCACACCAAGCGCCCGCGCCGCGTCCTGAACGGCGGTCGGCGTGGTGTTCAGCCTGGGGTTGTGCTCCGACCTTTGGCATCTCGCATCGCGGCCCAGAACCGGGCCGCCTCGCGGATGGATTCCTCGACCGGGCGCGGCTGCCAGCCCAATTCGCGGACGGCCTTGCTGTGGTCGACGGGCGCCTCGGCACGCATCATGCGCACCGACGCCAGGCTGAGCTCGGCGTCCTTGCCGGTGAGGCGCGCCCGCAGGTTGCCCAGCGCGCCCATCGCATACAGCACCGGGACGGAGATCGAGCGCCGCGGCGCCGGCATGCCGGCCTCCTCGGCCGCGATCCGGACCACCTCTTTCAACGCGATCATCCGCTCGGAGATCAGGTACCGCTCGCCGATGCGCCCGCGTTCGGCGGCCAGGATCATCGCCCGGGCGGCGTCGGTTACACCGACGACTTCGAGTTGGATGCCCTCCATCGTGAAGGGCAGCTTGCCGAAGACCGCGCCGGCGATGAACGCGCCATGGGGGGTGCGGCCCCAGTCGCCGCCGCCGTACGTCGTCGACACACACATCGCCACCGCGGGCAGCCCCGCCTCGGCCACGTAGCGCATGACCAGGTTCTCGGCCTGGACCCGGGACTGGACGTAGTCCGACAACCCGCGGGTGCCGACGATGTCCTCTTCGGTCGCGACGTGTCCGTGGCGCCGGCCCACGGTCGCGTAGGTGCTGGTGAAGATGAACCGGCGCAGGTCGGGTTGCGCGACGGCCATGTCGAGAACGTTGCGCAGCCCTTCGACGTTGGTGCGAAACAGCGGCGCGGTATCGCGCAGCCACGCGCGGGTGTCCACGACGCAGTAGTAGACGTCGTCGACACCGTCCATCGCCTCCCGCAGCACGGCGGTGTCGAACACGTCGCCGTGAAACCGGGTCAGCGCAAGGTCATCGATCGAGCGGGTGTTCGCGCCCTCGCGCACCATGGCCCGCACCTGGTGGCCGTCGGCGACGAGTTGGCGGGTCACATGCGAGCCCAGAAAGCCGTTGGCGCCGATGACAAGTTTGGGTTTCGTGCTCACTGGCCGCCTCCGTACTGCTCCATGAATCGCGCGCCGTCCTCGTCGAGGGCGCCGAGTTCCTGGGCCTTGCGGCACCACTTCATCGTGGCCTGCACGAAGCGCAGCGGGTTGTAGATGTCTTCCTGCTGACGCCACAGGCCGTCGCCGGCGTACGTGATGATCGAGATGTTCGTCGCGCCGATGACGGTGCCGTCGCCGGGATCGCGCATCGGGTTGTCGAGTTCCATGATGATGCGCCCCGTGGGCTCGTCGATCACCGACCACAGCGACGGGAACGCGACCATGTGGCTGCCGGGAAAGCTGCCCATCGTCTTGCTGATCCACTCGCGGACCTCGTCGCGGCCGTGCATGGTGCCGGCCGCGTGCTCGATGTACACGACGTCGGGTGTGTAGTGCTGGACCCACGCGTCCCAGTCCTGCGACTGCGCCGCCGCGTCGACGGTCGCTTCGAATTTTTCGAAGGCGGCGGCCAGTTCGCTACGCGAGAACTTTGGCGTGCTCATGATTTCGCGGCACCATTGCAGCTCATCGGCGGAGTGTAACCTGGCGTCATTGTTGCCGGTTATGGAGGACGAACGATGACCAACCAGAAAGCGATTCTCGCCGGCGGCTGCTTTTGGGGGATGCAGGAACTGATCCGCAAGCAGCCGGGCGTGGTTTCGACCCGGGTCGGTTACACCGGCGGCGACGTCCCCAATGCGACCTACCGCAACCACGGCACCCACGCCGAGGCGATCGAGATCGTCTATGACCCGGCGGTCACCGACTACCGCACGATGCTGGAGTTCTTCTTCCAGATCCACGATCCGACAACGAAAGACCGGCAGGGCAACGACCGGGGACCCAGTTACCGGTCGGCCATCTTCTATCTCGACGACGAGCAGAAGCGGATCGCGCTGGACACCATCGCCGACGTCGACGCGTCCGGGCTGTGGCCCGGCAAGGTGGTGACCGAGGTCAGCCCGGCCGGCGACTTCTGGGAAGCCGAACCCGAACACCAGGACTACCTGCAGCACTATCCCAACGGATACACCTGCCACTTCATCCGCCCGGGCTGGAAACTGCCGCGCCGGGCGACTGCTGGCCAGTAGCGACGGGGCTCCTCCGCGGCACTGTGCGGCGCGAGTTCAGCGCCGGCGCACCACAATCCGGCCGCCGTCCTTGGGCGTGAACGCGACGCCGCGGCCATGCCACCGCTCGCCGGGCGCGTCCGTGGTCTCAATGGTCAAACGGCGCAACACCGTCCGCAGCACAACGTCCATCTCCATGTTGGCGAACGCCGCCCCGACACAACGGCGGGTTCCGCCACCGAACGGAATCCATGACAACGCCGACGGTTTGGTCCCGAGGAAACGTTGCGGGTCGAAACGGTCGGGGTCGGGGAACACGTCGGGGTTGCTGTGAATCTGCCCGATTCCGACGATGATCGAATCGCCACGCGGAATCACCCACTCGCCGAGGTGGAAGGTCTCGGGGTAGACGTGGCGACCGGCGAGGTCGATCACCGTCCTGGCCCGCTGGACCTCCAAGATCGTGGCCTGGCGCAGCTCGCTGCCGCCGTTGTCGGCCTCCTCGACGAGCGCCTTGAGCAGGTCGGGGTGCCGGCTTATCCGCTCGAACGCCCAGCCCAGCGTGGATGCGGTGGTTTCGTGTCCGGCGGCCAGCAGGGTGAGCAGCTCATCACCAATGTCCTTGCGCGACATGGCGGAACCATCTTCGTAGGTGGTGCGCAACAGCATCGCCAGGATGTCGGTCCGCTCGTCGAAGTGCGAATCGGCCCGCTCGTCGTCGATCAACTTGTCGATGACCCGGTCATACCGGCGCCGCCATTCGGCCAGTCGGCCCCACGGGCTGTACCGGCCGTAGTCGCGTTTGGGCATCGGCACCGACGCCAATCGCGAGCCCAGGGTGACCCATGGCGGAATGAGCCGGCGCAGCTCGTCGAGCTCGGCGCCCTCCGCGCCGAAAACCGCACGCAGAATGGCGTTCAGCGTGATCCGCATCATCGGCGGCAGCGTGGCAAACGGGCCGCCTTCCGGCCAGTCGGCGATCTCGCGCAAGGTCTCTTCTTCGATGATGCTTTCGTACTTCTTCATGCTCTTGCCGTGGAACGGCGGCGCCAACAGCCGGCGCCGTTGGCGATGCGCATCACCCTCGAGCGCGAACACCGACCCGGTGCCGAACAGCCTGCCCAGGTTGGGCTGGATGTTGCCGAGTTCCTCGGGGCTGGTCGTGAAGATCTGCTTGGCCAGCTGCGGGTCACCCACGGCGATGACGCGCCCGTACATCGGCAGGTTGAGGGTGAAGACGTCGCCGTGGCGGCGCGCCAGCCGTTGAATCATCCAGCGACGCGACATCGCGAAGCCAAAACCTTGAAGCACCTTGGGAATTCGGGCGGCCGGAGGCAGTTTGACGGCGGTCGGCGGGGCGGCGACTTGTTGGCTCATGACGATGGTTTCTCCCAGCATCTGCCCCGGCTCCGGGGTGGTACGTCGATGTACCGCAGCATCTTCTGAGTACGGTACCCTGAAGTACCAAGCCTGACAAGGTGCCGCACTCACCGAAAGGGGCGCCCGCGTGACATCAGCGGTGACAGCGACGGCCGCCGACGCGGTCGCGGGCGGGGCACCCACCGAGCCGGATCCGTTTCGGCAACGGCTGCTCGACGGACTCGCCACCTCGATCACCGAGCGCGGCTACCGCGCCAGCACGGTCGCCGACGTCGTCCGCTCCGCGCGCACCTCGAAGCGAACCTTCTACGACCACTTCGCCGGCAAGGAAGAGTGCTTTCTCGAGCTGCTGGCCGTCGACATCGAGAAACTGGGCGCCAAGATCACGGCCTCGGTCGATCCCGAGGCCGATTGGCACGTGCAGATCCGCCAAGCCGTCGAGGCCTATGTCGGATACATCGAGGCCCGGCCGGCCATTACATTGAGCTGGATCCGCGAACTGCCATCGCTGGGTGCGGCCGCTCGCCCGGTCCAGCGCCGCGGGTTGCAGTTGCTGACCAGCCTGCTGATCGACCTCAGCGCCAGTCCCGGGTTCCGGCGCGCCGAGCTGCCCCCAGTGACGGCGCCGTTGGCCGTGATCCTGTTGGGGGGCCTGCGGGAGCTAACCGCACTTGCGGTCGAAGACGGTAAACCGGTCCGAGAAATCGTGGAACCGGCCGTGGATGCATCCGTAGCCTTGCTCGGCCCGCGCCATTAGCCCCGTGCGTCCCCGTAAGTGAAAGTCTCACAAGCCATTCCAGGTCCGGCCTGGTAGGGCTAGGCTCACCGCAGACCCACCCGTTCCGACTTGGAGGATCCTGCGATGCGGCTCTCGACTCGAAACCAGCTCAGGGGGACCATCACCGAGGTCGAACTCGGCACCGTGATGGCCGTGGTGAAGGTGGCGCTCGACGGCGGCGACCAGGTCATCACGTCGTCAGTCACCAAGGATGCCGCGACGGACCTCGGCCTCAAGGTCGGGCAGACTGCGACCGTGTTCATCAAATCGACCGAAGTCACCATCGGCGTCGACTAAGGGCGGCGCCGAAAAGCCTTCACCTGCTTCACTTTTCGGCGAGAAATGTGCGAACACGGTCCAGGACCAGATCGGGACGCTGGTCGACGATCCAATGGCCGACGCCGTCGACCAGCTCGACCTCGAAATCATCGATGTGATCGGCATATCCGTCGGTGAGGTCCGCCGTGATCACCGGATCTTCGGTGCCTGTCAGCCAGCGGACCGGGACGTCGACGCGAGCATCGTTGTATTGGCCGCGCATCCACTTGCGCATCTCTTTGGTTTGGAAGCTGCGGTACCACCGCGAACCGGCCTCCGCGTGGCCGGGCTGTTGCATGCACTCGATGTACAAGCGGGTGTCGTCCTCGGGCAGGGTGTAACCACCGCCGACCCATGACCCGAGCATTCGGACGAACCTGGAGTTGGGATCGCTGATCACCCGCGGCCCGATGACCGGCAGCGAAATCGGGATCTGATACCAGAACCGCCAGATATTGCGCAGCGTCGACAGACTCGGCTTCACCCACGGCGCAACGGTATTCACGCCGAAGAATCCGGTCACCCGCTCCGGGTGGCGCAGCATCATGATGAACGCGACCGGTCCGCCCCAGTCGTGGGCCACCAGCTTGACCGTCGCGACGCCCAAGCGGTCCAGCACCCCGGCCAGATCGTCGGCCATCTCGTCCTTGGTGTAGCTGGTGCGCGGCGCCGAACTCCAGCCCGAGCCGCGCAGGTCCGGACACAACACCCGGTAGCCGTCGGCGGCCAGCGGCCCGATCAGCTCGCGCCATTCCCACCAGTTCTGCGGGAAGCCGTGCACCAACATCACCGCCGGCCCGCTCGCCGGCCCCGCGTCCGCGACGTGGATCGTCACGTCGTTTCCCAGGTCGACGTACCTGTGTTCCACACCGTCCAGCGCGGGCATAGTGACCATGAATTGAGAACGTAGCGGGTCGGAAAGACTTAGGCCAGAAACCGCTCGACATACGGCGCGAAGCGCTCGCGCAGGTTGCCCTCGTCCAGCCCGAACATCTCGTAGGACGTCTCGACATTGCCCAGTCGCCCGCGCCGGTGGCCCGCGAGGTAGTCGCCGATGGCCGCGCGCGCCTCATCGGTGAACGGTTCGCCGGCCAGGGCGTATACCCGCTCGGCAACGCCGAGCTGGTCCGCCATGAAGTCGTCGAACCGGATGTCGATCGAGCGGTCCGGGCCGATGGTGTCGCGGTCGCGGATGAGCGCGGTGAGCATCTGGTCGAGGCGGTCGATCCACGAGTTGGCGATCTGCTCCACCGGCACCGGCGAGCGGTGCATGCGCGCGGAGTAGGTGATCATCGCGATCATCGACAGCGCCACCGGCACCGGGTCGCGGTGGGTGAACACGACGATGCTGTCGGGGAACACCCGATCCAGGACGGGCACCTGCTCGAGATGCTGAGGCGATTTGAGCAGCCAGCGCCGTCCGCCGCGCAGGAACTGCATCGCCCGGAGTTGAGTGGCCAGGTACTGGTAGTGCGGCGTCTGATCGTGAGCCTGGTAGTAGTCACGCCAGCGGGGCACATCGGCGAGCGTCTCCAGCAGCATCGTGGACACATCGTTGGCCAGCAGCTGGATCTCTTCGTGGACGTGGTCGGTGGTCATCTCGTGCATGAGCGGGAAATGTGGCATCACCATGTTGATCACGCCGACCGCGACGTCCATCCGGGTTCGCCGCGGATCTGGTTGCACGCCAGCTTCATTCGGCATCGGGAACGGCTCGTTGCTTTCCCAGTACGGCATGGTGCGGAAGGTCGGCGGCGCGGCCAGCAGGTTGTGCAGGTGCGTGGTGCCGGTGCGGGGCAGCCCGGCGATGACCACCGGCGAGCGCAGTTCGATCTCGTTGATCTCGGGATGGCGCTTCAGTAGGTCGGTCAGCAGCAGCCGGTTCTTGAGGACCTGCAGCAGCTGACCGTAGAAGTTCACCACTCCGGCGCCGTGCAACCCGTCGATCTCGCGCAGTGCCGCGAGGTAGACATCGAGGCGTTCGCGGTAGTCGTCGGGGCCGAAATCGTGCAAACCGGTGTCGGCACTGGCCTTTGCGTGCAGCGCGCCGGCATCCAACGGGCACTCCGGGGCCATCATGGTCATCATGTCCAGAATCTGCTGACCCTCGGCGCTGAACCGGGGTGAGGCGAGGTCGTCAAGGCGAACGGTCACGGCGACTTATGTTACTCTGAGTTTCGTAATGGTAGTGGATTTTGGCAGACCCCGTGACCCGCGGATCGACGCCGCGGTACTGAGCGCGACGGTCGAACTGCTGGCCGAAACCGGTTACCCCGGCTTACTGGTCTCCGCCATCGCCGAGCGGGCGGGCACCAGCAAGCCCGCGATTTATCGGCGCTGGCCCAGCAAGGCGCACCTGGTACACGAGGCGGTGTTCCCGATCGGCGCCGGAACCGCCATCCCCCATACCGGGTCCACGGCCGACGGTCTGCGCGAGATGGTCCGCCGCACAATGGCTTTCCTCACCACGCCGGCCGCCAGGTCGGCCCTGCCGGGGCTGATCGGCGAGATGGCCGCGGATCCGACGCTGCATTCGGCGCTGCTGGAGCGCTTCGCCGGCGTCATCGGCGGCGGCCTCGCCGACTGGCTGGCGGCGGCCGCGGCGCGCGGTGACCTGCGACCGGATGTGACCGCCGCCGAACTGGCCGAGACCATCGCCGGCATCACGCTGGTAGCCCTGCTCACCCGCGCCACCGAACTCGACGATGCGTGGGTCGATCGCACCACCAGGTTGCTCCTGAAAGGAATCAGCGCATGACGCACCAATCGACCGAGGCGTGGCAGGACCTGCTGAAAACCCTTGGCGAACTGGGTCACTCATTCCTGGAGGGTGACCGCGCGGTCACCGACGACCGACACATCGCCGACGGCTACCGCATGCTGGCCGCCACCCTTGGTGTGGCCATGGACACCTACCTGTTTCCCGAGCCGGGCCGGCCGCAGTTCGTCGCGGTCAACACTCCCTTTCGCCGCGACCGCCGCTGGGGCGGGGACAACACCGATGCCTACTACTTCATCTGCCCGGTCGATCCCGCCCGCCGGTACCGGATCAGCGGGAACAAGGGTGACAGCGTGTACTTTTCGGTGACGGCCTACAACGAGCCCACGCCGGGCGCCTGGTCGGATCGGGTCGTCGCGATCGTCCGCGACACCGACCTCGATATCGACGCCGACGGCAACTTCACCTTCGAATTTCCCGCCACGCCCGACGCGGCCGTGCTGATGACCCGCGACTATCAGGCCGATCCCCTGACCGGGCGCCCCGTCACGTGGCACATCGAGGCGCTCGACGAGCCCGACCCGATCCGGCACGGTGACGCCGAGACCGCGGCGAGCCTGCGCGCGGCCGCCACCTGGTTGCGGACCATGTTCGCCATCGTGCCACTGGCGGTTGGGAACCGGGTTGACGAGCAGCATGCCCTGGGACACGAAACCGCCCATGCCGCCAACGCTTTCGCCGACCCCTATCAGGTGCCCGACGCCAACTTCGGCTGGTCGGCGCGCGACGCCTGCTACTCCTACGGCAGTTTCGTGCTAAACGACGACGAGGCGCTGGTGATCACGCACCGGCCGCCGCCGTGCAGGTTCTGGAACCTGGTGGTGTGGAACCAGTTCATGGCCACGGTCGGCCCGGAGGACGCCCGATGCTCCCTGAACGGTCACAGCGCCGTCCTCAACAGCGACGGTTCCGTGACGGTCGTCTTGTCCGCCGGCAAGACGGCGCACCCGAATTCGCTCACCACGCTGGGCTATCCGCGCGGCAACCTGGCTTTTCGGTGGTTCCTTGCCGACGGCGTGCCGCAGCGGCCCGAGGTGCAACTCGTCAAGGCGGCCGACGCCCCCACCGACGTGAGCTAGGTCTGGCGGACCAGTTCGATCGCCCGGCCCAGCGTCTCCAGCTTGGCGTCCAGCGTCTCGCCCGCGGGATACAGCCGCACGGTGTTCACGCCGGCGTCGCGCCACACCGCCAGGCGCGCGGAGACCATCTCCTCGGTCCCGATGAGCGTGGTGGCCAGCACCATCTCGTCGGTCACCAGGCCGGCCGCCCCGTCCCGGTCACCGCGCTGCCAGCGCTCGCGCACCTCGGCGGCAACGTCGGCCCAGCCCTGCCGGCTGTAGGCGCGGTTGTAGAAATTCGTGCTCGACGAGCCCATGCCGCCGAGGCTGAAGGCCAGCTCCTTCTTACGGCCCGCGACCATGCCCCGCAGCTGGTCTTCGTCTGCGGCAAAGGCGACTTCGGCGCCCTGGCAGACGTCGATGTCGGCGCGGGTGCGGTCGGCGGCGGCCAGCCCGTCGTCGAGGTGCGAGAAGTAGGCGTCGCCGGCGCCCTCGGGGACGAAGCTGGTTCCCAGCCAGCCGTCGGCGACCCGTCCGGTCAACCGCAGCATCGCCGGTGACAGGGCGGCCAGGTACACCGGAATGGGGTGCTCAGGGCGGTTCGACAACCGCATGGGCACCGCCTCGCCGCCGGGCCGCGGGATCTCGAATTCCCTACCGGCATAAGAGATTTTCCCGCCCGCGAACGCCTGCCGCACGATGTCGATCGTCTCGGCGACGCGTACCAGCGGTCGGCTGAACGAGGCGCCGTGCAGGCCCTCGATCACCTGCGGGCCCGAGGCGCCCAACCCGAGCAGGAATCGCCCGTTCGAGAGATTGGACAGTGTGATCGCGGTCTGGGCGACCATCACCGGCGACCGGGTGCCGACCTGCAGCACGCCGGAACCCAGCAGCATCCGCTCGGTACGGGCCGCCAGATAGCCCAGCGCTGACGGCGCATCCGCGCCCCACGCCTCGGCTACCCAGCAGACATCGAGACCCAGCTTCTCCGCCTCGACGGCCAACGCCACGACCTCAGCGGCCTCACTCCCCGCCCCGGACAGCTCGACCGTCGTGGCCGTCCGCATCAATGCACTCCGCGTTCGGCCAGCCGTTTGATCGCCGCCAGGGTCTTGCCGATCGCGCCCTCGAATTCGCGCAGCCGCACGAACACGATCTTCTGCTCCTTGTCGGGCATCGACTCGATGGCCACCGACAGGCCCGAGCGGCCCGGCCCCATCTGCATCCAGTAGCTCAGGACCGTGCCGCCGTCGCGGGGCGCCAGCCGGAATCGCCACATCGCCGCGGGGTCGTCGGCTTCGCCGACGGCCCAGGTGAATTCGTGCGGCTGATCGCAGGCGACGATCTGTGAGGTGGTGCTCCACTGCCCGAACGCGTCGTGCTCGTTGTGTCCGATGAAGCGCGCGCCGACCCGCGGGCCGTCCGATCCCTCCGCCCATTCCACGGACTTCAGCTCGCTGCTGAACGCGGGCATCAGCGCGATATCGGAGACCAGGCTCCAGACCCGGGCCGGGTCGGCGTCGATCCACGTCGAAGCTTCCACTGTCGGGGTATCCGCATAGCGCGCGCCGGTCCATTCCACGGACCTCATTGTCCCCTTGTCCCGGCGCGAGGCAATGCCCCGCCCGCGTGGATTTACGCGGCGACCGGCTCGGGCTCGGGCGACTTCTCGGAACCGGCCTTCTGCACCCAGGAGTCCGGGAAGGTCAGCCGGACAATCTTGCGGACGACGGTACCGAACTGGCGCAGCAGCGGACCGCGGTTGTACGGGATGCCGTAGCGTTCGCAGATCTCCTGCACCTCGGCCGCGATCTCGGAGTACCGGCGGGCCGGCATGTCGGGGAACAGGTGGTGCTCGATCTGGTGCGACAGGTTGCCGGACAGCAGGTGAAAGAGCTTGCCGCCGGTGAGGTTCGCCGAACCGAGCACCTGGCGGAAGTACCACATGCCGCGCGACTCGTCCTTGGTCTCTTCGACGGTGAATTCCTGTGTGCCGTCCGGGAAGTGGCCGCAGAAGATGATCATGTACGACCACACGTTGCGCATCAGGTTGGCGGTGAGGTTACCGGTGAAGACGAACGGCGCGACGGGCCCGGCCAGCAGCGGGAAGGCGACGTAGTCCTTGAGGGTCTGGCGACGGGTCTTCTTCCAGATGGCCCGAAGGACTTCGCGCTTGTCCTCGAGCCGGATCTCACCGGAGCGGATGCGCTCGGTTTCCAGCTCGTGCAGCGCGACGCCGTACTGGAACAACACCATCAGCAGGAACGCGTAGATCGGGTTGCCGAGGAAGTAAGGCTGCCACCGCTGGTCCTCGCTCATCCGCAGAATTCCGTAGCCGATGTCGCGGTCCATCCCCACGATGTTGGTGTGGGTGTGGTGCATGTAGTTGTGCGAGTGCCGCCATTGATCGGCCGGGCACGCCGTGTCCCACTCGAAGGCGCGTCCGGAGATGGCCGGGTCGCGCATCCAGTCGTACTGGCCGTGCATGATGTTGTGGCCGATCTCCATGTTGTCCAAGATCTTCGACAGGCCCAGCATCGTGGTTCCGGCCAGCCATGCAGGCGGCAGGAATCCGGCGAACAACAGCGCCCGCCCACCGACTTCCAGCGCGCGCTGCGTCTTGATGACGCGGCGAATGTAGTCGGCGTCCTGTTCGCCGAGTTCTGCCATCACGCGTTCCTTGATGGCGTCGAGTTCCCGGCCGAATGCATCGGCCTGTTCGTGCGTCAGGGTGATCTTGTCGTTTGACATTGCTCGTCCTCCAAGCGTTTTGGGCTGTGATGGCCTTTTACAGCGACAGGTCCACGTCACCGACCGGAACGGACACGCAGATCTGCACGTCCTCATCGGGAGCGGTCGAGACCGCGCCGGTGACCAGGTTGCGCACGGTGCCGGCGGTTTTGCGCCGCGTGCAGGTGTGGCAGATGCCCATCCGGCATCCGTTTTCGGGCGTCAGGCCCACCGATTCGGCCTGCTCCAGCAGCGGCCGCCCGTCGTCGACGATGTCAACTCCGCTGTCGGCGAACGTGACTCGTCCGCCAGACGGATTCGCCGGCGCATCGAAGCCCGGCGGCACGAAGCTCTCGGTGTACACGTTGTCGCAGTGCGACTGGACGGCCTCGACCAGAGGCGTTGGACCGCAGACGAATACCGCATCGGGTGACGGCATCGCGGCGGCCAGGTGCTCCGGACCGAACCGCCCGGTGAGGTCGCCGTCGTCGGATCGGGTATAGCCGTGCAGCACCCGCACCGAGGCCATCGCGGCCAGCTCGTCGCGGTAGCACGCCTCGGCGGGCGTGCGGGCGTACTGGATGAATGCGATCTCGCCCGGATGGCCCCGGGCGATCAGGGTGCGCGCCATCGACAGGACGGGGGTGATACCGCTACCCCCGGAAACGAAGAGGATGCGCTGCGGGCTTTGCGGTCCGCGCGCCGGCAGCGTGAAGTCACCGCCGGTGCCCGTCAGACCCACCACCATGCCGGGGCGGGCGTGTTCGTACAGATAGTTCGAGACCAGGCCGCCCTCGTGCCGGCCGATGGTCAACTCGAGGCTGGCCGTTCCCTCGGCATTGGCGGGCGAATAGCAGCGGCTGTGCCGGCGGCCGTCGATCTCGACGGTGAGGTTGACGAACTGGCCGGCCTTCAGGCTGTGGGCGGACAGGAAGGTGTCGTTGGGGGTCAGGGTCAGGGTGACACTGCGCGGGGTGCTCCGGCGCACGTCGGTCACTTTGGCGCGGGCTTCGCCCAGCGTCCACGTCGGCGCCACCAGCTCGGTGTAGCGGTCGACCCCGTGTGGACCGGTCAGCAGGTCCAACAGCTCTGAACCCAACACGCGCTGCCGAAGGGTCCGCGCGAGGACTCGGCCAGAAGCTTGAGCGGTTTGAGTGAACATATGTACACCGTGCTGCCACGGCACCCATGCAGTCAAGGGTTTAATGCCTAGCTGTGGTAGGGTTCACACAGTGAACAGCCGTACTCCTAGCTCACGCGGGCGCGGCTCCGTCCGCGAGCGCTCGCGCGAAAGCCAGTCACGGGAGGAGCGCAAGGAGGCGACCCGGCGGGCCATCATCGCCGCGGCACTCAAGCTGTTGCAGGACCGCAGCTTCTCCAGCCTGAGCCTGCGCGAGGTGACCCGCGAGGTCGGGATCGTCCCGGCCGCGTTCTACCGGCATTTCGAATCGATGGAGGCCCTCGGCCTGGTCTTGATCGACGAGTCGTTCCGCAGCCTGCGCGACACCCTGCGTGATGCCCGTGCCGGCAAGCTCGACCCGAACCGGGTGATCGAGTCGTCCGTCGAGATCCTGGTCGCCAGCGTCGCCGACAGGCGCGAACACTGGCGGCTCATCGGCCGCGAGCGCAACAGCGGCTTGTCGGTGCTGCGGTACGCCATTCGCACCGAGATCCGGCTGATCACCTCCGAACTGGCCACCGACCTGGCGCGATTCCCCGGGCTGAACAAGTGGACCACCGAGGATCTCAACGTGCTGGCGACCCTGTTCGTCAACGCCATGATCGTGATCGCGGAGGCCATCGAGGATTCGCAGAGCACCGCGGCGACCGAAGACATCCGCCGGCTCGCGGTCAAGCAGCTGCGGATGATCGCGACCGGCATCGCCGGCTGGCGCAGCACACCCTGAGTGCGATAGCTGCAGTAAACAGCCGAACACTGACTTACTCGTCGACGACGTCGTACAGCGAGTCACCATCTTCGGGCGTGCCGTCGATCTGGCCCCGATGGGCGCGCCGCGGTTTGTCGTCGACCGGCTCGATGGCATCGGGGACGTCGGGCTCCTCGGCCGCCAACCGCGAATCGAGGGATTCGCCCTCGCGCTCCTCCCTGGCCGTCATGCCGAACCGGTTGGCCTCGCTCCAGTCCTCAGGGGGGTCGACGACGATGTCGCCGTCGTCATTGCGCAGCTCGTCCGAGTCGGTACCTTCGCTCGCATTCAGGGTGTCACCCGGGCCGCCCTCTTCGGGGAAGTCCGCCGGATCCACCAGCTCGTCCGCCTGGGGGTTATCGCTCATGCCAAAACGGTTGCCCGCCCCATCGGGGGGTTAAACGCGGGCAGAGCGCCAATCCGTCTATCCGCTAGCGCGGCGGGCGCCACATGGCCCACAGGGTCGGACCACCATCGGGCAGGGCGATCTCGCGGGTGACCGTGAAGCCGAATCGCTCGTAGTAGGGCACGTTTTCGGGCTTGCTCGACTCGAGATAGGCCGGGCAGTACTCGGCGTCGCAGCGGTCCAGCCGCGACCTCATCAACGCCCGACCGAATCCCTTGCCACGGACGTCCGGATCGCTGCCGATCACGGCCAGATACCAGTGCGGTTCGGCGGGGTGCACGCTCTTCATCAAGTCCTGGATCGCGCGTCCTCGCATCGAGTGCAGGCCGAACACCCGGATGAATGTCGGGGTCATCGCCAGCTGCGCGCGAGACGTCTCCTGCCACTGGTCGGGCGGATCCCACAGCGCCGCAGCGGCGATACCCGCGTCCGCGCAGGCCACCTCCACGCCCGCGCGGGACAGGTGGTGGTGGCGCGTCATCGTCGCGAACAGGCGGGCCAGGTGCGCGGTCCGCTTGTCCTGATCGGGAATCAGCCAGATCATCACCGGATCGTCGTAGAACGCGCGCGCCAGCGTGCGCGACAGCGCGCGGACATCGCCTTTGACTGCCGGTCGGACCTGCGGGGTCATCCGCAACACGCTAGTGCGTGTGAGGCCCGGTGGGACGGGTATGCCGATCCGGTGACCGGCATCTCGCGGCGAGCGTTCGGGCGGGTGGCGGCCGGTGCGGGCATGCTCGGGTCCGTCGGGGTGGCCGACGGATGCGCGAAACCGGCCGGCGACCATGGCAAGTCCAGCGGTCCACCACCGGCGGGCAAGGGCGTGGGATTCGTGCTCTCCCACGAACAGTTCCGCACCGATCGGCTGGTCGCACAGGCTCAGGCGGCCGAACAGGCGGGCTTTCAATACGTGTGGGCCAGCGATCACATCCAGCCGTGGCAGGACAACGAAGGCCATGCGATGTTCCCCTGGCTGACGCTGGCGCTGGTGGGCAGCGGCACCAGTCACGTTTCATTCGGCACCGGGGTGACGTGTCCGACCTACCGGTATCACCCCGCCACGGTCGCCCAGGCGTTCGCCTCCCTGGCGATCCTCAACCCGGACAGGGTGTTTCTGGGGGTGGGCACCGGCGAGCACCTCAACGAACAGGCCACCACCAACGCCTACGGCAACTACGCCGAGCGCCACGACCGGCTGGCCGAAGCGATCGACCTCATCCGCCAGCTGTGGAGCGGCACGCGAATCTCGTTCTCCGGCCGCTATTTCCAGACGAACTCGTTGAAACTCTACGACGTTCCGACCACGCCACCACCGATCTTTGTGGCCGCCGCCGGCCCGAAAAGCGCGAAGCTTGCCGGACAGCGCGGGGACGGCTGGATCACCCAGGCCCGCGATGTCACCAACCCAAAACTGTTGGCGGCCTTCGCTACCGGTGCGCAGTCGGCCGGCCGTGACCCGTCCACGCTGGGCAAGCGCGCCGAACTGTTCGCGGTCGTCGGCGACAACGCCGAGGCCACTCGGGCGGCCACGCTCTGGCGTTTCACGGCCGGGGCCGTCGATCAGCCCAATCCCGTTGAGATCCAGCGCGCGGCCGAGTCGAACCCCATCGACAAGGTGCTGGCCGGCTGGACCGTCGGTACCGACCCGGCTCCACACGTCGACGCCGTGCAGCGGGTGCTGGACGCCGGTGCCGTCCCGTTCCTGCACTTTCCCCAAGACGATCCCGTCGTCGCCATCGAGTTCTACCGCGCCAACGTCTTACCGAAGTTGCGCTGAACGAACCTCGGCCGCCTAGCGTTTCGGCGCCGCCGCTCCGGGTATCCGCACGCAACTTCTAACAGCCCCAACTGGAAGGCACGGCATGGACGCAATCACTTTTCTTCGTCAGGACCACAAAAGTGTGCTCGGTTTGTTGGAGACGCTCGACGGCGCGCCGTCGGGCTCCGGTGCGCAGGCGAGCGGCCTGGAGACCATGGTGAACAACCTCATCATCGCCGAGTCGCAGCACGAAGCGATCGAGGAGCAGTTCTTCTGGCCCGCGGTCCGCGAAGCGATCGGTGACGGACTCGTCGACAAGGCGCTCGAGCAGGAACAGGCCGGCAAGAAGCTGCTGCAGCGCCTCGAGGACGGTAAGCCGGGCGATCCCGATTACCACGATGCGTTGCAGGAATTCGTCAAGGCGGGCCGGGAACACATCGCCTACGAACAGAACGAGGTCTGGCCACAAGTCGAAACAGTGCTCAGCCGTGCGGATTTGGAGAAGATCGGCGAGAAGCTGGAGGCCGGGAAGAAGATCGCCCCGACCCGGCCGCATCCCGGCACCCCGCCGAACCCCGCGGTGCTGAAAACGGTGGGCATGGGTGCGGCGGTGGTCGACCATGTGCGCGACGCGGTGACCGGCCGCGGCGAGGACAATCCGCCCGATCCACAGATGCACTGACACCGGAGGCCGGGCGCCGACTACTTTGGCGCCCGGCCTTTTCCGGTTCCAATTACCCTGTGGGAACGTGCTGTTCGTGGGTGAACGGCTTCTCGGCGTTGACGGCCGGTGAGCCCTGCGGGTTCTCCGCGGCGCCGGTGTTCTTGCGCGTGGTGCCGCCCAGCCATTGTTCTTCGGGCTTTTCTACGTACTCCCATTCCATGCCCTCGGGCCAGGGCCCCTGGCCTTGGTTCCACGGGCCGCGGATCGACTCGCCGCCACCGTTGGACATGTTGAATGCCACGTTCTGGAAGCGCGGGTCACCCGGCAACTGTCCGGGCGGGAAGTTCACCGGCAGCTCGTTGAGTGCGGCGCTGAATTGCTGATAGTGCGCCACCTCACGCGTCATCAGGAACGTCAGCGTGTCCTGCACGCCGGGGTCGTCGGTGAATTGCTTGAGGTATTCATAGACGATCTTGGCGCGCGATTCCGCCGCGACGTTGTTGCGCAGGTCCACGGTCGGGTCACCGTTGGCGTCGATGTAGGCGCCGGTCCAGTTGTTTCCGCCGGAATCCTTGACGTCCGGCCCACCGCCGCTGAGGACCAGGAACAGCGGGTTGACCGACACCGAGTGGATGAGGCCGTCCCGCCCGCCGCCGTTGGACGCCACCGCCGGCATCCAGTCACATTTCTCGTTGGCGATCTTGAGGTCGTCGTTGAGCCCGTCGAGCAACATCGTGATCATCGATCCGACCATCTCGAGGTGGCTCAGCTCCTCGGTCGCGATATCCATGAACAGGTCGTACATCTTCGGATTCTTTTGCCGCAGCACGAAAGCCTGCGTGAAGTACTGCAGCGCGGCGGTCAGTTCGCCGTTGGCGCCACCGAACTGCTCCATCAGCAGCGACGCGAAGCGCGGATCGGGTCGATCGACCCGAACCTCGAATTGAAGATCTTTGTTGTGCACAAACACTGGGGCCTCCCTGGAGGATCGAGATCGGGTTGTCGACGGCGGATACCCAGGGCCTTTTGCACCAAACTCGGGGGGCGGGCAGTTTTTAAACGCGCGACTTATACGCCGATCTCGACCGTACGGTTACGGGTACTAGGCAAATCATGCAGAATCGGGGTCCTATGGACGTTTCAGACCCGGGCTCCCACCACGACCTGGCCGTGCGAATGGCCGAGCTCGCCCGCGGGATCGCCGCGCCGCGCCGACTCGAGCAGGTGCTCGCCGAGGTGACCGCCATGGCCGTGGAGGTGATACCGGGCGTCGACATCGCGGGTGTGCTGCTGGTGAGAAAGGGCGGCGAGTTCGAATCGCTGGCCGACACCGACGGCCTGGCCGCGGAGCTCGACAAGCTGCAGCACGACTTCGGCGAGGGGCCCTGCGCCGAGGCCGCCCTGCAGGAGACGATTGTGCGCAGCGATGACCTGCGCAACGAGTCACGCTGGCCCAAGTACGCGCCGGCCGCGGTGGAGCTCGGTGTGCTCAGCAGCCTGTCCTTCAAGCTGTACACCGCGGACCGCACCGCCGGCGCACTGAACCTGTTCAGCCATCAAGCCAATGTGTGGGACGCCGAAGCCGAGACCATCGGCTCCGTGTTCGCCGCGCACGCCGCCGCGGCGATCCTGGCCGGAAGCCAAGCGGAGCAATTGTATTCGGCGGTGTCTACGCGAGACCGGATCGGTCAGGCCAAGGGCATCATCATGGAACGCTTCGGCGTAGACGACGTGCGGGCCTTCGACTTGCTCCGGATGCTCTCGCAGGAGAACCAGATAAAACTGGTCGACATCGCCCAACAGATCATCGACACCCGCGGCGAGCACGAATAGGTCCTTGCCGGAACCGGGGTGAACCCCCCGCACTAGGATGGGATGGCTTCATCGACGAGGCCGGCGCGGCGTTGCGCCGGGGATTGGTTGGCCGCCGTGTGGGACTTCGAAACGGACCCCGAATACCAAGCAAAGCTGGACTGGGTCGAAAAATTCATGACCGAAGAGCTGGAACCGCTCGACCTGGTCGCCCTTGATCCCTACGACAAGCAAAACCCCGAGATGATGGCCGTCCTGCGGCCGCTGCAGCAGCAGGTGAAGGACCAGGGGCTCTGGGCCGCGCACCTGCGCCCGGAGCTCGGCGGCCAGGGCTTCGGCCAGGTAAAGCTCGCACTGCTCAACGAGATCCTCGGGCGCTCCCGTTGGGCGCCTTCGGTGTTCGGCTGCCAGGCACCGGACTCCGGCAACGCCGAGATCCTCGCGCTGTTCGGCACCGACGAGCAGAAGGCCCGCTACCTGCAGCCGTTGCTGGATGGCGAGATCACCTCGTGCTACTCGATGACCGAACCCCAGGGCGGTTCGGATCCGGGGATGTTCGTGACGAGCGCGACCCGCGACGGGGACGACTGGGTCATCAACGGGGAGAAGTGGTTCTCCAGCAACGCCAGGCACGCGTCGTTCTTCATCGTCATGGCGGTGACCAAGCCCGACGCGCGCACATACGACAAGATGTCGCTCTTCATCGTCCCGGGCGAGACGCCGGGGATCGAGATCATCCGCAACGTCGGCGTGGGAGGCGAGTCGAAGCACGGTTCGCACGGGTACGTCCGTTACAACGACGTCCGGGTGCCGGCCGATCACGTGCTCGGGGGTGAGGGCGCCGCGTTCATGATCGCGCAGACCCGCCTGGGCGGTGGCCGCATCCACCACGCGATGCGCACGATCGCGCTGGCGCGCAAGGCCTTTGACATGATGTGCGAACGCGCTGTGTCACGCAAGACCAGGCACGGCCACCTGTCCGACTTCCAGATGACGCAGGAGAAGATCGCCGACAGCTGGATTCAGATCGAGCAGTTCCGACTGCTGGTGCTGCGCACCGCCTGGTTGATCGACAAGCACGACGACTACCAGAAGGTGCGCCGCGACATCGCGGCCGTGAAAGTCGCGATGCCCCAGGTGCTGCACGACGTCGCGCAGCGCGCCCTGCACCTGCACGGCGCGCTCGGCGTCTCCGACGAGATGCCGTTCGTCAAGATGCTGGTGGCCGCCGAGTCGCTGGGCATCGCCGACGGCGCCACCGAGCTGCACAAAATGACGGTCGCCCGCCGGACCCTGCGTGAATACGAGCCGGTGTCAACGCCTTTCCCCTCAGCCCACATCCCGACCCGACGCGCCGAAGCGCAGGCGCGACTGGCCGAGCGGCTGGAACACGCGGTCGCCGAGTTCTAGGGACCAGGCGTCAGGCGACGAAACGAACCACGCTTTCGGCCACACACGCCGGCTTGGCCGAACCGTCGATCTCGACGGTGGTCGAAATCGTCGCCTGCACGGCGCCGTTACCCACGTCGTCGACGCTGAGCAACGAACTCTGCGCACGCACCTGAGAGCCGACCGGGACCGGGGCTGGGAAGCGAACCTTGTTGAGGCCGTAGTTGATTGCGAGCTTGATGCCGTTGACGGTGTAGATCTGGTGCTGCAGCCGCGGCAGCAACGCCAAGGTCATGAAGCCGTGGGCGATGGTCTTGCCGAACGGACCCGAGGCGGCCCGCTCCGGGTCGACATGGATCCACTGGTGATCGCCGGTCGCATCGGCGAACAGGTTGACGTCTTCCTGGGTGATGGTGACCCAGTCGCTGTGCCCGAGCGTTTCGCCCGCAGCGGCGGCAAGCTCGGTGACTGATTCGAAGGTGCGCATTGAAGTTTCTCCTTGGTTTCGGCTGCTAACGATAGCGCCGGGCGTCCACGCTCCGGCCGTCCGGCCGATGCACCGCCGGTTTGTCCGCTGTCATCGACGGCGACGGTGACGAATCCGTGCCGCGCAACGGTTCGGCCCGGCGCCCGCACCATGCGATCCCCGGCAGCGAACTGCGGATCATCGCGAACGGACCTCACGGCTGTCACATCAACCATCCCGACGAATTCAACGCGGCCCTGCTCGACTTTTGGGCGCGCTAGGCGGCCGCGGGCCCGCGTGACCGTTTCGCGCGAGCCGTCGGGGGAATCCCCCGCGGTACGTTGTCTCCACAGAAAAGGAAGCCACCATGTCAGATCACAAGGGCCACAAAGCCGAGGAAGACGTGGACGCTGAAACGCATCAGACTCAGTCCCGCGCCACCGCCGGCGAGGAAGACGGCTCGTATGTGGGTGCGGCGGGTTCCGACGATTCCTTCGACGCCGGTGAGTCGGGCGCCGAGGCCCGCAGCGAACAAGACTGACGCCGCACAGTAGATCACGCACGTTTTGGTTTGTCGCTCGGCGGCTCTCACGAGAGGCCGTACAGCACCACCGCGATACCCACGATCACCAGCGTCAGGGCCGTTATCGCTCGATGTCGATGTTGAATCCACCGTCGCAGCCGCTCAAGTCGTGAATCGATTCG
This sequence comes from Mycobacterium colombiense, assembly GCF_001665835.1. GTDB lineage: Bacteria > Actinomycetota > Actinomycetes > Mycobacteriales > Mycobacteriaceae > Mycobacterium > Mycobacterium colombiense_A. Next base: position 60,137 of record NZ_LZSX01000085.1, on the reverse strand, counting down.
TGGCCCGACCACGAAGTAAGCCAGAATGGGCGCGGCAACAGTCGAATTCGCGAGCAGGGCATAGTAAGCGACGGCGATCACCGGGCCAGCGCCGGTGAAGCGAACGGATGCGATCTGCGTTCCGACGGCCGCGCTGGCCGCCAGCACTTTGGGATTGGCCAGCATCGGAAACATCCCCATGCCCGCCGCTACCGCGGGGGTGATCGTGCCGGCCCTGCCGTCCCACCCCCGGCCGCCGGCCGCGCGCTCGCCGCGCCACCACAGCCGCACCCCCACCGCCACGAGAATCACACCGCCAACCGTGACCGCCCAGTCCGCCCATGGCGGCGCGGGGCCGACCAGCACGTCGAACAACTGCGGGACGTGCATGAACGCGGCCGCGAGCGCGCCCAGGGAAACCAATCTCCCCAACACGTAAGAGACGCTGGATTTGTACGGCCGCTCGTTGTGAACGAGCAGCACCAATGCCACCACAACAGGCACGGGCGAAAACGCGATCACCAGCGCAGGTGCGGTCAACCTCGCCAGCACCAGCCCTGAAAGCATCGACAGGTCAACACCTTTCAGGTAGATAGCGCGCTAGGGCCCTGCGGCGCCGCATTCGGTAGCGACTTACCCCAGTGCGCCGATAGCGGCTTGGAGCTTGGCGGTGGCCTGGTCGGCGACCTCTTGCAGAGCCGCCTGGTCGCCGGTCACCCTGACCATGAGTTGGGGATCCATCGCCTCGACCAGAACCGCATCGGCATCGCCGGCGGGGTCGGACCGCACCACCACGTTGCACGGCAACAACTGGCCGATCTGGCGGCGGATGCCCAGGGCGCGATGCGCGAGCGTCGGGTTGCAGGCACCCAGGATGAGGTAGTCCTCCATGTCTTCGCCGAGTTTCTGCTTCAGCGTGGCCTTCACGTCGATTGTGGTCAGCACGCCAAACCCCTGATCCGCCAGCGCTTTCGTGGTTCGCTCCACCGCATCCTCGAACGAGGTGTGCAGCGTGGTGCTCAATGCCGACGTCATTCTTTCCTCCTCATTTCAGCGTTGAACCAGGTCTCGCCGCGTGCCCTGTTAGGCCGCGGTGCGCGGCCGTTGCAGCTGGGCGAACTCCGGAGTCGCGGCCAAAGTGGCAACCGCGTCGAACACAGCGGTGGCGGCCTGCGCCTCCGGCAGCGCGGTGAGCACCGGCCCGAAGAACGTGTGCTCGCCGATCCGCAGTATCGGGCTGCCCCCCGTCTCACCCAGCGCCTGTTGGCCGGCCTCATGCTGGGTCCGGATGTAGTCGTCCAGGGACGTGTCCGAGACCGCCGCCGCCGTAGCACCACGGGCTCCGGCCGCCATCAAGACCTGTGCGACGAGGTTGGCGCTGACGGGTTCTGAGCGGTCGAAGTATCGCTCACCGAAGGCGAAGTACGCGGCGGTCCACCCCGCGACGCCATGCTCGCGCGCCACGGCGGCCATCAGCCGACCGATCTGCTGCGAATCACGCATGCGGGCCTGCTGCGCGGGTGGCAGTTCGCGTCCCTCGCTGAGGACCGCCAGGCTCATCAGCCGCCAATCGATCACCAGCCCGGTCCGCTCGGCGACGGCACGCAGCCACCGTGCGGTGTTCCACGAGAACGGACACACCGGGTCCAGCCACAGCGTCACCGTCGGTGCGGTGCGATCAGTTTCGGTGGGGGACATCTGCCCTCTCCCCTTCCTCAACGCCCGGGCCCTCAGGCCAGGCTCAAAAACAGTTTTTCCAGCTCATCCATCGACAGTGGCGCAGCCCCGGCCGGCTGGCTCCCTGCCGGCATGATGCAGTCGCGCAGACCCGACGCGATGATTTTGAAGCCCGCGCGATCCAGGGCCCGCGATACCGCCGCCAACTGGGTGACGACGTCTTTGCAACTGCGCCCCTGCTCGATCATCGAGATGACGCCACCAAGCTGACCCTGCGCCCGACGCAACCGGGCGAGGACGGCATCGATGTCGCCCTGGTTATGTCCGGCGATGTCGCCATCAAGCGCAGAACCGTCGTGTACTTCGGTTGCCATAGCTCCTTCATACCATACCCGGCGGGGTATACGCGGGCGCTTGGTGGATACCCTGGGGGGTATGGCATTATTTGACTGTGGTTCACGCCATGGCCTGCGGGTTGAAGACCGGCATCATCCGCTCGATGGGCGAGACCGGTGGTGTCGTCACCTCGGCGGGCCTGGTGTTCGCCTTCACGATGATGTCGATGGTCGCCAGCGACCTGCGCTCGATCGGGCAGGCCGGCAGCACAATTGGTCTCGGCCTGCTGTTCGACACGCTGATTGTGCGTTCGTTGATGACACCGTCGATCGCGGCCCTGCTGGGGCGCTGGTTCTGGTGGCCGCATATCGTGCGGACCCGCCCCGCCAGCCATATGCTCCGGCCCTTCGGATCGCGGCGCCTGTTCGTTCCCTGCTGCTGGGTGAGGAGGCGGACACGCCAACGACCAGGCGCCGCGCAGCGGTGACATGAACGAATCCCGCTGGCGCAAGATGGGGCTGTGAGGCTGCTGCTGATTGCCGATACCCACATCCCCAAACGCGCCCGCGACCTGCCCGCCACGATCTGGGACGAGGTGGCCGAGGCCGACGTCGTCGTGCACGCCGGCGACTGGATAGCGGCGGAGTTCCTCGACGAGCTCGAGGGCCGGGCGGCCCGGCTGGTGGGCTGTTGGGGAAACAACGACGGCCCGGCCCTGCGGGCGCGACTGCCCGAACGCGCGGACGTGACGCTGGCGGGGGTGCGATTCACCGTCGTGCACGAGACCGGCGCCGCGACCGGACGCGACGCGCGGATGTCGCGGCTCTACCCCGACAGCCAGGTGCTCGTGTTCGGGCACAGCCACATCCCGTGGGACACCACCACCGGAACCGGATTGCGCTTGCTCAATCCCGGATCACCGACGGATCGCCGCCGCCAACCGTTCTGTACGTACATGACCGCGCGCGTCGAGGACGGCGCGTTGACCGACGTCGAGCTGCATCGTCTGCCCAGGTAACGGGTACATACCTGGCACATAGCTTCCCCACATAGATAGCTCGGTTACAGAGGTATTATGGGTGCATATGAAATCACGCACTGATGTGGCAGGCGAGCTGTTCGGTGTGGTCGGTAGGTTTCGCCGGCAACTCCGCAGGTCGGCCGGCCGTGGGTTCGATTCGTCGCGGCTTTCCGAGTCGCAGTCCGAGCTGTTGTGGCTGGTCGGGCGCCGCCCGGGGATCTCGGTCAGCGCCGCGGCCGCCGAGCTCGGGCTGGTGCCCAACACCGCCTCGACGCTGGTCACCAAGCTGGTATCCGGCGGCCTGCTGCTGCGTACGGCCGGCGACACCGACCGCCGGGTGTGCCAACTCCGGCTCGCCGAGCCCGCCCAGCAGGTCGTCGACGCGTCCCGCGCCACCCGGCGGGCGTTGCTGTCCGAGGTGATCGACGAGCTCGACGACGGCCAAATCGAGTCTTTGACAAAAGGATTGGAGGTCCTCGACACGATGACCCGAAAACTGCGAGAGCGGCGATCATGAGCGGATCGCTGCCGATGGCGGTCGACGGCCGCAACCTGACCTATCGCTATGGCCAGTTCACCGCCGTCGACGACGTGACACTGCAGGTACGGCCCGGTGAAACCATGGGCCTGCTGGGACCCAACGGCGCGGGGAAGACGACCCTGGTGCGCATGCTGACCACGCTGACTCCGGTGCAGCACGGCGAACTGCGCGTTTTCGGAATGGACGTGCGTCGCCGGACCACCGACATCAGAAGCAATATCGGCTATGTGCCGCAACAGCTTTCAATTGAGCCCGCACTGACCGGACGGCAGAATGTGCAGTGGTTCGCGCGGTTGTACGGAGTGCCCCGCAACGAGCGCGCCGACCGCGTCGATCAGGCGCTGGTCGCGATGGATCTCATCGACGTGGCCGACCGGCTGGCGTCGTCCTACTCCGGCGGCATGGTGCGCCGCCTCGAGGTGGCGCAGGCACTGGTCAACCGCCCTTCGCTGCTGGTGCTCGACGAACCAACCGTCGGCCTGGATCCCATCGCGCGCGACGGCGTGTGGGCGCAGGTGCAAAAGATGCAGGCGCAGTTCGGCATGACCGTGCTGCTGACCACCCACTACATGGAGGAGGCCGACGCGCTGTGCGACCGGGTCGCCCTGATGCACCGCGGTCAACTGCGGGCCGTCGGCACCCCCGACAGGTTGAAGGCGACCGTGTCGCCGTCGGCCACGCTCGAGGATGTGTTCCGCCACTACGCGGCATCCGGCCTGGACGACGAGGAAGATTCATCGGAAGCCAACGGGTCCATTCGCGAAATCCGTTCCAGCAGAAAGGTGGCGCGCCGTGTCGGCTGATAGCGCCGTGGCGGGCACCCTGATTCGCGCCCCGCGCGGCTGGCAACGAGTCGGCGCGCTGTCCAGTCGCATCGGAGCGTTCGCGATCGTCGAACTGCAGAAGCTGCAACACGACCGCACGGAGCTGGTCACCCGGATGGTGCAGCCCGCGCTGTGGCTGTTGATCTTCGGGACCACGTTCAGCCATCTCCATGTCATCCCCACCGGGTCGGTGTCGTATCTGGCGTTTCTGGCGCCGGGGATCATCGCCCAGTCGGCACTGTTCATCTCCATTTTCTATGGGATACAGATCATTTGGGACCGGGACGCCGGCGTGCTGGCCAAACTCATGGTGACGCCGGCTCCGGCGTCGGCGCTGATCACCGGCAAGGCGTTTGCCGCCGGGGTCCGTTCGGTGGCCCAGGTGGTCGGGGTGCTCGCACTGGCGTACGTGATGGGTGTCGGCCTGACTGTCAATCCGCTGCGGATCGTGGCGGCGATGGCCATCGTCATGCTCGGCGCCGCGTTCTTCGCCTGCCTGTCGATGACGCTGGCCGGCCTGGTGCGCAGCCGCGACCGCCTGATGGGCATCGGCCAGGCGATCACCATGCCGCTGTTCTTCGCGTCCAACGCGCTGTACCCGGTCGACGTCATGCCCGCTTGGCTGCACGTGCTGAGCAAGGTCAACCCACTCAGTTACGAGGTGAACGCGCTGCGGGCGCTGCTGATCGGCACGCCCTTCAACCCCGCGGACATCGTGGTGCTGGTGGTGGCCGCTGTGCTCGGAATCGTCACGGCATCAACGCTTTTGCGCCGCCTGGTCGCCTGATACGTCGCCGACGCGGTAGCGCATGCGCTACCACATCGCAAGACGGGCGTATCGTTCCGACAGCCGATCGTGATCCGACCGTGACGATTTCTGGGCGAGGCCCAATCGTTAGCTAACCGCGATCTGACATCCCGGCCGCGACAACCGAATTCGACCCTCTCGCTGTGTTTCACTGCCCGAGAACAGATTCGACCGCACCATGCGGCAGATGAAAGTTGGGATGGGTAGAGAGCTATGTCGTTCTTCGAAAAGTTGCGTGGCGCTGCGGCTACCATGCCGCGCCGACTGGCGATCGCGGCTATGGGGGCCTCCCTGCTGTCCGGTCTCGCCGTAGCCTCCGGCGGCTCCCCCGTCGCGGGGGCCTTCTCCAAGGCGGGACTTCCCGTGGAGTACCTCGAGGTGCCGTCGCCGTCGATGGGCCGCAACATCAAGGTCCAGTTCCAGGGCGGCGGATCGCACGCCGTGTACCTGCTCGACGGCCTGCGCGCGCAGGACGATTACAACGGCTGGGACATCAACACCCCCGCTTTCGAGGAGTTCTACCAGTCCGGCCTGTCGGTGATCATGCCGGTCGGTGGCCAGTCCAGCTTCTACAGCAACTGGTACCAGCCATCCTCGAGTAACGGGCAGAACTACACCTACAAGTGGGAGACCTTCCTGACCCAGGAGATGCCGCTGTGGATGCAGGCCAACAAGCAGGTTTCCCCGGCCGGCAACGCGGCGGTGGGCCTTTCGATGTCGGGCGGCTCCGCACTGATCCTCGCCGCCTACTACCCACAGCAGTTCCCGTACGCCGCCGCGCTGTCGGGCTTCCTCAACCCGTCCGAGGGCTGGTGGCCCACCCTGATCGGCCTCGCGATGAGCGACGCGGGTGGCTACAGCGCCAACAGCATGTGGGGTCCGTCCACCGATCCGGCGTGGAAGCGCAACGACCCGATGATCCAGATTCCGCGGTTGGTCGCCAACAACACCCGCATCTGGGTCTACTGCGGTAACGGCACCCCCTCCGACCTCGGCGGCGACAACATGCCGGCGAAATTCTTGGAGGGCATGACGCTGCGGACCAACCAGCAGTTCCAGAACACCTACGCGGCGGCGGGCGGACGCAACGGGGTGTTCAACTTCCCGGCCAACGGCACGCACTCGTGGCCCTACTGGAACCAGCAGTTGGTCGCGATGAAGCCCGACATCCTGCAAACGCTCAACACGGTCAACGCCGCACCGGTTAGCGCGCCCACCGCCAACCCCCCCGCGGCCTGAGGCCCAAGCCAGCATCGGCAGTAGCGCACCGGTCAGCGCTACTGCCGATGCTCTTTTTCACGCCTCGTCGAGCAGGGCCCGGCGATCGGAGTGGAAATACGTGTAGCCGGTGGTCAGTGCGCACCCGGCGGTGGCCACCACCAGCATCCACGTCCCGTTGACCAGCGTGCTGATGAAACCGCCCACCGTCGCGCCCACCGAGAAGCTGGCGAACAGCAGAAAGTAGCCCAGCCAGTCCGCCGCGGATCCGCCGGCGATGTGACGCTCGATCCCCTGGCCCATCTTCACCAGCGTGCCGGTCACGTAGCTCAAGGGGACCGACACCTCGCCGTCCTTGACGAACGACGTGTTCAACGCGCCAATCCCGAAGGCCACCAACATGATTGGCGCGAAGTCCAGCAGATTCTCTTCCCAGCCCTCGTCGACGACGTCGGCCACCGTGGCCGCCGCCAGGCTGAATGTCGTCAGCACCGTCGGGCCGTGCGGATGCGCCACCCAGAAATGCCGCCGGCAGACCGAGGCAACCACCACGCCCGCGACGAAGCAGACGATCAACACCCCCGCCGTGGCCGATAGCAGCACGTCGCCGCGGAAATACCCGAGCACCGCGCGCTGGGCGTTGCCGGTCATGAAGGTCACGAAGTAGCCGGCGGAGTGGGTGAAGGCGGTGGCCCCCAGCACACCCGCGAGCGCCGCCAGCACCCACGACAACCGCGACTCGCTGTTGTATATGTCCCTCAGCACACGCACATGCTTCCAGACGGCCGCGGCGCGCGCAGCGGACGCGAAGCTAGCCCGACAGACGAGCGATGGAGCGCAGCGGAATCGGCAGCCAGCCCGGCCGGTGGCGCGCCTCGTAGCCGGCCTCGTAGACGGCCTTGTCCAGCTCGTAGGCGGCCAGTAGCTGCGCCGAGTCGCGCGGATCGACCCCGGAGGCGGCCGCGTAGCCGTCGCAGAACGCCGTCCGGTTGCGCTCGACCCACTCGCGGGCGCGCGCCGCCAATTGCTTGTCGGCCCCCTGGTCCACCAGCGGCCCGTACGCGGCGTACTCGAACGACCGCAGCACGCCGGCCACGTCGCGCAACGGTGAATCGGGTGCGCGGCGCTCGTCGAGCGGCTGTCCCGGTTCGCCCTCGAAATCGATGAGCAGCCAGCGCTCCGGCGTGCGCAGCACCTGGCCCAGGTGCAGATCGCCGTGGATGCGCTGCACGGTGATCTGGTCGGTGACCAGCTTCTGGAAGCGCTCCTCTATCGTCGCCGCGTGCTCCTCGAGCTCGGGAACCAGGGCCACGGTCGCGGACAGCCGCGAGAGCACGTTGTCCACCGGGAAGGCGGCCTGCGCGGTTCCGAGGGTTTCGGCCAGGGTGGCGTGCACCGACGCCACCGCCTCGCCCAGGCGGTAGGACTCACCGGCGAAGTCGCCGCCGACCTCGTACGCGTACAGGTCGCCCTCGGCGAACAGGTCACGGACGCTGGCGGTGGCCATCGCCCAGCCTTCAGCGGAGTTGGCGGCGAATTCGGTCACCATGCCCAGCGGGCAGGCTGTGTCGGCGCTGCCGTCCGAACCCGTCATCTCGTAGGTCCCCAACAGCCGCGCGACGTGCGGGTTGCCGGCCCGGGCGAGCGCGCGGTTCAGCTCGATGTCGGGGTTGATGCCGCTGCTGACCCGACGGAAGACCTTGAAGATGGCGTCTCGATCGAAGATGACGCTGGTATTGGATTGCTCGGCATCCGATACGTGCGGCATCGCCTCCAACGGCAGCACCGCATCCGGTTCCTTGGCGAATTTCACCTCGGTGCCCGACGCGCTGCTGCGCGAGGCGGACGAGTCGATCAGCGAGAGCAGAAATTGCGGCGCTTGGGCGTCATACATCGCGTCGAAGGCGGTCCGGTCGTCGGCGGCGCCGATGGTCGCGACGCTGCTGTACTCGGAGACCGGTGCGGCGTCCCACCGCACGATCACCTGGTATTGGTGCCGGGAACCGTCGGCGTAGTCGGCGTCAACGAGCACCAGGTCGAGGCCGTCGTCGAGCGGGACGACCTCGCTTGCCTCCGCGCCGGTCAGTTCGCGGTTGCGCCCGGCGTACCAGCGTTGCTGTGGAAGCCACTCAGACCAGGGCAGCTTGGCCGGCTGTGTCATAAGCGCCACTCCTCATCATCGGCTCCGCTGCGCATCGTGGCGGCACGGGTGGAAATCATCCGTCCTCCTCGCATCCGGTCAGCTGGAACCAGTAGAACCCGTGTCCCGGCAGGGTGAGCAGGTAGGGCAGGTGACCGACGCGCGGGAACTCCACCTGCCCGGTCAGCTCGACCGGGATGCAACCGCTCCAATGCTGCAGATTCAGTTCGATCGGTTGGGGGAAACGCGACAGGTTGTTGACGCACAGCACAGTGTCACCGTCATCGGACACCTGCCGCACGAAGGCCAGCACGGACGGGTTTGAGCCGCCCAGCTCTTCGAAGGTGCCGATCGCGAAGGCCTCGTGACGGCGCCGTACGGCCAGCATCGTCCGGGTGAAGTTGAGCAGCGACGTGGAGGTGTCGCGCTGGGCCTCGACATTGACAGCCTGATAGCCGTAGACGGAGTCCTGGCTGGGCGGCAGGTAGAGCCGGCCGGGGTTGGCCTTGGAGAAGCCCGCGTTGCGGTCCGGCGTCCACTGCATCGGCGTGCGCACGCCGTCGCGGTCACCCAGCCAGATCACGTCGCCCATGCCGATCTCGTCACCGTAGTAGAGAACCGGCGAGCCGGGCAGCGACATCAGCAGCGCGGTGAACAGCTCGATTTGGTTGCGGTCGTTGTCCAGCAGCGGCGCCAGGCGGCGGCGGATGCCGACGTTGGCCTTCATCCGCGGGTCCTTGGCGTACTCGGAGTACATGTAGTCGCGTTCTTCGTCGGAGACCATCTCCAGCGTCAACTCGTCGTGATTACGCAGGAAGATTCCCCACTGCGCCATATCCGGAATCTCGGGCGTCTGGGCCAGGATCTCCGAAATCGGGAAGCGGGATTCCCGGCGCACCGCCATGAAGATGCGCGGCATCAGGGGGAAGTGAAATGCCATGTGGCATTCGTCGCCGCCGGTGGTGGCGTCGCCGAAGTACTCGACGACGTCGGCGGGCCACTGGTTGGCCTCGGCCAGCAGCACCCGGCCCGGGAATTCGTCGTCGATGACCTTGCGCACGCGCTTGAGGAAGGCGTGCGTCTCGGGCAGGTTCTCGCAGTTGGTGCCCTCGCGTTCGAACAGGTAGGGCACCGCGTCCAGCCGGAACCCGTCGATGCCCAGCTCGAGCCAGAAGCGGAGCACGTCGATCATGGCTTCCTGCACGGCCGGGTTTTCGTAGTTCAGGTCGGGCTGGTGGGAGAAGAACCGGTGCCAGTAGAACTGCTTGCGCACCGGGTCGAAGGTCCAGTTGGACTCCTCGGTGTCGATGAAGATGATCCGGGCGTCGGTGTACTTCTCGGCGGTGTCGCTCCACACGTAGTAGTCGCCGTACGGGCCGTCGGGGTCATGCCGCGATTCCTGAAACCAGGGATGCGAGTCCGAGGTGTGGTTCATCACCAGGTCGGTGATGACCCGGATCCCCCGCTCGTGCGCGGCGTTGAGCAGCGCGACGAAGTCCTCGACCGTCCCGAACTCGGGCAGCACCTTGTAGAAGTCCCGGATGTCATACCCGCCGTCGCGCAGGGGCGAGTCGTAGAAGGGCGGCAGCCAGATGCAGTCGATGCCCAGCCACTGCAGGTAGTCCAGGCGCCCCAACAGACCGCGCAGGTCACCGGCACCGTCGGCGTTGGCGTCGAAGAACGCACGGACCAGCACCTCGTAGAACACCGCGTGCTTGAACCACGTCGGGTCGGTGGGCAGCGCGGTGGCGTTGTTGAAGTCCTCGGCGTCTGGGTGCTCGACCACGCCGTCCTGGACGTGACTGCCACCTTCGGGATGGTGCTCGACAGCTTCTCTTGCGTCGTTCATCAAATCCACGATGCCACGGGTACCCTGGGCGCGACTTTCGGAATCACACCCCCACGTTTACGACGAAACACGCCCGCCAGCAAACGAATTCGCCACCGGTCGCGTCCCGTCGGCGCGGATATCAGGCCGGCGGTCCTTCCGCCAGGGTGATGTTGGCGATGCGGTCGCCACCGTCGTTGGACCGGAAATGCACCGCGATGGTGTCCCCGGGGTGGTGCGGGACGAGCACCTCGGTCATGGACGTCGCGCCGGTGATCGCGACGTTGTCGACACCGGTGATGAGGTCACCGGGCGCGATCCCGGCGGCGCCGGCGGGACCGGTGTTGACCACCCGTTGCACCCGCGCACCCGTGCCGTTGTTGTCCATCACACCCAGGCCGAGGAAGGCCGTCGGACCGATGTGCACCGTGTTCGAGCCGGCGCCCGAGCGGATCTGTCCGGCAACCCCCATCGCGCGCCCGATCGGGATGGCGAAGCCCTGCCCGCCCGACATCTTGTAGCTGTCGGTGGCGGCGGTGTCCACGCCGATCACCTGGCCGGCGTTGTTCACCATCGGCCCGCCTGAGTCGCCCGGCTTGATCGGGGCGTCCGCCTGGATCAGACCGCCCAGGCTCTCCTGTGCGCCGGTCAGCGTGTCGGTCGCCGAGACGCTCTGGTTGAGCGCGACGACCTTGCCCGTCACCGCGTTGGGCGTGCCGCCCTGGCCGTTGACGTTGCCGAGCGCGACGATGGGCTCGCCTATCGTGGCCTCGCCGCCGATCGCGACGGTGGGAAGGCCGGCCGCACCGCGCAGTTGCAGCACCGCGATGTCCTGCGTGCGGTCGTAGCCGACCACGTCAACGGCGTAGGTCTGCCCGTTGCCGACGTCGAATGCGCTGATGTCGGTGGCGCCGGAGATCACGTGGTTGTTGGTCAACACGACGCCGTTGGGATCGATCACGATGCCGGTTCCGGCGCCGACCGCGTTGTTGTAGCCGAATTTGGTGTCGATGTTGACCACCTGCGGCCCGACCTGGCCGACCATCGCCGACGGGTCGAGCGGCGCCTGGGGACGGTCGGTGAACCGGTCCAGCGCAAAATTCGACGGCGCCGCCGACGCCGGCGCGAGGCCCACCCCGGACCCCAGGCCGACGCCCAGTCCAACCACGGTCAGCACGCTGACCAACCATGACCACAAGACCGGGCGGTGCTGCGATTTGCTCATCGGTGTCACCCTCCTGCTTCGCGGTAAAGAACAAACTGTCCCGGCCTCAGGATCTTGGCGGCACATTTGTGTGTATATAACCGTAATGCAGGTAGCTATGCACGGCATGTGTCAGGTCTGGCGAGCCTCGTCGGCTTCCCGTCCCTATTTGCCGCTCGTTCTAAGCTGACCCGGTGGGCGAATTCGACCCCAAGGCCAGCTTCACCCGGTCGCCGGTAGCTCGGCTGGCCACGGTCGCGCCCGGTGGCCTGCCCCACCTGGTGCCGGTGGTCTTCGCGGTCGCCGCCGACACCGGCGACGTGGTCTACACGGCCGTCGACGCGAAACCGAAAACGACGCGGCGGCTGCGCCGTCTGGCCAACATCGACGACAACCCGCGGGTGAGCCTGCTCGTCGATCACTACGCCGAGGATTGGACCCAGCTGTGGTGGGTGCGCGCCGACGGTCTGGCCACCGTCCACACCGACGGCGACGCCGTTGATCTCGGCCGCCGCCTGCTGCGCGCGAAATACCCTCAATACCAATTGGTTTCGCTGGACGACGGACCGGTGATCGAGGTCGCGGTGCAGCGTTGGTCCAGCTGGCACTACTGAGCGGCGCCCGAAAGCCGCAGCGCGCCCCGCGCTCCTGATCTGTCCCGACGGTCTTGTGGTCAACCGAAGTTGGGTGAATGGTAGCTAGATAGGTGCTTGCTAGGTCAGCAACGGCGCGCCCTGGGCAACCTGGAGGAAAGGTCATGGCCGACAGGACAACTAGTTCCCAAGGAGCGGGCAGCGCTCCTACCGCCAACGGTCCGGACGAAATTCGCAACGTCGTGCTGGTGGGGCCGTCGGGTGGCGGCAAAACCACACTCGTAGAAGCCCTGTTGGTCGCCGCCGGTGTGCTCACCCGGAGCGGCTCGGTCGCCGACGGCAGCACAGTCTGCGACTACGACGATGCCGAGATCCGCCAACAGCGGTCGGTGGGCGTCGCCGTGGCGTCCCTGTCGCACGACGGCGTCAAGGTGAACCTGGTCGACACCCCCGGATACGCCGACTTCGTCGGCGAGTTGCGGGCCGGGCTGCGCGCCGCGGATTGCGCGCTGTTCGTCATCGCGGCCAATGAGGGCGTCGACGAGCCCACCAAATCGCTGTGGCAGGAATGCAACCAGGTCGGCATGCCCCGCGCCGTGGTGATCACCAAGCTCGACCACACCCGCGCGAATTACTCCGACGCGCTGGCCGCCGCGCAGAATGCGTTCGGCGACAAGGTGTTACCGCTCTACCTGCCCACCGACCTGCCGTCCTGCCACGGCCTGATCGGACTGCTGTCGCAGACCCGTTACGAATACACCGACGGCAAGCGCACCGTGCAGCCACCGAATCCCTCCGACGCCGAGCAGATCGAGGAGGCGCGCGGCGCCCTGATCGAGGGAATCATCGAGGAATCCGAGGACGAGTCCCTGATGGAGCGCTATCTCGGGGGCGAGGCCATCGACGAATCCGTGCTCATTCAGGACCTGGAGCGCGCCGTCGCCCGGGGGTCGTTCTTTCCAGTGATCCCGGTCTGCAGCAGCAGCGGCGTCGGCACCCTGGAATTGCTGGAGGTCGCGACGCGCGGCTTCCCGTCACCGATGGAACACCCACTGCCCGAGGTCTTCACACAGGTCGGTGCGCCGCACGCCAGCCTGAAGTGTGCCGCGGACGCACCGTTGCTCGCGGAGGTGGTGAAGACGACGTCGGACCCGTACGTGGGCAGGGTCAGCCTTGTCCGGGTGTTCTCCGGCACCATCAGGCCCGACGCGACGGTTCATGTGTCGGGCCATTTTGCGTCGTTCTTCGGCACGCCCAACGGCGATGGCCACGCGCACCCCGACCACGACGAGGACGAGCGCATCGGGGTGCTGTCCTTCCCGCTGGGCAAGCAGCAGCGCCCGGCGACGGCCGTGGTGGCGGGTGACATCTGCGCGATCGGCAAACTGAGCCGCGCCGAAACCGGTGACACGCTTTCGGACAAGTCGGAGCCGTTGGTGTTGAAGCCGTGGACCATGCCCGAGCCGCTGCTGCCGGTCGCGATTGCGGCGCACGCCAAGACCGACGAGGACAAGCTGTCGGTCGGACTGGGACGGCTGGCCGCCGAGGATCCGACGCTGCGGATCGAGCAGAATCCCGAAACCCACCAGGTCGTGCTGTGGTGCATGGGCGAGTCGCACGCGGGCGTCGTGCTCGACGCGCTGGCCAATCGGTACGGCGTCACCGTCGACACCGTGGAGCTGCGGGTCCCGCTGCGAGAAACGTTCGGCGGCAAGGCAAAAGGCCACGGCCGCCACGTCAAGCAGTCCGGCGGGCACGGCCAGTACGCGGTGTGCGACATCGAGGTGGAGCCCCTGCCGGAAGGCTCCGGGTTCGAATTCGTCGACAAGGTGGTCGGCGGAGCGGTGCCGCGGCAGTTCATTCCGAGCGTGGAGAAGGGCGTTCGGGCGCAGATGGAGAAGGGCGTGCATGCGGGCTATCCGGTGGTCGACATCCGCGTCACCCTGCTCGACGGCAAGGCGCACAGCGTCGACTCGTCGGACTTCGCGTTCCAGATGGCGGGCTCGCTGGCGCTGCGCGAGGCCGCCGCGGCGACCAAGGTAGCGCTGCTCGAGCCCATCGACGAGATCTCGGTGCTGGTGCCCGACCATTTCGTCGGTGCGGTGATGGGTGACCTGTCCAGCCGGCGCGGCCGGGTGCTCGGTTCCGACACCGCGGGCCACGAGCGCACCGTGGTCAAGGCCGAGGTACCGCAGGTGGAGCTGACCCGCTACGCGATCGACCTGCGGTCCCTGGCGCACGGCGCCGCCTCGTTCACCCGTTCGTTCGCCCGCTACGAACCCATGCCGGAATCCGCGGCCGCCCGGCTGAACGCCACCGTCTAGAACCCCGTCTTTCAGGCCTTGCGGCCGAACTGCTCGGCCACCGCGCGGCGGTCCAACGAGCCCTTGGCGGTATGCGGCAGCTCGCCGGCCTGCTGGAACTCGGCCGGCACCTCGAAGGGCGCCAGCCGGTCACGGCAGAACGCCGCCAATTCGTCGGCCGCCGGCGCGGCCGATCCGCGGGCGACGATCACCGCGGCCACGGTCTCGCCGTACAGCTTGTCCGGCATGCCGAACACGCCCGCCTCGAGCACGTCGGGGTGGGTGGCCAGGACGCCCTCGACGCGCTCCGGCGAGATCTTCTCCCCGCCCCGGTTGATGAGTTCCTTGATGCGGCCACGGATGACGAGGTCACCGGCCGGCGACAGGGTGCCCAGGTCGCCGGTGTGCAGCCAGCCCTGGGTGAAGTTGGCGGCGGTGATGGACGGGTCGCCGAGGTAGCCGCGCACCACGGTCGGGCCGTGCAGCCACACCTCGCCGACAGTCTCCGCGGGCAGCTTCTGACCGTCGGGCCCGACGATCCGGATTTCCGGTCCGGTCGAGCGGCCGACGAGACCGGGTGTGGCACCGGGGTTTTCGCTGCTGCCCGCGCCCCCGATGGCCGTCGTCGCCACCTGGTGGGTCGACTCGGTCATCCCGAACGCGCACACCACCGGTGCCGAGAACGTGTCGTGCAGCGCCTGCGCCGTTTCGGCGGTCAGCGGCGCGCTGCAACTGCGGATGAACCGCAGGGCGTGCGTCCCACCCGGCTGCTCCGTCCTGGCGCGCTCCAGCAAGATCTGATGGATCGTCGGGACGGCGGTGTACCAGGTGGCCCCGACGGCCTCGATGTCGTCCCAGAACGTGTGCGCCGAGAACTTTCCGCGCGCGGGCAGCAACACCGCTCCCCCGGACACCAGGGTGCCCAGCAGTGCGGCGAGCAGTCCGTGCCCGTGGTAGAGCGGCATCACCGCCACCGTCGCGTCCCGGGGACCGAGCCCGTAGCCGGCGATGATGGCCGCCACCGAGCGGGCGAGGTTGTGGCGCGTCCAGGGCACCATCTTTGGGACACCGGTGGTGCCGCCGGTGAACATGATCATGGCGTCGTCGTCGCGCAGCCCCTCCGGCGTGGACACGCCACGCGCGGGTGCCGCGGTGACATCCAGGCTCACCGCGGCGGGGGCGTCGGACCCGACGCTCACCGCGATCGGCCACCACGGCAAGCCATCTGGTGCAGCCGTGTCGCTGTCGGCGTCGGCGGCCTGGTCGACGAGCACCGCCCGGGCGCCCACCGCCGCGCTGCGGGCGCGTTGCTCGGCGACGGGCAGGGCCGGATCCAGCGGCACCACAATGAGATCCGCGCGCGACCCGGCCAGCAGCCCGATGACGAATTCGGCATTGCTGCCGGCGCGCAGCGCGACCCGGTCGCCCGGGAGCAGGCCGCCGGCCTTCAGCTGGGCGGCCAGATCGTCCACCAACCGGATCATCTCGCGGTAGTTGACCGATATGCGCCCGGCGGTGACGACCAGCGCCCGCGCCTCCGGCGACCGGCGTGCCGCCGCCTCGACCAGATCGGCGATGCCGGGGCTGGCGGATTCCGTGGACCCCTCGCCGGTGGTGATCGCGTCGGTTGTCATCGCCGCATTCCTTTCACTCTTGCTACCGATGCCACCCTGCCGGGCGGCCGTTCGGTGCGCCAATATCGATCCGCTCACGATTGATAACCGGCGGCTATTGATTCGCGCTAGCATCGCGCTGACCTGCCACGATAGACGATGTAAATCGCTGGATAGTGCCCTCGTCTTGGACACGTGGGGTGCGCTGGGGCCACAGTGATTGCCAAGGCAGTACCGCACAGCATCCGAGGAGTCGCCACATGTCCACCGCTTCGGCATCTCCGGACCCGACGGGCCTGACCGACGGCTTTCACCTTGTAGTGGACGCGCTGAAGGCCAACGGCGTCGAGACGATCTACGGCATCGTCGGCATCCCGATCACCGACCTCGCCCGCGTCGCGCAGGCGTCGGGAATCCGTTACATCGGTTTTCGGCAGGAGGCCTCGGCCGGCAACGCCGCGGCCGCCGCCGGATTCCTCACCCGGCGTCCCGGCGTCTGCCTCACCACGTCCGGGCCCGGCTTCCTCAATGCGCTGCCCGCGCTGGCGAACGCCACGACGAATTGCTTTCCGCTGATCCAGATTTCCGGCTCCAGTAATCGGGCGCTGGTGGATCTGCAGCGCGGCGATTATCAGGACATCGATCAGCTCAGCGCCGCAAAGCCGTTCGCCAAGGCGGCCTACCGGGTCGGCCGGATCGAGGACATCGGGCGCGGCGTCGCGCGCGCCATCCGTACCGCGGTCTCCGGCCGGCCCGGCGGCGTCTATCTGGACATCCCCGGTGAGATCCTGGGCCAGACGATGGACGCCGCCGCCGCGGCGCACACCGTCTGGCGGGTGATCGATCCCGCACCCCGGCAGCTGCCCGCGCCGGACGCGATCGACCGCGCGCTGGGTGTGCTGGCCCACGCGCGGCGGCCGTTGATCGTGCTCGGCAAGGGTGCGGCGTATGCCCAGGCCGACAACGTGATTCGGGAGTTCGTCGAAGCCACCGGGATTCCGTTCCTGCCGATGTCGATGGCCAAGGGCCTGCTGCCGGATTCACACCCGCAGTCCGCCGCGGCCGCCCGCTCGCTGGCGATCTCGCGCGCCGACGCTGTCCTGTTGGTCGGCGCCCGGCTGAATTGGCTTCTGGGCCATGGGGAGTCACCGCAATGGAACCAGGACGCCAAATTTGTGCAGGTGGACATCGCCGCGTCCGAGTTCGACAGCAACCAGCAGATCGATGCGCCGCTGGCCGGCGACATCGGCTCGGTGATGTCCGCGCTGTGTGACGGCGTGGCCGCGCGCCCGATCACCGCGCCGACGGACTGGGTCGGCGAACTGGCCGAGCGCACCGCGCGAAACGACGCCAAGATGAGCGAGCGGCTGGCCGAGGATCCGCACCCCATGCGGTTCTACAACGCCCTCGGCGCGATTCGCTCTGTGCTGCAGGACAACCGGGACGTGTATGTCGTCAACGAGGGAGCCAACGCGCTCGATCTTGCCCGCAATGTCATCGACATGGAGCTGCCGCGGCACCGGCTGGACACCGGAACCTGGGGCGTGATGGGCATCGGCATGGGCTACGCCGTCGGCGCCGCCGTCGAGACCGGCAAGCCGGTGGTTGCGATCGAGGGTGACAGCGCATTCGGCTTCAGCGGCATGGAGATCGAGACCATCTGCCGCTACCGGCTGCCGGTGACCGTCGTCATCCTCAACAACGGCGGCGTCTACCGCGGCGACGAGGCCACAGCCGGCGCGGCGGCAACGGGATCCGATCCGGCCCCGACCGTGCTGAGCGCCCGGGCACGCCACGAGCTGCTCGCGGAAGCATTCGGCGGCAACGGATATCATGTCACCACCCCGTCGGAGTTGCGCGCGGCGCTGACGGAGGCGATCGGCTCCGCGGCGCCGTCGCTCATCGACTGCGAACTCGACCCGGCGGCGGGCGTGGAGAGCGGGCACCTGTCCAACCTGAACCCGGCCAGCGCGGCCAGCCGACCGCCGGCCGCGGTCAGCGCCGGCGGGTAAGGCCCAACAGCTGAGCGTCGAAAAACTCGTTCAGCGAAAGCCGTCCGGCGGACGCGGCCAGCGCGCGGGCGATCGGCGACCCGGGTCCGCTCGAGTTGGTGGCCAGGGCGACATCGGCTTTGAGCACCGGATCGACCATCTCCACCGCCCGGATGTCCGGCCCCAGCGGCGACGTCCACAGCCACGTGTGGGGCACGATGGATGCCCAGTTGCCCGCCGATGCCTGCGCGAATAATGATGCGACGGAATCGGTTTCGACCTGTGGACTGACGGTGATGGAATGGTCGGCGAACGCCTTGTCGATGATCTGGCGATCGCGCATGTCGGGGGTGAGCAACGCCAGTGGGAGTTGCGCGGCCTCCGCCCAGGTCATCGTCGCCGCGCCGGATCCCACCATGTCCGCGGGCGCCAACAGCACGTAGCGCTCCTGGTACAGCGGAACCAGGTTCGCGTCGTGAGCCTCGTCGGGCGCCGCATGCACGATGGCGGCATCGATCTCGAACTCGCGCAGGCGCCGGTACAGTTCGGTGGCCGCCAGCCGGGACAGGATGTGCACCTTCACCAACGGATGCGCGGAACAGAACGCCGAGAGCACCAGTGACGCCGTCGTGGACGCGGTGGGAACGGTGCCCAGCCGCAGGGTTCCGGTGATGCCCGAGCGCACGGCGTCCACTTCGGACTTGAACGCGTCGTGCTCGGCGAGAATCCGCCTGGCCCACACCACCAACCGCTCGCCTTCGGGCGTGAGCCCCTCGAAGCTGTGCCCGCGGTTGATCAGCGTGACGTTCAGTTCTCGCTCCAGCTTGGCGATCGCGGCCGACAACGCCGGCTGCGAGACGAAGCATTTCTCGGCCGCCCGGGCGAAGTGCCGCTCGGAAGCGACGGCGACGAAATATTCCAGTTGACGGAAGAGCACCCGCACTCCTCGGGTTCGGGCTTCGGCCTTGGGGCGCCGATCCCGCTGAGGCTAACTCGTCGCCGGCGGGCGGGCCAAGCCGAACGTTTGGGCCACGACTTCGGCGGCTATCCCTATGAATTCGGTTGATTGGGCGGGCCGGAAGGCCGCAGCTGCGAAAACCGCAGTATCGGTGCCGGTTTCACGCGATCGCGGCCCGAGTTCGGTGCAATGGCCGCAGGCGGCATCACGCGCGGCACCACCCTCATTCCGCTGCGCCGGCGCGGTTGAACTCAATCGGTGCTCGAATCGTTACCGTGGCGGCGGGGCCGACCTGTCATTGTTTGCTGAAACCGGTGGTCAGTGGGTAACCAGTAGAATGTCGATGTGTTGATCGCACCATCTCGAAGGGTGGACGCTATGCGTCGGGGTGTTCGTTATCTATTTGTTATGGTCGCGATCACGGCTGTGGGCCTGGTGGCGCCGGTCGGTCGCAGCACCGCCGCCGTGCCGCTACCACAACCAGACGCCCAAGTCGCCTCGATTTTGCCCGCTGACGGCGCCGTGGTGGGGGTGGCCCACCCTGTCATGGTGACGTTCACCGCGCCGGTGGCCGATCGGGCCGCCGTCGAACGATCGATCCATGTCACGTCGCCCAGCGGCACCCCCGGGCACTTCGAGTGGATCCAGAACACCGTTGTGCAGTGGGTTCCCAACCAGTATTGGCCCGCCCACACCCACGTGTCGGTTGGCGTGCAGGCCCTGTCGACGGGCTTCGACACCGGCGATGCGCTACTCGGGGTCGCCAGCATCTCCGAGCACACCTTCACCGTCAGTAGGAACGGAGAGGTGCTGCGCACCATGCCCGCGTCAATGGGCAAGCCCAAGCGGCCGACCCCGATCGGCAGCTTCACCGCCCTGGAAAAGGAGCGCACCGTGGTGATGGACTCGCGGACCATCGGCATCCCGCTCAGTTCCCCCGAGGGATACAAGATCACCGCCCAATACGCCGTTCGCGTCACCTGGAGCGGCGTCTACGTGCACTCGGCTCCGTGGTCGGTTGATTCCCAGGGCAACGCCAACGTCAGTCATGGCTGCATCAACCTCAGCCCCGACAACGCCGCCTGGTACTTCAACCAGGTGAACGTCGGCGATCCCATTCAGGTCGTGGCCTGAGCGCCAACGCCACACCCCGGGCCCCGGCTCACCCGGCGCGGACCGACTACGGTGTGACAGTCGTCACAACGGTTGAACGGAAGCCTGACCCGCGGGGGTTCGTTCAGGTAGAGGACTGATCTGAACGAGAGGCGGGCCATGACCGATGAAGCGAAGCGCGCGAAAGTTAGCTCTACAGGCCCGATCAGCGCGGCGCGGCAACAGGTAGCCGAACGCATCCGCAACTTGGACGCCCACGACGAGGAGTTCCGCACCACCAAGCCCGACGCCGCGCTGCAGCGCGCGGCACGCCAACCCGACCTTCGGTTGCCGCAGATCCTGGAAATCTTCGCCGAGGGCTACGCCGACCGCCCCGCACTGGGCTGGCGGGCACGCTCGTTGAACACCGACCCCGCCACCGGCAGAACCAGCGCACAACTGCTGCCCCGGTTCGACACCATGACCTACCGCGAACTATGGGCCAACGTCCGCGCCATCGCCGGCGCATGGCGACACGACGCCGCCAATCCCGTTGCGCCCGGGGACTTCGTCGCCACCGTCGGCTTCGCGAGCGCCGAGTACCTCACCATCGATCTGGTGTGCGCCTACCTCGGGCTGGTGGCCGTGCCGCTGCAGCACAATACGACGGCATCCCGACTGAAGCCGATCGTCGAGGAGGTCGAACCATCCGTACTGGCCGCCGGAGTCGGCTATCTCGACCTCGCCATCGAAGCGGCGCTGGCCAGCTCATCGTTGCGGCGGGTCGTGGTTTTCGACTACCAGCCCGAGGTCGACGAGCAGCGCGAGGCCGTCGAACGCGCACAGGCGAGACTGGCGAGTACCGGAACGGCGGTGACCATCGAGACTCTCGACGACGTGATCGAACGCGGCCGAACCCTACCGCCGGAGCCGATGTTCACCGGCGGCACCGACGAGCGGCTGGCCATGATCATGTACACCTCGGGCAGCACCGGATTGCCCAAGGGTGCGATGTACACCGAGCGGATGCTCTGCAAGCTGTGGACCACCGAACTGATGCCCGACTTCACCGACACCCCGGTGATCAACGTGAACTTCATGCCGCTGAATCACCTGGGCGGCCGGATACCGCTGTCGACGGCGTTTCAGGCGGGCGGCACCAGCTACTTTGTCCCGGAGGCCGACCTGTCCACCCTGTTCGACGACTGGAACCTGGTGCGCCCCACCGAAATGGGGCTGGTACCACGCGTCGCGGAGATGCTATACCAGCGCTACCAGAGTGCGGTCGATCGATTCGAAGTTGCGGGCGCCGACACCGCCGCGGCACAGGCGCAGGCGCGGACCGAGCTGCGCGAGCAGGTCCTCGGTGGACGCATCGTGACCGCCTTCTGCGGCACGGCGCCGCTGGCGGCCGAGATGCGCGGCTTCATCGAAACCTGTTTGGACGTCCACGTTCTCGACGGCTACGGCCTGACCGAGGTCGGCATGGTGACCAAGGACGGCCGGATCAACCAACCGCCGGTGCAGGACTACAAGCTCATCGATGTTCCCGAGTTAGGCTACTTCCTCACCGACAAGCCTTATCCACGAGGCGAATTGCTGGTGAAGTCGCTGACCGCCACACCCGGGTACTTCAAACGGCCCGATGTCACCGCCACCGCCTTCGATCCCGAGGGCTACTACCGCACCGGTGACGTGATGGCTGAGCTGGAGCCGGGCCGGCTCGCCTACGTCGACCGCCGCAACAACGTGCTGAAGTTGGCCCAAGGCGAGTTCGTCGCCGTGGCGCGCCTGGAGGCGGTGTTCTCCAGCGCGGCGCTGGTGCGCCAGATCTTCGTGTACGGCAACAGCGAACGACCCTATCTGCTGGCCGTTGTCGTCCCGACCGACGACGCCGCGCAGAGGTTCGCCGGCAACGCCGACGGCCTGAAGGCCGCCCTGGGCGAATCCCTGCGCCAGTCGGCCAAACTCGCCGAGCTGCAGTCCTACGAGGTGCCCGTCGACCTCGTGGTCGAGACCGAGCCGTTCAGCGAGGACAACGGTCTGCTCTCCGGAGTGGGAAAGCTGCTGCGGCCCAAGCTCAAGGAGCACTACGGCGCCCGGCTCGAACAGCTATACGCGGAGCTGGCCGAAAATCGGGTAACCGAATTGCGCGCCTTGCGCGAAGGCGCGGCCGACCACCCGGTGATCTTCACCCTCAGCCGCGCCGCCGAGGCGCTGCTCGGCCTGCCCGGCGGGCCACCGGCGCCCGACGCGCTGTTCGTCGAGCTCGGCGGCGACTCCCTGTCGGCGTTGACGTTTTCCAACCTGCTGCGTGACATCTTCGACGTCGAGGTGCCCGTCGGAATGATCACCGGCCCGGCGACCGACCTGGGTCAGCTCGCGGAATACGTTGAATCCGAACGCGAATCCGGGTCGCGGCGGCCGACCTTCGCAACCGTGCACGGGCGCGGCGCAACGCAGGTCCGCGCCGCGGACCTCACCTTGGACAAGTTCATCGACGCGACCACCCTGGCCGAGGCCCCGGCCCTGCCGCGCGCGACCGGCACGCCGCACACCGTCCTGCTCACCGGCGCCAACGGCTACCTCGGCCGCTTCCTGATCCTGGAGTGGCTCGAACGGCTCGCCGAGACCGGCGGAACACTGATCTCCATCATCCGCGCCGCGGATGCCGCGGCCGCCGCCAAACGACTGGAGGCCGTCTTCGATAGCGGCGATCCGCAGTTGCTGGAGCGATTCCGCACGCTGGCCGCCGATCACCTCGAGGTCATCGTCGGCGATATCGGTGAGCCGAATCTTGGTCTGGAGCAAGCCACCTGGGAACGCCTCGCGCAGAGTGTCGATCTGATCGTGCATCCTGCCGCGCTGGTCAACCACGTGTTGCCCTACGACCAACTGTTCGGCCCCAACGTGGTGGGCACCGCCGAGTTGATTCGCCTGGCGATCACCACACGGATCAAGCCCGTCACGTACATGTCGACCGTCGCGGTGGCTCTGTCGGTCGATCCGGCCGCGTTCGCCGAGGACGGCGACATCCGCATCGTGAGCGCGCTGCGTCCGGTCGATGCCAGCTATGCGAACGGGTACGCGAACAGCAAGTGGGCCGGCGAGGTGTTGCTGCGCGAGGCACACGACCTGTGCGGCTTGCCGGTCGCGGTCTTCCGGTCCGACATGATCCTGGCGCACAGCCGGTATGCCGGACAGCTGAATGCTCCGGATGCGTTCACCCGCTTGGTATTCAGCCTGCTGACCACCGGTATCGCGCCGGCCTCCTTCTACCAGACCGATCCGCGGGGAAACCGGTCGGTCGCCCACTACGACGGGCTGCCTGCCGACTTCGTGGCCGAAGCGGTGACCACGCTCGGTGAACAGATCGCCTCGGCCGCCGAGGATTCCGGCGCCTATCGGTCTTTCGACGTGATGAACCCGCACGACGACGGCATCTCGCTGGATGTGTTCGTCGACTGGTTGATCGCCGCCGGGCACGACATCCGCCGCATCGACGACTACGACGAGTGGCTGGGCCGGTTCACGACCGCCCTTCGCGCCTTGCCCGACAAGCAGCGCCAACATTCGGTCCTGCCGTTGCTGGACGCCTACCGGAAACCGGAGACGCCGCTGCGCGGTGCCCCGGCCCCCACCGACGTGTTCCGCGGCGCCGTGCGGGCGTCGAAAATTGGTGCGGACAAAGACATTCCGCACCTGTCGGCGGCATTGATCGACAAGTACGTCGCGGATCTGCGCTTGCTCGGCCTGGTGTAACCCCTACCGGGCTAGCCGGGTAGCCCCGCCTTGACCGCGGCATCCTGCTTGCGGGCGATGTCGAGGGCGACAGCCGGATCGATCGGGTCGGTCGGCGCGCTGTCGAATTCCAGGCTGACCAGCGCCTTACCTTCGGTGAAGACCAAGACCGTCATCGCCTGGGAGTTGTCCGGTGAGGTGCCCGAGATCGTCACCCCGTGGGCGCCGACGGCGAGCGGCTGCCAACTCCCGTTCACCTTGCCGTTGTAACCGCCTTGGGTGGAGGCCAATTCGGTGGCGGCAGCCGCCGGATCCGCGGCGACCGTGATGGTGTCCCACAGCCGGCGGCTGCTGTCGGCGTTGGCGAACAGTTGGGCGACCCCCGGCGCGTTGTTGGGGTTGAGCATGGGCGACTGCGGCGCGGTGAGACCACCGCCGACGTCGTTCGGCTTGATCAGCAAGAAGCCGTAATCCGACGGTTGGCCCGAGGGCGGGCCGGTGACCGCGCTCGAACTGGTCGAAGCGGCGGTGCTCGACGCCGACGGGGGCGAGGCCTTGTCGGCGCTGCCGCACCCGGCGCTCGCGGCGCCGACCACGAGGATGGCAGCGGCCCAGCCGACGGTGCCGATCCGATCAACTTCCACGCACGTTCCTTCCACGTGTCATCGGTATCCGGCTTTCACCGCGGCTCCCGACGCCGCCGGCGAAATGCTGGTGTGAAACCAGGCTTGCTACGAACATATGCCCACTCGGCGCCCGGTGGGTAGCACTTCGGGTGCCTATGCTGGCGTGGGTAAGAGCATCCTCGCGCGGAAGGAGATCGGCATGACGGCTGCAGCGGCGCGCGCAGTACGGTTCGACCGCTACGGAGGACGCGAGGTGTTGTACGTCGCCGACATCGAGATGCCCTCCCCCGGGCTCGGCGAGGTCGTCGTCGAGGTTCGAGCCGCGGGGATAAACCCCGGCGAGGCCGGCATCCGGGTCGGGGCGATGCACGAGATGTTCCCGGCCACCTTCCCTTCCGGACAGGGCAGCGATCTGGCCGGCGTCGTCACCGCCGTGGGACCCGGGGTCACCGAGTTTTCCGTCGGCGACGAAGTACTGGGATTCAGCATGCGCCGGTCCAGCCACGCCACGCACACCGCGGTCCCGGTGAACCAGTTGATCCGCAAACCGGCCCAACTCAGTTGGGAGGCAGCGGGTTCGCTGTACGTGGTCGGGGTGACCGCCTATGCGGCCGTCCGTGCGGTTGCGCCTCAACCGGGTGAGACGATCGCGGTGTCGGCCGCCGCGGGCGGGGTGGGCAGTCTGGTCGTCCAGCTCTTGGTGCTGCGCGAGGCGCGGGTGCTCGGCATCGCCGGGCCCGGCAACGCCGACTGGTTGCGCGCGCATGGCGTCATACCGATCGCCTACGGTGACGGGCTGGCCGAGCGGCTGCGCGAGGCGGCGCCGGATGGCATCGACGCATTCATCGACCTGTTCGGCCCGGACTATGTCCAGCTCGCCGTCGATCTCGGCGTGGCGCCCGAGCGGATCGACACCATCATCTCGTTCCAGAAGGCGGGCGAAGTGGGCGCCAAGACCGAGGGCAGCATGGAGGCCTCGACGCCCGAGGTGCTCGCCGAGATGGCCGACCTGATCGTCTCCGGCGCCATCGAGTTGGACATCGCCGCGACCTACCCGCTGGACCGGGTGGCCGACGCGTATGCCGAGCTGGAGCAGCGGCACACCCACGGGAAAATCGTTCTGCTGCCCACTAACTCACAATGAGGCGGCCGGCCCGACCACACCGGCCTGCACGATCTTGATGATGACGAAGGCGACGGCCACCACCAGGTAGCCGCGCAGGGTGAACAGCCCCGCCCGGCGCATCGGTGACATCGTCGGCCGATCGAGCAGCGCGAGGTTGGGGGTCTGCCAGCCGGCCCGGTCCTGGCGACGAACGGCCCGCCGCTCGGCACGCGTCAGCGACGAGGCCTCGTCGAGTTCGTCGACCTCCTCCGGGTCCAGGCCGCCGCCGAGCGTGCGCACGATGGCTTCGGCGTCGGTCAGGTTGCGGTGCCGCCGGCCGGCGATGATCATCACCGCACCGCCGACGAGGCCCAGCACCGCTCCGCCGGCAAGGCCCTCCTCGAGCGTGGCGGTGGACAGGTGCGGGAAGAAGGTCGCGGCAGTCAACGCCAGCGACAGCAGTACCAGACACCACACGATGGTCCAGGCAATGATGTTCTGCCGCACCGTGTTCACCCACGGGCCCAGCACCGCCCGGTCGTTGCACAGCAGCACCAGAAAGACAGTGGCCGAGGGAAGCAGGACGCCGGCGAGCGCCTGGACGCCCTGCGTCACCAGGCCCAGGATGTGGTCGGGGCTGAAGGAGACCGCCGCGGAAGCCCCGAGCAGTATCGCGTAACCACCGTAGAACAGCGGGGCCTCGCTGATCTTCCAATGCAACGAGTGCCGCTTGCCTATGGCATCACCGACCGCATAGGTGGTCGCCAGGCCGACGGCGTTGGCGCCGATCAGCGACGCGTCCAACAGGATGATCGCGAACAACACGCCCAGCGCGCCGCCCAGATGCTTCGACAAGCCCGAGGCGACCGCGCCCGCATCGGTGAAGTGACCCGCATCGGCGGTGCCGGTCAATCCGAACGCCGCAACGGCCATCAACGCCGTCGCGCCGACCATGACCACGACGATTCCGATGGCCAAATCCGCTCGGCCGTAGGGGATCCAGCGGGCGGTGATGCGCTTGTCCACCACGTTGGACTGCTGGAAGAACAGCTGCCACGGCGCGACCGTGGTGCCAACGATCGCGACCACCAGCAGCAGCACCGTCGAGTTGAGCCCGCCCGGGAACTGCGGGATCAGGCCGGCCACCGTCGCTTTCGGGGTCGGATGCACCAGCCACACCATCGGGAAGATCAGCACGTTCACCGCGATCAGCAGGAACATCAGCCGCTCCCAGCGGCGGAACGATCCGCCGGCCACCACCGCGAACAGCAGCACAGCGGCGGCGGGGACGGCGACGATCCTTGGGCAACCCAGGAAGCCGAGAGCCAGTGAGACGCCGATGAATTCGGTCACGATCGTCAAGGCGTTCAGGACCAGCAGATCACCGACGCTGAAGGCGCCCCAGAACTTGCCGAACCGCTCGAATATCAAGCGAGCGTGCCCAACCCGGGCCACCGCACCCAGCCGCAGCACCATCTCCTGGTTCACGTACAGCACCGGAATCAGCAGCGCCAGCGTCCACAACAGGCCCATGCCGTAGTTCTGGCCGGCCTGCGCGTAGGTCGCGACGCCACCGGCGTCGTTGTCGCCCACCATGACGATCAGCCCAGGACCGGTGATGACGGCCAGTGTGCGCAGGCGGCGCCAACGTCCGCTGAATGCCCCGTAGCCGCCGTCCCCGTCGCGCCGGATACGCCCGAAAGCACCGACGATGTCGCCGACGTGCGCGGAATCCAGCACCGCCGGGCTTTGCGCCTCGCGGCGTGCGTCGGCCGGCGCGACAGCGGCGAACCCCGAGTCGCGGCGGTCGCCGCCGGTGTCGATCGAAGTCATCGAATCCTCGCTATCTCGAATGGTTCTCACCTCGCGGTGAGGCAGTCGTGGTTGCGGCACTCAACGCGCCTGCAGCGACGGGCGCCGCTGTGACGCCCGTCGCCGAGGCAATGGTTCAACGGTGGTTGCTGTCGGAACCCGAGGCGTGGCCACCCAGCGATGCGGTGACCATCGCGATCGGCATCCTCGACACGTACAGGTTGGCCCGCTCCTGCGGGGTCAGACCCACGTGCAGGTGAAACCTGTTGGCCAACAACCGGCCTGCGCGCAGCATCGAGCGTCCGCGCATCCGGGAAGCAGTGGAAAAACGGTGCGTGATAACAAAAGCCATGATGTTCTTCTCCTGACGGAGGCCCGATCGGCGTCGGCACGGCGTGTCAGCCGCGCAGCACCAGGCGAGGTCAGGCGGTGAACGAAATGCCGGAACCGGATCGGGACAAGACGGATTTCGGATAGGGACTATCGCCGGGACTCATCTCGCCCTCACCTCCTCACGGCCAAGACACACGCGGGTGTCACCACATTCACCTGAACGAAAGAGGCAGGAATGACCCGCGACACATGCCGCGGGTCGCACCCCTCTCGTCGGAGCTTCGGCACTGCACGGCGTATCCGGACATAGCCGATGGTCGCGACCCGCTGCGCCCGGCTTCGCCGCGCTTGCGATCGCTCCTAGTCCAGAAGCCACTTGGGCTCAACCCTTGGGTCCGGGAAGAGCTGTCCTGACCCGGGGCGTCTCTCGACGTTCGGGGTCAGTGGCCTGTATCCATGCAGACGCCTCACCTACCGAGGTGCTTGCGGGGTCCATAGTGACACCGTGGTCGCGGCCTCGTCAAACGCTTAACGGATCCCTGACGCCCTGCGCCGCTCTCCCAGCGCCCGCCCAGCCTGCGCGCCTAGGCTCGATGCCATGACCACAACGTTGCAGGATGCCCGGGTCGCTTCGACGCTCGACCGCATGTACGCCGAGTCGAAAAACCAGATGTCGCTGTTGCGCGAGCGGCGCGGCACGTTCGATCGGCCGATGACCGCACAGGAGCGGGCCGAGGCGATGAGCGAGTTCTACATCCCGGTGACACCGGAAGCCGGCCGGCTGCTGTATTCACTGGTGCGCGCCACCCGCCCGGCTACCATCGTCGAATTCGGGATGTCTTTCGGGATTTCCGCCGTGCACCTGGCCGCCGCGGTGCGCGACAACGGCACCGGCCGTGTGGTGACTACCGAACTCAGCGGAACCAAGATCGCCGCGGCCAAGCAGACGTTCGCCGAGACCGGCCTGGACGACGTCATCACCATCCTCGAAGGCGACGCGCTGTCCACGCTGGCGGACGTCGCGGGGCCGGTCGATTTCGTCTTGCTCGACGGCTGGAAGGACCTGTACCTGCCCGTGCTCGAGCTGCTGGAACCCCGCCTGTCACCCGGTGTGCTGGTCATCGCCGACAACGCCAGCTCGGCCGACATGGCGCCCTATCTGGACCGGGTGCGCAACCCCGAGAACGGCTACGTGAGCTTCAACTTCCAGGTTCGCGACAGCGACAGCATGGAGATCAGCTGCCGCACAAGCGATTAGAACTACCTCAGCGATTCCTCGAGCCACGGCGTCAGCCACTTCACCCCTTCGGGGGTGAGGTGCACGCCGTCGCTGCGCACCTTGATGCCGTCGACCTTGGCGGTGTAAACGCCGTCGGGGCACAGCTTCTTGTTCAGGTCGAGGATCGCGACGTTCGGGTGGTGGCTGACGGTCTTGCGCAACATGGTGTTCCACAGGTTGACCCGGTCCGGCTGGTCCTCCGGATACAGCCGGCCGTCCGGCTTTTCACCGCCCCGGCTGTAGGGGACGGTCGCGACCACCACGTGGACACCGGTGGCACCCACGATGGTCAGCGCCCGTTCGAGCTCACCGTTGAGGTACGCGTCGAAGGTCGGGTCGCCGATGTGGGTCCACTGGCCCTCGTTGACCCGGTCCACCGTTTCCCAGCGGCCGATGACCAGCAACGCGACGTCCGGCTGATCCTGGCTGACTTGCTTCGACCAGCGAATCGGCCAGCCGTCGCATTCGGATCGTTGCTCGAGAGTCTGACCGATGTAGCGGTACGGCGTGCCACGCACCAGGCTGCATCCGATGACGGTGTGGTCGAGGAACGTGAACCCTGGCGTCGGAGGCAGGTAGTGCATCCAGGTCCACCCGATCGAATCACCGAACACCGAAACGGTGAACGGCCGGTTGACATCTCGGGGCGCCGGCCGGCTACCCCCGGGCAGCGACGGCGAGACGGCCGCGACCGCCGAGACGTCGGGCGGTAGTCCGACCTCGCGTAGACCGGGCCCGGTGCCCACCGGAACCATGAACAACGTCACCGCCGCCGCGCTGGCCACGGTCGCTGCCGCCAGCGGCAGCAGCGCCACCCGCGCCGGTCGCCAGCGCCGGACCGGTTGTTCGAGCAGCCAATACGATGCCCCGGCCGCCGCCAGCGTGGCACCGCACCGAGCGGCGAACAACGGCAGCCCGGACCACCCGGTGCGTTCGCCGTTGAGCGCCAAGAAGATTGGCCAATGCCACAAGTAGACGCCGTAGGAGATGGTTCCCAGCCACACCAGCGGGCGCAACGCGAGCGCGCGGGCGACGAGGCCGCGCTGCTCCAGCGCGACGGGTGCGATCACGATCACCGCCGCGATCGCGACCCCGATCAGCAGGCCGTGCCGGAATTCGCCGCTGGCGCCGGTGGCGTAGTGCGTCGCCGCCGCCAGCCCGGCCAACCCGAGCAGTGGCAGAACGCGGGCGACCCGGCGCCCCCACCGGGTACGGATCATGCACCAACCGCGGTTCATCGACGGCCAGTCCCGAACCAGGAGGGCGGCCGACGCGGCGCCGACCAGCAACGCCTGCGCGCGGGTGTCGGTGCCGAAGTAGATCCGGTCGCGGGTCCCATCCGACGTCATGACGATGGCGAGCGCAGCCGAGGCCAGTGCGCCCACGGTGGCGATCAGGAACGTGGCGAACCGCACACCGCCGACGGTGGCGCGGGTCGAGCGGCGCCTGGCGCGGGCGGCGAGCAGCAGGGTGACCGCGATGAGCAGCACCGGCCAGACGAAGTAGTACTGCTCCTCCACCCCGAGTGACCAAGTGTGCTGTAGCGGCGAGGGCGGCGCACCCTGGGTGAAGTAGTCGGTCTTCTGGGCGACGAACCGCCAGTTCGCCAGCCACACGAAGGCCGCGATGGCGTCGTCGCGCAATCCGGTCAGCGACCGGTCGGGCAGCAGCTGGCGGGCCGCGGCCACGGTGAGCACCATCAGCACCAGCGCGGGCAGCAGTCGCCGCGCGCGCCGAATCCAGAAGCCGGTCAGCTCGATACGGCCGGTGCGGCCCAGCTCGTCCAGCAGCAGCGAGGTGATCAGGAATCCGCTGAGGACGAAAAAGACGTCGACGCCGATGAATCCGCCGCTGACGCCGGAGATGCCGCCGTGCTCGATGAGCACCAGCGCGACCGCGATCGCGCGCAGCCCGTCGAGTGCCGGAATCCCGCTGGCCCGCTCCGGCCGGTCCCAGATCGCCAGCCGGCCCACGCGGCGCATGGGGGCGACCCACCGGGGCCGAGTACGACGAGCCTGTGCGGGGTGAGACCCGCCCGGCTCGGTGCTTGCTGTCAGCGCGCCGTAACTACCATCTCGCCCGGCGCCATGGTTGATGCCGATACGTCGCTGCCCCTCCTGTTGAGTTCAGCAAGCCAGCCTAGAGGCGGGCGCGCGGGATCAGGTGGAGGACACGCGACCGTTTTTCGCCGCGCCGCGTTCGGATTTCGGCCCCGCCGCGTCAGGCCTTGTCAGGCGCGTAGCCCAGGGTGCTCTTGACTTCCAGGTACTCGTGGAAGCCGAATTCGCTCCATTCGCGACCGTTGCCGCTGCGCTTGTACCCGCCGAACGGCGCGTTCATGTCGAATGCGTGATTGATGGTCACCCATCCCGCGCGGATCTTGCGGGCGACGTCGCGTGCCGTGTCGAGGTCGGCCCCCGAAACGAAGCCGGCGAGGCCGTACTGGGTGTCGTTGGCGATCTCGACGGCGTGGTCGAGGTCGTCGTAGCCGAGGATGCACAGCACCGGCCCGAAGATCTCCTCCCGCGCGATCGTCATGTCGTTGGTGACGTGCGCGAAGACGGTCGGCTTGACGTAGTACCCCTTGTCCAGTCCGGCCGGCCGGCCGGCGCCTCCCGCGACCACGGTCGCGCCCTCGTCGATGCCCTGCTGGATCAGGCGCTGCACCTTCTCGAACTGCGTCCGGGACGCCACCGGTCCGATGGCCGTCGCGTCGTCGGTTCCCACCGCGACTTTCTCGGCGGTCTCCCGCGCGATGGCAATGGCCTCGTCCATCCGGGAATTCGGGACCAGCATGCGCGACGGCGCGTTACAGCTCTGCCCGGAATTGGGCATCATGTTGGCCACGCCGGCGCTGACGCCCGCGGCGAAGCCACTGTCGTCGAGGACGATGTTGGGGCTCTTGCCGCCGAGTTCCTGGGTCACTCGTTTCACGGTCGCGGCGGCATTGGCGGCCACCTCCACGCCGGCGCGGGTGGATCCGGTGAACGACACCATGTCGATGTCAGGATGGCTCGCCAGGGCCACACCGACGCCCGCGCCGTCGCCGTTGATCAGGTTGAACACCCCGGCCGGCACGCCCGCGGCATCCAGGATCTCGGCGAAGATGTAGGGCGAATACGGCGCCACCTCAGAGGGTTTCAGGATGACGGTGCAGCCGGTGGCCAGCGCCGGGTAGACCTTGACCGCGACCTGGTTGATCGGCCAGTTCCAGGGCGTGATCAGACCGCAGACGCCGATCGGCTCCTTGGCGATCAACGTCGCCCCTTTGCGTTCCTCGAATGCGAAGTTCTTCAGGGCGTCGATCGCGGTGGTGAGGTGACCGATCCCGAGAAAGACCTGCGGCCCCGCGGCCAGCGAGGGCGGCGCGCCGATCTCCTCGGTGACCGCCTCGGCGAGATCGTCCGCGCGCTTCTGGTATTCCGCGAGGATGGCCTGCAACAGGTCCAGGCGCTGCTCGCGGGTGCTCTGCGACCAGCCGGTAAAGGCTCGCCGGGCGGCGTTGACCGCCACGTCGACGTCGGCCGCCGACCCCAGCGAGATCTTCCCGGAAACCTGCTCGGTTGCCGGGTTTTCGACGTCGAAGGCGTTGGGGCGCACGGGGTCGACCCACTGTCCGTCGATGTAGAACTTCAGGTATTCGCGCATGACATCGATCCTCTTTCTTGCTGGGGGGCCTTACTGAGTGCCTTCGGCATACCAGGTCCGGAATCGGTCGTACTTGGGCATCTCCTCGGAGTTGGCCTTCGGATCGATGCACACGTGCACTACACCGACTTTGCCACTGGCGTAGGCACGAGCGATTGCCGGGCCGATCTCCTCTTCCTTCTCGACATACTCGCCGTGGCAACCGAAGCCCTCGGCAACCTTGTCCATCCGGACGTCCTTGCTCCAGTGCACACCTGGCTGCGGCGACGGCTGGGAGAACGTGCGCTTGTATACGCCCACTTCCAGGCCCCACTGGTGATCGACGCCCACCACGCACACCAGCGGAAGGTTTTGCCGCGCAGCGGTTTCCAACTCGGCGATGTGGAAGAGGAACGCCGAATCGCTGGTCAGCAGCATCACCGGGCGCTTTCCACCCTCGGCGACCGACGCCCCGACCGCGTACGGCAAGCCGGTGCCGAGGTGGCCGAAGTTCTGGTTCCAGATCACGTCACGCGGTTTGGCCTGCGAGTAGGTCCACTGGAAGATCACGGTCGCGCCGCCGTCGCGCACGAGAATGCCGTCCTCGAGTTCGTTGAACGCCTTTGTGGCCTCGACGACGTAGCGCGCCGGATGGATCGGCGAACATCCAGACGGCGCCGATTCCGCCATATCGGCAAGCTCTTTCGTGTCCTTTTCGATCAGGACCTGTAGCGCGGCCGCGGATTTGCGTGGGGAATCCTTGAGCGCGGAGACCAGCTGCGGCACCACGCCGCGCAGATCGCCGACCAGTGCCACGTCGACGGGGCGGTTGACACCGATGGCGGTCGGGTCCTGCTCGACCAGCACCCACTTGCGGTTCGCATTGTTGCCGGCCCAATGCTGGGTCCGGCCGTAGTGCATCGGCTCACCGAGTTCGGTACCCAGCGCGAGGCACAGGTCGGATTCCTCCACGGCCTCGTTGGCGGCCGGGGAGAACAAGTAGGGGAACGTCCGGTCCTGCAGTCCCGGGATGAACGAGGTGCCGCCGGAGGTCTGGATCACCGGGCAGGCCATCAGCTCGGCCAGCTCCTTGACCTGCTGTTGGGTGCGGGAGGTGTGCACGCCGTGGCCGACCAGCAGCACCGGGCTCTTGGCCTCGCGGATCAGCTTGACGGCCTCGGCCACCTCGCGGGTGCCCGCGCCCTGATTGACCAGCCGATAGCTGGACGGTGGCGGCGCGGCGTCGACGTCGAGCTCCTCCAGGATGACGTGCGACGGGTACTCGATGTAGGCCGGGCCCGGGGTGCCGGACATGGCGCGACGGATCGCCTCGTGGACGATCTCGTCGGTCTGGTCGGCGTACTCGATGGATGCGCTGTATTTGACGGACGACGCGAAAAGGGGTTCCTGGCGGACGAATTGGATGCGTCCACGCCGGACCCGGCGCTCGGTGATGCGGGCTCGCTGGCCGCCGAGGAAGATCACCGGCGAGTTCTCCACCAGCGCGCACTGGATCGCTCCGGCCATGTTGGCCATGCCCGGGCCGAGCGTGCCGATGCACAGGCCGGGCTTGCCCGTCATGCGCGACGCGGCCTCGGCCATGAATCCCGCGCTCAGTTCGTGGTGCGGCGCGACCACCGACCAGCCGCGCGCGTCCGCCTCGGCGAACATGTGCACGAAGTTCGGGTCAGGAATGCCGAACAGGGTATTGACGCCCTCGGCCTCGAACAGGTCGAGGATGCGTTTGTAGACGGGCACAGCCATCGTGGGAAACTCCTTCACTGACAATCTGTTTCGTTGAGCAAGCGTTATCCAGGGTTGGCGTCGACGGCCAGGCCCAGCTCGTCGAGAACCCCCGCGGTATCGGCGCCGAGCTCGGGCGCCGGTCCCGCGACGCGTCCCGGTGTCTGCGAGAACCAGGTGGGGACGCCCGGGAATCGCACCGGCCCGTGTGGGGTGTCCACCGTCTCGAACATGCCGACGGCGTTGAGGTGCGGATCGTCGAAGAGCGCGCCGGGCGTGTTCAGCGGCGCGGCCGGTATCTCGAGTTCACGCAGCAGCCGCAGCCACTCGGCGGTGGTCCGCTCTTTCATGGTTTCGGCGACCAGCCCGTAGATGGTGTCGATCTCGCGGGCGCGCTGTTCGAGCGTCGAATACAGCTCGCTGGCCCACGGTGGCTGAACGGCTTTCATGAAGGCGTTCCAGTGCTTGTCGTTGTAGATCAGCGCGGCGATGTAGCCGTCGCTGGTGCGGTACGGCCTGCGGTTGGGCGCCACGGTGCGCGGATACACCGCCGGCCCCAGCGGGGGGTCGAACAGGGCGCCGTTGGCGTGTTCGACGAGCATGAACGAGGCCATGGTCTCGAACATGGCGACCTCGACTTCCTGCCCCTGTCCGGTGCGCTCGCGGTGGAACAACGCCATCGTCGTCGCGTACAGGGCCGTCAGCCCGGCTATCTTGTCGGCCATGATGGTCCCGACGTAATCGGCCTCGCCGGTGAGTTGCTGTTGCACCGCCGGCAGGCCGCAT
This sequence comes from Mycobacterium colombiense, assembly GCF_001665835.1. Taxonomy (GTDB): domain Bacteria; phylum Actinomycetota; class Actinomycetes; order Mycobacteriales; family Mycobacteriaceae; genus Mycobacterium; species Mycobacterium colombiense_A. The sequence continues at coordinate 24,959 of NZ_LZSX01000085.1, read as the reverse complement.
TCGGCCTGGATCGTGTCGTCGTAGGCCGGACGGTCGTGGTCGGGCCCGCGCCGCCCGTATCCGTAGCAATTGGTGTAGACGACAGCGGGATTGATCGCGGCGACGTCGTCGTAGCCGAAGCCGAGCCTGGCGATCGCCTTGGCGCGCATCGAGTGGATGAACACGTCGGCGGTTTCGATGAGGGCGCGCAGCGCGCGCGTTCCGGCGTCGGTCTGCAGGTCCAGCACGATGCTGCGCTTGCCGCGGTTGACGTTGACGAACACCCCGCTCATGCCGGGCGCCGGTCCCACCGAGATGTAGCGGGTGTTATCCCCTTGCGGTGGTTCGACTTTGATCACGTCGGCGCCCATGTCGGCCATGATCTGCGTGCAGTACGGACCCATCACCATCGCGGTCAGGTCGATCACGCGCACACCGGCCATCGGGCCCGTCGGGCTAGCCATTGAGCGCTCCTTGATCGGTTGAGCGGTGAGCGAGTTCGAAGCTGTAGCGGATGTGCTCATTGTGGCCGTTCGGGACGACCGGAAAGATGAGTGGCGCCTCGACGTACCGGATCGCATCCAGGTGGCTGCCGACCTCCTCGATGGTCCACGACGGGCGGAAGACGCCCGGGCTCTCCACGATGACGGCCCGCGCCACGCGGCCCGCCAGCGCGATGAACAATTCGCCGGTCACCGAACAGGATTCGTGTGCGAGCCAGCCCACGACCGGCGCGACGAGGTCAGCGCCCATCGGCGGGTAGGCCGAGGTGTCGATGCCGTCGGCCATCCGCGTGACCGCGGCCGGCACGATCGCGTTGCACCGCACACCCTCGGCGGCGCCCTCGAGCGCGACGACGTTGGACAAGCCGATCACGCCCGCCTTGGCGGCCGCGTAGTTGGCCACGTGGTGGTTTCCGTACAGGCCGCCGATCGACGACGTCAGCACGACGCGGCCGTAGCCCGCCTCGCACATCAGCGGAAAGGCCGGCCGCACCACGTGGAAGGCGCCGCGCAGGTGCACGTCGAGCACGGCGTCGAAGTCCTCGTAGCTCATCTCCTTGAGCGAGCCGCGGCGGACGTTGCCGGCGTTGTGAATCAGGATGTCGATGCGACCGAAGTCGTCGACCGCCGTCTGGATGATTTCCTGACCGCCGTCGCGGGTGGCCACCGACGCGCTGCATGCGACGGCCTCTCCCCCGGCCGCGGTGATCTCGGCGACCACCTGCTGGGCGGGCCCGTCGTCGGCCCCGTCGCCGTCGAGGTTGCCGCCGGCGTCGTTGACGACCACCTTCGCCCCGCGCGAGGCGAGCAGGTGTGCGTAGGCGCGGCCCAGCCCGCGACCGGCTCCGGTCACCACGGCGACGCGGTCGTCGAATCGCAGTTGCGGGCCCAGGGTTTCGCTCAAGTGCCGAGCACCAACCCGTCCAGGTCGCCCTTGTCGCGCCACACCCGCAGCAGGTCTTCGAAGGCGTAGAATCCGGGACCGTAGGGCTCGCCCAGATGTGACCGGATTCCCTCTCCCCCGCCACCGCCTTCGTTGTTGTAGTAGCCGGGCGTGCATTGGGCGTCGAATGCCGAGTTGTCGACCGCGGTTTCGCGAATGGTCGCGCACCACTCCTCTTGCGCCGCCTGGCTGGGCTCCACGGTGGTCGCACCCCGTTTCAGCGCCTCGGCGATGATGTAGGCGATGTGCTCGCCCTGCAGCTCGTAGTTGGCGGCGATGTTGGCGGAGATGCCGACCTGGGTGAACCCGGTATAGAACTGGTTGGGGAAGCCACGGCTGGTCATCCCGTGCAGCGTCTTGTAGCCGTCGCCCCAGTAATCGAACAGCGACAGCCCGTCGCGTCCCTCGATCGTTTCGATCGAGTAGCGGCGGCTGATCTCGGTGGTGATTTCGAAGCCGCTGGCGTAGATGATGCAGTCGACTTCGTACTCGACACCATTTGCGACCAAACCCTTTTCGGTCGCACATTCGACGCCCTTGCTGGAGGACACGTCGACCAGCGTCACATTCGGCCGGTTGAAGCTGGCCAGGTAGTCGTCGTTGGAACACGGGCGCTTACACAGGAACCGGTAGTACGGCTTGAGGGCTTCGGCGGTCGCGCCGTCGTCGATCAGGCCGTCGATGCGGCGCCGCAGCCGCTCCATGATCTTGTAGTCCTCTTCCTCCCGGATCGCCATGAACTGCTCGGGGGTCAGCGACGCGGGATCGTCGAGGGCGAGCACCCGGGCGGCGGTGTTGCGCCCGAGCTCGGTCCAGAAGTCGCACACCAGATCCGGCTGGCCCAGCGCCATGCCCTCGAAGGTCCACGAGTGGAAGTTGCGCTGCCGCTCCCGTTGCCAGCCGGGTCGCAGCGTCTTCACCCATTCGGGATCGGTCGCGGTGTTGTTGCGCGCGTCGACGGTCGACGGCGTCCGCTGGAAGACGTAGAGATGCTTGGCGTCGCGGGCGAGGAAGGGCACGATCTGGATGCCCGTGGCGCCGGTGCCGACCACCGCGACGCGCTTGTCGGCCAGCTTGGCCAGATTGCCGCTGACGTCCCCGCCCGTGTAGTCGTAATCCCACCGCGACGAGTGAAAGCTGTGTCCGCCAAAGGCTTTGATGTCGGGGATGCCCGGGAGTTTCGGGCGGTGGAACGGGCCGGACGCCAGGACGACGAACCGGGCGCGGATATCGTCGTCGCGGTTGGTGCTGATCCGCCACCGCTTGATGTTTTCGTCCCACCTCAGGTCGTGCACCTGGGTGGAGAAGATCGCCGAATCGTAGAGGCCGAAGTGCTTGCCGATGTTGCGGCAGTGCTGGAAGATCTCGGCGCCGTCGGCGAATTTCTTCGACGGCATGAAGTCGAGCTCTTCGAGAAGCGGTATGTAGCAGTAGGATTCGTTGTCGCATTGGATGCCGGGGTACCGGTTCCAGTACCAGACGCCGCCGAAGTCGCCGCCGAGCTCGATGACGCGGACGTCGTCAACACCGGCCTTCTTCAGGTAGGCCGCCGACAGCAGGCCACCGAAGCCGCCGCCCAGGACCGCAACGTCGATGTCCTCGCAGATCGGCTCGCGCGGTGCCGCGGGCGTGTACGGGTCGACTTCGTAGTAGCCGGCGAAGTCGTCCTCCAACTCGATGTACTGCTTGGAACCCTCTTTGCGCAGCCGCTTTTCGCGTTCGTGAGCATATTTCTCGCGCAGCGCGGCGATGTCGAAGTCGTCGGGCGTCTGCGTGGGGCCGCATCCGTCTTGGTACATCGTCATGCCCCGGGGTGCTCCTTACCTGACAGTTCCTGGGGCTCACCGGCGCCCATATATCTCGACAATTGGTAGTGCAGGTTGACCGTGCTGCGTTCGCGGTACGGATTGGGCTTGGTGCCCGGGAAGCCCAGGGACTTCATCCCCTGCTGCACGGCGGCCATGTTGGAGAAGTCCTGCGGCAGTACCGAGCGCCAGCCGGGGTCGCCGACCGGCGTGTACTCCCACTCCGTCTGCGGCTCTTGGCTTTTCGGGTAAAGCTCGAAGACGGACACCTCGAAGAGGCACTTGTCCGGGTTGTAGCTGGGGTGGGGCCGCGCGCCGTAGCACAGGGCGCTGGTCAGGCCCTGGCCGATCTGGAAGTTCGGGAAGATCTGCCAGGCGGTGCCGGCCTGCCCGAGGATGTCGGCGGGGATTGTCGGCCAGATCACCCCGCGGGCCTCGTCATCGCGGCGCGCCGACGCCAGCCAGTGCTCGAGCACCTTGTCGGCCGGTGTCCCCTCGGGCAACTCGTCCACCAGCCGCTTGGCCGCGTTCACCAGCGTCTGGGTGGTGGTGGCGTTGGTCTCCTCCATCGTGTACACCTGCATCTCCGCGGTCGACACACGAGGATCGGCGCCGATGCCGAGGCGGATCTTGGACTTGGTGGCCTCCATGTCCTCGGGCGCGTCGTAGCCGATGTTGCTGTGCTTGCCTTGGGCTTTCGCCCAGCCCTTGAAGTCGCCGAACTTATTGAATTCCGGATGCGTGGTGTAGACGTGGTAGGTCTCGTTGAAGGCCTCCAGCGCGACCTTCCAGTTGCAGTCGAAGGACAGCCACTTGCGCCATTTGTAGCGCATGTTCTCCAGGCCGAACGGGTCGAGGATCTTCGCGGCGGGGAACAAGAAGTCGGCCAGCGGCTCGCAGTCCGGGTCCATGTTGATCCACAACCAGCCGCCCCAGGTGTCGACGCGGACCGGTCGCAGGTGGGTGTTGTCGGGCGTGAGCGCGTCCTGCCAGTCCTGCTGCTCGCGGATGTGGGTGCAGGCGCCGTCCAGGCCGTAGGTCCAGCCGTGAAAGCCGCAGACAAACGACTTTCGGGTTCGCGCGCAGGCGTTCTTGGCGCCCTCGGGGGTGTCGATCAGCCGGCGGCCGCGGTGCATGCACACGTTGTGGTGGGCGTGAAATTCGTGCTCGCCGGTGCGCACCACGATGATCGAGTCGTCGAGAATGTCGTAGGTCAGGTAACTACCCACCTCGGGCAACTCCTCGACGCGGCCGACCTGCTGCCAGACCTTGCGCCACAGCTTGTCGCGCTCGGCGCGGGCATAGTCCTCGGAGATGTACGCCTCGGCCCCGATCGTCATCGGCGTCGAGAGTTCCTCGGCTGCTTCGGGATTCGCGCCCTTCGCCACGTCGGTCATCACATCCTCCTAATCGCCGCACGGAAGGATTCGTCTTTGAGGAACAGCGAGGTGTTGTCGGCGCCGAGGTGGGTCCACTTGAGGTCCAGGCCGCCGTCGACCAGCAGCGTCTGGCCGGTGACGTAGCTCGACAGTTCCGAGAGCAGAAAGAGGATGGCGCCGGCCTGCTCCTCGGGCCGCCCGCGACGGCCCATCGCGATCGCCTGCCGGTCCCGCTCGGGGTCCTCGTCGACGTAGGTGCGCGAGGCCGCGGTCTCGGTGACGCCGGGCGCCACGGCGTTGACCCGAATTCCCGCCTGCGCCAACTCGACGGCCATCGTGCGCGTCATCGCCGTGATCGCGGCCTTGGCCGTCCCGTAGGCGATGTGGAACGGAGCGGTGTTCATGCCGCTGATCGAGGAGATCGACACGATCGACCCCGGCCGTTGCTGCGCGACGAGTTCAGCTGCGACGGCCTGGCTCATGAAGAATGCCGTTTCGAGGTTGTCGGCGAAGATCTTGCGCCAGTCGCCGCGCGACACCCGGGTGGACGGCATCCACGTCGACGGCTCCGCGCCGCCGGCGACGTTTACCAGCCCGTACAAGTCGCCGTCGGCGCGGCGCGCGTGGTCGAGCACCGCGGCGATGCCCTCGTCGGTCGACGCGTCGGCCGCGACGGGCACCACCGGCAGCCCCTGCTGCGCCAGCGGGGCGACGTGTTCGTCGAGGTTTTCCTTCGACCGGCTCACCGCGATCACGGTGGCCCCGGCCCGCGCGGTCATGGCGGTGACGGTCGTGCCGATGCCGCCCCCGCCGGCGCCGGAAACCACCACGACGCGGTCGTCGAGCCCTAGAAGTTCCTCGTGATCGGCCATGACCTGCTTTCCCCTGCCGCCATCGCGTCACGCGTCCGCAGCGGGATCAATCCCATTTTGTCCGGACAAAATATCGCATTCTGCCCGTTGGAGAACACTATTCCGATCGGTGGACTTCGCTGTCAAGGTCGGTTCGGCAGCCGTCGGCGGCTATTGTCTGGACTAGGCGGAGTTGATAGCGTCCAGCCCAAACGGCTGACGGAAGGACCTCGGCGAGCATGTCCACCTCAAGGGCCATCTCAACGCTGCCCTCGCGGTACGCGCTGTCGCACCCCATCGACGTCGCCGAGGGCTGGGAGTTGGAACGGGTCACCGCGCCCAGCCGGCTGTTCGGCGCCAACGGTCTGCGCACCGGCCCGGACGGTCGCATCTACATCGCCCAGGTGACCGGCAGCCAGATCAGCGCCCTGGATCACCGCACCGGCGAACTGGTGACCGCCAGCCCCAAGGGCGGCGACATCGTGGCGCCCGACGACGTCGCGTTCGACGCCGACGGCAACCTGTACGCGACCGAGGTGATGGACGGCCGGGTGAGCGTGCGCGACACCAGCGGCCGGACGCGGGTGCTGCGCGACGACGTGCCGTCGGCCAACGGCATCACCTTTCACCAGGGCCGGTTGTTCATCGGTGAATGCCGCGAGGGTGGGCGGCTGCTGGAATTCGACCTGGCGGGCGGTCCGCCGCGGGTGCTCCTGGAGAACGTGCCCTCGCCGAACGCGATGGAGGTCGGCCCGGACGGCCTGTTGTATTTCCCGGTGATGGGCGCCAACGAGATCTGGCGCATCGACCCCAACGGCGGCGAACCGCAGTGCGTGGCGGGCAATCTCGGTGTGCCCGACTCGGTCAAGTTCGACGCGCAGGGCTACATCGTCTCGACGCAGGTGGCCAGCGGGCAGGTGCTGCGCATCGATCCCCGCAGCGGCGAACAACGCCTGCTCGCCCAACTGACTCCGGGCCTGGACAACTGCACGTTCGTCGGCGACCGACTGTTCGTGTCCAACTTCACCGGCGAGATCACCGAGATATCGCCCGATGGCACAGCGCGATCCGTGCTGGCGGGTGGCCTCAACTGGCCGATGGACCTGGCCGTTGGCCACGACGGGCGGCTCTACATCGCCGACGGCACGTACTTCTATGTCGCCCTGCCCGATGGATCCCTGCACACCGCGGGCATGTTGTTCAGCCCGGGCTATCCCGGGTTCCTGCGCGGCGTCGCGGCGAGCGGACCAGGGGAATTCCTCGTCACCACATCCGGCGGCCAGGTCGCCCGTTACCGGCCGGAAGCGAGCGAAACCGAGGTGCTGGCAGACGGTTTCGACCAGCTCTACGGTGTCGCGCTGAGCGCGAGCGGTGTGGTGCTCGCGGAGCTGGGCACCGGGCGGGTGCTGTCGCTGCGATCGGATGGCGTCCAGGCGCTGGCGGCCGGGCTGCGTGAGCCGGTGGGTGTGGCGATCGACGCGGACGGGGCGTGTCTGGTGGCCGAGGCCGGGGCCGGCCGGGTGATCAGGGTGAGCGGTTCGGGGACCGACACCGTTGTCGCCGATCTGCAACGCCCGCAGGGCATTCTGGTGCGGGGCGGTGTCCTCTACGTCGTCGACGCCGGAGCCAAGGAGTTGATCGCGGTCGAGCTGGGCACCAACGCGCGGCGGACGATCGCCGCCGGGCTGCCGGTCGGCCCCCCGCCGGGTGTGACACCCAAGCCGCTGCGCGGCATGCCGCCGTTCTCCGGACCGCAGGGCCCCTTCGCCGGCATCGCCGCCGCGGCCGACGGGACGCTCTACCTGTCGGCCGATGGCGACGGTAGCGTGCTGGCGTTGCGCCCGACACCGGACGGACCGTGATGCCCCAGGCGATTGCTGGCGACCACCGCTACCTCCAGATCGCGCGCACGCTGCGTAAGGAGATCGTCGACGGCGTTTACCCGGTGGGTTCGCAGTTGCCCACCGAACACCAACTGTGCGAGCGCTTTGCGGTGAGCCGCTACACCATCCGCGAGGCGCTGCGCCGGTTGCGCGAGGACAACCTGGTGGCCTCCCGGCCGCGCGCGGGCACCCGGGTGGTTCCCCGGCCTGCGTCGAGTTCCTATGCCCAGGACGCGATGTCGATCGACGACCTGCTGGCGTTCGCGGCCGGCGCGCAGCTGACCATCGAGTCCAACGCGATGGTGACGATCGACGACGACCTCGCCGCCCGGACCGGCCTCGAGGTGGGCAGCCAGTGGCTGTCGGTGCGCGGCTACCGGCAGGCCGACGACGCGCCGGTCCCGTTGTGTCGCACGGAGTACTACATCAACCGGAGTTTCGCGGCGGTGGGCAGGCTGCTGCAACGCCACGCCGGCCCGATATTCCCGTTGATCGAGGACCTGTTCGGCGTGAGCGTCGCCCAGTTGCACCAAGAGATCGCCGCCGTCCTGCTGTCCCCGGAGCTGGCCGACGGCCTCGGAGTCGAAGCGGGCACGGCCGCGCTACAGATGCGGCGCACCTACACGACCTCCGACGGTGAGGTGGCCCAGGTGACGATCAACACCCACCTGTCGTCGAGGTTCCGATACGCGATGACCATGCGTCGCGTGGAAGAATAGGCCGCCCGAGATGAGGTCGCGGTGATCGTCCGGACCGCCCGGGATGCGGCGCACGCGGCGGAGGCATACCGGCGCGGGTTGTGGGTGCACACGACGCTGGCCGATGCGCTGCGCACCGCCGCGACGGACTGGCCGCGCCGAACCATTCTGGTGGACAAAGATATTCGGCTCGATTGCGCCGCGCTGCACGCTCAGGCCGGTGCGCTGGCCGGCGCCCTGTTGGCCCGCATACCCACGGGAAGCGTGGTGTCGTTCATGTTGCCGAACTGGCACGAGAGCGCCGTCATTTACCTGGCCGCGACGCTGGCCGGCATGGTGGTGAACCCGATCCTGCCGTCGCTGCGCGACCACGACCTGCGCTACATCCTCCAAGACGCCGGCACCGCAATGATTTTCGTCCCGCAGCAATACGGTGGGCATGACTACGCGGAGATGCTCGAGCGGGTGACCGCCGCGATGGACCGGGCGCCGGAGGTGGTGGTGCTACGCGGTGACGCAGGGCCGCACACACCGTATGCGGCCCTGCTGGAGCTGCCGCCGCAGGACGCGACCCTGCCTGCGCTGGATCCCGACGCCGTACGGATGATCCTGTACACCTCCGGCACCACGAGCCGGCCAAAAGGCGTGCTGCACACTCATAATTCGATGCACGCGCTCATCTGCCAGATCCGTGACCACTGGACGATCGCCCCGGGCGACACGTTCCTGGTGCCGTCGCCGGTCGCCCATATCGGCGGCTCGATATACGCCTTCGAGTGCCCGCTGCTGCTGGGCACCACGGCGGTGCTGATGGACCGCTGGGATGCGGACGCGGCGGTCGCACTGATGGACTCGCACCGGTGCACGCACATGGCGGGCGCCACACCGTTTCTGCAGCAGCTGTTGTCCGCCGCGCAGCGCGCAGGCACCCGCCTGCCCGACCTGAAGGTCTTCATCTGCGGGGGCGCGTCCGTGCCGCCGTCGTTGATCCGCCGCGCCGCTGAGTATTTCGATCGCGCGGCGGTGACCCGGGTGTACGGCTGCACGGAAGTGCCGGTCGCGACCGTCGGCGCTCCCCGGCCGGACGAAGCGGGTCGGGCGGCGGACACCGACGGCAGGCCGGGAATCGCCGAGATCAAACTGGTCGCGCACGACGCCGCGCCCGCCGGCGACGGGGAGATCAGTGTCCGGGGTCCGCAGATGCTGCTGGGCTACCGGCATCCCGAGGACGATTCCTTCGATGCCGCAGGTTTTTTCCGCACCGGGGATCTCGGCCGCTGGGTCTCAGCCGGTTCGCAAGACCAGTACCTCGTTGTGACGGGTCGGGCCAAGGACGTCATCATCCGCAGCGGCGAGAACATCTCGGCCAAGGAGGTCGAGGACCTGCTCGCCGACCATCCCGGCATCGCCGAGATCGCGGTCGTCGGGCTGCCCGACGAGCGCACCGGTGAGCGGGCTTGTGCGGTGATCGTCCCCGCGGGTGCCCAGACCCCGGATGTCGCGAGCCTGCTCGCCCTGCTGGTGAGCAAGGGCGTCGCCAAATTCAAGGCCCCGGAACAGGTTGTGCTCTGGGATGCCCTGCCGAAGAACGACGCGGGCAAGATACTCAAGCATCAGATCCGGGCGTCGCTGATGAAGGATGGGTGAGATGCAGGTCGCAATCGTCACGGGAGCAAGCAGCGGTATCGGCCTGGGGTGCGCCACGAAGCTCGCCGAGATGGGTATGGCCGTCGTCGGCACCGGCCGCGACGAGGCGCGGCTGGCCGAACTGGCAAGCGCGGTCGGCGATCCTGACCGCATCGCGACACTCGCCGTCGATCTCACCGACGATGACGCGCCGCGGCGCATCGTGGACCACGCGGTCAACCGGTGGGGCCACATCGACTTCCTGATCAACAACGCCGGAGTGGGCAGCCCCAAACCGCTGCACGAAACTGACGACGAGACCCTGGACTACTTTCTGGGGTTGATGCTGCGGGCCCCGTTTCGGCTCGCCCGCGACGTGTTGCCGCACATGCCGCCCGGGTCGGCGATCATCAACGTGACATCGACCTTCGCGGTCGTCGGTGGCCTGCGCGGTGGCGCCTACTCGGCCGCCAAGGGCGGGCTGACCGCGCTGACCACTCACATCGCCTGCCAGTACGGCGCGTCCGGCATCCGCTGCAACGCCGTCGCGCCCGGGGTGACCGTGACGCCGATGGTCGAAAAGCGCTTGGAAGACGAGCGATTCCGTAAAATCAACACCGAGATGACGCCGCATCAGCGACTGGGCCGCATCGACGACATCGCCAGCACCGTCGCGTTCCTGTGCTCGCCGGGCGGGAGTTTCATCAACGGCCAGACGATCGTCGTCGACGGCGGCTGGAGCTCGACGAAGTATCTTTCGGAGTCGGCGCTGGCGGCGCAATGGATCGAGCGATGAATCTGTTCGCGCTGCTCGATCAGGCCGCGAGCCGATTCCCCGACCGCGGTGCGGTGTATCAAGGGGATCGCCGCGTGTGCACCTGGAACGAGTTGCGCGACCGGGCCTTACGTCTGGCCGCGGCGGTCCGGCAACAGCACCATGCGGGTGCCCGGATCGCGATCGCGACGCACAACCGCCCCGAGATGATCGAGTTGATGTTCGCGACCTGGGCCGCCGAATGCGTCGTCGTCCCGATCAACTACAAGCTGCATCCGCGCGAGATGGCGCAGATCCTCGACGACGCGGGGACCGCACGGGTGTTCGCCTCGTCGGCGATCGGCGCCGAGCTCGCGCCACTTACCACGACGCCGACGGAAATCATTGACTCCGAGGACTATTCGCGGCGGTTCGCGACCGAGCCGTCGGCGCCCCCGCGCGGCGATCCGACGGCGCTGGCGTGGCTGTTCTACACCAGCGGCACCACCGGCCGGTCCAAGGGCGCGATGCTGACACACCGCAACCTCACGGCGATGACGGTCGCGCACCTGGCCGACATCGACGCGCCCGACGAGAACTGCAGCCTGGTGCACGCGGCACCGATGTCGCACGGCTCCGGCCTCTACATCCTGCCGTACGTGCTGCGCGGCGCCCGCCAAATACTGCCCACCTCAGGTGCATTCGATCCCGACGAATTCCTGGACCTCTGCGAGCACCACCCGACCGCCAGCGCCTTCTTGGCCCCGACGATGGTGCAACGGCTGGTCGATACGGGCCGCGCCCGTCCGGCCAATCTCACGACGATCGTCTACGGCGGCGGACCCATGTACGTCGAAAGTCTGCGCAAGGCGATCACGGCGTTCGGCCCGATCTTCGCGCAGATCTACGGGCAGGGCGAGTCACCGATGACCATCACCGGATTGCGGCGCGCCGATCACGAATCGGGCGACGACGCGATCCTGGGTTCGGTCGGTTACGCCCGGTCGGGGATGGAGGTCGCTGTCCTGGGTCCGGACGGCCGCCCGGCGCCGCCGGGCGAGATCGGCGAAATCGTTTGTCGCGGAGACGCGGTCATGGCCGGGTACTGGGAAAACCCCGAGGCCAGCCGCGCCGCGCTCAAGGACGGCTGGCTCTACACCGGCGACATGGGCTCGTTCGACGCGCGCGGTTTTCTCACGCTGCGGGACCGGTCGAAGGACGTCGTCATCAGCGGCGGGAGCAACATCTACCCCCGCGAGGTGGAGGAGGTCCTGCTCGAACACCCCGGCGTCGCCGAGGCGTGCGTGGTGGGCGCCCCCGACGCCGAGTGGGGTGAGGTCGTGGTCGCATTCATCGTCGGCACAGACGATCCCGTCGAACCCGCGGCGCTGGACGCGCATCTGCTGCGGCGCATCGCCCGCTTCAAACGGCCTAAGCGCTACGAATTCGTCGACGAGCTACCGAAAAACAGCTACGGCAAGGTGCTCAAGCGGGAACTGCGCGCCAGCCTGGCGCACTGAGCCCCGCAGGGCCGGCGCCGCAATGCCACTAGAAATCAAGGAGGTCGCAAATGAAATGTCGTGCCGCTGTCATCCGCGGGGTCGGCCAGGACTGGGAGATCCGCGAGATCGAGCTGGACCCGCCCCACGCGGGTGAAGTCATGGTGCGGATGGCCGTCGCCGGAATCTGCCACTCCGACGACCACCTGTTCACCGGCGACGTCGTACCGACGGCCGAGGCGGTCGCCGCCAGCGGCCAGCCGGCGCCGGACTGGTTCCCGCTGCTCGGTGGTCACGAAGGTGCCGGTGTCGTCGAAGAAGTCGGGCCCGGCGTGACGTCGGTGCAGCCGGGAGACCACGTGGCGCTGTCGTTCATTCCGGCATGCGGCAGTTGCCGCTTCTGCGTGAACGGGCAGAGCTATATCTGCGACATCGGCGCCAGCCTGTTCGTCCGGGAGATGCCCACCGACGGAACCTGCCGCCGGCACCTGGGCGACGAAGACCTGTTGGCCTACGGGCAACTCGGCACGTTCGCCGAATATGCGGTGCTGTCGGAGAGGTCGGTCATCAAGATCGACGACGCGATCCCGTTCCATGCCGCTTCGCTCGTCTCATGCGGCGTCAGCACCGGCTGGGGTTCCGCGACGATATCGGCGGGAACCGAACCCGGCGACACCGTCGTCGTCATCGGCGCCGGTGGTGTCGGGATGAACGCCCTGCAAGGAGCGCGCGCCGTCGGTGCGAAGTATGTCGTCGCAGTGGATCCGGTTGAGTCCAAGCGGGATTCGGCCAAGATCTTCGGCGCCACGCACACCGCCGCCTCCGCGCAGGAAGCGATACCGCTGGTCAATGAGATCACCGCCGGCCTGATGGCGGACCGCGTAGTGGTCTGCCCCGGCGTGGTGCACGTCGACTTGCTGCCGTTGGCGATGGCGCTGCTTCGCAAGGGCGGCGTCTGCGTGCTCACCGGCATCACCCCGTTCACCGAACCCCCGGTTCCACTGGTGCTGCAGGAAATGACGCTGTCGGCCAAACAACTGCGGGGAGCGCTGTACGGCGGGATGAATCCGCGTACCAGCGTGCCGATGCTGTTGTCGATGTACCAGGCCGGCGCGGTGAAACTCGACGAGTTGGTCACCCGCCACTATCAGCTCGACCAGATCAACGAGGCGATGACAGACCTGCGGGAAGGCCGCAACATTCGCGGCGTGATCGATTTCGCCGGCGCATGATCACGGGCGCAGTCCTCGCGCATTCGGTCAACCGGACTCGAAATGACTCCGGATGCCGGCCAGCATCTTGACGTGCGCCTTGACCCCTTCGCGGATGGTCACCCCGGCCAGTAGCCGCGGCGCCGTGATCGAAATCCGTTCGGTGATCCGGGTGCCGCCGTCGACGGGCTCGAAACTCACCGTGCCGCGCAGCCGCACCCCGGGTGATTGATCGGCCTCGGTCAGCACGTCGCCGTGGACGGGCACCCGCAGCCGGGCCTGATAGCTGGTTCGTATAGTCAACGGCCCCAGCGGAATTCGGTCGACCACGCGATAGGTCTGCTGGTAGCCGTCCGGGGTTTCGCTGCGGGACACCGTTTCCACCGACACGATCAGCGGGTGGACGAGCTTGATGTTGTTCAGGTCGACGTAGAAGTCGCGGACGGCGTCGGGTGGCGCGGGCACCTGTTCGCTCAGCGTCCGGTCGGCGTGGACGGTCCACCAGCTCACAGGAGAGAACCTAGCCCGGCGAGGGCGCCGCGCTTACCGTGGACCCACGAGCGAGGGAGAAGACATGGGCAGCCGAGGTCAAGTGGTGGAGCGTTACCTGGAATGCCTGGCCGCTCACGACTGGGACGGACTGGCCGACACCATCGCCGAGGAGGGCCTGACCCGGGAGGGGCCGTTCTGCGACGTGGTCGAGGGCAAGGCGCGCTATGTCGCCTTTCTGCGCAAGGTGTGCACCGAGCTGGAGGGCCATCGGTTGCACGTGCGGCGGGTCTCGCACGTGGACGGCCGGGTGTCCTATGCCGAGCTGTCGGAGACATTCGAGATAGACAGCGTCGCGACCACGTGGCCAGAATGCATTCTGTTCGAGCAAGACAGCGACGGATTGATCTCTCACGTCAGCGTGTTTTTCAAGCAGCGGCCCGCCGGCACCGGATAGCGGTCTATTCCCTCCCCCACGGAATTGACCTAACGTGTCATGGATGGAGGCAGATGCAACTCCGGAGTCGGTGCCGGTCGAGAAATTGCACTCGGGCGACCCGATCACCGATTGTGGTCAGCGGTACATAGTTCTCGAATCAAAAGCGCTCGGCGATAGCTGTGTGGTTCTCGAGCTGGAATCCAGGGTGGACCACCACCTGCAGGTCATCGAGAAGTCATTCCCGGCCGGGTACCAGGTCGACAGGGCACACCACCGAATTCTCTGACAAATTCCGGTCGCCCTGAATATTGCGCGAGTAGCCGCCCGACGGCTACCGCGCATTCGTGTTTTCCGGCCCAATTCTGTTCAATTCGGCCGACGCCGCTCAGTTCTCGCGCGGCGGCCGTTGGTCGTTGGGATCGTTCGGGTCGGGGTCACCGAACCAGCGTGACGGCTCGTGCTTGCCGTATGCGTCGTGCCAGTCCCACCACTCGTAGGGGGCGGTCTGCGGGTAGCCCTCGGGCGAATCCTCCCAGTTTTCCTGGCGGCCCAATGCGGTCATGTCCAGGAAGCTCCACGTGGTTCCGAGCGCCTCGTCACCGCGGTTGTTGATGAAGTAGGTGCGGAAGACCCGGTCGCCGTCGTGGATGAAGGCGTTGGTGCCGTGCCATTCGTCCACCCCGAAATCGGCGTCGAAGTCATCGGTGATGGTGTACCACGGCATCTTCCAGTCCATCCGCGCCTTGAGACGCTCGATGTCGGCCTGCGGGGCGCGCGAGGCGAACACCAGGGTGGTGTCGCGGGCGTTCAGGTGGGCCAGGTTGCCGACATGGTCGGCGATCATCGAGCAGCCCCGGCACGCGTGGTCGGGCCAGCCGTCGATGTCGGGTCCGTAGAAGGCGCGATAGACGACAAGCTGACGCCTGCCTTGGAACAGGCCCAACAGGTCGACCCTGCCCTCGGGTCCGTCGAACTCGTACCGCTTGTCCACGACCGTCCACGGCATCCGGCGCCGCATGGCCGCGAGGACGTCATGGGCCCGGGTGAGTTCCTTCTCCTTTGCCAGCAGTTGCTGGTGCGCGCTCGCCCACTGCTGGGCGGACACGATCGGCGGTGTGTTCATCGCTGGGTGCCTTTCGGTCTCGGATTGTTCAGGCCAGCGGCGAGAGGCCGGCGGCGGTGAGCAGGTAGGCGTCCTGGCCGGTGGCGTCGCCGGTGGCGATCTCGAGCACCGACTTGCCCACCTGCTCGGCGGTGAGCGCGGGCCCGCTGGCCTGCACGAAGGAGTCGACGTCGACACCTTGGCGGTCGGCGTAGGCCGCGACGGCGGCAGCCCCCAGGGCGGTGGCCGGCGTCAACCGCGGCAGGACGGCGGTGAACCCGATCCCGAGCCCAGCGCGCTGCGCTTCGATGCCGGCATAGCTGGTGATGAACCTGACGGTCGCCTTCGCGCCCGCATAGCCGCCCGACAGCGGCGACCCGTTCAGAGCGGCGCCGCTGGACATCACGATCACCGAGCTGCCCGGCGCCAGCGGGCGCAACAGCGTCTGGCGAACCCAGTGAAACGCCTGCGCGACGTCGGAGTTCCAGTTCTCGCTGAACGTCTCCCAGGTCTGTTCCTGTAGCGGCAGCATCGGCGGCGTCGCGCCGGCGCACAGCACCACGGTGCGCGGCCGGTACTCGTCGATCAGCCGTTCGGCCGTCGCCGGATCGGCGGCGTCGGCCACCACCGGTGTGAAGGCGTCGCCGAGTTGGGCGCGTACCTCCTCGAGTTGCGATCGGGTGCGTGCAACGCCGACGACGCGCACGCCCGCGGCCGGCAGCGCGGCGGCGATGGCACGGCCGAATCCGCGGCCGGCTCCGGTCACGATCGCGGTGGTGCCGGCGAGCCCGTCGGCGTGAGCGGTGCGGGGTTGGTTCATGGTCGTTCTCGCTCTCTGACGTGGTCTGCGGCCGTGGCCGCGTCTTCACTAGTTCAGATACGGCGCGACACCTGGATTCATCGCCCGCGGACCGATGAATTGCGCGGGCCGGACGTCTCTAAGGGAGTAGGTTCCCTCGCAGCCGAAAGGAGTGGGTCGTGCCGGCGCAGGAGGATTTCGTCGAGCAGGCGGCGCCGTTTCGGGCCGAGCTGATCGCCCATTGCTACCGCATGCTGGGCTCGGTGCACGACGCCGAGGATTTGGTCCAGGAGACGTATCTGCGGGGCTGGCGTGGCTATCCGGCATTCGAGGAACGCGCGGCGTTGAAGACGTGGCTGTATCGGATCGCGACGACCGCCTGCCTGCGGGCGCTGGAGAACCGCGCCCGCCGCGTGCTGCCGATGGGCGTGGGGGACGGCTCGATCGACCCGGACGCGGACTTCGACGCGAAGGCCGCCGCGCACGCCTGGCTGGAGCCCATTCCCGACGCGCTGATGTTCAAGAGCCCCGAAGACGACCTCGCCGCCAAGCAGAGCGTGCGGCTGGCCGTGATGACGGCGCTTCAGGAGCTTCCGGCGCGGCAGCGCGCGGTGTTGATCCTGCGCGACGTCGTGCAGTTCAGCGCCGCCGAGGTTGCCGAACTCCTCGAAACCACGCCCGCGGCGGTCAACAGTTCGCTGCAGCGCGCCCGGGCCCACCTCGCCGAACTGTCCCCCGCCGAGGAGAGCATGTCCGAGCCCGGCGATGCCGAGCGTCGCGAATTGCTCGACCGGTATTGCGCGGCATTCGAAAACGCGGACATGGCCGCGCTGACGGCGCTGCTGCAAGCCGACGTCAAACTCGAAATGCCGCCCATGCCAGTGTGGTTCACCGGCCGGGACGCCGTGCTGCGATTCCTTGCCGGACGCGCCCTGGCCGAGCCCGGCGACATTCTGATGGTCCCGACGGCCGCGAATTCGCAACCCGCCGTTGCCGAGTACCGGCGCGACCCCGGCGGAGCGATGCGGGCCCATTCCATCCACGTCTTGACCACCGGAGTTACCGGCATCGCGAGCATCACCGTCTTCCTCGACGCCGGGTTGTTCCCCACGTTTGGTTTGGCGGCAACCCGGTAACCTCTGAGCAGGGACGTAATCGCACCCCTTGCTCTCTAAGGGAGGCCCGACCTGCATCGTCATCGGTGTCGTCGCACGGTTTTACCTTCCCGCCCACGTGTGGACAGGTCCTCCACACGACAGGATCATTAGGCGCGGTAGACGAAGTTGAAGGGTGACGAGTGAAGATTCCCGGCGTTTCCAGCGTCGTCGCTGGCGTAGCTGGCGGAGCCGCACAGGTGGTGCGGGCCGGTGTGTCCACGGCGGCCGGGGCCGCGGGCGCGCTGCAGACGTTGGCCAGCCCGGTAGCCGAACTCGCCGGCCCGGTCATCCAGTCCGTCGCCCAGACGACGGGCCGCGCGATCGGGATGGACGGTTCATCCAACGGCTCCCCCGCCCTGCCGCCGGTGCGTTGGCACAGCGGGCACCGCGTGCACCTGGACTTGGATCCACTGCTTCCCTTCCCCCGCTGGCACGAGTACGCGCCCGCCGTGGAAGAGCCGGTGCGCCGCATCCCGGGCGTGACCAAGGCCCACGTCGAGGGCTCACTGGGCCGCCTGGTGGTCGAACTGTCCGACGACGCGGACAACGACGCGGTTCTGGACGAAGTGCGCGCGACGGTGTCCTCGATCGCCTCCGACATCACGTGGTCCAAGACTGAGTCGCCGCCGCTGTCCGCGCCGTTCGCCGACCCGGGCAACCCGCTGGCGATTCTGGTGCCGCTCACCGCCGCGGCAATGGATCTCGTCGCGATGGGTGCCGCGGTCACCGGATGGGTGACCCGGCTGCCCGCCGCGCCGCAGACCACCCGCGCCGCGGCCGCGCTGATCAATCACCAACCGCGCATGGTCTCGATCCTGGAGGCGCGGCTGGGCCGGGTGGGCACCGACATCGCCCTGGCCGCGACGACGGCGGCCGCGCACGGTCTGACCCAGTCGTTCGGCACGCCGATGCTCGACCTGACGCAACGCACCCTGCAGGTCTCCGAGGCGTCCGCGCACCGGCGCGTCTGGCGCGACCGCGAACCGCAGCTGGCATCCCCCGACCGGCCGCAGGCCCCGGTGGTCCCGGTCATTTCCTCGGCCAAGTCGGAGGTGCCCCGGCACAGCTGGGCCGCGGCGGCGGCAGGTGAGGCGTCGCACGTCGTGGTCGGCGGAACAATCGACGCCGCGATGGACAAGGCAAAAGGCTCGATGGCCGGGCCGGTGGAAAGATATGTCGATTCGGCGGCCAACGGCTCGCTGATCGCCGCGGTCAGCGCGCTGGTCGCCGGCGGCGGCACCGAAGACGCGGCCGCCGCCATCGAGGCCGGCGTGCCGCGCGCCGCGCACATGGGCCGCCAGGCGTTCGCCGCGATTCTCGGCCGCGGACTTGCCAATTCCGGACAACTGGTGCTCGACCCGGGCGCCCTGCGCCGCCTGGACCGGGTGAAGGTGGTCGTCATCGACGGCGCCGCGCTGCGCGGCGATCATCGCGCGGTCTTGCATGTCCGCGGAGACGCTCCCGGCTGGGACGACGACCGGGTCTACGAGGTGGCCGACGCGCTGCTGCACGGCGAGGAGGCGCCCGAGCCCGACCCGGATGAGTTGCCCGCGACCGGTGCACGACTGAAATGGGTTCGCAAACAAGGGTCGTCGGCGACACCCGCGCAGGGCCTGGAAAGCGCCGACCTGATCGTCGACGGCGAATGCGTCGGCAGTGTCGACGTGGGCTGGGAGGTCGACCCCTACGCCATTCCGCTGTTCCAGACCGCGAACCGCACCGGTGCGCGAGTGGTGTTGCGCCATGTCGCGGGCACCGAAGACCTCACCGCCAGCGTAGGCACCACGCATCCGCCCGGCACGCCGCTGCTGAATGTGGTCCGGGAGCTGCGCACCGATCGCGGACCGGTGCTGCTGATCACCGCGCTGCATCGGGATTTCGCCTCGACCGACACCCTGGCCGCGCTCGCCATCGCCGATGTCGGTGTCGCGCTTGACGATCCGCGTGCCGCGACGGCGTGGACCGCGGACATCATCACGGGCACCGATCTGGCCGACGCTGTGCGCATCCTGTCGGCGATCCCGGTGGCCCGGTCGGCCAGCGAGTCGGCGGTGCACCTGGCGCAGGGCGGCACCACGCTGGCCGGTCTGCTGCTCGTCACCGGTGAGCAGGAGGCAGGCACCAGCCCGGTGAGCTTCCGGCGCTGGCTCAACCCGGTCAATGCCGCCGCGGCCACCGCGCTGCTGGCCGGAACCTTCTCGGCCACCCGGGTGCTCCGGCTGCCCGACCCCACTCCCCAACCGCTGACCGCCTGGCACGCACTGGATCCCGAGATCGTGTACTCGCGGCTGGCCGGCGGCGCGCGGCCGATGGCCGTCGAAACCGAGCCGTCCTGGCGGCGCCGTCTCGACGACCTGTCGTACAGCCCTGCGCTGGAACCCCTGCGCAAGCCCCTGCACAGCGTGGCCCGGCTGGCGTCGGCAACCCGGACCGAACTCGCGGATCCGCTGACGCCCATCCTGGCCGTCGGCGCGGCGGCGTCGGCGATCGTCGGCAGCAACGTCGATGCGCTGCTGGTGGCCGGCGTCATGACCGTCAACGCGATAACCGGTGGGGCGCAACGCCTGCGGGCCGAGTCCGCCGCCGCCGAGCTGTTCGCCGAGCAGGACCAGCTGGTGCGCCGGGTGGTCGTGCCGGCCGTGGCGACGACGCGCCGCCGGCTCGAGGCCGCGCGGCACGCGACCCGCACCGCGACCGTGTCCGCGAAGTCCCTGCGGCCCGGCGATGTCATCGATTTGGCCGCACCCGAGGTGGTCCCGGCCGATGCCCGCCTGCTGGTCGCCGAGGACGTCGAGGTCGACGAGTCCCTGCTGACCGGCGAGTCGCTTCCGGTGGACAAGCAGGTGGACCCCGTCGCCGTCAACGACCCCGACCGCGCCAGCATGCTGTTCGAGGGAAGCACGATCGTCGCCGGGCATGCCCGGGCGATCGTCGTCGCCACCGGGGTCGGCACCGCCGCGCACCGCGCGATCTCGGCGGTCGCCGACGTCGAGACGTCAGCCGGAATCCAAGCCAGGCTGCGGGAACTGACCAGCAAGGTGCTGCCGCTGACGCTGGCGGGCGGCGCGACGGTATCGGCGTTGGCGCTGCTGCGCCAGGCGCCGCTGCGCCAGGCGGTGGCCGACGGTGTCGCGATCGCGGTGGCCGCCGTCCCCGAGGGCCTGCCGCTGGTGGCCACCCTGTCCCAGCTCTCCGCGGCCCAGCGGCTGACCGCGCGCGGGGCCCTGGTCCGCGCGCCGCGCACCATCGAGGCGCTGGGTCGCGTCGACACCATCTGCTTCGACAAGACCGGCACGCTCACCGAGAACCGGCTGCGCGTGGTGTGCGCCGTGCCCGACGACGTCGACCCGCACCAGCCCTTCCCGAAGCTGACCGACCCGGAATCGGCCGGCCTACTGCGAGCCGCCGCGCGCGCGTCCGCTCAGCCGCAGGAAGGCCAGGGGCACGCACACGCCACCGACGAGGCGATCCTCACCGCGGCGAGTTCGCTGAACGGCCAGGGTGATTCGGACTGGAAGATGCTCGCGGAGGTGCCGTTCGAGTCCAGCCGCGGCTTCGCCGCCGCGATCGGCACCGTGGGCCACGACAACGGCCACCCCGTGGACATGCCGGTGCTGGTCCTCAAGGGAGCACCCGAGGTCATCCTGCCGCGCTGCAAGTTCGCCGACCCGCAAGCCGACCAGGAGCGGGCCGAGGCGGTGGTGCACGGCCTGGCCGAACAGGGCCTGCGGGTGCTCGCGGTGGCGCAGCGCGGCTGGAAGCACGAGACCGACGACGACGACACCGACGCCGACGCCGTGGACGCCGCGGCGCAGAACCTCGAACTGCTCGGCTACGTCGGCCTGGCCGACACCGCCCGGGCATCGGCGCGACCGCTGATCGAGGCGCTGGTGGACGCCGACCGCACCGTCGTCCTGATCACCGGCGACCACCCGATCACCGCGCGAGCGATCGCCTGCCAGCTGGGCCTGCCCGAGGACGCGCGGGTGGTGACCGGCGCCGAGCTCGCCGGCCTCGACGAGGACGCGTGCGCCCGTCTGGTCGCCGACGTCCAGGTGTTCGCCCGGGTCAGCCCGGAGCAGAAGGTGCAGATCGTGGGCGCCCTGCAGCGCTGCGGGCGGGTGACCGCGATGGTCGGCGACGGCGCCAACGACGCCGCCGCCATCCGGATGGCCGACGTCGGCATCGGGGTCAGCGGTCGCGGTTCGTCGGCCGCCCGCGGCGCCGCCGACATCGTGTTGACCGACGAGGATCTGGGCGTGCTGATGGACGCCCTGGTCGAGGGCCGCAGCATGTGGAGCGGGGTTCGTGACGCCGTCACGATCCTGGTCGGCGGCAACGTCGGCGAGGTGTTGTTCACCATCATCGGGACCGCGTTCGGCCAAGGCCGCGCCCCGGTGGGGACGCGTCAGTTGCTGCTGGTCAACCTGCTCACCGACATGTTCCCCGCCCTCGCGGTCGCGGTCACCTCGCAATACGTCGAGCCCGACGAAAGCGAGTACGAATCCGCCGAAGCCGCCGACGAGGCGCGCCGCCTGCACCGTCTCGCGGTGCTGACCGGCCCCACGCCGTCGCTCGACGCCCCGCTGATGCGGCAGATCGTGACCCGCGGCGCCGTCACGGCCGCCGGGGCGACGGCCGCCTGGGCCATCGGGCGTTGGACGCCGGGCACCGAACGCCGCACGGCGACGATGGGTTTGACCGCGCTCGTGACGACGCAGCTGGCGCAGACGCTGCTGACCCGCAGGCACAGCCCGCTCGTGGTGGCGACCGCCCTGGGCAGCGCCGGCGTGCTGGTCGGCATCGTGCAGACGCCGGTGCTCAGTCAGTTCTTCGGGTGCACGCCGCTGGGGCCGGTGGCCTGGTCGGGTGTGCTGGGTTCGACGGCCGGTGCCACCGCGATCTCGGCGTTGGCACCCAACTGGCTGGCCAAGCAGGTCGCCGCCCTGGAGCCCGGCGAGGAGTGAGCCCTCAGCCGGACAGTTCTTTGCGCAGCACTTTGCCGGTGGGGTTGCGCGGGATGCTGTCGACGACGTTGATGTCGCGGGGCTGTTCGAAGCGGGAGACCCGGCCCTTCAGGTACTCGCGCAGCTCGGCCACGTCGATCTTGCCGCCCGGCTGCGCGACCACGAACGCCGCCAGGCGCTGACCGAACCGTTCGTCGGGGACGCCGATGACCGCGTTGTCGGCGACGGCGGGGTGCTGGGCGAGCGCGTTCTCGACCGCACGCGGGTACACGTTCTCGCCGCCGGAGATGATCATGTCGTCTTCGCGGCCGACGATGAAGAGCCGGCCCGCGTTGTCCAGATAGCCCATGTCACCGGTGCTGGTCATGCCGTCGACGACGGCCTTCGCCGCGCCATCGGTATAGCCCTCGCTGGTCAATTCGCCGCCGACGAAGATCCGCCCGGTGACCCGCGGCCCGACCGGCTTGTCGTTCTTGTTGAAGATGCGCACCGGGCACCCGACGACGGGCCGTCCGACGGTTTCGGGGGCTTCGCGCAGATCCGCCGGCGTGGCCAGCGCGCCGATGCCGACCTCGGTGGAGCCGTAGCCGTTGTAGAGGATGTCGCCGTAGGCGTCCATGAACCGCTGGCCCAGAGTGGGGTCGAGGCGGTCGCCGCTGGAGATCACCGTGCGCAAGTAGGGCAGCGGGTTTCGCTCCCGCACCTGCTCGGGCAGCTCCAGGATTCGCGCGAGCACGACCGGAACCGCGGTGAAGGCGTCGGCGCGGTGCAGCGACGCCTGGGCCAGCGCGGCCTCGGCGTCGAACTCACGGCGCGTCAGGAGGGTGCCCCCGAGGGCGAAGGTCAGCATCATCATGCCCAGCCCCAGCCCGTGAAACATGGGCATTGCCACCGAAACCCGCGAACCGGTGCGCAACCGGGTGCGATCGAGGATCGTCACCCACACGCCCACCGCGGAGCGCAGCTGTGGTGTGCGCGGCACACCCTTGGGCTTCCCGGTGGTGCCCGACGTCAGCAGCACGATGCGGCCGGGGGCGGCGACGTCCGGGCGAGCGCCCTCGTCGGTGCCGACCGTCGCCGGATCGACCGTGACGACCGATTCGTCCGCCCCCCGGACCCGCTCGGCGAATTCGGCGTCGACGACCACGGCCGAAATGCGGTGGGCCGCTACGGCGGCCGCCAGCGCATCGCTGCGGAACTCCGTGCTCATCGGCACGACGTCGGCGCCCAGCAGGGCCGCCGCGAAAACGCCCGCCACGAAACCGCGTCCGTTGCGGCACATCACCCCGACCGCCTGCCCGGGTGCAGCGCCGTCGGCAGCCAACCGCCGCGCCAGCGACTCGGTCGCTCGCTGCAGCTGGCGATAGGTCAGCGCGCCGTCGTCGTCGACGATCGCCGTCCGGTCGGGCCAACGGGCGGTGGTGACCGCCAGCAGCGTGTAGGGATTCGTGCCGCCCCGGCGGACCTCGCGAAGGAGCCGGAAACCCGCGAGCGGCGCCGGCGGACTGAGCAGACCGGAGCGCAGCAGGGCCCGGGCGGCGGTGGTGACCGCGCGGTCATTCGTCATCGTCGGCCTCGTCGGTGTCGGACTCGCTGAAGAACCGGCGATGCCACAGCCGCGCGGCGTAGTCGGCCGGCCCGGCCAGCAGCACCGAGGCCAGCTCGGCCGGCAGCACCCAGGGCGGCGCGATGGTGCGCGGCCGCTCGATGATCGCCTTGGCGATGGCGTCGGCGGCTTCGTCCGGCGACAGCCCGGGAAGGCTACCCAGCAGCGGGGTGGGCGCGATCATCCTGGTGCGGACCAGCGCGAAGTAGACGGTGGTGACGTCGACACCGTCGATATGCAGCTCCGGCGCCACGCTCCGCAGCCACCGGTCAAAGGCGCC
This sequence comes from Mycobacterium colombiense, assembly GCF_001665835.1. Lineage (GTDB taxonomy): Bacteria > Actinomycetota > Actinomycetes > Mycobacteriales > Mycobacteriaceae > Mycobacterium > Mycobacterium colombiense_A. The sequence goes on along the minus strand of NZ_LZSX01000085.1, from coordinate 989 downwards.
CTTCGAGGCCTGGTAGGCACCCCATTGCGGACCCGGCGCCACCCGCACGGCGACGCTCGACACGTTCACGATGTGCCCGCTGCCCTTGCCGCGCATGGCCGGCAGCAGCCCCAGCAGCAGCCGCACCGGCCCCAGGTAGTTGATGTCGATGGTGCGCTGAAAGTCGTGCGGCCGGTCGTACTGGTCATGCAGCGAGCGGCGCAATGACTTGCCGGCGTTGCTCACCACGATGTCGAGCGGGCCGTGCTCCTCGGTGATCTGCTTCGTCAGGGTGCTCACCGCGGATTCGTCGGTGAGGTCGGTCGGGTAGGCGACCGCGCGACCCCCGCCGGCGTTGATCGACGCCGTCAGGTCGCAGAGCCGCTCCTCGGACCGGGCGACCACCAGGACGGTCGCCCCCGCGGCGGCCAGACTGCGCGCGGTGGCCTCACCGATGCCGTAGGAGGCTCCGGTCACCAACACGGTCTTGCCGAGGACGGTGCCCCGCAACTTGTCGGGGTCCGACACCCGCGCCGGGTTGGCCACGTGGTCCGTGACCGTGTTCAGGGCCTGCGCTATCGCGTTCAACTTCGCTGCCGCATTCACTCGAGCCGCTTGCCGGGGTCGGCGGTTGCTTCACCGTGCCGCCGGCTCGTAACTACAAGTAGCAGACCACATTGCTGTCCGGGTCCGCGCTCCGCCCCGGCCAAGATGGCTCCCGGCGAGCCCCCCGCGACGGGCGGTCGCGTGCCGCCCGAGCGCCCGCGCCGGATGAGCGCCGCGCACAACCAATCTCAGCCCGTCCGCATCAGCGGGCGGTGATTTTATGAGAACACGGTAATTTCGGTGTTTCCTGTGTTTAGCGAGCGTGTTGGCTGGGCACAATGGCGGCATGATTGCGCGTCAATTGGTTCGTTCCCTCGGTTCAGCAGCAGTTCTCGCAGCGTCGGGCGTGGCCGTGTCGGCCTTGTCCACTTCCGTTATCCCCTCCGCCTCGGCCCAGTGCCCGG
>NZ_LZSX01000084.1 GCF_001665835.1 Mycobacterium colombiense | reverse complement strand
GAACCCAGGCTGCGCTCGATGTCGTTGGCCCCCAGCTTGTTCTGCATTGCCGTCGTGTAGTCGGGGACGGCGCGCTGCAGCATCGCCGGCAGGTTGAACACCAGCGCCACGGCCAGCACGATCATCGCGATCCCGCCGGCGATCTGAATTACGCGCTGCCGGCGGCGGAACGCGGCCACTCGTTCGGTGACCCGCCGCCCGGCCAGTGCGAAGGCCAGCAGCGGCAATGCGTTGCCGATGGCGAACGTCGCGGTCAACACCAGCGCGCCGGGCCCGATCGACGACGTCCCGCCCGCCACCACGATGGCGGCCAGCACCGGACCCGCGCACGGCACATACAGGGCCCCCAGCGTCAGACCCAGGCCGAAACCATCTGTCCCAGAGCTGATTTGGCGCTGCGGGAAATACGCGAACGGCCGCTCGATCAGGTGCTGCACCGGCGGGAAGATCAACCCCAGGCCGATCAGGACCAACACCACCAATGCGGCCCACCGGATCGCGTCCTGCGGCAGGTGCAGCGCCGTCAGCAGCGCGGAACCGATCAACGTGGCCAGGCTGAAACTGCACACCAGGCCGGCGATCACCAGGTACGGCCGCGTCGCGGACCTCATGCTGCGGCCGCCGGCCCGGCTGCTGGCTCGTCCGCTGTCCATGCCGGACAGCAGGATCACCGGAAGCACCGGCAGGATGCACGGCGAGATGCCGGTGATCAGCCCACCGAGAAACCCGATCAGGGCGATGGTCTGCACGGGCTACTCGGCGGGGCTCGACGGGCACCGGACGATGAGCATGGATACACCTTTACCTGTTTTCGCGCCGGCGAGTGATCCAGGCACAAATCACGCAGCGTGCGTTATACAAATCACACAACGTGCGTTACGCTCGGCCGGTGGCGCAACTAACATTCCAGCGCGCCCGCACTGAGGAAAAGAAGCGCCAACGTGCGGAGGCCCTCGTGGAGGCCGCACGCTCGCTGGCCATGGAAACGGGCGTCGCGTCGGTCACCCTGACCGCGGTCGCCAGCCGCGCCGGAATCCACTACTCGGCGGTGCGCCGTTACTTCACCTCGCACAAAGAAGTCCTGCTGCACCTGTCCGCCGAGGGCTGGGTGCGGTGGTCGAATACCGTGTCGGAGAAGCTGGCCGAGCCCGGCGCGAAGTCGCCCTCGCGCATCGCCGAGACGCTGGCCGAAGCGCTGGCCGACGACCCGCTGTTCTGTGACCTGCTGGCCAACCTGCACCTGCACCTCGAACACGAGGTGGACGCGGAACGGGTCATCGAGGTCCGGCGGATCAGCACCGCCGCCACCCTCTCGCTGGCCGATTCGATCGGGAGCGCGCTGCCCGAACTCGGACGGTCGGGCTCGCTCGACATCTTGCTTGCCGCCTACTCGCTGGCGGCCACGCTGTGGCAAGTCGCGAATCCGCCGGAACATCTGACCGATGTCTACGCCGAGGAGCCGGAAGTGGTTCCGCCCGAATGGAATCTGGACTTCGCATCCGCACTTACCCGCCTGCTGACGGCCACGTGCGTCGGCCTCATCGCGAAATCCTCATGAACTCAGAAAGGAGCCGGAGCGCTGTGGCTTGGCGAACTGCAACCGGTCAAGACGGTCCCGAGCTCTCCGAGCGCCCGCGACCTGAAACGACCGCGCGACCCTCGGCCGCGTCCAGTGTGCCGCCGGAGGCCACGCCGCGACCGTCGGACACCAACGGCCGCAACGGCGCCCGGGTGAGAGAAGGCCGTCGAAGGGGGACTGCGGTGGCCAACGCGATCAAGAAACTGTGGGTCATCGCTAGGGTTACACATAGGCAAATTGATGTTTCGCCCGTGGTGAAGGACTTGAAGCGCCCATGACGACGACTGAGCCAAGGACCGAGCCGTTGAAGAAGCAGGGCCTCGCAGGCAGCGAGGGCAACAAGGTCGCCCCGCAGCGCGCTACGAAAAAGGGGCTTCTGGCGCGTTTCTGGCTGGTGCTCACGATCGCAGCTGTCGTCGCGGTCTCAGGATTCGTGGTGTACCGGTTGCACGGTGTCTTCGGCGTTCACCGCGGTTCGTTCGGTGGTGGCACCTCGGGCGAGGTCCTCGACGAGTTCAACGCCAAGACGATCACGCTCCAGGTCTGGGGCCCACCGGGCAGCACGGCAACCATCAATTACCTCGACGAAAACTCCCATCCGCAGCAGGCCCTCAACGTGCCGTTGCCCTGGAGCAAAGTATTGAGTTCAACGAAGCCCGGCATCCCGGCGAACCTGGTGGCGCAAGGAGACGGCAGTTGGATCGCCTGCCAGTTCGTGGTGAACAAGCACGACGGGAGCGGTGACGTCATCAAGACTCCGAATCGCTCAGATCCCAACCAAACCGTGAACGCCTTCGTCTATTGCCTGGACAAGTCCGCATGAGCGAGCAGGGCGAGGCTCCGCCGCGCGTCGATCAGCCGCTGATTCCGCCGTTCCTGCCGCGGATGATCCATCGGCTGGCCCTGCCGATCGTCCTGGTGTGGTTGGGCATCGTGTTCGTCACCAACACCGTGGCCCCGCAGCTGGAGGTCGTCGCCAAAACCCACTCGGTGTCGATGAGTCCCACTGACGCGGCATCCTTTCAGTCGATGATGCGGGTTGGATCGACGTTCAAAGAGTTCAACTCCGACAACTCGGCCATGATCCTGCTGGAGGGCGACAAGCCACTCGGGGCCGAAGCGCACCGCTACTACGACGAGATCGTCAGGCGCGTCGAGCAAGACAAGAAACACGTTCAGCACGTCCAGGATTTCTGGAGTGATCCGCTGACGGCGGCGGGTTCCCAGAGCCACGATCAAAAGGCCGCGTACGTCCAGGTTTACCTCGCCGGCAACATGGGCGGCGGGCTGGCGAACGAGTCTGCCGCGGCCGTCCGCAAGATCGTGGACTCGGTGCCCGCGCCGCCGGGAATCAAGGCATACGTCACGGGCGCGGGTCCGCTGTTCGCCGACCAGTCCCACTCGGGGGAGAAGGGCGTCGCGGTCGTCACTCTTATCACCCTCCTGGTGATCGTGGTGATGCTGCTTTTCGTTTACCGATCGGTGAGCACGGTTTTGATCATGCTGGCGATCGTGTTCGTCGAGCTGGCCGCGGCCCGCGGCGTCGTCGCGACGCTGGGCAACTACGGGATCATGGGGCTGTCGACCTTCGCCAACAACATGCTGGTGCTTATGGCGATCGCCGCCGGGACGGATTACGCGATCTTCGTGGTCGGCCGCTATCAGGAGGCCCGTGGTCTGGGCGAGACCCGCGAAGAAGCGTTCTACACCATGTTCCACAGCACCGCGCATGTCGTGCTGGGATCGGGCCTGACCATCGCCGGCGCGATGTACTGCCTGAGCTTCTGCCGGCTGCCGTACTTCCAGTCGCTGGGGGTGCCTTGTGCGGTCGGCATGTTGGTCGCGGTGTTCGGGGCTTTGACACTGGGTCCGGCGATGCTGACGGTGGCTTCGTTCTTCAAGCTCATGGATCCGAAGCGCAAGCTGCAGACCCGGGGCTGGCGTCGCATCGGCACCGCGATCGTCCGCTGGCCCGCACCGGTTCTCGCGGTGACCATCGGGGTTGCTTTAGTTGGTCTGCTCGCCCTGCCCGGTTACAAGACGGACTACGACAACCGCCACTTCTTGCCGGCGGACACCCCGGCCAATGTCGGTTATGCCGCCGCGGACCGGCACTTCGACCAGGCTCGGCTCAATCCTGAGCTGTTGATGATCGAGACCGACCACGACTTGCGTAACCCGGCCGATTTCCTGGTGCTGGACAAGGTCGCCAAGGCGGTCTTCCGCATCCCCGGTATCGGCCGGGTGCAGACCATCACCCGGCCGTTGGGCACGCCGCTCGACCACAGCACCCTCGGTTTCCAGATGGGCGCGCAGGCCGCGGCGCGGATCCAGACCCAGCACTATCAGGATGAGCAGGCGGCAAACCTGCTCAAGCAGGCCGACGAGCTGCACAAGACGATGGCAACGCTGCATGAGCAGATGCAGGTGACCCAGGATCTCAGCAACACCACGCACGAAACCACCAAGCTCACCAAAGAAACCGTGAAGATCACCGAGGCATTGCGCGACGACATCGCCAACTTCGACGACTTCTTGCGGCCGATTCGTAGTTACTTCTACTGGGAGAAGCACTGCTACGACATCCCGGTCTGCTGGGCCCTCCGGTCGGTCTTCAATGCGCTCGACGGTATCGACCAGGTGGCTGAGAACATCGTGAACCTCAGCGCGAATCTGGACAAGCTGGACAAGATTCAGCCGAAGCTGGTGGCGCTGATACCGCCGCAGATCGAGAGCCAGCAGCGCAACCTCGACACCATCATGTCGAACTACGCGACCACGATGGGTCTCAACGAACAGGCGCGAGCGCAGTCCGACAACGCCACCGCCCAGGGCGATGCCTTCGACAAAGCGAAGAACGACGACACGTTCTACCTTCCGCCGGAGGCGTTCAAGAGCCCGGATTTCGCGCGGGGTCTCAAGCAGTTCATATCGCCGAACGGGCACGCCGTCCGGTTGATCATCTCCCATGAAGGCGACCCGGCGACTCCTGAAGGCATCAACCACATCGAGCCGATCAAGCAGGCCGTGCACGAGGCGATCAAGGGCACCCCCTGGGAGGGCGCCAAGGTCTACCTCGGCGGCACCGCCGCGACGTACAAGGACATGCATGACGGCTCCAACATCGACCTGATGATCGCCGGAATCGCCGCAGCCACTTTGATTTTCGTCATCATGCTGGTGATCACCCGAAGCGTCGTGGCGGCCTTCGTGATCGTCGGTACGGTGTTGCTGTCGCTGGGCGCCTCATTCGGACTCTCCGTGCTCTTATGGCAGTACATCCTGGGCATGAAGTTGCACTGGATGGTGTTGGCGATGGCGATCATCCTGCTGCTGGCGGTCGGCTCGGACTACAACCTGCTGCTGATATCGCGGTTCAAGGAGGAAATCCACGCCGGGCTAAAGACAGGGACGATCCGCGCGATGGCCGGTTCGGGCTCGGTGGTGACCTCCGCCGGTCTGGTGTTCGCCGCCACCATGGCCACGTTCATGTTCAGCCCGCTGCTGGTGATGGCTCAGGTGGGTACGACGATCGCGCTGGGTTTGTTGTTCGACACCTTGATCGTGCGGTCGTTCATGACACCGTCGCTGGCCACCTTGCTCGGGCGCTGGTTCTGGTGGCCGCAGCACGTGCGTCCACGGCCGGCCAGCACCATGCTGCGGCCGTATGGACCGCGTCGCGCCGTGCGCGAGTTGATCCTCAACGACGTCGACGAGCACCCGGCGGGCGGGGTGGTACAACCGCGCTGATCTTCACGTCACGTGAGTGTCGAGATCCGTGCTGGCGTGCAGAGCTGCGACACGGCCTCGGGGCGTGGTTGGAACACGTCGCGGTGAGAAGTGTCGATGCGGCATTCTGCCTTTGATGTCGGTGCAACGCCGGCTTTACGAGGTTGCCGAAAGCTCGGCAGTCGCGAGACGCAGAACCCCGCCACTGCATTGACGATGACAATGACGACCCACAGTTTCTTGATCGCGTTGGCCACCGCAGCCCCGGCCCACAACAGCTGCTCCGGCCCTACAAACCTAGGCCGTAGGTTCGTGCGCTGAACAGCCCCGAGGGGACGACGCGCCGGAAAACGATCGGTTCCGGGCGCCATCACCGCGTTACTGGTCGACCCTACCCTTGGTAGGTCCTGGCCACCCAGGTGGACCAGTTGGCTCGGCCCAGTCCCAGACCGACATGTCGCCAGGCGGGTACTGGTTGCAGATGTCGGTGGCCTTGGCCACCACGCCCTTGTTGTTGAAGAAGATCTTCATGTGGTTGGGCCAGGCCACCCACAGCGGGTCGGAGACCGGCGCGTAGAAGTTCTCGGAGTAGTTCCGGCGGTCCTGCGGTGACAACCCGAAGAACCAGTGCGCCTTGTCGATGGTCGCCTGCTGGACGTTGGGGTGGTTGTCGAAGTCGATCATGTAGCGCTGGTAGTACACCGGGCTGGTGTCCCGGGAGGCCGCCAGGATCTGCTCGGCGTCACACGTGGTGTTGATCATCCGGCGGGGGATCGGAAAGTCCTCCGTGGAGTCGGCTACCGCGGTCGACGGAAAAATCGCAGCGGTAATACCCAGAGCAAGGAACGCGGCGCCTGCACGCAGGCCAGTACTCAGCCGAGACATAGCAATTACGGTAACACTTTTTGGCCTGCCGGGAACAGTTCCCAGGTCACTGCCAGGATTTGGCTAGTGCGTCTCAGTATCAGTCGCGATCAGGGACGATGACATGCGTCGGGTCGGGTCGCAGTTCCGGAGGTGCCTGGCTGTAGTCGCCGAAGGGGCCGTCGCGGCGCTCGATCGCGGCCCGCACGCCCTCGGCCCCGGCGGTCTTGATGAAGGCCAGCGCGTCGGGGGTATTGCGCATCAGGCCGTCGAGAATGCCGCCCAGCGTCTGGGTGGACGCCAGCCCCATGTTCTCGTAGGCCTGGTTGACGATCAGCTTCTGCGCCTGTAGCTGCGACAAGGGGATCTGCGCGAGCTCGGCCGCGATCTCGGCGACCCGCGCCTCCAGCCGCTCGAACGGCACCGCCTCGTTGATCAACTCGATCTCGGCGGCCTGCACGCCGGTGAGCGGTCGGCCGGTGAGCGAGTGCCACTTCGCCTTGGCCAGGCTCAGCCGGTAGAGCCACATTCCGGTCAGATACGCCCCCCACATCCTGCTGTAGGGCGTGCCGATCACGGCGTCCTCGCTGGCGACGATGATGTCGGCGCACAGCGCGTAGTCGCTGGCTCCGCCCACGCACCAGCCGTGCACCTGCGCGATCACCGGCTTGGACGCCCGCCAGATGGCCATGAACTTCTGCGTCGGCCCGGTCTCCCGGGCACTGACCATCGCGAAGTCCTTGCCGGGATCCCATTTCCCGTCGGTCATCATCGCCTCGCCCCAGTGCTGGAACCCGCCGCCGAAGTCGTAGCCGCCGGAGAACGCCCGGCCCGCACCGCGCAGCACGATGACCTTGATCGCCGGGTCGCGCTCCGCCAGGCCGATGGCGGCCTCGATCTCGTCGGGCATCGGCGGGACGATGGTGTTGAGCTGCTCCGGACGGTTCAGCGTGATGGTGGCAACCGGGCCGGCCGTCCTGTACAGCAGCGTCTGGAAGTCGGGCATACCCAAGTGTGGGCTAGCGCTCCTCGGCGGGCGGGTCGGCCTCACGGTTTTCCGGCGAGGACGCGTAGATCCGCCCGCCGATCTTCAGATACGGCGTGGTGAGGTAGGCCGAGAACGCGATGATGGCGGAGAAGACCGCCGCCGCGAGGACGCCGTTCGGCCAGAGCTGGCCGGTCCCGAACGCAAAGCAGACGATGCCGATGATCGCGGTCGACCAGTAGAACCGCCGGCCGGCGCGACGGTGCTTGACGAAGCGATAGCGCGCCTGTGCCGCCGAGGCCAGGATGAAGATCAATCCCGTCGCGAGCAGGGTGAGTTCGATGCGTTGGATCGCTGACACATCGACGATCCTATGGCCGCGCGAGCGTCTGCCATAAGAACGAGTAAGTCAGCGCCGACTTGAACGCCACCTGCTCGTTGTCCGCGGCGCCGGCGTGCCCGCCCTCGATGTTCTCGTAATAGAAGACCGGATGACCGGCGGCCTCCAGCGCCGCGGTCATCTTGCGGGCGTGACCCGGGTGCACCCGGTCGTCGCGGGTGGAGGTGGTCATCAACACCGGCGGGTACCGGCGCGTCGCCGAAATGTTCTGGTAGGGCGAGTATTCCGAGATGAACGCCCAGTCATCGGGGTTGTCGGGATCGCCGTACTCAGCGACCCACGAGGCGCCGGCCAGCAGCAGGTGATAGCGCTTCATGTCCAGCAGGGGCACGCTGCACACCAGCGCGCCGAACCTCTCCGGGTACTGGGTCAACATGATGCCCATCAGCAGGCCCCCGTTGCTGCCGCCCTGCGCTCCGAGCTGCTCGACCGTGGTGATGTCGCGATCCACCAAATCGGTTGCCACGGCCGCGAAATCCTCGGCCACCTTGTGCCGGCCCTCGCGCATCGCCTGCGTGTGCCAGCCGGGGCCGTATTCGCCGCCGCCGCGAATGTTGGCCAGCACATACGTGCCGCCGCGGGCCAGCCACAGCCGGCCCAGCACGCCGCTGTAGCCCGGTGTGTTCGACGATTCGAAGCCGCCGTAGCCGTAGAGCAGGGTCGGTGCCGGCCCGCCGGAAGCCTGCGGACCGCCGGGCCGCACCACGAAGTAGGGGATCGAGGCGCCGTCCTGCGACGTGACGAAATTCTGTGTCACCGAAATGTTTTCGGCATCGAAGAAGGCCGGGGCGGACTTGATCTGTTCGAGCCTTCCGTCATCGGTTCCGCGCATCAGCCGCGAAGGCGAGTCGAATCCGCTGGAATCCAGGAAGAACTCGTCGCCCGTGTCGTCGGCGGAAACGACGACGGTGTTGGTCGCGGCCGGGATGCCGGCCACCGGCTCGCGCCGCCAGTCACCGGGCGTGACGATCTCCACGCGACTGGCCACGTCGGCCAGGGAGACGAGCAGCAGCCGGTTCTCGGTCCACGCGTAGTGGTTGAGGGCGGTGTGTTCATCGGGTTCGAAGACCACCTGCAATTGCGCTGTGCCGGCGAGGAATTCGTCATAATTCGCGGCCAGCAGCGACCCGGCGGTATAGGTGGTCTCGCCCAACGACCAGTCGCTGCGCAGCTCGATCAGCAGCCACTCGCGGTGCGGGCCGACGCTGGCGTCGGTGGGCGCATCGATGCGGATGAGTTCCGACCCGCGCAACTCGTAGACCTCTTCGTTCCAGAAGTCCAGCGCCCGGCCGATCAGGGTGCGCTCGTAGCCGGGGATCCGGCTGGTGCTCGCCACCACGTTGACGTCGGAACGCACCCCCTCGAACACCGTCTCGGCCTCGGCGAGGGGGGTGCCGCGGCGCCAGCGCTTGACCACCCGCGGATAGCCGGAATCGGTCAGCGAATCGGGGCCGAAGTCGGTGCCCACCAGCACGGTATCGGGATCGGCCCAGCTGACCTGCGACTTGGCCTCCGGAAGCTCGAATCCGTCGTCAACGAATTGCCTTGTCAGCATGTCGAATTCACGCACGATGGAGGCGTCCGAGCCGCCGCGGGACAGGCTGACCAGCGCGCGGGTGTATTCGGGGTAGATGACGGCGGCGCCGGCCCACACCCATTTCTCGCCGTCGGCCCGGCCCAACTCGTCGACGTCGATCAGCACATCCCACTCGGGGGACTCGGTGCGGTAGCTGTCCAGCGTGGTGCGCCGCCACAGGCCCCGGGGGTTGGCCGCGTCACGCCAGAAGTTGTAGAGGTGCTCGCCGCGGCGGACCACGTAGGGGATGCGGGCGTCGGTGTCGAGCACCTCGAGCGCCTCGGTGCGCATCCGTTCGAAGTTCTCGTCGCGGAAACGCGCCAGCGTCGGCTCGTTCCGCGCCCGCACCCAATCCAGCGCCTCGTCGCCGGTGACGTCCTCGAGCCACAGGTACTGATCTTGGTTGTCTTCGGGGGCGGCGTGAGCTTGCGACGGCATGGAAGCCATTGTGGCGCCGGCGGTAGTGTGAGGTGAATTACACAGCCGAGTGAGGGGTGAGAGCAGATGACTGTTTTCGCACGTCCAGGTTCTGCCGGGGCATTGATGTCGTATGAATCCCGCTACCAGAACTTCATCGGCGGGCAGTGGATGGCCCCGGTGAAGGGGCGTTACTTCGAGAACCCGACACCGGTGACCGGCCAGACGTTCTGCGAGGTGGCCCGCTCCGATGGGGCCGACGTCGAGAAGGCGCTCGACGCCGCGCACGCGGCGGCTCCGGCCTGGGGCAAGACGGCGCCGGCCGAGCGGGCGGCGATCCTGAACAAGATCGCGGACCGCATCGATGAGCACACGGCCGCGCTGGCGGTGGCCGAGGTCTGGGACAACGGCAAGCCGATCCGTGAGGCGCTGGCCGCCGACATTCCGTTGGCCGCCGACCACTTCCGGTACTTCGCCGCGGCGCTGCGCGCGCAGGAGGGCTCGCTGTCGCAGATCGACGAGGACACCGTGGCCTACCACTTCCACGAGCCGCTCGGCGTGGTCGGGCAGATCATTCCGTGGAACTTCCCCATCCTGATGGGCGCCTGGAAACTGGCGCCCGCGCTGGCGGCCGGCAACGCGGTGGTGCTCAAACCCGCGGAGCAGACACCGGTTTCGATCCTCTACCTGATGTCGCTGATCGGCGACCTGTTGCCGCCCGGAGTGATCAATGTCGTCAACGGCTTCGGCGCCGAGGCCGGCAAGCCGCTGGCGTCGAACAACCGGATCGCCAAGATCGCGTTCACCGGCGAGACCACCACCGGGCGGCTGATCATGCAGTACGCGTCGCAGAACCTGATCCCGGTCACCCTGGAACTCGGGGGCAAGAGCCCCAACATCTTCTTCTCGGACGTGATGGCCAAGGCCGACGATTACCAGGACAAGGCGCTGGAGGGCTTCACCATGTTCGCCCTCAACCAGGGCGAGGTATGCACCTGCCCGTCGCGCAGCCTGGTCCAGGCCGACATCTACGACGAGTTCCTCGAGCTGGCCGCGATCCGCACCAAGGCGGTCCGCCAGGGTGATCCGCTGGACAGCGAGACCATGCTGGGGTCACAGGCATCCAACGATCAGCTGGAAAAGGTGTTGTCCTACATCGAGATCGGCAAGGACGAGGGTGCCAAGGTGATCACCGGCGGCGAACGCGCCGAGCTCGGCGGCGATCTGTCCGGCGGCTTCTACATGCAGCCCACCATCTTCGGCGGCAACAACAAGATGCGGGTGTTCCAGGAGGAGATCTTCGGTCCGGTGGTGACGGTGACGTCGTTCACCGACTACGACGACGCCATCTCGATCGCCAACGACACCCTCTACGGCCTGGGCGCCGGGGTGTGGAGTCGCGACGGCAACACCGCGTACCGTGCCGGGCGCGACATCCAGGCCGGCCGGGTGTGGGTGAACTGCTATCACGTCTATCCCGCGCACGCGGCGTTCGGCGGCTACAAGCAGTCCGGCATCGGCCGGGAGAACCACAAGATGATGCTCGACCACTACCAGCAGACCAAGAACATGCTGGTGTCCTACTCCGAGAAGGCGCAAGGGTTCTTCTGATGGACCCGCGCGCCGGCGACGATGCAGAGCGCAGCGACGAGGAGGAGCGGCGCCTTGATGTCGCTGGGGTGGTCATCACCGCCCCTGCCGCCGAGGTGCTGACGCGGCTGCAGGCGATCCACGGCCCGGTGATGTTCCACCAGTCCGGCGGTTGCTGCGACGGCTCGTCGCCGATGTGTTACCCGCTCGGCGACTTCCTCGTCGGTGACCGCGACGTGCTGCTCGGCGTGCTCGACGTCGGGACGGACGGCGTGCCGGTGTGGATTTCGGGTCCGCAGTACGCGGCCCACTACCGCGACAAGCACACCCAACTGGTCATCGACGTGGTGCCGGGCCGCGGCGGCGGGTTCAGCCTGGAGGCGCCCGACGGGGTACGGTTCCTGTCCCGCGGCCGTGTCTTCACCGGCGAAGAGCAGGCGTCGCTGGCCGCCGCGGCGGTGATCACCGGCGCCGACTACGAACGCGGTGAACGCCCCGGGGCGCGGGGACCGGTGGTGGTTGACGCGGCCTCGGCGACGTGCCCCGCGCGCCGGTAACCGCAGTACAGTCGGGAAAGTGATCCCTCTTCCACGTCCCTGGTTGTTGGCCAGCGCCATGCTGATCGGCAGTGCCGTCGGACTTTTGGCGGCTGTGGCGTGCACCGTGGCCATCCACGCCAGCGTCCGCCCGGGCGTCGCGATCGCGTCGGTGGTCGGCATCCTCAGCGTCGTCGGGCTGACGACGATCCTGTTCTCCGGCCGCCGCTGGGTCACCATGCTGGGCGCGTTCCTGCTGTCGGTGGCGCCGGGCTGGTTCGGCGTGCTGGTCGCGTTGCGGGTGGCCGCCGGTGCCTGACGACAAGGACGCCTCGAACCCGGGCACCGAGGTTTTCGTGCCGGACTTCTCGGATGACGAGGACGACGCCGAGCACACCGGTACCCAGTCGTGGGTCCCCGATTTCGATGACGACACCGGCGAGCACGCCGCCGTTGAAGAGCCCGAGCCTGGCACCGTCGAGGACGCGGCGGCGATACCCACCGCGGATGCCGGCGAGCCGGAGTCGGCCGAGCCGGTCGGCCCGGTGCAACCGGTCAACGTGCCCGGCCGGTACCTCTACCTCAAGTGGTGGAAGTTGGTCCTGGTGCTGCTCGGCGTGTGGGCAGCGGCGGCCGTGATCGGGCTGGGGCTGTTCTATTGGTGGTACCATTCGGTCGACAAGACCGCGGCGCTGTTCGTGGTCCTGGTCTATGTGGTGGTCTGCATCGTCGGCGGGGTGATGCTGGCGATGACCCAGGGCAGGCCGCTGATCTCGGCGCTCTCGGTGGCGATGATGTCCGGGCCGTTCGCCGCGCTGGTCGCCGCGGCGCCCCTGTACGCCTATTACCACTGCGAGCGCGTGGGCCACTGTCTCCTTGGCGTCATTCCGTATTGACGCCAACGCCCGGGCGGCCACCAAGGGTCGTGGCCAACTAGGGTGGGCTCGTGACTTCTCACTATGACGTCGTCGTCCTCGGGGCCGGTCCCGGCGGATATGTCGCGGCCATTCGCGCCGCGCAGCTGGGGCTGAACACCGCGGTCGTTGAACCGAAGTACTGGGGCGGTGTGTGCCTCAACGTCGGCTGCATCCCGTCCAAGGCGCTGCTGCGCAACGCCGAACTCGCCCACATCTTCACCAAAGAGGCCAAGACATTCGGCATCAGCGGCGAGGCGACGTTCGACTACGGGGTCGCGTTCGACCGCAGCCGCAAGGTGGCCGAGGGCCGCGTCGCCGGCGTGCACTTCCTGATGAAGAAGAACAAGATCACCGAAATCCATGGCTACGGCCGCTTTACCGACCCGCACACGATCGCGGTCGAGCTCAACGAGGGCGGCACCGAGACCGTCACCTTCGACAACGCCATCATCGCCACCGGCAGCAGCACCCGCCTCGTTCCCGGCACGTCGCTGTCGGCCAACGTGGTCACCTACGAAGAGCTGATCCTGTCCCGGGAGTTGCCGGACTCGATCATCATCGCCGGTTGCGGAGCGATCGGCATGGAGTTCGGCTATGTGCTGAAGAACTACGGCGTGGACGTGACCGTCGTCGAGTTCTTGCCGCGTGCGCTGCCCAACGAGGACGCCGATGTCTCCAAAGAGGTCGAGAGGCAGTTCAAGAAGCTGGGCGTCAGAATCCTCACCGAAACGAAAGTCGAGTCCATCTCCGACAACGGCTCGGAGGTGACCGTCGTCGCCAGCAAGGACGGCAACTCCCAAGAGCTCAAGGCCGCGAAGGTGTTGCAGGCCATCGGTTTTGCGCCCAACGTCGAAGGCTTCGGCCTGGAGGCGGCCGGCGTCGCGCTGACCGACCGCAAGGCCATCGGGATCACCGACTACATGCGCACCAACATCGAGCACATCTACGCCATCGGCGACGTCACCGGCAAGCTGCAGCTGGCCCACGTCGCCGAGGCCCAGGGCGTGGTGGCCGCCGAAACCATCGCCGGCGCAGAGACTTTGGCGCTCGGTGATTATCGGATGATGCCGCGCGCGACGTTCTGCCAGCCCAATGTCGCCAGCTTCGGTCTCACCGAGGAGCAGGCCCGCGACGAAGGCCACGACGTTGTGGTGGCCAAGTTCCCGTTCACCGCGAACGGCAAGGCGCACGGTGTGGGCGACCCGAGCGGGTTCGTCAAGCTGATCGCCGACGCCAAATACGGTGAGCTGCTGGGCGGACACCTGGTCGGCCACGACGTCTCCGAACTGCTTCCGGAGCTGACGCTGGCCCAGAAGTGGGACCTGACCGCGACCGAGCTGGCCCGCAACGTGCACACCCACCCGACCATGTCCGAGGCGCTGCAGGAATGCTTCCACGGCCTGACCGGGCACATGATCAATTTCTGAGCCGTCGATGATGCGCACCGTCACCCCCCAGGCCATCGCGGGCGCCGTCGGTGGCCTGGCGACGGGTTATGTCCTGTGGTTGCTGGCCATTTCGAACGGCGACAACGCGACCGCCGGCCAATGGGCCCCGCTGGTGCTGCTGGCCTCGGTGGTGCTGGGGATCGGCGCCGCGCTGTGGGGCTCGCGGCAGCGCCGGCGCGGCAAGCAGGCATGGGCGGTGTTCGCCTTCGCGCTGCCGGTACTTCCGGTGATACTGACGCTGGCCATCCTCGTCGACGTCTACCTATAGCTGGCGCGGATGGTCCAGCGGGATGTCGAGCGCCGACATGGTCGCGGCAAGCCCGTCGTATTGGCTTGCGAGTAAACAGAATTCGATCAGCTGCCGCCGATCCAGGTGGGTCGCCAGCTGCCGCCACGTGTCGGTGGTGACGGTCCGGTCTTCGACGAACTCGTCCGTGGCCGCCAGCAGCGCCTGCTGACGCACGGTGAGGCGGGCATCAACCGGGTCCAGCTTCTCGGGCCACGCGAAGATGGCGGCCTGCAGGTCCGCGTCCAGCCCGGCCTTGCGGGCCATCCGGCGGTGATGCTGCAGCTCGTATTCGCACCCGCGCAGATGCGCGACCCGCAGGATCACCAGTTCGGTGTCGATGGTGGGCAGCTTCCCACGCAGCAGCCGGCCCCCGTACGCCAGCCACGTCCAGAACAGCAACCGGCGCTGACCCAGCGTGGTGAACAGATGCATCTCCGGCGCGGCCACGGTGCGCGCACCCAGCTTCGCGATCACCCAATTGATCGGTCCCAGTTCGCGAAACCGCCCCGGCGGGATCCGGCCGTCCGGCGGGCTCACGGCTGGATCACCAGGTAGGGAGACACCGTGCTGCGGTGCTCGTCGAGATCGAGTGCGCGTCCCAGCGCCGGGAAGGCGCGCTGCGGGCAATTGTCGCGTTCGCAGACCCGGCAGCCCGCGCCGATCGGTGTGGCCACTGTCCCTGGTTCCCCCGAAACGTCGAGTCCTTCGGAGTAGACGAGCCGGTGCGCGTGGCGAAGCTCGCAGCCCAACCCGATCGCGAAGGTTTTACCCGGCTGACCATACCGGGCCGCGCGACGTTCCACGGTGCGGGCCACCCACATGTAGTTGCGCCCGTCGGGCATCTGCGCGATCTGCACCAGGATCTTGCCCGGATTGGCGAACGTCTCGTAGACGTTCCACAGCGGGCAGGTGCCTCCGCTGGAGGAGAAGTGAAAGCCGGTGGCGGACTGACGTTTTGACATGTTTCCGGCCCGATCGACCCGGACGAACGAGAACGGCACACCGCGCATCGACGGACGCTGCAACGTCGAAAGCCGGTGTGCGATGGTCTCATAACTGATCGAGTAGAACGACGACAGCCGCTCGACGTCGTAGCGGAAGTTCTCCGCGACGTCGTGGAACTGGCGGTAGGGGAGCACGGCCGCCGCGGCGAAGTAGTTGGCCAGCCCGAGCCGGGCCAGCGTGCGCGACTCGTCGCTGGTGAACTTGCCCTCCTCGACCAAAGTGTTTATCAGATCGCCGAATTCGAGGTAGGCCAGTTCGGCCGCCATCTTGAAAACCTGCTGCCCCAACGACAGGTGATTGCTGAATTCCAGCGTCTTGGTCTTGGGGTCGTAGCGGTGCAGCACGGTGTCGCCCAGGTCGATTCGGCGGTTGATGTGCACCCCGTGCACCTCGGTGAGACGGCGAGTGAGCTCGCGCGCCAGATCGCCGTGGTGCAACCGCATCTTGATGGTGAGGTCCTCGGCGGCGGTGTCCAGCTCGTGCAGGTAATTCTGCCGTTGGTAGAAGTAGTCGCGCACTTCCTCGTGCGGCATGGTGATGGAGCCGCTGCCGCTGCCGTCGGAGTACCGCTCCTCGGTGGCGGCCGCGAGCTGCGCCGTGGTGATCCGGTAGCGCCGGTGCAGGTTGACCACCGCGCGGGCCAACCCGGGATGGGCGCTGACCATCTCGGCGACCTCCGTCGGGTCGACGTCGATGTCCAGATCGCGGTCCATGGTGACCTCGCGCAATTCGGCCACCAGCCGGGTGTCGTCCTGCGAGGAGAAGAAGGTCGCATCCACCCCGAACACCTCGGTGATGCGCAGCAGCACGGCCACCGTCAGCGGGCGGACGTCGTGCTCGATCTGGTTGAGGTAACTCGGCGAGATCTCCAGCATCTGGGCGAGCGCGGCCTGGGAGAATCCGCGTTCGTTGCGCAGCTGGCGAACGCGGGAGCCGACGAAGGTCTTGGACACTTCACCGAGGTTACCGGCCATGTGAAGATCTGGTTC
Organism: Mycobacterium colombiense; assembly: GCF_001665835.1. Lineage (GTDB taxonomy): Bacteria > Actinomycetota > Actinomycetes > Mycobacteriales > Mycobacteriaceae > Mycobacterium > Mycobacterium colombiense_A. The sequence goes on along the minus strand of NZ_LZSX01000084.1, from coordinate 3,853 downwards.
GCAGACTTGGCATCGCAGACCGTCGCGTCGAAATTGGTATTCGGCGCACCCCGTTGGCATGATTCGACCGGGGCCTCAGGCCTTAGCCTGGGGTGACCACGAGGAGGAATCGGGGAGCGACGCCGTGAGCCTGGATAAACAATTGATGCCGGTGCCCGACGGTCACCCTGACGTTTTCGATCGCCAGTGGCCGTTGCGGGTCGGCGACATCGACCACACGGGCCGGTTGCGGCTGGACGCGTCCGCGCGCCACATCCAGGACATCGGCCAGGACCAGCTGCGCGAGATGGGCTTCGAGGAGACCCACCCGCTGTGGATCGTCCGGCGCACCATGCTCGACCTGATCCGGCCGATCGAGTTCAACGACATGCTCCGCCTGCGCAGATGGTGTTCGGGCACCTCGAACCGCTGGTGTGAGATGCGGGTTCGCATCGATGGGAAGCGCGGCGAGGGGCTCATCGAGTCCGAGGCATTCTGGATCAACATCAACCGCGAGACCCAGATGCCCTCGCGCATCTCCGACGACTTCCTGGCCGGCCTGCACAAGACGACCTCCGTGGACCGACTGCGGTGGAAGTCCTATCTGAAGCCGGCCAGCCGCGACGACGCGGCCGAGATCCACGAGTTTCCGGTCCGGGTCACCGACATCGACCTGTTCGATCACATGAACAACTCCGTGTACTGGAGCGTGATCGAGGACTACCTGGCCTCGCACCCGGAACTGATGCACCCGCCGCTGCGCATCACGATCGAGCACGAGGCGCCGGTGGCGCTGGGCGACAAGCTGGACATCATCTCGCATGTTCACCCGGCCGGGTCCACCGAACAATTCGGCCCCGAGCTGGCCGATCGCACTGTTACAACGCTCACATACGCCGTGGGCGACGAGGCGAAAGCCGTCGCCGCGATCTTTGCTCGCTAAACCGGACAAGCGTCCCGTTAACCGCCGTTGACCTGCGCGTTCTGGTTACCGGCGGGTAGCTTCTGAAACGGTTAAGTTAGTTAGCAACTTAGCAAGCTTCGCAAATTCGAGCGTTCCTGTTGCTTAAATTGGCAACTGAAAGGGGTGGACCGCCCCCTATGAGCTGTGTCATCTTCGAGTTAGCACACCAGTGAAGTTGAGCCGCTAGCTACCGCCGGTGAGGCGTCCAGCAACTCAGTAGTGAAGATCGTGAAGGAGCATGCCCAATGTCTGTCGTTGGCACCCCCAAGAGCGCCGAACAGATCCAGCAGGACTGGGACACCAACCCGCGTTGGAAGGATGTCACCCGGACCTACACCGCCAAGGACGTCGTCGCCCTGCAGGGCACCGTCGTCGAGGAGGCCACCCTGGCCCGTCGCGGCGCCGAGGTGCTGTGGGAGCAGCTGCACGACCTGGAGTACATCAACGCGCTCGGTGCCCTCACCGGGAACATGGCCGTGCAGCAGGTGCGCGCCGGCCTGAAGGCCATCTACCTGTCCGGTTGGCAGGTCGCCGGTGACGCCAACCTGTCCGGCCACACCTACCCCGACCAGAGCCTGTACCCGGCCAACTCGGTGCCGCAGGTGGTGCGCCGGATCAACAACGCGCTGCTGCGTGCCGACGAGATCGCCGCGGTCGAAGGCGACACCTCGGTGAAGAACTGGCTGGCGCCGATCGTCGCCGACGGTGAGGCCGGCTTCGGCGGTGCGCTCAACGTCTACGAGCTGCAGAAGGCCATGATCGCCGCCGGTGTCGCGGGATCGCACTGGGAGGACCAGCTGGCCTCGGAGAAGAAGTGTGGCCACCTGGGTGGCAAGGTGCTGATCCCGACCCAGCAGCACATCCGCACCCTGACCTCGGCCCGCCTGGCCGCCGACGTGTGCGACGTTCCGACCGTCGTCATCGCCCGGACCGACGCCGAGGCCGCCACGCTGATCACCTCCGACGTCGACGAGCGCGACCAGCCGTTCATCACCGGTGAGCGCACCAAGGAGGGCTTCTACCGGGTTCGCAACGGCCTCGAGCCCTGCATCGCCCGCGCCAAGGCCTACGCGCCGTTCTCCGACCTGATCTGGATGGAGACCGGTACCCCGGACCTCGAGCTCGCCGCCAAGTTCGCCGAGGGCGTCAAGTCCGAGTTCCCCGACCAGATGCTGGCGTACAACTGCTCGCCGTCGTTCAACTGGCGCAAGCACCTGGACGACTCCACCATCGCGAAGTTCCAAAAGGAGCTCGCGGCAATGGGATTCAAGTTCCAGTTCATCACGCTGGCCGGCTTCCACGCGCTGAACTACTCGATGTTCGATCTGGCCTACGGCTACGCCCGCAACCAGATGAGCGCTTACGTCGAGCTGCAGGAGCGCGAGTTCGCCGCCGAGGAGCGTGGCTACACCGCCACCAAGCACCAGCGCGAGGTGGGTGCCGGTTACTTCGACCGCATCGCCACCACGGTGGACCCGACCTCGTCGACCACCGCGCTGACCGGCTCCACCGAAGAGGGCCAGTTTCACTGAGGACGAACGGGCTCTGCCCGCGAGGACGAGGTGAAACCGAGGGCTTGAGACACTGAGGACGAACGGGCTCTGCCCGCGAGGACGAGGTGAAACAGACGGCTTGAGTCACTGAGCCTGCAGTGAGCGCGCGGCGCACGCCGCGCCTTGAAAATGAGATGAAGTAGCGTAGGCCCCGCCCAGCTAAACCTGGGCGGGGCCTATTGCGGTGCAAGACGATACGACACCGGAGAGAAATCAGTGAGTGACGCAACGATCCAGCGGGTAGGAGTTGTCGGGGCCGGCCAGATGGGGTCCGGGATCGCCGAGGTCTCGGTCCGCGCCGGAGTCGACGTGACCGTGTTCGAGACCACCGAGGCCCTCATCACGGCCGGACGCAACCGCATCGTGAAGTCGCTGGAGCGCGGCGTCAGCGCCGGCAAGGTGACCGAGCGGGAACGTGACCGGGCGCTGAGCAAGCTCACCTTCACCACCGACCTGAAGGACCTCGCCGACCGCCAACTGGTCATCGAGGCGATCATCGAAGACGACGCCGTCAAGGCGCAGGTCTTCGCCGAACTCGACCGGGTCATCACCGACCCCGACGCGGTTCTGGCGTCCAACACCTCCAGCATCCCGATCATGAAGATCGCCGCGGCCACCAAGAACCCGCAGCGCGTGCTGGGTCTGCACTTCTTCAACCCCGTGCCGGTACTGCCGCTCGTAGAGTTGGTCAGCACGCTGGTCACCGACGACGCCGCCGCCGCGCGCACCGAGGAATTCGCGAGCGCCGTGCTGGGCAAGCAGGTCGTGCGCTGCTCGGACCGGTCCGGTTTCGTGGTGAACGCGCTGCTGGTGCCCTACCTGCTGTCCGCCATCCGGATGGTGGAAGCCGGTTTCGCCACCGTCGAGGACGTCGACAAGGCCGTGGTGGCCGGGCTGTCGCACCCGATGGGTCCGTTGCGACTGTCCGATCTGGTCGGTCTGGATACCTTGAAGCTGATCGCGGACAAGATGTTCGAGGAGTTCAAGGAACCGCAGTACGGCCCGCCGCCGCTATTACTGCGCATGGTGGAAGCCGGCCGGCTGGGCAAGAAGACGGGCCAAGGCTTCTACACATACTGACCCTGCGGCGATTGACCTAGCGCGTCGGGCGCCCAGATGGCCGCCTGTTGGGTGATCGGTTAGTATGCTCGCGTGAAATAGATGAAAGGTTTGCATCGAATATGGCGGTATTGGAGCCCTATTACGAGGAGTCGCAGTCCATCTACGACGTCTCGGACGAATTCTTCGCATTATTTCTCGACCCCACGATGGGCTACACGTGCGCCTACTTCGAGCGCGATGACATGACGCTCGAAGAGGCCCAAATTGCGAAGTTCGATCTTGCGTTGGGAAAGCT
>NZ_LZSX01000083.1 GCF_001665835.1 Mycobacterium colombiense | reverse complement strand
GACGGGGGGGGGGGGGGGCCGGCGTGGGAGCGGGGGCGACGATGTTTTCGTTGGGACTGGGCCGTAACGCCACTGTCGGGCGAATGCTGATCGCCAGCGCGATTTCCAGCGCCACCACCGCGGCGATGAAGATCACCGCCAGCGAGCTGCTGACCAGCAGGAAAGACTTGCGTCGACGCGCGCGTTCGTCGAGACCGATGAGGGTTTTGGCGTCGGCGTCATCGTCCGCCACGGCGCTGTAGGCGACGTTGGTCTTTCCCTTGTCGACATCGGCGGCCAAGGCCGCGATGTGGCTGCGGTATTCGGGCTGATAACCGGGCAGCAGGCCAGGGTACTGCCCGGCCAGGACCAGCGGGTCGACTTCGCCGGTGCCCGGATCCAACGCGTAGGCCAGCGCGGCCGTCGACGACGCGAACAGCGGTGCATTCGCCGACGCCAGCGCGGCTCCTCGCGCCAGGGCCATCTCCGGCTCGTCGGGCACGGACAACTCGAGCGAGGTCGCGGCCTCCAGCACGGGCTTGATCAGCGGGACGTCGACGCCGGAACCGACGAGAACCAGCCCTTCGGGGTGCGTTTCGAGCGCCTCGGCGCCGGAAGCCATGTCGACGAGTTCGGCTACCGCTTGGTCCTCGTCCTCCGGAAGGACCCTGCGGCGCACCTCCGAGACCGAGCCGTCAGCGGTGTCGACGACGGCCAGGGTTGCGCTGTAGGGCTCGACGAAGAGCAGCGCGGTGCGTGCGTAGTTGGTGGCGTCGCCGACGGCCTGCGTCAGCGCGGCCGCGGCCATGAAGGCCGAGACCAGCATGACGTTTTCGACCTTGTGTGAAATCAGGGCGTCGCGCAGCATCGCCGCTTCGACGTGATCGGTCCAAGTCACACCCGTCGACAGCAGTTGATAGCCGCCGTCGGTAGCACCTTCCCGGGTGCCGAGGATCGCCGAGATCACCTCATTGGGGGCGGTGCCGGGCCTGGCGGTGCGCCGGGTGTCGACATGGGTGTCGACGTCGAAGTCCTCCTCGTCGACGGTGACCCCGTCGGCGCTCTCGCCTTCGACCAGCACCATGCGCACCTTCGTCGGCGTCATCGAGACGCCAAGCACGATGCCCACCACCGCTTAAGCTCCCCCTGCCCAATTTGCTGTGTTACTCGACCCCCGTCGGCAACACCACTATTCATCGACCGCCAGGGATTTCCTGCCGCAGCAGGGCAAGGGCCGCATGCCCGCCTACATTGCTGGGCTGATGAAATTCTGGCGGGTGAGGCGGCATCTTTCGGCCAGCCTCAATACCCCGACCCTACCCGTGTGAGCTCGCAGGGAGTGGCGCGATTGCTGTGGGTTGCTTGGCAAACTGGTTAGTGGTGCCCGCCGCCTCCGCCGCCACCGCTGTGGCCGCCGCCGAAGCCGCCGCCTCCGCCGAAGCCGCCGCCGCTGTGACCGCCACCGAAGCCGCCGCCACCACCGGGAGCCGGAGCGTGACCGCCACCGAAGCCGCCGAGACCGCCGCCGCCAGGAGCCGGAGCGTGACCGCCGCCGAAGCCGCCGAGACCGCCGCCGCCAGGAGCCGGGGCGTGGCCGCCGCCGAAGCCGCCGAGACCGCCGCCAGGGCCACCCGCGGGGGGCGCGGGAACGTGGCCGCCGCCCAGGCCGCCGGGACCAGCCGAACCCGGCGTCGGGACGTGCCCGCCGCCCAGGCCACCCGGACCAGCCGAACCCGGCGTCGGGACGTGCCCGCCGCCCAGGCCACCCGGACCACCCGAACCCGGGGTGGGGGCGTGGCCGCCACCCAGGCCACCGGGACCGCCGGATCCGGGCGTGGGGACGTGGCCGCCACCCGAGCCGCCGGGACCACCGGATCCCGGCGTGGGAACGTGCCCGCCGCCCGAGCTTCCCGTGCCGCCCGACCCAGGCGTCGGGACGTGACCACCCGGACTACCCGAACCCGGCGTGGGAACGTGCCCGCCCGGGCCATTCTCACCTGGCGTCGGAGAGTGGCCGCCGCCGTAGTTACCTGGGCCGCTCGGCTTGGGCTGGGTGCCTTCGCCGGGGGGCGTCTGGTGCGGCGGCGACTGCGGCACGGTGACCTGCGGGGGTTGGGGCAGGTGCACCGGAGGTTGCGGCTGCACCGGTTGCGGGATGGACAGATGCGGCGGGACCGCCAGCATCGGAGGCTCGACCGGGTCGGGAACCGGAATACGCACGGGCACCGGAACCGGTACCGGCGGAATCACGACGGGAACCGGAACAATCGGCGCGGCGGGCAGCGGCGGAGGCGCCGCCGGCGGCGGCACCGCGGGCAGCGGCGCGGCGGCCGGCGGCCTCACAGGCTGGGGGGGGGGGGCCGGGGCGGGCAGGCTGATCTTCGACAGCGGTTCGGACGCCTGCACCGGCGCCGGCGCCGGGGCCTGTTCGGGAACGATGAGGTGCTGGCCAGGGGTGGGCTGCAAGGCAACGGTTCCCATGGTGCGGATGCCGATCGCCAACGCGATCTCGAGCGCCAGCACCGCGCTGATCCCGACCACCGCCAGCCCGCTGCCGACCAGCAGGGCCGGGCGCCGCTTCGGCTGGCTCTCTTCGGGAAGGAACAGCTTCTCGATGACAACGGTGGGTGAATCGGCGTCGTCGTCCCCCACCGCGCTGTAGGCGAGCTCGTCGTCGCCGGGTTCCTGCCCGAAGGGGACATAGAGGTATTCGGGTAGGGAGTACTGGTCGACCGCGCCGGTGCCCGGGTCTTGCGCATAGGCCAGCGCGGCGGTCGACGAGGCAAACAGCGGCGCGTTCGCCGACGCCAGTGCCGCCCCGCGGGCCAGCGCCGTCTCCGGCTCCTCGGCCACACTCACGTCGAGGAACGTCGTCGACTGCAACACCGGCTTCAGCGGAGCGACGTCGATGCCCGAGCCAACCAAGAAGAGGCCGCCCGGCAGGAGTTCCAGCTTCTCCATCCCGGCGACCATCGCGCTGAGCTGCTCGGCGGCGTCGCCGTAGGACTCGGCGTGGATCTGTTGTTTGTAGACGTCCGGGATGGAACCGTCGGAGGTCTCGACGACCGCCAGCGTCGCGGTGTCTGGCTCGACCAGCAGCACGGCGGTGCGCTCGTAACCCATTGCCCCGCCGAGATTTTGCGCCAGCGCCGCCGCGGCCAAAAAGGCCGAGACCAGCATCACGTTGTCGATCCGGTGGGCGGTCAGCGCGTCGCGCAAGGCCGCGGCTTCGAGTTGATCCGTCCACGTCACGCCGATCGACGACAGCTCGAGACCGGCATCGACCGCGCCCTCGCGGGTGCCCAGGATGGCGGAGATGACTTGATCGGGCCCGGTCGTCGTAGCCGCGTCGTCGACGTCAGCGACGCCGAACGTGTCCTCTTCTACGGTGGCGCCGTCGGCGTATTCGCCTTCCAGGACGACCATTTGGATCGATGACGGTGCCATCGACACCCCGAGCACGATATCCAATACAAACCCCTCCAAAGGTATTGCACGATGAACCATGGCCAGGCGGAGGAAAAAACCACGGCTAACTAAGTATCGCGCACAAGGGGAGCGTGAGAGCCCCTCAGAACCTATGTAGTCCTTATGAAGTTCTGATAGGAGCGCGACGGGGTCGGTCCTCGCTGGCCCTGATACTTCGAACCTACTTGCGTACTGCCGTAAGGGTGTTCGGCGGGACTGGTCAGCCGCAGAATGCACAGCTGACCGATCTTCATGCCCGGCCACAGGACGATCGGCAGGTTTGCGACGTTGGACAGCTCCAGCGTGATGTGGCCGCTGAAGCCGGGATCGATGAACCCGGCGGTCGAGTGCGTCAGCAGGCCGAGGCGGCCCAGCGACGACTTGCCCTCCAGGCGCCCGGCGAGGTCGTCGGGCAGGGTGATGAGTTCCAGCGTCGAACCGAGCACGAACTCGCCGGGATGCAGCACGAACGGCTCGCCGGCATCCGGTTCGACCAGGCTGGTCAGCTCGTCCTGTTGCTTGGCCGGGTCGATGTGGGTGTAGCGGGTGTTGTTGAACACCCGGAACATGCAGTCAAGCCGCACGTCGATGCTGGACGGCTGCACCAGGCCGGCTTCGAAGGGCTCGATGCCCAGCCGCCCGGCGGTGATTTCGGACCTGAGGTCGCGATCGGAGAGCAGCACGCGACGAGCCTAGCTGGCTGCTCTACATCTTCAGCGAAGGTAGACCTCGCTGCCGCTGGGGTATCCGCCCCCGGTGGTCGTGACATGCACGTGGTCGTAGTGGCCCAGCCGGCTCGTCTGGGCTCCGTTGGGCGTGTAGTAGACGCCCCGCCAGATCGCGTCCTGGATGCCGAACCGGTTGGCGTTCTGCAGCACGTAGGCGACGATCGCATTGCCCAGGGCGATGCCCTCGTCGGACCCCGGGTTGGGAATCATCACGTCGACCGCCAGGCCGAGGGGGTGCCACGGCAACGGATCCGGGCGCACTCCCCCCATCTCGTGGATCTGCGGGAAGTCCGCGGTGATGCTGCGTGCGACCAGGATCGTCCGGATCTGCATGCCCCGTTCCGGGGCCACGTCGGCGGTCAGGAAACGGGCTCGGGTGTGGTACCGCGACGCCGCGGCGGGCTCCCCGTCAGGGGATCCCTTGATGAGCCGATGCGACGCCGCGGTCACGATTTGAACGCAGCAGGGAGTGGCGTCGCTGATAACGGGTTTGGCCTCGGTGCGGGGCGCAGAGGGGTGGACGTCCGCGGACGCCGCGAAGAACACGACCGCGGGGGCGAGCACCGCTGCCAGGGCCACTGACGGTTTGCGCCGCTTCCTGGCTAATTCGTGTCGACCCACGCCGTGCACATTACGGTGCTATAACGAAATAATAAATATGAGTATGTGTATTTGTGAAAGGAATAACTCTTTCTCGGCGCGACGGCGCACAGCGGCCGCGGCGCCCTGGTCGATGAGCCATCCTGACCTCTACGGCCGCCGCCGGGTGCTAGCCTTCCTTGGCGACAGTGCCGATGTAGTTCAATGGCAGAACATCAGCTTCCCAAGCTGAATACGCGGGTTCGATTCCCGTCATCGGCTCCATGCCTAACAGGGCATTCAGCCCTGAGTTCTCGCCCGGCAGTTGACCCGGTACCCCGCCCGTACCCCGAAACGCGCGGTTGTGTCGTACCAGCACGCAACACTTCCCGTGCCGAGCACTCACAGCAGCAACGAACCCGTCGAGTCGTATCAAGCGATGCTGATCTCTGGTGACCCGACCGGCAATGTGGCGAGGGTCTTCCGGAGCGTCAAGGACCTCACCAAAGAGGAATATGACCGATACTCCGGGGCCTACATGACGCTAGAAGACATCCTTGTCACGAACATGTTCGCCTACTTCTTGACCTCGGCGAAGGCATTCATCGCTAACTGGGATACCGAGTGCAAGGCGCGAAGTCGCCGTTACCGCTGAACGGCGATCCCGACCCCGTCATCACTTTAGGCTTCCGCCTTCGTGGCGCCGTGCTGTCAGTCTGCTCGGCCCATCTGCTATCACCAAGAGCGGACTCTAGAGGAGGCTGCTCACAAGTTCACCAAGGACAGCGGGGAGTATCGAGCGGTCAAAGCGATCTTCAGCGAGTTGTACGACGACTACTTCGGATACCGCTACCTAGCCAGGCTGCGGAACGTCTTGATCCACGACACGATGATGGCGATCAGTCTGGAGGTCGAAGCCACGCCAATCGGGGAAACCCGATGTCGAGAGGCAAGGAAGATTGATATCTGTGCATTCCTTGTTAAACAAGGACGCGGACTAACTAAAGTTAGCAGCTTGTCGACGAAGCTCGGGGTACAAGCAAGGTCGTCGATGAGTATCGGGTCCTGGTCGTGCTCGCGTCGGTTTGCCGCGCCGAAATTGGTCCGGATGACGGTGAACCCAGTGTTCTGGTGATGCACACTTGACTTTCCCGAGATCGATCTAGTGGGGTGAAGACCGGTCGCCGCCGCATCCGCTGAATGGCGAACGACGGCCCACATCCGTCGCGCGTAGCGTGCACCGCTCGCGAACGACGTGCCGGCGGAGATTCGGCCAAGTCCCGAGCCGTGGAGTTGCTGAAAACTTCGATGGGCCGCTACCCGATGCGGAAGTAGCTGTGCGGAAAAGTGATTCAGCCTGACGTTGGCGGTTATCCAGACGCTTGGGCGTGGACCATCCAGCACGCGGCGGTGAACCGAGCCTCGGTTCCGTGCACAAACGGATCAAAGGCGGGACGGACCGCGTCGATAACTTGGGCGCGGGGTCCGCTCGTCCTTGCCTTGAAGTGCTAGACCGACAGGACCCAGCTGTCTGATGAAACCGATCAACTCCGGCTCGGGCAGGGTGCACTCGACGTCGATCGGCTGGAGGTCGACGTCGGCCCAGCCCCCCGCGTCGAGAATCGCGGCGACCCGTTGCGGGTCGGCGAAGGAGAACTGTCCCGGGCCGTCTCCAGCGGGGGCGGCAAGGTTCGGCAGCAGCGGGGCCGCCTCACGCAGGCCGGCCGTCATGAACGGATTCTCCGCGGCGCTGCGCCAGGCGATGACGTGAAGCGCGCCGTCGTCGGTCGTGGCGCGCCGCAGGTTCGCGAAGGCCTGGACCGGGTCATTGAAGAACATGACACCGAATCGCGAGATGATCGTGTCGACGCTTGCGCGCTCAAACGGATGTGTCTGCACGTCGGCGAGGATGAAACTCGCTGGTATGCCCTCCCGTTCGGCCCGGGCGCGGGCGGCGGCGATCATCGGCTCGGACACGTCGGCGCCGACGCACCTGCCCTCGGCGCCGAGCCTGCGCGCGACGGCGAGTGTGGTGCCACCGGTACCGCAGCCGACGTCGAGCACCCGTCGCCCCGATCCGGCAACCACGCCGTCGACGAGCAGGTCTTCCAATCCCTTCATCATCTGGTCCAGCAGGTCCTGCGCGTCGACCCAGGCGCATCCAGTTGTTGCGTTCCAGTGATTGGTCTGTTCGTCGTCGGTCGGTTGTGTGATGTGCATCGGTCGATTCCTTGAGGAATTGTTTGTAGGGTGCATTGGCCAGAGTCCTTTGATTCCAAGGAAATTGGTGCCACATATATGTGCGGCCATCAGAACCAGCTGTCGCCCATCGGCCGTCGTTCACCAAAACTCGACTGAGCTGCCCGTGTGGCTTTCGAGCCCGTCATTGCCGCCAACGCTCTGGGACTGCGGTTCATGATTCAGCTCGCCGTTGACATGGTCCGGTTCATTCCGGTGTCGGTAGGCCGGCGTCCTCGGCCAACAAGCTCTGCACAATCGATGTGGCCGCGAGCGAACCTGTCGCGATCGCCGAGGCTACCTGCGGCATTTGTGCACTGGCGTCGTCCCCGGCCGCGAAGACTCCAGGAACTGTTGTCCGGCAGAGCGCATCGATTGCGATGGGACTCGCCGTCGCTGGCGTCGGCTCGCCGAATCCGACACCGAGCTGTTCAACCAACTGCGACCGCTGATGCAGTGTCGTCGCGACGAGCAGACCGCTGCGTGCCAGCCGGGTTCCGTCGGTGAACACGATGGCTTCCAATTCGCCATTGGTTGAGGCGAGTTCGGCAACGGGCCGGTCGTCGACCGCGACGCCTACCGCGGCCAACTGAGATCGGGCGTCACCATCGAGCTCCGCAGGTCCTCCAGTTAGGAGCACAACGTCGTCGCTCCATCCTCTGAGCAATACCGACGATTGCACTGCCCGCTTGCCGTTCGCCAATACCGCCAACGGTTGATCGCGAACCTCCCAGCCGTGGCAGAACGGGCAGTGGAACACCGACCGCCCCCACAACTGCGCGAGCCCGGGCAGCGCAGGCGGCCGGTACTCCATACCAGCGGCCAGCAGCACCCGACGCGTGCGTTCACGCCGACCGTCGGACAGTTCCAGTTCGAACACATCTCCGGCACGCTCACCCGCCACCACCTCACCGGTCCGCACTTCGACGGACGGATAGGCGGCAATCTCCCGCCGCCCGGCCTCGTACAGCTCGCCCGGCGGGCGGCCGTCGTGACCCAACAACCCGCCGATGCCGTGGGCGGCCAGGTTGCTCTGCTGACCCGCGTCGACCAGCAGCGTTCGCCGCCGCGCCCGGCCCAATACCAGACCCGCGCTCAAGCCCGCGGCTCCGCCACCGACGACGACGCAGTCCCATGTGGTGCTCATGACCCGATCCTCCTCATTGTTTCGAGCGTTTATGGAGTGGCTACCTGTCCTGCTATGACGCGCCGTCTTCGATGCGCGATCCGCCCGCTCGGTCATACTCCGTCGTTCCCGCCCGCCACGGGTCTGGGATCGGGGCCCAACAGTTTTCGGACAGAGATCCGCGAACCGAACGGCTGCAGCATCTGACTGGCCGGCCTGGTGCGCACGTTCAGCGGCCACCAGAACCAGCGGCCCAGCAGCGCCGCGATCGACGGTGTCAACAGCGATCGCACGATCAACGTGTCAAAGACGAGGCCCAGGCAGATCGCGGTGCCAATCTGCTGAATCACGGCCAGGTCGCTGACGATGAACGAGCCGAGGGTGAAGGCGAACACCAGTCCTGCGGCGGTGACCACTCCGCCGGTGCCGCCGATCGCGCGGATGATGCCGGTATTCAATCCGGCACCGACCTCCTCCTTGAACCGGGAGATCAGGAGCAGGTTGTAGTCCGCCCCGACCGCGAGCAGGATGATGATCGCGAGGGCGGGCACGAGCCAGAACAGCTCGACTCCGAAGATGTACTGCCACAACAGTATCGATAGCCCAAGCGCTGCTCCCAGCGAAAGGACGACAGTGCCGACGATCACGATGGCGGCCACGAAGCTGCGGGTGATGAGGATCATCACCAGCAGGATCAACGCGACCGCCGCCAACGTGACGATCATCAGGTCGTACAGCGATGCCTCCTGGATGTCCTTGTACGTCGCCGCCGTCCCGGCGATGTAGATTTTCGCGTCCGCCAGGGGGGTCGCCTTGATCGCATCGAAGGCAGAGTCCCGGATGGCGTCGATGTGCGAGATGCCCTCGGGGCTGGCGGGTTTGCCCTCGTGGGTGATCGTCATCCGGGCGGCCTTGCCGTCGGGCGACATGAACAGCTCGAGGCCGCGCTTGAAATCGGCGTTGTCGAACGCCTCCGGTGGCAGGTAGAACGAGTCGTCGTTCTTGGCATCGTCGAAGGCCTTGCCCAGCTCGGTGGCGTTCTGCAACGCGTCTCGACCCTGTTTCAGCGTGCCGCTGATGGTGGCGTAATTCGACTGCAGCAACGCGCGATTGGTCTGCTGGATGTCGACCTGGGGTGGGATCAGCGCCAGCACCTGCGGTTGCAGCGCGTTGAGTTTGTCGAGGCTCGCGGTGATCTTGCCGAATTGTTCACTGAGTTTGTCGATTCCGTCGAGTGAGTCGAACACCGATCGCAGGGCCGCACACGACGGGATGTCGAAGCAGTGTCGCTCCCAGTAGAAGTAACTGCGGAGCGGCCGGAAGAAGTCGTCGAAGTTGGCGAGGTTGTCTCGGATCTCGTTGATGGTGTCGACCGTGTCGTGGAATGCCCGCACCTGCTCGGCGGTGGCATCGGTGGCTTGCTGTTGTAAGGAGAGCTGACGTTGCAAGATGTCGATCGCTTTACCGGTCTGATCGATTTGGGTCAGGAGGTCGCGGGCCCTGTCCCCCTGGTAGCTCAGGTTCATGACCTGTCCCGCGCTCTGGGCGCTGATCTGAAATGGAATGGAACTGTGCTTGATTGGTGTACCGAGGGGTCGCGTGACCGACTGCACCAGTGCGACCCCGGGGGTGTGCAACACCGCCTTGGCAACGCGTTCCAGAATCAGCATGTCCGCTGGATTGCGCATGTCGTGATCGGATTCGATCATCAGCAACTCGGGGTTGAGCCGGGCCTCCGAGAAGTGACGTTCCGCGGCGGTATATCCGATGTTGGCCGGGGCGCTGTTGGGCATGTGGGGCCGTCCGTCGAAGCTGATCTGCGCTCCCGGCAGGGCGAGCAGGCCCACCGCGGACACCGCCAACGAGACGACGAGCACGGGCCCCGGCCACCGCACGATCGTCGTGCCGACGCGGCGCCAGCCCGTGGAGCGACGCACACGTTTGGGATCGAGCAACCCGAACCGCGAAGCACTCGTCACCACCGCCGGCCCGAGGGTCAACGCCGCGGACAACGTCACGACGAGGCCCAGCGCCGTAGGGATGCCGATGCTGCTGAAATACGGGAGCCGGGTGAAGTGCAGGCACGCCACTGCTCCGATGATGGTGAGTCCGGAGCCGACGATGACATGGACGGTGCCACGGAACATGTCGTGGTACGCGGCCTCGCGATCTAGGCCCTTGCCCCGGGCTTCTTGGTAACGCCCAACGAGGAAGATGGCGTAGTCGGTGCCCGCGGCGATGGCCATGCCCGTCAGAAGGTTCACCGCGTAGGTGGAGAGGTCGAACAGGCCCGCGGTGCCCAGCAGCGCGACCACCCCCCGCGTTGCGGCGAGTTCGACGGCGACCACGAGGAGAACGATCAGCATGGTGACCAAGGAGCGGTAGACGATGAGCAGCATCACCGCGATGACGAGAAACGTGACGGCAGTGATGAGGTGGGTGCCTTCGTTGCCGATCTCGAAGTTATCGGTGATCAGCGGGGCGGCGCCGGTGACGTATGCCTTGACCCCTGGTGGGGGCGGCGTGTCGGCCACGATCTGGCGGATGCTGTCGACGGAATGATTGGATCGCGCTTCGCCCTGGTTGCCTTGGAGGTAGACCTGAAGGAGCGCTGCCTTGCCGTCCTTGCTCTGGGCGCCGCCCGCGGTGAGCGAATCGCCCCAGAAGTCCTGAACATGCTGGACGTGTTCGGTATCTGCTCGCAACTTCGCGACGAGGCCGTCGTAGTAGGTGTGCGCGTCCTGGCCCAGCGGCTGATCGCCTTCGAGCACGATGACGGCTGCACTGTCGGAGTCGAACTCGCCGAATTTCTTCCCGATGTGCTTCATCGCCGTGACCGACGGAGAATCAGGGGCGTTCAAGGCCACCGAACGCTCGGTACCGACGATCTCGAGTTGGGGCACCAACACGTTCGTCACGCCGGCGACCGCGATCCAGATCAGAATGATCGGTAGCGCGAGTGTGCGGATGACACGCGCTGCCCGAGAACGGTCGGATCCCTCTGCCCCGTGCTGACTCACGCCGTCTTGTCCAGACAGGCGATGTATCCGTTCACGTCGTTGGAAGACCTTTCATCCTTGACGATGCCATTGACGGTTATGCGGCAGGTGATGCTGCTCGAATCTCCCTGGGCGCGGAGGTCGGCGAACAGCGTCGTGTCCTCGGTGACCAAGTCGTGCGACCACGGCAGGGGCGCGTCGTCGACACGCTGGGGTTGAGCGTTCTCGTCGAGAAAGTTGATGGTTGCCCGTGCGCCGGGATTTCCGAGGACCTGCAGGTGGACCCGTTTGGGGTCGAATCCGGTGTTCTCGGGCGAATCAGCTGAGGGCCTTGATGTTTGGTCTTCCGATCCGAAGATGCCGTGCAAACGGTAGACGCCGCTGACGACCAAGACCACCACGATGATCGCCACGAGCACCGCCCACTGACGGACGGCCGCCCTACCTATCGGTGATGTCGGCTCCGCCGCGCGGCCCGTCACGCCTGGACGCCTAGAGACTTGCGCAACTGTTTGTCGAAGATTCGGCGGGGAGCAAAGCGACGCATCGCGCTCAGTTGGCGGGCGGAGCCCGCGGGATAGCGCACTTTCGGGGTGGAGTCTGTCGCGGCGGCCACGATGACCTTCGCCACGACGACAGGATCGTCGCCGTTGTTGACCTGTTCGGCCACTGCCTGGTTGGAGCGCTCCCGCTGGCGCTCGTATGCCGCCAGCACGTTGTCCGGTTTTGCGGTGTTGTCGTCGAAACTGGTTCTGGTGCCGCCGGGCTCGACGAGGAGCACGCGGATGTTGTGTTCTCGGACCTCGTGATCGACGGACTCGGAATAGCCCTCGACGGCGTACTTGGTCGCGCTGTACGCAGCCATGTATGGCGCGGGCATCAATCCGAAGAGCGACGAGATGTTGATGATGCGTCCGCTGCCCTGCTTGCGCATGTGAGGCAGGACGGCATTCGTCATCCGGATGACGCCAAACACGTTGAGGTCGAAGAGTTTCTGCGTCTGGGCGATCGAGTTCTCCTCGCTGGCTCCGGCGAGCCCCATACCGGCGTTGTTGACCAGCACGTCGATCCGCCCGGACTCCGCGATCACCGCCTCAACCGCTGCAGCGACGGACTTGTCACTTGTGACGTCGAGGTCGACGAACGTCAAACCTTGGATGCCCCTGAGTCCCGCGGTATTGCGGCTGGTACCTACTACCTCAAATCCTGCGTCAATCAGGCCGCGGGCGGCGAACTTGCCAAGGCCCGAGTTGGCGCCGGTGACGAGTGCGACTGGTCGTGCTGTTGCCATGCGAATCGTTTCCTCACGATGTGGCGGTGGTGTGCGTCCCCGGTGTCGAGGACGCCGTCATGCGGCTCAACCCGTTAGGAACAACCGGTTGAGATCCGCGGCAACGAACATAAGCATTCAATATCGGAACGTCAACGTTCTATTCCCGGACGACTAGGATCACATCGTGTTCTCGACAAAGCAACTCTCGGCTGTGCAAGCGCGCACCAGAGCCGCGATCCTCGCTGCTACGGCCTCTGCGCTGGCTGCCAACCGGACGGCCACCATGCCGGAGATCGCTACCGTGGCCGGGGTCGGCCGCACCACGCTGCACTGCTACTTCGCCGACCGCGAGACGCTGATCTACGAGGTCACGGCCGCGGTGGCCGTGGCGCGAGTTGAGCCTGGGGAAGCGGAATTCAGGGCCGACGACCGGCGAAAACGAGCGGAGGAGAATCGTGACCGGAGCGATTTGGCTGCCAGGTAAGGGAGAAGTATGAGCATCATCCCCGTGCCGGACGAGCTGACCCTTTACTCGTCCCGGCTGGGCGAGGTTGATGAGCTGGCCTTTCCGGTATTGAGCCAACACGCCCTGGAGCTGTTGCGGTCATCCGGTGAGGAGCTGCACCCCGCGCCCGGCGAGTTGCTGTGGGACGCCGGTGATCCCACCGACTTGCACCTCGTGCTGACCGGTGGCGTGCTCCTCGTGGACCGCCGGGACGACCGGGTTGTGTTCGTGATCGAGGCCGGTGACTTCGTCGGCGAGCTGGGCATGTTGATGGGGCAACGCGCCGTCTTCCAGGGCGTGGCCATGAAAGACACCGCGATTCTGCGGGTTCGGGTGGAGGAACGCCGCCAGGGTGTGCTCGGCGAAGTCCATCTGCGCAGGGCCCCGGTCGGGGTGGTCGGGGCGATTGTG
>NZ_LZSX01000082.1 GCF_001665835.1 Mycobacterium colombiense | reverse complement strand
GCGCGCTTGAGGTCGTCGACCTTGTTCAGTTGCTCCCAGGGCAGTTCGATGTCGGTGCGGCCGAAGTGCCCGTAGGCGGCGGTCTGGGCGTAGATCGGGCGCAGCAGGTCCAGGTCACGGATGATCGCGCCGGGCCGTAGGTCGAATACCTCGGGGACGATCTTTTCGATCTTGACCGGGTCGACCGTCGCGGTGCCGAAGGTCTCGATGAACAGCCCGACTGGGGCCGCCTTGCCGATGGCGTAGGCCACCTGCACCTCGACCCGCTCTGCCAGCCCGGCGGCGACGATGTTCTTGGCCACCCAGCGCATCGCGTAGGCCGCCGACCGGTCCACCTTGGACGGATCCTTGCCGGAGAAGGCGCCGCCGCCGTGGCGGGCCCAGCCGCCGTAGGTGTCGACGATGATCTTGCGGCCGGTCAGGCCGGCGTCGCCCATCGGGCCGCCGAGGACGAACTTGCCGGTCGGGTTGACCAGCACCCGGGTCGCTGAGGAGTCCAGGGTGTCGTGGGCCAGTTCCTCGAGCACGGTGTTGAGCACGTGCTGGCGGATGTCGGGGTCGAGCGTCTTGGCCAGGTCGATGCCGTCGGCGTGCTGGGTGGAGACCACCACGGTGTCCAGGCGGACCGGAACGTCGTCCTCGTACTCGATGGTGACCTGCGTCTTGCCGTCCGGGCGCAGGTAGGGCAGCGTGCCGTTCTTGCGGACCTGGGTCAGCTTGCGCGACAGCCGGTGGGCCAGCGCGATCGGCAGCGGCATCCGCTCGGGGGTGTCGTTGATCGCGTAGCCGAACATCAGCCCCTGATCGCCGGCGCCCTGCAGGTCCAGCGGGTCGGCGCCGCCCTCGACGCGGTGCTCGTGGGCGGTGTCAACACCCTGGGCGATGTCGGGTGACTGCGCCCCGATGCCGATGTTGACCCCACACGTGCTCCCGTCGAAGCCCTTGTCCGAGGAGTCGTAACCGATGTCGAGGATGCGCGCGCGCACCGTGTTGGTGATGTCGGCGAACGCCTCTTTGGCCGTCGTGGTCACCTCGCCCACCACGTGCACCTGTCCCGTGGTGACCAGCGTCTCCACCGCGACACGTGAACGGGGGTCCTGCGCCAGCAGGGCATCGAGGACCGAGTCGCTGATCGCGTCACAGATCTTGTCGGGATGTCCCTCAGTCACCGACTCACTGGTAAACAGGCGACCCTTTTCGCTCACAATGACAATCCTT
>NZ_LZSX01000081.1 GCF_001665835.1 Mycobacterium colombiense | reverse complement strand
AGGACGCACCACCACGGCGCCAGCGGATGCGGTCGAAGACATGACGCCATCATCGCAGCCACCTACGACAAATCCGGCCGCCCGATCCCCGCTTCCGAATTTTGTGCGCACATCCCCCAGCCCAAGCCGCAAATGCCGCGGCACCTGGACCGTGGACAGCGACGCACCATTCGCTACCAGCGACCGAGGTTCGCTAGCGGGCCGCCGAATCCGGCTCCGGCGCACCGTTGCCCTCGTCGTCGGGTGCGTGCCCGCGCCATTTCCGGTACCCACGGTGCGCGGCGAACGCGCCGACGATCGCGCTCACGCACCACACCGCTATGGCCGCGTAGGCCAACGGCGAGGACCGGTTCCCGATCGAGGCACCCAGCGCGGTGTAGGCGAAGGCTCGCGGGGCCGAACCGATGAACGCGCCAACGGCCATCTGCCACACCGGAACTCCGAACGCGCCGAAGGCATACGAGGCCAGTGCATCCGAGATGCCGGGGACGAAGCGCTGGCCGACGACCGCCCACAGTCCGCCGCGTCCGATAAGGGCGTCAATGCGTTCGGACCGCGTCGTGCCCAGCAGCGCGCGTGCGCTGTCGCGGCCGGCCCGCCGTCCGATGAAACTCGCGACGATCGCGGTGCCCACCGTCGCGCCCAGCGTCACGAAGACACCCAGTAGCGGACCGAACAGCAACCCACTGCCCGCGGCCAGTATCGAGCCCGGAACGAACAACGCGCCAACCACCGCCGAGACGACCACGTAGGCAAGGGGCGCCGCCGGACCGGTCGCCGACACCACGCCCCGAATCTCGTCGATGTTGATCACCCGCGCGACGGCCACCAAATAGAAGACCACGGCCAGAAACCCGGCGAACACGGCGAGCCGCACGATGTGCGCCCGCCGCGATGCCGGTGCGGGAGCGTCGTTGTCGTCCATGTTGACCATGATTCTTCCGCACCGCTGTGCGCTCACCCCATCCGGCTATTTTCAACACGCCACGGTGCGGCCGCGGCCGCCGTAGAGTGCCGCATATCAGGGAGTCGAATACTGGTGAGAGGCCTTCCCCGATGACCGAGCCTGAGCCACCGCAAGGCAAACGAATTGTCGTCTGCCTGGACGGCACCGCCAACCAGATCGGAGCCGGGAATCTCACCAATGTCGCCAAGCTTTTCGAGCTGCTCGACAAGAAGGACACCACCACTCAACTGATCTACTATGACCCCGGCGTGGGCACGCTGGCGCCGGCCGCGGCGCACTCGGCACTGCGTCGCTCGGTGTCGCTGCTAGTGGAGCAGGCGTTCGGGATCGGCCTGAAAGACAATGTCGCACAAGCATACCGCTACGTGATGCAGCATTGGCGTCCCGGCGATTCGCTCTACATCTTCGGGTTCAGTCGCGGCGCCTACACGGCGCGCGCGTTGGCCGGCATGCTGCTGCGGCCCGGATTGATGCGGCCTGGTTCGGAGAACCTGCTGCCCTACGCGGTCGAGAAGTACGCCATCAACCGGCCGTTCAACCCGGACGAGTTCGACCGCTGGGCCGAGTTCGCCCGCGCGTTCTGCTGGCGCACCGAGAGCGAGCCGCTGTTTTCGACCGTGCGTCAAAACAGTCCGAACCAGGTGTGGCATTACGCGGTGCCGGTGGCGTATCTCGGACTGTGGGACACCGTCAAGGCCGCCGGCTTCCTGCGGTTCGGCACCCTGAGGTGGCCCTACACCCGTTCGCTACCCAACGTGGCGCGCATCCGCCACGCCGTCTCGATCGACGAGCGGCGCCGGCCCTACCGTGAATATCTCGTCGAACGGCATCCGCATGGCCTGGAGGAGCGCTGGTTCGCCGGCGTGCATGCCGACGTTGGCGGCACGTTTATGCCCGACCACCGGCTCGCCACGATCGCGTTGAAGTGGATCGTCGACGGAATCGTCGGTGAACTGGCGATCGACGCGACGGCCTACCAGCGGCAGTGCGCGGTTGCCGACGACTTCGCGGACGCGCCGATCCACAACAACGGAAAGTCGTGGTATTTGGTCGGGCGCCGGCATCGGCCGATGGGCCCCGACGCGCTGGTGCACCCGAGCGTGCTGGCGCGCCGCGGCGACAATCCGGGCTACTTACCGAATCTGACCGCCGAGCAGCAACAGCTCAGCGCCGACCCGAGAGATTGGATGTCTCCCGCGTTGTAAAGGAGCAATACCCATGGCACTGACTTCGCTGATCGAGCTGGACCAATACAAAGCCGCACCGTTCCCCCCGGGCTATCCCGACACCACGCGGACGTTCTACAGTCCGGTCGACCAAGTGCACGAAGCGCTCAAGGCCCTGTTGACCTCGGCCAACAAGACCATCGTGGTGGCGATGTACGGCTACGACGACAAGGAACTCAATTCGGTGCTCCAGTCTGCGTTGAATGACGAAAAGATCTATGTACAAATGAGTCTCGACTCCACGCAAGCCGCCGGAAAGTCCGAGCACGCTCTGCTGGCCCCATGGCTCAATGGCAAGGTCGGCAACAGCATCGCAATCGGTCACAGCGAGAAGTCGGCGATCATGCACTTGAAGATGGTGATCATCGACGGCGTCGACGTGATCACCGGTTCCACGAACTGGTCTACCGGCGGAGAATCCAAGCAGGACAACCAACTCACCGTGATCCGGGACCCATACGTGTGCGCGGAAGCTCGCTCGCGCATCGACATCATCCACGACGGCATGCTCAAGCAGATGGCCGCGCAGGCTCGATCCGGGAGCGTACCCCCGGGCGGCCCTGCCGTTACCTGAACGACCGCAGCCGCTGCCGCAGCCCGGTGGCCCGCACCGCCCGGCGTTCGATCGCCGCGCGCACCGACGCCTCGGGGCCGACCACCCGCACCCTGGTCTTAGCCCGGGTCACCGCCGTGTAGAACAACTCCCGCGTCAGCAGTCGCGAATCCTCCGGCGGTATCAGCACCGTCACCTCATCCGCCTGGCTGCCCTGGCTCTTGTGGATGGTCATGGCATGCATCGTCTCCACCTCGCCGAGGCGGCTGGTCGCGAAGTCCAGCGGTCCGGTCGCGCCGGCGACGACCGCGCGCAGGCCGTCCGCACCCGCCACCGTCACGCCGGTGTCGCCGTTGTAGAGGCGCAGGCCGTAGTCGTTGGCCGTCACCAGCAGGGGGCGTCCGGCGTACCACTGCGACCAGGCCGGCTGGCCCGTCGCCTCGCCAATCCACTTCTGCACCAGCGTGTTCCAGTGTGCCGCGCCGTAGGGACCCTCGCGGTGCGCACACAACAGCCGATGCTCGTCCAGAGTGGCCAGCGCTTCGGCAACCGCGCCCAGCAGCGCGGCCGACCGCAGCCGCAGTGCGTGAGCGACCAGCACCTCGCGCAGCCGCTCGGCCGGGCGCTCGGAATCCACCCACTCGATGTGTTCACCGCCTGCCGCCAGCAACTGCACGACGCGGTCCGCGTCGCCGACCCGGATCGCCTTGGCCAGGGCGCCGATCGACGTGCCGAATCGATGTGGCGTGCGCAGGGCCGCCACCCGCACGTCGTCGCGGGCGGCCAGCCCGTCCACCAGGTCGGCCAGCACCGCGCCCGCTTCCACCGAGGCCAGCTGGTCGGGGTCGCCGACCAGGATCAGCCGGGTGTCCGGCCGCACGGCTTCGACCAGCCGCGCCATCATGGTCAACGACACCATCGACGTCTCGTCGACCACGATGACGTCGTGCGGCAGCCGATTGCCACGATTGTGCTTGAACCGCACCGACGTATCCGGCCGGGGACCGAGCAGCCGGTGCAGCGTGGTTCCCGATAGCCCCGTCAGGCGCGCCCTGTCCACCGCGGTGAGCTCCTCGCTTCCCGCGGCCACCGCCTCGGCCAGCCGGGCGGCCGCCTTGCCGGTCGGCGCGGCCAGCGCGATCCGCGGCCGCGGCAGACCGGCGCGCTCCGCCTGTTCGACCAGCAGGGCGAGCAGGCGGGCGACCGTGGTGGTCTTGCCGGTGCCGGGCCCGCCGGTCAGCACGGTCAGCGCCTGCGCCACCGCGACCTCGGCGGCGGCCCGCTGTTCCTCGTAGCCGGACGGGAAAAGCCGTTCGTAGCTGGATGATTCGACGGTCACCGGGGCCACCGACAGAGCCAGCAAGTCGGTACAGACCTGCTCTTCCTCGAGCCAGTACCGGTCGAAGTAGAGCAGGTCGCCCAGCAGCCGCAGCGCCGGCGGCGTCCGAAGCAAGGCGCTGGCCCGCACCGCCGCCATCCAGTCGTCGGCGCCGGGCCAGGGCAGCTCGTCGTCCGCGTCGACCTGGGCGGGCACGGCGCGCAGGTCGACGCAGACCGACCCGCCCCGCAGCGCGCGCACCACCAGGGCGACCGCCAGCGCCACCCGCTCATCGGTCTCGCCGGTGAGCGAGGTAAGCCGTTGTGCCACATGGACATCGGCGGGCTCGAACACACCGGCATCGCTGAACGTGCGCAGCAGTCCGGTCGCGGACATGACTTCCACCGTCACGCGGCCACCCCCTTGGCGTCGAGCAGGTCCGACAGGGCCGCGATCAACGACCAGGGCGGCCGCCAACCGAAGACGCCCGCCGGGTGGCCGTCGAGCACCGGGGTCTGCGCGCCGCACATGCCCCGCAGGAACAGGTAGAGCACGCCGCCGAGGTGCCGGCTCGGGTCGTAGTCGGGCAACCGCCAACGCAGAAACCGATGCAGCACCGCGCAATACAGCAACGCCTGCAGCGGATAGTCCGAGTGCAGCATCGCCTCCGCCATCCGTGACCGGTCGTAGTCGGCGGCGGTCAGCGGCCGTTCCGGGTCGCCGAGCCGGTTGGTCTTGTAGTCCACCACCACGAAGCGGTGCCCCGCGCCGTCGGGAACGCGGAGCACGGCGTCGATCGAGCCGGTGAGGTAGCCGCGCAGCGACTGATCGCCGAGCCCGCGCTCGGCCAGCCGGTCGGCATACGATGCCAGCACGTCATCGGCCGGCAGGTGCTCTCGCAACAGCGGCGCCAGATCCGCCAGCCGAACCTCCGGCGCCGTCGAACGGCGATCACCGCCGGCCAGGGGGATCTCAAAATCCAGTTCGCGCAGCCGGTCTGACAATCCGATCTGGCGCAGCGTCATACCGCCCGTCAACGGGCCCAGCGGCGTGTCGTGCATCGGCACCATCGCCGCGGCGAGTTCCTCGGGGGTCGCGGCGACCGGCCACCACGCCGCGTGCGCCCGGATCTGCGTCTGTAGCTCGGCGGCCAGGTCCGGGGCGAACGGGTCGGCCGTCTCCAGCACGGCGTGCACCAGCGTGCCGAACGTGGCCCCGGCAGGCAGGTCCGCCATCGGCGAGGGCACGTCCGGCCCGGATGCCGCGGACACCAACGGAATGTCGCCGGCTTCGTCGTCGAGTTCGCCGATTTCGGGTTCGCTGCCCACCCCGCTGGTCTGCGCCGCTCGGATCAAACCGGAGTAGGAGGTGCGCCGCCAGCCGGTGTCGATGCCGCGATGGAAGTGGCGATTCTCCAGGCGTCCGGGCACCGGCTCGGCAGGCAGCGACGGGGCCGGCGTCACCAGCGACTCCTCGATGACCGGCCCGCCGGCCGCCTCCCACTCGCGCAGCCGGGCCATGGCGTCGTCGTCGGAGACCTTGGCGGGTTCGCAGCGGTCCGGCACCACCGGCTCGCCGGGCCGGCGGCCGCGCAGCAACCGCGACAGGCCGCCGTTGGGTTCGTAGTACGCCGGTGACCACCACGCCACCACCTGGGCCTGCGCCCTGGTCAGCGCGACGTAGGTCAGCCGACTGTCGTCGCTGGCATCCTCTTTACGCCCCAGGCGCTCAACGGCTTTGAAGTCGGGACTGTCCTTGCCGCCGACGTGCAGGCAGCGCGTGCCGTCCTCGTCGTGGAACAACACCACATCGCTGTCCTGGGTGTTGCGGTTGAACGCGAACGGCAGATACACGATCGGGTACTGCAGCCCCTTGCTGACGAACACGGTCATGATCTGCACGGCCGCGGCGTCGCTGTCCAGCCGGCGGTTGCGCTCGGGTGCGCCGCTGCGCTCATCGCGTTGCCGGCGCAGCCAATCGCGCAGCGCCGGCAGGCTGTAGTGCTCGCGGTGCGCGACATCCTGCAGCAGCTGGGTGACGTGCGCCAGGTCGGTCATGTGCCGCTCACCGCCCTGCCAGGCGAGCACGCGATTGCCCATGCCCAGCAATTGGGCGGCCTCGAAAATTGCCGCCACGCCGCGTTCGCGGGCATGACCGGCCCACTCCCGCAAGGTCTTCGCGATCCGGTCGGTGAGCGCGTCACCACCGGCCGCCAGCGTTTCGGCGGTTTCGCCGAAGAACATCGTTGCCGCGGCCGCGCGCACCATCCCGGGCCGATGCGGCTGATCGAAGGCCTCCAGCAGGCACAGCCAATCCTCGGCGGCCTCGGAGGTGAACACGTCCGAGTTGCCGGTGTAGACCGCGGGCACCCCCGCGGCGCAGAGCGCCTTGAAGCACGCGTGCGCGTCGCGGTGCTTCTCCACGATCACCGCGATATCCCGGGCCTGCAGCGGCCTACCGGCGAACGTGGCACCGCCGGCCAGCAGCGCGCGGATGTCCGACGCGAGGTCGGCGCCGATGTGCTCGCGCACCTGATCGATCGGCAGGTTCTGAACACCGCGGCGGCCCAACGTCTTCCGCGCGACCACGCGCAGCCGGAACGGGTCGTTGTGCGGCGCGCCGGCGAGGCGATGACCGCGGTGATGCGCCTCGACGTCGTTCACCACGATCGCCGGGTCACCGAGTTGGGCGCCGCGCAGCACCACCTGCAGCCGCTGCAGCAGCGCGGAGTCGCTGCGCCAGTTGGTGTCCAGCGTCCTGCGCTCACCCGCCGTCTCGGCCGCCCGCAGGTAGGTCACGATGTCGCCGCCGCGAAACGCGTAGATCGCCTGCTTCGGATCGCCGATGAGAATGACGGTGGAGCGCCCGCTGAACGCGCGGTCGATTACCTGCCATTGCACCGGGTCGGTGTCCTGGAACTCGTCGACCATCACGATCGGCCAGCGTTGGTGCATGCGCAGCCGGGCGGGGGAGTCTTCGGTGGCCAGCGCGTCGGCCAGCCGGATCAGCAGGTCGTCGTAGCCGAGTACCCCGAGTCGGCGTTTGCGCGTATCAAGCTCGGCCAGAACATCATTGGCGAACCTGACGCTGGCGGCCGCCCGCGAATCGGGATCCGCGTCGAGCGGCCGCAGCTGGGTCGACGGATTCTTGACGACCTCGCGCGCGAGCCGCAGCGCCTCGCGGTAGTGCAGCGCCGGGTCGTTGCGCTCCTGGCCGAAGTGCGCCAGGTACAGATCGTCGACGATCTCGGTCACCAGGTCGTCGAGGCTGTCGAGCAGCGTCACGCCGGCCGCGGTGTCCCCGGCGACGCCGAGCGAGCGCAGCACCAGCTGGCAGAACTGGTGGGTGGTGGCGATCGTCGCCGCATCGAAGCCGGCCAGCGCGTCGCGAAGGCGCTGTCGGCGCGCCGTGCGCTGTTCGTCGGTGCCGTTCAGCAGGTAGGCCACCACCTGGTTGTCGCCGACGGTCGACGGATCCGCGAAAGCCTTTACTGCATCCACGATTTGGCAGCGGACGCGTTCGCGGAGCTCCTGGCTGGCGGCCCGGCCGAACGTGATGAGCAGCATCTGGTCCAGCGTCGCGGCTCCGTCGGCGATGTACCGCGTGACGAGCCCGGCCAACGCGAAGGTCTTGCCGGTGCCCGCGCTGGCCTCCAGCACGATGGTGGAGCGCTCGGCCGGCAGCGCACCCAACAGGTCGAAGCGCTCCATCAGACCGGCTTCCGCTCG
The DNA here is from genome assembly GCF_001665835.1 of Mycobacterium colombiense. Taxonomy (GTDB): domain Bacteria; phylum Actinomycetota; class Actinomycetes; order Mycobacteriales; family Mycobacteriaceae; genus Mycobacterium; species Mycobacterium colombiense_A. Next base: position 84,681 of record NZ_LZSX01000081.1, on the reverse strand, counting down.
GCGCGCAGCATAGGCAGCCAGACCCGTGCGGCGTAGGCGCCGAGCCGGTTGTCCTCGCCGTCGCACTCCTCGCCCGGCCGCACGGGCTGCATCAGCTCGTCCAGCGGCGCGCCCTTGCCCCATGCCCGCGCGTGCGCCGGAGCCTGGTCCTCGCCCGGGAAGCGGTCGCTGGATTTCCATCGGTACCGCGCCTCGGCCACCGGGTCCTCGCCCTCGTAGCGGGCGGCGGCCCAGGCATAGGACGTCTTGATGGGCAACGGAATCGGCTCACGCCTTCCGGCGTCGTAGATCGCCAGCAGCTCGCGCAGCACCTCGATGGCCTGCTCACCGTCGCGCGGCGGACCCAGCCCCTCGGTCCGGGTGCTGACGCCCCGGCGCATGCGGCCGATGCACACCGCGGCCCAGTCCCGGCCGGGATCGTGAGCGACCAACGCCAGCAACGGGATCCACGATTCGAGCAGATGCTTGCCGTCCAGCCGCGAATACGTCACCGACACCAGGCGGTCGTCATACACCGGCGACACCGTGCCGGTGAGGCGCCGCCCGTCACCGAGGTCGACGTCGACGTCATAGGCGGACGCGCCGGCCGGGCGGTCCCTGCGCATATGACTGAGCGCCTCGCTCGCCAGCAGGGCGGCCTGGTCGCGGATCTCGGTGACCTTGCGCCAGCCCAGCTGACCCGGCGGCAGCGTGCCGCGCCGCCACTCGGCCTGCCGCGCGTCGTCGGGAGTCATCCCGCGCAGGATGTCGCCCAGCATCCGGTCGCCGACGGTCCACTCCTCGAGGCCGTCGATGTCGACGGGCATGGCGTCCTGCACGCCGTCGACGTCGTAGGGCAGCGTGAATTCCAGTGCGCGGAAGAAACCCTTCACCGGGTCTTTGAAGAAGCCGACCAGGTCGGCGAGGATGACGTCGCCGGCCGGCGGCGGCGGTAGTGGTGCCGAGATGAATTTCGGCTGTTCGCCGTGGTCGCCGGTGGTCGCGCGCGCCGCGCGCAGCACCATGGGGTCGAAACTGAATGGCACGTCCGGGACCAGGCCGCCGGGAAGGACGTTGCGAATGTCGAACGGCTGCAACGGATGTTCGACGACGATGCGGTCACGCACTTTGGTCGCGGTGGTGACGTCGAGGGTGTCCAGCAGTTCGGCCAGCGGCACCGCCGGCGGGCGCGGCTGCCCCGAATACTCGTTGGCGCCGGTGTAGGTGATCACCAGCTTCTCGGTGGCCGCGCCGATCGCGTCGAGCAGCAATTGCCGGTCCTCGGAACGGATGTCGCGTTCCCCGGTCATCGGGCACCGGGCCAGCGCGTCGTCGCCGTCGACGATGCCGAGCCGAGGGAACAGCCCATCGTCCAGTCCGACCAGGCACACCACCCGGTGCGGCACCGAGCGCATCGGCACCATGGTGCACACCGTCAGGGTGCCGGTGCGGAAGTTGGCCCGCGTCGGGCGACCGGCGAGGCGCTGGGTGAGCAGCGCGCGAATGTCGGGCAGCCGCAACGCGATGTCACCCCGGGGCCCGGCCTGACCCAGCGTCTGCGCGAACTCGCGTTGCATCTGACCGGTCTGCCATTCGTCCGCGTCGCGGACCCGCGTCAGCAGCGCGATGCCCTCGGTGAGGGCCGCCAGCCATTCGGTCAGCGGCCTGGTCCCGGTCAGCGAGTCGAGGGTGTGCTGCAGCCGGGCGACGAATTCGGCGAACTGGCCGGCCAATTGGACGCGGTTGCTGCTGACGTCGTCGAGCGGCAGCGTCGCGTCTATCCACGCGTTCGAATCGTCGGACATCGCGACGCCGGCCAGTATCCGGTCGATGCCGAAACGCCATGTGTTGTGTACGAAGTCGACGTGGTAGGGCCGCCGATGCTGCTGATCCAGCCCCCACCGGATGTTCGCCTGCCGGACCCAGCGGGTGATGGCCTCGAGGTCGTCGTCGGTGAACCCGAACCGGGCGCGCACCGGCGGGGCCTGCGCCAGGTTGAGCACCTCGCTTGCCGTCACCCGGCCGGCAGCCAGGGCCAGCAGCTGCGCGGCCACCCCCAGCAGCGGGTTGGTCTGGGTCGGCGAGCGGTCGGCCAGCCGCACTCGCAGCTGGTGGGCGGGATGGGCGCCGTGCACCACGTCGCCCAGGCCGAAGTCAGCCATGATCAGCGGCGCGTAGGTCTCGATGTCTGGGCACATCACCAGGATGTCGCGCGGCTCGAGCGTCGGGTCGTCCTGCAACAACCCGAGCAGCACCTCGCGCAGCACGTCGACCTGGCGGGCCGGGCCGTGGCAGTTGTGGATCTGCACCGATCGGTCGCCGGCCGCCATCGTGCGGCCAAGTGGGCGAACGGCATTGGCGGCGATGTCGGACTGCAGCCAGCCGAGCAGCGTGTCCGGGCGCGCGGCACCGGCCAGATAGTGGTCGGTCACCGGATCCGCGGGCAGGCCGCGTTGCAGTTCGCGCAGGTCTCGCCCGAGCGTCGCGAGCAGCGGATGAGATACCGCGCGATGGCTGACGTCCTCGCGTCGGGGGATCGCGCCGCGTGTGCCGGCCAGCGCGCGCCACAGCTCCTCGCTGGGGTGCGGTAGCCACAGGTGCAGGTCGTGGTGGGTGGCCACCGCCTCCAACAGCTCGATATCGGTGCGGCTCAATCGGGTGTGCCCGAAAAGCGACAGCCGGGGCGGCAGCTCGCTGGGCGCCTCTCGCAGCCGCGAGATGGTCTTGGCGTGGCGGACATGCGGCGGGTCGGCGGCCACCCGCGCGATCAGCGCCCGCCACAGCTCGGGCTGCCAGCGCAGGTCCTCGTCGAGATCACCGGGGTCGCCGTTGCCCCAGTCGACGAGCAGCTGCGGGCGCTGCCGCGCGTAGGAGTCGAACAGCCCGGCCAGCCGGCGCGCCACCTCGTATCGGCGGCCCTGGCGCAGCTCGGCCTCCGCGCCGGTGTGGAAGTGGCCCACATGCATGGCCAGCGCGCGGCACCACGGCTCGTCCAGCGAGCAGTCGATGGCCTCCAGCAGCGGCCAGGCCATGGCGTCCGGTGACCACGGATCGTTGTCGGCGGTACCGGTGATCTCGGCGATCAGCGAGCCCGGGCTGCGAAACGCCACCCCGGCGCACACCCCGTCGCCGCCGCGCGCACCGAGCACGTGCGACAACCGCTGGCTGAGCCAGCGTTCCACACCGCGCGCCGGGACCACGACGAGTTCGGTGGCGAACGGGTCGGTCAACGGGTTGGCCAGCAGAGCGCCGAGACCGTCGGCCAACAGATCGGTGCGCTCGGCACGGTGCAGATGAAGCGGCATTGCGCTGTCACGATAAACCCGAACACCGACGCGGGTGGGCGGTTACGGCCGCGCAGTGTGTCGCCCGGTGGGCGGGCGCGGTGCTACTTGGCCAGAGTGAACTGGTTGACGTCGATGTATCCGACCCGGAATGCGTTGGCGCAGCCGGTCAGATAGCGCATGTAGCGCTGGTAGACCTCTTCGGACTGGATCTCGACGGCCTCGCTGTGGCGCGCCTGCAAGGCCTCCGCCCAGCGGTCGAGGGTCCGGGCGTAGTGCAGCTGCAGCGACTGCCTGCGCTTGAGGTTGAACCCCATCTTGGACGCGTGGAACTCCACCATCTCGATGGCCGGCAACTGGCCGCCCGGGAAGATCTCGGTGCCGATGAACTCGTTGAAGCTGGTCTCCTCGTCGGTCAGCTTCAGGCCGCGTTCGAGGATCTGCGGGGCGGTGAGCATGGTGATGGTGTGCAGCAGCATCACCCCGTCCTCGGGCAGGGTGCGGTAGGCCATCGCGAAGAAATCGTCGTAGCGGTCGTAGCCGAAGTGCTCGAACGCGCCGATGGAGACGATCCGGTCCGCCTGCTCGTCGAACTCTTCCCAGCCGTGCAGCAGCACCCGCCTGCTGCGTTCGGTGTTCATGGCGTCGAACAACCGCTGCACGTGCGCGGCCTGGTGTTCGGACAGGGTCAGACCGACGACGTTCACGTCGTACGTCTCGATCGCGCGGCGCATGGTGCCGCCCCAGCCGCAACCAACGTCCAGCAGCGTCATGCCCGGGCGCAGACCCAGCTTGCCCAGCGAGAGATCCATCTTGCGCAACTGCGCCTCTTCGAGCGTGATGTCCCGGTTGCGATCCCAATATGCGCAGCTGTAGGTCATGGTGGGGTCGAGGAACAACCGGAAGAAGTCGTCGGACAGGTCGTAATGGGCCTGTACCTCTTCGAAGTGCGGCGTCAGGTGCTCGGCCACGACGGATACCCGCCTTTCTGACTCGGGGCCATTCGGTTGTTCACGAGACGGTCGTTCGATTGGTTCAGCACGGCTTCCCGGAATCGTGGCGATCAAACCCGAGCGACGGTCCGGGCAAACTAGGTCGATCCGGCGTCGCATGGCCACCGCGTGGTGGCCGCCCTCGCAGCAAAAATCGGGTTTAACTGTGGCCCAAGGCGTTTGGCTGCGTTGGCACCCGTCCACTCACACTCACCGGAGCTGGACTACGGGCGAACGCGCAATCCCTGCCTGGGAATTCACCCGATCCTACGCCGGTTTATCCGGGAAAACAGTCGCTGGAGGGAGCCAGATGGAAGCTTGGGACGCGCTCTGCGCACGTCGCAACGTGCGGGAGTACCAACCAAAGCCGGTACCGGCCGATGACCTGGACCGCATTGCCGAGGCCGGCTGGCGCGCGCCGTCGGCCAAGAACCGTCAGCCCTGGGACTTCGTCATCGTGACCGACCGTGACCAGCTGGCCGAGCTGTCCACGGTTTGGCGGGGTGCGGGCCACATCGCCGCGGCCGCGGCCGCCATCGCCATCGTGGTCCCGGTGCCGCCCGACGAGCGGCGGGTCATCACCGACAACTACGACGTCGGCCAGGCCACCATGGCGATGATGATCGCCGCCACGGACCTGGGCATCGGGACCGGCCACTCGTCGGTGGGGGACCAGGACAAGGCGCGCGCGATCCTCGGCGTGCCCGACGAATACCTGGTGGCCTTCCTGCTGGGCGTCGGTTATCCCGCCGATCGCCCGCTCACCCCGATCCGCAAGCCGAACCGGCGGCCGTTCGCCGAGGTCGTGCACCACGGCCGTTGGTGATCGTCACCGCGAAAAACCTTCGGCGACTTGTCGAGTCGTAAGGTGATGGGCGTGCATGACCACCAGGGCGATTACGGGGTCGACGGTTCCTTTCACACCTTCTCGGCGCGCGCGCAGGCGATAGGCATCGGCGCTCAAGCCGCCGCACTGGCGGTGTTCGCGGGTATCAGCTGGGCGAGCGGCAAGCGGCTGCGGGCCGCGTTGGCCGCGGTGTCCTGCGCCGCGGTCGCGGGTGCGGTGGTCCTGTACATGTACGCCACCCGGGCCGGGAAATTCGTTGTCTGGGAACGGGTTCTGCGCGACCTGCGGCTCGCGGGCGACGAAACGGTGCTCGACCTGGGCTGCGGGCGCGGCGCGGTGCTGCTGGCGGCGGCCAAGCGGTTGCCGCGGGGCCGCGCGATCGGCGTCGACCTGTGGCAGGCCGACCAGACCGACAACTCCGAGCAGGCCACGCTGGGCAACGCGGTGGCCGAAGACGTCGCCGACCGCGTCGAGCTGCACACCGCCGACATCACCGCGCTACCGCTGCCCGACGAGAGCGTCGACGTGGTCGTGAGCAACCTGGCCATCCACAACATCGCAGGCCACGCCGGGCGGCGCCACGCCCTCGACGAAGCCGTGCGCGTGCTGCGGCCCGGGGGCCGGCTCGCCATCGCCGACCTGTGGGAGACGCGTCAGCACGCCGCCCGGCTGCGCGAACTCGGCTGGCGCGACGTGCGGCGGCGCAACCTCGGCTGGCGGATGTGGTACGGCGGCCCTTGGTTCTCCACCCGCTTGGTCACCGCGACCAAGCCGGAGTGACGTCCGGCGGGCATGCTAGGGGGCTATGAACAGAACCGAAATCACCGAACAGGTCGTCTTAGCCCGGCTCCGGGAGGGGCTGACGTGGCAACAGCTGGCCGACGCGATCGGCAGGCCGGTGCTGTGGACCACCGCGGCGTTGCTGGGACAGCACCCGATCCCGGTGGAGCAGGCCAAGGTTCTGGCCGAGAAGTTGAAGCTCGACCAGTCGGTGGTGCCGGTGCTGGCCGCCGCTCCGATGCGCGTCGGGCTGGCCACCGCGGTCCCCACGGATCCGACCATCTACCGCTTCTACGAGGCCCTGCAGGTGTATGGCGGCGCGCTCAAAGAGGTGATCGCCGAACAGTTCGGTGACGGCATCATGAGCGCCATCAACTTCAGCCTCGACGTGCAGAAGAAGCCGCACCCGTCCGGCGACCGGGTCGTGGTGACGTTCGACGGGAAATTTCTCCCCTATCAGTGGGTCGAGGCGCAGGACTGACACGAGGTCGCCCGAGTGGCGTGACGGCACGGCGCGCGCGTGCGAGACTGGCCTTCGAGGAGGCGAAGGGAACGCGGTGGCGGCCAGTGGCGACCACCGCGTTCGCCGTCTCAGTTCATCAGGACTTGCGGGGAAAGCTCTTTGAGCATCGCGTTCGCCCAGCGCATCTGGCGCAACGTTTCGGGGTGACAGCGCGACGTCAGGCTCAGCAGCTCGGAATCCTTGGCGGCCTGCGCGCCCTGGGCCAGCAGCTCCCAATCCAGCGAGACGCCCGCCGACGTGCTCCTGCGACCAGCCGGCCATGTCGCGGGCGAGGTGATAGATGTCCTGGTCGCTGTGGTGCCGCGCGGCCACCACGTTGAACTCGTGGACTTCCCCGGCAGCCGCCGGCGAAACCGGCTCGGGCATACGCCCTCAGCGGCTCACACGCCGAATTCGGCTTCGATCCCGTCGATGCCGGCGCGGATGGCCGCCAGGCCGTCGGCGCGGGTGCGCAACTTGGTGGCGGCATGCGCGCGATGATGCAGACCGGCGAATTCCCGCGCGGCCTCTACGGCGCGGTCGACCACCACCTCTGGCAGCACGATCTCGTCGATAAAGCCTGCGGCGAGCGCGGTTTCACCGAAGAAGGTCTTGGCCAGCCCGCTGGCCTGCTGGTAGGCCGACGGCGTCAACCGCAGCTTCATGATCTCCAGGGCGGCATAGGGGATCACCATGCCGATCGCGACCTCGTTGGCCTGGATGTTGTAGGCGTGCGCGGCCACCCGGTGATCGCCCGCCGACAACAGGAATGCTCCCATCGCGATGGCATGGCCGGTGCAGGCCATCACCACCGGCTTGGGAAGGGACAACAGGCGATACGCCAGCTCGAACCCGCCGCGGAGCATGTCGATCGCGGGCTGCACCTCACCGGAGGTCAGGATCTTCAGGTCGAAGCCGCCGCTGAACACCCGATCGTTGCCGGTGATCACGAGCGCACCGGCGTTGTCCGCCTCGGCCGTGTCGATCGCGTCGTTCAGGGCCTGCTGCATGGTGGGGCCCAGCGCATTCACCTTGCCGTCGTCCATCTTGATGACGGCGATGGAGTCCTTGATGCTGTAGTGGACCGGGGCGCTCATCGGTTGCTCCTTGCCGTCAGGCGGGCTGGCTGTGGTGTTTGCCCAGATCGTCTTCGGCGTTACTCCAGCGCAGGCTCACATCGGTGGGTTCGTCGAGTTGGCGGGTGCGCCATCTGTCTTGGGTTTCCCGGACCGCGGCGTTGATCCGTTCGATCTCGCTGCGGAACACCTCGGGGCGGGTCTCCTTGCTGGCGTAGTGGAAATAGGTCAGCAGGCCGCGCAGCAGCTCCAGCTTCTCCTTCTCCCGCTTCGCCAGGTCATGGGTGGTCATCAACTCGATGCGCTGGACCGGCGGCAGGGCGTCCCAGTCCAGCACGACGTCGGTGTGCAGCGGGGAGCGCTCCCGCTCCCAGAACCGCCGGCCCTGCGAATGATCGGGCCGGTCGTAATAGGTCAGGGTGCCGGTGAAGCGGGATTCGATACCACTGCCGATCTCGGCGCGGTCGAGCGCGGAATCCCACACCATCCGCCACTCCTGGCCGGGTGCCAGCGTCGGCAGCTCGCTGGGGAGCCGCAGTTCGATGACGTCGGCGTAGCCGTCGGTGGCGTTCTCGTATTCGGCCACCGTGGGTGGATTGACGAAGGAGAACCCGATGTCGTAGGCCGCGGTGCAGCCGAAGTTCCGGACGACGAGTTCGATCACGTGCCAGTCGGCGGGATGCGGCTCCATGAACATCGCGACCTGGGGGCGCGTCTGCTCGGCCGCCTCGCGGCGATTGCGGTTGATCTGGCTGTTGGTGAAGATCAGCGTGACGATTGCCAGGACGATTGCCGCCCATGCTGCCCACGCTATCCAGGTGCTGGACCCGACGTGCGTGACATCATGCCAGCTGTCCTGGATCCAACCCATGGAATCCACCCTCCGCTTATATCACAGCGCGGTTGCCGGATGGTCGTGACCGAGCGATCCCCGGGGAGCTCAGCCGCCCATCAGCATCCGCCATTGATCAAGGTCCGAGGCCCGGTACACGTAGTTGGAACGCTTGACCTCCTCGAGCGAGGCGCTGGGCTCCGCCGAGTACCAATGGCCCGGAAAAACCGTCGGGTCACCGGGCAGGGTCGCGAGCCGCTGCAGACTGCGGTACATCTCGTCGGAGTCCCCGCCGGGGAAATCGGTGCGCCCGCAGCCCTCCAGGAACAGCGTGTCACCGGCGACGAGGCGGCCGTCGAGCAGAAAGCACTGGCTACCCGGCGTGTGGCCCGGGGTGTGCAGCAATTCGATCTCGATGTCGCCGATGCTGACCTTGTCGTGGTTCTCATGGGCGGTCAGGTCGCCCATGCTTATCCCGGTGACTCGCGAAACCCACAGTGCCTCATGGGTGTTGACGTGCACCGGCACCGGTGCCCGCGCCAGCAGTTCGGCCAGGCCCGCCAGCGCGAACCCCATCATCGATCCACCCACGTGGTCGGGGTGGTGGTGGGTCACCAGCACGCCGGACAGGTGCATGCCGTCGGCCTCGAGCGCGTCGAGCAGATCGCCGGCGGCATAAGCCGGGTCGACGACCACGCAGTCACCGGTTTGCCGGTCGCCGATCAGGTAGGCGAAGTTGCGCATCTGCGTCGCGATCATGTCTCCGGCGGCGAAGTCGCGGCCGGAGAGCAGTTGACGAAAGTACAGCCGGTCCTCGGGCACGTCACCAGACTAGGACGTTGCGCGACACTGCCGTTTCGGGCCCGGTCGGCCGGTATCCAGTGGGTACTGTTGGCGCATGAAGAAGAAGGTCGAAATGGAGGTCGACGTCGATCTGGTCGACGAGGCTATCCGCCGCTTCCATCTCGCCGATGCGCGCGAGGCCGTCAACCTCGCTTTGCGGACCCTGCTCAACGATGGCGATTCCGTCGAACAGGACGATGCCTACGACGAGTTCAGTGATCTCAATGCCTGGCGGCCTCGCCGCAACGGCGGCGGAGCCCCCTGATGCCCGTGGTTTGGTTCCGCTGCGAGCCAGGCTGTACCCTCTTTTAGGCCCGCGCGGACTGATCGCTTCGGGTGAACGGCCCCCTTAGCTCAGTCGGTAGAGCGTTTCCATGGTAAGGAAAAGGTCAACGGTTCGATTCCGTTAGGGGGCTCGGCGGACGCCGAGCAGGCGTGGCGGCCCCGACCCAAAAGGGGCTGCCAGAGGCGATGTAGCTCAGTCGGTTAGAGCGAACGACTCATAATCGTTAGGTCGCCGGTTCGAGTCCGGCCATCGCTACAACACAACAGCACAGCTTTTTTGAAGAATTGAGAGAGAACCGTCATGGCTTCCAGTACCGACGTACGGCCGAAGATCACCCTGGCATGCGAGGTGTGCAAACACCGTAACTACATCACCAAGAAAAACCGCCGGAACGACCCGGACCGACTGGAGCTGAAGAAGTTCTGCCCCAACTGCGGTAAGCACCAGGCGCATCGAGAGACACGCTAGCGGCCACCCGCGGGCGTTTACTCCGATTGACTAGGTAGTTTAAGAACCGTGCCGTTAACCGAAAGCATCGTCGGGATGCACTACCGCTACCCCGATCATTACGAGGTAGAGCGGGAGAAGATCCGCGAGTACGCGGTGGCCGTGCAGAACGACGACGCCTGCTACCTGGAGGAGAAGGCGGCGGCCGAACTCGGCTACAAGGGGCTGCTCGCCCCGTTGACGTTCGTCTGCGTATTCGGCTATCAGGCGCAGACGGCCTTCTTCAAGCACGCCAACGTCGCCGTCCACGACGCGCAGATCGTCCAGGTCGACCAGGTGCTGAAGTACTTCGCCCCGCTCGTGGCCGGAGACAAGCTCTACTGCGACGTCTATGTGGACTCGGTGCGCGTGTCGCACGGCACCCAGATCATCGTCACCAAGAATGTCATCACCAATGAAGCCGGTGACGTCGTGCAAGAGACCTACACGACCCTCGCAGGCCGTGCCGGCGAGGATGGAGAAGAGGGATTTACTGATGCCACTGCGTGAGTTCAGCTCGGTGAAGGTGGGTGACATACTCCCGGAGAAGACCTACCCGCTGACCCGGCAGGATCTGGTGAATTACGCGGGCGTCTCCGGCGACTTGAACCCCATCCACTGGGACGACGAGATGGCCAAGGTCGTCGGCCTGGACACCGCGATCGCGCACGGCATGCTGACCATGGGCATCGGCGGCGGCTACGTCACCGCGTGGATCGGCGACCCGGGTGCCGTGACCGAGTACAACGTGCGGTTCACCGCGGTGGTGCCGGTGCCGAACGACGGCAAGGGCGCCGAGCTGGTCTTCAGCGGACGGGTGAAGTCTGCCGATCCCGAGACCAAGTCCGTGACCATCGCGCTCACGGCCACCACCGGCGGCAAGAAGATCTTCGGCAGGGCGATCGCGTCCGCGACACTCGCATAAGCCATGGTGCTCAAGACAGACATCAGGGGGATGATCTGGCGCTACGCGGATTGCTTCGTGGTGGGGCGCGAACAGCTGCGCCAGTTCGCGCAATCCATCAAGAACGACCATCCTGCGTATTTCAGTGAAGACGCGGCCCTCGAGCTGGGCCACACCGCGATCCTGGCACCGCTGACCTTCGGGACCATCTTCGCCAAGCTGGTCCAGCTGGATTTCTTCCGGAATGTCGACATCGGCATGGAGACCCTGGTGATCGTCCAGGTCGACCAACGGTTCGTGTTCTCCAAGCCGATCAAGGCCGGCGACAAGCTGTGGGCCCGGATGGAGGTCCAATCGGTGGACGAGCGCTTCGGCGCCGACATCGTCGTCACCAAGAACATCTGCACCAACGAACACGGCGAGGTCGTCCTGGAGGCCTACACCACGCTGATGGGCCAGTACGCCGACAACTCCGCGAACCTGCGCTGGGATCCGGAGTCCGGCCAGGTCGTCAGATCGGCGTAATTAGTATCTGACTCGCGCGTCGATGTACACTCGGTCCTCGGGGTTTTCCCAGCATTAGCGCGCTTTCCGTGAGTCGAGCAATCGGAAGGCGCGCGTGTCATGTAAGCCCCGGTAGGTAAGCGCAGGTTGGCCTGCCAACCGCGAAGGGGCGTAGCTCAACTGGCAGAGCAGCGGTCTCCAAAACCGCAGGTTGCAGGTTCAAGTCCTGTCGCCCCTGCTGAAGACGAAGGCGTGCCATGGTGGACACTGGAAGTATGTGCCGCCACAGATGGGACGGCTTTCGGGGTACGAGCAAACAAAGGAGCATGCGGTGAGCGACGAAGGCGATGTTGCCAACGACGCCGCAAGCGACGGCACTGACAAAGAGGACGGCCGCGCGAGCGGCGGTCGGACGGCGGTGGTGACGCGGCCACAGCGACCCACGGGCAAGCGTTCCCGGCAGCGGGCTGCCGAGGCCGGCGAAGACGCCGAGTCGGCGGACGACGTTGAGGCCGCCACGCCGGAGAAGGCCAAGAAGGGCGCCAAAGCCAAGAAGGCCGCAAAGCCCAAGAAGGCCGGCGACTATCGGGCCAACCCCTTCGTGTTCGTCTACAACTACCTCAAGCAGGTCGTTGCAGAGATGCGGAAGGTCATCTGGCCCAACCGGAAACAGATGCTCACTTACACCTCCGTTGTGCTGGCTTTCCTGGCCTTCATGGTGGCGCTGGTCGGCCTGGCGGATTTCGGCCTGACCAAGCTGGTGCTGTTGGTGTTCGGCTGAGCGAGTGACAGAGAGGACTTAAACCGTGACTACCTTCGACGGTGACCCGTCCGCGGGTGAAGCGGTCGACCTGAAAGAGACCGCCGAAGCCACCGAGGCGTCTGAAACGGACACCTCTGCGGCCGCTGAGGTCACCGAGGCGACTGCGGACGAGGCTGCCGACGAGACGGCCGAGGCCACCGAGGCGCCCGACGAGTCGGCCGAAGAGGCCGACCCGGCCGCCACGCTCAAGGCGGAACTGCGCAGCAAGCCCGGCGACTGGTATGTCATCCACTCCTACGCGGGATACGAGAACAAGGTCAAAGCCAACCTCGAAACGCGTGTGCAGAACCTCGACGTCGGGGACTACATCTTCCAGGTGGAAGTGCCCACCGAAGAGGTCACCGAGATCAAGAACGGCCAGCGCAAGCAGGTCAACCGCAAGGTGCTGCCTGGCTACATCCTGGTGCGCATGGACCTGACCGACGACTCGTGGGCCGCGGTGCGCAATACCCCCGGCGTCACCGGGTTCGTCGGGGCGACCTCGCGTCCGTCGGCGCTGACGCTCGATGACGTGGTGAAGTTCCTGCTGCCGCGCGGCACGGCGAAGAAGGCCGCCAAGGGCGCGGCCACCACGGCCGCCGCCGCCGAGGTCGGCGGGCTGGAACGCCCGGCCATCGAGGTCGACTACGAGGTCGGCGAATCGGTGACGGTCATGGACGGGCCGTTTGCCACGCTGCCGGCGACGATCAACGAGGTCAACGCCGAGCAGCAGAAGCTCAAGGTGCTGGTATCGATCTTCGGCCGCGAAACCCCGGTCGAATTGACCTTCAGCCAAGTCTCCAAGCTCTAAACCGGCGCATACGCCGGGCGTAAACCAGGAAGGAACAGCACAATCTCATGGCCCCGAAGAAGAAAGTCGTCGGGCTGATCAAGCTTCAGATCCAGGCGGGGCAGGCCAACCCGGCGCCGCCGGTCGGGCCCGCGCTCGGTCAGCACGGCGTCAACATCATGGAGTTCTGCAAGGCATACAACGCTGCCACGGAGAACCAGCGCGGCCAGGTCATCCCGGTGGAGATCACGGTCTACGAGGACCGCAGCTTCACCTTCGCGCTCAAGACCCCGCCCGCCGCCAAGCTGCTGCTCAAGGCCGCCGGCGTGGGCAAGGGATCGGCCGAGCCGCACAAGACCAAGGTCGCCAAGGTCAGCTGGGACCAGGTCAAGGAGATCGCCGAGACCAAGAAGGCCGACCTGAACGCCAACGACATCGACGCAGCCGCCAAGATCATCGCCGGCACCGCCCGGTCGATGGGCATCACCGTCGAATAGCCCCAACTGTGGGAGGGCCAGCTTCGGCCCGCTTAGTAACCACGGACCCAACACCCGATTGGATTAGCAAGTGAGCAAAAACAGCAAGGCATACCGCGCCGCCGCCGAAAAGGTGGACCGCGACAACCTCTACTCCCCGCTGGAGGCGGCCAAGCTCGCCAAGGAGACGTCGTCGAGCAAGCAGGACTCCACCGTCGAGGTGGCGATCCGACTCGGCGTTGACCCGCGCAAGGCCGACCAGATGGTCCGCGGCACGGTCAACCTTCCACACGGCACCGGCAAGACCGCCCGTGTCGCGGTGTTCGCGGTGGGCGACAAGGCGGATGCCGCCGTCGCCGCGGGGGCTGATGTTGTCGGCAGCGACGACCTGATCGAGAAGATCCAGGGCGGCTGGCTGGAATTCGACGCCGCGATCGCGACCCCGGACCAGATGGCCAAGGTCGGTCGCATCGCCCGCGTGCTCGGTCCCCGCGGCCTGATGCCGAACCCCAAGACAGGCACCGTGACCCCCGACGTCGCCAAGGCCGTGGCCGACATCAAGGGCGGCAAGATCAACTTCCGGGTGGACAAGCAGGCCAACCTGCACTTCGTCATCGGCAAGGCGTCGTTCGACGAGAAGGCCCTGGCCGAGAACTACGGTGCCGCGCTGGATGAGGTGCTGCGGCTCAAGCCGTCCGCCTCCAAGGGCCGCTACCTACGCAAGATCGTGGTCTCGACGACGACCGGACCGGGTATCCCGGTGGACCCGGCCGTCACCCGCAACTTCTCGGAGTCCTAACCCCCGCACTCGACGATGCGCCGCCGCAGAAACGCGCGGCCGGGGTCGGATCCATTGGACTCCAACGCCTCTCGATACCAGGGCAGCGCATCGGCGGGTCGGCCCGCGCGCCGCAGCAGGTCGGCGCGCACGGTCGCCACGAGATTGGACCGGGTGAGCCGCGGATCGTGTGCCACCTTGTCCAGAGCTGCCAGGCCGGCGTCGGGGCCGTCGCGGAATCCGATCGCCAGCGCGCGGTTGGCGGCCACCACCGGCGAGCCGGTCAATCCGAACAGCCGGTCGTAGGCGGCGCAGATGGTCACCCAGTCGGTCTGCTCCCAGGACGGTGCCGTGGCATGCAGCGCGGCGATCACGGCCTGGGGCAGATAGGCGCCCGTCGAGCCCTGGGCGCGACGCAACCGCTCGAGCCCGCGCGAAATGCGCCCCCGGTCCCATCGGCGCCGGTCCTGGTCCTCGAGCGGCACCAGCATTCCGCTGTCGTCCACGCGGGTCGCGCGCCGCGAATCATGCAGCAGCATCAGGGCGGACAGCGCGTGCGCCTCGGGCTCGCCGGGCAGCAGCGCGCACAGCTCGGCGCCCAGCCGGATCCCTTCGTCGCACAGGTCGTCGCGGATGGCCGACGGGCCCGCGGTCGACCAGTAGCCCTCGGTGAACACCGAATAGACGCAACCGAACACGTGCGGCGTGCGCTCGGGCAGCAGCTCGGCCGGTGGCACCCGCAGCGGGATGTTGGCGTGCCGAACCTTGTTCTTGGCGCGCGTGATTCGCTGACCGATGGCCGCCTCGGACTGCAGGAGCGCCCGCGCGATCTCGCCGACGGTCAAACCGGATACCAACCTCAGCGTGAGGGCCAACTGCGATTGCCGGTCCAGCGCCGGGTGGGCGCAGGTGAACATCATCCGCAATTCGTCGTCGCGTACCGGATGCGGATCCGTGCGATCGGTGCGCGCCCTGATGTCGTCCAGGTAGCTTTTCAAAGCCGCCAATTCCTTTCCGGGGCGCACGGATTCGCGGCGCAGCCGGTCCCGGGCGCGGTTACGGCCGACGGTCACCAGCCAGCCGCCCGGGCTTTCGGGCAATCCGTCCCGCGGCCAGGTGCGCAGCGCCTCGGCGCAGGCCTCCTGGACGGCGTCCTCGGCGACGGTGAGGTCACCCGACCACCGCGCGAGCGCGGCCACGGCCGGGCCCCATTCGCGGCGGAAGACGCCGTCCAGGTCGGCCATTCGCTACAGGCTGGAAATGCCCGCCAGTTGGCGCACCTGCACGGTCGAGGCGGGGATCATCGACGCGATCTTGACCGCCTCGTCACGGTCGGCGGCGCCCAGTAGGTAGATCCCGGTCGCGATCTCGGCGCCCTCGACGTAGGGCCCGTCCGTGATGAGGACCTCGCCGTCGCGCACCCGCACGGTCGTCGCCGTGGAGCGGTCGTGCAATGCGGCGCCGCCGATGATGTGGTTGCCCGCGGCCGCGTGCAGGTCCGCGTGTTTGGCCGCGACCGCCTCCCACTCGGGGGTGCCCGGTGTGTGGGCGGTGGCGGGCGGTTCCAGCAGGAGCGCGAGCCAGTCGTTGCCGGTCAGCTTGCGAGCCGGCTCGATCGAGTGGACCACCGGCCACAGCTCAACGGCCCCGAACGCGGCGATCGGGACGTCGCGCGCCAGTGCCAGCGCTTCGTCCAGGTTTTCCGCTTCGAAGACGTAATAGCCGCACGCCACCTCGGCGGCCTCGGCGAAGGGGCCGTCGGTGACGGTCGGCGCGTCCGGGCCGCCGGTGATCACCGCCGCCGCCGCGGCGGGGGCCAGCGCGTCACCGGCCTTGATCGCCGATCCGGCTTTGGCGTGGAAGTTCTCCCAGGCCGCCATCGCGGTGGCGGCATCGTCGGGCGTACGGTCCTGTTCCCTGCTGATCAACAAGGCGAAGTACTGCATGTTCGTCACCTCCGGTAGTGAGCGAAGCCGTCTGCTCCACTCTCTACCTACTCGACGAACCGCGCAGCGCTAATCCGACAGGCGGCGCGAAAATCAGGCGGCCGCGCCGGGCTTGAGGTAGGTCACCAGGCTGACGTCGAGCATCTCGTCGCCGAAGTAGTGCTCGCAGCCGCGCAGGTAC
Organism: Mycobacterium colombiense; assembly: GCF_001665835.1. Taxonomy (GTDB): domain Bacteria; phylum Actinomycetota; class Actinomycetes; order Mycobacteriales; family Mycobacteriaceae; genus Mycobacterium; species Mycobacterium colombiense_A. The sequence goes on along the minus strand of NZ_LZSX01000081.1, from coordinate 68,393 downwards.
TTGATGTAGCGGTTGTACACCTCTTCGGAGGTGACCTCGATGGCCTTGTCCCGGTTCGACTCGAGCGTGTCGCTCCAGATGTGCAGCGTCTTGATGTAGTGCGGCCGCAGCGAAAGCGGTTCGGGCACAACAAATCCGGCCTTCTCGCCGTGATCGACCATCATCTGGGTGGTCGGCAGCCGGCCGCCCGGGAAGATCTCGGTGACGATGAACTTGATGAACCGGGCCGTCTCGAAACTCAGCTTCTTGCCGCGGGCGGCCAGGTCGTACGGGTGGTAGCTGACGCTGCTCTGAACGGTCATCCGGCCGTCGTCGGGCATGATGTCGAAGGTCCGCTTGAAGAAGTCGTCGTAGTTCTCGTGGCCGAAGTGCTCGAAGGCCTCGATCGACACGATGCGGTCGACGGGCTCGTTGAAGTCCTCCCAGTTCTGCAGGCGGACCTGGCGCGAGCGGCCGGTGTCGATGGAATCGAGCAGCGCCTCGGCGCGGGCGTGCTGGTTCTTGGACAGCGTCAGGCCGATGACGTTGACGTCGAACCGCTCGACGGCGCGCTTCATGGTGGTGCCCCACCCGCAGCCGATGTCCAGCAGGGTCATGCCCGGCTTGAGGTCCAGCTTGTCCAGGTTGAGGTCGATCTTGGCGTACTGGGCCTCTTCCAGGCTCATGTCGGCGCGCTCGAAGTAGGCGCAGCTGTAGATGCGGGAGGGGTCCTGGAACAGGCCGAAGAAGTCGTCGGAGACGTCGTAATGCGCCTGGATGTCCTCCGAACGCGTCCGTGTCTTCGTCGGGCTAGTCGGTTGCTCAGCCATTTTCGTCCTGTTCTCCTGGATGAGGTTCACTTCCTACAACCCGCGCACGCATCGGAGGGGTCGCGTTTGACCTGCAACGATACCCAACGTTGAGGCGAAATCTCGAAAACGGTGCAGGTGCGCGTCGCGGGCCCGACCGCGGATACGAAGTCTACTTTTCCAGGGCAGGCTGGTTCGCGTCCACCCACCCGCCCGCTACTTGGTGAGCGTGTACTGGGCGACGTTGGAGATGCCCTTGCGGAAGAGCTCCGCGCAGCCGGTCAGGTAGCGCATGAATCGGTCGTAGACCTCTTCGGACTGGATCGCGATCGCGCGTTCGCGGTTGGCGGCGAGATTGGCCGCCCAGGTGTCCAGCGTCCGCGCGTAATGCGGCTGCAGATATTGCGTGTGCTCGAGCGAGAATCCGCTGGCCCGAGAAGTGTCGACGATATCGGGTTCGCCACACATGTTCCCGCCCGGGAAAATCTCCTTGCCGAGGAAGCGCAAGAATCGCAGATCCGACATCGTGATCGTGATGCCGTGCTCGTGCCAGTAGTTCTGCGGATGCGTGAAAATGCTGTGCATCAGCATGCGGCTGCCTTCGGGAAGGGTGTTATAGGCCCAATCCCAGAACGCGGGCCAGCGTTCTTTTTTGAATGCGTCGAAGGCCTCGAAGCTGATGATCCGATCGACTTGCTCGTCGAACTCTTCCCAGCCCTGCAGCCGGGCCTCGGTGCGCCGCGTCGTCGGGATCGCCTCCAGCCTCGCCTTGGTGCGCGCGTAGTGGTTGCGGCTCAACGTGATCCCGATGACGTTCACGTCGTATTTCTCGACCGCCCGGACGACGGCGCCGCCCCAGCCGCATCCGACGTCCAGCACCGTCATTCCCGGCTCGAGTTTCATCTTGTCCAGCGCCAGATCGATCTTGGCCAGCTGGGCCTCTTCCAGGCTCATGTCGTCGTTTTCGAAGTAGGCGCAGGTGTACACCATGTTCGGGTCGAGGAACAGCGCGAAGAAGTCATCCGAAATGTCGTAGGTCGCCTGCGATTCTTCGTAATACGGCTTCAGCTTGGCCATTTGAGACACCCACCCTTCTGTGCCAACCGTACAGCCCTGCGACATGGACTGAAAATCACGGGGATGCGTTTCTACCGAATGTTTTTGGCTATCCGGCCCTGCTGAAGTTTTTGGTCAGCACGCCGATCACCTGATCCCACAACTGCTGTGGAAGATCATGACCCATTCCGTCGAATGTCACCAATCGGGCGCCGTCGATGGCCCGCGCCACGGCGCGCCCGCCGAACGGCCGCATCAGCTTGTCGGCGCGGCCGTGGATCACCACGGTGGGCGCGGTGGTCTGGCGGTTGTAGCGACGCAGGCTGCCGCTGCCCAGCACCGCGCCGAAATGCCTGGCGACACCCTGGGGGTAGTAGTTGCGGTCGTAGCCCTCGGCGGCCTCGGCGCGGGCCTGCTCTTCGGGCACGCGGTAGCGCGGGCCGCCGATGATGTTGCCGACGCGCACCGCGTTGTCGATGATCACCTCGCGCGGCGAGTCCGGCGGCGGACCCTTCAGCAGTGCCAGCAGCGCGCGCGGGGCCGGCGGCGGCAGCAGCGCCGAATTGTTGCTGGAGAAGATGACCGCCAGGGTCCTGGTCCGCTCGCGGAATCGCGCGGCGAAGATCTGCGCGATCATGCCGCCCATCGACGCGCCCACGATGTGGGCGGCCTCGATGCCCAGATGATCCAGCACGGCAGCGGCGTCGTCGGCCATGTCTTCGAGCCGGTATGCCGACTGGCTGGGCAGACCCAGCCAGGACCGCAGCAGCCTGATCGCCAGTGGCTGCCCCGAGCTGCGGTGCTGCGTCTTGCTGGACAGGCCGACGTCGCGGTTGTCGTACCGGATGACGCGCAGGCCGTGGCCGAGCAGCTTTTCGCAGAACGCGACCCGCCACAGCAGCAGCTGGGCGCCCAGCCCCATGATCAGCAGGACGGGCGGGTCGTCGATGTCGCCCATGTCCTCGTAGTACAGCTTCAGATCGCCGGAAATGGCATGCCCCGTGCGGACCTGCACCAGAGAGCTCCTATACCTCGACATCGGAGGAGTGCTCGCGGCTGACTTCGACCATGAAGTTCGCGAAATAGCCCGTCAGCTGCGGATCCGACATCATCTGCCACTTGGGCGCCAGCAGCTTCATGTACCGCTCGACGTAGAGGAATTGCTTGCCGATCAGCACCAGCTCGCGGGGGAGCTTGACGTCGTAGGCGTCGGCCAGCGCCGACAGCTGCCGGCCGATATCGCCGTAGGACATGTCGCCCAGCGTCGACATGGTCAGCGGAGTGGCGAACTTCTCCAGGTCCTTGGCGGCCTCGGCCTCCGGCTTCATGGTGCCGACGGCGCCCATCAGGACGACGATCTTGCCCGCCGCCGCGTGGTCCTTCTTGACCAGCAGCGCGTACACCAGCTCGCGCAGCAGCCAGCGGGTGCGGGGATCGATGCGGCCCATGATCCCGAAGTCGAAGAAGACGATGCGGCCCTGGCCGTCGACGTAGAGGTTGCCCGCGTGCAGGTCGCCGTGGAACAGCCCGTGCCGCAGCCCACCCTCGAACAGCGAGAACAGCAGCGCCTTGACCAGCTCGGTTCCGTCGAACCCGGCCTTGCGGATGGCGGCGACGTCGTCGATGCGGATGCCGTGCACCCGCTCCATGGTCAGCACCCGGTCGCTGGTGAAGTCCCAGAACACCTGCGGAACCCGGATGTTCTTGCCCAGCGGGGAGGCGTGCAGATGCGAGACCCAGGCCTCCATCGACTGCGCCTCCAGCCGGAAGTTCAGCTCCTCGGCCAGGTTGTCGGAGAAGTCGGCGACCACGTCCTGCGCCGAGAGCCGGCGGCCCAGTTTGGCCAGTTCGACGGCCTGGGCGAAACGCTTGAGGATCTGCAGGTCGGCCGCGACCCGGCGCCGGATGCCCGGGCGCTGGATCTTGACGACGACCTCCTCACCGGTGTGCAGGGTGGCGTAGTGCACCTGCGCGATGGACGCCGACGCGAACGGCGTCTCGTCCCATTTGGCGAACAACTCCGACGGGTCGCCGCCGAGGTCTTCGACGAGGAGCTTGTGCACCTCGTCGGCGTCGGCGGGCGGCACCCGGTCGAGCAGGCCGCGGAATTCCCGGGACAGCGATTCACCGAAGGCGCCCGGACTCGACGCGATGATCTGGCCGAACTTGACGTACGTCGGCCCCAGGTCGGCGAAGGTCTGGGGGAGCTGCTTGATCACCTTCTGCTGCCACGGACCCCTGCCCGGCAGCTTGGTGAGGATGCGAGCGCCGGTGCGGGTGACCTGCCAACCTGTCACGGCAACCCGGGCCGCTTCGACCGGCAACGGCACCCGGTCCAGCTTGGCGCCCTCTCGATGTTTGGCGGAGCTCATCTGTGCAGTGTGCCAAATCGGCAGGGATGAGGCCCAATCCTCTAACTCGGGCGCCCGCCGGTGTCCCCGCTTCTCCAGGGCTGCACCCACCCCTCGATCGCCCAGTTCTCCCGCGCGGCGATCAACTCGTACATGGTGGCGCCGTCGATCGTCTCCCGGATGATGTCGGCGTGGCCGGCATGCCGGGCCAGCTCGTTGATCACGTGCAGGATCACCCAGCGCACCGACCAGGCCTGCTGGTTCTTGGGAAACCACGGGATGTCCCGCGGAACGGGCACCGCGGCGTCCAGGTCGGCGGTTTCCACCAGCCGCAGCGAGGTCGCGTTCTGCGCCTCGAACGCCCCCAGCAGCCCGGCCAGCGTCTCGTCGGGCCGCATCACGTGCTGGTCGGCGAACTCGGTGGCGATCTGCTCGAACGGGCGCGGGTCTTTCGGCGGCGCGTCCGGTGCGGCGGCGACGCGCGCCATCCAGCTGCGCTGCATCCCGGTCGCGTGCTTGACCAGCCCGCCGATCGACAGCGCGCTGACCGAGGGCGTGGACCGGGCCTGATCGTCGGTGAGGCCATGGCTGACCGCGAAATACGCGCTCTGGTGAAACGCCAGGAATTCGCGCAGCGCGTTGCGTTCGTCGGCCACCGGCGGGGCGAGGGCGGGCATTGGTCGATCCTAGGTCTCGCGCGCCGTAAGGTGCGGGGATGCAGGTGGTTTCGGCATGCAAATAACCAACGCCGAGTCGACCGAGCTCTTCGTCGGACCCCCGGACGCGCCGCTGCAGCTGGTCCGCGTCACGGTGTCCGAGTGCGCCGAACCCACGCCGATCCGCATCGACGGCCGCGGACTGCGCGGGCGCGCGGTCGCCGAGCCCGGGCGCGAGGTCGTCGAGGTGGCGGTGAGCGTCGACGAGGCCGTCGTCGGCCAGCGCCGGCCCGCGCGGGCGCACGCCGGCGGTCAGCGGCTGCCGTTCGAGTTCACCGTGGCCGAGCCCGGCTGGACCATGTTCATGGTCAGCCACTTCCACTACGACCCGGTGTGGTGGAACACCCAGGGCGCCTACACCAGCGAGTGGACCGAGGACCCGCCGGGCCGGGCCCGCCAGACCAACGGCTTCGACCTGGTGCATGCGCATCTGGAGATGGCGCGCCGCGACCCCGAGTACAAGTTCGTGCTGGCCGAGGTCGACTACCTCAAGCCGTACTGGGACACCCGCCCCGAAGACCGGGCCGATCTGCGCCGGTTCATCGGCCAGGGCCGCGTCGAGGTGATGGGCGGCACCTACAACGAACCCAACACCAACCTCACCAGCCCGGAAACGACGATTCGAAACCTGGTGCACGGCATGGGTTTTCAACGCCACGTCATGGGAGCGAACCCGGCCACCGCGTGGCAGCTGGATGTGTTCGGCCACGATCCGCAATTCCCGGGGATGGCCGCCGACGCCGGCCTGACGTCGAGCTCGTGGGCCAGGGGACCGCACCACCAGTGGGGCCCGGCCCTGGGCGACGGCGATGTCGAGCGCATGCAGTTCGCCAGCGAGTTCGAGTGGATCTCGCCGTCGGGCCACGGCCTGCTCACCCACTACATGCCCGCGCACTATTCGGCGGGTTGGTGGATGGACTCCGCGGCGTCGCTGGGCGAGGCCGAGAAAGCTACCTACGAGCTGTTCGATCAGCTCAAGAAGGTCGCGCTGACCCGCAACGTGCTGCTGCCGGTCGGCACCGACTACACCCCGCCCAACAAGTGGGTCACCGACATCCACCGCGACTGGGCCGCGCGCTACACCTGGCCGCGCTTCGTGTGCGCGCTGCCGTGCGAGTTCTTCGCGGCGGTGCGCGCCGAACTGGCGCAGCGCGAGCGCGTGCCGTCGCCGCAGACCCGGGACATGAACCCGATCTACACCGGCAAGGACGTGTCCTACATCGACACCAAGCAGGCCAACCGGGCCGCCGAGAACGCCGTGCTGCAGGCCGAGCGTTTCGCGGTGTTCGCCGGGCTGCTGACCGGCGCCGAGTATCCGCAGGCCGCCCTGGCCAAGGCCTGGGTGCAGCTGGTCTACGGCGCGCACCACGACGCCATCACCGGCTCGGAATCCGACCAGGTGTACCTCGACCTGCTGACCGGATGGCGCGACGCCTGGGAGCTGGGCCGCGCGGCCCGCGACAACTCGCTGGCGTTGCTGTCCAGCGGCGGCGAGGGCGACGTGATCGTGTGGAATCCGCTGACCTGCCGGCGCACCGACATCGTCACCGCGCGCCTCGACCCGCCGCTGGGCGCCCGGGTGCGGGTGCTCGACGCCGATGGGGCCGAGTTGGCGGCGCACGTCGAACACGACGGCCGGTCGGTGAGCTGGCTGGCGCGCGAGGTGCCGTCGCTGGGGTGGCGGGCGTACCGGCTGGTGCCCGCGCCCGACCGGGGCGAACCGGCCGGCTGGGAACCGGTCGCGGGATCGGTGATCGCCAACGAGCACTACCGCCTCGAGGTCGACCCGGCGCGCGGCGGGGGAGTCGCCTCGTTGATCCAGGACGGCCGCGAGCTGATCGCCCGCGGCCGGGTGGGCAACGAGCTCGCCGTCTACGAGGAATACCCGGCGCACCCGAGCCAGGGTGAGGGCCCGTGGCACCTGCTGCCCAAGGGGCCGGTGGTGTGCTCGTCGGAGAAGCCCGCGCGGGTGCAGGCGTGCCACGGGCCGCTCGGTCAGCGGGTGGTGGTGCACGGCCGGATCGGCACGCTGCTGTGCTACACCCAGACCCTGACACTGTGGCGGGGCGTCGCGCGGGTGGACTGCCGCACCACCATCGACGAGTTCAGCGGCGTCGACCAGCTGGTGCGGCTGCGCTGGCCGTGCCCGGTGCCGGGCGCCATGCCGGTCAGCGAGGTGGGCGACGCCGTCGTCGGCCGCGGTTTCGCGTTGCTGCATGACGGGCCCGCCGCGGTGGACACCGCGCGGCACCTGTGGACCTTGGACAACCCGGCGTACGGCTGGTTCGGCGTGTCCTCGGCGGCCCGGATCAGGGTCGGCGAGGGCGTGCGGGCGGTGTCGGTCGCCGAGGTGGTGTCGCCGACCGAGGCGATGGCCGGGCCGCTGGCCAGGGAGCTGATGGTCGCGCTGGTGCGCGCCGGAGTCACGGCCACCTGCAGCGCCGCGGGCAAGCCGCGCTACGGCCACCTCGAGGTCGATTCGAACCTGCCCGACGTGCGCATCGCGCTGGGCGGGCCCGCCCGCAACGCCTTCGCCGCGGCCGTGCTGGCCGACGCCCCGGAGTACGCCGACGAGCTGGAGCGCCAGTTGGCGGCGACCGGCCGGGCCCTGGTGTGGGTGCCGGCCGAGACGCCGCTGGACGCGGTGTGGGTGCCCGACGCCGACCTGCGTCCGCCGCGGGCGCTGCCGGTGCTGATCATCGACGGCCGCGACGAGGACGACCTGCGGGCGGCGATCGCCGCGCTGGCCGGCGATCTCGGCGACGCCGAGATCGCCGTGACGCAGAGATCCCCCTCGCAGACGGACGCTTTCGAAGACCGCACCGTCGCCCTGCTCAACCGCGGGGTGCCCAGCTTCGCCGTCGACACCGAGGGCACCCTGCACACCGCGCTGATGCGGTCCTGCACCGGCTGGCCGTCGGGCATCTGGATCGACGACCCGCGCCGCACCGCGCCGGACGGCTCCAACTTCCAACTGCAGCACTGGACCCACGCCTTCGACTACGCGTTGGTCAGCGGGGCGGGCGACTGGCGGCGGGCCCGGATCCCCGCCCGCAGCGCGCAGTTCTCCCAGCCGCTGCTCGCCGTCACACCGGGCGGACTGGGGGCGGCGCTGCCGGCGGCCGGATCACTGCTGCGCGTCGAGCCCGAATCGGTACAGCTGGGCGCCCTCAAGGCCGCCGGCAACCCGCTGACCGCGGGCAGCGCGGCGCCGCTGGACCCGAACGCGGTGGCCTTGCGCCTGGTGGAGACCATCGGCGCCCGCACCCCCGTCGCCATCGACTCCGACGTCGCGACGCTGCGCGACCTGCGGCGCGCCGATCTGCTGGAAACCCACCCCGAACCCGTGTCCTCGGTCGAGTTGCGCGGCTACCAGGTGGCGACCGTCCTGGCCCGCGTGGACGCACGGGTCGCGGCCGGCGCGACCGTCCTGGCCCCGGACGCCGAGACCGCGCAGCCGCTGTACGCGCGGTATTGGCTGCACAATCGCGGCCCCGCGCCGCTCGGCGGGCTGCCGGCGGTCGCCCACCTGCACCCGCCGCAGGCGAGCGCGGAGGCCGCCGGCAAGGTGACGCTGCGCCTCAGTGCGGCATGCGACAGCACCGACGCCACGCTGCGCGGCACGGTCTGCCTCCGGTGTCCGGACGGATGGACGGCCAGGCCCGCCGAGTTGCCCGTCACCCTGCGCCGGGGCGACCACTGCTACCAAGACGTGGTGGTGTCGGTCCCCGCGCACGCCGAACCCGGCCTCTACCCGGTGCGCGCCGAGCTCCGCGTCACCGGCGACGGCGTGCCGGCCTCCTGGTGTCAGCCCGTCGAGGACGTCTGCGTGGTGACCGTGGGCGGGTCAACCGGCGAGCTGGTCTACCTCGCCCACCGGCCCACCGAGGTCACGCTCGCACCCGGCGAAGCGGGCGCCCTGACCGTCACGGTCGGCAGCCACGCCGGCGCCGACCTGGCGCTGGAGGCGCACTTGATCAGCCCCTGGGGCACCTGGGAATGGATGGGCCCGGGCGCCCTCGGCGCGGTGCTGCCCGCCCGCGGCACCGTCGACCTAGGCTTCCAGCTGACCCCGCCGGCCTGGCTGGAACCCGGCCGGTGGTGGGCGCTGGTGCGGATCGGCTGCGCCGGCCGACTGGTCTACTCGCCGGCGGTGAAGGTGACGGTGACATGAGCATCCGCCCGATAGCGACCGTTGCCGGCGTGCCCGTTTCGCCGGGCGTCCTCGACGGCGCTGAGGCGCGGCTGCGCGCCGCCCGGGGAGCGGCCGCGCTGCCCGTCAGCGGCACCAGCGAGGGCCGTCAGCTGCGGCGGTGGCTGACCCAGCTCATCGTCACCGAGCGGGTGGTTGCCGCGGAGGTCGAGGCCCGCGGGCTGAGCGCGCGCGGCGCGCCGTCCGAGGCCGAGCTGCTGCCCGGCGTGACCGCCCGGCTGGAGATCGGCAGCGTCGCCGCCGCCGTGCTGGCCGATCCGCGTGCCCGGGCGCTGTTCGTCGACGTCACCGCCGCGCTGCGGGTGGCCGATACCGACGTGGCCGCCTATCACGCCCGCAACCCGCTGCGTTTCGCCGCGCCGCAACAGGGCGAACACGGCTGGCGCACGGCGGCCTCAGCGGCCCCACCGCTGGACCAGGTGCGATCGGCGATCGAGGAACACCTGCGCGGCGCCGCACGCCGGCGCGCCTTCCGGTTGTGGCTGGACGCGCGCCGCGCCGCGCTGGTGCAGCTGGCCCCCGGCTACGAGCACCCCGGCGATCCCCGCCAGCCCGACAACACCCACCGGCACTGAGCGCCATGCTCACCCTCTGCCTGGACATCGGCGGCACTAAAATCGCTGCCGCACTGGCAGATTCGGGTGGAAAACTGGTGTACACCGCCATCCGCCCCACCCCGATCACGCCCGCCGCCGGCGACGTGTGGGCCGTCGTCGAAGCGATGATCGCCGACGCGCTGCACGCGGCGGACGCTCCGGTCGGCGCCGTCGGGATCGCCTCGGCCGGGCCCATCGATCTGCGCAGCGGATCCGTCAGCCCGATCAATATCGACAGCTGGGACCGTTTCCCGTTGCGCGACAAGGTCGCCGCGGCGGTGCCGGGGCTACCGGTGGTGCTGGCCGGTGACGGCGTCTGTATGGCGTTGGGGGAGCAGTGGATAGGGGCGGGAAAAAACGCGGCCCCGGACGCCCGGTTTCTGCTCGGCATGGTGGTCTCGACCGGGGTGGGCGGCGGACTGGTGCTCGACGGCGTCCCCTACTCGGGGCGCACCGGCAACGCCGGGCACGTCGGGCACGTGGTGGTCGAATTGGACGGGCGGCCCTGCACCTGCGGCGGTCACGGCTGCGTGGAGACCGTCGCGTCCGGGCCGTGGATGGTGCGCCGGGCGCGGGAGAGCGGCTGGTCCGCGCCGCCCGAGGCCGGCGCCAGCGACCTGGCCGCCGCGGCGGCGACCGGAGACCCGTTGGCCCAGCAGGCATTTCACCGGGGCGCCAACGCGCTCGCCGCGATGATCGCCTCGGTCGGCGCGGTGTGCGATCTGGATCTCGTGGTGATCGGCGGCGGTGTCGCCAAATCCGGGCCGCTGCTCTTCGACCCGCTGAGGGCCAAGCTCGCCGGATACGCCGGCCTGGACTTCTTGTCCGGGCTGCGGGTGGTGCCGGGCGAGCTCGGCGGTGAGGCCGGCCTGATCGGCGCGGCCCGGCTCGCGGGGCTCAGCTGACCCGCTGCATGTGCTTTCGGCCCCAGTCGCACAGGCTCGCCAGCACCGGCCCCAGCGTCATGCCGTATTCGGAAATCGAATAGTGCACGCACGGCGGCACCGTGCGCGCGTCGTGGCGCTCGATGATCCCGGCGTCGACCAGTTCGTGCAGGTGCCGGATGAGCATCCGTTCGGTGATGCCGGGGATGCTGCGCCGCAGTTCGGCGGTGCGCATCGGGCCGTCGCACAGTCGCCACAGGATGGTGCCCTTCCAGCGGCCGTCGATGACCGACAGCGCGGCGTCGATCGGGCAGTCGCTGAGTTCCTTCTTCGATACGGACACGAGCACCTCGCTGACTAATTTGTCAGTACCTTGATATTTGTCAGCATAACCGCAAAGGTCATTGCCATGAACAACAGCATCGACGCGCTCGCGGTTGTGGTGACCGGACTGATGGTCGGCGTGGAGCTGGCGGTCGCGGTCTTCTTCAACCCGCTCATCGCCCGGCTGCCCGACGACGGCTTCCGGGCGGCCCGCGGCGGTGCCGCCCGCGCGCTGGGCACGACGATGCCGTTTTGGTACGCCGTCACCCTGCTGCTGGTGGCCTCGCTCGCCATCCAGGAGCGCGGCGAGCAGCGCGACTGGCTCTGCGGCATCGCCGCGGGGCTGATGGCCGCGGTGATCCTGCTGACCATCGCCCTGCTGGTGCCGATCAACAACCGCATCGCGAAGTGGCCGAGCACCGGTGAGCTCTCGCGCGAGCTCGCGGCCCGCTGGGATCGACGGCACCGGGTGCGGGTGATCCTGCTGCTGGCGGTGTTCGTCCTGCTGGTCCTCGCCGTCACCTGAGGCCACCGTTTTGGCTGATCGCGCGGGCCACGCTATTCTGTTAGCCGATCCACCGAAGACCGTCGGTCACCGAGCAATCGGTTGAAGGTCCGGGAGCATCCCGGCGGCCCACGCAGGAGGACGAGGCATCAGCGCCGGCTCGCGCCGGCGTATTTCACGCCCCGGCCGCTTCTGCGCCGGGGCGTTCGTCGTTCTTCGGGGGAATCGAGACGACACGTCGCATTGTCTTTCACTTCAGGAGGTAGGCATGGCCAGGGCTGACAAGGCCACCGCCGTTGCAGACATCGCCGAGCAGTTCAAGGAATCGACCGCGACCCTGATCACGGAGTACCGGGGTCTGACCGTCGCCAACCTGGCCGAGCTGCGGCGCTCGCTCAACGGGGCGGCCACCTACTCGGTGGCCAAGAACACGCTGGTCAAGCGTGCGGCTTCGGAGGCCGGGGTCGAGGGGCTCGACGAGCTGTTCGCCGGCCCGACGGCCATCGCGTTCGTCACCGGGGAAGCGGTCGACGCCGCCAAGGCCATCAAGACTTTCGCCAAGGAACACAAGGCGCTGGTCATCAAGGGCGGCTACATGGACGGCCGTGCGCTCACGGTCGCCGAAGTCGAGCGCATCGCCGACCTCGAGTCGCGCGAGGTGCTGCTGGCCAAGCTGGCCGGCGCGATGAAGGGCAACCTCGCCAAGGCGGCGGGGCTGTTCAACGCTCCCGCTTCGCAGGTCGCCCGCCTCGCGGCAGCGCTGCAGGAGAAGAAGGCCGCCGAAGGTCCCGCCGCTGCTGCAGAACCCGCAGCCGCTGCGGAGCCCGCCGCGGACGCCACCCCGGAACCCGCTTCGGAAGCGCACGCCGAGGCGCCGGAAACCCCGGCCGAAGCCCAGTAACAACCAACCCGGAACCTGGAAAACAAGGAAGGACCCACACCCATGGCAAAGATGTCTACTGACGACCTGCTCGACGCTTTCAAGGAAATGACCCTGCTGGAGCTCTCCGACTTCGTGAAGAAGTTCGAGGAGACCTTCGAGGTCACCGCGGCCGCCCCGGTCGCCGTTGCCGCCGCCGGTGGTGGCGCTGCCGGTGGCGCGCCCGCCGAGGCCGCCGAGGAGCAGTCGGAGTTCGACGTCATCCTCGAGGCCGCCGGTGACAAGAAGATCGGCGTCATCAAGGTGGTCCGCGAGATCGTCTCCGGCCTGGGCCTCAAGGAGGCCAAGGACCTGGTCGACGGCGCGCCCAAGCCGCTGCTGGAGAAGGTGGCCAAGGAGGCCGCCGACGAGGCCAAGACCAAGCTCGAGGCCGCCGGCGCCACCGTCACCGTCAAGTAAGTCGCAAGCGCGCCACCCCCGGGATCACCATCCCGGGGGTTTCGTGCGTTCAGTGCCTGGCCGACCGCAGCGACTGCTCCACCCGTTCGGGTGAATCCCCGAGGGCGACAAGCAAGTTCGTAGTCATCGCACCGAGCACCGGTGCGACCGCCGAGTCGTCGTCGCCGTAATAGCCGGCCAGCTCCAGCATGACGAACCCGTGGATCAACGCCCAGAATTGGGCCGCGGTGGCCACGACGGACGCGTCGTCGTGCGCGGCGCCCACGGTGATCCGGCGGGCCAGCATGCACCGGTGCACCCCGCGCACCACGTGCGCGAAGCTGGGATAGCTCCGCTCGATCTCGGCGACCGTCAGCGTCAGGACGTTGTGGGCGGGCGCGTTGATGCCGTGCGCGCTGGTGCTGCCGAACATCAGTCGGTACATGTGCGGGCGCCTGATGGCGTAGCGGCGGTAGGCCGCACCGGTGACGAACAAATCGGCGACCGGGTCGGCGGTCCGCGGCACCGTCAGCGCTTCGTCGAACTGCCGCAGGCCCTCCTCGGCCACCTCCGCGATCAGCCCCCGCATGCCGCCGAAGTGCGTGTACACCGCCATCGTGGAGGTTCCCGCGGTGCCGGCCACCTTGCGCGTCTGCAGGGCGTCGGGCCCGTGCTCGTCGAGCAGGCCGACCGCGGCGTGCAGCATCTCGTCGCGAACGCTGCGCTGAAGCTCTGAAGTCATCGTTGCCATCTTCTCATCGGCGGCGTACCGTGCCAATAACGCTGAAATAACAATGTTATAGGAGTTCAGCCTTGGTGACTACGGCAACCGCCAAATCCGGCAACCCCTACCTCGAGGACTTCCTGGCGCCGGTGAGCGCGGAAGTCACCGCGCACGATCTGCGCGTCACCGGTCGCATTCCCGAACACCTCGACGGCCGCTACCTGCGCAACGGGCCCAACCCGGTCGCCGAGGTGGACCCGGCCGTCTACCACTGGTTCAGCGGCGACGGCATGGTGCACGGGGTGGCGCTGCGCGACGGGCAGGCCCGCTGGTACCGCAACCGCTGGGTGCGCACCGCGCACGTCTGCAGGGCATTGGGCCGGCCGGCGCCCCGCGGGCTGAACCCCCGCGCCGGGATGCTCTCCGCCGGCCCGAACACCAATGTGCTGAGCCATGCCGGGCAAACGCTGGCGCTCGTCGAGGGGGGCGGGGCGAATTACCGGCTGACCGACGAGCTGGACACCGAGGGGCCGTGCGATTTCGACGGCACCCTGTTCGGGGGCTATACCGCCCATCCGCACCGCGATCCCCGCACCGGCGAATTGCACGCGGTGTCCTACGCGTTCACCCGCGGGCGGACCGTGCAGTACTCGGTGATCGACACCGCCGGCCGTGCCCGTCGCACCGTCGACATCGAGGTCGGCGGGTCGCCGATGATGCACGACTTCTCGCTGACCGACAAATACGTGGTGATCTACGACCTGCCGGTGACGTTCGATCCCGTGCAGGTGATGCCGACGAACGTGCCGCGTTGGTTGGGTTTGCCGGCCCGGCTCGTGATGCAGTCATTGCTCGGACGCGTCCGGATCCCCGGTCCGGTGACCACGATGATCAACCGCAATCGCGAGCCGATCAATCGGATGCCCTACCGGTGGAATCCGGACTACCAGGCGCGCATCGGCGTCATGCCGCGCGAGGGCGGCAACAAAGACATCCGCTGGTTCGACATCGAACCCTGCTACGTCTACCACCCGCTCAACGCCTACACCGAGATGCGCGGTGGCGCTGAGGTTTTGGTGCTCGATGTGGTCCGCTACTCGCGGATGTTCGACCACGACCTGCGCGGCCCCGGCGACAGCCGGCCGACGCTGGACCGCTGGACAGTCAACCTCGCGACCGGGGCGGTGACCAGCGAACGCCACGACGATCGCCCGCAGGAGTTTCCGCGCATCAACGAGGGCCTGCTGGGCGGGCGGCACCGATTCGGCTACACCATCGGCACCGACGGCGGCTACCTGTCGAACGGGGCGTCCGAGATGTCCACCGCGCTCTACAAGCACGACTATGCGACCGGATCGAGTACGGCCGCTGCCCTCGATGCCGGCCTTTTACTCGGCGAGATGTCCTTTGTGCCGAACCCCGGCGCCCGCGCCGAAGACGACGGCATCCTGATGGGCTTCGGCTATCACCGCGACCACGATGAGGGCCAGTTGCTCTTGCTGGACGCGCAGACGCTCGAGCGGGTGGCCACGGTCCACCTGCCGCAGCGGGTGCCCATGGGCTTCCACGGCAACTGGGCGCCCACTGGCTAACGCTCGGCTAACACGTGCGTCAAATAAGTTGTGCCCTGCGGGCTTCCGGCTGATCTCAGGACCGTCAATATTTCCCCGCTGTCGCCCGCATCCCTGCTGCCGTGTGGCAGGCGTGCGCTACAGTGACTCATGCCACATAAAAGGGCAGGTGGCGGGCACAAGTTTCGACGGAAGGATTTCCCATGGGCGTCGCTATCGAGGTGAATGGACTTACGAAGTCCTTCGGCTCCTCGAGGATTTGGGAAGACGTGACACTGGAAATCCCCGCCGGGGAGGTCAGCGTCCTGCTGGGGCCGTCGGGTACCGGCAAATCGGTTTTCCTGAAGTCCTTGATCGGTCTGTTGCGGCCCGAGCGCGGCTCGGTCGTCATCGACGGCACCGACATCCTGCAGTGCTCGGCCAAGGAGCTCTACGAGATCCGCACGCTGTTCGGCGTGATGTTCCAGGACGGTGCCCTGTTCGGTTCGATGAACCTGTTCGACAACGCGGCGTTCCCGCTGCGCGAGCACACCAAGAAGAAGGAAGGCGAGATCCGTGACATCGTCATGGAGAAGCTGACCCTGGTCGGTCTCGGTGGCGACGAGAAGAAGTTCCCCGGCGAGATTTCCGGTGGTATGCGCAAGCGCGCCAGCCTGGCCCGTGCCCTGGTGATGGACCCGCAGATCATCCTCTGCGACGAGCCCGACTCCGGTCTGGACCCGGTCCGTACCGCGTACCTGAGCCAGTTGATCCTCGACATCAACGCCCAGATCGACGCCACGGTGCTGATCGTTACCCACAACATCAACATCGCCCGCACCGTGCCGGACAACATGGGCATGCTGTTCCGTCGCAAGCTGGTCATGTTCGGCCCGCGCGAGGTGCTGCTGACCAGCGAGGAGCCGGTCGTGCGGCAGTTCCTCAACGGCCGCCGGATCGGGCCGATCGGGATGTCCGAGGAAAAGGACGAGGCGACCATGGCCGAAGAGCAGGCCATGATCGACGCCGGTCACCACGCCGGCGGTGTCGAGGAGATCGAGGGGGTGCCGCCCCAGATCGTCGCGACGCCCGGGATGCCCGAGCGCAAGGCGGTCGCCCGCCGCCAGGCCCGGGTGCGCGAGATCCTGCACACCCTGCCCAAGAACGCTCAGGCCGCCATCCTCGACGACCTGGAGGGCACGCATAAATTCCGCGCGCACGAGTTCGGCGACTAGGGCGCGATGCCCGTCGTGTTTCGCGATAACTCCGCGTAACACGACGGCCCGCCCTCTTGACGGCGGGCCGTAAACGGGCCAGTCTGTTGGGCAGCATGTATCCAGCGGAGAGTCGAAACGCCAGCCAGCGCCGATGTCCCTGGACTGCTGATGTTGGGAAGTTGAGGAATGCGCCGTCCTGCGCTATTGTTGGACGTTGCGCTGGCTACCTCCTGCCCACCTCACCCGCCACCTGACACCGTGGTCTAAGCCTGAGCCCCCTCAAGCGGCTTAGTTCTAGTTGCGCGTGAGATCCGGACAGATCGTTCGCCGGCCGAACCGACACAATTCGCGGCGAGCTGGCCGGTGGTCCCGGCCTTCGTGAGTCGCACGAGGTGCTGGAAGGATGCATCTTGGCAGATTTCCGCCAGAGCAAGACGGATCGCCCACAAAGTTCCTCTAACGGAAGTTCCTCAAACGGCTCCGTGCCTGGAGCGCCCAACCGAGTTTCCTTCGCCAAGCTCCGCGAACCGCTCGAGGTTCCGGGTCTGCTTGACGTGCAGATCGACTCCTTCGAGTGGTTGATCGGCGCGCCGCGGTGGCGTGAGGCCGCCGCCGCTCGCGGGGACGTGACTCCGGTGGGTGGCCTGGAAGAGGTGCTCTACGAGCTCTCGCCGATCGAGGACTTTTCCGGCTCGATGTCGCTGTCGTTCTCCGACCCGCGTTTCGACGAGGTCAAGGCGCCGGTCGACGAGTGCAAAGACAAGGACATGACGTACGCGGCCCCGCTGTTCGTCACGGCCGAGTTCATCAACAACAACACCGGCGAGATCAAGAGCCAGACGGTCTTCATGGGTGACTTCCCGATGATGACCGAAAAGGGCACCTTCATCATCAACGGGACCGAGCGTGTGGTGGTCAGCCAGCTGGTCCGCTCGCCGGGCGTGTACTTCGACGAGTCGATCGACAAGTCGACCGAGAAGCTGTTGCACAGCGTCAAGGTGATCCCGAGCCGTGGTGCGTGGCTGGAGTTCGACGTCGACAAGCGCGACACCGTCGGCGTCCGTATCGACCGCAAGCGCCGCCAGCCGGTCACCGTGCTGCTCAAGGCGCTGGGCTGGACGAACGAGCAGATCACCGAGCGGTTCGGTTTCTCCGAGATCATGATGTCGACGCTGGAGAAGGACAACACCGCCGGCACCGACGAGGCGCTGCTGGACATCTACCGCAAGCTGCGTCCGGGCGAGCCGCCGACCAAGGAGTCCGCGCAGACCCTGCTGGAGAACCTGTTCTTCAAGGAGAAGCGCTACGACCTGGCCCGGGTGGGCCGCTACAAGGTCAACAAGAAGCTCGGCCTCAACGTCGGCGAGCCGATCACGTCGTCGACGCTGACCGAGGAAGACGTCGTCGCCACCATCGAGTACCTGGTACGCCTGCACGAGGGCCAGGCCACGATGACCGTCCCCGGCGGCACCGAGGTGCCGGTGGAGACCGACGACATCGACCACTTCGGCAACCGCCGGCTGCGCACCGTGGGCGAACTGATCCAGAACCAGATCCGGGTCGGCATGTCGCGCATGGAGCGCGTGGTCCGGGAGCGGATGACAACGCAGGACGTCGAGGCCATCACGCCGCAGACCCTGATCAACATCCGGCCGGTCGTCGCCGCGATCAAGGAGTTCTTCGGCACCAGCCAGCTGTCGCAGTTCATGGACCAGAACAACCCGCTGTCCGGGCTGACCCACAAGCGTCGCCTGTCGGCGCTGGGCCCCGGCGGTCTGTCCCGTGAGCGCGCGGGTCTGGAGGTCCGTGACGTCCACCCGTCGCACTACGGCCGCATGTGCCCGATCGAGACCCCGGAGGGTCCGAACATCGGTCTGATCGGTTCGCTGTCGGTGTACGCCCGGGTCAACCCGTTCGGCTTCATCGAGACGCCGTACCGCAAGGTCGTCGACGGTGTGGTCTCCGACGAGATCCACTACCTGACCGCCGACGAGGAGGACCGCCACGTCGTGGCGCAGGCCAACTCGCCGATCGACGACAAGGGCCGGTTCGAGGAGACCCGCGTCCTGGTCCGCCGGAAGGCGGGCGAGGTCGAGTACGTGCCCTCGTCCGAGGTGGACTACATGGACGTGTCGCCGCGCCAGATGGTGTCGGTGGCCACGGCCATGATCCCGTTCCTCGAGCACGACGACGCCAACCGTGCCCTGATGGGTGCCAACATGCAGCGCCAGGCGGTTCCGCTGGTGCGCAGCGAGGCGCCGCTGGTGGGTACCGGCATGGAGCTGCGCGCGGCGATCGACGCCGGCGACGTGGTCGTGGCCGACAAGGCCGGGGTGATCGAGGAGGTCTCCGCCGACTACATCACCGTGATGGCCGACGACGGCACCCGGCACACCTACCGGATGCGCAAGTTCGAGCGGTCCAACCACGGCACCTGCGCCAACCCGTCGCCGATCGTCGACGCGGGGGAGCGGGTTGAGGCCGGCCAGGTCATCGCCGACGGTCCCTGCACCGAGAACGGTGAGATGGCGCTGGGCAAGAACCTGCTCGTGGCGATCATGCCGTGGGAAGGCCACAACTACGAGGACGCGATCATCCTCTCCAACCGGCTGGTTGAGGAGGACGTGCTCACCTCGATCCACATCGAGGAGCACGAGATCGACGCCCGCGACACCAAGCTGGGCGCCGAGGAGATCACCCGGGACATCCCGAACGTCTCCGACGAGGTGCTGGCCGACCTGGACGAGCGCGGCATCGTGCGCATCGGTGCCGAGGTCCGCGACGGCGACATCCTGGTCGGCAAGGTCACCCCGAAGGGTGAGACCGAGCTGACCCCGGAGGAGCGGCTGCTGCGTGCGATCTTCGGCGAGAAGGCCCGCGAGGTCCGCGACACCTCCCTGAAGGTGCCGCACGGCGAGTCCGGCAAGGTCATCGGCATCCGGGTGTTCTCCCGCGAGGACGATGACGAGCTGCCGGCCGGTGTCAACGAGCTGGTGCGCGTCTACGTGGCCCAGAAGCGCAAGATCTCCGACGGCGACAAGCTCGCCGGACGCCACGGCAACAAGGGCGTCATCGGCAAGATCCTGCCGCAGGAGGACATGCCGTTCCTGCCGGACGGCACTCCGGTGGACATCATCCTGAACACGCACGGTGTGCCGCGACGGATGAACATCGGTCAGATCCTGGAGACCCACCTCGGGTGGGTGGCCAAGTCCGGCTGGAACATCGACGGTTCGCCCGAGTGGGCGGTCAACCTGCCCGAGCAGCTGCGGCACGCGCAGCCGGATCAGATCGTGTCGACGCCGGTGTTCGATGGCGCCAAGGAGGAGGAGCTGCAGGGCATGCTGTCCTGCACGCTGCCCAACCGCGACGGTGAGGTCATGGTCAACGGCGACGGCAAGGCGGTGCTGTTCGACGGCCGCAGCGGCGAGCCGTTCCCGTACCCGGTGACCGTCGGCTACATGTACATCATGAAACTGCACCACCTGGTGGACGACAAGATCCACGCCCGCTCCACCGGCCCGTACTCGATGATCACGCAGCAGCCGCTGGGTGGCAAGGCGCAGTTCGGTGGCCAGCGCTTCGGTGAGATGGAGTGCTGGGCCATGCAGGCCTACGGTGCGGCGTACACGCTGCAGGAGCTGTTGACCATCAAGTCCGACGACACCGTCGGCCGGGTCAAGGTGTACGAGGCGATCGTCAAGGGCGAGAACATCCCGGAGCCGGGCATTCCCGAGTCCTTCAAGGTGTTGCTCAAGGAACTGCAGTCGCTCTGCCTCAACGTCGAGGTGCTCTCCTCGGACGGTGCGGCGATCGAACTGCGCGAAGGCGAGGACGAGGACCTCGAGCGGGCGGCGGCGAACCTGGGAATCAACCTGTCCCGCAACGAATCTGCGTCTGTTGAGGACCTGGCTTAGCGGAAGCGAAGCCAGCCCTCTTATTGGTAACTAAACCCGCAAGGGGAAAGGGAGTTACGTGCTCGACGTCAACTTCTTCGATGAACTCCGTATCGGCCTGGCCACCGCGGAGGACATCAGGCAATGGTCTTACGGCGAGGTCAAGAAGCCGGAGACGATCAACTACCGCACGCTGAAGCCGGAGAAGGACGGGCTGTTCTGCGAGAAGATCTTCGGACCGACTCGCGACTGGGAGTGCTACTGCGGCAAGTACAAGCGTGTCCGGTTCAAGGGCATCATCTGTGAGCGCTGCGGCGTCGAGGTGACCCGCGCCAAGGTGCGTCGCGAGCGGATGGGTCACATCGAGCTGGCCGCGCCCGTCACGCACATCTGGTACTTCAAGGGTGTGCCGTCGCGGCTGGGCTACCTGCTCGACCTGGCGCCGAAGGATCTCGAGAAGATCATCTACTTCGCCGCCTACGTCATCACCTCGGTCGACGACGAGATGCGCCACAACGAGCTCTCGACGCTCGAGGCCGAAATGATGGTGGAGCGCAAGGCCATTGAGGACCAGCGCGACGCCGACCTGGAGGCCCGCGCCCAGAAGCTCGAGGCCGACCTGGCCGAGCTGGAGGCCGAGGGTGCCAAGGCCGACGCGCGCCGCAAGGTCCGCGACGGCGGCGAGCGCGAGATGCGTCAGCTGCGCGACCGGGCCCAGCGCGAGCTGGACCGGCTCGAGGAGATCTGGACGACCTTCACCAAGCTGGCCCCCAAGCAGCTGATCGTCGACGAGAACCTCTACCGCGAGCTGATCGACCGCTTCGGTGAGTACTTCACCGGTGCCATGGGTGCGGAGTCGATCCAGAAGCTGATCGAGAACTTCGACATCGACGCCGAGGCCGAGATCCTGCGTGACGTCATCCGGAACGGCAAGGGGCAGAAGAAGCTTCGCGCCCTCAAGCGGCTCAAGGTGGTCGCCGCCTTCCAGCAGTCGGGTAACTCCCCGATGGGCATGGTGCTCGACGCCGTCCCGGTGATCCCGCCGGAACTGCGCCCGATGGTGCAGCTCGACGGTGGCCGGTTCGCCACGTCGGACCTGAACGACCTGTACCGCCGCGTGATCAACCGGAACAACCGCCTCAAGAGGCTGATCGACCTCGGCGCGCCCGAGATCATCGTCAACAACGAGAAGCGGATGCTGCAGGAGTCGGTGGACGCGCTGTTCGACAACGGCCGTCGCGGCCGCCCGGTCACCGGGCCGGGTAACCGCCCGCTGAAGTCGCTTTCCGATCTGCTCAAGGGTAAGCAGGGCCGGTTCCGCCAGAACCTGCTCGGTAAGCGCGTCGACTACTCGGGCCGTTCGGTCATCGTGGTCGGCCCGCAGCTCAAGCTGCACCAGTGCGGTCTGCCCAAGCTGATGGCGCTGGAGCTGTTCAAGCCGTTCGTGATGAAGCGGCTGGTCGACCTCAACCACGCGCAGAACATCAAGAGCGCCAAGCGCATGGTGGAGCGCCAGCGTCCCCAGGTGTGGGATGTCCTCGAAGAGGTCATCGCCGAGCACCCGGTGCTGCTGAACCGTGCACCCACCCTGCACCGGTTGGGTATCCAGGCCTTCGAGCCAATGCTGGTGGAAGGCAAGGCGATCCAGCTGCACCCGCTGGTGTGTGAGGCGTTCAACGCCGACTTCGACGGTGACCAGATGGCGGTGCACCTGCCGCTGAGCGCCGAGGCGCAGGCCGAGGCACGCATCCTGATGCTGTCGAGTAACAACATCCTGTCGCCCGCGTCGGGCCGACCGCTGGCCATGCCCCGTCTGGACATGGTGACCGGTCTGTACTTCCTGACCACCGAGGTCGACGGCGACAAGGGCGAATTCAAGGCGGCCGCCAAGGACGAGCCCGAGGTCGGGGTGTACTCCTCGCCGGCCGAGGCGATCATGGCGTCCGACCGTGGCGTGCTGTCGGTGCGGGCCAAGATCAAGGTGCGACTGACCCAGCTGCGTCCGCCCACCGAGATCGAGGCCGAGCTGTTCGGCGCCAACGGCTGGCAGCCGGGCGATGCCTGGCTGGCCGAGACCACTTTGGGCCGTGTGCTTTTCAACGAACTGCTGCCGGTGGGCTACCCGTTCGTGAACAAGCAGATGCACAAGAAGGTGCAGGCGTCGATCATCAACGATCTGGCCGAGCGCTACCCGATGATCGTGGTCGCGCAGACCGTGGACAAGCTCAAGGACGCCGGTTTCTACTGGGCGACCCGCAGTGGTGTCACCGTCTCGATGGCCGACGTGCTCGTCCCGCCGCGCAAGAAGGAGATCCTCGACCAGTACGAGGAGCGGGCCGAGAAGGTCGAAAAGCAGTTCCAGCGTGGTGCTTTGAACCACGACGAGCGCAACGAGGCGCTGGTGGAGATCTGGAAGGAAGCCACCGACGAGGTCGGTCAGGCGCTGCGGGAGCACTACCCGGCCGACAACCCGATCATCACGATCGTCGACTCGGGCGCCACGGGTAACTTCACCCAGACGCGAACGCTGGCCGGCATGAAGGGTCTGGTGACCAACCCGAAGGGTGAGTTCATCCCGCGTCCGGTCAAGTCGTCCTTCCGTGAGGGCCTGACCGTGCTGGAGTACTTCATCAACACCCACGGCGCTCGAAAGGGCCTGGCGGACACCGCGTTGCGTACCGCCGACTCCGGTTACCTGACCCGTCGTCTGGTGGACGTCAGCCAGGACGTCATCGTCCGCGAGCACGACTGCGAGACCGAGCGCGGCATCATCGTCGAGCTGGCCGAGCGTCAGCCCGACGGCACCCTGATCCGCGACCCGTACATCGAAACCTCGGCGTACGCACGGACTCTGGGCGCCGACGCGGTCGACGAGGCCGGCAACGTCGTCGTGGCGCGTGGTGAAGACCTGGGCGACCCGTCGATCGAAGCCCTACTGGCGGCGGGCATCACGCAGATCAAGGTGCGCTCCGTGCTGACGTGCACCACCGGTACCGGTGTGTGCGCGACCTGTTACGGGCGGTCGATGGCCACCGGAAAGCTGGTCGACATCGGCGAGGCCGTCGGTATCGTCGCGGCCCAGTCCATCGGTGAGCCCGGCACCCAGCTGACCATGCGTACCTTCCACCAGGGTGGTGTCGGTGAGGACATCACCGGCGGTCTGCCCCGTGTGCAGGAACTGTTCGAGGCCCGCATCCCGCGCGGTAAGGCGCCGATCGCCGACGTCACCGGGCGGGTTCGTCTCGAGGACGGTGAGCGCTTCTACAAGATCACCATCGTTCCCGACGACGGCAGCGAAGAGGTCGTGTACGACAAGCTCTCCAAGCGGCAGCGGCTGCGTGTGTTCAAGCACGAAGACGGTTCCGAGCGCGTGCTGTCCGACGGCGACCACGTCGAGGTGGGCCAGCAGCTGATGGAAGGCTCGGCCGACCCGCACGAGGTGCTGCGCGTGCAGGGCCCCCGCGAGGTGCAGATCCACCTGGTCCGCGAGGTCCAGGAGGTCTACCGCGCTCAGGGTGTGTCGATTCACGACAAGCACATCGAGGTGATCGTTCGCCAGATGCTGCGCCGCGTCACCATCATCGACTCGGGTTCTACGGAGTTCCTGCCCGGCTCGCTGATCGACCGTGCCGACTTCGAGGCGGAGAACCGCCGGGTGGTGGCCGAGGGCGGCGAGCCCGCGGCCGGCCGTCCGGTGCTGATGGGTATCACGAAGGCGTCGCTGGCCACCGACTCGTGGCTGAGTGCGGCGTCGTTCCAGGAGACCACGCGTGTGCTGACCGATGCGGCGATCAACTGCCGCAGCGACAAGTTGCAGGGTCTGAAGGAGAACGTGATCATCGGAAAGCTGATCCCGGCCGGTACCGGTATCAACCGGTACCGCAACATCCAGGTGCAGCCGACCGAGGAGGCCCGGGCCGCCGCGTACACGATCCCGTCCTACGAGGATCAGTACTACAGCCCGGACTTCGGCCAGGCCACCGGTGCCGCGGTGCCGCTGGACGACTACGGCTACAGCGACTACCGCTAAGTCGACAACGAAAAAGCCCCGGGTTCGCCCGGGGCTTTTTCGTTTGCGCGGGGCCGTCGCGGCCGTCGGAGGCCGTCACTAGACTGGCCGACGTGCTCATCGGTTCACACGTCCGCAACGACGACCCGCTGGCCGCCGCGCAAGCCGATGGCGCCGACGCGGTGCAGTTCTTCCTCAGCAACCCGCAGAGCTGGAAGAAACCGAAACCCCGTGACGACGCCGAGGCGCTCAAAGCGTCGACCGTGCCGCTTTACGTCCATGCGCCGTACCTCATCAACGTCGCATCGGCGAACAACCGCATCCGGATCCCGTCGCGCAAAATCCTGCAGGACACCTGCGACGCGGCCTCTGAAATCAACGCGACGGCGGTCATCGTGCATGGCGGCCACGCCGATGACGACGACATGGAAGCCGGCTTCGAGCGGTGGGTCAAGGCGCTGGACTACCTGGAAACGGATGTTCAGGTGTATCTCGAAAATACCGCCGGCGGCGATCACGCAATGGCCCGTCATTTCGACACCATCGGCAGACTGTGGGATCACATCGGCGACAAGGGAATTGGGTTCTGCCTGGATACCTGTCACGCCTGGGCGGCCGGTGAGGCCCTGATCGATGCGGTCGACAGGATCAGGGCCCTGACCGGACGCATCGACCTGGTGCACTGCAACGACTCGAGGGACGCGGCAGGCTCCGGTGCCGACCGGCACGCCAACTTCGGCACCGGCCAGATCGACCCGGACCTGCTCGTCGCCGTGGTCAAGACCGCCGACGCGCCGGTGATCTGCGAGACCGCGGACGAGGGCCGCAAGGACGACATCGCGTTCCTGCGGGAGCACACCGAGAGCTGACCGCCCGGCCCGGCTGTTACACCTCTTGTGCAACTGTCGAGAAAATGTAACATGGTGGCATGTCGGACACCCATGTCGTCACCAACCAGGTCCCGCCCCTGGAAAACCACAACCCCGCCGGCTCCGCGGTGCTCATCGAGGCCCTGATCCGCGAGGGCGGGCAGTGGGGCCTGGACGAGGTGAACGAGGTGGGCGCGCTGTCGGCCACCCACCAGGCGCAGCGGTGGGGCGAGCTCGCCGACCGCAACCGGCCCGTCCTGCACACCCACGACCGCAACGGTCACCGCGTCGACGAGGTCGAATACGACCCCGCCTATCACGAACTGATGCGCGCTGCGGTCGCCCACGGCATGCACGCCGCGCCCTGGGCCGACGAACGCCCGGGTTCCCACGTCGTCCGCGCCGCCAAAACGTCGGTGTGGACGGTCGAGCCGGGCCACATCTGCCCGATCTCGATGACGTACGCCGTCGTTCCGGCGCTGCGCTTCAACCCCGAGCTGGCCAAGGTGTACGAGCCGCTGCTGACCAGCCGCGAATACGACCCCGAGCTCAGGGTGGCCACCACCAAGCCGGGCATCACCGCGGGCATGTCGATGACCGAGAAGCAGGGCGGCTCCGACGTGCGCGCCGGCACCACCGAGGCGACCCCCAACGCCGACGGCACCTATCGCCTGACCGGTCACAAGTGGTTCACCTCGGCGCCGATGTGCGACATCTTCCTGGTGCTGGCGCAGGCGCCGGGCGGGCTGTCCTGCTTCATGCTGCCCAGGGTCCTGCCCGACGGCGCCCGCAACCGAATGTTCCTGCAGCGCCTCAAGGACAAGCTCGGCAACCACGCCAACGCGTCCAGTGAGGTCGAATACGACGGCGCGATCGCGTGGCTGGTGGGGGAGGAAGGGCGCGGCGTGCCCACCATCATCGAGATGGTCAACCTCACCCGGCTGGATTGCACGCTGGGCAGCGCCACCAGCATGCGCACCGGTCTTACCCGGGCGATCTACCACGCCCAGCACCGAAAGGCCTTCGGCGCCTACCTGATCGACCAACCGCTGATGCGCAACGTGCTGGCCGACCTGGCCGTCGAGGCGGAGGCGGCCACCATGGTCGCGATGCGGATGGCCGGCGCCACCGACAAGGCCGTGCGCGGCGACCAGCGGGAAGCGCTGCTGCGCCGCATCGGCCTGGCGGCCAGCAAGTACTGGGTGTGCAAGCGCGCCACGCCGCACGCCGCCGAGGCGCTGGAATGCCTGGGCGGCAACGGCTATGTCGAGGACTCCGGCATGCCGCGGCTGTACCGCGAGGCGCCGCTGATGGGCATCTGGGAGGGCTCGGGCAACGTCAGCGCGCTGGACACGTTGCGCGCCATGGCAACTCGTCCCGAGTGCGTCGAGGTGCTGTTCGACGAGCTCGCCGACGGCGCGGGTCAGGACCCGCGCCTGGCCAACCACGTTGCGCGGCTGCGCGATCAGCTGGGCGACCTGGAGACCATTCAGTACCGCGGCCGCAAGGTGGCCGAAGACATCTGCCTGGCGCTGCAGGGCTCGCTGCTGGTGCGGCACGGCCACCCGGCCGTCGCCGAGGCATTCCTCACCACCCGCCTCGACCGCCGGTGGGGCGGTGCCTTCGGCACCATGCCCGACGGGCTCGACCTCGCACCGATCCTGGAGCGGGCGCTGGTAAAGGGCTGAGCCACAATATGACTCACGCGATCAGGCCGGTCGACTTCGACAACCTCAAAACGATGACCTACGAGGTCACCGATCGGGTCGCGCGCATCACGTTCAACCGGCCGGACAAGGGCAACGCGATCGTCGCGGACACCCCGCTGGAACTCTCGGCGTTGGTGGAGCGCGCCGACCTCGACCCGAACGTGCACGTCATCTTGGTGTCCGGTCGCGGCGAGGGCTTCTGCGCGGGCTTCGACCTGAGTGCCTACGCCGATCGCACCGGCTCGGCCGGCGGCACCGGCGCGTACCAGGGCACCGTGCTGGACGGAAAGACCCAGGCGGTCAACCATTTGGCCGATCAGCCGTGGGATCCGATGATCGACTATCAGATGATGAGTCGCTTCGTGCGGGGCTTCTCCAGCCTGATGCACGCCGACAAGCCGACGGTGGTCAAGATCCACGGCTATTGCGTGGCCGGCGGCACCGACATCGCGCTGCACGCCGACCAGGTGGTCGCCGCCGCCGACGCCAAGATCGGCTATCCGCCGACCCGGGTGTGGGGCGTCCCGGCGGCCGGCCTGTGGGCGCACCGCCTCGGCGATCAGCGCGCGAAAAGACTGTTGTTCACCGGTGATTGCATCACCGGGGCG
The DNA here is from genome assembly GCF_001665835.1 of Mycobacterium colombiense. GTDB lineage: Bacteria > Actinomycetota > Actinomycetes > Mycobacteriales > Mycobacteriaceae > Mycobacterium > Mycobacterium colombiense_A. The sequence continues at coordinate 41,060 of NZ_LZSX01000081.1, read as the reverse complement.
CAGGCCGCCGAGTGGGGTTGGGCGGTCGAGGCGCCGGATCCGGCGGACCTCGACGAACGCACCGAGCGGCTGGTCGAGCGGATCGCCGCGGTGCCGGTCAACCAGCTGATCATGGTCAAGCTCGCGCTGAATTCCGCTCTGCTGCAACAGGGGGTGGCGACCAGCCGGATGGTCAGCACGGTGTTCGACGGTGTCGCCCGGCATACGCCCGAGGGGCACGCCTTCGTCGCGGACGCCGTCGAGCACGGATTCCGCGAGGCGGTGCGGCACCGCGACGAACCGTTCGGCGACCACGGCCGCCGCGCGTCCGGAGTGTAGCCATGCCGGACATGACAGCGCGGTCGGTGGTGCTCAGCGTGCTGCTCGGCGCCCACCCCGCGCACGCCCGGGCCAGCGAACTGGTCAGGCTCACCTCGGATTTCGGCATCAAGGAGTCGACGCTGCGGGTGGCGCTGACCCGCATGGTCGGTGCCGGCGACCTGATCCGCTCCGCCGACGGCTACCGGCTCTCCGATCGCCTGCTGACCCGGCAGAAGCGCCAGGACGACGCCATCGACCCGAGGGTGCAGCCCTGGAGCGGCGAGTGGGTCACGCTGATCGTGACCAGCGTCGGAAATGACGCGCGCACCCGCGCGACGCTGCGAACCACCTTGCACGACAAGCGCTTCGGTGAGCTCCGCGAAGGGGTGTGGATGCGGCCCGACAACATCGAGGCGGAGCCCGGCCCCGAGATCACCGCCCAGGCGAGGGTGCTGCGGGCACGCGACGACGACCCCGCCGAGCTGGCCGCGCAGCTGTGGGACCTGCCCGCCTGGGCCCAGACCGGCCATCAGCTGCTCGACGAGATGGCCGCCGCGCCAGACATTCCCGGCCGTTTTCTGGTGGCCGCGGCGACGGTGCGCCACCTGCTGACCGACCCCGTGCTGCCCGACGAGCTGCTGCCGGCCGACTGGCCCGGCGCCCGGTTGCGGGCGGCCTACCACGACTTTGCCGCTGAGCTGCTGCGGCGGCGCGAACCACTATTTGCGGAGGCGACATGAGTGAACCGGTGCGGATCGAGCGCAACGGCCCGGTGACCACGGTGATCATCAACCGGCCGGCGGCCCGCAACGCGGTCAACGGACCGACGGCCGCCGCGCTGTATTCGGCTTTCGAGGAGTTCGACCGCGACGACACCGCGTCGGTGGCCGTGCTGTGGGGCGACAACGGAACCTTCTGCGCCGGAGCCGATTTGAAGGCCTTCGGCACACCCGACGCCAACGCCGTGCACCGCACCGGCCCGGGCCCGATGGGCCCGACGCGGATGGTGCTGTCCAAGCCCGTCATCGCCGCGGTCAGCGGCTACGCCGTCGCCGGTGGCCTGGAACTGGCCATCTGGTGTGACCTGCGGGTGGCCGAGGAGGACGCCGCGTTCGGCGTGTTCTGCCGGCGCTGGGGCGTCCCCCTGATCGACGGCGGCACCGTCCGGCTGCCCCGGCTGATCGGGCACAGCCGCGCGATGGACATGATTCTCACCGGCCGCGCGGTGGCCGCCGACGAAGCCCTGGCCATCGGATTGGCGAATCGGGTTGTGCCCAAGGGGCAGTCGCGCCAGGCCGCCGAGGAATTGGCGGCGCAGCTGGCGGCGCTGCCGCAGCAGTGCCTGCGCTCCGACCGGCTCTCGGCGCTAAACCAGTGGGGCGCAACCGAATCCGACGCGATCGACTTCGAATTCGCCAGCATCTCGCGGGTGGCCGCGGAGGCGAACGAAGGGGCGGGGCGCTTCGCGGCGGGCGCGGGACGGCACGGGGCGCCGGCCGGCTAGCCGACGCCCGGCGTCTTACGGTGCGAGCCTCACCCTACCGGGCGGTGTGGGGGGTGACTCCGGATCATCGCCGCCACCGCTTCCACTGCCGGGAGGGCTCCCCGGCGCAGGAGCGGCCGGCGGCTCCTGTTGCGGCCCCTGCTGAGGCGGTGGCGGTTGTTGCCGCGGGGGCGGTATCGCGACCGGCCGGGGTGGCGTCAAGACCTGGGCCGTCGGCGGCGGCGGTGGCGGAAGTTGCGGTGGTTCCGGCTGGGCGGTTTCTCCCAGGGCAAACGGTCCCGACGCGGGCGCAACGTTGGTCACCTGCAAGGCGGCGTGGTGCGTGTTCGACGTGGCGGCCCGCGACGGTTCGTCCGATCCGGGCGCGGGATTCGCCATGGCCGAGATGGAAGCGATCTTCGCTTGGTTGTTCGGACAGTAGGCCTCGACCGCGGCAGAGATGAATCGGGCAACGGTGCGCATGACACGGTCGGGAGGGTAGGGGCCGCCGCCCGAATTGGCATTGAACGCCCGTTCTTTCATGTCGTCGACTACCCCGTTCACCGGCATGCCGCCATCGAGTTGGCGACAAATCCTGTGGGCGGTGGAGATGAGGCTCGGCACGTTCTCGAGCGCTGGGATTTCCTTCTGGTCGAGCAGCGCCACAAACTGGTCGTCGGGGTTGGGGTCGGCCGCCGCCGCGCCGTGGGGCAGCATGACGACACCGGTCAATACCACGATGGCCGTAACCAGCGCCCTGGCGTGGTTAGTGCTGAACATGGCTGGATTCCGTTCTACCGGAACGATCATATGCCCCGGCCCTGCACGCGGCATCTCGAGCGGGGACGGTACGCAGGTCAAACACCGGCGGCGGCTGCAGAAGCGGAGGCATCGGCTGCCCGGTGTGATCTAGGTGGGTATGAAAATGGTTATGGCGCAGGGGCAACACTGCGCGGCAGATGTTGAAGACTCCACACGGGCGGTCTTCGCATAGGCGAAAACCCGTGCCGGCGAACGACTACCGGTCAGCTGCCCTTGTTGATCGTGTTGCTCTGGCCGATCTTGTCCACCTTGGGGTCACCGTCCTTGTAGGTGATGGTGTTGTTCATCCCCAGCACGGTGATGCGCGTGTTCACCTTGTCGAACGTGATCTTGTTGTTGGTGCCGCTCACGGTGGCCGTCTCGCACGTGCCGGTGATGGTCAGGTTGTTGTCCGAGCCGCCGACGTTCAGCGACTTGCCGCTGGCGCAGTCCAGGGTGGCGGTGGTGCCCATCGACCCGTAGTTGATCGTGTTGCCGATCTCGATGGACGCGGTGGTGCTCGCCCCGCCCGATCCCGTCGTCGGCGCGGCGCCCGCGCTGGTCGTCGCGCTGCTCTTCGTGGTGGTCGTCGAGGACCCCGCCGGCGGGTTGGCCGTCGAACTGCAGCCGGCCAGCACCAGGGCGGCGGCGGCCGGTGTCATTGCGAGCACGGCCAGGCGCAGCGAGCGGTCACGGATGTAGGCGGGCATAGTTCCTCGATTCCCCTCGATCGGATGATGTTGTGCTGCCGCGGTTTAGGCCGGCACCTGCTGGAGCCGGTTGGTCATGCCCAGTTCGCGGCCGCGGTCCCACAGGGCGGGCTGACCACTCTTGTAGAACACCGTCTGGTTGTAGCCGTACACGGTGATGTCGTGCGACACCGAGTCGGCGACGACGGTGTTCGACGAGCCCATCACCGTCACGGCGTAGCAGTTGCCGAGCGCGGTGACGGTGATGCCGCTGCCGTTGACCATCAGCGTGGCGTCGTTGCAGTCGATCGTCTGCTCGATGTCCTGCCCGATGACGTGGGTGTCGCCGTTCTTGGCCTGCGCGACCCACGGTGGGGCGGCGACGCCGGCGACCACGGCGATGAGACAGGTGGCCAGTGACCCGGCGACCGTAGTCCACTTCACTGCGGGCCCCCTTTTGGACGGGTCGGCTGCTCGAAACGAGGCAAGCATGACATTACGTGCATTTGCCTGCCCGATGGCAGACTTTATTTTCCGTTGCCGGGCGCGCATATCGCCTCCGGGAGATTAATCTCTGAACTGGCGTCAACTAGAGTCATTAGTTAACCGCAACCCGTTCACGCAATCGAAGGGCGACGCCATGGCAGCTCCACCGGATCCGCCGTCGGCGGTCGGGCGCCAGCGCGCGGGGCGGCCCGCCTCCCGTCCGGCCAAGCTCAGCCGGGACGGGATCATCGACGGCGCCTTGACGTTCCTGGACCGCGAGGGCTGGGACGCGCTGACCATCAATGCGCTGGCCTTGCAGTTGGGCACCAAGGGGCCGTCGCTGTACAACCACGTCGACAGCCTGGAGGACCTGCGGCGCGCGGTGCGGATCCGCGTCATCGACGACATCATCACGATGCTCAACCGGGTCGGCCAGGGCCGCGCCCGCGACGACGCGGTGCTGGTGATGGCCGGTGCCTACCGCAGCTACGCCCACCACCACCCGGGCCGCTACTCGGCCTTCACCCGGATGCCGTTCGGCGGTGACGATCCCGAGTACACCGCCGCGACCCGCGGCGCGGCCGCCCCGGTGATCGCCGTACTGTCCTCCTACGGTCTGGACGGCGAGGCGGCCTTCCACGCGTCGCTGGAGTTCTGGTCCGCCCTGCACGGCTTTGTTTTGCTGGAGATGACGGGTGTGATGGACGAGATCGACACCGACGCGCTGTTCTCCGACATGGTGCTGCGGCTGGCGGCCGGCCTGGAAAGGCGCACCGCCGCCGATGGCGCACGCTACTAGTTCAATGATGGCGACCCGCTGCGCCCGGCTCCGCCGCGCTTGCGATCGCCACTAGTCCCATGGTGGCGGCCCCCAGCCCCCGGCCGGCGCCGACGTCGCTTTGACCTGCGAGACCGGCGGCGGGTATTGTGGTCCCTCGTGCCTGGCGGCTTACGGCGCCTAACCGTAAGGGAGTGAATGCCGGGCGAATTCGCGTGTCCACGGAGCATCGGACCAAGTCCGGTGCGCAGCGCATGCGACACACCCGGACGCGGGGTGATGCGCCCGGACATAACTGCAGTACACAGACTTGAAAACGCTAGAAGTATGCCGAACACGAACACAGAAAGCCGGTAGATGCCAACCATTCAGCAGCTGGTCCGCAAGGGTCGCCGCGACAAGGTCGCCAAGGTCAAGACCGCGGCCCTGAAGGGCAGCCCGCAGCGCCGTGGCGTATGCACCCGCGTGTACACCACCACCCCGAAGAAGCCGAACTCGGCGCTTCGGAAGGTCGCCCGCGTGAAGCTGACGAGCCAGGTTGAGGTCACCGCCTACATCCCCGGCGAGGGCCACAACCTGCAGGAGCACTCGATGGTGCTGGTGCGCGGTGGTCGTGTGAAGGACCTGCCCGGTGTCCGGTACAAGATCATCCGCGGTTCGCTCGACACCCAGGGTGTCAAGAACCGCAAGCAGGCTCGCAGCCGTTACGGCGCCAAGAAGGAGAAGAGCTGATGCCGCGCAAGGGGCCCGCGCCGAAGCGTCCGTTGGTCAATGATCCGGTCTACGGCTCGCAGCTGGTGACGCAGCTGGTGAACAAGGTTCTGCTGGACGGGAAGAAATCGCTGGCCGAACGCATTGTTTATGGAGCGCTCGAAAACGCCCGGGAAAAGACGGGTACCGATCCCGTGATCACTCTCAAGCGCGCAATGGACAACGTCAAGCCCTCCCTCGAGGTGCGCAGCCGCCGCGTCGGTGGCGCTACGTACCAGGTCCCCGTCGAGGTGCGTCCGGATCGCTCCGTGACGCTGGCCCTGCGTTGGTTGGTCAGCTTCTCCAAGCAACGCCGCGAGAAGACCATGGTCGAGCGGCTGGCCAACGAGATCCTGGATGCCAGCAATGGCCTCGGTGCCGCCGTCAAGCGGCGCGAGGACACCCACAAGATGGCCGAGGCCAACCGCGCCTTCGCGCACTATCGCTGGTAGGGGCTCCAACCGCGTCATGGCAGGGTGGCCGGGCGCAAAGCGACAGCGAATAACCAAGCAATCGAAAGAGTGGGAAGACTTCTGTGGCACAGAAGGACGTGCTGACCGACCTCACCAAGGTCCGCAACATCGGCATCATGGCGCACATCGACGCCGGCAAGACGACGACGACCGAGCGCATCCTCTATTACACCGGTATCAGCTACAAGATCGGTGAGGTGCATGACGGCGCCGCCACCATGGACTGGATGGAGCAGGAGCAGGAGCGGGGGATCACCATCACCTCCGCGGCTACCACCTGCTTCTGGAAAGACAACCAGATCAACATCATCGACACCCCCGGGCACGTCGACTTCACCGTCGAGGTGGAGCGCAGCCTGCGCGTGCTCGACGGTGCCGTGGCCGTCTTCGACGGCAAGGAAGGTGTCGAGCCGCAGTCCGAGCAGGTCTGGCGGCAGGCCGACAAGTACGACGTCCCGCGCATCTGCTTCGTCAACAAGATGGACAAGATCGGCGCCGACTTCTACTTCTCCGTGAGGACCATGGAGGAGCGCCTCGGCGCCAACGTCATCCCTATTCAGCTGCCCGTCGGCTCCGAGGGTGACTTCGAAGGCATCGTCGACCTGGTCGAGATGAACGCCAAGGTGTGGCGCGGTGAGACGAAGCTGGGCGAAACCTACGACACCATCGACATCCCGGCCGAGCTGGCCGAGAAGGTCGAGGAGTACCGCACCAAGCTGCTCGAGGCCGTTGCCGAGACCGACGAGGCGCTGCTGGAGAAGTACCTCGGCGGCGAAGAACTCACGGTCGAGGAGATCAAGGGCGCCATCCGCAAGCTGACCATCAGCTCGGAGGCCTACCCGGTGCTGTGCGGCAGTGCGTTCAAGAACAAGGGCGTGCAGCCGATGCTTGACGCCGTCATCGACTACCTGCCCTCGCCGCTGGACGTGCCGCCGGCCGTCGGCCACGCACCGGGCAAGGAGGACGAGGAGATCACGCGCAAGCCGTCCACCGACGAGCCGTTCTCCGCGCTGGCGTTCAAGGTCGCCACCCACCCGTTCTTCGGCAAGCTGACCTACGTCCGGGTCTACTCGGGCAAGGTCGACTCCGGCAGCCAGGTCATCAACGCCACCAAGGGCAAGAAGGAGCGGCTGGGCAAGCTGTTCCAGATGCACTCCAACAAGGAGAACCCGGTGGAGACGGCTTCGGCCGGGCACATCTACGCGGTGATCGGCCTCAAGGACACCACCACCGGCGACACCCTTAGTGACCCGAACCACCAGGTCGTGCTGGAGTCGATGACCTTTCCCGACCCGGTCATCGAGGTGGCCATCGAGCCCAAGACGAAGAGCGACCAGGAGAAGCTGAGCCTGTCGATCCAGAAACTCGCCGAAGAGGACCCGACCTTCAAGGTCCACCAGGACTCCGAGACCGGCCAGACCGTCATCGGCGGGATGGGCGAGTTGCACCTGGACATCCTGGTGGACCGGATGCGCCGCGAGTTCAAGGTCGAAGCCAACGTCGGTAAGCCGCAGGTCGCCTACAAGGAGACCATCAAGCGGACGGTGGAAAAGGTCGAGTTCACCCACAAGAAGCAGACCGGTGGCTCCGGCCAGTTCGCCAAGGTGCTGATCAGCCTCGAGCCGTTCCACGGCGAAGACGGTGCGACGTACGAGTTCGAGAACAAGGTCACCGGTGGCCGCATCCCGCGTGAGTACATCCCATCGGTCGACGCCGGTGCGCAAGACGCCATGCAATACGGTGTCCTGGCCGGCTACCCGCTGGTGAACTTGAAGGTCACCCTGCTCGACGGGGCCTTCCACGAGGTCGACTCGTCGGAAATGGCGTTCAAGATCGCCGGTTCCCAGGTGCTGAAAAAGGCTGCGCAGCAAGCGCAACCGGTCATCCTGGAACCAATCATGGCCGTCGAGGTCACCACGCCCGAGGACTACATGGGCGACGTGATCGGCGACTTGAACTCCCGCCGTGGCCAGATCCAGGCCATGGAGGAGCGGAGCGGTGCGCGCGTGGTCAAGGCGCATGTGCCGCTGTCGGAGATGTTCGGCTACGTCGGCGACCTGCGGTCCAAGACCCAAGGCCGGGCGAACTACTCCATGGTCTTCGACTCGTACGCCGAAGTGCCGGCGAACGTGTCAAAGGAGATCATCGCGAAGGCGACGGGCCAGTAACGGCCAGCGGAGTAATCTTGCCGGGTCATTGGAATGCCTTGGGCGCGGCACAACTGAAAACACCAACACTGCTTTAACAAGCACCAACTAGTCCAGGAGGACACAGAAGTGGCGAAGGCGAAGTTCGAGCGGACGAAGCCGCACGTCAACATCGGGACCATTGGTCACGTTGACCACGGCAAGACCACGCTGACCGCGGCTATCACCAAGGTTCTGCACGACAAGTACCCCAACCTGAACGAGTCCCGCGCGTTCGACCAGATCGACAACGCACCCGAGGAGCGTCAGCGCGGTATCACCATCAACATCTCCCACGTGGAGTACCAGACCGAGAAGCGTCACTACGCGCACGTCGACGCCCCGGGTCACGCCGACTACATCAAGAACATGATCACCGGTGCGGCCCAGATGGACGGCGCGATCCTGGTGGTCGCCGCCACCGACGGCCCGATGCCGCAGACGCGTGAGCACGTGCTGCTGGCCCGTCAGGTCGGTGTGCCCTACATCCTGGTCGCGCTGAACAAGGCCGACATGGTCGACGACGAGGAGCTGCTTGAGCTCGTCGAGATGGAGGTCCGCGAACTGCTGGCCGCCCAGGAGTTCGACGAGGACGCCCCGGTGGTGCGGGTCTCGGCGCTCAAGGCGCTCGAGGGCGACGCCAAGTGGGTCGAGTCCGTCGAGCAGCTGATGGAGGCCGTCGACGAGTCCATCCCGGACCCGGTCCGCGAGACGGAGAAGCCGTTCCTGATGCCCGTCGAGGACGTCTTCACCATCACCGGTCGTGGCACGGTGGTCACCGGTCGTGTCGAGCGCGGCGTGATCAACGTGAACGAGGAAGTCGAGATCGTCGGTATCAAGCCGACCAGCACCAAGACCACCGTCACGGGTGTGGAGATGTTCCGCAAGCTGCTCGACCAGGGTCAGGCCGGCGACAACGTCGGGCTGCTGCTGCGTGGCATCAAGCGTGAGGACGTCGAGCGCGGTCAGGTCGTCGTGAAGCCCGGCACCACCACGCCGCACACCGAGTTCGAGGGCAGCGTCTACATCCTGTCCAAGGACGAGGGCGGCCGGCACACGCCGTTCTTCAACAACTACCGTCCGCAGTTCTACTTCCGCACCACCGACGTGACCGGTGTGGTGACGCTGCCGGAGGGCACCGAAATGGTGATGCCCGGTGACAACACCAACATCTCGGTGAAGCTGATCCAGCCCGTCGCCATGGACGACGGTCTGCGCTTCGCGATCCGTGAGGGTGGCCGCACCGTCGGCGCCGGCCGGGTCGTCAAGATCATCAAGTAGTTCGAACCGCCGCAAAGCCCGGATTGCCGACTCGGCAATCCGGGCTTTGTGCTTTGGTAGCGGCGCCGGCCCGGACAGACGCGGGGAAATCATGCGGCGACGGCTCCGGCTGGTTTAGGATTTGCTCATAATTCTCCTGACCGTAGCGTTGCGGGGAGGTGTCGATGTCGTTCGTTCAAACGTCGCCCGAATTCGTCGCGGCTGCCGCGGGGGACCTGGCCAGCATCGGGTCGACGATCAGCTCTGCCAACGTGGCCGCGTTGGGTCCGACATCGGGCGTGCTGGCCCCCGGCGCCGACGAGGTGTCTGCGAGTATCGCCGCACTCTTCGATGCGCACTCCCAGGTGTATCAGGCGCTCAGCGCCCAGGCGGCCGCGTTTCACAGCCAGTTCGTCCAGCTGATGAATGGCGGTGCGGCGCAGTATGCCTTCGCCGAGGCCGCCAACACCTCGCCCTTGCAGACCGCGGCGGCCCCGGCGTCGATGGCCGCACAGGTGCCGGCGGTGAGCGCCGGTGCCGTGGGTACTGCCGCGCCGACCGCGCCCGCGGGACCCCTGGCGGCGGCGGTCGCGCCGGCAGCGGCCGCGGCTTCTCCGGTACCGGCCGGCACGCCGGTCGCGGCGGCTCCCGCGGGATCGGCCACGCTGGCCTCGTCCACCATGCCGGCCGGCGCGGCGCGGGTGGTGACGCCGGCCTACGCTCCGGCGAGTGGGCCGGCCACCGTGCAGCCGGCGGCGTCGGTCGCGACGCCGGCCGGAACTACCGCCGCGCCGATGCAGACGGCAGTGCCGCCGCAGACCTCGCCGGCCTCCACGATGCCGGTGTCGGCGCGTACCGCTGCGCCCACCCCGGCCGCGGCGCAGCCGGCACACCCGGCGCAACCGGCGGGCGCGCCGGTCAAGCGGGTGCCGATCGTGCCCACCGAATCGGTGTAGGGGACCGGACGCGGTTTGCGCGTATCGCGTTCGTCGGGACACCCTTAGCGCTAATCTGACACGGATTCGCCAGTAAGCCGAGGAGGGTCATGTGTTAGCGCGCTACCTGAAGGCACAGTTGGTGGTTTTGCTGTGCGGCGGCCTGGTCGGACCGATCTTCCTGATCGTGTACTTCACCCTCGGGCTCGACAGCCTGCTGCAGTGGATGTTCTACGTGGGCCTGCTGATCACCGTCGCCGACGTGCTGATCGCGCTCGCCCTGGCGAACTACGGCGCCAAGTCGTCGGCAAAGGTGGCCGCGCTCGAGCAGAACGGGGTGCTGGCGCTCGCCCAGATCACCGGGATCACCGAGACGGGGACGTGGGTCAACAACCAGCAGGTCGTCAAGGTGCACCTGCACATCGCGGGCCCAGGACTCCTGCCGTTCGACAGTGAGGACCGGGTCATCGCCAGCGTCACCCGGCTCGGCAACCTCAACGCCCGCAAGGTGGTGGTGCTGGTCAACCCCACCACCAGCGAATACCGAATCGACTGGGAGCGAAGCGCTTTGGTCAACGGCCTGGTTCCCGCGCAGTTCACGGTGGCCGAGGACAACCAAACCTACGACCTGAGCGGGCAGGCCGGCCCGTTGATGGAGATCCTGCAGATCCTCAAGGCCAACAACGTTGCGCTCAACCAGATGGTCGACATCCGGTCGAACCCGGCCCTGCGCGCCCAGATACAGGCGGTGGTGCGCCGCGCGGTCGAACAGCAGGCCCCCGCCGCGCAGCCGGCGCCGGCCGGGGCGCCCGCGGCGGCGGTCGTCACACCGCCCGAACCGTCGATCGCCGCACGGCTGCAGGAGCTGCAGGATCTGCACGTCAGCGGGGCACTGACCGACGCCGAATACACCAGCCGGCGCGCGGCGATCATCGCCGACATCTGACGGCCCGCCCGGCTGCGCCGGGTGAATTAGAACACGTTTCAGTTGCGCTGCTAGCCTGGCTTGGTCTAACGGCGGTCGAAGGGGTTACACGTGGCTGAACAGGCGGGATCACTGCAGGGACGGGTCGCATTCATCACCGGGGCCGCCCGCGGGCAGGGGCGCTCGCACGCGGTGCGGCTGGCCCGCGAGGGCGCCGACATCATCGCGCTGGACATCTGCGCGGCGGCATCGGCCAGCGTGACGTACACGCCGGCCACCCGCGAAGACCTCGACGAGACCGCGCGCCTGGTGGAGAACGAGGGCCGCAAGATCCTTACCCGCGAGGTCGACGTCCGCGACGATGCCGCGCTGCGCGATCTGGTGGCCGACGGGATCGAGCAGTTCGGCCGGCTCGACATCGTGGTGGCAAACGCGGGAGTGCTGAGCTGGGGCCGCATCTGGGAGCTCACCGACGAACAGTGGGACACCGTCATCGGTGTCAACTTGACCGGCACCTGGCGCACGCTGCGCGCCACCGTGCCCGCCATGATCGAGGCGGGAAACGGCGGATCCATCGTCGTGGTCAGCTCGTCGGCGGGCATCAAGGCCACCCCGGGCAACGGCCACTATTCGGCCAGCAAACACGGACTCACGGCGCTGACCAACACGCTGGCGATCGAGCTCGGCGAATTCGGCATCCGGGTCAACTCCATCCACCCGTACTCGGTGGACACCCCGATGATCGAGCCCGAGGCGATGATGGAGATTTTCGCCAAACATCCCACCTTCGTGCACAGCTTTCCGCCAATGCCGGTGCAGCCCAACGGGTTCATGGCGGCCGACGAGGTGGCCGACGTGGTGGCCTGGCTGGCCGGCGACGGCTCGGGCACCCTCACGGGCACTCAGATCCCCGTGGATAAGGGTGCCCTAAAGTACTGACCGGCCATCGTGCTAAGAACTCCACGTGAGTAGTGACGCAAGCGCGAACAACGGAATCGTGATCGTCGGCGGCGGATTGGCCGCCGCCCGCACCGCCGAGCAGCTGCGGAAGTCGGCGTATTCGGGGCCCATCACGATCGTCAGCGACGAGGTGCACCTGCCCTACGACCGCCCGCCACTGTCCAAAGAGGTGTTGCGCAAGGAGGTCGACGACACCGCGCTCAAACCGCGGGAGTGGTACGACGAGAACGACATCACCCTGCGACTGGGGTCGGCCGCGAGCAGCCTGGACACCGCGGCGCAGACGGTGACGCTGGACGACGGGACCACGCTGGGCTACGCCGAACTCGTCATCGCCACGGGCCTGGTGCCCCGGCGCATCCCGGCGATCCCGGATCTCGAGGGCATCCGCGTGCTGCGGACCTTCGACGAAAGCATGGCGCTGCGCAAGCATGCGTCGGCGGCCCAGCGTGCCGTCGTCATCGGTGCCGGGTTCATCGGCTGCGAGGTGGCGGCCAGCCTGCGCAGCCTGGGCGTGGACGTGGTGCTGGTGGAGCCGCAGCCGACACCGCTGGCCGCGGTGCTCGGCGAGCAGATCGGCGAGCTGGTGGCCCGGCTGCACCGCGCCGAAGGCGTCGACGTCCGCCTCGGGGTCGGGGTGACGGAGGTGCGTGGCGACTCGCGCGTCGAGGCGGTGGTGCTCAGCGACGGCACCGAACTGCCGGCCGACATCGTGGTCGTCGGCATCGGGTCGCGCCCGGCGACCGAATGGCTCGAGGGCAGCGGGATCGAGGTCGACAACGGCGTCATCTGCGACGAGGCCGGACGCACCAGCGCACCGAATGTGTGGGCGCTCGGTGACGTCGCCTCGTGGCGGGACGCGACGGGACATCAAGGGCGCGTGGAACATTGGAGCAACGTCGCCGATCAGGCCCGTGCCGTCGTGCCCGCGATGCTGGGCCAGGACGTGTCGCCGGTGGTGGTCGTCCCCTACTTCTGGAGCGACCAGTACGACGTCAAGATCCAGTGCCTGGGCGAGCCGGAGGCCGACGACATCGTCCATGTCGTCGAGGACGACGGCCGCAAGTTCCTGGCCTACTACGAACGCGACGGCGCCCTGGTCGGGGTGGTCGGCGGCGGGATGCCGGGCAAGGTCATGAAGGCCCGCGCCAAAATCGCCGCGGCGGTGCCCATCGCCGAAATGCTGGGCTGACAGGGTCTTTCGCGCTCGCGGCTAGCCGACGGCAGCCGCGTACCGGTCGCTGGGGATCTCAGTGTTGAGGATCACCGTGGCGAGCTGCTCGGTGATACCCGGCGCGGTGACGATCGTCGACGCGGAGCTGTGGGTGTGCGGGTTGCCCTGCGCGTCGGTGAGCTGCGCTCCGGCCTCGCGGGCGATCAGCGTCCCCGCTGCGGTGTCCCACGGTTTGTTGGACATCATCACGCAAGCGTCCACGGCGCCCTCGGCGACGAAGGCGAGGTCGAGCGTCGCCGCCCCGATCATCCGGATGCGCTCGACGCGGGGCACCAGCTCGGTGGTGAGCGCCAGCCGGTGCTGATTGAGCCGGCCGGCGTCGTGGCCGACGGCGTAGTCGCCGAGGGACACGATGGCGCCGCTGAGGCTGTCGGTGGCGCTGGCGGTGATCCGTTGCCCGTTGACGAACGCGCCTTTGCCTTCGATGGCGTGGTAGGTCTTGCCGAGCAGGGGAGCGTGGGTGACGGCCACCACGGTGCGCCCGGCGTGTAGCAGGGCCAGTGATACCGCGCACAGCGGCAGGCCGTGGACGAAGTTGGACGTTCCGTCGATGGGGTCAAGAACCCAGAGCCACTCGGACGTTTCGATCTCCGGCTGCTGCTCGGACTCTTCGGCCAGTAGCGCGATATCGGGTGTGGTCTGGGCGAGGTAGGCGGCGATGTCGCGCTGGATTGCGAGGTCGACGTCGGTGACGGTGTCGCGGTCACCCTTGTGCTGCACCGAGCTCGGCTGCGACTTCTTGAGCGTGGTGGCGCCGATTTGTGTTGCCTGCCAGGCTATTTCGAAAAATTCTTGCATTGTCTTCATGGGACAGGTCTGCCTCGCTTCCGGTGTTGGCGTGCGTTCGGCGTTTGTCGAGCATAAGGGATCGGCGAATTGGCGTCGCGCGCGCCCCACTGAACACCGGAAAATCGAAAGCACTTAGACCGTCAAGATTTTCGCTCGTGTATCCCGTCTGCCTGGAAGGTTCGGCGCGAATTGGGCATACGCCACAGTCGAATTCGAGGGTGATACACCTCACGGGAAGCACTTGTTCGGAAAGTTCATCGGGGGCAGGGTCGCGGCACTGTAGCCGGTGTCACACAATTGCCATCACCAGCGACGCCAAACGCATTGTGCTGGAAACCCGTAACTCCGAGCCATGACGAATTTTGCTGCCCCGACATATACCGCCGCACTCGGTGCACCGCTTGCCGAGCTTGGCTACTGTCTGCAGGCGAGCGATGTTGGGGACCTTTTCACAACGCAGTGGGTTGGCTGAACCGCCCGGCCTGCGGGCCGCCGCTGAATCATCGTTCCTTTCCCAGATAACCCAGTAACCAACTTGAGCAGGCAGGTGATTGGCAAGTGACAGTGATTGATGAGATATACAGCTCGCCCAGCGCGATTCCGACCGTCGCACTCAATGACGAGGCGAAGATGCCTGTACTTGGCTTGGGGGTAGCCAAGTTGTCCGACGAGGAGACGGAAAGCTCGGTACTCGCGGCGCTGGAGGCCGGCTGTCGCCTCATCGACACCGCCGCTTCCTACGGGAACGAGGAAGCCGTCGGCCGCGCGATCGCCGCCTCGGGCATTCCCCGCGAGGATTTGTTCGTCGCCACCAAGTTGGGCACCTCGAAGCAGGGCTTCCACACCGCCCAGGAGTCGTGCAAGGCGAGCCTGGACCGGCTCGGGCTGGACTACCTCGACCTCTACCTGATCCACTGGCCGGCGCCGAAGCTGGGCAAGTACGTGGAGAGCTTCGAGGGCATGAAGGTCGCCCGCGACGAGGGGCACGTCCGCTCGATCGGCGTCTGCAACTTCACCGAGGAACTGCTGGCGACGGTCATCGAGGAAACCGACGAGGTGCCGGCCGTGAACCAGGTCGAGTTGCACCCGCGGCTCAACCAGGCCGACCTGCGCCTGGCCCACGCCGAGCACGACGTGCAGACGCAGTCCTACAGCCCGCTGGGTGTCGGCAAGATGCTCGAGAACCCGACGGTGACTTCGATCGCCGCCGAGTACGGCCGCACCCCCGCCCAGGTACTGGTCCGGTGGAACCTGCAATTGGACAACGTCGTCGTCTCGCGGTCGTCCAAGCCCGAGCGCGTCGCCCAGAACCTGGACGTGTTCGACTTCACCCTCGCCCCCGAGCACATGGAGGCCATCGAAGGATTGCATGACGGCACGCGCGTGCTGCACGATCCGATGACCTTCATGGGGACCTAGCCCCGATTTGGTCGCAGCCGGATGCCTTACCGCAGTAGGGCATTCGGCTGCACCGGGCTACCGCCAGTCCACCGGGGGGCCGTGCGGATGGCATTCGCCCAGCGTCTGCGGGACGCCGTCCGGCCAGCTGCGGGCCCGCACCACGAACCTGATCGGCGCGCCCGGGCCGTCGCGCGCGGGCTCCATCGTGAGGTGGGCGAAGGGCGAGCGGGCGTCCGCCCGGGCGGCCAGCGCGTCCGCGTGGGCGCGCACCGCGGTGCGTTCGTCGGCGGACAGATACTGCCAAGTGATCGAATGCCACAGCACGGTCAGCGCACCATCGGCCAGCGTCAGTCCGGCGACCGCGTCGGCCGCGGTGCGGCGCTCGAGTGCCGCCGGCTCCCGGCGGGCGACCTCGATGGCGCCGCGCAGGCGCGCCAGCCGGGCGGCCTGGTCGGGCCAGACATAGCTCAGTACGGTCAGTTCCCCGTCGGCGTCGCCGACGTCGATGGGCGCGATGTCGTACCCGTGCCGCGCGACGATCCGCAATTCGCGCCGGGGCGGCAGCGCGCCGCGCCATGCGTCGTCGATGATCACCGGTGAGTCCGCCGGCCCCCACTGGCCACCGGCGAAGCCGTAGCGGTAGTGGTCTGCGCGCAGGTTCAGCCCCGCACTCGAGCCGATCTCGAAAAGCCGTATGGGCAAGCCGAATTCGTGGTTGATGTGCAGTAGTCCGCCGATCAGGGCGGCCGAGCGGCCCACCTCGTTGGTCTGCGGCGGCCGGCTCAGCGCGGCGCGCAGCGCGTCGATGTGACCGGCGGCGACGTCCAGGATCTCCGGCCAGGCGGCTCTGGCCTCCCACTCACCCCCGGTGCTGGGGTAGAAGCGGCGCAACCGCGCCGCCCGGCCGTCGAGCACCAACCGGTGCAGCCCGCCGAACAACCGCAGCGGCACCGCGTCGCGCGACGGGGCATCCTCGCGCCCGGCCAAGACGGTCGCGAAGACGCCGCCGGCTTCGACGTCGCCGGCGACCAGTTCGAACAGCTCGCCGTACATCGGCGAGCCCGACGAGGCGCAGAACCTGCCCTGCGACCGCAGGGTGTGCACCAGGTGCTCGAGCGTCACCCGTGCAGCCCGTGCAGTCCGGCGCCCACAACGTCGAAGGCGTTGCCCAGGGCAACCGGCAGCGGGACGGATTCATCGCTCAGCCAGTGCTCATAGGCGGACAAGGCCACTCCGAGCATCGTCCAGGCGACGGTCTGGGGCAGCAGATCAGCGGTCTTGCAGTCCAGGCGGCGCGCCACGAACCCGGCGATCACGTCACGCCACCCGGCGTACATCGTCATCGAATACGCTTGCAGCTCAGCGGTTTGCAGGATCACCCGCATGCGCTGGCGGTGCCGGGCGGTCTCGGATTCGTCGAAGGTGTTGAACGCCAACAGTGCAGCGCGCAGCGCTTCACCCAGGCCCACGCCGGCATCGACGCTGTCGAGCAGATCGCGCAGGTGGGCAAGGTGATTGTCGAAGTCACCCCAGGGGATGGCGTTCTTGGACGCGTAATAGCGGAACAGGGTCCGGCGGGAGATGCCGGCGGCCTGCGCGACGTCGTCGACGCTCACGTCGGCGAAACCGCGGGCCGTGAACATGTCGATGGCGACGTCGGTGATGTGGTGCGGGGTGGTCGAGCGGCGCCTGCCCACCCGCGGCTGCGGCATCATCGGACCCCGCCCTTCCATTTCGGCACTCGATGCCATATTCTGGCCGCGAGTGTGACTCAGACCCCATCGTTGTCAAGACCGGACGAAAGGCAAGGCCCGTGGACCACGAGACCGAAACTGACCCCCAACTCGTCACCGAGACCCTGGTCGAAGAGGTGTCCATTGACGGCATGTGCGGGGTCTACTGACCGTGCCCGCGCCCGCGCAGGCTCGGACGGCGACGCCGTTCGATCCTGATCGCGGCTGGCGATTGCACCCGCAGGTGGCGGTTCGGCCGGAACCGTTCGGCGCGCTGCTCTACCACTTCGGTACCCGCAAGCTGTCGTTTCTGAAGAACCGCACCATCCTCACGGTGGTGCAGTCGCTGGCCGACCATTCCGACATCCGGTCCGCCTGCCGCGCGGCCGGCGTGGACGACGCCGCTCAGGCGCCGTACCTGCATGCGCTGGGTGTGCTCGTCGAGTCCAACATGCTGGTGCCCAGGAAGGACCATCAATGACCACAGCGGCCCCCGTACCCCGGCTGATCGAGCAGTTCGAGCACGGACTCGACGCGCCCATCTGCCTCACCTGGGAGCTGACGTACGCCTGCAACCTGGCCTGCGTGCACTGCCTGTCGTCGTCGGGCAAGCGCGACCCGCGCGAGCTGTCCACCCGTCAATGCAAGGACATCATCGATGAGCTGGAACGCATGCAGGTGTTCTACGTCAACATCGGTGGCGGGGAACCCACTGTGCGCCCGGACTTTTGGGAACTGGTCGACTACGCGACCGAACACCACGTCGGCGTGAAGTTCTCCACCAACGGCGTCCGCATCACGCCCGAGGTCGCCGCGCGGCTGGCGGCCAGCGACTACGTCGACGTCCAGATCTCGCTGGACGGCGCCACCGCCGAGGTCAACGACGCCGTCCGCGGACCCGGCTCGTTCGACATGGCCGTGCGTGCCCTGGAGAATCTGGCCGCGGCGGGATTCAAAGACGCCAAGATCTCCGTGGTCGTCACCCGGCACAACGTCGACCAGCTCGACGAATTCGCTGCGCTGGCAAGCCGATACGGCGCAACGCTGCGGATCACCCGGCTTCGCCCGTCCGGACGCGGCGCCGACGTCTGGGAAGAGCTGCACCCCACCGCCGACCAGCAGGTCCAGCTGTATGACTGGCTGGTCGCCAAGGGCGAGCGGGTGCTCACCGGCGACTCCTTCTTCCACCTGGCCCCGCTCGGCCAATCCGGCGCCTTGGCCGGCCTGAACATGTGCGGCGCGGGCCGCGTCGTGTGCCTGATCGACCCGGTCGGCGACGTGTACGCTTGCCCGTTCGCCATCCACGACCGCTTCCTGGCTGGAAACGTGGTGTCCGACGGTGGGTTCGACAACGTCTGGAAGAACGCCCCGCTGTTCCGCGAGCTGCGAGAGCCGCAGTCGGCGGGCGCCTGCGGCAGCTGCGGTCACTACGACAGCTGCCGGGGCGGATGCATGGCCGCCAAATTCTTCACCGGCCTGCCGCTGGACGGGCCGGATCCCGAATGCGTCCAGGGCCACAGCGCGACGGCGCTGGCACACGACCGCGAGACGCCGCGCCCCCGGGCCGATCATTCCCGCGGCAAGCGCATCCGCCAGCCGGTGCCGCTGACGCTGTCGCTGCGGCCGCCGACGGTCACGCCGGAGACGCCGCCGGCACGCATGTGTAACGAAAGCCCGGTGTGACAATGGCCGACGCATGGTTCGAGACCGTCGCCATCGCGCAGCAACGCGCCAAGCGCCGACTGCCGAAATCGGCCTACTCGTCGCTGATTTCGGCCAGCGAAAAGGGAGTCACGGTCTCCGACAACGTCGCAGCGTTCAGCGAGCTCGGATTCGCGCCGCACGTCATCGGCGCGCAGGAAAAGCGCGACTTGTCGACCAACGTTATGGGACAAGAGATTTCGCTCCCGGTGCTGATCTCGCCGACGGGCGTGCAGGCGGTGCACCCCGATGGTGAGGTCGCCGTGGCGCGGGCCGCAGCCGCCCGCGGCACCGCCATGGGGCTGTCCTCGTTCGCCAGCAAGCCGATCGAAGAGGTCATCGCGGCCAACGCCAAGCTCTTCTTCCAGGTGTACTGGCTGGGTGACCGCGACGCGATCGCGGCGCGGGTCGAGCGCGCCCGCGCGGCCGGGGCCGTCGGGCTGATCGTCACCACCGACTGGAGCTTCTCGCACGGCCGGGACTGGGGCAGCCCGTCGATCCCGGAGAAGATGGACCTCAAGACCATCGTCAAGATGAGCCCGGAGGTCATCACCAAGCCGCGGTGGTTCCTGCAGTGGGCGAAGACCATGCGGCCGCCGGAGCTGCGCGTGCCCAACCAGGGCCGCCGCGGCGAGCCCGGGCCGCCCTTCTTCCAGGCGTACGGGGAGTGGATGGGCACGCCGCCGCCGACCTGGGAGGACATCGCCTGGCTCCGCGAACTGTGGGGCGGGCCGTTCATGCTCAAGGGCGTGATGCGCGTCGACGACGCCAAAAGGGCCGTGGACGCGGGGGTTTCGGCCATTTCGGTGTCGAACCACGGTGGTAACAACCTGGACGGCACGCCGGCCTCGATCCGCGCCCTGCCCGCGGTGGCCGCGGCCGTCGGCGACCAGGTTGAGGTGCTCCTCGACGGTGGCGTGCGGCGCGGAAGCGACGTCGTCAAGGCCGTGGCGCTGGGAGCGCGGGCGGTGATGATCGGCCGGGCCTACCTGTGGGGGCTGGCCGCGGCCGGCCAACCGGGTGTGGAGAACGTGCTCGACATTTTGCGCGGCGGCATCGACTCGGCGCTGATGGGTCTCGGACTCTCATCGGTTCACGACCTCGGACCGGACCACATTCTGGTGCCGCCCGGATTCACCCGGGCGCTGGGCGCGCCCTCGGGTGGCGCGTAGCAAAAGCCTGAGTATTCCGGGCGGACATATACGGATTAAGTGACGCCGGCGCAAATCGTGATACGGGCGGGGTATCCGTGACGGACGAGCCCAGAATTCGAACGCCCAGTGAACGACCCAGAAAAAAAGTTTTTTTCAAGCTTCAACAATTGGTGCACGCCAGGTGAATTCGTCCTACCATCACCGAGTGTCCGTACTCGGCGAATTGGGAGCCGCGACGTCGAGCCAGCTATCAAGCACATCGGCGTCGGTAATGGTTCCGCTGGGGTCGACCGAGCAACACGGTCCGCACCTGCCGCTGGACACCGACACCCGGATAGCGACGGCGGTCGCCGGCGGCGCTCAAGCCCGCCTCGGGCAGGGGTGGCTGGTGGCGCCGGCCATCGCCTACGGCGCCAGCGGAGAGCACCAGAGTTTCGCCGGGACGATCTCGCTGGGCACCGAGGCGCTGACGTTGCTGCTGGTCGAGTACGGCAGGTCAGCGGCCGGCTGGGCTCGGCGCCTCGTCTTCGTCAACGGCCACGGCGGCAATGTCGAGGCGCTGAGCAGCGCGGTGGCCCTGTTGCGCACCGAGGGCCGCGACGTCGGCTGGTCCCCCTGCCTGACCGCCGGAGGTGACGCCCACGCCGGCCATACCGAAACCTCGGTGTTGCTGCACATCTCGCCGGCCGTGGTCCGGACCGAGCAGTCGGTGGCCGGCAACACCGCGCCCCTGCCCGAGTTGCTCGGGTCGATGCGTCGTGGGGGGGTCGCGGCGGTCAGCCCGGTCGGGGTGCTGGGCGACCCGACCACCGCCACCGCCGCCGAGGGCGAGCGGATCTTGGCCGAGATGGTCGACGGCTGCGTGCGCCGGGTCGCCCGGTGGCGGCCCGGGCCCGACGGGATGCTGACATGAGCGCACACCGGCTACCGGACGGGTTCGCCGTTCAGGTCGACCGCCGCGTGCGGGTGCTCGGCGATGGCTCGGCGCTGCTCGGCGGTTCGCCGACCCGGCTGCTGAAGTTGGCTCCGGCCGCGCAGGACATGCTCTCGGAAGGCCGGCTGAAGGTGCGCGACGAGCTCAGCGCCCAACTCGCCCGCACCCTGCTGGACGCCACGGTTGCCCACCCGCGGCCCGCGGGGGGCCCATCGCACCATGACGTGACGGTGATAATCCCGGTGCGGGACAACCTTTCTGGGGTGCGACGCTTGGTGAGCTCGCTGCGGGGCCTGCGCGTCGTCGTGGTGGACGACGGCTCGTCCCCCCCGGTCGAGCCGGACGACTTCGTCGGCGCGCACTGCGACATCGAGGTGCTGCACCACCACCGCAGCAAGGGCCCGGCGGCGGCCCGCAACACCGGGCTGGGGGCCTGCCGGACGGACTTCGTCGCCTTCCTGGACTCCGACGTCGCACCGCGCCGGGGCTGGCTGGAGGCGCTGCTCGGTCACTTCTGCGACCCCACGGTCGGCCTGGTCGCGCCCCGCATCGTCGGCCTGTCGCACAGCGAGAACGTGGTGGCGCGGTACGAGGCGGTGCACTCGTCGCTGGACCTCGGCGAGCGCGAGGCGCCGGTGCTGCCGCACAGCACGGTGTCCTACGTGCCCAGCGCGGCGATCATCTGCCGGTGCTCGGCGATCCGGGAGGTCGGCGGGTTCGACGAGACCCTGCAGTCCGGCGAGGACGTCGACCTGTGCTGGCGGCTCATCGAGTCGGGCACCAGGCTGCGTTACGAGCCGATCGCGCTGGTCGCCCACGACCACCGCACCGAATTGCGGGGTTGGCTTGCGCGCAAAGCGTTTTACGGCGGTTCGGCGGCTCCGCTGTCGGTGCGCCACCCGGACAAGACCGCGCCGGTGGTGATCTCCGGCTGGGCGCTGATGACGTGGATCCTGATGGCCTTCGGCTCCACCCTGTCGCGGCTGGCGTCCATCGTCCTGGCCGTGCTGACCGGCCGCCGGATCGCGCGGGCGATGCGCAGCGCCGAGACGTCGATGACCGATGTCGCGATGATCGCGGGTCGCGGCCTGTGGTCGGCGGCGCTGCAGCTGGCGTCGGCGCTGTGCCGGCACTACTGGCCGCTGGCGCTGGTGGCCGCCACCATGTCGCGCCATTGCCGGCGGGTGGTCCTCGTCGCGGCCGTGATGGACGGGGTGGTCGACTGGCTTCGCCGCCGCGACGCGATCAGTGACGACGTCGAACCGATCGGGCTGCCGACGTACCTGGTGCTCAAGCGCGTCGACGACCTGGCGTACGGGCTCGGGTTGTGGTGGGGTGTGCTACGGGAACGCAACGTACGCGCCCTGAAACCCCAGATCCGGAGTTAACCACCACCTTGACCACAGCCGCCTCGCACAGCGATGTGCTGATCGTCGGCGCCGGCAGTGCAGGATCGGTTGTTGCGGAACGTCTTTCCACCGACCCGCGGTGCGCGGTGACCGTGCTCGAGGCAGGGCCGGCGCTCGACGATCCGGGACTGCTCGCCCAGACTGCCAACGGGTTGCAGTTGCCGATAGGTGTCGGCAGTCCGCTGGTACAGCGCTACCAAACCCGCCTCACCGACGAGCCCGCCCGCCAGCATCCCCTCGTGCGCGGGGCGACGGTGGGCGGATCGGGCGCGATCAACGGCGGCTACTTCTGCCGCGCGCTGCCGCGCGACTTCGACCGCCTCGCCATCCCGGGCTGGGGGTGGCCCGACGTGCTGGACAGCTTCCGTGCCATCGAGACCGACCTGGACTTCGACGGTCCCGCCCACGGCGACAGCGGTCCCATCCAGGTGCGCCGCACGCACGAGATGACCGGCACCACCGAGCGGTTCATCGCCGCCGCCGAGCGCGCCGGCTTCGGCTGGATCGCCGACCTCAACGATGCCGCGCCAGATCAGATTTCGGGGATCGGCGCCGTCCCGCTCAACATCGTCGACGGCGTGCGGCGGGGCTCCGGCGCGGGATACCTGATTCCGGCGCTGGGCCGGCCGAACCTGAACCTGCACGCGCGGACCCGGGTGGCAAGGCTGCGTTTCGCCGGCACCGCCGCGGTGGGCGTCGACGCGGTCGGCCCGCACGGCCGGCTGACCCTGACCGCCGACCGAGTCGTGTTGTGCGCCGGTGCGATTGAGACCGCACGCCTGCTGATGGCCTCGGGGATCGGTGACGAGCCGATGCTGGCCGCCGCCGGCGTGCCGGTGGTGGCGCCGCTGCCGGTCGGCATGTCTTTCAGCGATCATGCCGAGTGGGTGCTGCCCACCGATTGGACGGTGGCCCCCGGACGGCCGGTGCTCGAGGTGGTGCTCAGCACGGCCGACGACCTCGAGATCAGGCCGTACACGGGCGGATTCGTGGCGATGACCGGCGACGGCACCGCCGGGCACGCCGACTGGCCACACCTTGGGGTGGCGTTGATGCAGCCGCGCGCCCGGGGGCGCATCACGCTGGTCTCGGACGACCCCGAGGTGGCGCCGCGCATCGAGCACCGCTACGACAGCCAGCCCGAGGATGTCGCGGCGCTGCGCAGGGGCAGCGAGCTGGCCCGCGAATTGGCCGGCGGCACAATCGATGTCGCGGCGGCCGTCTGGTCGACCTCGCAACACCTGTGCGGCACCGCACCGATGGGCGCCGACGGCGACCCGCGCGCCGTCGTCGATGCCCGGTGCCGGGTGCTGGGCATCGACAACCTGTGGGTGGTCGACGGCTCGATCCTGCCCGCGATCACTAGCCGCGGCCCGCACGCCACGATCGTGATGATCGGGCACCGGGCCGCGGAGTTCGTTCAGTGAAGCTGGACAGTGGGCGGGCCGCGATGCGATAGCCGAAGAATCGGCACCGCAGCGGCCCGCCCGACGAGGCGGCGCAAAATCATGCGGTCCACGTAGATGGCCACGACAAGTGGCTGTGCGCGCGCAGGTGTGCGTCGCGCGATCAATGCGTCGCAATATTCGTGGACGGCACGACCGCCATCTCATGCTTCGATAGCCCGTGTTCTTTTTTTGTCAGTTACCTCCTTTCACCTATCTGCGAAAGACGTTGGCAGGACGGAGGTGAACGCTGCCGCGCCCACACGAGGGAGACCGGCCATCGGCCTCCGGTGTCCTGCGGGTGCGTCGAGCACCTGGTGCGCGTCGGCATGATGGAGGCCAGGGTGGTCGTGCGGCGCGGGCCTCGCCGCGCCGCGGGCAACTCGCGGCTGGGGTATCGAACCGGCACGCTCGGTCGCCGCAGGCGCATCCATTCGGCCTCCACGATCGCCGCCGCCTCACGGAGCGCCGCGCATGCCGGTTCGACCACGCTCGTAACGCCCATCAACACCACATCCACCTCGCCGTACAGAGATGATTTGCATCTGTCGATATACATCCCTGATACCAGAAACGGCTGGCGGTTGCAAGCTTTCGCGGCGCCGTCATGCATGTTGAATCCGCTGTCGGACAACAGCATTGGTCTTGACCGAAGTGGCGCGTCAGCGGTGCGACAGCATCCGCCGCACCGGGCGTAGCTGGCGGCCGTCGCGGCCGGGCGCCCATACCCCGATCGCCACGGCGGCGACGGCGACGATCGCGGCCATCGTGATGGTGGAGGCGTGCAGGGCCGCCAGGAACGCGGACTTGCTGATGTCGGCCAGCTGCCGGCCCTGGGGCCCGAGCCGGCCGGCGATCTCCACGGCCTTGGCCAGCGAGTCGGTGGCCTGGCCGCGGACCGGCGCCGGAAATCCCGCCAGCCTGGGTGCAAGCTCGTGCGAGTAGCGGCCGGCCAGGATGGAACCGGCCACCGCGATGCCCAGCGCGCCGCCCATCTCGCGCGACGTGTCGTTCACCGCGGAGGCCACACCCTGCTTCTCGTCGGGAACCGCACCCATGATCGCCGAAGTCGTCGGCGCCGTGCATATTCCGATTCCGGTGGCGAGAATCAGAGTGGGCCAGGCGAATTCGATATACGTCGAGTGCAGGTCCAGCCCGTACATGCAGCCGAACCCGACCGCCATCAGCAGTGTGCCGACGAACAACACCAGCCGCAGCCCCAGCTTGGGCACGTACCAGAACGACAGGGCCGAGAAGATGCCCAGCGGCACCATGAACGGCCCGAAGGCGGTCGCCGTCGCCAGCGCGGAGTAGCCCATGATCTGCTGCACGTATTGCATGCCGATGTAGAAGAAGCCGAAGGTGGCGCCGAACAGGATGACGATCGCGGTCACCCCGGTGGCGAAGTTCGGGTCGGCGAACAGCCGGACGTCCAGCAGTGGTTGCCTGCCCCGCAGCGCCAGGCGCAACTCGACGGCACCGAACGCCGCGGCGATCACCGCGCCGACGACGAGGCCGCCCCACACCACCGGATCGCTCCAGCCGCGCCCGGGCGCTTCCAGGATGGCGGCCACCGCGATGGCGACCGCCGCGCCGATCAGGACCGCGCCCAGCGCATCGACCCGGGGGGCGCCCGCGTCGCGCGACGACGCGACGGTGCAGGCCAGCGCGAAGATCACCAGGCCGGCGATGCCCAGCGACCAGAAGATGGCATGCCAGTCCCAAAACCGAAGCAGCAGGCCAGAACCGAGCATGCCCAGGACGCCGCCGGAACCGGCGGTCCCGGCCCAGATGCCAACGGCCTTGGTGCGGTCCTCTTTTGGATAGGCCACGGTCAGCAGCGACAGCGTGGCGGGCATGACGAACGCGGCGCCGATCCCGGCCACCGCCCGGCCCGCGATGATCTGCGCCGGGTTGTGCAGCAGCGCCGGGGTCATCGAACCGATCGCGAACACCAGCAGTCCGGTCAGCAGCGCACCGCGCCGGCCGTAGCGGTCACCGATCGCGCCGGCCGGCAGCAGCAGACACGCCAGAGCCACGGTGTAGCCGTCGACGACCCAGTTCAGTTCCGATGCGGTGGCCGAGGTGGCCACCGCGAGGTCGCCGAGCGCGGTGTTCAGGGCCGTCATCGACGCCACCACCAGAGCGACGGCCATGCAGGCGACGGCCAGCGTCCAGTTTCGGGCGCGGAAGCTATCGCCGATGCCGATCCCGTCAGTACGCTGGTCAGTCCGGACGAGGGTTTCGACCATGCGGTTCGCCTCCTTGGGAGCATGCGAAGTTTCGAGACCAATAGTCTTGTAGGTAGACGGCTAGTCTCGTCCTCAAACAGGGAGGTGGGTCACAATCGCCACCGGGACGTCCGACCCGCGCCCCGCGAGATCGCGGGCCAGGCTGCTAGACGCCGCCGTCACGCTGCTGCGTGCCGGGGGTCCCAGCGCGGTGACGGTCGACGCGGTCACCCGCACCGCCAACGTGGCCCGGGCCACCCTGTATCGCCACTTCCCGAGCGGAAACGACCTACTGGCAGCGGCTTTCAACAGCCTGATCCCGGCGTCGCCAACCCCGCCCGCCGAGGGTTCGCTGCGCGACCGGCTGGTCGCCGTGGTGCTGGCCCAGGCCGAATCCGTGGCCCAGGCGCCCACCGTCATGACGGCCATGTCCTGGCTGGCGCTGGGGCGCGACCTGGAGGGTCTGCCCGAGCCGCGACACAGCCACAACGCCGACAGCGCGGCAATCACCACCCTGCGCGAGCGCATCGCCCAGCAGTACGCCGAGCCCTTCGACGCCATTTTCGACAGCCCGGAGGCCGCCGAGCTGGGGGAGGTGGACCGGTCGCGGGCGATCGCCCTGCTCATCGGCCCGCTGGTGCTGGGCCGGCTGTCCACGCTGCCCGATTTCGACTACCACCAGTGCGCGCTGGCGGCCGTCGACGGCTTCTTACATGTGCAGTGCGGCAGCGCCGGCGCAGCGAACATCGAATCGGCCGGCGCCTGAGGCTCCGGCGCCAGCCGCCTCGAGGGCTGTGACCAGCGCATTTACGCCCCGGTGCTACCGTCCTCGGATCGGGTACGGTCGATTCGGCCCGAGATCGCGGCCGAATTTTGTTCGGGCCACGATCTGAGGCATACTGTTCAGGTTGCCTTGAGCCGGGTTCGCGCCTGGTCGGGCATACGACCAGCGTCCAAACGGGCGCGTCCGGTCCCATCCTTTGAGAGCGACGAATTTCGATCGCGGATGAGGCTGCGTGAGGGTGACACGCCCGACCGCGGGGGCCGGTGGACCACGACAGGTAAACAGCGGCGCAATATCCGGCGCAACGCTCGATCGGCCCAGAGTTGGCCGGCCCGATCGGCGCGCCGGTGGCACTGAGGACTATGCGAGCCCGGATACCGGGCCCCAACAGGAGTGAGGGTAGGAGAAGCGTGGCGGGACAGAAGATCCGCATCAGGCTTAAGGCCTACGACCATGAGGCTATTGACGCGTCGGCGCGCAAGATCGTCGAGACCGTCGTCCGCACGGGTGCCAGCGTTGTAGGTCCGGTGCCGCTGCCGACTGAGAAGAACGTGTATTGCGTCATCCGCTCACCGCACAAGTACAAGGACTCGCGGGAGCACTTCGAGATGCGCACGCACAAGCGGCTGATCGACATCCTCGACCCGACGCCGAAGACCGTCGACGCGCTGATGCGCATCGACCTTCCGGCCAGTGTCGACGTCAACATCCAGTAGGAGATCCAGACTCATGGCAAGAAAAGGCATTCTGGGTACCAAGCTGGGCATGACGCAGGTGTTCGACGAGAACAACAAGATCGTGCCGGTGACGGTCGTCAAGGCCGGCCCGAACGTGGTGACCCGGATCCGTACCCCCGAGCAGGACGGCTACAGCGCCGTACAGCTGGCCTACGGCGAGATCAGTCCCCGCAAGGTCAACAAGCCGGTGACCGGTCAGTACGCGGCCGCGGGCGTGAACCCGCGTCGGTTCCTGGCCGAGCTGCGCCTGGAAAACCCCGAGGCGGCCGCCGAGTACGAGGTCGGCCAGGAGCTGACGGCGGAGATCTTCGCCGACGGCGTCTACGTCGACGTCACGGGCACCTCCAAGGGCAAGGGTTTCGCCGGCACCATGAAGCGTCACGGCTTCAGTGGTCAGGGCGCCAGTCACGGCGCCCAGGCGGTGCACCGCCGCCCGGGCTCGATCGGCGGCTGCGCCACCCCCGCCCGGGTGTTCAAGGGCACCCGGATGTCGGGCCGGATGGGTAGCGATCGCGTGACCGTCCAGAACCTGTTGGTGCACAAGGTCGATACCGAGAACGGCGTGCTGCTGATCAAGGGCGCGGTCCCCGGCCGCACCGGTGGACTCGTCGTGGTCCGCAGCGCGGTCAAACGAGGTGAGAAGTGATGGCAGAAGGCTCCAAGACGCTCAAGATTGACGTCAAGACGCCGGGCGGCAAGGTCGAGGGCTCGATCGAGCTGCCGGCCGAATTGTTCGACGCCCCGGCCAATATCGCGCTGATGCACCAGGTCGTCACCGCGCAGCGGGCGGCGGCGCGTCAGGGCACGCACTCGACCAAGACGCGCGGCGACGTCAGCGGCGGTGGCCGTAAGCCGTACCGGCAGAAGGGAACCGGCCGGGCCCGACAGGGTTCGACACGCGCCCCGCAGTTCACCGGCGGTGGCGTCGTGCACGGACCCAAGCCCCGCGACTACAGCCAGCGCACGCCCAAGAAGATGATCGCCGCGGCGTTGCGCGGCGCACTGTCCGACCGGGCGCGCAACGGCCGTATCCACGCGATCACCGAGCTGGTGCCGGGTCAGACGCCGTCCACCAAGAACGCCAAGGCGTTCCTGGGCACGCTGACCGACCGCAAGCGGCTGCTGGTCGTGATCGGCCGCAGCGACGAGGCCGGCGCCAAGAGCGTGCGCAACCTGCCCGGTGTGCACATCCTGACCGCCGACCAGCTCAACACCTATGACGTGCTGCGCTCCGACGACGTGGTGTTCAGCGTTGAGGCGCTCAACGCCTACATCGCCGGGGCCACCGGCGGTGCCGCCGACAAAGATGTGGAGGTAACGGCGTAGATGGCGACCATCACTGACCCCCGCGACATCATTCTCGGCCCGGTCATCTCGGAGAAGTCCTATTCGCTGCTCGACGACAACGTGTACACGTTTGTGGTGCACCCGGATTCGAACAAGACGCAGATCAAGATCGCTATCGAGAAGATCTTCTCCGTCAAGGTCGCATCGGTGAACACCGCGAACCGGCAAGGTAAGCGGAAGCGCACCAGGACCGGATTCGGCAAGCGCAAGAGCACCAAGCGGGCCATCGTCACGCTGGCGCCGGGCAGCAAGCCGATCGATCTGTTCGGGGCACCGGCGTAGCCGCCGCGAGAGGAAACCTGATTAGACATGGCAATTCGTAAGTACAAGCCGACGAGTCCGGGCCGCCGCGGCTCGAGCGTGTCCGATTTCTCCGAGGTCACTCGTTCCGCCCCGGAGAAGTCGCTGGTGCGTCCGCTGCACGGCCACGGTGGGCGAAACGCGCACGGCCGCATCACCACCCGCCACAAGGGTGGTGGCCACAAGCGCGCCTACCGGGTGATCGACTTCCGTCGCAACGACAAGGACGGCGTCAACGCCAAGGTCGCGCACATCGAGTACGACCCCAACCGGACCGCCAACATCGCACTGCTGCACTTCCTGGACGGCGAGAAGCGCTACATCATTGCGCCGCAGGGACTCTCGCAGGGCGACGTGGTGGAGTGCGGCCCGAACGCGGACATCAAGCCGGGCAACAACCTGCCGCTGCGCAACATCCCGGCCGGTACCGTGATCCACGCCGTGGAGCTGCGTCCGGGCGGCGGCGCCAAGCTGGCGCGCTCCGCCGGGTCCAGCATCCAGCTGCTCGGTAAGGAGGGCACCTACGCGTCGCTGCGTATGCCCAGCGGTGAGATCCGCCGCGTCGACGTGCGCTGCCGCGCCACGGTCGGCGAGGTCGGCAACGCCGAGCAGGCGAACATCAACTGGGGCAAGGCCGGCCGGATGCGGTGGAAGGGCAAGCGCCCTTCGGTCCGTGGTGTCGTCATGAACCCGGTGGACCACCCGCACGGTGGTGGTGAGGGTAAGACCTCCGGTGGTCGTCACCCGGTGAGCCCGTGGGGCAAGCCCGAGGGCCGCACCCGCCACCCCAACAAGGCCAGTAACAAGCTCATTGTCCGACGCCGGCGCACCGGCAAGAAGCACGGTCGCTAGGAAGTCAGGAGTAGCACATGCCACGCAGCCTGAAGAAGGGCCCGTTCGTCGATGGCCACCTGCTGAAGAAGGTGGACACGCAGAACGAGAAGAACACCAAACAGGTGATCAAGACATGGTCGCGGCGTTCGACGATCATTCCTGACTTCATCGGCCACACCTTCGCCGTCCACGACGGACGCAAGCACGTCCCGGTGTTCGTCACCGAGGCGATGGTCGGCCACAAGCTTGGTGAATTCGCGCCCACCCGCACCTTCAAGGGACACATCAAGGACGACCGGAAGGCCAAACGGCGATGACCACAACGGAATTCCCATCGGCGGTGGCCAAAGCACGTTTCGTGCGGGTGTCGCCGAGAAAGGCGCGCCGGGTGATCGACCTGGTGCGCGGCCGCTCGGTGGCCGACGCGCTGGACATCTTGCGCTGGGCGCCGCAGGCCGCCAGTGAGCCGGTGGCCAAGGTGATCGCCAGCGCCGCGGCCAACGCGCAGAACAACAACGGACTGGACCCGGCGACCCTGGTGGTCGCCACCGTCTACGCCGACGAGGGCCCCACCGCCAAGCGCATCCGTCCGCGCGCCCAGGGCCGCGCGTTCCGGATCCGCAAGCGCACCAGCCACATCACGGTCGTGGTGGAAAGCCGGCCGGGCAAGGACCAGGGATCGGCGAAGTCGACCCGGGCCCGCCGCGCCGAGGCCAGCAAGGCCGCCGCGAAGGCCCCCGCCAAGAAAGCACCGGCCAACAAGGCACCCGCCAAGAAGGCCGGGGCTGGTTCGGGGACCAAGGCGCCCGCGAAGAAGGCCGCCGCGAAAGCCGAAGCCAAGACGTCTGAGACCTCTGACGCGAAGGGAGGCTCAGACTAGTGGGCCAGAAGATCAATCCGCACGGCTTCCGGCTGGGCATCACCACCGACTGGAAGTCACGCTGGTACGCCGACAAGCAGTACGCGGACTACGTCAAGGAAGACGTCGCGATCCGGCGGCTGCTCTCGACCGGCCTGGAGCGCGCCGGCATCGCCGACGTGGAGATCGAGCGCACCCGCGACCGGGTCCGGGTCGACATCCACACCGCGCGTCCCGGCATCGTGATCGGCCGCCGCGGCACAGAGGCCGACCGGATCCGTGCCGACCTGGAGAAGCTGACCGGCAAGCAGGTGCAGCTCAACATCCTCGAGGTCCGAAACCCGGAGTCGCAGGCACAATTGGTGGCCCAGGGTGTTGCCGAGCAGCTGAGCAACCGTGTGGCGTTCCGCCGCGCGATGCGTAAGGCGATCCAGTCGGCGATGCGTCAGCCCAACGTCAAGGGCATCCGGGTGCAGTGCTCCGGCCGCCTCGGTGGCGCCGAGATGAGCCGCTCGGAGTTCTACCGCGAGGGCCGCGTGCCGCTGCACACGCTGCGCGCCGACATCGACTACGGCCTGTACGAAGCCAAGACCACCTTCGGCCGGATCGGCGTGAAGGTGTGGATCTACAAGGGCGACGTCGTCGGTGGGAAGCGGGAATTGGCCGCCGCCGCTCCGGCGGGCGCCGAGCGTCCGCGCCGCGAGCGTCCGTCGGGCACCCGCCCGCGCCGCAGCGGCGCGTCGGGCACCACGGGCACCAGCACCGAGGCCGGCCGCGCGGCCGCGAGCGCCGAAGAGGGCGCTGCAGCCGCCGCGTCCCAGTCCGCACCCGCTGCAGAACCACAAAGCACGGAGAGCTGAATCATGTTGATTCCCCGCAGGGTTAAACACCGTAAGCAGCACCACCCCCGCCAGCGCGGCATCGCCAGTGGCGGCACGGCGGTGAACTTCGGTGACTACGGCATCCAGGCTCTGGAGCACGCCTACGTCACCAACCGGCAGATCGAGTCCGCTCGTATCGCCATCAACCGGCACATCAAGCGTGGCGGCAAGGTGTGGATCAACGTCTTCCCCGACCGCCCGCTGACCAAGAAGCCCGCCGAAACCCGCATGGGTTCGGGTAAGGGTTCGCCGGAGTGGTGGGTCGTCAACGTCAAGCCGGGCCGGGTGCTGTTCGAACTCAGCTACCCCAACGAGCAGACCGCCCGGGCGGCGCTGACCCGCGCAATCCACAAGCTGCCGATCAAGGCTCGCATCGTGACTCGAGAGGATCAGTTCTGATGGCCGTGGG
Organism: Mycobacterium colombiense; assembly: GCF_001665835.1. Lineage (GTDB taxonomy): Bacteria > Actinomycetota > Actinomycetes > Mycobacteriales > Mycobacteriaceae > Mycobacterium > Mycobacterium colombiense_A. Next base: position 8,852 of record NZ_LZSX01000081.1, on the reverse strand, counting down.
AATTTCGCCTGGCGAACTGCGTGAGCTCACCGAGGAGGAGCTGGCCGAGCGGTTGCGCGAATCCAAGGAAGAGCTTTTCAATCTGCGTTTCCAGATGGCGACCGGACAGCTCACCAACAACCGCCGGCTCCGCACGGTGCGTCAGGAGATCGCGCGCGTCTACACCGTGCTGCGCGAACGAGAACTGGGCTTGGCTTCCGGGCCCGACGGTAAGGAATCGTGATGGCAGAAGCCAAGAAGGCTGCCCCCAAGAAGGCCGCCAAGACCGAGGTCGCGTCGAAGGACGGGAATCTCAAAGGCCCCAAGAACACTCCGGCCAACCCGAAGGTGCGGGGCCGCCGCAAGGTGCGCATCGGCTACGTGGTGAGTGACAAGATGCAGAAGACCATCGTGGTCGAGCTCGAAGACCGCGTGCGTCACCCGCTGTACGGCAAGATCATCCGGACCACCACGAAGGTCAAGGCGCACGACGAGAACAGCACCGCCGGGATCGGTGACCGCGTCTCGCTGATGGAGACCCGCCCGACGTCGGCGACCAAGCGTTGGCGGCTCGTCGAAATTCTGGAAAAGGCGAAGTAAGCCCTTTCAGTACCACCACCGCAGCGCCCGGTCCCGGGTGTAGTCTTCACGCACGTTCGGCAAGTCCGCTACGAGAGTGAGGCTGACGATGGTGGCTGGGTCGGGGCAGTTCAACGGGAAGATCGAGCTCGACATCCGGGATTCCGAACCGGATTGGGGGCCCTACGCCGCGCCGACGGCGCCCCGGAACGCGCCCAACGTGCTGTACCTGGTGTGGGACGACACGGGCATCGCGACCTGGGACTGCTTCGGCGGCCTGGTCGAGATGCCCGCCATGTCGCGCATCGCCGAGCGCGGCGTCCGCCTCTCGCAATTCCACACCACCGCGCTGTGCTCGCCCACCCGGGCGTCGTTGCTCACCGGCCGCAACGCCACGACCGTCGGCATGGCCACCATCGAGGAGTTCACCGAGGGCTTCCCCAACGCCAACGGCCGCATCCCGTTCGAAACCGGCCTGCTCTCCGAGGCTCTCGGCGAACGGGGATACAACACCTACTGCGTGGGCAAGTGGCACCTGACGCCCCTCGAGGAATCGAACCTCGCCTCGACGAAGCGGCACTGGCCGACCTCGCGCGGCTTCGAACGGTTCTACGGGTTCCTGGGCGGGGAGACCGACCAGTGGTATCCGGACCTGGTGTACGACAACCACCCGGTCACTCCGCCGGGCACCCCGGAGGACGGCTACCACCTCTCGAAGGACCTCGCCGACAAGGCTATCGAATTCATCCGTGACGCCAAAGTGATTGCGCCCGAGAAGCCTTGGTTCTCCTACGTGTGCCCCGGCGCCGGGCATGCACCGCATCATGTCTTCAAGGAGTGGGCGGACCGCTACGCCGGCAAGTTCGACATGGGCTATGAGCGGTACCGCGAGGTGGTGCTGGAGCGGCAGAAGTCGCTGGGGATCGTGCCGCCCGAGACCGAATTGTCGCCGGTGAACCCATATCTCGACGTGAAGGGGCCGGGCGGCGAACCGTGGCCGTTGCAGGACACGGTGCGGCCCTGGGAATCGCTGAACGACGAAGAGAAGAGGCTGTTCTCCCGGATGGCCGAGGTGTTCGCCGGATTCCTGAGCTACACCGACGCCCAGATCGGCCGGATCCTGGACTATCTCGAGGAATCGGGTCAGCTGGACGACACCATCATCGTGGTCATCTCCGACAACGGTGCCAGCGGTGAGGGCGGCCCGAACGGATCAGTCAACGAGGGAAAGTTCTTCAACGGCTACATCGACACCGTCGAAGAAAGCATGAAGCTCTTCGAACACCTCGGCGGACCGGAGACCTACAACCATTACCCGATCGGATGGGCGATGGCGTTCAATACGCCCTACAAGCTGTACAAGCGCTACGCCTCGCATGAGGGCGGCATCGCCGACACGGCAATCATCTCGTGGCCCAACGGAATTGCCGCACACGGTGAGGTCCGCGACAACTACGTCAACGTCTGCGACATCACCCCGACCATCTACGACCTGCTGAGCATGACGCCGCCGGAAACGGTCAAGGGCATCGCCCAGAAGCCGCTCGACGGCGTGAGTTTCAAAGCGGTCCTTGATGATTCGGGCGCCGACAGCGCCAAGAGCACCCAGTTCTACACCATGCTGGGCACTCGTGGCATCTGGCACCAGGGCTGGTTCGCCAACACCGTGCACGCGGCGACACCGGCCGGCTGGTCACACTTCGACGCCGACCGCTGGGAACTGTTCCACATCGAGGCCGACCGCAGCCAATGCCACGACCTGGCGGCCGAAAACCCGGACAAACTCGAAGAACTCAAGGCGCTGTGGTTCTCGGAGGCGGCCAAATACAACGGGCTGCCGCTGTCGGATCTGAACATCCTGGAGACCCTGGGGCGGTCGCGGCCGTATCTGGTCAGCGACCGGAACAGCTACATCTACTATCCCGACTGCGCCGATGTCAGCATCGGTGCCGCCGCCGAACTCCGCGGCCGGTCGTTCTCGGTGCTGGCCGAGGTGACCGTGGACACCACCGGCGCCGAGGGGGTGCTGTTCAAGCAGGGCGGCGCGCACGGCGGGCATGTGCTGTTCATTCAGGACGGGCGGCTGCATTACGTGTACAACTTCCTCGGCGAGCGCCAGCAGGAGGTGTCGTCGTCCGGCGCCGTGCCCCTGGGCAAGCACCTGTTCGGTGCCAGCTATTCACGCACCGGAACGGTCGAGAACAGTCATACGCCGCTGGGCGACGTCACGCTGTTCATCGACGACAACGTCGTCGGCACGCTGACCGGGGTGACCACCCACCCCGGCACGTTCGGGCTGGCCGGTGCGGGTATCACGGTCGGGCGCAACGGCGGATCGGGAGTGTCCAGCCGCTACAAGGCGCCGTTCACGTTCACCGGCGGCACCATCACCCAGGTCACCGTCGACCTGTCCGGCCGGCCCTACGTGGATGTGGAAACCGAGATCGCGCTTGCCTTTTCGCGGGACTGATGGGTACCCCAATGACCGCCGGGCCTCCGGCCCCGCCGGCACCGACCGGCGCACGAGGGCGGCAAATCGCGATCGCGTTCGGGATTGTCGCCTCCCTCATCGTTATCTACGTGCTGTCGCTGATCGCCGTGCACCTGCTGGCCAAATCGGCGCCCCCGCTGCCCGCGGTGGACCTGAGCAAGGTCGAGGCCGAGGACAGCGTCGTACAGGTGCGGCTGGAGAAACTGGACACCGTCGCGAACAGATTGACGGTCAATGTGCTCGTTTACCCCAAAGACACGTTGTACGACAAGAACTTCGGCGTGCTGACGACCGACGCGGCGGTGCGGCTGTATCCCGACAACGACCTGGGTGACCTGCAGTACCCGGTCGGCAAGGCGCCAGCACAGGTGACCACGACCATCGAGGCGCACGGCGATCCCGCGAACTGGCCGTTCGATTCGTACCGAACCGGGGTCATCTCGGCCGACGTGTTCACCGGCTCCGGCGCCAACAAGGAGAAGACGGCCGCCCGCGTCGAAGCCACCGGCGGGCTGGACGGGTGGGATGCCACCGTCACCCGCGTCCACGACGCCGAAGACAACAACCCAGATCTCAAGGACGACTTGGTGATTACGCTGCACCGGGCCAAGGGGCAGCTGATCTTCGATGTCGGCATCTGCCTGGTCTTGATCTCGCTGCCCGTCCTGGCGCTCTGGGTTGCCATTCCCGTGGCGCTGGGCAGGACGTCGTTCCTGCCGCCGCTCACCACGTGGTACGGCGCAATGCTTTTCGCCATCGTCCCGCTGCGCAACATCCTGCCGGGCAGCCCACCGTACGGCTCGTGGGTCGACCAGGCCATCGTGCTGTGGGTGTTGATCGGGCTGGTCGGTGCGCTGACGCTGTTCCTGGTCGGGTGGTGGCGACAACGCGATCGAAAAACGCCTACCCAGACCTGAATTCACTCATTCGGGCTTCGGTGCGTCCATCGAGCTGATCGCGTCCACCGCGCTGGAGACCCGGGCCTGGAAGTCGGCCGACAACGGGATATAACCGCTTCTGGCCAGTTCGATCTGGCCGGGGCCGATGGCCGCCTGCAAAAAAGCCTTGACCGCCTTGGCCACATCGTAGGTCGGGTACTTCGAGCAGACGATCTCGTAGGTGGCCAACACGATCGGGTAGACGTCGGGCTGGGCGGGGTTGTAGAACGACGACAGGTCGAGCACCAGATCGTTTCCCGCGCCGGTGATCTTGGCGGCCTTGATGGTTTTGCCGACCGTGTCGGTGCCGATCCGGACCGGGCGCAACGACCTGCGGCTGGCCGGCGTCTTGATCTCGGCGGCGAATAGGCCTTGCTGGAGCGCGAACGAGAGTTCGTTGTAGCCGATCGCCCCCTCGGTGCTCTTCACGGCGGCAGCGACGCCGGTGTTGCCGACGGCGCCGGTACCCACGCCGCCGTTGAAGGTCTTGCCCGCACCCTTGCCCCAGGCCCCGCCGGACGCGGACTGCAGGTAGGCCTGGAAGTTGTCGGTGGTGCCCGAGTCGTCGCTGCGGTAGATGACGTGAATGTCCTCGGCCGGCATGGAGGCGTTGAGCGACGCCAGGGCCGGGTCGTCCCAGCGCGTGACGGTGCCGTTGAAGATCTTGGCCAGCGTGGGCGCGTCGAGCACCAGGGAGTCGACGGTGGCGAGGTTGTAGGTGATGGCCAGCGGGCCGAACACCACCGGCAGGTTCCAGGCGTCGGCGCCGCCGCACCGCCGCTTGGCGGCGGCGTACTGGTCTCCCGACAGCGGTGTGTCCGATCCGGCGAAATCGGTTTTGCCGGCGAGGAAGTCGTTGATGCCGTTGCCGGACCCGTTGGCGGTGTAGTTGAGGCTCTGCGACGAGCAGGCCTGGTGATAGGCGTCGATGAATTTGGTCATCGCGTTCGCTTGCGCGGTCGAGCCGCTGGCCGCCAGGGTCTGCTTGCCCCCGCAATCGACCTTGGCCCCGGCGGTGTACGGCAGGCTCGCGGGGGAGTTGCTGCAGGCCGAGACCAGCATGGCGCCGGCCGCCAGGGCGCCGGCGACCGAACGATTGCGCTTCACCCCTTGACATTTACCGCCACGGATTAACAGGCAAACAAAATCCGGATGAACTGGAGCGCCGACCCTCGGTGCGGCGAAGGTTTGCGCGGTCGAGCGGTCGGCCGCCGCCGGCTCGGCATATCCGTTTCGCTGAGCCGGGCGGCGCGGCGTGGTGTGTCGGCGAAAATTACCTAAGCATGACGAATTTTCAAACTTGCCCCGCCGCGAGGTGGAGTTCGCTAGCATTCGTCTTCGAGTGCTCGAATCCCAAACGGAAGTGTTCCCCGATGACCCATCTAGCGCCACCCTCGCCATCACCTCCGGCGCCGCCGGAGCAACCGCCCGCCGCACCTGCTCCCGCGGCCGCGTCCGGTCGGCGTAAACGGCGCAGGGTCATCGCCGTGGCCGCAGTCGCGGGCTTTGTCGCCGCCTACGTCCTGTCGCTGTTCGGCGTGCATCTGCTGGCCCAGACCGCGGGGCCGCTCAAGCCGCCGGACCTCAACGCGACCAACGACACCGTCGTGCTGGTGCGCCTCGAGAAGCTGGACACCGTCGCCAACCGCCTCACGGTCAAGGTGCTGGTGACCCCCGAGGACTCGATGTTCGACAAACGCCTCGAAGTGCTGAAGACCGACACCGCGGTGCGCATGGACCCGCCGAATGACCTGGGGGACTTGCAGTATCCGGCCGGTAAGTCGCCGGCGCAAGTCGCGACGACCATTGAGGCGCACGGCAACCCGAACAACTGGCCGTTCGACTCCTACCGCACCGACGCCCTGTCCGCCGAGGTGCTGGTCGGCCAGGGCGATGCGCGCCGTTACGTTCCCGCGCGGGTGGAGGTCACCGGCGGATTGGACGGCTTCGACGTCGACGTCCAGCGGGTCGGCGAAGCCAGCCAGGACTCCGACCGCGCCGACAACGTCATCATCACGTTGCACAGGTCGAAGAGCACGCTGATCTTCGATGCGGGGATCTGCCTCGTGCTCTTCGCCTTGCCCGCCTTGGCATTGACCATCGCCGTGCTGATGCTGACGGGTCGGCGGAAATTCCTGCCGCCGTTCGTCACGTGGTTCGCCGCCGTGCTGTTCGCCGTCATCCCCATCCGTAATTTCCTGCCCGGCTCGCCGCCGGCGGGAGCCTGGGTCGACCAGGCGCTGGTGCTCTGGGTGCTGATAGCGCTGGTGGTGGCGATGATCATGTTCTTTGTCACGTGGTACCGACAAACAGATTGAGCGGCGTCATAGCCTGAAGGGGTGCTGAGCGAGCTGGTCGACCTTCCGGGCGGGTCATTCCGCATGGGGTCGACCAGCTTCTACCCGGAAGAGGCGCCGATCCACACCGTGACGGTGGGTCCCATCGCGGTGGAACGCCATCCGGTGACCAACGCACAGTTCGCCGAATTCGTCAACGCCACCGGATATGTCACGGTGGCCGAGCAGCCGATCGACCCCGCGCTCTACCCGGGAGCGAACGCGGACGATTTGTGCCCGGGCGCAATGGTTTTCCGGCCGACGCCAGGGCCGGTCGACCTGCGCGACTGGCGGCAGTGGTGGCAGTGGATGCCTGGGGCGAGCTGGCGCCATCCGTTCGGGCCCGACAGCGATGTCGCGGACCGCGGCGATCATCCGGTGGTGCAGGTGGCGTACCCGGACGCGGCGGCCTATGCGCGCTGGGCCGGCCGGCGGCTGCCGACCGAGGCCGAGTGGGAGTACGCGGCCCGGGCCGGATCCACGACGACGTACTCGTGGGGTGACGAGCCCACGATCGGCGGGCGGTTGATGGCCAACACCTGGCAGGGCAACTTCCCGTACCGCAATGACGGCGCGCTCGGCTGGGTGGGAACGTCGCCCGTTGGCACGTTTGCCCCCAACGCTTTTGGGCTGGTCGACATGATCGGCAACGTGTGGGAGTGGACGGCCACCGAGTTCGCCGCCCACCACCGGCTCGAGGCGCCGCCCAAGTCCTGCTGCACCCCGTCGGGTCCGGCCGATCCGTCCGTCAACCAGACGTTGAAGGGCGGCAGCCACCTGTGCGCGCCGGAGTACTGCCACCGCTACCGCCCGGCGGCCCGGTCACCGCAATCGCAGGACTCCGCGACGACACACATCGGGTTTCGCTGCGTGGCGGACGCCTCGCCGGGCTAGCAAATCCTCAGCCCCGCGCCGGCCGGGTGCGCCCTGCCCGTTTCGGCCGGTGAAGTTAACGGTGCGTGTCCGATGGGTGTCCGACTCCTGTTATGTTTCTGGACAGGGGATTTCGCCGCGCGTGAGGTTCCGTCGTTCGCTAACATCTGACGACGTGTCGCCCCGCTGCAGCCCGATGTCGTCAGCGGTACCGGCCTGGCGCCAGCAAGCCTTGCGCTACGTGCGGCCCACCATTGCTCGCGGCGGCGGCCGATGACCACGGAGGCTCCGACTCCCGTCGCGCCGGCTCCGGCGCCGCCCGCGAAGAAGAAGCGCGAGGCACCGCGCATCGCGATCGGCGTGTGCATTCTCGCGGCGGTCATCATCGTCTACGTCCTGTCGCTTTTCGGTGTGCATTTTCTGCAGCGGTCGGAGGGGCCGCTGCCCCCACTGGACCTGAGCCAGGGCGGCGGCGACGCCACGATCGTGCAGCTGCGCCTCGAAGAGTTGAAGCCGGTCGCCAACCGCCTGTCCGTCGAGGTGCTCGCCTATCCCGGAGTTGCCCAGTACGACAACCGTTTTGACGTGCTGGCCAACGACGTCGCGGTACGCCTATATCCCACAAGTGATCTGGGCGATCTGCAATACCCGAAGGGCAAGGCGCCTGCGCAGCTCAGCACCACCATCGAGGCGCACGGCGACCCCGGTAACTGGCCGTTCGACTCCTACCAGACCGAGCCGATCGCGGCCGATGCATTCGTCGGGAGCGGTGAGAACCGCAAGAAGGTGCCCGCCCGCGTCGAAGTGACCGGCGCACTGGACGGCTGGGAGATCAGCGTCAACCGGATGCACGACCCGAGCGCGTTGCGCACCTCCCGCGCGACCGACAACGGCAACGTGGTGATCACGCTGAAGCGGGCCAAGGGTCCGCTGATCTTCGACCTCGGGATCTGCCTGGTGCTGATCAGCCTGCCCACCCTGGCCCTGCTGGTCGCCATTCCGATGGCGCTGGGTAGAAGGAAGTTCCTGCCGCCGTTCGCCACCTGGTACGCCGCGAACCTGTTCGCGATCGTCCCGTTGCGCAACATCCTGCCCGGGGCGCCTCCGCCCGGTTCGTGGATCGACCAGGCGATCGTGCAGTGGGTGCTCATCGCGCTGGTGACGGCCATGAGCTTGTACATCGTGGCCTGGATCCGGCAGGGCGACTGACCGTACTTGTCGGAGCCCGGTGGCATAATCGAACATATGTTCGGAGATGTGATCGCCCGATTCGACGAGCTTGTCGAGCGGCACCATCCGTCGGCAACGCCGGAGTCGGCCGCGCTGCTGGAGCGGATTGGTGCGTTTTCGCGGGTCGAGAACCGCGCAGCGGCTGAGCAGTTGGCGGCGATCGGAGACTTGTTTTCGTATCGACTTTCGCGCTGCTCGGAGTGCGAGGAGTGGGCGGTCGACACCGAGGCGGCGGTGAGCGCGGAAGTGGCCGCGGAGCTGCGGATCGGCCAGGGACTGGCCGCCAGCCGCGTGCGCTATGCCCGTGCGATGCGTGAGCGGCTGCCGAAAATGGGTGCGGTCTTTCGGACCGGCGATATCGACTACCGAATGTTTCAAACGATGGTGTTCCGCACCGATTTGATCACCGACCCCGACGTGTTGGGC
>NZ_LZSX01000080.1 GCF_001665835.1 Mycobacterium colombiense | reverse complement strand
CAACTACGAGTACGCGATCAACAACTCGTTCGGCTTCGGCGGACACAACGTGGCCATCGCCTTCGGGCGGTACTGAAACTCGTTTGGTGGGCGGAGCGCGGGGTAAAGCCCCGACTATGGCCTTCGCCGAGTATCAAAACGAGCTGTATGACCAGTCGCTGCACGGCAATCAGCCGCAGTACCCGATCAGGTTCGAGGAGCTGGAGAAGAAGGCCTCGGCGGCGATGACGCCGAAGGTGCTGGGCTACGTGGCCGGCGGCGCCGGCGACGAACACACTCAGCGCGCCAACTGCGAGGCGTTCAAGCGCTGGGGCTTGTACCCGCGGATGGGGATCGCCCCCGAGCAGCGGGACATGTCGGTCGAGCTGTTCGGCATCAGGTTCGGATCCCCGATCTTCATGGCGCCCATCGGCGTCATCGGCGTGTGCGACCCGGACGGGCACGGGGACATGCTGTGCGCGCGGGCCTCGGTCCGCACGGGTGTGCCATTTTTCGTCGGGACACTGTCGGCCGACCCGATGGAAGACCTCGCCGCCGAGCTCGGTGATACCCCGGCGTTCTTCCAGCTGTACACGCCGCCGGACCGCAAGATGGCCGCCAGCCTGGTGCACCGCGCCGAGGCGGCCGGCTTCAAGGGCATCGCCGTCACCCTCGACACGTGGGTCACCGGCTGGCGCCCCCGCGACCTGAAGGGCGGGAACTACCCGCAGGTGCCCAGTGGCTGCCTGGCCAACTACACCAGCGATCCGGTTTTTCGCGCCAACCTGAGCCGCGGCGAAGACGCCACCGAGGCGGCGGTGCGCAAGCTGCCGATCTTCGGCGGGCCGTTCCGGTGGTCGGACCTGGAATGGCTGCGGTCCGAGACCAGCCTGCCGCTGATGGTCAAGGGCATCTGCCATCCCGACGACGTTCGCCGCGCCAAAGACATTGGGGTGGACGGCATTTACTGCTCCAACCACGGCGGAAGGCAAGCCAACGGCGGGCTGCCCTGCCTGGATTGCCTGCCCGCGGTGATCGAGGCCGCCGGCGGGATGCCGGTGCTGTTCGACTCGGGAGTGCGCGGCGGCGCCGACGTCATCAAAGCGCTCGCGCTGGGCGCGACCGCCGTGGGGATCGGCCGCCCCTACGCCTACGGGCTGGCCGTCGGTGGCGTGGACGGCATCGTGCACGTGCTGCGCTCGCTGCTGGCCGAAGCGGACCTGATCATGGCCGTGGACGGATACCCCTCGCTCAAGGACCTGACCCCCGACGCGCTGCAGCGCGTCGAATACGCTGTAGCGCAAGACTATTCGTAACTCCCCTCCACATACCAGCGTCGCTGGCGATAGCACAGCAGCAGCGCACGCTCGCTCTCCAGCAACACCTGGGCACGGGCGGTGCGGCCCTTACTCAATTCGGGATCCCACCATCGCTCGTCGACCGGCCAGGGCCCGGACCACCAGCACAACCGCTCGTCGCGGCCGTGGGCGATCATGCGCGCGGGGTCGGCGGAGAACAGCCCCCGAATGGTCACCCGTATCGGGTTTCCTTGGGCGTCAAGCAGTTCCACCGGGTCGTCCAGAAGCACCGCCGGTGACGGCTCGGGCAGCCGGCCGGGCCACGGCGGATCGGGATCGGCCCGCGGTACCGGCTCGTCGCCGAGTGGGATCAGCGTGATGCGCTCGGCCGGGCCGCGCCCGCCGGACAGCACCGGCACGCGCACCGCCTCCGGGCCGAGCAGGCCCTGCACCCGCACCAGCGCCCGGCGGGCCCGCAGCCTGTCCTCCTCGCCCAGGCCGCCCCAGAGCGGCAACTGCAGCGCCTCGGCGGACACCACCTCCACCGCGCCCAGCCGCAACTGCGTCACCGCGGCCGTGGGACGGGGATTGTGCGCGGTGCGGCTGCTCAACCATCCGTCCAGTTGCCAGCGCACCCGGTCGGCGGTGGCGTCCTCGGTCAACGGCTCGGCGCACCGCCACACCCGGTGCAGTTCTTCGCCGTTGGCGGTGACGGCGTGGATGGCCAGCCGGGTGCATCCCACGCCGGCGGCCATCAGGGTCTGATGCAGCCTGGCGGCCAGTGAGCGCCCGGCGAACGCCGCGGCATCGACCCGGTCGATCGGCGGATCGCAGTCCAGCACGGCCTCGAGTTCGGCCGGCGGCTCCCGGCCGGACGGCGGCCGCTCGGGTTCGCCGCGGGCCAACCGGTGCGCGGTCACCCCGTCGGCGCCGAACCGGGAAGCCACGTCGCTGCGCGACAGCGCGGCGAACTGCCCGATGGTGCGAATCCCCATCCGCCACAACAGGTCCGTCAGCTCTTCACGGCCGGCGCCGGACAGGCTCGGCTCGGTGGCAAGTTGCCGGATGGACAGCACCGACAAAAACTTCGCGTCACCCCCGGGCTCGATGACACGGCCCGCCCGCGCCGCGAAGACCGCGGTGGACAGCTGGTCGGCGACCCCGGCCTGACACTCGGCGCCGGCCACTGAACTCACGGCCACCGCATCGATCAGCCGTTCCGCGGCGGTGGCCTCGGACCCGAAATAACGGGCCGCCCCGCGCACCGGCAACACCAGGAGCCCGGGCCGTAGCACCTCGGCGCGGGGCACCAGGTCGTCCACCGCGGCGATCACCGCCTCGAAGAAGCGGGCGTCGCGGTCCGCGTCGGCGGTGGCGACGTGCAGTTGCGGACACCGGGCCGCCGCCTCCCGGCGTCGCAGTCCCCGCCGCACACCCGCCGCGCGGGCCGCCGACGAGCAGGCGATCACCCGGTTGGCCAGCGTGACCGCGATCGGAGCGGTCGCGGACAGGCCCGCGGCCGTCGCCGCCGCGACCGCGGGCCAATCCATGCACCAGATTGCCAAAACCCGGGAATCGGACGGGGACAACGGAATTCACCCGGCTCGCGCCGGAGTCATCACGCGTCGTCCCGCGCACGTCCCGCTGACCTGCAGCCGCACCCCGCCGATCCGGCCGAATCCGGGGCGGCCGTCCGCGGTGATGTCATAGCCACAGACCCGGGCGGCAAGGCGCGTCGGCGCCCCCTGCCAATCGCCGCCGGTGACCAGCAGGGTGCAGCCCTTGTTCCGGGCGCGGGCCACCACCGCCCTCGCCCGGCTGGGCGGCACCCGGCACCCGCCCAGCCCCAGGACCACCAGGTCCATGCCGTCGACGAGCACGGCGGCCACCTCCACCGGATCGGTGCCGGGATCCGGTATCACCGCGAGCCGGCTCAGGTCCGCCCCCATCTCCGCGGCGGCCAGCAGCCCGATGTCCGGCTGGCCGACGATTGCGGCGTTGCCACCGGCCGCCGTGACCGCGGCCACCATGCTCAACAGCAGCGACCGGGCACCCGAGAGCACCGCGACCGTTCCCCGCGGCACCGGGGCGGGCAGCAGGTCGGCCAGCCACGGCGGGAGTGCCAGCTGGGCCTCCGAGTCCGGCAGCAGGTCCCCGGCGGGCGCGGCCTTTCCTGATGTCTTACCGGGCACCGCCGCCATCTTGCGGCGCAGGGATTCGAGCAGTTCGAAGCGATCCTGGTCGGAGACGACAGCCGCCGTCATACATGCCTCCTACCAGCGCTTACTCAGATATGTTCGAAAGTTTGTTCGATTCATTCTGGAGTAAACACCTGCCCTCCGACAACCGTCAAGCAACGCAAGAGGCAGCGTTATGCGATCGATGCTGCTGTGGCTGATGGTGCTTTTTTTGCGGCACTTCCGGCGCCGAGCTGAGCTCCGCATTTTGTTCTTTGAGCCGTGCCCCAAGGCACCTACTCTCGAATGAAGGGCACACACTCAGCTCCGAGGAGGCAAGGTGCCCAACAACAACGTCTACGCAAACGCAATGGGCGAGGCCTACGAACGCCTCGCGGGACTCGGGTACGAGCGCGGCGAGATGGAGTTCGCCAGCCACGGGCCCATGGCCGCAGAAGCCTTGGCCACACTGGGTTTTGGCGACCAGGTCCCCTCGTGGGTGGAGGACTACAAGCGCGCCGTCGCCCATCATGATCCACCCGAACCACGGTTTCGCCTGGACGCCTCCGACGAGGGGTCATGGCATGCGGCGCTTGGCCGATTCGAGCGCGTGGGCGATTGGGAGGAATTGTTCGCCCGCGAGCTCGCGGACCGGCCGTGGCGTGATGTGCTGAGCACATGGTGGCCACGCCTGCTGCCCGGGCTGATGGCCGCATTGACTCATGGGCTCATCCGCACCGCACACGCGGTGCGCTGCATGGCGGCGACCGATAGTCCGGAAAACCTTGCGCTGCAGGAACTGTCGCGGGGAATGGCATACTGGGCGGCCCGGTATCGACCACTGCCCGGCCGGGTCGAGCTGACCGGCGAGCAGACCGTTGCCGGTGCGGTGGCGGCGCTGGCGCGCATCGGGCGCGAAGCGGCGCCACCCGGCGGTCAGCGTCTCGCAAGCCTGCAAGACACCCCCGGCTTCGCCGCGGCGCTCACCGGGTTGCGTCCGCTCGATGCGGGTCGGCGGCTCAGCGAGATGACCACCACCTTCGCCGGGGTGAACATGTCGCATCCGGACGGCCCGGCCGTACCGCTCATTCACGGTGTGACGGCACCCGCCGCCATGCGGATCGCTCTGGCTCACCTTCCCCGCGATCTGCATGCGATGTCGATCGCCGCGATGTGGCACGTCCACGTGGCCCTGCTGCTCATGTTCACCAACGACACCGGCACCGAGGCGCAAAGCCTTGCCGACGCCTCCGATTCCGCGCTGCCGTCGTGGCAGGAGCTCTTCGAACGCGCCATCGTGCACGGTGACGAGCACGTCATCAAATTCACCGAAGCCTGCTACCGGGAAAACGCCATCCAACCCGACCCGCGGTTCGCCGCCGCGGTGCAGGCCGCGCAGCGGCGAATCCCGCCCCGCGCCCTCGGTGGCGGCGCGGGGACCGTGCAGCCGCCGAAAAAGGCTTCTTAGCCAACGCTTTCGCGATCGCGGTAGACCAATCCGCTGAGGCGCCAAGCGATAGCGTTGCGAACCGCGGGAATGGTGGCCGCGAGCCGCATCGCCGCGTTGCGGGCCGGACGCGCCGCGCGGGGCGTAGTTGCCAGACGGGTGAGCCGATCGGTGAAGGCGACCACCTGTTTAGCGATCGGCCGGCGGGACTTGCTGTAGGAATCCAACAGCGTGTCGGGCCCGCCCGCGAGCACGCGGGCCAGCACTTCGGCCAGTCCAGCGGCGTCTTGGATGCCCAGGTTCATGCCCTGACCGCCGGCGGGGCTGTGCACGTGGGCCGAATCACCCGCCAGCAGCACCCGGCCGGCCCGATACGTATCCGCGACGCGGTGATGGATCCGAAAGTGCGAGCCCCACAACACATCCGAGACGACGAGCTGGCCCGGCCCGACACCGCGAGTGTCCAGCAGCTCCTGGGCGAATTCGGCCGTTGGCTCCTCGGGCGGCTCCTCGACCGGGGCGACGATCCGGTGGATCCCGCCGGGCAGCGGCACCACGACGAGCAGCCCGGCGCCGGCGAAGAACAGCACGATCTCCTCGGTGGGGGCGTCGCCGTCCAACCTGATATCGGCGAGCGCGAACGACTCCTGGTATTCGCCGCCGTGAAACCCGATGTGGGAGTTCTCTCGAGCGGCGCTGTGCATGCCGTCCGCGCCGATCACGAAACGTGCCGTTATCGGCTCACCGTCGTCGAAGTTGGCGACCACCGCGTCGGCGCTCTGCTCGATGCCGGTCAGGGTCTTTGGCCGCAACACCTCCGCCCCGAGGTCGGTCGCCCGGTCGAGCAGCACCCGTTCGGTATCGGCTTGCGAAATGGTCAGCGTGTACGGATAGTTCGTCGGCAGGCCGCTGAAGTCGATCGACATCAGGGTGCGCCTGCGGTCTCGGATCGAGAAGCGTGGTGCGTGAATGCCCTGCTCGGCCAGCCGCTTGCCGACGTCCACCCCTTCCAGGACCTCGAGCGTGCGGGCTGCCACCGCCACCGCCCGAGATGTATTGGCTCCGGCGGCCAGCGAGTCAACCACCGTGGTGGCCACCCCGTGGCCGGCCAGCGACGCGGCCGCGGTCAGGCCCGTCGGCCCGGCGCCGACCACGAGTACATCGGTCGTCGTCATTCAAAATCCCTCCTCTGTCATGTGGCGACTTACCGATCGTCAGGAAGGGGCCCGGCCACCCAACCGGTACGCCTCGGACCAGGAACGCACCAAAGTGTCCTCATCGGCGTGCCCGAACGTATACGCCGGCGAGTTCACCGGGAGTGCACGGTCAACCCGGATCACCACGGCCTCGTTGCACGGATATTCCGGCCCGTGGGTGTCCAATACCCACTGCCGGGCCCACTCGTAGGCCGCGTCCCCCGCCCGGCTGAACGTCGCGGTTCCCTTGAACCGGTAGCCACGGCGCTTGCGGAAGTCGACCACGTTGACTTCCACCCGCGGGTCACGCCGCAGGTTGGCCATTGTGTTCGGCGATGCCATGTCCATGAAGATGAGGTGCTGGTCGTCGTAAACCAGGATCGAACCCTTCGGTGAGATATTCGGTGAGCCGTCCTCGCACACCGTCGCGACGAAACCGAGCTTCGCGCTGTCGACGATGCTTCGCATGTCCTCGGTGATCGCTGTCATTTCACCTCCCCAGACTGCAAGTGGAAAGCCTCGGCTCCCGCCTTTCGCCAGCATAGCCGTGGCTGCAATAGTCGCACGATTCCGATGATATTCTTGAAAAGTTCTCTGCTGCAAAGCTTTTCACAATCGCCTGTGCCTCAATGCTCGGCTTTCCGGTGTCCAGGCGTTCGCGCGTTGCGTTTTGCGCGCGCTGGGCGCGGGGCACTCCGGCGGTATGCAAGCGTCTACCGAGCCCGATATCGACTTGCCGGCCACCATGGCGGCGTCATACATCACCGAGTTGGGGCCGGCCGAAGCCATTCACGTCGGGGAACTGCCGGTACCGATGTCGGGTCCGACCGATGTGCTGGTCTCGGTTGAAGCGGTGGTGGTCAATCCGGTGGACACGTTCATCCGCGCCGGCCGGTACCAGACCGTGACCCCGTTCCCCTTCATCGTCGGCCGTGACCTGGTGGGCACCGTGTTCCATGCACCGACCGGAACCGGTTTCACGACCGGCGAGCACGTCTGGTGCAACAGCCTCGGCCACGACGGCCGCCAGGGATCGTTCGCCCAATTCGATCCCCCGCTATCGCGGTAGCAAAACCGTGGTCCGCTACTCCCATTCGATGGTGCCGGGCGGTTTGCTGGTGATGTCCAGCACCACGCGGTTGACCTCGGCCACCTCGTTGGTGATGCGGGTCGAGATGCGCTCCAGCACCTCGTAGGGAACCCGGGTCCAGTCGGCGGTCATGGCATCCTCACTGGTCACCGGCCGCAGCACGATCGGGTGCCCGTAGGTGCGGTTGTCGCCCTGCACGCCGACCGAACGGACCTCGCCCAGCAGCACCACCGGGCACTGCCAGATCAGGGCGTCCAGGCCCGCCGCGGTCAGCTCCTCGCGGGCGATCGAGTCCGCACGACGCAGGGTGTCCAACCGCGGCGCGGTGACCTCGCCGACGATCCGGATCCCCAGGCCGGGGCCCGGAAAGGGTTGGCGCGCAACGATTTCCTCCGGTAGTCCCAGCTCGCGCCCGACCGCGCGGACTTCGTCCTTGAACAGCAGTCGCAGGGGCTCGACGAGTTTGAACTTCAGGTCGTCGGGCAGGCCGCCGACGTTGTGGTGGCTCTTGATGTTCGCGGTGCCCGTGCCGCCGCCGGACTCCACCACGTCCGGATACAGCGTGCCCTGCACCAGGAAATCGACGTGAGAATCCCCGTCTCCCACAATGTCTCGCACCGCGCCCTCGAAGGCCCGGATGAACTGGCGGCCGATGATCTTGCGCTTGCCCTCGGGATTGCTCACGCCCGCGAGCGCGTCCAGGAAGGTGTCGGCCGCGTCGACGGTGACCAGGTGGGCGCCGGTGGCGGCCACGAAGTCGCGTTGCACCTGTGCGCGCTCCCCGGCGCGAAGCAGCCCGTGGTCGACGAAGACACAGGTCAACCGGTCACCGATGGCCCGCTGCACCAGTGCGGCGGCCACCGCGGAATCCACGCCGCCGGACAGTCCGCAGATCGCCCGGCCGTCACCGATCTGGGCGCGCACCTGCTCGATCAGCACGCCGGCGATGTTGGCCGCGGTCCAGTCCGCGCCCAGCCCGGCGAAGTCGTGCAGGAATCGGCTGAGCACCTGCTGCCCGTGCGGGGTGTGCATGACCTCCGGGTGGTACTGCACACCGGCCAGGCGGCGCTGCCGGTTCTCGAAGCCGGCCACCGCAGCACCGGAGCTGCTGGCCACCACCTCGAACCCGTCCGGTGCCGCCGTGACCGCGTCGCCGTGGCTCATCCATACCGGTTGCGAACTCGGCAGTCCCGAATGCAATTCGCCGCCAATCACTTTCAGTTCGGTACGGCCGTACTCACTGGTGCCGGTGTGGGCGACGGTCCCGCCCAGCGCCTGCGCCATGGCCTGAAACCCGTAACAGATGCCGAACACCGGCACCCCGAGATCGAACAGCGCCGGATCGATCTGGGGCGCGCCGTCGGCGTACACACTGGACGGCCCTCCGGACAGCACCAGCGCCAGCGGGTCGCGGGCCTTGATCTCCTCGACCGTGGTG
Source organism: Mycobacterium colombiense (assembly GCF_001665835.1). GTDB lineage: Bacteria > Actinomycetota > Actinomycetes > Mycobacteriales > Mycobacteriaceae > Mycobacterium > Mycobacterium colombiense_A. The sequence goes on along the minus strand of NZ_LZSX01000080.1, from coordinate 89,946 downwards.
GTGTGCGGGATCACCTCGGAGAACACCCGCGCCTCGCGGACGCGACGGGCGATCAGCTGCGCATACTGCGCGCCGAAGTCCACGACGAGCACCGGTCGGGCCGGCGTTCCGGACGCATCGGTTTCAAGAGTTTCGGTGGGGTCGGCCACGCAGGCGAGTCTAGTGGCTGCCCGCGTCTCCTCCGCCCCGCAGGGCTACAGCGCAAACACGTGACGCATTGTGTCGACGGCATCCGGGTCGCCGTCGAACTCGATGCGGCGTAGCGCTGCCTTACGCTTGACTTCGCTTGCCCCCAGCCGGGCGGTGACGAGGTCGGCCGCGCTGGCGGTCAGAGTCACCGAAGGCTCGCCGCGAGCGGCCGCGAGGCGGCCTTGCGTTACCGCGAACTCGAAACGGCGGCCGTCGATCTCGACGCGATACGTCGTCTCCACGCCCGCTGCGTTAGCGGCGTTGCCGCCCAGCAGTATTCCCGCGAGGAACCCGTTCAACGGCGACACCGGGCCGTCCTCGACCGGGTCCAGTCGGTCCAGCCCGAACCACGCAATGCTGTGCAGGATCGGCAGAACCCGCTGCCAGCCCAGGTCGCTGAGGGTGTACACGGTACGCCCGATGGGGGCCGGCAGGTCGTTCCGGTCGACGAGCCCGGCCTCTTGTAGTTCTTTGAGCCGCTCGGCGAGCAGATTGGTTGCGATCCCGGGCAGCGCGTCGCGCAGGTCGCCGTAGCGGCGGGCTCCTCCGACCAGCTCTCGCAGGATCAGCAGGGTCCACCGCTCACCCAGGACATCGAGCCCGCGGGCGATTGGACAGTTCTGGTTGTAGTTCCTGCGGGACGCCACCATGCCAGCCTACCTGGACAAAGACATTTTTTTCAACTCTTTACTTGATTTGTTTGTCTTCTAGATTTACTGTCTTGTCCATGCGCACCGAACCAGCGTTCCGGAATCACCCCGTTGCCGCGCTCGCCGTCATCTGCCTCGGCGTCTTCGTGATCAGCGTCGACGCCACCATCGTCAACGTCGCGCTGCCCACGCTGTCGCGTGAACTCGGCGCCGACACCGCGCAACTGCAATGGATCGTCGATGCCTACACCCTGGTGATGTCCGGCCTGCTGCTCTCGGCGGGCAGCCTGTCCGATCGCTACGGCAGGCGAGGCTGGCTGAATTCCGGGCTCGCGCTGTTCGCCATCACATCTGCGGTTGCGGCACAGATGAATTCGGCGGATGCGCTGATCGCGGCGCGCGCGGCCATGGGAGTGGGCGCGGCGGTGATATTCCCGACCACCCTGGGACTGATCACCAACATCTTCACCGATCCGGTGCCGCGCGCCAAGGCAATAGGGCTGTGGGCGGCCATGGTTGGCGTCGGGGTGGCCGTGGGGCCGATCAGCGGCGGATGGCTCCTCGAACACTTCTGGTGGGGCTCGATCTTCATGGTGAACATTCCGGTCGCGGCGCTGGCCATCATCGGCGCCGTGTTGTTCGTTCCGAGCTCGCGCGACCCCGCGGCGCCCCGCGTCGACGTCCCCGGCTTGATCCTGTCCGCAACCGGGATCACCACGCTCGTCTACACGGTCATCGAGGCGCCCACCTGGGGATGGACCGACGGCCGGACCATGGCCGGATTCTCCCTCGCCGCTATCGTTCTCGCCCTGTTTGCGCGCTGGGAACGGCTCAGTACCCACCCCATGCTGGACGTGTCGGTCTTTTTGAACCGCCGGTTCTCCGGCGGCAGCCTGGCGGTGACGGCGGGGTTCCTGACGCTGTTCGGCTTCATCTTCGTCATCACCCAGTACTTCCAATTCATCAAGGACTACACGGCGTTTCAAGCCGGCGTGCGACTGCTGCCGGTCGCCGCCTCGATCGCGCTGGCCAGCATCCTGGGACCCCGGCTGGTGGAACGGATCGGCACCACCGCCGTCGTCGCCACGGGCCTGGCCGTGTTCGCGGCCGGTCTGGCGTGGGCGTCCACGGCCGATGCGGCAACGCCCTATATCCAGATCGCCACACAGATGCTGCTACTCGGCGGCGGCCTCGGCCTGACCTTTTCGCCGGCCACCGAGGCGATCATGGGATCGCTGTCCGCCGACAAAGCGGGCGTCGGCTCGGCTGTCAACGACACCACTCGCGAACTCGGCGGCACGCTCGGAGTGGCCATCGCCGGCAGCATCTTCGCCTCGGTGTACTCGGGCCACCTCAGTGCAACCGCGCTGACCGGATTGCCCGCCGATGCCATGCGTCATTCGATGGCACTGGCGCACACAGTGATTCAGCAGCTACCCGCGCAGCAAGCGGGGCATGTGCGCGCCACGGTCGATCGCGCGTTCCTGGACGGGATGCAGGTCAGCTCGCTGGTGTGCGCGGGCATCGCGCTGGGCGCGGCGATCGTCGTCGGCTGGCTTCTCCCGGCCAGGGAACCGGCGCGTCAACAGGAAAGGACACTCCGATGAGTAGTCGAGTATTGGTCACCGGCGCCACGGGCAAGATCGGCGGGGCGGTCGCCGCCCAACTGCTGGAAAGAGGCGTCACGACCAGAGCCATGGTGCACCGCGAGGACGCGCGCAGCGCCCGGTTGCGGAAGATGGGCGCCGAAGTCGTCATCGCCGATATGTTTGACATCCAACAAGTTACGGGCGCGATGGCCGACGTCGACCGGTTGTACTTCAACCCGCCCTACCACCCGCATGCGCTCGACAGCGCGGTTGCCTTCGCCGTGGCCGCACGGCGCGCCGGCGTGGAAGCGGTGGTGGCGCTTGGCCAATGGTTGGCCAGCCCGGAGCATCCATCGCTGATGACGAGGCAGGCCTGGCTGACCGACAAGTTGTTTGAGCTGCTGCCCGACACGGCGCATGTGGCCGTCGATCCGGGCTACTTCGCCGACAACTACCTGCAGCTGGTCCCCCTGGCCGCCCAGCTGGGAGTGTTGCCGACGCCGACCGGGGCGGGCCGAAACGCGCCGCCCTCCAACGAAGACATCGCGCGGGTTGCCGTCGGCGCGCTGCTCGACCCGCATCGTCACGACGGTCGCGCCTACCGTCCGACCGGACCAAAGATGTTGTCCGGCAGCGAGATCGCCGACGCGGTCGGCGAGGCGCTGGGCCGGCGCGTGCGCCACATCGACATTCCGCCATGGATGTTCATGCGCGCCGTGCGAGTCAACGCCAAACGCCTCGGCGCCGACCTCTTCTTCCAATCCAGCCTGCGTCATTACCTGCCGGAGTACGCGCTGGGCGCTTGGGAGGTGGGCGGCCCCACGACGCACGTTCGTGACGTCGCAGGCGTCGACCCTGAGGACTTCGTGACGATCGCGCGCCGCTATGTCACGGGCCCGCAAGCACGCCGGACCCCCGCCAATTTCATCCGCGCAACGTGGGACTTCCTGCTCACCGGACTCGTGCCGATGCACCGACTGGACAAGTTCGACCGCCTCCAACAGCATCCGCAGCCGGCAAATCCCAGGTTCTCTGCCCAGTCCCCGGTGTGGCGAAATGCGCACACCGCGGCGGCCCAACCGGAAAGGGCGACAGCGTGATGAACACGACACCATCTTCCGCCTCGAGCGGTAGCACCTATCTCCTCGGTCACGCCGACGCGGAAGTGCAGCGGCTGCTCCTACAGGCCAGGCTGTATGACGACTACACCGAGCACGCGCTGCGGCTCGCCGGGCTACGCCCGGGCATGCGGGTGCTCGACATCGGCAGCGGTCCCGGTGACGTGTCGTTCGTCGCCGCCCGCCTGGTCGGCCCGTCGGGAAGCGTGCTGGGGGTGGACGCCGCGCCCGAAATGATCGAGCTGGCCCGCGCCCGCGCTGACGAAATGGGCTTGACCGGCGTGCATTTCATGCACTCCGCTATCGACGCGATCACGCTGGACGAACCCGTGGACGCCGTCATCGGCCGGCTGATCCTGATGCACCTGCCCGACCCCGCGGCCACGCTGCGCCACCTCAGCTCGTTCGTGAGCCCCGGCGGCATCCTCGCATTCTCCGAGAACGACATCACCGGTGCGCACGGCGTTCCGGACTCGCCGCTGTTCCGGCGGGTGACGGGGGGGATCGTTCGCGCCTTCGAGGCCATGGGGCTCAGCCCGCGGTTCGGCACCACGCTGCACACGATCTTCACCGACGCCGGCCTGGGCGCGCCACGGCTGACCCTCGGCACGCCGATCGGCACGGCCGCCGACACCGACGTCCTGGCCTACCTCGCGGAAGTCTGGCGGCTGGTGTCCCCCATCGCCGAACAAGGGGGCTTCGCCATCGACGAGCTCGCCGACATCGACGAGTTCGTGCCGCGATTCCGTCGGGAGGCGCAGGCGGTCAACGCCCTCATCGCGATGCCTCCCATCATCACCGCATGGGCTCAGGTGCAGAAATGAACGACACGATCCAAACCCAGTACTCGACCGGCCTGTCGCGGCGAAACATCGAGCGGGCGCTGGTCGCCGCCGGGAAAGACCTCGACCACCTTCAACCCGCCGACCTGGCCCCGCTGGAGGACTTCCACACCATGGGCCGCTTCGCCACCGCCCAGTTGCTGGAGTTGGCCGGAATCACCGGCGAAAGCCGGGTTCTCGACGCGGGTAGCGGGATCGGCGGCACCGCTCGCTACCTCGCCGATCACTACGGCTGCGCGGTCGCCGCCGTCGATCTCACCGCCGAGTACTGCGACACGCACCGCTGGCTCAATCGACTTGTCGGGCTGGGCGATTCGATCACCGTCCAGCAGGGCGACGTCACCGCATTACCGCTCCCCCACGGCTCCGTCGACGTGGTGGTCAGTCAGCACGTGCAGATGAACGTGGCCGACAAGGTCCGGCTGTACTCCGAAGCGCGCCGGGTATTGAAAGATGGCGGACGGCTTGCGCTGTGGGACCTCACAATTGGCAGCGGTCGCACGCTCAACTTCCCGCTGCCCTGGGCAGACACACCCGCCAACAGCCACCTCGTGTTCCCCGGCGAGCTGCGCGCTCTGGTCACATCCGCCGGGTTCGCGGTGCGGCACTGGAATGACCTCACCGACGAGGCGGCCGTGTTGATGGAAGCGCTGCTGGCACAGCCCGCCAATCCACTCGGACTGCACGCGTTCGTCACCGACTTCGAACGGAAGGCCGAGAACCTCACCCGGGCGCTGGCCGATGGTCGACTTCGAGCGATCCAGGCCGTCGTAAGCCGAGGCTAATACCATGTTGCGCAACGAATTTCCAGACCGGCACTACACGATGACATGGAGCGGCGGCCGCGGTGACGTCAAATGTTTCCGCCGGTTCGACGGCTCGCGGCTGCGCTATTTCACGGCGGGCACCGGACCACCGCTCGTCCTGCTCCACACCGTGCGCACCCAGCTTGACTATTTCCAGCGGGTGGTTCCCGCACTCTGGGACGAGTTCACCGTCTACGCCCTCGATCTGCCCGGGATGGGATGGTCCGACATCGTCGGGGGCGCGCGCTACGGCGAGCCCGAACTGCGCGGGGCCGTATTCGAATTCATCAACGCGCTCGGGCTGCGCGACGTCACGTTGGTGGGCGAATCGATGGGGGCCGCGATTGCGCTGCACGCTTCCATCGAACTTGCCGGCAACCTGCGCAGGGTGATCGCCTTCAACCCCTACGACTATCCGAGCGGGCTGGAACGCGGCAACTGGTTCGCCCGTCTGATCGGAACGGGTATGCGGTTGCCCGGCTCCGGGCCGATCTTCGCCCGGCTGGAAAGCCGCCCCATCCTCAAAGGCGTGCTGGCCGGCGGCTTCGCCGACCGGGGCGCGCTACCCAAGGACTTCCTCACAGAGTTGCGTCGCAGCGGCCGCCGGCGCGGTTACCCCACGGTGAACCGGGCCATCGTGCGCAGCCTCAACGGCTTCGTCGACGCACGAAGCCGCTATGCCCGGATCGAGGTGCCCGTCACGCTGGTTTACAGCGAGCACGATTGGTCGCGTCCGCCCGACCGCGATCACGTCGCCCGCCAACTCGCTGTCGACGCCCTCACGATTCCCGGCGCGGGTCACTTCTCGGCCCTCGAGCGCCCAACCGAGATGGTCCGCGTCATCCGGCGCAGCAATGGGCGGTGATCGCTGGCGGCGCGGAGGCGAGCATGGTGGAGTGGATACCGCCCGACCCCGACACCAGAGAGCGAGTACCCGTGCTGGGTCTGCCCGAGAATGTGCGTGCCTGCCTGTTCGACCTCGACGGCGTGCTCACCGACACCGCCAGTGTGCACACCAAAGCCTGGAAGGCCATGTTCGACGCCTATTTGTCGGACCGGGCCAAGCGCACCGGCGATAAGTTCGTTCCCTTCGACGAGGCCGCCGACTACCGCAGATACGTCGACGGCAAGAAGCGCGAGGACGGCGTCCGCTCGTTCTTGGAGAGCCGCGACATCCACCTGCCCGACGGCAGCCCCGACGATCCCGACGGGGCCGAGACCGTGTACGGCCTGGGCAACCGCAAGAACGACATGTTCCAGAAGGTCTTGAAGGAGGACGGCGTCAAGGTGTTCGACGGGTCGCGGCGCTACCTGCAGGCGGCGTCGGCCGCGGGTCTGGGTATCGCGGTGGTGTCGTCGAGCGCCAACACCCGCGACGTCCTCGAGGTCACCGGCCTGGACCGGTTCGTGCAGAAGCGGGTGGACGGCATCACCCTGCGTGACGAACACATCGCCGGCAAGCCGGCCCCCGACTCCTACCTGCGCGGGGCGCAACTGCTCGACGTCCCCGCCGACGCAGCGGCCGTGTTCGAAGACGCCCTGTCCGGGGTGGCGGCCGGCCGGGCCGGTAACTTCGGTTTCGTGGTAGGCGTCGATCGGGTGGGCCAAGCCGAGGACTTACGCCGCAACGGCGCCGACGTGGTGGTCACCGACCTCGCCGAGCTGCTGGGCTCATGATCACCGACGAATCGTTTCCCGTTGACCCTTGGCACGTGCGCGAGACCCAGCTTGATCTCAATCTGCTGGCCCAGTCGGAATCCTTGTTCACCTTGTCCAACGGGCACATCGGGCTGCGCGGCAACCTCGACGAGGGCGAGCCGTACGGCCTGCCGGGCACCTACCTGAACTCCTTCTACGAAATACGGCCGCTGCCCTACGCCGAAGCCGGCTACGGATACCCGGAGGCGGGCCAGACGCTGGTCGACGTCACCAACGGCAAGATCATCCGGCTGCTCGTCGAGGACGAGCCGTTCGACGTCCGGTACGGCGAAGTGCTCTCGCACGAGCGGAATCTGGACCTGCGCGCCGGAACGTTGACCCGCAGGGCGCACTGGTGTTCGCCCGCGGGCAAGCAGGTCAAGGTGGTCTCCACCCGGCTGGTGTCCCTGGCCCAGCGCGGCGTCGCCGCCATCGAGTACGTGGTGGAAGCGGTCGGGGATTTCGTCCGGGTGACGGTGCAGTCCGAACTGGTCACCAACGAGGACCAGCCGCAGACCTCCGGCGACCCCCGGGTAGCGGCCATCCTGGAGAACCCGCTCGAAGAGGTCGACCACGAAAACACCGACACCGGAGCGGTTCTCATGCACCGCACGCGCAGCAGCGCGCTGATGATGGCCGCCGGCATGGATCATGAGGTCGAGGTTCCCGGGCGCGTCGAGATCAGCACCGATGCGCGCGCCGATTTGGCACGGACCACCGTGATCTGCGGGCTGCGCGAGGGACAGAAGTTACGCATCGTCAAGTACCTGGCGTACGGCTGGTCCAGCATGCGCTCGCGTCCGGCGCTGCGCGACCAGGTCGCCGCCGCGCTGCACAGCGCCCGCTACACCGGCTGGCAGGGGCTGCTGGAATCGCAACGGAAGTATCTGGACAACTTCTGGGATTGCGCGGACGTCGAGGTCGAGGGCGACCCCGAATCCCAGCAGGCCGTGCGGTTCGGGCTCTTCCACCTGCTGCAGGCCAGCGCCCGCGCCGAACGCCGCGCGATCGCCGCCAAGGGGCTCACCGGAACCGGCTATGACGGCCACGCCTTTTGGGACACCGAGGGGTACGTGCTGCCGGTGCTCAGCTATACCGCGCCGCACACGGTGGCCGATGCGCTGCGGTGGCGGGCCTCGACCCTGGACCTGGCCAAGGAGCGGGCGGCCGAACTGGGCCTGGAGGGCGCCGCGTTCCCGTGGCGGACCATTCGCGGGCAGGAGTGCTCGGCCTACTGGCCGGCCGGAACGGCGGCCTGGCACATCAACGCCGACATCGCGATGGCCTTCGAGCGCTACCGCGTCGTCACCGGGGACCACGACCTGGAAGCCGATTGCGGCCTACAGGTGCTGGTCGAGACCGCCCGGCTCTGGCTCTCGCTCGGCCATCACGACCGGCACGGCGTCTGGCACCTCGACGGTGTCACCGGCCCCGACGAATACACGGCGGTCGTGCGCGACAACGCCTTCACCAACCTGATGGCCGCCAACAACCTGCATGTCGCCGCCGACGCCTGCAACCGCCACCCCGATGTGGCCAAGGCGCTGGGGGTCACCACGGAGGAGGCGGCGGCCTGGCGCGATGCGGCCGAGGCCGCCAACATCCCGTACGACGACGGGCTGGAAGTCCATCAGCAGTGTGAGGGGTTCACCACCCTTGCGGAGTGGGACTTCCGGGAGAATCACTCCTACCCGTTGCTGCTGCACGACCCATACGTGCGCCTGTACCCCGCGCAGGTGATCAAACAGGCCGACCTGGTGCTGGCGATGCATTGGCAGAGCCACGCGTTCACACTCGAGCAGAAGGCGCGCAACGTCGACTACTACGAGCCGCGCATGGTGCGCGACTCGTCGCTGTCGGCCTGCACGCAGGCGGTGATGTGCGCCGAGGTCGGGCATCTGGAGCTGGCCCACGACTACGCCTATGAGGCCGCCCTGATCGATCTGCGCGACCTGCACCACAACACCCGCGACGGCCTACACATGGCCTCGTTGGCCGGTGCCTGGACGGCGCTGGTGTCCGGGTTCGGCGGCCTGCGCGACGACGAGGGCATCCTGTCGCTGGATCCTCAACTGCCCGATGGCATTTCGCGGCTACGGTTCCGGCTGCGGTGGCGGGACTTTCGGGTCACCGTCGACGTCAACCACGCCGATGTCACCTACACGCTGCGCGACGGTCCCGGCGGCGAGCTGAGGATCCGGCACTCCGGCGAAGAGCTCGAGCTGAGCACCGAATCAGCGACGACGGTCGCGGTGCGTCCCCGCAAGCCCCTGCTGCCGCCGCCGCACCAACCGCCCGGCCGCGAACCCCTGCACCGACGGGCGCTGTCCCGGGCCAACCTGTCCGCGGGTCACTGAGGGTCGGCGGGCCCCAGAATCCGCTGCACCTCGGCCCCGGCCGCCTCGCGGATCTCGTCGTCCGTCAGGTCTTCGATCCCGGTGGCAGAGCGCAGGATTGGCGCGAACAGCCGCCAACCGAATTGCAGGGCAAGGGCATTGGCGACGGCGAGCCGGGCCTTGACGTCGTCGTCGTACAGCGGCCGCACCCCGTCGAGCAGGGTCGCGATGTTGGGAAAGCGTTTCTGTAGCTGGCCGGCCGGATAGCCGTCGAGGACGGTACGGGCCATCACCCGCATCTGCCGGTCCAGCGAACTCTGCAGCACGGCCGCGGGCGCATCCGTGCCCAGCAGGGCGCTCAGGTTGGCGCCCAGGTGGTCGAGCACGGCGCCGACCAATTGCTCCTTGGTGCCGAAGTGGCGGAACACCAGTCCGTGGTTGACGTTGGATCGCGCGGCGATGTCGCGGATGGACGTCGCGGCCGGACCGCGCTCGGCGAACAGGTCGGTGGCGGCCTCCAGGATCGCCGCGGCCACTTCCGCACGCCCGCTGGGCGTTTTCCCGCGGTCTGTTGCGGAAGTTGTAGTCATCTGACTACACTACCAAATGTAGTCACTTGACTACACGCGGTTTGAGCCAAGGACGACGAAAATGACATGTCAGATAACCGTCACCAAACTGGGCAGCCGGATCGGCGCCCGGGTGGACGGGGTTCGCCTCGACGGCGACCTCGACGAAGACACGGTCGAGAAGATCCGCCGGGCGCTGTTGGCCCACAAGGTCATCTTCTTCCGTCACCAGCACCACCTCGACGACGAGCAGCAGCTCGCGTTCGCCAAGCTGCTGGGCACGCCCATCGGCCACCCGGCCGCCGGCGCCCTGGCCGCCAGGCACGTCCCGGTGATCACCCCGATCGACTCCGAATACGGCAAGGCGAACCGCTGGCACACCGACGTGACCTTCGCCGCCAACTATCCGGCAGCATCGATCCTGCGCGCCGTCAAGCTGCCGAGCTACGGCGGCTCGACGCTGTGGGCGTCGACCGTAGCGGCCTATCAGCACCTGCCCGAGCCGCTCAAGCCTCTGGTGGAAAATCTCTGGGCCCTACACACCAACCGCTACGACTACGTGACCGCCGAGGCGGCCCTGTCAATGAGCGACACGCAGCGGTCGTTTCGCCAGGCGTTCGAAAAGCCGGACTTTCGCACCGAGCATCCCGTGGTGCGGGTACACCCGGAGACCGGTGAGCGCACCCTGCTGGCGGGTGACTTCGTGCGCGGGTTCGTCGGCCTGGACAGTCACGAGTCCAGCGCTCTGCTGGAACTGCTGCAGCGCCGAATCACCTTGCCGGAGAACACTATTTGCTGGAACTGGGCACACGGTGATGTCGCGATCTGGGACAACCGGGCGACCCAGCACCGGGCGATCGACGACTACGACGACCAGCCCAGGCTGATGCACCGCATCACCCTGATGGGCGATGTGCCGGTCAACGTGCGCGGTGAGCGCAGCCGGGTGGTCGCCGGCGCACCGCTCCAAGTACTTGCCAGCTAGCTGGCGGAGCTGACCGGATTGATCGGCAGCCAGCGCAGCGCGCCCGGCGCCTCGGCCGGCACCACGGGCGCCTTGGGCGCGATCGGTTCCAGCCGGCGATACGGCTCGCCCTGCATCGGGCGCTGGTCGTTCTCGCCGCTGTTCGGCCACAGCGACGCGGCCCGCTCGGCCTGGGCGGTAATCGACAGCGAGGGGTTGACGCCCAGGTTCGCCGAGATGGCCGCGCCGTCCACCACGAACAGCGTCGGGTAGCCGTAGACCCGGTGGTACGGGTCGATCACCCCGTGGTCGGCGTTGTCGCCGATCACCGCGCCGCCGAGGAAGTGCGCGGTCAGCGGGATGTTGAACAGCTCGCCCCAGGTGCCACCGGCGACGCCGTCGATCTTTGCGGCGATGCGGCGGGTGACCTCGTTGCCGACCGGAATCCACGTCGGGTTGGGCTCGCCGTGGCCCTGTTTGCTGGTGTACCAGCGGATGCCCAGCTTGCCGCGTTTGGTGAAGGTGGTGATCGAGTTGTCCAGGTGCTGCATCACCAGCGCGATCATGGTGCGCTCGCTCCACTGACGGGGATTGAGCAGTCGCAGCGTGCCGCGCGGGTCCTCGCGCGCGGCCTCGATCAGCTGCTTCCAGCGGGGCACGTCGGTGCCTTCCGGGCCGTGGCCGTCGGTCATCAACGTCTGCAGCAGCCCCATCGCGTTGGAGCCCTTGCCGTAGCGGACCGGCTCGATGTGCGTGTCCGGCGTCGGGTGAATCGATGACGTGATCGCCACGCCGTGGGTCAGGTCCAGATCCGAGGAGACCTCCAGCCGCCCGGCGCCGACGATGGACTCGGAGTTGGTGCGGGTCAGCACGCCGAGGCGCTTGGACAGCCGGGGCAGCCGGCCCTGGTCGCGCATCTTGAACAGCAGGTGCTGGGTTCCCCAGGTTCCCGCGGCCAGGACCAGGTGCTTGGCGGTGTACGTACGCCGGTCGCGGCGCAGCCAGCTGCCGGTGCGCACCGTGCGAACCTCCCACACGCCGTCGGGACGCTGCTCGAAGCGCTTCACCGTGGTCATCGGAATCACCCGTGCGCCAGACGATTCCGCGAGGGCGAGGTAGTTCTTCAGCAGGGTGTTCTTGGCGCCGTAGCGGCAGCCCGTCATACAGGCCCCGCACTCCAGACAGCCGGTGCGCTCCGGTCCGACGCCGCCGAAGTACGGGTCCGGCACCGTCTTGCCCGGTGCCTTGGTGCCGTCGGGACCGAAGAACACCCCGACCGGGGTCGGCACGAACGTGTCGCCGCAGCCCATCTCGTCGGCGACCTGTTTGACCACGCGGTCGGCGTCGGTGAAGGTCGGGTTCTCCACCACACCGAGCATCCGTCGCGCCTGGTCGTAGTGCGGCATCAGCTCGTCGCGCCAGTCGGTGATGTGCTTCCATTGCGGGTCGTTGAAGAACGGATCGGGCGGCACGTACAGCGTGTTGGCGTAGTTCAGCGAGCCGCCGCCCACCCCGGCGCCGGCCAAAATCAACACGTTCTTCAGCGGGTGGATGCGCTGAATCCCGTAGCAACCCAGCTTCGGTGCCCACAAAAACTTACGCAGATCCCAGGACGTCTCGGCGAAATCCTCGTCGGCGTACCGCCGCCCGGCCTCCAATACGCCGACGCTGTAGCCCTTTTCGGTCAGCCGCAGCGCGCTGACGCTTCCCCCGAAACCCGAACCGATGATCAGTACGTCGTAATCCGGCTTCATCGCACCAGTATGGCCTTACCGGCGGGTAACGAGCCAACGGCCTCCGGGTTAGCTACCGACGGTCAGGCCGACCTTCTGGAACTCCTTGAGGTCACAATAGCCGGCCTTGGCCATCGACCGGCGCAGCCCGCCGACCAGGTTGAGGCTGCCGAACGGGTCGTCGGACGGGCCGTTGAGCACCTGGTGCAGCGGCGGGCGCTCGCCGACGGCGATCTGCAGCAGCGCACCGCGCGGCAGCGACGGGTGCGCCGCGGCGGCCGGCCAGAACCAGCCCTCGCCCAGCGCCTCGGCGGACTCGGCGAGCGGCGTGCCCAGCACCACCGCGTCGGCGCCGCAGGCGATCGCCTTCGCCAGCTCGCCCGAGGTGTGGATGTCGCCGTCGGCCAGCACGTGCACGTAGCGGCCGCCGGTCTCGTCGAGGTACTCGCGCCGCGCGGCGGCGGCGTCGGCGATCGCCGTGGCCATCGGCACGCTGATGCCCAGCACCTCGTCGCTGGTGGTCACTCCCCTCGTCGCGCCGTAGCCGACGATGACGCCGGCGGCGCCGGTGCGCATCAGGTGCAGCGCGGTGCGGTGGTCTTGCACGCCGCCGGCGACCACCGGCACGTCTAGCTCGGAGATGAAGGTCTTGAGGTTCAGCGGTTCCCCGTCGCTGGCCACCCGCTCGGCCGAGACGATGGTGCCCTGAATGACCAGCAGGTCGATGCCGGCCTGCACCAGCACCGGCGTCAGCGCCTGGGCGTTCTGCGGGCTGACCCGCACCGCGGTGGTGACCCCGGCCTCCCGGATCCGGGCCACCGCGGAGCCCAGCAGGTCCGGGTTGAGCGGGGCCGCGTGGAACTCCTGCAGCAGCCGGATCGCCGCCGACGGCTCGGGTTCCTTGCTGGCGGCCTCGACCAGCTGCGCGATCTTGGACTCGACGTCGGCGTGCCGCCCGATCAGCCCCTCGCCGTTGAGCACGCCCAGGCCGCCGAGCTTGCCGAGCTCGATCGCGAACTCCGGCGACACCAGCGCGTCGGTCGGATGCGCCAGCACCGGGATCTCGAACCGGTAGGCGTCTAGCTGCCAGGCGGTCGACACGTCCTGCGACGAGCGGGTGCGGCGGGAGGCCACGATGCTGACTTCGCTCAGTTCATAGCTGCGACGGGCGACGCGGCCCATCCCGATCTCGACCATCTGGGCCTCAGCGTGCGTAGTAGTTGGGGGCTTCGACCGTCATGGCGACGTCGTGCGGGTGGCTTTCCCGCAAGCCCGCCGCCGTGATCCGGACGAACTGCGCCTGTTGCAGCGCCTCGATGCTCGGCGAACCGGTGTAGCCCATCGCCGCGCGCAGGCCGCCGGTCAGCTGGTGGATCACCGAGGACAGCGGGCCGCGGAAGGGCACCCGGCCCTCGATGCCCTCCGGCACCAACTTGTCCTCCGAGAGCGCGTCGTCGGCGAAGTAGCGGTCCTTGGAGTACGACTTTCCGCTGCCCGAACCCCGGCCGGCCATGGCTCCCAACGACCCCATCCCTCGGTAGCTCTTGAACTGCTTGCCGTTGACGAAGATCAGCTCGCCGGGGGCCTCGGCGGTGCCCGCCAGCAGCGAGCCCAGCATGGCCGTCGACGCGCCGGCGGCCAGCGCCTTGGCGATGTCGCCGGAGTACTGCAGGCCGCCGTCGGCGATCACCGGCACGCCCGCGGGGCCGCAGGCCGCGACCGCCTCCAGAATCGCCGTGATCTGTGGCGCGCCGACGCCGGCCACCACCCGGGTGGTGCAGATCGAGCCGGGCCCGACGCCCACCTTCACCGCGTCGGCGCCGGCGGCGACCAGGGCCGTGGCCGCCGAGCGGGTGGCGACGTTGCCGCCGATCACCTCGACCTTCTCGCCCACTTCGGCCTTGAGCTTGCCGACCATGTCGAGCACCAGCCGGTTGTGCGCGTGCGCGGTGTCCACGATCAGCACGTCCACCCCGGCGTCGACCAGCATCATCGCGCGTACCCAGGCGTCACCGCCGACGCCGACGGCGGCGCCGACCAGCAGCCTGCCGTCGCTGTCCTTGGTGGCCAGCGGGTGTTGTTCGGTCTTGACGAAATCCTTGACGGTGATCAGACCGGTCAGCCGGCCGTGGCCGTCGACGATGGGCAGCTTCTCGATCTTGTGGCGCCGCAACAGGCCCAGCGCCGCGTCGGCTGACACGCCCTCCTGCGCGGTGATCAGCGGGCCCTTGGTCATCACCTCGGCGACCTTGCGGGTCTGGTCGACCTCGAACCGCATATCGCGGTTGGTGATGATGCCGACCAGCGAGCCCGATTCGTCGACCACCGGCAGGCCGGAGATCCGGAACCGCGCGCACATCGCGTCGACCTGGGCCAGGGTGTTGTCCGGGCGGCAGGTGACGGGGTCGGTGACCATGCCGGCTTCGGAGCGCTTGACCGTCTCGACCTGGCCGGCCTGTTCGGCGACGGGCAGGTTGCGGTGCAGCACGCCCATGCCGCCGGCCCGGGCCATCGCGATTGCCATCCGCGACTCAGTGACCGTGTCCATCGCCGAACTCACCAGCGGTACTTTGAGCCTGATCTTCTTGGTGAGCTGGCTGGAAGTGTCCGCGGTTGCGGGGACGACGTCGGAGGCCGCGGGCAGCAACAACACGTCGTCGAACGTCAGCCCGAGCATGGCAATCTTGTGCGGGTTGTCACCTCCGGTGGGCACCGGGTCGTCGACCAGGCCACCCACCCGCACATACGCACTGCCGACGAGGTCAGAGCTGTCTTCCAGGTGGGACGTGCCACGGGTCATCAGTGGGGCCCTCCATACGATGCGGCGTGAGAGACCCATCCTATCGGCTCGCCTCCCGCTGTCGTTCGCTTGCTCGGGCGCGCCGCGCTCATAAACGGCGCGGCATGGCGGACGGCTCCCTGCTGGCGTTATCCCGGGCGGGCTGCGTAGGCTAGTGGACGTGCGCGACCACCTCCCACCGGGTTTGCCGCCCGACCCATTCGCCGACGACCCCTGTGATCCGTCGGCGGCACTGGAAGCCGTCGAGCCGGGCCAGCCCCTGGATCAGCAAGAGCGGATGGCCGTCGAGGCCGACCTTGCCGATCTGGCCGTGTACGAAGCGCTGCTGGCGCACAAGGGTATTCGCGGACTCGTGGTGTGCTGCGACGAATGTCAGCAGGATCACTACCACGACTGGGACATGCTGCGCGCCAACCTGCTGCAGCTGCTCATCGACGGCACCGTGCGTCCGCACGAGCCCGCCTACGACCCCGAGCCGGATGCCTACGTCACGTGGGATTACTGCCGGGGCTACGCCGACGCCTCGCTCAACGAAGCGACGTCAGACGCCGACGGTTTCCACCGCCGGCACTGATTCGGCTCACTGATTCGGAGCTAACGGCGCCACCGGGGGTGGCGTCTGGCCGTGATGGTGATGCTTGCCCACTGATGGACTCGGCGGCGGGCTGAGCGGCGCCGGTGTCGCGTCCTTCGACGGCGCGACCGACGCGGCGGGCGGCGCCGCCGGAATCGCGGTGGCCGGCCCGGGTGGGGCCGCCGGTGGCGAAGCGACCGGCAACGTGGCGTTCGGGTCGCGCGCATCGACCTTGGCGTTCAACAGCTTCAGCTGATTCATCAGGTCTTGTTTGCTGGCCGGGTCGTCGATCGACTGCACCAGGCTGCTCACCTCGGTCAGCTGATTCCTGGCCTGGTCCCACTGACCCCGGTCGATCGATTCCTGGACCTTGGCCAGGTCGGCCTTGGCGGCCAGCATCTCCTGGCTTCCGTGCACCTGGGGCTGGTCGAAGAACATCGCGTGCAACCCGTACAGGCTGCCGCCGGGCCGGGCCTCGACCACCATGGCGCCGAATCCACTGAGCGCCATCAGCGCCGCGGCGACCGAGCCGACGACGGCCAGGCCACGATGGCTGCCGCGCCGGCGCTCGGCCAATCCGGTGCGCAACGCGTTGACGGCCTCTTCGGGCGTCACCAGCGCGCTGGCAGGCGGCCATCTCAAGTTGTCGCGCCAGTCCTCCAGCAGGCCGGTCAGCACATCGGCGTCGGGGTCCTCGACGTCCACCGGCCGGCGCTGGGCGAGCGCATCGAGCAGCAGGTCGGTGCGGGCGAATTCGTCCAGGGATTCAGGCACAGTCACCTGCCGCAATCATTTCGGACTTCAGCCGCGACAGCGCGCGGTGCTGGGCGACTCGGACCGCCCCGGTGGTACTGCCGACCGCGGCCGCGGTCTCCTCGGCGGACAGCCCGACGACGACGCGCAGGATCAGGATCTCGCGCTGCTTGGCGGGCAGGATCTCGAGCAGTTCGCTCATCCTGCTCACCGAATCGGCTTCAATCGCAAGCTGTTCGGGTCCCGCGTCGTTCGACCAACGGTCGGGAATCGTTTCGGTGGGATAGGCGAGGTCGCGCCCGGCGGCCCGGTGGGCGTCGGCGACCTTATGGGCCGCGATGCCGTACAGGAACGCCAGGAAGGGACGCCCGCGATCGCGATAACGCGGCAATGCCGTGATAGTCGCCAAGCACACCTCCTGTGCCACGTCGTCCGCTGACAGGCCACCCCGATCGACGGTGCCGACACGCGCTCGGCAATATCTCACGACGATCGGACGGATGGTCTCCAGCACCTCCCTCAATGCGTTGTGGTCTCCGGTGACG
Source organism: Mycobacterium colombiense (assembly GCF_001665835.1). Taxonomy (GTDB): domain Bacteria; phylum Actinomycetota; class Actinomycetes; order Mycobacteriales; family Mycobacteriaceae; genus Mycobacterium; species Mycobacterium colombiense_A. The sequence continues at coordinate 72,780 of NZ_LZSX01000080.1, read as the reverse complement.
GCCTGGGCAACCACAGCGTCGAGACGTTCCCCTGCTGGAATTGTCATCGACGGTGATATCTCCAACGTTACGAAGCGGACACATCGCGGGCCAACTGGGCTAACTAACGAAATGACAATAACGGGCGAAGGGCCGTTTCAAGCGGAACGCCACGTTCCACCGGCGCGCCGCACCTGGCCTGCGCAGACATCTCGGATTTCGTGCAGCTGATGTGCTGGAAACGTGACACTTTCGATATCGATCAGCAAGCAGGCCAGCGCCCAACGAAGTGGTAGCAGCCCTAATTGGCCGGTGGTCGCCAGCGCGGCGTCGGCGACCGTACGGGCGCGCTCGAGGTTGCCCGCGCAGCACAGCGCGGCGGCCAGCACGACTTCGCTTTTGACCCGGTGCCGCGGCGACGGGGCGGTCATGGCCGCAGCCAGGTCGACGCCTTCGCCGGCGTGCCGGACGGCGGCGTCGCCGTCGCCGCGGGCCATCGCGAGCTCGGCGGCCACCCAGCGGCGGCGCACCGGCAGCCGGTCGGGCAGCGCGGATTTGGGCGACGCCAGCAGCGGGTCGGCGCGCGCCAGCAGCGCCGCCGCGGCCGCGAAGCGCCCGACGCCCAACGCGTCGGCGGCCAGCCCGATGAGCGCGTCGGCGCCCGCCTCGGGGTCGCCGTCGGCCAGCGCCAGGGCGCGCCCGTCCCAGCCCCGGGCCACGGTGTGCCAACCGAGTTGGCGCAGGAACGACCCATGCGTGCTGTAGCCCAACGACACGAGCCGCCCGGCGGGCGCGCTACGCCGCAGCACCGCGAGGTCGCGGAAGGCGGCGCCGTAGCGACCCTGTCCCCCGGCCGCCACGGCGCGCAGCCACAGTTGGGTCGGCGTAGTCGCCGACGGCAGCGGCCAGCTGCCGGGCCGATCGCCAAAGGCGGCGTCGGCCAACCGCCGTCCAATCAAGGAAGTGTGACGAGTTTCAATCACAATGATGTAGTAAACAGTTTGTGGTCTTCATGTTACCGAACCGTTAAGCACTATAGCCCATGGATAAATTCGCCTTATCCCTCTACCGCGCGCTGAGCTGGGAAATCTCGTTTCGGCCAACGGCCTGGTAGCACGGCATGGGTTTCGCAATTTCATTCGAGGTGAACGTAAAGTTAATTCTGCTCCAACCGGCACATATTTTGCCGGGCTAAGTGGCTATTGACGGAAATTCACCGTCCCCCCTAACGTCTACGCATGACGGGTAGTCATCGGTGACCCCCACTCCACTTAATTTAAGTTGCACCCAACCGCTTTCACGAACCTGACCTCGAGCGAGCGGTGCAGAGAGGGACAGAACCAATGCCACAGCCGGAACAGCTACCCGGACCCAACGCCGACATCTGGAATTGGCAACTGCAGGGCTTGTGCCGCGGCGTTGACTCATCGATGTTCTTCCACCCCGACGGTGAGCGTGGCCGGGCCCGCATGCAACGCGAGCAGCGCGCGAAGGAAATGTGCCGGCAGTGCCCGGTGATCCAGGAGTGCCGCTCGCACGCCCTCGAAGTCGGTGAGCCCTACGGGGTTTGGGGCGGTCTGTCGGAGTCCGAGCGCGACCTGTTGCTCAAGGGCGACATCGGGCGCGGTCGCACCATCCGCCGCTCGGCCTAGACCCACCAACGCCCTGGCCACTCGTCGCGGTTGAACACTCCGCGGTGCCAATCCGTGTCCTAGTCATGGACCCGGCCGGTTGGCCGCTGTCCTAGTCGACGCGGCGTCGAGCCCGTTGCGTCACGCCGGCTCTGGCATACCGGAGGGACGCCGTGGTGAATCGATGGCAGCATTTCGAAGATCGGATCCGCAGTACCGGCTTAGCCGTGCGCACGGCCCTGGGACGACAGGCGTGGCTGGACCGGCCGAGTTATCGGCTCGAGCACGCGCTGACCTTCCTGTTCGCGGCGATGGGGCGGCACCGCGATCGAGTCAGCAACGCGTTGCATGGCACCTGGCTCGGTCATCCGCTGCACCCGGCTCTGACGTCGGTGCCGACCGGCGCGGTGGCGACGACGCTCGTGATGGATGCGGCCAGCGTGCTTTCAGGGGGCGCCGCCCGGCTGCGTGAGGGGTCCAGGTTCGCGTTGGGTGTCGCGCTCGCGGGAAGCGTCGGCGCCGCCGCCACCGGGGTGACCGACTGGCAGCACACACATGAGCAATCGCGTCGGATCGGCCTCGTCCATGGCGCGGTCAACGCCATCGCAACCGGGCTGTATGCGGCGTCGTGGTGGGATCGGCGCCGCGGCCGTGATCGGCGCGCGATGGCGAGCAGCGCGCTGGGCTATGGCCTGACCCTGGGTAGCGGCTACCTCGGCGGGGCGTTGGTGTTCGGATCGGGCATAGGTGTGGACCGCTCCGGCGCGCGGCTGGGTGGCGACCGCTGGACGCCGGTGCTGCCGGCCGCCGCGCTCGATGGCCAACCACAGCGGGTCGCGGTCGACGGTGTCGGCATGGTTCTTTATCGCAACGACGGCCAGGTCGTCGCGGTCGGTGAGCATTGCCCGCACCTCGGCGCGCCGATGAGTGACGGGTGGATCGACCGCGGTCGCATCGTCTGCCCCTGGCATGGTTCCAGGTTCGCGTGCCAATCGGGCGAGGTGCTGCGCGGACCGGCGACCGCGGCGCTGCCGCATTACCCCGTGCGGATTCGCGACGGGCGCATCGAAGTACACGGAATGATGAAATGAATGCCTACGAGGTCCTTTTCGAGCACCATGACGTCTTGCGCGGTCTGTGCAGGAAGATCACCGACATACCCGCGAATACCTACGAGCGGCAAGACGCGCTCGATGAACTGCTGATCGAACTCGACATCCACATGCGCATCGAGGACGATCTGTTCTATCCGGCGGTCGCGGCGGCCAGCAGCCTGGTCGCCATCGCGCATGCTGAACACCGGCAGGTGTGGGATCAGCTGGCGGTGCTCCTTCGCACGCCGCCGGCGGCGCCGGACTACGCCGACGAATGGCACTCGTTCGTGACCGTGCTGGACGCCCACGCCAGCGAGGAGGAACGCGACTTATGCCCGGCCCCAATAGATCTCAGCGACGCGATGCTCGATGCGCTGGGAAACCGGATGGCAGGGCGCATTGCCCGGTTACGTCAATCCCCCATCAACAAGTTCCGCGTCCGCAGTCGCAAGGCCATGCTGACCTCCCTCAGGGCGTAGTGGTGAATGTACCCGGCTTTCGGTTCTGTCCGCGTTCGTTCGAGGATTACTGTAGCTAGGTGTTCAGCGAACGTGGGCACACAATCGGAGGGGAACTCGGATGGCCGACAAAGTGTCAGATCGCGCTATTAACAACGTCTTTGAGGCGGTGAACACGACGGCGACGCATTTCGGCCGCATCGTGGGCCTGATCGTCGGCGCGGCGGGGCGTGCCGCGCACGAGGTGGTGGACCTGGTCTGGGACTACCGCGACCTGGCGAGCGAGGTGCGCAAGCCCGCGAAGTAGGTCGCCGTTTCGGTGCGGGTCAATGTGGGTAGGCACCGCAAATGAACAAGGCCGCATGCTTCGCGGTCGCGGCGCTGACCGCGACCATCGCTCCGCTCGTCGCATGCTCGAACCAGCAAGGCAGCCAGCCCAACACCTCGCCGCTGACCAGCTCGACGCCCGGTGCGGAGCGGCTGACCACCCAGCTCAAGACCGCCGACGGCAGCCCGGTGGCCAACGCCACCTTCGAATTCGCCAACGGCTACGCGACGGTGACCGTGGAGGCCGGCCCGAATCAGGTGCTGAGCCCCGGGTTCCACGGGCTGCAGATCCACGCGGTGGGCAAGTGCGAGCCCAATTCGTCTGCCCCGAACGGAGGCTCGACCGGAGACTTCGACTCCGCCGGAAGCGTCTACCAGGCGCCCGATCACACGAGTTATCCCGCCAGCGGCGACCTCACCGCCTTGCAGGTGCGCTCCGACGGCTCGGCGAAACTGGTCACCACCAGTAACGCGTTCACCTCCGCGGACCTGAGGAACAGCTCGGGCACCGCGCTGATCCTCCACCAGACCGCGGACAATCTGGGCAGCACCGCCCCCACGGCTGATTCCGGCAAACGGTTGGCGTGCGGTGTGATCGCGGCGTCCTCGTCGACGACCTCGTCAACCACCAGCGTCACGACCAGCACCACCACCACCGTGGTGCCGCCGGCGTCGACGAGCACGAGCACCAGCACCGTGACGGTCACCAGCACCCCGACCACGACGTCCGCACCGACCACGACCGTGACGACCCCGCCCTACTATCCGCCGGGGCGCTGACGCGCAAGCCACCATGAAAGGGAACACCCCCGATCCGCAAGGGACCGGGGGTGTTTCGCGTCGCCTAGTCGGCATCGGCGACTGCGGTCAGTTGGGCGATGGCCGTGTCGAACGGCTCGGGGCTACGCAGGGCGCGGCCGAGGATGAGCGCCCCCTCCACGTTGGTCCACACGCTCGTTGCCAGCTGAACGGCCCTGTCGTGGCTCAGGCCTTTTTCGGTGAGCCGGGCGGCCAGCGTGGTGATCAGATCCTGGAAGGCGCGCCGCGTCACATCGCTGAGTTGATCGGAGGCGGGCGTCGACTCGATGACGATGGGCGCGACCGCGCACCCCTCGCGGTAGTTGCTTGAGACCAGTTCGTCGCGTTCGCGGCCGATGAAGGCCGCGATCAGTTCCGTCGGGGTGCGGGTGGTGGCCGCCGCGCGGTTGATGTCCGCGATGCGGTCGGCCGCGTGCAGGATTGCGACCTCCGTGGCGAGCTCTTCCTTTCCACCGGGGAAATGAAAGTAGATCGAACCGCGCGGGGCGGCGCTCTCGGTGACGACATCGGACAGGGCAGTGCCGAGATAGCCGTGTTCGCGGAACAAGCGGCGCGCGGCGGCAGTCATTCGTTCCTTGCTATCGGTCTTCCTTGGCATGTCGTCCATCATACATAGTTCTTGCACTTGATCGAAGTTCGCAGTAGCGTGGGCATTAGTCATAAGTATGACGCCCGACATAGTATGGACGTCGCCGGAGCCCCGGCTCCGGATTACGGAAGGAACAACATGCCCGTCTACCAGTGCTACAGCGCGAGGGGTCTGTTGACCCGGGCGGCGAAGGCCAAGATCGCCGAGGAAATGACCACCATGTACTGCGACGCCACCGGGGCGCCGGCGGCATGGGTCAAAGTCCTGTTCCACGAGTTGCCCGAGGGCGAGTGCTTCGCGGCCGGCAAACCGGCAACGCAGTCGTTGATTCTGGGCATCACCCGTCACGGACGTGACCTCGAAACGCGTCAGGCAATGGTGCGTGAGCTCGCACAGATCTGGACGCGTAATTCAGGCCAGCCGGAAGCCGACCTGTGGATCTCGGTGAGCGAGATCGATTACACGAATGTCATGGATGCCGGGTTGTTCATTCCGGGGCCCGGCCACGAGCAGGAGTGGTTCGAGGAGAACCGGACCAGGCTGGCCGAATTGGGAATCGCGTCCTGACAAGCGCTGCCTTCCAAGGCATTTCGATAAACCAACTGCAACGAGGAGATACCATGACTCAAACACTTGAGACGGTCTCGCACCAGGTCGACCGGTTGACGGTCCGGATCGATGACACGTTCGACGGGTTCAGGGATCGCTATGAGCAAGCGGTGCCCGTGTTCCAGAGCGAACGATTCGACTCCCTCATCGAACGCGATGTCGACTGGCAGACCGTTCTAGAGGCCACCGCGGCGAACGCACCACACGACTTCATTCTCTACTGGTCGCACGACTTCACGTCGCTGATGCGGCTGGCCGGGGACCGCGGCCGTTGCGTCGAGTACCTGATGGGCAATCACACCATCGCGCAGAAGATGTACCGCTACAACCCCGCCATTCTGCTCTATGCGCCGTTACGCACCGCCATTGTGGAGGACGCCGACGATGCCACGTGGTTTACCGTCGACCAACCCAGCACCCGGTTCAGCAGCTTCAGCACACCCCAAATCACCACGGTAGGAATCGAATTGGATCACAAGCTGGCCGCGTTACTGGAGCACCTCGGCGCCTCCGTGCCGGCCGGGCTCACCGCACCGCACTAGTCACGGCTCATACGATGGCGGTGACCTGAATCTCGACGCGCATCTTCGGACCCGCCAATGCGGCGACGCCGATGCACGTCCACAAGGGTGCGTGGTCGCCCATGCGCCAGCGGAACTGTTCGACCATGGTGTCCAGCTGCTCGGGCCCGATCTGGCCAGCTGCGTCGGGCAGGTGGTACGAGTGCACGTGCACCACGTCGCGCCAGGAGGCTCCGGCCGTCGCCAACGTCCGTTCGACGTTGTCGAAGGCCTGAATGATCTCGTCGCGCACTGACTCGGGATAGCGCCAGTCCTCGTCCCACCCTCCTTGACCGGCCGTCTCCACCCGGTCCCCGTGCCGAACAACCTGTGCGTAGTGGAACTCCCGGAGCTGATGGTCGCCATAGCCGGGAGTGACAGAAAATATCGGCTTACCCATGCGTGCCATCTTCGTCGCCGACCGCGTCACAGGTACTCGCTTGGCAGGCAATCCACCGCGCGCGCCGCCGGACGCCCCTAGTGTGCTGACATGCAGACGCTGCTGTTCACGCTCGGGCTTGTCTTGTTCTTGCTCGGGCTGCTCACCGGGTTACCCCTTCCCGTATTGAAAAACCCGCGCATGGCGCTATCGAGTCACCTCGAAGGGGTCCTCAACGGCATGTTCCTCGTGTTGCTGGGCCTGCTCTGGCCGCACCTCCACCTGCCCGACGCCTGGGGCATCGCGGCCGTCGCGCTGATCGTCTACGCCGCCTACGCGAACTGGTTGGCGACGCTGCTCGCGGCGGCATGGGGTGCCGGCCGCAGACTCGCGCCGATCGCGACCGGCGACCACGCGGCCTCGGTGGGAAAGGAGCGGATCGTCAGCTTCCTGCTGGTGTCCCTGACGCCGTGCATCGTGGTGGGCGTCGGGATCGTCATCGCCGGGCTTTGACGACGCGCTACAGCGCATGTACGTCGGGCGTGCGGACATGCTCGGGACGGAAACCGCGCCCGACCAAAATCGGCGGAATCGCTTGCAGCGGACCAAAACCCACGATCTTCGGCACCCGGATCGGTGACAGGTCACCACTCAAGTTGGGCGCGATCGCATTGTCTTGCATCAGCACCTGGAAAGCCTGGACGATCCGGGTGGGCAGTTCGCGGCGCCCCTGTACCTTAGCGAGATCTCTGTCGGTCAGCCGACCATCGCGAAGCGGGGCGCACAAGATGTTGGCCGCGGCCACCGCATCGGCGACGGCGAGGTTGATGCCGACGCCCCCCGCAGGCGACATGGCATGCGCGGCATCACCGATGCACAGCAACCCGGTACGCCACCACGTCTCGAGCCGGTCCACCCGCACATCGAGCTCACTGGTGTCGTCCCACGAATTCAGGTCGTTGACGTGCTCACGCAGGCGCGGTTGCGCGGTGACGATCCGCTCCTTGAACTCCTCCAGGGATCCGTCCCTGGGGTTCGATCCCTTCGGCATCAGATAGGCGATCTGCCAGTAATCGCCCCGGTAGATCATCGCCATCATCAGACCCTTACGCAGCACCGCGAACAATTCCTGTGGGTCGCCGGGGCGCCATTTCAGCCGGAACCACAGCACGTCCATCGGGGAGTGCGCCTGCGCGATCGGCAGTCCTGCCGCCGCGCGCACCGCGGACTTGCGTCCGTCCGCGGCTATCACCAGCTCGGCGCGCACCTCCAGATCCGGCGTACGCACCCCGATCACCCGGTCGCCGTCGAACACCAGGCCGGTGACCTCCGCGTTGCGGACCAGGGTGAATTCCGGGTAGGCAGAAGCCTTTTCGGCGATGAAGTCGAGGAAATCCCACTGCGGCATCATGGCGATATATGGCTGTCTGAAACCGAGCCGCTTGAGCACTTTGAAGTTGCCGAAGGTGCGAATCGAGCCGTCGGTGTCGAAGGCGACGCGGTCGATCTTGGTGTGCGGTAGCCGCAGGAACTCGTCGATGAACCCCAGCTCGTCCATGATTCGCAGGGTGGTCGGGTGCACGGTGTCGCCGCGGAAGTCGCGCAGAAAGTCATTGTGCTTCTCCAGGACGACAACCCGGATTCCGGCCCGCGCCAGCAGCAGGGCGTGAACCACGCCGGCGGGACCACCGCCGACGACACACACCTGGGTTCCCATCACTTGCGTCATCGTTTATGACACTCCTCGTGGAGTACGGCATACGAGTGCAGACTACCTAATCGACACCTTTGCGACGTCGTCGCCGACGCGTTCGTGCGTGCCGTCGCGACGTGGCTTCAGGTTAGGCGATGCGGGAGCGCGGGGCCGATGCCGAAGACCTGTACCTCGGCCGACTTGCCCTTCAGGGCGTGAAATCCTCTGTCCGTCAATCCGATTGGTTGGGAACGCAGCGCTTCGACGGTCAGGTGGGTCACAAGGATCGCGTCCCCGGTGGTCTTGGTGAGCTGCTCGACGCGGGCAGCGACGTTGACGGCGTCACCGATGAGCGTGAATTCGAGTTTGCCTCCGCCGCCGATGGTTCCGGCGATCACCTTGCCGGTGTTGATCCCGATGCCGATGCGTAGCTCACCGCCGAATCGTTCGGCCACGCGGCGGTGAATCAGCACAGCGGTATTCACCGCCGCGTCGGCATGATCCGCGAGGTCGTTGGGGGCCCCGAACACCGCCAGTGCGCCGTCACCGAGGAACTTGTTGACGTGCCCACCGGCGTCCACAACGGCGGGCACGACGATTTGGAAAACGGCGTTGAGTCGGGCGACGGTGTCCTCGGCGCTGTTGGCCTCCGCGAACGGGGTGAAGTCGCGGATGTCGACGAACATCACGGTCACCTCACGGCGCTCGCCGGTGAAGACGTCGTCGCCCTGCGCGAGCAGCCGCGCCGCCAAGGCCGGGTCGACGTAGGTTCCGAACGCGGCCTGAAGTCGTTGCCGCTCAGTCAGTCCCGCCTGCATGCGGTTGAACGACGCCGCCAGCGCGCCGAGGTCGTCGTCTTGCACCACCGGTAGCCGTTGGCTGAAATCACCGGCCGCAACGCGCTCAGTTCCTGCGGCGAGATCGCGAATGGGTTGCAGGAGTGGCGAGTACGCGGCCCAGAGCGACGGCCCGATGCCGAGCACCAGTACACCACCGATCGCCATGGCGAGGGCAGGGCCGTGCCTGGTCACGTCTAACACAGCTCCCAGAATCGCGCCCGCGACGGCAAACGCCCACCCCACTGCGAGCATGGCCACGCTGGTCCACGTGGCGAACGCCGGGCGAGAGCGAGGCAGGGAATCGCCGATCCCCGTATCCGAGGCGATCGCAGCCCTGGCGGGCCGCAAGATTGATTCGACGTAGCTGTGCACAGTGATCAGCTGGCCGGCCGTTCCGGCGACGGCGCCCAGAATCGCGTACTGGATGAGCCGTGACCCGCTCGCCCCGGCAATCATCCCGATGCCAACGAACAGGGCCGCGATCCAAACAAAGGTGACGACCACCCCCCTCGCAATCAGTTTCCGGCCATAGCTGTAGGTGGCGCGCAGTGCGCTCTCTCGATCGACGCCGTCGCCGGCGACCCACCGCTCAATGAGGCGGGGATCACTTCCGCCGGGAACTATCAGTACATACAGGTATGCGAGCACGGCGACCACTGTCACTGCGGCGGCCTCTGCGTAGCGATCGGACCTCTCGAAGGCGACAATGCCCAACGACCAGGCGAGATAAACCGGGAGTGCCAGGGGGAGCGTGAGCACCCAGCCCGCCCACGAGTACCTCGACGCGAACCGATCCCACGCCCACTGCCAAATGCGATCCATGCCAGTAACGAAACACCCCCGGCGATGCGCCGGGGGTGTTTCTTCGGCACTACCTAGTGCGGTGGTGCCCTGCCCGTGTCCGGGGCGGGTGCACCGGCGTAGCGCTAATCGACGCGATGCGGGACGCCGATGAGCATCAGTTCGGTGACTCGCCGAGGCCCTTCAGACAACATCAGGAAGAGGGCTGTTCGCTTAGGAATCCGCACGTGCCTACGGCGTTTATAGACGGCCTTGACAACCTTATTGGCAACCTTCGCGCGCGGGACGTCCACCATGAGACGCGTTTGGTAGAAGCGCCGGAACGACTGCGCTGTCGGCTCGTAATCATAGAATCCGGTGCGCATCTCGGTGGGTATCGGGCCGAGTTCCACAAGGGTGGTACCGATCGGCAATCCCCGGAGCTCGGCCCGCAGTCCCGCGGTGAAGTGGGACAGCGCCGCCTTGGACACGCAGTAGCTGACCAGGCCCGGGAACACACCGACGCCTGCAATCGAAGACATGTTGACGATGTGGCCACCGCCGTTCCCGAGCATCCGAGGTATGGCCTGACGGCACAATTCGGCCGGGGCAAGGTAGTTGACTTGGGTGATTTGACGCAGGTGGTCGGCCTCGTCGGTGAACGCAGCCGGAGGTCCGATGCCAGCATTGTTCACCAGAATGTCGATCGGACCAGCTTCATCCTCGATGTGACTGAAGAGGCCGTCGACCTGCGCCGGATCTGAGAGGTCGGCGGGATGGGCGGTGCCGCCAAGCTCAGCCGCGAGTGCCTGAATCGCGTCCTTGCTGCGTGCGACCAGCGCGACGGTGGCCCCCGCCTCCGCGAAGGCGTGCGCAAACGCCTCGCCGATGCCTCGCGACGCGCCCGTGATCAGCACTCGCTTCCCGTCCATGTCCATGCGCTGAGCTTAGGCACTTCAGTGGCCAGGCGATGCGAAAATTCTGAGCACGCAGATGCCGGACAGCGCGGACGGAGGCGTACCATCGCCAGGCCGCCGACTCTCGGGGTTATGCACGGAAATCCTTCGGACTTCGTCCCGAAGCCCCACAGTCGGACAGCGCTGCTCAGCAAACAAACAAGCGCCCCCGGCCTTGTGAGCCGGGGGCGCTCGTCATTGTTCACTCAGTGATGGTGGTGATGACCGTGGCCGTGGTCGTCGGCCTCCTCGGCCGGTTTCTCGACAATCGCCGTCTCGGTGGTCAGGACCATCCTGGCCACCGATGCCGCGTTGAGCACCGCCGAGCGGGTGACCTTGGCCGGGTCGATGACGCCGTCGGCGATCAAGTCGCCATAGGTCAGCTTGTCCGCGTTCAGCCCGTGCCCGTAGGGCAGCTCAATCACCTTGTGCACCGCGACCGCGCCGTCGAGCCCGGCATTGGTGGCGATCCAGTACAGCGGCGCCGCCAACGCCTCGGAGAAGACGCTGACGCCCAGCGCCTGATCGCCGCTGAGCGACTTGCCAAGCTTGTCCAGCGCCTTGCGGGTCTGCAGCAGCGCCGAACCGCCGCCCGCGACGATGCCTTCCTCAACAGCCGCTTTCGCGGCCGCGACGGCATCCTCGACGCTTTCCTTGCGCTCCTTGAGCGCGGTCTCGGTGGCCGCACCCACCTGGATCACGGCCACGCCGCCGGCCAGCTTGGCCAGCCGCTCCTGCAGCTTCTCCCGGTCCCAGTCGGAGTCGCTCGCCTCGATCTCGGCGCGCAGCTGCTTGATGCGGTTGGCCACCGCGTCCTTGGGGCCGCCGCCGTCGACGATGACGGTGTCGTCCTTGCTGACCACCACGCGTCGGGCCGAGCCCAGCACGTCCGTGCCGACCTCGCGCAGCAGCAGGCCCGCGTCGGGGTTGATCACCTGGCCGCCGGTCACCACCGCCAGGTCCTCGAGGAACGCCTTACGTCGGTCGCCGAAGAACGGCGCCTTGACCGCAACGGCCTTGAGCGTCTTGCGGATGGAGTTGACGACCAGGGTCGCCAGTGGCTCGCCCTCGATGTCCTCGGCGATGATCAGCAGCGGCTTGCCCGATTCGGCGACCTTCTCCAGCATGGGCAGCAGGTCGGGCAGCGAGCTGATCTTGTCCTGGTGCAACAGGATCACCGGGTCGTCAAGCACGGCCTGCTGGGCGTCGAAGTCGGTGACGAAATACGCCGACAGGAAGCCCTTGTCGAAACCGACACCCTCGGTGAACTCGAGCTCGGTGCTCAGCGTGGAGGATTCTTCGACGCTGACCACGCCGTCGGTGCCGACTTTCGTCATCGCCTCGCCGACCAGCTTGCCCAGGAGCTCATCGCGCGACGACACCGTCGCCACCTGGGCGATCGCGTCCGTGCCGGCGACCGGGGTGGCCGCCTTCAGCAGCGCCTCGGACACCGCGTCGGCGGCCTTGCTGATCCCCGCACCGAGTTCGATGGGGTTGGCGCCGGCCGCGACCAGGCGCAGGCCGCCCTTGACCAGTGCCTGCGCCAGCACCGTCGCCGTCGTGGTGCCGTCGCCGGCGACGTCGTTGGTCTTGGTCGCCACCGACTTCACCAGCTGGGCGCCCAGGTTCTCGAACGGGTCTTCCAGGTCGATCTCACGTGCGACGGTCACACCGTCGTTGGTGACCGTCGGGCCACCGAATGCCTTGGCCAGCACCACATGCCGGCCGCGCGGCCCGAGCGTCACCCGTACCGCATCGGCGAGCGCGTTCACGCCCGCCTCGATGGCGCGGCGTGCTGTCTCGTCGTACTCAATGATCTTGCTCATCAGGCTCCTTCAGCCAAACGCATGCCGCCCCGGAAATCACCCGCGCAAAGCGCGGGGATCGCCGGGGCGGAACACGGTTATTACTTGGAGACCACAGCCAGCACGTCGCGTGCCGACAGGATCAGGTACTCCTCGCCGCCGTACTTGATCTCGGTGCCGCCGTACTTGCTGTAGATGACGGTGTCGCCTTCCGAGACGTCCAGCGGGATGCGCTTCGCGCCGTCTTCGTCCCATCGGCCGGGGCCGACTGCGACGACGGTGCCTTCCTGCGGCTTCTCCTTGGCGGTGTCAGGAATGACCAGACCAGACGCGGTCGTGGTCTCGGCCTCGTTGGCCTGCACGAGAATCTTGTCCTCGAGTGGCTTGATCTTCACCTTCGCCACGATTGGAGCCCTCCAGTGTTTGGGTCGGGTCCGGGACATCCCCGGACCGGTGTTGACGGCCGGTACGGGTTGACCCCGAACCTTCCGAGTTATCAGGTGTTCGGCATCCGTCCGTGCCCGAGCGCCGTCGTCGCGGGTGCCGACACAGGGCTTGGCCGATTGCCACCTAGCACTCTATACATGCGAGTGCTAGCACTCAAGGGCACCCTGCTGCTTCTTCCGGGTTGGCGTGTCCGCGCTCAGCGAACGTCAGCTCACCTGGGCCTTTACCACCGGCAGGCCCGGGTCGCTGGGCGCGTCCAGCGGCGAGGGCGGCGCCCCGGCGGCCACCAGGTGCGCGGCGAAGGACGCGATCATCGCCCCGTTGTCGGTGCACAGCCGCGGCCTGGGGATCCGCAGCGTCAGCCCGGCCGTCGCGCAGCGCTGCTCCGCCAGCTCGCGCAACCGCGAATTCGCGGCCACTCCCCCGGCGATCAGCAGGGTCTGCACGCCGAGCGCGGTGGCGGCGCGCACCGCCTTGTGAGTCAATACGTCGGCGACGGCCTCCTGGAACCCGGCCGCGATGTCGGCGTTCACCGCGTCCGGGTGGCTTTCCAGATAGCGCGCGACGGCCGTCTTGAGCCCGGAGAAGCTGAACGCGTACGGGTCGTCTCGCGGCCCGGTCATGCCGCGCGGGAAGGCGATGGCGTCGGGGTCTCCGGTGCGGGCCAGCTCATCGAGCACCCTGCCGCCCGGGTAGCCCAGGCCCAGCAGCCGCGCCACCTTGTCGTAGGCCTCGCCGGCGGCGTCGTCGACGGTGCTGCCCAGCTCGATAATTGGCTCGCCGAGCGAGCGCACGTGCAACAGGTGGGTGTGGCCGCCGGAGACCAGCAGCGCCACGCACTCGGGCAGCGGCCCGTGCTCGTAGACGTCGGCGGCAAGGTGCCCGCCCAGGTGGTTCACCGCGTAGAAGGGCACGTCCCAGGCGGCCGAATAGGCTTTGGCCGCAGCGATTCCCACCAGCAGGGCGCCGGCCAGCCCGGGCCCGATGGTGGCCGCGACGACGTCGGGCCTGTCCAGGCCGGCGGTCGACAGCGCGCGGCGCATGGCGGGGCCTAACGCCTCCAGGTGGGCGCGGGAGGCGATCTCGGGTACCACGCCGCCGAACCGCACGTGTTCGTCGACGCTGGACGCCACCTCGTCGGCCAGCAGCGTCACGGTGCCGTCGGCGTCCAGTCGTGCGATGCCGACTCCCGTTTCGTCGCAGGAGGTTTCGATCGCGAGGATGGTTCTCACAGGGCCTCCCGCCGCATCGTGTACGCGTCGGCACCGCTGACCCGGTAATAGCGGCGGCGCAGGCCGACCTGCTCGAAGCCGACGCTGGTATACAGCCCGATGGCCGCCTCGTTGTCGGTGCGGACCTCCAGGTACACCGCACCGCCGTCGGCGAAGGTCAGCAGCTCGTCGAGCAGCCGACGGCCGATGCCCCGGCCCTGGTATGCGGGATCCACGCCGATGGTGTGCACCTCGTACTCGTAGGGCGGTCTGCGGCCCAGCCGCGAGATACCTGCGTAGCCGACCAGCGTCTCGCCGACCCGTGCGCCCACGTAATGGTTGTGCGCGCTGGCCAATTCGCGGTGGAAAGCCGCCGCGGGCCAGGGGTCGTCGCCGTCGAAGAGCTGCGCCTCCAGCTCGGCGCAGCGCTGCGCGTCGGCCCGGTTCAGGCCGCCGACGGAGACGGCCTCGCTGTGGGCGGTCATGGGCGTGCCGCCAACGGTTTGGCATCGGGCCGACGCAGATACAAGGCCACCAGCGGTTCGGGGTCGGCGGACCAATCGGCCACCGCCGCAACCAATCCGGCCGGCGTCGGGCAGCTGGGCTCGCACACCGGCAGGCCGAACAGGCCGGCGTGTTCGGGTGAGCCGGCGACGGCCGCGGCGGTACCCGGGTCAACGTCGGCCGGGGCGCTGACCGCCGGGCCGTGCGTGCGCACACCGTCGCGGTAGCGGGCCCAGTAGACCTCGCGGCGGCGGGCGTCGGTGACCACCAGGGCGTCCCCGGTGGTTCGCACGCCGATGGCGTCCAGGCTGCACACGCCGCGCACCGGGATGCCCAGCGCATGCCCGTAGGCGGCGGCGGTGGCCATCCCGGCCCGCAGACCGGTGAACGGACCCGGGCCGCAGCCCACCACGACGGCCTCCAGGTCGGCCATCGTCAGCTCAGCGTCGGCAAGGGCCGCAACGACATTCGGGGTGAGCCGTTCGGCGTGGGCCCGCCGGTCGACGGTGACCCGCTCGGCCAGCACGCACAGGTCGTCACGGCGCACCAGGCCGGCCGTCACCGCCGGGGTGGAGGTGTCCAGGGCAAGGACGATGCTCATGCGGCTCATGAATGGCCCTCGGTGTCGGCGTTGTCGGCCCATTGCCACGTCGCGATCCGGACGTCGGATCCGGTGACGCGCTCCAGCCGGATGTCCAGATGACGCTCGGCGAGCCGCTCGACCAGGCCCTCGCCCCATTCCACCACGACCACAGCGTCGTCGAGATCGCTGTCCAAGTCCAGTGAATCGAGTTCACCGAGTAGGTCGGCGCCCTGGTTGTCCGTGTGGTCGAGCAGCCGGTACATGTCCACGTGAATCATCGTCGGGGCGCCGGGGCGTCGCGGCGGATGCACCCGCGCCAACACGTAGGACGGTGAGGTGACCGGCCCGTCGACATCCATTGCCGCAGCAATTCCCTTGGCCAGCACGGTCTTTCCGGCACCGAGCGGGCCGGAGAGCACCACCACGTCGCCCGCCCGCAGGTGTTGCCCCAGCCGCGACCCCAGCGCCATGGTGTCTTCAACGCGCTCCAGCGTCGCGGTGCCGCCTGCCTGCGGCGATCGCAAGCGCGGCGCAGCCGGGCGCGGCGGGTCGCCGCCATCAAACTGGGCCACGGCGCCGCAGCCTTTCTCGCATCCGTCGTATCCGCAGCGCGGCCTTGGTCGGGGTGGCCCGCTTGACCAGTCGGACCAGTCCGCCGTTGATGGCATCGGGCTTGTCCAGCAGCGCCAGGTGGCTGGCCCCGGCGACGATGACCAGCTCGGACTGCGGCAGGCTGGCGGCCATCTTTCGTGAATACTCGTCCGGGGTGAGCAGGTCGTGGTCGCCGCAGGCGATCAGGGTCGGGACGCGCAGCAGCGTCCACAGCCCGGCGGTTTCGTCATGCTTTTCCAGCGCGTCGAGGAAGCCCACCATGGTGGGGATCGGGGTGCTGTTCATCATCCGCTGGGAGAACGCGTCCAGGCTGCGGCTGACCTGCAGGTCACTGTAGGAGGCGGCCCGCAGCACCGGGCCGATCAACGAGCGGGACACGTTGCGGCCGCGGTGCATCAGTTTCGGCGCGGATCGGGCGGCGACCCGGACCGCTTCCAGCGCAGGGTTTTTCAGGATCTCACCCAGCGGTGACCTCGAAACGCCTTCGGCCGCTGACGAAATCAGCGCGGCGCCCACGATCCGGCGCCCGTACTGCTCGGGGAACTGGCGGGCATGGGACAACACCGTCATGCCGCCCATCGAATGGCCCACCAGCAGGATCAATCCGCGCGGGGCCACCACGTTCAGCACGGTCTGCAGGTCCCGACCGAGCTGGGTCAGCGTGTAGGTCTCGGGGTCGGCCTCGCCGGACCTGCCGTGCCCGCGCTGGTCGTAGAAGACCATCCGCACGTCGGGGCCCAACTGATCGGGCAGCCGCGTGCGCTGAAAATGAAAGGCGCCCATCTGTAGGCAGAATCCGTGGACGAACACCAGGGTCAGCGGCGCATCGGCCGGGCCGGCCGCGCGGACCGCCAGCGGTATCCCGTCGGGGGTGGTCACCATCACGCTGGCGTCGTCCTCGAGCCGATTGAAATCCTCATCGGCGTAGGGGTCTTCGACTGTGGCGCGCTGGGTCATCGACCGGCGGGCCGAGGCTCCGATGATGGTGGCGACGGCGGTCACCCCCGCGCCTCCCGCAAGCCAGGCCCTGCCCCTGCGGCGCCTGCGGGATTCCTCACGACTCAACGGATTGCGCCTCGCGGTAGGTCCTGGTGATCCGCCCGCGGGGGCTGGTCACCACTTCGTAGTGGATGGTGCCGAGCAGATCGGCCCAGTCCTGCGCGGTGGGCTCGCCATTGGTGCCCGGCCCGAACAGGATCGCCTCGTCGCCCTCGGCCACGTCGGTGCGGCCCGGGCCGAGGTCGACGACGAACTGGTCCATGCAGATCCGCCCGACGCCCGGTCGCCGCTTGCCGTTGATCAACACCTCCAGCCGGCCGCCCAGCGACCGGAAGACGCCGTCGGCGTAGCCGACCGGGATCAGCGCGAGGTTGGTGTCATGCTGCGCGGTCCAGGTGTGGCCGTAGGACACGCTCTCCCCCGCGCGAATCGACTTCACCAGGGCCACAGTGCATTTCACCGTCATCGCCGGGACCAGACCCATGCCGCCGAGCTCGGGGACCGGGCTCAGCCCGTAGATCGCGATGCCGGGGCGCACCATGTCGAACGCCAGGTCGGGGCGGGACATGGTGGCGGACGAGTTCGACAGGTGCGCCACGGCGAACCGCACACCATGATCGCGCGCCTGGGCCAGCATGTCGCTGAATCGTTGGGCCTGAAGGTTATTCACGGGATTGGCGGGTTGGTCGGCGTACACCATGTGCGACATCAGGCCCCGCAGCGCGATGGCCTCCTCGGCGACGGCCTTGCGCAGCGCGGTGAGCATCGCGGGGTACCGCCCCGGCGGTACCCCGTTGCGGTTCAGCCCGGTGTCGACCTTGACGGTCACCGTCGCGGTCCGGCCGGTGCGGCGGGCCGCGTCCAGCAGCTCGTCGAGCTGGCGCTCCGACGACACGGCGATCTGGAGGTCGGCCAGCAGCGCGGGGCCGAAGTCGAAGCCGGGCGGGTGCAGCCAGGCCAGCACCGGTGCGGCGATTCCGGCCGCGCGCAGCGCCAGGCCCTCGGCGACGGTGGCTACGCCCAGCTCGGTGGCCCCCGCGGCCAGCGCGGCGCGCGCCGTCTGGGGAGCCCCGTGGCCATAGCCGTCGGCCTTGACCACGGCCATCACCTGCGCGCCGCCGGCCTGCTCGCACAGCAGCCGCACGTTGTGCTCAATCGCGCCCAGGTCGACCAGGGCCTCGGCGAGGACGCCCGGTGTCAGGGATATCGGCGTAACGGCCAAGGAAGTCGCGCTCCACTCATCTGTCTGTCAGTTCGCAGCAGCCATTGTCCCAGAACCGGTCGGACACACCGTTCGCCGACGGCGGGCGGACCGCACACCGCCGGGGCCGCGCCGCCGCAATGGTCACAGCCGCCACATGCGCCCCGGGCGCGGGTGGACAGGCAATTGCCCATCTCTCAGCGAGAACCCGATGTGACGAAGCCCGCGAAACGGACTCAGTGCGCGAAGTGCTCGGCGCTGTAATGCCCGCCCGGCTTGAGCTTGTCCAACGAGGCCAGCGCGCTGCGGGCGTCGTCGTGCAGCGCGCGGGCCAGGTCGGCGGACAGGCCCTCCCGCACCACGACGCGCAGCACGGAGATGTCCGTGGCGTTGTCGGGCATGGTGTAGGCGGGCACCTGCCAGCCGTAGCCGCGCAGCTCGTGGGAGAGGTCGAACTCGGTGTATCCGCAGTTCCGGGCGAGCCGGAAGCTGACGACGGGGATCGCCGAACCGTCCGAAATGAGCTCGCAGTGGTCCCCGACGCGCAGTTGCTCACCCAGCCACCGCGCGGTCGACGACAGCGTCTGCATGACCTGGGTGTAGCCCTCGCGGCCCAGCCGCAGGAAGTTGTAGTACTGGCCGACCACTTGGTTGCCGGGCCGGGAGAAGTTCAGCGTGAAGGTCGGCATGTCGCCGCCGAGGTAATTCACGTGGAATACCAGGTCCTCGGGCAGGTACTCCTTGCTGCGCCACACGACGAACCCGACGCCCGGGTAGGTCAGCCCGTACTTGTGGCCGCTGACGTTGATCGAGACCACCCGGGGCAGCCGGAAGTCCCACTTCAGCTCGGGGTGCAGGAACGGCACCACGAATCCACCGCTGGCGGCATCGACGTGTACCGGGACGTCCACCCCGCCGCCGGCGGCGAGTTTGTCCAGCGCCGCGCAGATCTCCGCGATGGGTTCGAGCTCACCGGTGTAGGTGGTGCCCAGGATCGCCACCACACCGATGGTGTCCTCGTCGACGGCGTCGAGGACCTGCTCGGGGGTGATGACGTAGCGCCCCTCCTCCATCGGCAGGTAGCGCGGCTCGACGTCGAAGTAGCGGCAGAACTTCTCCCAGACGACCTGGACGTTGGAGCCCATCACCAGGTTCGGGGTGCGCGTCTTCCAGTCTTTGCCGACCTTCTCGCGCCACCGCCATTTCATCGCCAGGCCGCCCAGCATCACCGCCTCGCTGGATCCGATGGTGGACACCCCGCACGCGCTGGACGGGTCGTCGTCGCGCAGGCCGTCGGCGTGGAACAGGTCGGCCACCATGCACACGCAGCGCTGCTCGATGGCCGCCGTCGCCGGGTACTCGTCCTTGTCGATCATGTTCTTGTCGAACGTCTCGGCCATCAACCGCCCGGCCTCGGGATCCATCCAGGTGGTGACGAAGGTGGCCAGGTTCAGCCGCGAACTGCCGTCGAGCATCAGCTCGTCGTGGATGAAGCGGTAGGCGGCCTCCGGATCCATCGACTCCTCGGGCAGCCGCAAAGCGGGTATCGGCGCGGTGAACAGGCGGCCGGTGTAGGCCGGGGCGATGGAGTGCGCCCGCATCGAAGGGTGTTGTGGCACAACGAAATCCTCTCTATAAGGCTCTTACAGGGCGGCCAGGGCGGCCCGGATGTGCGGCACCATGCGCGATGACGAGGTGGGCGCCTCGCCGGGTCCTGGGTCGGCGGCCGATAGTGCCGCCGCGCGCGCGTGCACGAAGGCCGCCGCGGCGGCCGCCTCAGCGGGTGGCAGGCCCGACGCCAGCAGCGCGCCGATCATGCCGGACAACACGTCACCGGAACCGGCGGTGGAAGCCCACGACTGCCCCGCCGGATTGAGATAGACCGGGCCGCCCGGGTCGGCGATGACCGTGACGTTGCCCTTGAGCAGCACCGTGGCACCGAACGCGTCCGCCAGCTTGCGGCACGCACCCACCCGGTCATCACCGGGCGGGTTACCCGCCAGCCGGGCGAATTCACCGGCGTGCGGAGTCAGCACCGTCGGCGCGGTGCGGCTGGCCACCAGTTCGGGATGAGCCGCCAGGATGGTCAGCCCGTCGGCGTCCACGATCACCGGCAGGTCGGTTTCCAGCGCAAACCACAGCGCCGCGGCCCCGACGTCGTCGGTGCCCAATCCCGGCCCGACGACCCAGGACTGCACGCGTCCGGCCGACGCGGGGGTGGGCGAGGCGATCACCTCGGGCCAGACCGCGAGCACCTCGCGGTGCGCGCTGCCGGCGTAGCGGACCATGCCGGAGGTCGCCGCGACGGCGGCGCCGGTGCACAGCACGGCGGCGCCCGGATACGTCGACGAGCCGGCCATCACGCCGGTGACGCCCTGGGTGTACTTGTCGTCGTGCGGCCCGGGCACCGGCCAGCGGGCGGCCACGTCGGCGGCCTCGAACCCCAGCATGTCGGTGTCGGGCAGATCGAGCCCGATGTCGATCAGCTTCACCCGCCCGCACTCGCCGAGCGCGTGCACGGGTTTGAGCCCGCCGAAGGTGACGGTCAGCACGGCGTGCACCGCGGGGCCGGTGGTCGTGCCGGTCGCCGCGTCGATGCCGCTGGGGATGTCGACGGCGATCACCGGGATTCCCGCGTCGTCGACAGCGGCGAACACCTCGGCCGCCGCGGGCCGCAGCGCCCCGGAGCCGGAGATGCCAACAACCCCGTCGATGACGAGATCGGTTGTCGGCGAAACACTTTCGACGACGCGACCGCCGGCCTGCCGAAACGCCGCCAGCCCCTTGCGGTGGGTGCGCTCCGGGTTGAGCAGGATCGCATCGGCGGCCGCGCCGCGACGGCGCAGGAAGGTGGCCGCCCACAGCGCGTCACCGCCGTTGTCCCCGGAGCCGACGACCGCGCACACACGTCGCCCGGCCACCCCGCCGGTGCGGGCGGCTAACACGCCGATGATCTCGGTGGCCAGCCCGTAGGCCGCGCGCCGCATCAGCGCACCGTCGGGCAGGCTGGCCAGCAGCGGCGCCTCGGCCTGGCGGATCGCGTCTACGGAGTAGTAATGCCGCATCAGAGTCAGGTTACGTGGCAGCGTCGCGGCGGACAGCCCCGCTCGGATCGCCGGCGTCCACGGCGACCGGCACCGCTTCGGAGTGACTTGGCGCCCATGGACTTTCGGTACCGGCCGAGCGCCGGCATCAGGTCGGGGTCTCCGGCGGCACGTTGCGGCGCGCCATGACCTTGAGTCGCGCGGGACTCAACGGGCTGCTGCGATTGGAACGCGTGCGAGTCATCGGGTAGAAGCACAAACCGATCAGGATCGAGGTGAAGTGCCCGATCGCGGTGAAGTTCAATTCGCTGCCCATCGTGATCAACGGGAAACCGAAGATGATGAACAACACCCCGAGATATCCCCAGCGCCACGGCCGGGCGATGTGGTAGCTCAGCACGGCCATCACGCCGACGAGGAAATAGCTGACCCCGATGTCGCGGGCGTGCACCAGCCGTTGCGAGGCGTCGTGTTCCTCGATCGCGAAGTAGAGGATGCCTTCGCTGATGTAGGTGGCGAGGATGTGTGAGCTCAATCCCACACTGAGCCAGCGCAGCTGGCCGAGCCAGTGTTCGGCCGGCGCGAGAAACAGGGTGAACAGCAGAAGGTACGGCTCGAAATTCCTGCCGTCGATCCACAGCAGGCTGGAGAACAGGACGTGGAGCGGGTCCCTGCCCAACTCGTGAATGTTGGTGGAGCGGTGCAGCAGTACCGAGTGCAACTCCCGGCCGGTGAGATGGGTCTGGATGAACGTCGTGATCATCAGCACCAACAGCCAGCCGTAGGTCAGCGGGGCGCTGATGACGAAATGCCAGACGACCAGCGTCATGCTGCGCACTCGACTCCGAACCGATGGACCCGCCACGACATCAACCTTCGCACGCGGGGCGGGGCGCCGGACAACTTCGGCGGCAAACACGCCGCGGGCGATCGGCTACTTCGCCGGTGCGGGGGCGGGCTCCGGCGCGGGGGCGGGTTCCGGCGCGGGGGTGGGTTCCGGCGCGGGG
Source organism: Mycobacterium colombiense (assembly GCF_001665835.1). Taxonomy (GTDB): domain Bacteria; phylum Actinomycetota; class Actinomycetes; order Mycobacteriales; family Mycobacteriaceae; genus Mycobacterium; species Mycobacterium colombiense_A. The sequence continues at coordinate 50,654 of NZ_LZSX01000080.1, read as the reverse complement.
GCGGGTTCCGCCGGCGCGGGGGCGGCCACCGGTTTCAAATGCCGCCACCAGGAGCTGATGTAGAGAATCATCGAGACCGCCAGCGCGACCAGCACCCAGATGACGACGGTGATATCGACCCAGCTGCCGAATGGCGGCGAACCGGGTAGCGCGTTTCGCAGTGGCACCACCGCGAACAGCATGGCCGCGTACCAAGTGGTCATCGGCGGCTGAAACGGCCGCCGGTCGCGCGCCGTCTGAATCGCCACCACCACAGCCAGACTGGCGATCGTGATGAGCACGCCGAGGATGACGATCGCGAACGCCGCGGTGCTGAGCGAGCGCCCCACGTTCAGTCGGTAAGGACCGTCCGCCTGGGATCTGGTCGCGGATAACCGCCACCCCGACAGATGATCCACGAAGGTGACCGGCACATGGTCGGGTGCCCGGTCGGTGTCGGGCCCGTAGAAGATCTCGACCTCGATCGGCCCCGAGCGATAATGATCGAACGGCCAGCGCTCGATCTCGCCGGCGATGGTCAGCGGGACCGCCATCAGGCCGGGGAGCATGCCCTTGGTCCACGTGTGCCGGGCGGGCATCGCCGCGGATCGCACGCGCAGGCTGAGATCGTCCTTGAGATGGTGGGTTATCGGGTCCAGCAACGCCGATCCGGGATTGAACGCCAGATTGACGGCGAGCACGCTGTAATTGGACTGAATGTCTTCGACGTTGATCGTCGCCGACGGCTTGTCGCCGTCGACAGGCGGAGCGGCCGCATCCAGACGCCGGCCGGTACCGCTTTGCGCGTACATCGCGACCGCCACCACGTATGCCGCGAGGATGAGGACGATAAGACCCACGACGCCGTATTTCGTGCCGGCCGATCGCATACTTCCTCCCGTACGGACTTAGCCCAACCCACCTGCCGCAAATGCTGTCCCAGGGCAATGTAATGGATCGGCCGCGTGTCCGCCGGGTATCCGGGCGAAGCGGCGCAAGCTATTCGCCGCCTATTCGACGGTGACGGACTTGGCCAGGTTTCGCGGCTTGTCGACGTCGTAGCCGCGGGCCTGCGCCACCGACGCCGCGAACACCTGAAGCGGGATCGTCGACAGCAGCGGCTGCAGAAGTGTTGACACAGAGGGAATTTCGATCAGGTGGTCGGCGTAGGGCCGCACGGTGTCGTCGCCTTCCTCGGCGATGACGATGGTGATCGCGCCGCGGGCCTGGATCTCGCGGATGTTGGACAACAACTTGGCGTGCAGCACGGCCGACCCCTTGGGCGACGGCATGATGACGATGACCGGCAGATCGTCCTCGATCAGCGCGATGGGGCCGTGCTTGAGCTCGCCGGCGGCGAACCCCTCGGCGTGCATGTACGCCAATTCCTTGAGCTTCAGCGCACCTTCCAGCGCCACCGGGTACCCGACGTGGCGACCCAGGAACAGCACCGTCGGGGACTGGGCGAATTGATACGCCAGGGCGGCCACCGGCTTGATCGTCGCGATGACCCGCGCGACCAGGTCCGGCATCGCTTCCAGCTCGTGGTATTCACGCCAGACCTCGTCTGGGTACTTGGTGCCGCGGGCCTGCGCCAGCGCCAGCCCCACCAGATAGTTGGCGGTGATCTGCGCCAGGAACGTCTTGGTCGAGGCCACCCCGATCTCCGGGCCGGCGCGGGTGTACAACACCGCGTCGCACTCGCGCGGAATCTGCGAGCCGTTGGTGTTGCAGATCGCCAGGACCTTGGCCTTCTGCTCCTTGGCGTGCCGGACCGCTTCGAGGGTGTCCGCGGTCTCACCGGACTGCGAGATGGCGACCACCAGGGTGCTGCGGTCCAGAACCGGGTCGCGGTACCGGAATTCGCTGGCCAGCTCGACCTCGACCGGCAGCCGCGTCCAGTGCTCGATCGCGTACTTCGCCAGCAGGCCGGAGTGATACGCGGTGCCGCAGGCCACCACGAACACCTTGTCGATCTCGCGGAGTTCCTGATCGGACAGCCGCTGTTCGTCGAGGACGATCCGGCCGTCGACGAAGTGCCCCAGCAGGGTGTCGGCCACGGCGGCGGGCTGCTCGGCGATCTCCTTGAGCATGAAGTACTCGTAGCCGCCCTTTTCGGCGGCGGCCAGGTCCCAATCGATATGGAACTCGCGGTATGCCCCTGGGCCCAGGTCCTCGTTGCCGTCGAAGTCGGTGATCCGGTAGCTGTTCGCGGTGATCACCACGGCCTGGTCCTGGCCGAGTTCGATGGCGTTGCGGGTGTGCGGGATGAACGCCGCCACGTCGGAGCCGACGAACATCTCGCCGTCGCCGATGCCGATCACCAGCGGGGTGGAGCGGCGGGCGGCGACGATGGTGCCGGGATCGTCGGCGTTGGCGAACACCAACGTGAAGTGGCCGTCCAGGCGGCGCAGCACCGCGAGCACCGACGCGGCGAAGTCGCCTGCGGTGGGGCCGTGCCGGTACGCCTGCGACACCAGATGCACCGCTACCTCGGTGTCGGTGTCGCTGGCGAACTCCACGCCCTCGGCCTCCAGCTCGTGGCGCAGGTTGACGTAGTTCTCGATGATGCCGTTGTGGACCACGCCGATCTTGCCGGCGGCGTCGCGGTGCGGGTGGGCGTTGCGGTCGGTGGGACGTCCGTGGGTGGCCCACCGGGTGTGGCCCAGGCCGGTGGTTCCGGTCAGCGACGACGCCGGCATCTCGGCGATCGCCTCTTCCAGGTTGGCCAGCCGGCCGGCGCGACGGCTGACCGTCAGGGTGCCGTCGCCGTCGACCAAGGCGACGCCCGACGAGTCGTAACCCCGATACTCCATCCGGCGCAGCGCGGCCATGACGACCTCACAGGCGGGCTGCTGCCCGACATAGCCGACGATTCCGCACATTCTGAACAGGGTAGTGCAGGAGGAGCACCACCCCCGCACTCCGCGGTCGGGGTTAGGCCGCCCACCTGCGCGAAAGGCACTCTGTGACCTACGCCCACCGCCAGTTCTCCGTCCGGCTCGTCTCGCCGGCCCGCCACGACGGGGGACGGCGCCAGGTGGACGTCCTGGACCTGGCGCATTCACTCAATCGTCATAAACGGCGGAAATGTTTTTCACCTGATGTATTTGCGACGTTTTCGTGTCGCAACAACACCGGCGAGATACATCGCCCTAACGTTCGAAATATCAGCAAACACTGGAAAGGACCGGACTCAGCGGAAGGACGAGCTGCTTGAAGCCCGCCCGATCACGATTACGCAGCGTGTCAGCGACAAATCCGTGGTCAACGATTTGCAGTCCGGCTTTTATTAGGCAGAGGCCAGTTATTCTGGCTACCTGGGACCACGCTTTTAGCCGAGCCATGAATTCAGTCGTCAGTGGTTGTTAACCGGGAATTGTGCAACGGGTCGTATTGAGATGCGTAACTTTCTGGACCGCCCGCCGGGCGCCATGAGGAGGCAATCATGACCGCAGTTCGCTACGACGATGTGGTGCCCGCCCCCCTGGCGCCGGCGCCCCAGACCCCCAAGGACCGGCCGCAGGCATCGGCTGGGTCCGGAAACCCCTTGATGGACATGACCACCCAGTTGCTGTCCATCCCGCTGCACCAGCTCTACGCGGCGCTGTGGCGGATGGGTGTTATCGAGGTCAGGGGCTAGAAAGGTCCCGCGCACGCGCCGGGCAAGCCGGCCGGCATTCCTTCTCCCCCGGGGCCCGATTGCGATGCGCTAACGTCAACGCGTGGCCCGCATCCGCAAGCTCGTCGCAGCCCTCAGCCGCAGTGGTCCGCATCGGGTTTTGCGTGGTGACCTGGCCTTTGCCGGCCTACCGGGCGTGGTGTACACCCCCGAGGAGGGGCTGAACCTGCCCGGCGTGGCGTTCGGCCACGACTGGCTCGCCGGCGCGGCCCGGTATTCGAACCTGCTCGAGCATCTGGCGTCGTGGGGCATCGTCGCCGGCGCTCCCGACACCCAGCGCGGCGTGGCCCCGTCGGTGCTGAACCTCGCGTTCGACCTCGGCACCGCCCTGGACATCGTGTCGGGCGTGCGCCTGGGCCCCGGCAAGATCAGCGTGCATCCGGCCAAGCTCGGCGTGGCCGGTCACGGCTTCGGCGGCTCGGCGGCGGTGTTCGCCGCGGCGGGGATGCCGGCCAAGCCCGCGGCGGTTGCGGCGATCTTCCCCAGCGTCACCAGCCCGCCGGCCCAGCAGCCGGCCGCGACGCTGAAGGTTCCCGGGGTGATCTTCACCGCGCCGGGCGATCCGAAAAGCCTGAACTCCAATGCGTCGGCGCTCGCCGACGTGTGGGACGCGGCGACGCTGCGCATCGTCAGCAAGGCCGAATCCGGCGGGCTGGTCGAGGGCCGGCGGTTGACCAAGGTGCTGGGTCTGGCCGGACCGCACCGGCGCACCCAGCGGTCGGTGCGGGCGCTGCTGACCGGCTACCTGCTCTACACCCTGGGCGGCGACAAGAAGTACCGCGACTTCGCCGACCCGGAGGTGCACCTGCCGGGCACGGACGCGATCGACCCCGAGGCCGAGGCGATTCCGCTGGAAGACAAGATCGTCGCCCTGCTGAAGTGAGGGAGGGGTATTTGGTTTTCATGGCGACCGTGAACGCACTCTACGACCGCTGGATCATCGAACTGTGGAATGGCCAGCCGATCGCGGCCGAGATCGTCACCGACGACTTCGTGGGCCACTGGCCCGGCCGGGAGGTGCACGGGCCCCAAGGGCTTGCGCAGATGATCGAGCAGACCCGAAACATGTTCTCGGATTTGAGCTTTGCCATCGAGATCGGCCCGCTGCGCGACGGCGACCTGGTCGCCGGGCGCTGGGTGGGCACGGGCCTCGGCCCGGACGGCCCGGTCTCGTTCACCGGCAACGACATCCTTCGCCTGGCCGCCGACGGCCAACGGTTCGCCGAGTACTGGACGGGCACGTCCGCGGGCTGAGGCTCCTTGCCCGCGCGCCGGCGTGGTAAGTGTCATGGATGCGAATCGGGATCGCTCTGAATTATTCGGGTGGCTTTCACGAGGCCGTGGACCGCGTGGTCGAACTCGAGAAGTCCGGCATCGAGGTCGTGGTGGTGGCCGAGGCGTATGCCTTCGACGCCATCAGCCAGCTGGGCTATCTGGCCGCCAAGACGAACACCGTCGAGTTGGCGTCCGGAGTGCTGCCCATCTACATCCGCACGCCGTCGCTGCTGGCGATGACCGCCGCCGGGCTGGATTATGTGTCCGACGGGCGATTCCGCCTGGGCATCGGCACCTCGGGGCCACAGGTGATCGAGGGGTTCCACGGCGTTCCGTTCGACGCCCCGATCGGCCGCACCCGCGAGATCGTGGAGATCTGCCGCAAGGTGTGGCGCCGCGAACGCGTGCAGTACGACGGTAAACACTACCAATTGCCGCTGCCCGCGGATCGCGGAACCGGGTTGGGCAAGTCGCTGCAGCTCATCAATCACCCTGTGCGCGAACGTATTCCGGTCAGCATCGCCGCGCTGGGCCCCAAGAACGTGGAGCTCACCGCCGAGATCGCCGAGGGCTGGCAGCCCGTCTTCTACCTTCCGGACAAGGCCGACTCGATCTGGGGCGAGGCGCTGGCGGCCGGTGCCGCCAAGCGTGATCCCGCGCTGGGGCCGCTGGATGTGATGGTCCACGCGTCGCTGGCCATCGGGGAGAACCTCGACGAGCGGCTCGCGTGGGTCAAGCCGCAGCTGGGCCTCTACCTCGGCGGGATGGGCGCCAGAGGCCGCAATTTCTACCACAATCTGGCGACGCGCTACGGGTTCGGCGAGGTCGCCGACCGCATCCAGGAGCTGTACCTGTCCGGCCGCAAGCACGAGGCCATCGATGCGGTGCCCGACGAGTTGGTGCGCGGCATGTCGCTGATCGGCCCGCCCGGGTACGTCGCCGAACGCATGGCCGCCTTCGCCGAGGCCGGTGTGACCACGCTGCTGCTGAACCCGCTGTCGACCGACCGCGCCGAATCCATCCGCTTCGTGGAGGAAGCCCTGAAGCTCAAGCCCGCCTGAGCGGTCACTGCCCCGCCTGCGGAAGCTGGTCCGCGGCAATCTCGCACGGCGTTTTCTCCGGGTTGGCAGCGGGTGCCGGTTCGGCGGCGGGAGCTGCCGGAGGTGCGGGCGGCGCCTGCGTTGGCGGTGTGTCGGCCGGCGCTGGTATGTCAGCCGGCGGTGGCGCCCCGACCGGTTGGATCGCATCGTCGGGCTCGGGCTGAGGTTCGTCCACGGGTTGGGCCGGGTCGGCTTCGGCGGGATCGTCTGGATCATCGGCGGTCTTATCGGCGACCGTGTTCTCGGGATCGTCTGCGTGGAACGGCTTTTCGTCGAAGCCGTCCTCGCCGTCGTTCAAGGAGCCCACGCCGGTGTCCGCGCCGTCCAGCCCGTCACCCGCCGATCCGATCAGCCCGCCCACCGCATCGACGATCCGGCCGGCCAGCCCGAGAAGCCCACCGCCGCCGCCGAGCCCACCGCCACCGCCGAGTCCACCAAGATCGCCACCGCCGAGCCCACCGAGTCCACCACCCAAATCGTCCGCGGGCATGCCCAGCGCATCGCCGAGCGCCGATCCCCAGTCCGCGGGAGGCGCGGCAGCGGCCGGCGGCGGCGCCGGAGCCACCGAATCCGGTTCGGTACCAGCCGAACCGGGTACGGCCGCCGTCAACGTCGGCGCGGGATCCGCCGCCGCGACGGGCGCGGCGGCCACCGGCGGGGCGAGCTGCACCGCCGCGACGCCGGTCCCGAGATCGCCGGGAAACTCGAAGCGCGCCGTCGGGACGGCGGCCAGCTTGTCGATGACCATCGCGTAGGACGTCTCGACCCCGTCCGACGCGGACCGCATCGCCGCCAACCAGTCATTGCGAATGTCGTTGTCCACGTACGGAATTACCTGCTCGCGCACCACGTCGGAAGCGCCGTCCCGGTCGCCCGCAGTGACCGCAGCGGCGGCCATGAGCCACGCCGGCCTCTGAACGCGCACACGGTCGTCGACGGCCACGGCGGTCGCGACCTCCGAATCGACCAGATACCAGAGGTTGTCGCGCAGCGACTCGCATCGTTGGGCCGCCGCGCGCAGTTCGGTGGCGACGGCGTCCGCGGTGTCACAGTGCCGCTGCAACAACTGCACTGCGGCGTCCCCGCCCGGACCCGTCCACGCCGCGGCCAGCTCGGCCACCTGGGCGCGCTGCATCCGCACCGCCTCGGCGGCCACCACGCCCGCCGCCCGCAGCTCCGCACAATCGCGGTCCAGCGCGCGCAGGTCCAGGCCGTCCTCCCCCGCATACCATTCGCGAACCTGTGCGGGATACGTCGTCAGATCGGGGTTTTGGTAGCCCAGCGCATGACACGCCTGCACATACGTCTGGGTGTGCTCGACGGCCGCCCGGCCCTCGGCGAGGCGCGCGGCCACATCCAATCGGTCGGCCATGGGCTACGCGATCCGCGCAGCGGCATACAGTTCGGCGTCGGCGTAGCGCTCGGCGCTGGACCGCAGCGCGGCGGCGATCTCGGCCGACGCGCGCGACCACTGCGACACCTGCACCACCAGCCGCTCCAACTCGGCGCGCAGCGCGTCGCCGGGTGCGGCGTGCGCTCGCCCGGCGACGGCCCCGCCGAAAGCCAGCCTGGACAGGTGGTCGCTGACCGCGCGGTCGACGAATTCGGCCGCCATGGCGAATTGGTTAGCGACCCGCTGCGCCGACGGCACGTCGATCTGCGTGCGGGCGATGGCTACCGGGCGTGTTCCCCCAACGGATTTCATGCCTTATCCGACGCCCGCGGGCGCGGCGGGGTTCCGGAGAGATCTACAGGGCGTCGCTGACCGCTTCGGCGACGCGGGTGGCGACGCGCTGAGCGACATCCTTCTCGGGCGCTTCCACCATGACGCGGATCATCGGCTCGGTTCCCGAGGGGCGCAACAGGATTCGGCCGGTGTCGCCCAGTTCCGCCTCGGCCTGCCCGAGGGCGGTCTGCACCGCGGGCGCGGCGGCGGCGATGTCCTTGTCGGCGACGGTGACGTTGATCAGCACCTGCGGCAGCGTCCGCATCGCCGAGGCCAGCTCGGCCAGCGACGAGCCGGTCTGCACCATGCGGGTCATCAGCCGCAGGCCGGTGACGATGCCGTCGCCGGTGGAGCCCAGGGCGGGCATCACGATGTGGCCGGACTGCTCGCCGCCCAGGCTGTAGTCGCCGGCGCGCAGCTCCTCCACGACGTAGCGGTCGCCAACGCCGGTGGTGCGCACCGTGATTCCGGCCGAGCGCATGGCCAGGTGCAGACCCAGGTTGCTCATCACGGTGGTGACCAGCGTCTTAGACGCCAGCTCGTCGGCCTCGTGCATCGCCAGGGCGAGCACCACCATGATGTGGTCGCCGTCGACCAGGTTGCCGTTGGCGTCGATGGCCAGGCAGCGGTCGGCGTCCCCGTCGTGGGCCAGGCCCAGGTCGGCGCGGTGCGCGACGACGGCCGCGCGCAACGAATCCAGGTGCGTCGAGCCGCAGTTGTCGTTGATGTTGAGCCCGTTGGGGTCGGCGTTGATCGCGATCACCCGGGCGCCGGCGGCGCGGTAGGCGCGCGGGGCCACCGCGGAGGCCGCGCCATGCGCGCAGTCCACCACCACGGTCAGTCCGTCGAGGCGCAGCGTGCTGGCCTTGCTCAGGTGGCGCAGGTAGCGGTCGTCGGCATCCTCGGCGTCGATGACCCGGCCGATCCCGGCGCCGACCGGGCGCGACCCGGGATCGACAGGGACATCAGCGAGCAGCGCTTCAATGTCATTCTCGGTGCCGTCGTCGAGCTTGTGGCCGCCGGGGCCGAAGATCTTGATGCCGTTGTCGGGCATCGGGTTGTGCGACGCGGAGATCATCACGCCGAAGTCGGCGTCGTAGGCGCCGGTCAGGTAGGCCACCGCGGGGGTGGGCAGCACCCCGACGCGCAGCGCGTCGACACCCTGACTGGTCAGCCCGGCGATCACCGCAGCCTCCAGCATTTCGCCGCTGGCCCGCGGATCGCGGCCGATCACGGCTACCCGTCGGCCCGGCGCCGGAGCGCTCGCCAGATGCCGTGCCGCCGCGGAGCCCAGCGCCAGCGCCAGCTCGGCGGTCAGCTCGCGATTGGCGACCCCACGGACACCGTCGGTGCCGAATAGTCGACCCATGCGATCAAACCTCTCACAGTTGTCGGGCTTGCACCTAACGTGCCCGTTCCTTTGTGGACGAAACGGGCCGCGCCTGGGCGCAGACACGCCGCAACCGGCCACAACTTGTGCATGACGATGCCAAGTTGTGGCCAGTTAGCGACGGCTGATCAGCGCTTGCTGTACTGAGGCGCCTTGCGGGCCTTCTTCAGGCCGTACTTCTTGCGCTCGATGGCACGCGGGTCACGGGTGAGGAAGCCGGCCTTCTTCAGCGGGGGCCGGTCCTCGGGCTGGGCCACGATCAGCGCCCGGGCGATGCCCAGTCGCAGCGCGCCGGCCTGCCCCGACGGGCCGCCGCCGTGCAGCAGCGCGTAGATGTCGAAGGCGTCCACCCGGTCGACGGTGACCAGCGGGGCCTTGATCAGCTGCTGGTGCACCTTGTTGGGGAAGTAGCCCTCCAGGGTGCGGCCGTTCAAGTTGAACTTGCCGGTGCCGGGCACCAGGCGCACCCGCACCACGGCCTCCTTGCGGCGGCCGACGGTCTGGATGGGCCGGTCGAACACGAAGGACTCGGCGGGCGCGGGGGCCTCCGCGGCCTCAGAGGCCTCGACGGGGGCTTCGGTCACCTCGACGACGACCTCGACGGTCTCTGCGACTTCTGGGGTGTCCGGGTTCTCCGGGTTTTCAGGGTTTTCAGGGTTTTCCAAGGCCTCGGTCGTTTCGGTCACTGGGCCACCTGCTTGATCTCGTACGGAACGGGCTGTTGTGCGGCGTGGGGGTGCGTGGGGCCGGCGTAGACGTGCAGCTTGCGCGCGATCTGCCGGGCCAGCTTGTTCTTGGGCAGCATGCCGACGATCGCGTCCTCCACGACGCGGTCGGGGTGCTTGTCCATCAGCTCGCGGATGGTTCGGCTGCTCAGACCGCCGGGATACCCCGAGTGGCGGTAAGCCAGCTTCTTGTCCAGCTTCTGGCCGCTGAAGGCGACCTTGTCGGCGTTGATGACGATGACGAAGTCACCGCCGTCGACATTGGGGGTGAACGTCGGCTTGTGCTTGCCGCGCAGCAGGGTGGCTGCCGCGACGGCAAGGCGGCCAAGCACCACGTCCGTGGCGTCGATGACGTGCCACGACCTCGTGGTGTCACCCGCCTTTGGCGTGTACGTAGGCACAGCGCTTACCTTCTTCTTCTCGAGGGTGGATCCCGGTGTGACCCGGGGGCCGGTCAGGCGTTCGCGGTGAGGGCTTGGTCTCGGCGACCGACATTGACCCGAGGCCCCGGCGTTCCGCACGCCAACGGAGCAGCTTACCGACCGCCATCCCCGCAGGTCAAAATGACTGTGTGGTCCCAGCGGCTCTCCCCCGCCAGGACCACACAGTCTCACGGCGCGGCCAGGACCGCGCGGTGGTCTGTTCGGCCGCTACCGCGCCCAGAGGCCGGCAGCCCGGCGGTCGGCGTTGGCCACCTCTTCGGCGCCGTCGCGCACGGCATTTCCCAGCTCGGCCAGTATCTCGTTGAGCGCGGTCGCCGACTGGTGCCATTTCAGCTGCTCCGCCTGGTAGGCAGCGGCCGCCTCACTGGTCCACAGCTGCCGCAATGGTGCGATTTGCGAGCTCAGCTCGTCCAGCGCGGCGTTGAAGCGTGCCGACGTGGAGTGGATCTCCTGGCGTACCGAGTGTTCGATTTCGCCGAAGTTATAGGAAAGCACCGGGTCCACGGGGATCCTTTCTCGTCACAGGTTTCCGCCGGCGGCGGCGATGTGGTGTGCATGGTTCTGGCCGGCCTCCTGCAGGGTGGCCGCGTTGTGCCGGATGGTGTCGGCGATGGTGTTGAGGGCGTGATAGAGCCGAAGTGACTCGGCGTTCCAGCGGTCCATCACGTCTTTGAAGCGCGCCGCCGCGAGCCCACCCCAGGCCGAGGGCGGAACGCCGTTCATGCGGCCGACGAATGTCTGCAGCATCGCTCTGATTTCCTCGTTGCGGGCGTCGGTGGTACCCGCCACCGACCGCATCAGGTCGAAGTCGGTGCTCAGTGTGTTCGATGCAGTCATACCAACTACGACCCCCGGGGCGGGTCCTTCGGTTCCACCGAATTTTCATCCGATCGCGTGGGCGGACCGCACTGCCTGCTCGCAGGCGTCGCGGACGGCGTCTTCGTCGCCGGCCCGGCTCTGGCAACCGATGCTGATCCGGACCGGGCCGTCCAGCAGGACCGTCCAGCGCACGTGATGTCCCGGGCGCACTTCGCGGTAAGTCACCGCCGGTCGGCCGGCGCTGGTCCCGGACGGGTTGAAGTCGACGAACACCCCGGGGGCCTGGGCATCGATCGCGCGCTTCAACCGCTCGGCCGTGCCGCTCAGGGTCTCACCGGCCACCGGCGACTGGGTGATGTGCAGCGCCAGGTCGGGATCCGCCGGAGAGGTGACCTGCATCCGGGCCGAGCCCGGTCCGCCGACCACCCGCTGGGACGACCACGTCGCCGGCACCGACAGCGCCACCCGGCCTTCGACCAAAAACGTGGTGGGCGCCGTTTCCACCGGCTTGCGCGCCACCTCACCGGGTCGGCTCATCGTCACCGCTGTCGGCGCCGCCGCGGCGACCACGATGGCGGCCGCCCCGACCCCGTTGAGCATCCGGCCGCGCGCTCGGCCGGCCCGGGCAGGCGCCGCTCCCGACGGCTGGGTGGTTGCCGGGTAGGCCGACCGCGCGACCCGGGCCAGCCGAATATCGGTTATTTCAAGGACTTCTGGGATGTCCTGCCCGGCCCCGCGTACCGCGTGGGCAATGAGCCGCGCCAGCGGCGCCGCACCCGCGACGCCGCTCGGCGTATCGATCAGCACGGCTTCGGGCGCCATCGGCGCAACGACGCCCGCTACGTCGCGGGCGACGCAATGGGGCTCGGCCGTGCGCGGTATCGCCGTGACCTCACCCGCGGTGATCGCCACCAGCCGCTCGGCGATTTCAACCACTACCGTCGCGTCCGGTGCGGCGCGGGCGGCCCGCATCAGCAGCGACGATCGCGTGTGCGTCTGACCGGCCACGGCCGCCGCGGCCGCGCTCACCACACCCACGCGCGCCGCCGACCACCACGACGGGTGCACGACGATCGTCCCGTCGCAGTGGCCGCGGCTTGCCGAACGCAACGCGGCTTCCCACAGTGCATCGACGGCCACCGGCCGCTCCCCTACCAGCGCCACCCGGTCGTCAACCGCATCCAGCGCCGCCCGAACGATGTCAGCCATCTCGTCGTCTGCGACGGCGCTTGTGGCGCAACATAACCGCCGAATCGTGCCGGGCCCGGCTTCGACGATTGCGGGATGTTCGCTCACGGCGGGCTCCAGGCAACCTGGACAAGTTCGTCCTCACCGGTCCGAGTGGTCAAGATGCCGCGGCCCGGCGGCAATCGCAGCGCCGCGGCGGAACCGAACGGTGCGCCCTCAGCCGGGCATCCGCTCATCATCAGTGACGCGCAACCGAGGTCGCGCAGACTCGCCAACAGTGGCTCGAACATCGCGCGCTCGAGACCACCGCTGCGGCGCGCGAGGACCAGGTGCAATCCCAGATCCGCCGCGTACGGCAAGAATTCGACGATCGGCGCCAGCACATTGCCCGCCGTGCCCGCGACAAGGTCGTAGTCATCGACGACGACGTAGAGGTCCGGTCCGGAACACCAGGATCCACTGCGTAACTGGGCCTGGCTTGCGTCGGGCGGCGGCATCCGCGCCTGCAGAGACTCGAGCAGGTGGGGCAGCAACACGGCCAGGGCGGCGGGCGACATGGCGTAACCGCCGAGATGTTCCGACTCGACGACTCCGAGCAGCGCGCGCCGGAAGTCGACGATCGACAGCCGGGCTTGCGCGGGCGTTTTCGTGCGGACGATCTCCCGGCACAAGGCTCGCAGCGTCGCGGTCTTCCCGCACTCGTTGTCACCGAGGACGAGAAGATGCCAATGGCGTTCGAAATCGATTGCGGTTGGCTGCAATTCGCGCTCCCCCAAGCCGAGCAGTATCCGAGTGCCCAACCCGGCGCCCGACCGGCGCAGCACAGTCTCGCGATCGACGTGCATCGGCAGCAGCCGTATCGGCGGAGCGGCCGACGCACCGGCGGGCACGTCGGCGATGGGCAAGGCGATCAGCATGTGCAGCCCTTCGTGGGAAAGGCCCCGGCCCGGATTGTTACGGGGCACATGCTGCGCGGTCTTCCGGTCGATTTCGGAGTCCGCGGGATCCCCCAGCCGTAGCTCGATGCGGGTGCCGATTTGATCCCGCAGCGAGGGCCGCACCTCGGCCCACCGCGACGCCGACAACGCTACGTGCACGCCGTACGAAAGGCCTTGCACCGCAAGCATGCTGATCGACTCTTCCAGAGTGCCGAATTCTTGACGCGCGCTTGCCCAGCCGTCGATGACGAGGAACACGTCACCGAATGGATCATCGGGCGCATCGATGTCCCCGCGCCGCTGACGGTATTGGACGATCGACGCGATGCCATGCTCTCGGAAGAGGGCTTCACGGCGACGAAAGACCGACTCGCATTCGGCGACTATCCGGCCGACGAGACGCGGGTCCGCTCGCCCGGCGACCGCACCCACATGCGGCAGCGTGCGCATCGTCGACAGCGCCCCGCCACCGAAATCCAGGCAGTAGAACTGCACCTGGCCAGGATCATGGGTGGCCGCCAGGGCGGTGATGAGCGTGCCCAACGCCGTCGACTTTCCCGATTGGGGTGCGCCGATGACCGCCAGATTGCCTGCGGCCCCGGATACGTCGACCATCAGCGGCGCCCGGGACTGATCGAGGGGCCGGTCTACAGTGCCGATGGGGACCGCGAGGCACCCAGGCGTGCAGGCGACGTCGGCCAGCAGGGTGTGCAGCGCCGGCGCCGGCCCGAGCGGGGGCAGCCAAACCCGATGCGCGGGTGGCCCCTGGCCGGACAGCCGGTCCAGGACGGTGCCCGAGATGGTCCGTGCGGGGTTCTCGCTCTCCGCGGCGGCGCGGCTGACCGCACCCACGATCCGGGTGCCGAACACCCGGACCGAACCCGCCCCCACAGTGCCTGCTCGGGCCGGCGTATTCGTCGGCAGCGGCGCCGATACCAGCGCCGCCTGGAAGCGAATCGGTTCGCCGCCGCCGATGCGCAAGAAGCCGGCGCCAGGGGTGCTCGGCAGTCGATATGCGTCAAGACCACCCAGCACGGTTTGGGATTCGTTGGCGGACAGCGTTTTCAGACACATTCGGTACGAGAGATGGGCTTCCAGTCCGCGTAGCCGTCCCTCATCGAGACGCTGACTGGCCAGCAGCAGGTGCATGCCCAACGACCGGCCGAGCCGGCCGATCGCGACGAACATGTCGGCGAAATCTGGATGCTGGCTGAGCAGTTCGGAGAACTCGTCGACGATGATGAACAGCGTGGGCAGCGGGGGCGACGCCCTGCCCGCGCGCGCCCGTTCGTATGCCGCGACGCTGACGCAGCCCGCCGTCCGCAGCAGCTGCTGGCGACGGTTCATCTCGCCGGCCAGGGCATCGCGCATCCGGGCCACCAGCGGTGCGTCGTCGGCCAGGTTGGTGATCACCGCGGCTACGTGTGGGGCGCGAGCATAGTCGAGAAATGTTGCGCCGCCCTTGAAGTCGATGAGCAGCAGGTTGAGCGTTTCCGGCGAGTTGTGGGCCATCATGCCCAGTGCGATGGTGCGAAGCAGCTCCGACTTGCCCGACCCGGTGGCGCCGATGCACAGCCCATGTGGGCCCATCCCGTCCTCGGCCGGCTCTTTGATGTCCAGCTCGAGTGGAACACCCTCTATGGTGCTTCCGATCGGCACGCGGAGTCGGTCGCGGCGGCGTTGTCGACGCCACAAAGCGGCCGGGTCGAAGCGGTCCAGAGCGCAAAGCCCGGTCAGCTCTGGCCAATTAGGGTCAGCGCTTGCCGGACGTGCCGTGTGCGCGTGGTATCCGGCCAGCCGGCGTGCGCATATCAGCGCGTCGATGGGGGTCATCTGGTCGGGACACCAACCCGGTGCCGTCAGTGCGGGCGTTCGAAATTTCAGCGCTGCGCCCGCCTCGGTGGCCGCCCCGATGGTGGTTGCGCCGGCGATCGGATCGACGCACTCGGAGAGATCGGTGACCACGACGAGTTCGTAACCTTGCACTGCGGCGAGCGCACGCCAGGCCTGCGCGGCGCTCGAGTAGATCATCCGGACCGGCCCCGCCTCGTCTGCATCTACCGGATGTTGGTTGTGCGGAAGCCATTTGAGCCAATCCCAGTGGCCCCGATTCTCGTCGTCGACGGCGGCCGCGATCAGCATTTGGCCGGGCGCATGCAGCACGGCGAGTTGACAGAGCATCGCACGTAGTAACCCGCGTACCTCACCCGGATCACCGTCGATCGTCACGAGCGTCCCCGCACGCAGGCTGATCGTGACCGGGGCATGGATCGTCGAATGCGCGCGCAGGAAGCGCCGTAGTGCCATGTCAGTGACCGGATCGCGGAGCTCCTCCGACGGAAGCTGCGGGGTCACCAGGCGGCGGGCGAATGGCTGGCTTCCCATGCCGACGCGCACGCGGCCGAAGTCGGCGTCGGTTGGCCGCCGCTCCCACATTCGGGGGCCGCCGATCAGGGTCCACAGCGTGTCGGGATCGGGGTGCCGGCTGATCGATGATCGGCGCTGTGCCACAGCAACTTCGGACACGGACCGACTGAGAGTGCCGAGATAGCCGAGATATTGATCCCGGTCGGCATCGAGCCCGCCGCCTCGCCTTCGAGCACGGCCGGTCAGCTCCGTCACCGCGGTCGAAACCAGCATCATCCCCGGCAGCGCCAGGAACGCGGGATTGCGGGACGCGCCGGTCCCCGCGGTGAACACCGCCGCCATGGTGCCCATGCACACCAGCGAGAGCGCCACCGGCAGCAACCGCGGCAGCATGCCCGGCGAAGACGGGGACGGCAGCTCGGGCGGAGCGTCGACGACGATGTCCCCGCCCGACGCCGCAGGCGCCAAACCATGCGTCATTTCACACCTCCCGGTTCGACGACGGTAGGTAGCACCGAGATCGGCGACAAGTCACCTGTGGACAGCCGGATACCGGGCCGTGCAGACGTGGCTACCTTCTTGGTAATTCGATCGAAGGGTTCGCTGTTGCCTGCATCCGATACCGGGCTGCGGCGCGTCGCAGTGTATTGGGGCACCGCGGCCGTCGACGTCACCCTCCCTGCGGGAATCCCAGTCGCTGTTCTGATTCCGTCGGTCATCGACATCCTTGGGGTTGGCCACCCCGACCGCGAGGCCGAGCGTTACCGCTTATCGGTGCCCGGCGCATCCGGACTGGATCCGTCAATGACACTGGCGCAGCATGACATCGGAGATGGCGCCATCCTGGTGCTGAGCCGGCGCAGCACCCCGTTGCCCGCACCCCGCTACTTCGACGTGGCCGAGGCCGTGTCGGCCACACTCGACGCTGCGACCGCGCCGAGCAGCGGCGCTTCACGTGCAGGCGCGGTCCGACTCATCGGCGCGGCGGCGGCAATGCTGTTTACCGGCGTCGGGGGCCTGGTAATCGTGCGTGACACGTTCCGCATCAACGCTGACCGAGATGTCGCCGCGACGGTCATCGCGCTGGTCGCGGCCGGCGCCCTGGCCCTCGTGCTGGCGGCCATCGCGCACCGCGGCTATCGAGATCAGACAGCCGGGCTGGCGTTGAGCGTGATCGCCACGGCGTTCGCGGGGCTTGCCGGCTTTGTGGCGGTGCCGGGCGCGCCGGGCATGCCCAATGTGTTGCTGGCCGCAGCGGCGGCCGGCGTCACCGCGGTCGTCGCGATACGCGTATCGGGTTGCGGTGTGGTCACATTGACCGCCGTGTCGGGCTGCGCCGTGGTCATCGCGGCGGCGGGGCTGGTGGGCGTGATCAGCGCGGCGCCGCTGCGCGTCGTCGCTTCAGCGGCCGCGCTGGTATCCGTCGTCCTGCTTCCAGTGGCGGCGCGCACATCGATCGCGCTGGCCGGGTTGTCGCCCCGACTCCAGACGCCCGACGCGGTGGAGATCGACCCGCACGAAACGACAACACGCTCCCGGGCGGTCCGCGCCGAGAGGTGGCTGACCAGCCTGCTTGCCGGATTGTCGGTATCGGCCACGCTGGGGGCGATCGTCGCCGTGGTTGCCGGCGCACCACGACTGTCGTGCACCGCGTTCGGAACGCTCACCGGCGCGCTCCTGCTATTGCGTGCGCGATGCGCCGACATGAGAAGAATGGTGGTGTTCGCGGTCAGCGGAATATCGGTTGCCGCAACGATATTCGGTGTCATCTCCGCGCGCGCAACGGTACCCGGACCCTGGATCGCTACGGTGACGACACTGGCGGTCGCCGTGGCGACGTACCTCGGCTTCGTCGGCCCCGCGCGACCCGCCTCGCCCGTCCTGCGTCGAGGCGCCGGACTGCTGGAGTGGCTGACGCTGGCCGCAATGGTTCCGTTGGCCTGCTGGATATGTGGACTCTATGGTGCGGCCCGGGGATTGAACCTCGCATGACGAATGCATGTGCCGGCCGCCTGCTGGCGGTGTCGGCGCTGACGCTCGCGACGGCGTTTGGAACGCCCACGGCGCAGGCGTTTTCGCCGCCGGACGTCGACGACAGGTGGTTGCCCAAGCCCGCCTTGCCGGCGTCTCCGTGGCCAACCGTGCAACGTGAGATTTGTGCGCCGATGAGGGTCGACGCGGGGCCGGGCCGCAACGAGCCGGCGAGCCTCGGCGACCTGTCGGCGGTCTGGCAACTCAGCCGCGGCGCCGGCCAACGGGTCGCGGTCATCGACACCGGGATATCACGACACCGTCGGCTGCCCGATGTGGTGCCCGGCGGCGACTACGTGTCCTCTGGCGACGGCACGCAGGATTGCGACGCGCACGGCACACTGGTGGCCGGAATCATCGCGGCCACAGCCGATTCCAAGGCCGACGGCTTCAGCGGGGTCGCGCCGGAGGTTACGTTGATCAGCATTCGTCAGTCCAGCGCCAAGTTCGCCCCCGCCGGCGACCGGTCCCGCGTCGGGGTCGGTGACGTCGACACCCTGGCGAGGGCCGTTCGGACGGCCGCCGATCTGGGAGCCTCGGTGATCAACATTTCGTCGGTTGCGTGCGCACCGGTGGCTTTCGCGCTCGACGACCGCGCGCTGGGTGCGGCACTGGCCTATGCCGTCGACGTCAAAAATGCCGTCATCGTGGCCGCCGCGGGCAATACCGGCGGCGCCGGTCAGTGTCCACCGCAGCGGGCCGACTCGACCTGGCAGACCATCACGGTCGCCGTCAGCCCCGCGTGGTACGACGACTACGTCCTGACGGTCGGCTCGGTGAATGCCCATGGCGCGCCATCTCCATTCACCCTCGCCGGCCCTTGGGTGGATGTCGCCGCGCCCGGTGAGGCGGTGTCGTCGCTCGCGACGGAACCGGTTTCCGGCACGAGCTATGCCGCCCCGGTGGTCAGCGGACTGGCCGCGCTGATTCGGGCCCGCTTCCCGGCATTGACCGCCCGCCAGGTGATGCAGCGCATCGAGACGACGGCACATCATCCACCGGCCGGATGGGACCCCCTCGTCGGCAACGGCACCGTCGACCCGCTCGCCGCCGTCAGCACCGGCACGGGCCAGGCGGATAACAGCCCCGGCCCAGCACCGGCACCGATGCCGATCGCCGGGTCGCCACCGATCCCACCGCGCGATTCTCGCGCCCGGGACACCGCGCTCCGCGGTGCCGCGATCTGCCTGGTTGCGCTGACCGTCGCTCTGGCGACCGGGGCGATACGAGGTCGCTCAAGGCGAGCGCGCGACCACATCCCTAGCGATTGACGCGGTCTGCCGGCTCAACTCCGGCCCGGCCGGCAACAGCGTGAGAAGCGGCCACGGCGCCGCGCCCGCAGAACCGAGGCCGAGATCGTGCGCGGCGGCGTCGTCATGGATGGCGAACCGGACCCCGGTGTCGGCGATCAGGTAGCGGGTGCCGGCCTCATCGCCGGCCCGCACGTACGCGCTTGCGCCGGGCGGCACGTAGACGGCGTCCACGGCGGGGCCGTTGCCGTCGGCCTGCGCCAGCGCCACCGGCGCCCGATCGGATGGGATCGGCAGCCCGACCTCCTCCAGGAATGCGACGCCGCTTCTCGGCTCCTCCCAGCTGGCGCACAACGTGCCGGCGGCCTGGGACAGCGTTGGCGCCCGGTCGGGAAAGAGGGCAACCGGCAGCTCGGCGACGACGGGAGCGGCCCGGATCGCGTCGGGCGCGACGGTGACGGGGTTGGTCGTGCCCTGCGGGTTGCTGAGGCGCAGGAGGTCGGCGCCCACCTGGCCGATGCGCTGCACCCCGGCCGCCAGCACCGCGTAAAACTCGTCGCCGTCGGCCCGTGTGATGCGAAGCACACTGCCGACGGCGAATCCGGGAAGTCCCGGCGTCCTGGCGCCCCGACCGCGGATCCGCGGCGGCGCGATCGGTGGCGCCTCGGGCACGGCATTCAGCAATCCCTGCGAGACCGGCAGCGGCGCACGGCCCTCGATGCGCAGCGCGCGGACCACGGCGGCATCGTCGAGGTCCACCATCGCCCGGTGGCCGTCGTACAGCAGGTAGGCCGGCGAACCGGAAGCCGGGGCCACCAGGATCGCGTGCCCGGCGGCCAAGGGGTGCACCGCGGGCGCCTCGGAGCGGCGGCCGATGATGATCGTCGTGGTGCTAGCGCCGGTGCTAGCGCATATCGACCAACCCATATCCCCAGGAGACAGCGCCCTGCCGAAAAATTGCGGCGCGCCCGGAATGCCCAGCACCGGGCCGCGTTTGGTGGTGCCCAGATCGGATTCGGTAACCGGTTGGGGGTCGGCGGCCGTCGCCGCGATGAGCCGGGCGGAGGCCAGGTTGAGCACCGGATGCCAGACGTCGCCCACCCGAACGAAGAGGGCACCCGATTCCCGGCTCACCACGATCTGCGCGCGATCCAGCGCTACATGCGGTCGCAGCAAACCGAGTACCGCGCAGCCCGCCACCGCGATGGCCGTGACGACGCTCCCGAACGCCAGCCCGGTCGCCCGGATTTCTTCGCCGAGCAACGCGCGTTCGGTGCGTCGCAGCAAATACCGATACGCGCTGACGTGCAGCCACGTAACCGGCTGACGCGGCACTGAATCTCCCCACCCCGTGAATGCGTTAACGCCCACGGTAGGCCGCCGATTCGGGCCACCAGAGCGGTTATCCACAGGTCGCCCGGGTTTCGACGCGTCACGATTTGGGTAACATTGCCCGGTGAAAACTCACCGTGTACGTACCCGTCGGGCGGGCACCGCGCGGTCAGCAGGCCGTTTGATCGGCCTGGGTGCTTCTGCCCTGGTTATCGCTGCTGGCCTGCTCGCCACCCCCGCCGCAGCGCCCAAAGCCTCCGCCGACGACTGCCCGGACGTCGAGGTGATCTTCGCCCGCGGCACCAACGAGCCACCCGGCCTGGGCCGGGTCGGCGACGCGTTCGTGGACTCGCTGCGCCAGCAGACCAACGGCCTGAACATCCTTCCCTACGGGGTGAACTACGCCGCCAGCAAGCTGCAGCTGCACGGCGGCGACGGCGCCAACGACACGATCGACCGCGTCAAGAAGAGCGTGGAAAAGTGCCCGAACACCAAGATCGTGCTTGGCGGCTACTCGCAGGGCGCGTCGGTGATGGACATCGTGGCCGGCGTCCCGATCGGCGGCATCAGCTGGGGCAGCACGCTGCCCGCGCAGTACGCCAACAACATCGCGGCCGTCGCCACCTTCGGTGACGTGGCCGACCGCGCCGGCGGCACCCTGCCCAGCCAGAGCGCGATGTTGGGCTCCAAGGCCATCGACCTGTGCAACCCCAACGACCCGATCTGCCACGCCGGCCCCGGCAACGAGTGGAGTGGGCACACCGAGGGCTACGTCCCTGTGTACACCACCCAGGCCGCGGCGTTCGTCGCGCAGAAGCTGGTCGGTCTCGGCCAGCAGTCGCCCGCGTTCGGTCCGCCGCTGGGCCCCGGCTACGGCCAGCAGTCGCCCGGCTACGGGCCGCAGACCCCCGGCTACGGACCTCAGCAGTCGCCGGTCTACGGGCAGAACCCGCCCGGGTCGGGCCCCTCGATCCATGGCGGCACCGGCACCGCTCCGGCGCCCGCGCCGTCGCTGCCGACTCCGGCCACAGACTCACCGCAAGCACCTCTCGTCTAAATCGTTACCGTCGGGTTATCAACGCCCCCTTAACATCGCTGTGTGAGGCTTATCCCGTTAGGGCTGGGCATCGGAATTGGCGCAACGGGCGCGTTATTGATTGCCCCCCAATTGGTTCCGCATGCGTCGGCGTCGTGCCCCGGCGTTGAAGTGGTCTTCGCCCGTGGCACCGACGAGCCGCCCGGTGTCGGCAAGGTGGGCGGTGCGTTCGTCAGCTCGTTGCGCGAGCAGACTCGCAAAAGCGTTGGCGCGTACGGGGTCAACTACCCGGCCAGTAAGGACTTCCTGGCCGCCACCAACGGCGCCAACGACGCCAGCAACCACATCCAGCAGATGGCCGCCAACTGCCCCAACACCAAACTGGTGCTGGGCGGATACTCGCAGGGCGCCGCCGTCGTCGATATCGTCACGGCCGCACCGGTGTCCGGCCTCGGCTACCGCCAGCCGTTGCCGCCCGCGGCCGCCGATCACGTCGCCGCCGTCGCCCTGTTCGGCAACCCGTCCGGCCGGGCGGGTCAACTGATGAGCGCCCTGTCCCCGAATTTCTTGGGCAAGACCATCGACCTGTGCAACCCGGGCGACCCGATCTGCTCGAGCGGCATGCAGTGGAGCTCGCACCTGAGCTACGTCCCCGGATTGACCAACAGGGCAGCGAATTTCGTTGCGGCCCGGGTTTAGCCTTGGGCCACCGCTGGTACGGCGCGGCATCCGCCGCGTCCATCGCCGTGGCGTCGCTGCTCGCCCTGGCGGTCACGACGTTCGCGGCGCCGGCGGCATCGGCGGGATGCCCCGGCGCCGAAGTCGTGTTCGCCCGCGGTCGAGAGGAACCGCCCGGTGTCGGCTACGTCGGCGCCGCGCTCGTCAATTCCCTGCGCGCCAAGACACGGATGCCGGTGGGGGCCTATGGGGTCAACTATCCCGCCGACGTGAGTCCGGCCAAGGGCGCCAACGACATGAGCGCCCACGTCCAGCAGATGGCGCGAAGTTGCCCGAACACCCGCGAGGTGCTGGGCGGCTATTCGCTGGGTGCCGCCTCCGCCGACCTGGTGGTCGCGGTGACCGAGCCGGCGTTCGGGTTCACCAACCCGCTACCACCGGCCCTGGATCAGCAGGTCGCGGCGGTGGCCCTGTTCGGTAACGGCACCCGCGGAATCCTTGGCCCCGTCCCCGATTTCAGCCCCGCCTTCGCCGGCAAGACGATCGACGTGTGCGCGAAGGGCGACCCGATCTGTTCCGGTGGCTTGAATTGGCCGTCACATCTACAGCCCTCCTACATCGATTCCGGACTGGTGGATCAGGCCGCCGGTTTCGTCGCCGCCAGGCTGTAACCGCTCAGCCGCGCGAGCGGATATCCCGGGTGATCAGGTTGCGCGCTGCCAGCTGGTCATCGGGTGGATAGTCGACAGCGACCAGCGACAACCCGAGGGCGGGCGCCGCGGCGAAGTCACTGGAACGCTCTGTGGCGCTGAGCAATTCGCGGCAATACGAGACGGGGCGGCGGTGTTCACCGACGGCCAGCAGCGCGCCGACCAGTGAGCGTACCATCGACCAGCAGAACGCGTCGGCGCTGACCTGCGCGGTGATCAAGTCACCGTCGCGGGTCCACTCCAGCCGCTGCAGGTCGCGGATAGTGGTGGCGTTCTCGCGATGACGGCAGAACGCGGCAAAGTCGTGCAATCCCAGCAGGTCTCGCGACGCGGCGGCCATCGCCTCGACGTCCAGCGGACGCGGCCACGCGGTGACGTAGCGGGCTTGCAGCGGCTGCACGCCCCACGGCGCCGTCGAGATCCGGTACAGATAGTGACGCCGCAACGCCGAGAACCGGGCGTCGAAACCCGCAGGGGCGCGGCTGATATCGACGACCCGGACATCGGTGGGCAAAAACCGGCCCAGCCGGCGCAGCAGCGGCAGGAACTCGGGTTCACCGACGCGCGGCGCACGCGGGTAGGCATTCGGCAGCGCCTCCAGCGGCACGTCGACGTGAGCCACCTGCCCGGTGGCGTGGACTCCGGCGTCGGTGCGCCCCGCCGCGCGCAGCCGCACCGGCGCGCGAAAGACGGTCGACAGCGCCTCGTCGAGAATTCCCGCCACGGTCCGCTGGCCGGCCTGAGCGGCCCAGCCCGCGAAACCTGTTCCGTCGTAGGCGATATCAAGCCGCAGACGGACGTCCTCGCTAACTCTCGTCAGCCTCGTCATCGGCGTCGGCGGCTTCGGCCTCGGCCCGCGCGGCCACAGCCTTGTCGGCCTTGTCTTCGGCTTCGGCCTGCGCCTTGGTCGGCTCGGCCTCGGCCGTGGTCTCCTCGACCTCGGCGGTGGCCTCCCCGGCCGTCGGGCCGACGGCTTCCTCAGGCTCGACAGCCGCCTGAGGTGCCGCCGCTGCCGCGACAGGAGCGTCCGACTTCTTGGAAGCCTTCACCCGACGAGCCCGATCCGCCTCGGAGGTGACCGTCTTCTCCCGCACCAGCTCGATCACGGCCATCGGCGCGTTGTCTCCCTTGCGCGGCTCGACCTTGATGATGCGGGTGTAGCCGCCGTTGCGGTCGGCGTAGAACGGACCGATCTCCGCGAACAGGGCGTGCACCACGTCCTTGTCGCGGATCTTCTTCAGCACCTCTCGACGGTTGTGCAGTGCACCCTTTTTCGCATGGGTGATCAGCTTCTCCGCGTACGGCCGCAGAGCCCGCGCCTTGGGCTCGGTCGTCTTGATCCGGCCGTGCTCGAACAGGGAGGTGGCCAGGTTGGCGAGAAGCGCCTTCTGGTGCGAAGACGACCCGCCGAGGCGAGGTCCCTTGGTGGGCTTGGGCATTGCGACTATCTCCTAATTGGGGCCGGTCCCCGTATCAGGTAGGACCGGGACGGAATTCTTTACAGCTGTTCGGTTTCCGCGTAGTCCTGGTCGTCGTAGGACGCCTCGTTGGACCAGGTGCCGGTGGCGACGTCGTAGCCCGCGACCTGCGAGGGGTCGAAGCTCGGCGGGCTGTCCTTGAGCGACAGGCCCAGCTGGTGCAGCTTGACCTTCACCTCGTCGATGGACTTCTGACCGAAGTTGCGGATATCGAGCAGGTCGGACTCGGTGCGGCTGACCAGCTCGCCGACGGTGTGCACACCCTCGCGCTTGAGGCAGTTGTAGGACCGCACCGTCAGATCCAGGTCATCGATCGGCAGGGCGAACGACGCGATGTGGTCGGCCTCGGCCGGCGACGGCCCGATCTCGATGCCCTCCGCCTCGACGTTGAGTTCGCGTGCCAGGCCGAACAATTCGACCAGGGTCTTACCCGCCGACGCCAGCGCGTCGCGGGGGTTGATCGAGCTCTTGGTCTCGACGTCCAGGATCAGCTTGTCGAAGTCGGTGCGCTGCTCGACACGGGTGGCGTCCACCTTGTAGGTGACCTTGAGCACCGGCGAGTAGATGGAATCGACCGGGATACGGCCGATTTCGGCGCCCGAGGCGCGGTTCTGCACGGCAGGCACGTAGCCGCGGCCGCGCTCGACGACCAGCTCGACCTCGAGCTTGCCCTTGTCGTTCAGCGTCGCGATGTGCAGGTCGGGGTTGTGCACGGTGACACCGGCGGGCGGCACGATGTCCCCCGCGGTGACCTCACCCGGGCCCTGCTTGCGCAGGTACATGGTGACCGGCTCGTCCTCCTCGGAGGACACCACCAGGCTCTTGAGGTTCAAGATGATCGCGGTGACGTCTTCCTTGACACCCGGCACGGTGGTGAACTCGTGCAGCACGCCGTCGATGCGGATGCTGGTGACGGCCGCACCCGGAATCGAGGACAGCAGCGTCCGGCGCAACGAATTGCCCAGGGTGTAACCGAATCCCGGCTCCAGCGGCTCGATGACGAACTGGGAGCGGCTGTCGGTGAGGACTTCCTCCGACAATGTGGGTCGCTGAGAGATCAGCATGGTGTTTCTTTATCTCCTTCTCGGCACCCGCTATTTGATGCCGTTAAGACCTGCGCCGGGTTCAGCGCAGGGGGTCTTTACTTCGAGTAGAACTCGACGATGAGCTGCTCGGCGAGCGGCACGTCGATCTGCGCCCGCTCGGGCAACTGGTGCACGAGGATGCGCTGACGCTCCCCCACCACCTGCAGCCAGCTCGGGATCGGGCGGTCGCCCGCCGTCTCACGCGCGATCTGGAACGGCACGGTGTTCAGCGAGCCGTCCCGCACGTCGATGATGTCGTACTGCGACACCCGGTAGCTGGGCACGTTGACGTGCACGCCGTTGACGCTGAAGTGTCCGTGGCTGACCAGCTGACGCGCCATCCGGCGGGTACGCGCCAGGCCGGCGCGGTACACGACGTTGTCCAGCCGGCTCTCCAGGATGCGCAGCAGCTCCTCACCGGTCTTACCGGTTTGCCGCTGGGCCTCTTCGTAGTAGCGACGGAACTGCTTTTCCATCACGCCGTACGTGAAGCGGGCCTTCTGCTTCTCCTGCAGCTGCAGCAGGTATTCGCTTTCCTTGATCCGCGCCCGGCCGTGCTGACCGGGCGGGTAGGGACGCTTCTCGAACGCCTGGTCGCCACCGACGAGGTCGGTGCGCAGCCGGCGCGATTTGCGAGTGATGGGTCCGGTGTAACGAGCCATGGATTGTTCTCCTCCTAGACCCTGCGTCGCTTCGGCGGGCGAACGCCGTTGTGCGGCTGCGGGGTGACGTCCGAGATCGCGCCGACCTCCAGGCCCGCGGCCTGCAGCGAACGGATGGCGGTCTCGCGGCCCGAACCCGGGCCCTTCACGAACACGTCGACCTTCTTCACTCCATGCTCTTGGGCCTTGCGGGCGGCGTTCTCGGCAGCCAGCTGCGCGGCGAACGGCGTCGACTTCCGCGAGCCCTTGAACCCGACGTGACCCGACGACGCCCAGGCGATGACGTTGCCCTGCGGGTCGGTGATGGTCACGATCGTGTTGTTGAACGTGCTCTTGATGTGGGCGGCACCGTGCGGGACGTTCTTCTTTTCCCGGCGACGGGTCTTCTGCCCCTTCTTGGGGGCAGAGGATGCCTTCTTGGCTGGTGGCATGGGCGGTTACCTGGCCTTCTTCTTGCCGGCGATGGTGCGCTTGGGGCCCTTGCGGGTACGCGCGTTGGTCTTGGTGCGCTGGCCACGCACCGGCAGGCCGCGGCGGTGCCGCAGGCCCTGGTAGCAGCCGATCTCGATCTTGCGGCGGATGTCTGCCTGCACCTCGCGGCGCAGGTCGCCCTCCACTTTGAGGTTGGCTTCGATGTAGTCACGCAGGTGGGTCAGCTGGTCATCGGTCAGGTCCCGGGTGCGCAGGTTCCGGTCGATGCCGGTAGCTGCCAGGATCTCGTTCGACCGGGTGCGGCCGACGCCGAAGATGTAGGTCAGCGCGATCTCCATCCGCTTGTCACGCGGAAGATCGACGCCTACTAGTCGAGCCATAGGTGGCGTTTCCTCTTTTTCTAGGCGGAGGTCTGATCCCAGCCCGTTCCCGATCTATCGGGGCCCGGCCTCCGACCGGGCGTAGATGAGCTGGCCCATCTCTAAAGATGCGAGCCACTCAGTGGTGCTGGGAGGTCTGCATTCAGTTGTGTCGTGCGTTCGCCGGGACTAGCCCTGGCGCTGCTTGTGGCGCGGATCGGTGCAGATCACCATGACCCGCCCATGCCGACGGATCACCCTGCATTTGTCACAGATTGGCTTGACGCTCGGGTTCACCTTCACGGCTGTTCGATCCTGTTCTGTATTTCGTAGGTTGTTCTGATCAGGCGCTTTACTTGTACCGGTACACGATGCGGCCCCGGGAAAGGTCGTAGGGAGACAACTCCACCACCACCCGGTCCTCGGGCAGGATGCGGATGTAGTGCTGCCGCATCTTGCCGCTGATGTGGGCAAGCACCTTGTGACCGTTCTCCAGCTCAATGCGGAACATCGCATTGGGCAGAGGCTCGACCACCCGGCCTTCCACCTCGATGGCGCCGTCCTTCTTGGCCATAACTAGTTAAGAATCCTCGCCGTATAGTTTCGTTCTCGTCTGCGCCTAGTCGACGCAACATTGCACCGACTTGGAACGTGAGCCGGTGACAGGAAATTCCTAGGGACTTGGCACACAAAAAGTCGGCGCGGATGCCGCACCGTTGTTCCACGATACCCGGTTATTCCGCTCCACCAAAATCGCTGTCGGCGGAACGCGGCCCGCCTGCTCGACCTCCCACATAGCCGCTGACGAGCGCATACTTAACGCCGATGACCAACCCCTCCGGCTCCTCGGCCCCCATAGACGCCGCCGGCCCCGCGGCGCAACAGCGCAAGCCCGTGATGTTGACCGTCGACGACGATCCCTCGGTGTCCCGGGCGGTCGCCCGCGACCTGCGCCGCCACTACGGCGAGGAGCACCGGATCGTGCGCGCGGAATCCGGGCCCGACGCCCTGGGCACGCTCAAGGAGCTCAAGCTGCGCGGCGAGACCGTCGCGCTGCTGATCGCCGACTACCGGATGCCGCAGATGAGCGGCATCGAGTTCCTCGAACAGGCGATGGACCTGTATCCGGCGGCCCGCCGGGTGCTGCTGACCGCCTACGCCGACACCCACGCCGCCATCGACGCGATCAACGTCGTCGACCTGGACCACTACCTGCTCAAGCCGTGGGATCCCCCGGAGGAGAAGTTCTATCCCGTCATCGACGGGCTGCTGGAGGCCTGGCGGGCCGCACCCGAACACCCCATCCCGCACACCAAGGTGATCGGCCACCGCTGGTCGGCGCGGTCCTGGCAGGTCCGCGACTTCCTGGCCCGCAACGGCCTCTACTACACCTGGTTCATGGCCGACGAACCCGCCGGCGAGCGGCTGCTCACCGCGGCCGGCGAGGACGGCAGGCGGCTGCCGGTGGTGGTCACCCAGCGCGGCGACACCCTGGTCGAGCCCACCGACGCGCAACTGGCCGAGACCCTGGGCCTGACGACCACTCCGTCGCAGGAGTTCTACGACCTGATCGTGGTCGGCGGCGGCCCCGCGGGCCTGGCCGCGGCCGTGTACGGCGCCTCCGAGGGGCTGCGCACGGTGCTCATCGAGCACACCGCCACCGGAGGCCAGGCCGGGCAGAGCTCGCGCATCGAGAACTACCTGGGCTTCCCCGACGGGGTGTCGGGGGGCCAGTTGGCCGACCGCGCCCGCCGGCAGGCGGAGAAGTTCGGCGCCGAGCTGATCACCGCCCGCAAGGCCACCGCCCTCGAGGTGAACGGATCCAAGCGCACCGTGCGGTTCGCCGACGGCGGCTCGATCGACGCGCACGCGGTCATCCTGGCCACCGGGGTCTCCTACCGCCACCTGCAGGCTGAGGGTTGCACCGAGCTGACCGGCTGCGGCATCTACTACGGCGCGGCCATCTCGGTCGCCCCGGAGTGCGAAGACGAAGAGGTCTACGTGATCGGCGGGGCCAACTCGGCCGGCCAGGCCGCGATGTACCTGTCGCGGACGGCCAAGTCGGTCAACATCGTGGTGCGGGCCCCGTCGCTGGAGGCGTCGATGTCCTACTACCTCATCCAGCAGATCGAGGCGAACCCCAAGATCAACGTGCTGACCTGCACCGAGGTGCAGCGCGCCGCCGGCGACGGCCACCTCGAGCAGCTGCGGCTGGTCAACAACCGCACCGGCGAAACCGAGGACGTCACCTGCGGGCGGATGTTCATCTTCATCGGCGCCGCACCGCGCACCGACTGGCTGGACGGGGTGCTGGCCCGCGACGACCATGGCTTCATCCTGACCGGCCCGGACCTGCGCAACGTCTGCGGCTGGACGCTGGACCGGCCACCGCACCACCTGGAAACCAGCGTGCCCGGGGTGTTCGCCACCGGCGACGTCCGCTCCACGTCGGCCAAACGGGTCGCCGCCGCGGTCGGTGAGGGTTCGATGGCGGTCATGCTGGTGCACCGATACCTGGCCGAAGCATGAGCGCCGAATCAATGACCGCCAAGGTGCCCTGCGAGCCCGACGAGCTGCGCAGCCTGTTCCTGTTCGAGGCGCTCAGCGACGAGCAGCTCGCGGTGCTGTGCAGCAACGGGCACATCCAGCACTACGAACCGGGTCCGATCTGCGTCGAGGGCGAACCGGCCACCTGCTTCTACGTCCTGATCGACGGGGAGCTGACCATGACCAAGCTCTCCGGCGGCCAGGACATCGAGACCAACCGCACCTCGCAGCGCGGCGTGTACTGCGGGGCCTGGCGGGCGTTCACCGGTGGCAAGCAGAAGAATTACGACGCCTCGGTGCACGTGACCAAGCCATCGCGCTTCTTTGTGATGGACGCGCCCGTGTTCGCGCAGTTCATGAAGGACCAGTTCCCGATGGCGGTGCACCTGCTCGACGGCATCGCCGTCGGCACCGACCGCACCCGACGGATCATTGACAACCGGGAGAAGCTGCTGGCGCTGGGCCGGTTGTCGGCCGGGCTGACCCATCAGCTGAACAATCCCGCCGCGGCGATCTCGCGGTCAGCGGCGGATCTGCGCGAACGGGTGGCCGGCATGCGGCACAAGCTGGCGATGCTCTCCGACGGCACCGTCTCCCCCGAGGCGCTGGGCGCCCTGGTGCGGTTGCAGGAGAGGGTCGCCGAGCAAGTCGCCAAGTCCGCATCGCAACACTTGAGCGCGCTCGAGACCGCCGACCGCGAGGACGCCGTCGGCGACTGGCTGGAGGGTCACGACATCGACGGCGGTTGGGACATCGCCCCGACGTTCGTCGAAGGCGGCATCGACACCGATTGGCTGGAGCGGATTTCCGCGGTCAGCGACGAACTGGCGTCGACCTCGTTGGAGATGGCGATCCGGTGGATCCACTACACCATCGAGAGCGAGCTGCTGATGAACCAGATTCTCGAAGCGAGCAAACGGATTTCGGTGCTGGTCGCCGACGCCAAGCAGTATTCGCAGCTGGATCGGGCCCCGTTCCAGGTGACGAACGTGCACGATCTGCTGCGCAGCACGCTGGTGATGTTCGCCGATCGATTGACCAAGGACGCGGGCAGGGACGCCGGCACGCAACGCGCCATCGCGGTGGTCAAGGAGTTCGACCAGACGTTGCCCGAAATCCCTTGCTACCCAGGTGATCTCAATCAGGTGTGGACCAACATCATCGACAATGCGATCGCCGCGATGCGCGATACCGGGGGCACGCTGACCATCCGCACCTGCCGGGAAGGCGAGCAGCTGGCCCGCATCGAAATCTGCGACACCGGGCCGGGGATACCCGAGGACGTCCGCGAGCACATCTTCGAGCCGTTCTTCACCACGAAGCCCTTCGGCGAGGGCACCGGGCTGGGCCTGGACCTGGCGTTCAACATCGTGGTGAAGAAGCACCGCGGGGACCTGCGGGTGGAGTCGGTGCCCGGCGACACCCGGTTCATCGTGCTGCTGCCGCTCGAGCCGCCCGCCGCCGGCGTCGCCGGTGCCGTTCTCGACGATGCCGATGAGGATGTAGCCGAGCCGGAATAGCCTTCACCGGGCACAGGTTGGGAACACCATGACCGATGCAGCGAGCAAACCCAACCTCGGCCGGTTCGGATCGTTCGGACGCGGCGTCACCCCCGAGCAGGCCAGGGACATCGAAGCGCTGGGCTACGGCGCCGTCTGGGTCGGCGGTTCACCCCCCGCCGAGCTGTCGTGGGTGGAGCCCCTCCTGCAGGCGACCACGACGTTGCAGGTGGGCACCGGCATCGTCAACATCTGGACCGCGCCGGCCAAGCCGGTGGCCGAATCCTTCCACCGCATCGACAAGGCGTACCCGGGCCGCTTCCTGCTGGGCATCGGCGTCGGCCATCCCGAGGCTCACACCGAATATCGCAAGCC
Organism: Mycobacterium colombiense; assembly: GCF_001665835.1. Taxonomy (GTDB): domain Bacteria; phylum Actinomycetota; class Actinomycetes; order Mycobacteriales; family Mycobacteriaceae; genus Mycobacterium; species Mycobacterium colombiense_A. The sequence continues at coordinate 19,548 of NZ_LZSX01000080.1, read as the reverse complement.
CTACGACGCGCTCACCGACTACCTCACGCAGCTCGATGACTACGGTGTACCCGCCAACCGCCGGGTGGTGGCGGCACTGGGCCCGCGCGTCCTCAAGCTGTCCGCGGAACGCGCGGCCGGGGCGCACCCCTACCTGACCACCCCGGAACACACCGCGCGGGCCCGCGAACTCATCGGGCCCTCGGCGTTCCTGGCGCCCGAGCACAAGGCGATCCTGACCACCGACGCCGAGAAGGCCCGCGCGGTCGGGCGCAAGGCCCTCGACGTCTATTTCAACCTCGCCAACTACCGAAACAACTGGAAGCGGCTGGGATTCACCGAGGACGAGGTCACCCGGCCGGGCAGCGACCGTCTGGTGGACGCGGTGGTGGCATATGGCACCGTGGACCAGATCGCGGCGCGGCTCACCGAACACCTCGATGCCGGCGCCGATCACGTCCCCGTGCAGGTCCTGACGAAGGATGAAAACCTGGTCTCGGCGCTGGCCGAACTGGCGGGGCCGCTTGGACTGCAGTCGTCCTGACAAAGCTTCTAGGGGGAAACCAGATGACCGAGGGAGTTTCGCTCAAGCCAGAGCTTGGCCGGTTCGGCGTGTGGCTGCCCACCCGATCCGTCTCCCCCGAGTTGGCCGCGGGCATCGAATCGCTGGGCTACGGCGCCGCCTGGATCGGCGGATCACCGGACGCCGAGCTGTCCTGGGCCGAACCGGCCCTGGCGCGGACGACTTCGCTGCAGCTGGCCACCGGGATCGTCAACATCTGGTCGGCGCCCGCCCCGGAAGTCGCCGAGTCCTTCCACCGGATCGAATCCGGCCATCCGGGAAGGTTTTTGCTGGGTGTCGGGGTGGGCCACCCGGAGCACACCCAGGAGTACGTGAAGCCGTACGACGCCCTGGTCTCCTACCTCGACGAACTCGACGCGGCCCTGGTGCCGACCAGCCGGCGGGTGGTTGCGGCGCTCGGGCCGCGGGTGCTGGGCCTCGCGGCCCGGCGCAGCTCCGGTGCGCACCCTTACCTGACCACGCCCGAACACACCGCGAAGGCGCGCGATTTGCTCGGCGGTGCAGTGTATTTGGCGCCCGAACACAAGGTGGTGCTCACCACCGACGCGGAGAAGGCGCGCGCTATCGGGCGTCAGACCGTCGAGCATTACCTGGGCCTGGGCAACTACGTGAACAACTGGCTGCGGCTGGGGTTCACCGATGCCGACGTGCACAAACCCGGCAGCGACAAGCTGATCGACGCGGTGGTCGCCTATGGCACCCCGGAGGACATCGCGAGGCGCTTGGGTGAACATCTGCAGGCCGGAGCCGACCACGTGGCGATCCAGGTGCTGGGCGCCCACGACGAAGCGACGCTGCTACCTGCGCTAAGCGAATTGGCCGGACCTCTGGGGCTAACACGCGCAAACTGACGGATCGGCTCCGTTAGGGTTTGGGCATGCGGTTACTGGTCACCGGCGGCGCTGGATTCATCGGCGCCAACTTTGTGCACAGCACGGTCCGCGAACACCCCGAGGATGCCGTGACGGTGCTCGACGCCATGACCTATGCGGGTCGGCGCGAGTCATTGGCCGACGTCGAGGACTCGATAGAGCTGGTGGTCGGTGACATCACCGACGCCGAGCTGGTGTCGCGGCTGGTCGCCGAATCCGACGCGGTGGTGCATTTCGCGGCGGAGAGCCACGTCGACAACGCGCTGCACAGCCCCGAGCCGTTCCTGCACACCAACGTCGTCGGCACCTTCACCATCCTCGAGGCGGTGCGACGTTACGGTGTGCGGCTGCACCACATCTCGACCGACGAGGTCTACGGCGACCTGGAGCTCGACGACCCGCAGCGGTTCACCGAGGCGACGCCCTACAACCCGTCCAGCCCGTATTCGGCGACCAAAGCCGCCGCCGACATGCTGGTGCGCGCCTGGGTGCGCTCGTATGGGGTACGCGCGACGATCTCGAACTGCTCCAACAATTACGGCCCGTATCAGCACGTCGAGAAGTTCATCCCGCGCCAGATCACCAACGTGCTCACCGGGCGGCGGCCCAAGCTGTACGGCGCCGGCGCCAACGTGCGCGATTGGATTCACGTCGACGACCACAACAGCGCGGTGCGGCGCATCCTGGACAAGGGCGAGATCGGGCGCACCTACCTGATCAGCTCCGAGGGCGAGCGCAACAACCTGACCGTGCTGCGCACGCTGCTGCAGATGATGGGCCGCGAGCCCGACGATTTCGACCACGTCATCGATCGCGTCGGCCACGATTTGCGCTACGCCATCGACCCGTCCACGCTGTATGACGAATTATGTTGGGCGCCAAAGCATACCGACTTCGAGGAGGGGCTGCGTGCCACCATTGACTGGTATCGCGCAAACGAATCGTGGTGGCGTCCGTTGAAAGACGCCTCGGAAGCCCGCTACGAAGAGCGTGGGCAGTAGCGTGGAAGTTCGCGAACTGAAAGTTCCCGGCGCCTGGGAGATCACCCCTGCCGTGCACGGCGATTCGCGCGGCCATTTCTTCGAATGGCTCACCGACAAGGGATTTCTGTCCTTCGCCGGTCATCGCCTGGATGTCCGGCAGGCCAATTGCTCGGTGTCATCGGCCGGCGTGCTGCGCGGACTCCATTTCGCCCAGGTGCCGCCGAGCCAGGCCAAGTACGTGACCTGCGTTCGCGGTTCGGTGTTCGACGTCGTCGTCGACATTCGGGTGGGTTCGCCGACATTCGGGCAATGGGATTCGGTTCTGCTCGACGACACCGATCACCGGACGATCTACCTGTCCGAAGGCCTCGGGCATGGCTTCCTGGCGCTGCAAGACAATTCGACGGTGATGTATCTGTGCTCGGCGGAGTACAACCCGCAGCGCGAACACACGATCTGCGCAACCGATCCGGCACTGGGCATCGACTGGCCGCTGGTGGACGGCGCGCCGCCCAACCTGTCCGACCGCGATGCCGCGGCGCCCAGCCTCGACGAAGTGCGCGCCTCCGGCCTGCTGCCCACCTGGGACGAGACAACGGCATTCATCGACGGTATGCGCGACTGACGGCGCAATTGATGGCACATCGCGCGGGCTCACCGCCGCGATGTGCGTTATCCCGCAACACTGTTGGACTTCGTTAGACGCATGTAGATTAGCGCCGCGTTTGCGATCACCTGACTCGTCGGATAGCGTGAACCGGCCCTTTTCTCTCTTTGAGGGCGCTAAGATTGCGCCGATGACAATGCCGATGACGCCCGATGCGGGTGGCGGGGGACGCCGATGAAGCTAGGGCAGGTTTTCGATCCGCGAAGCAACGCACTGAACGCATGGCGGCTAGCGCTCGCGGCGGAGGTCATCTTCTGGCACACCTACCCGGTTCACGGCCATCTGCCCTCGCTGCGGGCCGTTCTGCAGCTTCTCCTCTCAGTAGGGGTGGACGGGTTCTTCGCGATCTCGGGATTCCTCATCACCGCGAGCTGGCTGAGTAACCCGAAGCTGCGCGCTTACCTCGCCGCCCGGGCCCTGCGCATCCTGCCCGGCTTCTACGTCTGCATGATCGTGACGGCGTTCGTGTTCGCCCCGCTCAGTGTGGCGATCCAGGGCGGTTCGCCGGCCAAGCTGCTGTTCTCGTTCGCGCCGTTCGAGTACGTCCTGAAGAACATCGCGGTCTTGTGGCTCAAGCCCGACGTGGGCGGCACTCCGTTCGACATCCCCAATGCGGGCATCTGGAACGCTTCGCTGTGGTCACTGTTCTGGGAAGTGATGTGCTATCTGGTCGTCGCCGCCATCGGCGTGGCGGGACTGGCCAACCGCAGGTGGGTCTCCCCGGCAATATTGGTGGTGGCCGCCATCGGGGCGTCCATGATGCCCCCTGTCACCTTCCCAGAGGTGTTCAACAAGCCGACCGGCAACGTGGGCGTCGTCATCATCTTCCTGGCGTGCCGGGCCGCGATCATGTTTGCCGCCGGAGCGCTGCTCTATCAGTGGCGCGACGTGATTCCCGCCCGCTGGTCGCTGGTGGCGGTGAGCGTGGTCATTGTGCTGGTGGCCGGCCAGCTGCCGGACTACCGGGTGGTCGCCGCCGTGCCGCTGGCTTACGCCGTCATCGTCTCCGGGTCGCTGTTGCACAACAAGCGATTGAGGTTGCGCACCGACCTGTCCTACGGCATGTACATCTACGCGTACCCGACCCAGCAGCTGCTGGCGGTCCTCGGGCTGCTCAGCCTGAATCCGATCGTGTTCTGCCTGACCGTGGCGCTGGCCACCCTGCCGCTGGCCGCGGCGAGCTGGTTCCTGGTCGAGAAGCCGGCGAGGTCGCTCAAGGCGCGACTGAAACGGAGATCCGCCGATTCCCACGAGCAAGCGGCCATGGCGATGCCGCCGGAGGTCCACGGTGCCGCTTAGCCATGATCGCGGCAATGTGAAGCCGCAAGACGCGGCGCTACCGGCAAAGGATCGCGGGGCCGCGACCTGATCAAGGCCACCGCCCGCGTCAGCGCCCGTCGACTTTCGGCCCGTACGATGGCGCCGATGACGAGTGGTGCGCAGGAGGCGGAGGCTGGATGAAGCTAGGGCAGGTATTCGATCCGCGAAGAAACGCGCTCAACGCACTTCGGTTGGCGCTGGCGGCCGAGGTGATGCTCTTCCACTCGTGGCCCATCACCGGCCACATGCCACCGAAGGCGACTCTGCAGCTTTTCTTCTCGGTAGGTGTCGACGGATTCTTCGCGATCTCGGGCTTCCTCATCACCCGGAGTTGGCTCACCGACCCACGACTGCGTGACTATCTCACCGCCCGCGCGCTGCGCATCCTGCCCGGCTTCTACATCTGCCTGGTCGTGACCGCGTTCGTCTTCGCCCCGCTCAGTCTGCTGATCCAAGGCGGTTCGGCCGCCAAGCTGCTCGGGTCCACCGCACCGCTCGTGTACGTCGTGAAAAACAGCGCGATCGCTTATCTGCAGCCCACTATCGACGGAACGCTGCACGGTGTGCCGGGTGGACCCGCCTGGAACGGTTCCATGTGGTCGTTGATCTGGGAACTGCTCTGCTACCTCTTCGTTGCCGCTATCGGCGTGGCGGGACTGGCCAATCGCCGCTGGATATCCCCCGCGGTTCTGATAGTGGCAACACTGGCGGCGTTGGTCGTGCCGCCCCTGACATTCCCCGGGGTATGGACCATTCCGCAGCTTGCGGTGCGCTCGGCCATCATGTTCGCGGCCGGAGCCGTCATGTACCAGTGGCGCGACGTCATCCCCGCCCGATGGTCGCTCGTCGCCGTCTGCGTCGTCATCGTGGCGGCAGCCGGGGTGCTGCCCGATTACCGGGTGGTCGGTGCGCTTCCGCTGGCCTACGCCGTCGTCGTGTCGGGCTCCCTGCTCAAGAGCGAACGGTTGAGGCTGCGCACCGATCTGTCCTACGGCGTCTACATCTACGCATTCCCGGCCCAGCAATTGTTGGCCGTGAGTGGGCTCGCGACACGCCTGCACCCGGTGCTGTTCTTTCTCACCGCGGTGGCGACCACCCTGCCGCTTGCCGCAGTGAGCTGGTTCCTCATCGAGAAACCCTCGATGTCCCTCAAGCGCCGGCTTCGGATCAAGTGGTCGGCTCCCGTCGCGTCCAGCTCCGACGAGCCCGGGCCTTTCAGCGCGGCCGACGCCCGGGTTGACCAGCCGGCTCCGGAGGCCCCGGGCGCCGGCTAGCTCCACCTGGCCGCAAGCACGCCGGCCCACAGCATTTGGGGCATACCATTGGCGCAGGCCGATGGCTCTGGGGCAGGTATTCGATGCGCGAAATAACGCGCTGAATGTGTGGCGGGTGGTACTCGCCGCCGAGGTAATGCTGTGGCACGCCGGCTCAAACGACAGTGGTCTGGCGCCCTCGTAGCCGAAGGCGTCCACCAAGCCCCCACAGCACCACCGTGGCCACCTCGGCAGCCACGCTGACGGCCGCGTACGGTGCCGGCTCCCAGCCCCGTTCGGAGAAACCGGGCAGGCCGACGGTGCGTGACAAGACGAACGCGACCAGGGAGCCGGCCGCCACCGCGGCACCCGCCCAGCGCAGCCACGCGGGGCCGCCGAGCAGGATCAGCAGCGCGATCGCGAACGACAGGCTGGCCTGGGCCATGAATGCCGGACCGATATCCGGAATGTGTTGATATCCATGCACATAGAGGTAGGCGTGGCTGGCGGCGCTGATGATCAACGATGCGGCCAGGCCGAGCCGGACCAGGATACTCGTCAAAGTCATTGCAGTGCAGTCTCCTTCAAGGCCAGGGCGGCCTCTCCCCTGGTATAGCTCACCTCGCGGATGCCCAGCGCATCGCGCAGCTTGCCGGCCGGCAGCGTGACCGGCTTGGGCGCGGGCCCGTCACCCGGTCGCGGCAACGGGTACGCGGTGGTGGTGCCGCTGTAGAACGTGACATTGTCCTCCGTCTTGGAGAACAGTTGGTGGACATGGCCGTTGAGGCACGTGACCGAGGAGAACCGGCGCAGGTAGCTCAGCGCCCGGGTGGCATCGTCGGTGCCCCAGCCCCATTGCGGGTACATCGAGAACAGCGGGATATGGCTGAACACGATGATGGGGGTATCGCTGGAAAGACGCGCGACGTCGTTCTTGACGAACTCCAGCTGATCGGCACCCAGATGCCCGAGCTTGTGCAGATTCAACGTATTGACCAACGCGATCAGGTGCACCCCGGCAATGTCGAGGCTGTACCACCCGTCGCCAACGGAGCTGGCGCCGAACGTGTTTCGGTACTTCTGACCCGCATCATCGACCGAGTCGTGCTCCCCCGGGACGGTGAACACATGCGGCGTCTTGAGGCCGGTCATCATCTGCTTCACCTGGTCGAACTGCTCCGGGCTGGACAGGTGGGTGAGGTCCCCGGTGTGGATGACGAAATCCGGTGTGTATCCGAGGTTGTTGACCTGATCGATCGCGTGGCCGAACGTGCCGGCGACGTCCGGGTTGGGCGCCCCGGTGAAACCGATATGGCTGTCGCTGATCTGGGCGAAGCGCAGGGTGGGCCGGGCCCCCGCGTGCTGCGCCTTCGCCTGGCCCGCGACATGCGAGATGACCTCGCCGCCGGTCACCGCGAACCCGACCGCCGCTCCGAACCACGCCGTGTGCCGGATGAGCTGGCGGCGGGTCATGCCGTTCGCCTGGTCACTCATCCCGTCACCACCACGGTGCCGCGCATCATCGGGTGGATCGAGCAGACGTAGTCGAAAGTCCCTGCGGTGGAAAAGGTGTGGGCGAAGGTGGCTCCGGTTCCCATGCCGGGTGAGTGAAACGAACCGTCGCTGGCGGCCACCGTATGGGGTTCTTCGTCGCGGTTGGTCCACGTGACGGTGGTCCCGGCGGGCACCGTCAAGGTCACCGGCGCGAACGCGAAGCCGTCGATGGTGACCTGGTCACCACGCACCGGAGCTGCCGGCGCGGTGACCGACATTCCGGTAGTGGGCGCGGCGGTGGTCGCCACCGGCCGTGACTGGGAGCAACCGGCCAACACCAGCACACCCACGGCCGCCATGGCCGCCGAATGCCTTCGAAGCATGGGGATATCCATGCCAAGAGATAGGGCGGTGGGTTACACCGCTCAGGCGGGCCGCTCGGTGCGCGGCGGGGCGAATACCTCGATGACCCCGTTGACCTCGCGAACCATCAATGCGGGCAACGGCTTCGGCGCGATCGGCAGCTGGTGGGTGAGCACCTGCCCGCTGGGTGAGAACGACGTGGTGTGGCAGGGGCAGCGCAGCGTGTCGTCGGGTGCGTCGAACCACAGCTTGCAGCCCTGATGGGTACACACCCCGGAGATCGCCTGGATTTTGCCGTCGACGCGGCGCACGAATCCGGTCACCGAGCCGAGGTCGAAGGCGCGCGTCGCGCCGTCGGGCACATCCGATCCGGCCGCGACGCGCTGCCAGCTGCCCTCGTTGGGCGTGAGTTGTCCGGCGGCGACCTCGGGGGCCCGACCGTCGCCGGATTGCCCCGCGATCAACGTGCGATCGACGGACACCGCAGCGACCGCGGCGGTGGCGGCGGCCGACGTGCCGACGATGACCTGGCGGCGCGTGCTGCCGCGCACCTGCGGTGTTTCCGTTGGCGCGCCGGACATCTGCTCGGCGATACGCCGGTGCAGGTCGGTGACGAATTCCGGGCGCGGCGCGTCACCACCCTCGCGGGCGGCGCGCAGCTCGATGGCCGTGCGGAGCTGAGCCGCCTCGAAGTCGTCGGGCGCGAACGGCCTGGGCCGGCGCCCCCGCAACAGATCGTCGACGTAACGTCGCAGCCCTCGCGCATTCATGGCTGCCCCCCATCGTCGACCTGCGCCGCCAGCCGCAGGGCGCGGTGCTGGAGCACTTTGGCATTGGCCACACTGATCCCGAGTTCCGCGGCTGACTCCTTGATCGAATTGCCCCGCAGGAAGCGCGATTCCAGAATCTGGCGGTAGCGGTCCGGCAGGTTGTCCAGAACCCGGGCAACGCGTTGCGGCGCGGTGCTGATCGCGTCCTGGCTCTCGGCTGGTTGTTCGATGTCCTCGATCGAGGTTATCTCCCGGCCCAGCGTCTCGCGCCAGTGCGCGGCCAGCACCGTCCTGGCCGTCGCCCGCAGGTACGCGCGCACCTCGGCGACGCTCGCGGTCAGCCGCAGCGGCCGCAGCGCGGCGAGGAACACCTCGGCGGTGAGGTCTTCGGCGTCGGTTTGGTTGCCGACGCGCGCGAACAGCGTGCGGTACACCCAGGTCACGTTGTCGGAGTAGACGGCTTCCCAGTTCGGGTAGCCGGCATCATCGCCACTGTCGGGCACCGCGCGCAGGGGTCGCGGGCCGACGGGTTCGTTTCTTGCGGCCACATGCCTCCTTCACCCGATGAATACCGACTCGGGTTACACGGGCGCCGCGAGTGCGGCTTCGGCGGCCATCAGCCGGTCGAGCTTGGTGGCGGTGGCGGAGAAGACGGACCTGGCGATGCCCAGAATCCGGTCCCGCACCCGGGGCTTCGCCGAGGCCGACGGCAGCAGGTGGCCGATCAGATGGCCGAACAGGTCCAGGCGCGCCGCGGACAACCAGGTCATCAACTCCGGGTCATCGAACCAGCGCAGCTGGTTGCTGTAGTCGGCCAGCGCAACCCGCAACCAGTCGACGTCGGTGTCCGGATGCGGCAGGGGCACGCACAGGTCGTTTTTCACGGCGTCGTCACGGTAGGCGGCTTCGACGTGCGCGATCAGCGCGGAACTGAAGATCTGTTGGCAGCCGCGCACGCTCTGCAGGGTGATGCGGCCGGGATCGAAAATGGGTGTGGCGGGCCGCTTTTCGGCGCCGTCAGCGGTGCAATCGATGAACAGCTCGCCGCCGCCGAGCCCGACGGCACCGCCGTCCAGGACCATCCTGCCCGACTCGATGGCCAGCAGGTGGCCCATGCGCACCACGTCGGTGATGCGGCGCAACTGCTCGAGCTCGAGCCGGGTGACCGTCGCGCAGCGGTACATGGCGGGCCGGACCGCCGGATCGATCCGCAACAGCACGCCGGCTGCCTCGAGACGCGCGAACAGATCCTGCACCGACGCCGCGTCGTTGATCGCGCGCAGTTGTGCGGTGAAGCCGGCCTTGATCTTGTCGGCGAACAACGCGCCGGGCTGCATCATCTCGCGGTCCAGCAGCCAGGAGTCGCGGGGCATGATCCAGGTCAGCCGGTCCGGCCCGACACCGTGACTCAGCAGCCACAGGCACGTATCGATGCCGGTCTTGCCGGCCCCGACGACGACATAGCGCTCGCGCGCCGCGAGCCGGGGCAGGTGGTTGGGCGGCACGCATGCGACGCCGGCGGCGACCCGGTACGGCGCGCGGCGCATCGCCGGAACCGTGACCCGCATGTAGGTGGCGTCGACGACGCGGCGCGTCACGCGGACGGTGTGGTCGGCGCCGGCCAGCGTGCGAAACCGGCCGTCGCCGCGATATTCGCTCATCGGGAAGTAGCCGACCCGGCCGGTCGGCAACCACTCCCGGCGGATGATGCCGTCGTAGTACGCGCAGATTTCGCCGGCGGTCGCCAGTTCGTAAAGGCCGCGGTTCCAACCCACTTGGTCGATGGTGTCGCTGCCCAGCCGTGACGAGTTGACGCCGTAGAACGCCGAGGGCTGATGCAGCCGCACAAACGGGTAGGCCATGGTCCAGTGCCCACCGGGCGCGTGGTGGCGATCCACCACCACCACGCGGGCCTCCGTCTCGGCGACCAGCGTGTCGATGAACGCCATGCCCATGGCGCCCGCGCCGACTACCAGGTAGTCGGCCTCGGTGGTGTGCATACAGCTGTCAGGCTAGCCCGGCACCCACCTTGCCAAGGGCCGAACAGGGTTACTAGGATATGCAAGTATCCGCTTACGCCCGTCAACCACACTCGAGGGCCCCATGACCACACAGATTCCGCACTTCATCGATGGGCAGCGCACCGCCGGTCAGTCCGGCCGCAGCGCTGACGTCTTCGACCCCAGCACCGGGGGTGTGCAGGCGACGGTGCCTATGGCCGGCCAGGCCGACATCGATGCCGCGGTGGCATCGGCCGTCGAGGCCCAAAAGGGCTGGGCCGCAACCAATCCCCAGCGGCGCGCGCGGGTGATGATGCGCTTCATCGAGCTGGTGAACAAGCACAACGACGAGTTGGCCGAGCTGCTGTCCCGCGAGCACGGCAAGACAGTGGCCGACGCCAAGGGTGACATCCAGCGCGGCATCGAGGTCATCGAGTTCTGCGTCGGCATCCCCCACCTGCTCAAGGGTGAATACAGCGAGGGCGCCGGACCGGGCATCGACGTCTACTCGCTGCGCCAGCCACTGGGCGTCGTCGCGGGCATCACCCCGTTCAACTTCCCGGCGATGATCCCGCTGTGGAAAGCCGGCCCGGCGCTGGCCTGCGGCAACGCGTTCGTGCTCAAGCCCAGCGAGCGGGACCCGTCGGTGCCGGTCCGGCTGGCCGAGCTCTTCCTGGAGGCGGGCCTGCCGCCCGGCGTGTTCCAGGTCGTGCACGGCGACAAGGAGGCCGTCGACGCCATCCTGAACCACCCCGACATCCAGGCGGTCGGGTTCGTCGGCAGCTCCGACATCGCCCAGTACATCTACGCCGGGGCCGCGGCCACCGGCAAGCGCTCGCAGTGCTTCGGCGGCGCCAAGAACCACATGATCGTGATGCCCGACGCCGACCTGGACCAGGCCGTCGACGCCCTGATCGGCGCCGGGTACGGCAGCGCCGGCGAGCGCTGCATGGCGATCAGCGTGGCGGTCCCGGTCGGTGACCAGACCGCCGACCGGCTGCGCGCCCGACTCATCGAACGGATCAACAACCTGCGCGTGGGCCACAGCCTGGACCCCAAGGCCGACTACGGCCCGCTGGTGACCGAGGCCGCGGTGGCGCGGGTGCGCGACTACATCGCCCAGGGCGTGGACGCGGGTGCCGAGTTGGTCATCGACGGCCGCGAACGCGCCAGCGACGACCTGGCTTTCGGTGACGCCAACCTCGAAGGCGGCTTCTTCATCGGCCCCACCCTGTTCGACCACGTCACCCCGGACATGTCGATCTACACCGACGAGATCTTCGGGCCGGTGCTGTGCATCGTGCGCGCGCACGATTACGAGGAGGCGCTGCGGCTGCCGTCCGAGCACGAATACGGCAACGGCGTGGCGGTTTTCACCCGCGACGGCGACGCGGCCCGCGACTTCGTCTCCCGCGTGCAGGTCGGCATGGTCGGCGTCAACGTGCCGATCCCGGTGCCGGTGGCCTACCACACCTTCGGCGGCTGGAAGCGTTCCGGGTTCGGCGACCTCAACCAGCACGGTCCCTCGTCGATCATCTTCTACACGAAGACCAAGACCGTGACCCAGCGGTGGCCGTCCGGCATCAAAGAAGGTGCCGAATTCGTCATTCCCACAATGGATTAGGTCGCTGCTTCATGGCTTCATTTACCCTCAACGACGACGAACGGGTGATCACCGAGACGGCCGCCGCGTTCGCCGCCAAGCGCCTCGCCCCGTTCGCCCTGGAATGGGATGCGGCCAAACATTTCCCGGTCGACGTCCTACGCGAATCGGCCGAGCTCGGCATGGCGGCGATCTACTGCCGCGAGGACGTCGGCGGCAGCGGACTGCGCCGGCTCGACGGCGTCCGCATCTTCGAGCAGCTGGCCATCGCCGACCCCACCACCGCCGCGTTCCTGTCCATTCACAACATGTGCGCGTGGATGATCGACACCTTCGGCACCGCCGAGCAGCGCAAGGACTGGGTCCCGCGGCTGGCGTCGATGGACGTCATCGCCAGCTACTGCCTCACCGAGCCGGGCGCCGGGTCTGACGCCAGCGCGCTGAGCACCCGCGCCGTCAAGCAGGGCGGAGACTACGTGCTGGACGGCGTCAAGCAGTTCATCTCCGGCGCGGGCGCCTCGGACGTGTACGTGGTGATGGCCAGGACCGGTAACGAGGGGCCGCGCGGGATCTCGGCCTTCGTCGTCGAAAAGGGCACCGCGGGGCTGAGTTTCGGCTCGCTCGAGGAGAAGATGGGCTGGCACGCCCAGCCCACCGCGCAGGTGATCATGGAAGGCGTCCGGGTGCCGGCCGACGCGATGCTGGGCGGCACCGACGGCGAGGGCGCCGGATTCGGCATCGCGATGAAAGGCCTCAACGGCGGACGGCTCAATATCGCCGCGTGCTCGCTCGGCGGCGCCCAGGCCGCCGCGGACAAGGCTGGTGCCTATGTTCGCGATCGGCAGGCGTTCGGGTCGTCCCTGCTCGACGAGCCGACCATCCGCTTCACCCTGGCCGACATGGCCACCGGCCTCGAAACCTCGCGAATGATGTTGTGGCGGGCGGCCAATGCGCTGGACGCGGACGATCCCGACAAGGTCGAGTTGTGTGCGATGGCCAAGCGCTACGTCACCGATACCTGCTTCGAGGTCGCCGACAAAGCCCTGCAGCTGCACGGTGGCTACGGCTATCTGCGCGAGTATGGTCTGGAAAAGATCGTCCGCGACCTGCGGGTGCACCGAATCCTGGAAGGCACCAACGAAATCATGCGGGTGGTCATCGGCCGGGCCGAAGCCGCACGGGTCCGCGCAACCGCATAGACAACCGCATAGAAAGGTCCCCAGATGACCGAGCACCTGACGGTGGCCTTCCTGGGCCTGGGCCACATGGGCGGTCCCATGGCGACCAATCTTGTTGCGGCCAAACATGCGGTGCGCGGATTCGATCCCGTGCCCGCGGCGCTGTCCGCGGCGGCCGAAGCCGGCGTCACCGGATTCGACAGCGCCACCGACGCGGTGGCCGGATCGGACGTGGTGATCACCATGCTGCCCAACGGCAAGCTGGTCAAGCGCTGCTACGCGGAGATCCTTCCCGCCGCGCGGCCCGGGGCGCTGTTCATCGACAGCTCAACGATCTCGGTCAACGACGCCCGCGAGGTGCACGCGCTGGCCGAATCGAGCGGCGTCGCACAGCTGGACGCCCCCGTCTCAGGCGGGGTGAAGGGCGCCGTCGCCGGGACACTGGCCTTCATGGTGGGCGGGGACGAGGACGCCCTGCAACGGGCGCGGCCGGTGCTGGAACCCATGGCGGCCAAGGTCATTCACTGCGGCGCTGCCGGAGCCGGACAGGCCGCCAAGGTGTGCAACAACATGGTGCTGGCGGTGCAGCAGATCGCGATCGGCGAGGCCTTCATCCTGGCCGAGAAGCTCGGGTTGTCCGCCCAGTCCCTGTTCGATGTCATCACCGGGGCGACCGGCAACTGCTGGGCGGTGCACACCAACTGCCCTGTGCCGGGCCCGGTCCCGACCTCCCCGGCCAACAACGGCTTCAAGCCCGGCTTTGCCACCGCGCTGATGAACAAGGACCTCGGCCTGGCGATGGATGCGGTGTCCTCCAGTGGCGCTGCGGCGCCGCTGGGCACTCACGCCGCCAAGATCTACGCGGAATTCGCCGCCGAGCACGGCGCCTTGGACTTCAGCGCCGTCATCGAGATGCTGCGCGGCAGCTGAACAACTCCGCAGTCAAGCAGCTCTGGCCTCCACCACGCTGAGCGGCGAAGCGGTTCGCACCACCCTCGTCATCCGAAATCCCGCTTGGCTGAGCAGTTCTCGATACTCACCCGCGGTACGTTCGCGGGCTCCCAGATTCAGCAGCATCTCCAGGTCCGCCCATTTCCCGGGGAAGTCACGGTCGTGCTCGGGGATGACCAATTCGACCAGTAGCACCGTTGCCCGGGGCCCCGCGGCCGCGCGAACATTACGCAGGATCTGCACCGCCATGTCGTCGGGCCAGTCGTGCATGATGTTCTTGAGGACGTAGGCGTCACCTCCGCAGGGAACGCGATCCAGAAACGACCCCTCCTTGATAAGCACCCGGTTGGTGACGATGTGTTCGTGCAACAGTTTTCGGGCGCTCGCGACGACCCGCGGCAGGTCGTACAGGACGCCGCGAGAAGCCGGTGCCGACACCAGGATGGCGGCCAGCAGGTCACCCTGTCCGCCGCCGACGTCGACGACACTGGCGTACCGACGGAAGTCGTAGGCGGCCACCACGGACGCCGTCGTCAGCTCCGAAATACTCGTCATTGTCTGGTTGAAGAGTTCGGCAAGCTCGGGTTCGTCGGCGAAATAGTCGAAGCTCGCCTTCCCGCGCAATGCGGGAACGACCGTAGTCCCGGTTCGGACCGCATCCACGAACAAGGTCCAGCGTTCGCGCTGCTCGCGTGACCCGTAGAAACGTGCCGCGCTGGCCATCGACGCCGGCGCGTTCGAACGCAGGGTGTCGGCAAGGGAATTCAGCTCGAAGCGGCCGTCGTGGCGGTGGCGAAATATGCCCCGGCTGATCAACGCCCGCAGCAGCCGACGCAGTGCGTCCTCGTCCGCGCCCACCCGGGTGGCCAGCTCGTCGATCGCGAGGGGACCGTCGGCGAGGGCGTCGGCGACACCGAGTTGGGCCGCCACGGTGATCGCCTGCGACGTCCAGGCGGCGATGATCATCTCCAGCACCGCTGCGGGCGCGGGTACCAGCCGCTGATTGAGCCGATACAAGTGGTGGCGAATCCACTCGACGACCCGGGCCAGCTTGGCCGGCGGCACCTTGGCGCTCGTCACCTGTTCGCCGCCCTCGATAAGGCGGGCACAGTGGCGTTATCGTCGCGGCCCGCGAGTTCGCGGCTTATTTCCACGGACATCGCGCAGTGACTGATCGAACGGAGAAACATCGTCAGCGCCCGGGTCATGAACCGGTCCGAGATCATTGCCGCCGGTCGCAGTGCGCCCTCACTGCGAGATACCTGCTGCGTGGTCACCCAGGACACGACCTTGACCTTGCGACGCCTGGTGCTCTCGTACCAGCGCAATGCGCGCGAGAGATCGTTGCCTCGCCGGCGCACCGAAAGGGCCCTGCACAACACCATCGTGTCGAGCAGGGCCTGGTTGGTCCCCTGCGCAAGGGTGGGCGGCATCGTGTGCGCGGCATCGCCGAGCAACGTCACCGCGCCTTGCCCCGCACCGGGAATCGGATGCCGGAAGTGGGGAAACGGCGAACGGGCCAGATCCTCGTCGGTCAATGTTGCGAGCACTCGATCGACCGAGTCGGACCACCCCGTGAAATTGGCGCGGATCAACTCGATTGGACATCCCGGTCGCACGAAATCGGGCGACCATGGCAAGTCGAACCACCACTGAACATCGGATCCCCCGGCAGGCCACAGGCCAAGGTTCGCGTGCTCACCGATGATCATCTGCGCGACGTTTTTGTCGCCGATGCCCGCCACCGTGGCCAGTCCCTGCCAGCTGCACCAGCCGGTTGGCTTCGCGGGTGGCGCGCCGACGAAGTCTCGAACCATCGAGTGCAGCCCGTCCGCGCCAATCAAGAGATCCCCCTCGGCGAAGCTGCCGTCGTCGAAATCGACCCGAACCCCGTCGCGGGTATGGACGCAGCGGACGGCGCGGGAGCTGCACCGGATGCGATGGGACGGAAAGCCTTCGAGCAGCCGTTCGAGCAGGACTCGACGCGGGACCATCCGTACCGGTGCGCCCAGCCGGTCCACAATCGTGGTCAGGTCCAAGGTGGCCACCGGGCGACCCGTGGGCGTCACCACTCGCACCGTGCTCAGCGCCTGACCGGCCCCCTCCATGTCGACCCCCAGCTGCCCCAGAACCGTTGCGCCGTTGGACCAAATCGTGACGGCGCCGCCACCCGCCGTGACATCCGGCCGCCGTTCGAACACGGTGACGTCATGCCCGTCGCGCAACAATCCCCGAGCAATGGAAATGCCGCCTACACCGGCGCCGACAACCAGGACCCGAAGCCCCGACGACGCAGTCGTCATCCGGTTGGCTGAACGCCTGTGGGCATACCTCGGTCGACGCCTCACTTCAGTCCTCGGCGTGCCGTTCGTAGGCCAATCGCTCGAGTCGTGCTTGCAGCTTCACCAGGCAGAGTCCGGCGAACGGCGCACCCGCCGAAAAGTAGACCAGCAGCAACGGATTCATCTCGAACCTCCCACTGCTTACACGCAGGAGGTGGACGAGAAGTTCACCTGGGGAATAGTCAGAAGTCCCCCGCGCCACGGCGCAGCGTCTCGATTGACGACACCAGCGCCTCCGACTCACCCCCGGACATCCCGATGTCGGCGAATACCTGCTCGTTGAGCGTGACGGTGGCGTCCTCGACCGTCGAGCGGCCGAGGTCGGTGATCTGCACCAGTGTGGTGCGCCCGTCCGTGGGGTGGGGGATCCGGCGCACCAGCCCGTCGGCTTCCAGCCGGCGGATCGCGTGGGTCACGCTGGTGACGTGGACCTGCAGGCGGTCGGACGCCTTGGTGATCGGCAGCTCTCCGGTGCGGCTGAACGCCAGCAACCGCAGCAATTCGAAGCGGGAAAAGCTCAGGTCGTACGGGCGCAGCGCGTTCTCGACGCGGGCAAGCAGAATCTGGTGGGCCCGCATCACCGACGTCACGGCAACCATGCCTGGTGCGACGTCACCCCACCCCGCACGGTCCCAGTTGGCCCTCGCCAGGGCGATCGGGTCAGGTTTGTCGGATCGTGAAGCGGCCACGCCCTTTTCTTACCGCACTTTGGCGTGATTTCGTCAGTCCACGGACTTTGCGGCCGCGGCCAGCACCGCCCTCGTGGATGCGCGGCTTCCTACGGTGATCCGGGCAGCGCCGTCGGCGTAGTAGCGGGCCCTGAGCCTGGCGTGGCCGAACACGTCCTGCCATGGCCGCTCGACGGCCGGCAGGTAAACGAAGTTGGCGTGCCCATCGGTGGGGCATATGCGCATTGCGCGAAGGCGCCGGCACAGGTAATCCCGCTCGCCTGTGATCCGCAGAATACGTTGCCGCAGCTGATTTTCAGCATCGTAGGACACCGCCACCGCAACCAAGCTGGTGATGCCTATACCGAAGGGCAATTGCATCTTCCACAGGATCGCGGCCAATTCCGGTGAGGCGAACCCGTAGCCGATGCGAAGCCCTGCCAGCCCGTAGGCCTTGGAAAACGTCCGCAGCACCACGAGATTCGGGAAGCGCCGGACGAGGTCAGGTCCGTTGACGCGGTGCTGGGGGGCCACAAATTCGATGTAGGCCTCGTCGAGCAGCACGACCGTGTCCTGCGGCACCCGGCGCAGGAATCGCTGCACGTCCGCGACGGCTTCCAGCGTGCCGGTCGGATTGTGCGGCCGGCACAGGACGACGACCCTGGCACCGACCGCCGCGTC
Organism: Mycobacterium colombiense; assembly: GCF_001665835.1. GTDB lineage: Bacteria > Actinomycetota > Actinomycetes > Mycobacteriales > Mycobacteriaceae > Mycobacterium > Mycobacterium colombiense_A. The sequence goes on along the minus strand of NZ_LZSX01000080.1, from coordinate 1,841 downwards.
GGCCATTGCGTCCAGGTCGTGGTGGCCACGCTCGTCGAGCGGAACGGTGACCGATGTCAGGCGGGCCATCTGTGCGAAGATCGGGTAGCCGTCGAACGTGGGAGAGCTCAACACAATCCGATCACCCGGCCGCGTCACCGCGTGCAGGACCTGCATCGCCACCCCGCTCGCCCCCGCTCCCAGCACGACCTGCTTCTCGCTGACCCCGACGTGCCCGGCCACGAGTGTCCGCATCCGCTCGGGCAGGAATTCGGGGTATCGGTTGGCGGCATCGATCGAGCGGATCAACGCAGATCGCACCGCCGGCAGGGGCGGGAACGGGTTTTCATTGAGCGAGAGCGCGAGCGGATCGATCGCATCCGGCAGCGCGCAGAGTATCTCGGTGGTGGCCGAACTCGCCTCCAACAGGGCTAGCATCAGCCTCGTCCGCCCCATCGGAGCGCTGCCGCGCCGGCGAAGTCGCCGGCGTGCGCGAAGGCCGCCATCATCACGACGTCGCCGGTCTTGACCTGACCGTCGGATATCGCGCGATCAAGGTTGACCGGGATGCCGGCACCGAACAGGTTGCCGCACTCGTCGAAGGTATCGAGGTGTCTCGATTCGGGCACCTCGAGCGCCTCGCGCCAATTGCGCAGGAACACGCGGTTGGGCTGGTTTGTCACGAGCAGCCCGATGTCCTTGGGCGACAGGCCGACTCGATCACACACTGCGAGCGCGACTTCGGGAACCTGCCGATTGCCGCGGGCCAACACCTTGGTGATCTTGGTCTCGGTGAAACCGATGCAGCCCTCCCCCGGGCCGGGCTGCCACCACTTGCGGGGCGGGTCGATGGAAAGCGTCATGTCACCCGCATATTCGCCGTAGGTGCGGCACTCGATATCGAGGATCGGTGATTTGTCGGACAAGGTCACCAATGCCACCGCGGCGCCGTCTCCGGGAACCGAGGACTGGGCCTTGGCCCGCACCCCAGGCTGGTCGAAGATCTGACCCGCGGCGTTCTGGGCGATGGCGATCAGCGCGGTGCGTCCCTCTCCCGACGTCAGCAGCTGACGGGCCACTTTCAGGGCCAACACGAACGCCGCGCAACCGCCGTTGTGCAGATCGAGCACCCAGGACGGGCGCATGCCCAAGCGGTGCGCGACGGCGCCGCCCCCGCCGTAGAACGGCATGTCGGGGATTTGGGTGTGGGTGATCAGCACGTCCACGTCGGCGATGACGTCGTGGCCGTGCCGCTCGATGAGGCCCTGTGCGGCTCGCTCCACCATGTCGGTCGCCGTTTCGTCCGGCCCGACGTGATGGCGGAACTTGGGCGCGCGAAACATCAGGTTGGCGGCCAGGTCGTCGGATCCGGCGAACTGCGCGTAGTAGTCCGCGCCAATGGGTTCTCCGGGCAGGTAGGTGGAGAGGTCGGTCAGGCTGACGGTGGGCTGATTCACGGCAGTGCTCATCTCATCCACGCCGGCGTGATCGGCAGGCCGTTACGGTGACGGTACTCGGCGATCGTCTTGAGGTTGTTCAGCTCTAGCCCATGACCGGCGCCGAAGATATCCCAGAAGTCGCCCACCCAGCCCGTGCGCTCCGGCGGAGCCGCCTCGGCGTACGGATTGTGGTCGTAGAACGGGTGGTGGCAATTGGTCCACAGCACAACGGATCCGGGCTTGTTGAGTACCACCTGCGCGTCGAGGATGCGCATCAGGTAGATCATCCACAGGTGCTCGCCCTGGTCCCAGGCGCAGTGGTAGTCGACAGTGCGCGCCCCGGCGTTGGCCACTGTCCGCGTGTAGATCATGCCTGTCTCTTATACACATCTCCGAGCCCACGAGACTGCAGCTAATGTCGTT
>NZ_LZSX01000079.1 GCF_001665835.1 Mycobacterium colombiense | reverse complement strand
GAGCGCGGACTCGACCACGTTCGAGGCGGTCTCGTCAAACAGCAGCTCACCCGCTTCCTGGCGATCTTCGCCGCCTGCAGCGCCTTCTTCTTCGTCTTCTACAACCTGCCCGCGCAGTGGTTCGCCATGCACCAAGATCCCTGGCCCGACGACATCCTGAAGCGCTCGTACTTCCTGATGGGCATCTGCGGGGCGGACACCGATCGGCCGTGCCCCGATCCTTCGCTACCGGTGCCGCTGACGAATTCCGGCTACATCAACCACGACGGGCAGCTTGTGCTACCCGGGGGCGCAAAGCTGCCGAAAAACGTTCCGCTCGAACGGGGGAAGTAATTGTTGAACAGCCAGCCCGCAGCCGTCCGCTCCGTTTCGAACGCGCCGTTCTACCGTGCCGTCGGCGACGAGGTCGAGGTCTTCCGAGCGGCGGCCGGCCGAGGCCTGCCGGTACTGCTGAAAGGCCCCACGGGATGCGGGAAAACACGCTTCGTGGAGGCGATGGCTCACCAGCTGGGCCGGGACCTGATCACCGTCGCGGGCCACGAGGACATGACGTCGGCCGATCTGGTGGGTCGTTTCTTGCTCAAGGGCGGTGAAACGGTCTGGGTGGACGGACCGTTGACCCGGGCCGTACGCGAAGGCGGCATCTTCTATCTGGACGAGGTGGTGGAGGCGCGCCAAGACACCACCGTGGTCATCCACCCGCTGGCGGATCACCGCCGTGAGCTTCCGGTCGATCGGCTCGGCACCACGTTGCGGGCGGCGCCCGGATTCCAGCTGGTGATCTCCTACAACCCCGGCTATCAGAGCGTCCTGAAGAACCTCAAGGAGTCGACCCGTCAGCGCTTCGTCGCCATCGAGCTCGGCTATCCATCCCCCGAGGTCGAGACCGAGGTGGTTGCCTACGAAGCCGGGATCGACATCGAGACAGCACGTTCGTTGGTCAAGCTCGGGTACGCCATCCGCAACCTCGACGGCTCACCATTGCGCGAAGTGTCCTCCACGCGCATGTTGATTCTCGCCGGTGGCCTCGCCGCCGAAGGGCTGAACCTGCGCAGTGCGGTCCACGCGGCCGTCGTCCAGGTGCTCTCCGACGACGACGACGTCATCCGAGCGCTCGACGAACTCGTCAACACCGTCCTGCCCCAGAAGTGACCAAGGCGTCCAATCCCCACAACCCTGACCGGTTCCGGTTCCTCGCCACCTACATCGCCGGCAGGTCCGTCGAAGTCACCGAGGCGCCGGCCGGGCAGCCCGCGCACACCAACGGCCAGTTCATCTTCGTGTCGGCCGGCGCCTCGGTCGAGGAGCAGCGCCGCGAGATGGTGGTCCAGGCCGCACTTCTCGGCGCCGGCAGCCTCGATCCGCGATTGGTGAGGGGATTGCGCGCACGATCCACATTGGCGCGCCGCTACCTTGCGCTCGAGGGTCGGCGGGTTCTCGCCGAACTCGCCCAACAGATTCCACTCGATGCCGCGCTCATGCCGGACAGACCACCCAGCACCACGACCCCCGACGAGTCGCTCGAGACGGCCAAGAGCCGAACCGAGGTTGCCGACCCACCGGGATGGTTCGGTGTCATCAAGCCCTCTCGGTTGATGGCGGCGCCCACTGGACCGGGAGGGCCGGCCACCAACAAAGACCTGCAATTGCGGTTCGACCCCATCGACATGCCCGAGTCGGAGGACGACGACGAAGACGACGACGGTGGGAGGTCGGGGGAGAGCAAGATCCTCAAACTGTTTGAAAGTCCGCTCCTGAACAACAAGTCGATGTCGGACTACTTCCGCAAGATGTTCGGAGGTTCGCGCTCCCCGGGGGAGGGTGCCGCGGGCGCAGAGATGACAGTTCGCTCCATCCGCCGGGCGCAACAGATCGGTCCGAATGCCCGTCCCCTGCCCACCCGGGTCCAATTCACCGATGACGGCAAGCCCGGTGCCGCGATCGGCGTGGGCGGCGTGCTGTATCCGGAGTGGGATGTCTTCAACGACCGGTACAAGCCGGACTGGTGCCGGGTCATCGACTTTCCGTTGACCGTAGCCGCCGACGTCTCCGATGCCGGTGTGGCGCACGACGACCTGCTGCGGCGGCGCCTGGCACGCGTCGGGCTCGGCCCGAAGGTCCTGCGCGGCCGTGCGGACGGGGACGACCTCGACATCGAAGCGCTCATCGACCTGTTCGTCGATCTGCAATCCGGGTTTTCCCCACCCGAACACGTCTACCTGGAGCGCCGCAAACTTGCCCGTAATCTCGGCGTGCTCATTCTGATCGACGTCTCCGGGTCCGCGATCGATGCCGATGCGGACGGCCTCGCCGTGCACGACCACCAGCGACGGGCGGCCGCCACTCTGGCCGTCACACTCGAAGAGCTTGGCGACCGGGTTGCCGTCTACGCGTTTCGATCGCAGGGCCGCCATGCTGTCCATCTGCCGGTCATCAAGGCGTTCGACCAGAACTTCGGCGCTGTCGGGCGCGCGCGGCTCAACCAGCTGGAACCGTCGGGCTACACACGCCTCGGTGCCGGCATTCGAGGTGCGGGCGAAATACTCAAAACCGAGGCGGGCACACCGAATCGGCTGCTGGTCGTCCTTTCCGACGGGTTTCCCTACGACGACGGCTACGAAGGCCGTTACGCCGAAGCCGACTCCTACAAGGCCCTCGAAGAGCTCCGGGCGGAAGGCGTTGCCTGCCTTTGCCTTTCCATCGGGGCCACGACTGCTACCGATGCCCTCGAACGCGTCTTTGGTTCCGCCGGCTACGCCAGCGCCGCAACGCTGGCCGAATTGAGCCCACGGATGGATGAGTTGTTCTTGTCGTCCCTGCGGGAACTTGCCGCGCCGAGACCTTCGCGAGGCACCGCCTGAAGGTGGTGTTGACGGGTGCGCTGGGCAATATCGGCCCATCCCCGTTGGAGGCGTTGCTGAGCGCCGCGGAGCAGCTCACGTGGCGATTCTGACATCCGTCGGCGGGCATGACATGCGCTATGCCTCTATGGTGGACGTGATTCCCACGGCGGGACGACGGGCACCCAGCTAGTCGACATTTTCGACCAGCCGTCTCGATCGAGATCCTCGCTACCCGGGCAACCAGCGAATTGAGGAGCCGATGAGTGACAACTCCGACAGGCGGCAGCGGCCCCTGATCGGGTACATCACCCACGAGATCGCGCCCCCGATCAGCCCCGCGCCGATCGGCCGGGAGTGGATGTCGGAGATACGGCAAGGGTGGCCGCACCGGTGTCTGCCGATGCTGATCGCCAACCAGAGCGGCTGGGAGGTGCGCAACCGCAGCGCGTTCACCGCGACGTGGATGGGTGGCAACGACCGTACGAACCTGATGATCGCCCCCGACACCCGCGAAAGCGGCCAGTTCCTGCCCTCCAGCCACTTCGGCTACGGCATCCTGACCTGGCATCTGCCGATCCTGTTTCGCACCCCGCCGGGCTACAACCTGCTGGCCCGCGGACCGGCCAACTATCCGAAGGACGCCATCTCGCCGCTGGAGGGCATCGTCGAAACGGATTGGTCCAGTTCGAGTTTCAGCATGAACTGGAAGTTCACCCGTGAATTCATGCCGGTGCGATTCGAGGTCGGCGAGCCGATCTGCATGATCGTGCCGCAACGCCGGGCCGAGCTGGAGGAGTTCGTCCCCGAGCTTCGGCCCATCGAAGCCGACGAGGAACTGCACCGCAAGCACGAGCACTTCCTCGGTTCACGCGGCGCACTGGGCCGCGAGCAGGAAGCCGCGGGCGGCGCCGGGAACGAGAAGGTGCCGTGGCAAGGCGATTACACGCGGGGCCGGCACAGCGACGGCGAGCCCGGCGCGGAAGACCACCAGACCCGCCGTCATCTCCGATCGTTCGTCCAGTACCAACCCGAGAACACGGACTAGAACGAAATCATTGCGCGTGCATGGTGGTTGCCGCTTACCGCCATATTCGTGATCCGGTCCGGCGCCTGTGCCGACGCGCCGGCCCACGCGATGTAGCCGTCGGGGCGTACCAGCACGGCCGGCCCGCGGTCGGCGCGCTCGGCCTGCAGCATCCCCGGTGTCTCGACCGGGGCGGCGCCATATTCGCGGATGAAGACGAAGCCGCCGCCGCGCTGCAGGTGCGTCAACCTTTCGTCGACGAGGGGGATCGTGGCGGCACGGGTGCCGACCAGTCCGCGCCGGCCGTACCGCAACGTCGTGCCCGCAAAGCTGCCGGCCACGAAGTCCTGCACCGGGGCTATCCGAAGCAGGTTGGGAGCCAACAGATTACGCAGCCAGATCGCCGGCCGCCGGTGCAGGGTCGCGCCCCGGGCGATCATCCCGGACTGCAACAGCACCCGCTTGCCGATCGGGTGGCGTTCGTCCTGGTAGGTGTCCAACAGGGCGTCGTCGGCGCCGCCGAGCACCGCGTCGAGCTTCCAGGCCAGGTTCGCGGCATCCTGGATGCCGGTGTTCATGCCCTGGCCGCCCATCGGTGAGTGCACGTGCGCGGCGTCGCCGGCCAGGAACACCCGTCCGTGCCGGTACTGCGCGACTTGCCTTTCGTCACAGTGGAATCGCGACTTCCAGCCGATCTCGATCACGCCGAAGTCCGTTCGCATCGCGCGGGCCAGGACGTCGATGATCTCGGCGTCGTCGACGGGCGCGCTGTCGGGCAGCTGATGGTCGCGGTCCCAGACCAGTGCCCGGTACCACGAGCCGTCCTCGTCGTGGCGGTTGTACGGGGCCAAGAATCCCAGCACGTCACCGGTGGTGCCCACCACCAGCCCGCCGCGCGACGGGCCGTGGGCCAGCTTGACGTCGGCCAGCATGAGCGAGGTCAGCACCGTCTTGCCGGGAAAGTCGACGCCCAGCAGCGTGCGGACGGTGCTGTGTGCACCGTCGGCGCCGATCACGTATCGCGCCCGCCACGTCTGCCGGTGTGCGGGATCGCCGTCGCCCTTGGGGCGGGCGGTGACAGTGACGCCCGCGGCGTCCTGCTCGAGCGCGACCACCTCGACGCCGCGCCGGATGTCGGCCCCTTCGGCCACCGCGTAGCGGCGCAGTGCCGCATCGACGTTGGTCTGCGGGGTGATCAGGACGAACGGGTAGGCCGAATCGAGGCGGGTCAGGTCGATCCGGGCCTTGGCGAACAGGGTCACGTCCGGTCCGCGCTGCCCGACCGCGAGCAGCTCGGCGGCCGCGTCGCGCGAGTCGAGGACCTCCAGTGTGCGGGGCATGACGGCGAACGCGCGGCTGGCCGGGTTTTCGGCGGGCCAGCGCTCCAGCACGGTCACCGACCGTCCGGCGCGGGCCAGGTCACCCGCGGCGGTCAGGCCCGCGGGGCCGGCTCCCACCACCAGGACGTCGACGTCGCGAACAGTGGTTGTACTCATCGGGCCGCTCCTTCCGGTTGCGGGTACCAGCGACGGATGTCGCCGGGGGTGGCTTGCGCTGCCTGGTTGAAGACGAAGCGGCAGCCGGGCTGGGTGGTGTGTGCGGCGTTGACGATCGACTCGAACAGCAGGGTGTTGCAGGCGACCAGGCGAATCCCGGCGCCGATCAGCACGGCGTCGTAGTGCTTGGCGCGCAGCCACTCGCCGGCCTTCGCGGCGCCGGCGGTGCCGAAGTCGATCAGGCAGTTGTCGACCTGGTAGCCGGCGGCGCGCAGACCCGCGACGTTGTCGTCGTTGGCGGCCCGCAGCACCTCCCTCGACAGGCCCGCGAACTGGGCGAACTCCGGTGACGAGTAGTCGATCACGTCGGGATCGAGCCCGATCTGGATGACGGTCACGGTCATGTCCGAGCCTCCTCGACTAACCGATTCAACAACTGTTGAAATCAAAGTAAGCCCGGTGGCTAGCGATGTCAACAGTTGTTGAACTAGAATTTCGGCATGCCCGGTAAGACCCGCGACGGCAAAGTCACCCGCGCGACGATCCTCAGCGCGGCGCGGACGCTGTTCTCCAGCCACGGCTTCGAGCGGACCACCATCCGCTCGATCGCGGCCGAGGCCGGCGTCGATCCCGCGCTCGTCATGCACTACTTCGGCAACAAGGCCGACCTGTTCGCCGCGGTCTCGCGGCTCGAAATCACCTTCCCGGACCTCACCGGCGTCGCCCCGGAACGCATCGCCGACGTGTTGGTGCCGTTCCTCATCCGGGTGTGGGATCCGGCCGGGTCGTTCCTGCCGCTGCTGCGCGCGGCCGCCACCAACCGGACCGCCGCCGACGCGCTCCTGGAGGTGTTCGTCGAAAAGGTGGCGCCGGCCCTGGCCACCGTCACCCGCGACCGCGCCGCTGAGCGGACCGCGATGGTGGGATCGCAGGTGCTGGGAATCGCCATGGCGCGCAACGTCGTTGGGGTACCCGCGCTGGCCGCGATGGACGACGCGACGCTGACCGAATGGCTGCGCCCGGTGCTCGCCCACTACCTCACCGGGGCGGCGCCGTGATCGCCGGCCGCGGCGAAACGGCGGGACCGCGAAAACCGCGCCTAGAGTTGAGGCCATGCCGCTAGAAGGGGAGTACCTGCCGAGCCCATGGGATTGGTCTCGCGAGCAAGCTGACAAATACGCCGAGTCGGGGGGAGCCGAGGCCGCCGACATGAAGGGCAAGCCGATCATTCTGCTGACCACGGTCGGCGCGAAGACCGGCAAGCTGCGCAAGACACCGCTGATGCGCGTCGAGCACGACGGCCAGTACGCGGTCGTCGCCTCGCTGGGCGGGGCGCCGAAACACCCGGTCTGGTACCACAACATCAAGAAGAATCCCCGCGTCGAGCTGCAGGACGGCCCGGTGACCCGCGATTACGACGCCCGGGAGGTCTTCGACGATGAGAAGGCCACCTGGTGGGAGCGGGCCGTCGAGGCGTGGCCGGAGTACGCCGAGTATCAGACCAAGACCGACCGCCAGATCCCGGTGTTCGTGCTGACCCCGGTCGGCTGAATTCCGGTCGGCTGTCATGGCACCATTAATCAGTGACCGCCGAATTGAGCCAGAGCCCGAGCGTCTCGCGGTTATCCGCGGCTGACATCGACAGCGCGGCCAAGCGGATCGCCGCGGTGGTCACGCCGACCCCGCTGCAGTTCAGCGACCGGTTGTCGGCGCTCACCGGCGCACAGGTCTACCTCAAGCGCGAGGACCTGCAGATCGTGCGCTCCTACAAGCTGCGCGGCGCCTACAACCTGTTGGTCCAGCTGTCCGAGGCGGAGCTGGCGGCGGGCGTGGTGTGTTCCTCGGCGGGCAACCACGCGCAGGGCTTCGCCTACGCGTGCCGGATGTTGCAGGTGCACGGCCGCGTCTATGTGCCGGCCAAGACGCCCATGCAGAAGCGCGACCGGATCCGCTACCACGGCGGCGACTTCATCGACCTGATCGTGGGCGGCACCACCTACGACCTCGCCGCGGAGGCGGCGGTGGCCGATGTGGAAAGCACCGGCGCCACCCTGGTGCCGCCCTATGACGACCTGCGCACCATGGCGGGCCAGGGCACCATCGGCGTCGAGCTGCTCGATCAGCTCGACAACGAGCCGGATCTGGTGGTCGTCCCGGTGGGCGGCGGCGGCTGCATCGCCGGCATCACCACCTATCTCGCCGAGCGCACCGACAACACCTCGGTGCTGGGCGTCGAGCCGGCCGGCGCCGCGGCGATGATGGCCGCGCTGTCCGCCGGCCAGCCGGTGACGCTGGACCACGTCGACCAGTTCGTCGACGGAGCCGCGGTGCGCCGGGCGGGCGACCTGACCTACGCCGCGCTGGCGGCCGCCGGCGACATGGTGTCGATCACCGCGGTCGACGAGGGCGCGGTGTGCACGGCGATGCTCGGCCTCTATCAGAACGAGGGCATCATCGCCGAGCCCGCGGGCGCGCTGTCCGTCACCGGATTGCTGGACGCCGACATCGAGCCCGGATCCACTGTGGTGTGCCTGATTTCGGGTGGCAACAACGACGTGTCGCGTTACGGCGAAGTGCTCGAGCGCTCGCTGGTACACCTCGGCCTCAAGCATTACTTCCTGGTGGACTTTCCGCAGGAGCCCGGCGCGCTGCGCCGCTTCCTCGACACGGTGCTCGGGCCGAACGACGACATCACCCTGTTCGAATACGTCAAGCGCAACAACCGGGAAACCGGCGAGGCGCTGGTCGGCATCCAGCTGGGGTCCTCGGCCGACCTGGACGGCCTGCTGGCCCGGATGCGTGCGACGGAGCTACACGTCGAGAGCCTGAAACCGGGCTCGCCGGCCTACCGGTACCTGCTGCTCTAGCGGCCGGGGCCGCCGCCAGACATGCGCCCGCCTTATGGACCCGGTACCGCCGGTTTCGGCCTTGTCAGCGCCGGCTTTGTGGCCTGTCTTCTACTGCTGGCGTGGGCGGCGGTATGGATTGCTCGGCACGGGCGCCTGTTGCTCGGGCTTTGGCAGAGGGTGACCAACTCCGCCGTGATCGGCGCAGGGCTGACCTGGGCACGCGATCGGATCGGCGCCAGGGACCCGGCGCTGGCCCGGCGGTTGCCCCCGAGCGTCGCCGCTGTCGCGTTGCTTCTCGGGCTGGTCGTGGTCGTGGCGCTGGCGGTCGGCTTCACCGAAGTGCTAGATGACGTGCTCGAGGGCGACGGCATCGCCGGATTCGACCAACCGACGACTCGGTGGCTCGCGGCCCACCGTGATCTGTGGCTGACCACCGTTCTGCGCGTGGTCACCGACGCGGGCAGTCCGGTTTTCCTGGCTGCGGTGGCCTTGCCGATCTCCGTAGTTGCCGGTTGGCGGTGCGGGTCGTGGCGGCCGGTGGTGCTCGCCCTGGTTGCTGGCGTCGGGATTCCCCTCGTGCTGTTTACCGCCAAAGTCTTGGTGGGTCGCAACCGCCCCGCGCTGCCTTTCGCCCTGATCGACGCGGACGGGTATTCGTTTCCCTCCGGACATGCAACCGGCACCGCCGCGAGCATGGTCATCTCCGCGTGGATGCTGACCCGCTGGCTGATGCCCTGGTGGACCGGGCGCGTGATGGTATGGGCGATGGCGGCCGGCGTGACGTTCGTGGTCGGGTTTTCCCGCGTCTATCTGGGAGTCCATTACGTCAGCGATGTGCTGTCCGGTTGGCTGCTGGGCATGGCCTGGGCCGGCACCGTCATGCTCGTCGGATCCTGGTGGGACAACACCCGACGCGCACGCGGCTCAGCGTCGGTGCTCCCGTAAGTACGTTGGCTCAGTGGTGCCGGGCGTCAGGTCGTCGGCCGGCACCGGCGTTCCGGCCGTCAGGCTCAGCGGCACCACGCCCGCCCAGTGCGGCAGCGCAACGTCCTGCGGATCGTCGGCCGGGGGACCGCTGCGGACCTTCGCCGACACCTCGACGAGGTCGAGCGCGAGCACCCCGGTCGCGGCGAGCTCGCGGGCATCGGGCGCCCTGCAGTCGGCTGCGCGCCCTGGCGCGATGTGGTCGAGCAGGCAGCTCAGCGCTCGCGACTTCTCCGCCGGATCGTCGACGACGCGCGCGTCGCCCACCGCGACCACCGAGCGGAAGTTCACCGAGTGGTGCATCGCCGACCGGGCCAGCACCAGACCGTCGACCAGGGCGACGGTGACGCAGACCGGCAGGCCCGACCCCGACGCCTGGGCCGCCCTGGCCGCCAGCAACGGGCCGCCGCCCGTCGAACCGTGCAGGTAGAGCGTTTCGTCGAGCCGGGCATGCGTCGTGGGCAAGACCACGGTCCGACCGGCGCTCGAGTAGCCCAGATGGCAGATCAGCGCCTCGTCGAGGATGTCGTGAATGGCGCGGCGTTCGTAGTGCGCGCGCTCCCGGTAGCGGGTCGGGGTGGTGCGTGCCGTCGGCTGGTATGCGGTGTCCACGAGATTGCCCTCTAGTTTGTTCTAGTACATAATATGTTGCGTGCCAGTACAAAACAGCATAACCGGAACCGGGGCGGAATCCATAGCCGCCAGCATCGAAGCGGCGGTCTCCGCCGGCTCCCTGGCGCCCGGCGATGCGCTCCCGCCGGTGCGCGAGCTGGCCGCCCAGCTCGGCGTGAACGCGAACACCGCCGCCGCGGCCTACCGGCTGCTGCGTCATCGCGGGGCCGTCGAGACCGCCGGCCGGCGCGGCACCCGCGTGCGCCATCGCCCGGCGACCACCCCGCGCTCGCTGCTCGGCCTCGACGTGCCCGCGGGCGTGCGCAACCTGTCGACCGGCAACCCGCGCCCGGACCTGTTGCCGATTGCCGGCGCCTCGCTGGCCGGCCCGGGCGCCGGCCAGCCCGTGCTCTACGGCGGGCCGGGACTGTCGCCGGCGCTGGAGGAGTTCGCCCGTAGCGCGCTGGCCGCGGATGGGATCCCCGCCGATCACCTGGGAGTGACCAGCGGCGCGCTGGACGGCATCGAGCGCGTGCTCACCGCGCATCTGCGCCCCGGCGATCGCGTCGCCGTCGAGGATCCGGGCTGGGCCAACCTCCTCGATCTCCTTGCTGCACTGGGGCTTTCGGCTGAGCCGGTGCGGGTCGACGACGACGGCCCGCTGGCCGACGACCTGGCCCGGGCGCTGGGGAGTGGGGTGCGAGCACTGGTGCTCACCAACCGTGCGCAAAACCCCACGGGCGCTGCGCTTTCGGAGCAACGCGCCGACTCGCTGCATTCGCTGCTGGCGCGGCGGGCCGAGGACCTGTTGCTGGTCGAAGACGACCACTGCGCGGGTATTTCCGGGGCGCCGCTGCACACCCTGGCCGGCTGCACCGCGCACTGGGCGTTCGTCCGCTCGGCGTCCAAGGCCTACGGCCCCGACCTGCGGGTGGCCGTCCTCGCCGGAGACCACCGCACGATCGAACGCGTGCACGGCCGGTTGCGGCTCGGGCCGGGCTGGGTGAGCCACTTCCTGCAGCGGCTCGCCGTCGACCTGTGGTCCGACCAGGGGGCTGGGGAGCTGGTCGCGACGGCCGAGCGGCACTACGCCGACAACCGCGGACGGCTCTGCGACGCCCTGACCGAACGCGGTCTACCGGCGCACGGGCGCTCGGGGCTCAACGTGTGGGTGCCGGTTCCCGACGAGGCGGTCACAGTGTCCCGGTTGCTCGGCACCGGCTGGGCGGCGGCACCGGGCAGCCGGTTCCGGATGAACACGCCGCCGGGCATCCGCATCACGATCTCCGACCTGACTCCCGACGAGATCGATCCACTCGCCGACGCGGTCGCCCGCGCCGTGCATCCGGCCGGGCGGACCATCGTCTAGCCGCAGCTCAAGCGCCCTCGTCGTCGTCGGTGGCGCCGGGCCCGGGTCCGCTCCACAACAGCTCGACGCTGGGATACGGCGGCATGTCGTGGCGCGCGGTGTGCCGGCCCGACGCCGGGTTGGTGGCGCGGCGGCTCGGCTTGCGCCTACAGATCCGCCGCAATGGGTGACCGAATTCAGATTGACTCATGGCGGCATCATCGGGGGTGCGCCCGCCGCGCCGCTATTCAGTTATCCACAGCCCACTCAGACCGACAAGATGGCGAACGAATGGCCTTGTAGCACAGTGCCGTCGGCATCGACGGCGGGCTCGTCCCAGGCCAGCACCACATCACCGCTGACCGGCACCCTCACCGGCTCGGCACCGAGGTTGCACACGATGCGCAACCGGCCACGGGACACGCTGATCCAGCGTTCGTCCTCGTCGTAGTCGACCGCGAGGTGTTCCAGCCAGGGATCGGCCATGTCGGGGTGGTTGCGCCGCAACGCGATCAGGTCGCGATACAGGCCGAGCAGCCGGGCGTGCTCGCCGGTGTCGACCTCGGCCCAGGCCAGTTTGGAGCGCGCGAACGTCTGGGGATCCTGCGGGTCGGGGATCTCGTCGGCGTCCCAGCCGTGTTCGGCGAACTCGGCCTTGCGTCCTTCGGCCGTGGCCCGCGCCAGCTCCGGTTCGGGGTGCGAGCTGAAGAATTGGAACGGGGTCGAGGCCCCGTACTCCTCACCCATGAACAGCATGGTGGTGTAGGGGGATCCGAGCACGAGCGCGGCTTTGATGGCCAGCTGGCCGCCGGTCAGGTTCTGCGACGGGCGATCTCCCAGGGCGCGATTGCCGACCTGATCGTGCGTGCAGGTGTAGGCGACCAGCCGGGTGGCCGGGATGCCGGACTTCTCGCTGGTGTCCAGCGGCCGCCCGTGGCGGCGGTGCCGGAACGACGAATAGGTGGCGGCGTGGAAGAAGCCGTGGCACAGCGTCTGCGCCAGGGTGGCCAGGCTGCCGAAGTCACCGTAGTAGCCCTGGCGCTCGCCGGACACCGCGGTGTGGATGGCGTGATGAATGTCGTCGGCCCATTGTCCGGTGAGGCCGTAGCCGCCGCGATCGCGCGGGGTGATCAGCCGCGGGTCGTTCAGGTCGCTCTCGGCGATCAGCGACAGCGGGCGACCCAATTGCTGTGCCAGCCAATCCGTTTCGGTGGCGAGCTCTTCGAGGATATGGATCGCGGTGGTGTCCACCAGCGCGTGGACCGCGTCCAACCGAAGGCCGTCGGCGTGAAAATCACGCATCCAGCGCAACGCGCACCCGATGATGTAGCGGCGCACCTCGTCGGAATCGGCGTCGGCGATGTTGATGCCCTCGCCCCACGGATTGCTCGCCGACGACAGGTAGGGGCCGTATCGCGGCAGGTAGTTGCCCGATGGCCCGAGGTGGTTGAAGACCGCGTCGATCAGCACGCCCACACCCTTGGCGTGGCAGGCGTCGACGAAGCGCACCAGCCCGTCGGGTCCGCCGTAGGGTTCGTGCACGCTGTACCACAGCACGCCGTCGTATCCCCAACCATGGGTGCCGGCAAAGGAATTCACCGGCATCAGCTCGACGAAGTCCACGCCGAGATCGACCAGGTAGTCCAGCTTCTCGATGGCGGCGTCGAACGTGCCGGCCTCGGTGAACGTGCCCAGGTGCAGCTCGTAGATCACCGCACCCCCGACCGAGCGGCCGGCCCACCCGGTGTCTGTCCACGTCGCGGCGGCCGGATCCCACAACTGCGAGCGGGCGTGAACTCCGTCGGGCTGGCGGGCCGACCGCGGGTCGGGCAGCACGGTGGGGTCGTCGTCGAGCAGGTAGCCGTAGCGGGCGTCGGGCGCGGTCGCCACGGTCGCATGCCACCAACCGTCATCCGAGCGCCGCATGGCGTGCACCCGGCCGTCGACGTCGAGCCGAACCTGCGCGGGTTTGGGTGCCCAGACCCGGAATTCAGTCATGGTGGCGCTCCAGCAGAACCACCGGCAGATCGGCGAACAATTGGGCGGCCGACGTCGGGCCGTCGGCGATCGCCCCGGTGAGCGCGTCCTTCCAGGTTCCGTCCGGCAGCGGCAAAACCGTATTACCCCAACCAGTTTCGGTCAGCCGCACGGTCCAGCGGGTCACCGCCACTACGATGTCCTCGCCCCGAAGGAAGGCCAGCACGTGATCGGCGGCCTCGCCGTTGGCCAGCACCGGGACGTAGTCGCCGTGCAGGAAGGCGTCCGGATGGTCACGGCGCACCCGAAGTGCGGTGGTGACGACCCGGATTTTCGGATGCTCCAACGCCTGCAGGGCGGCGCGCCGGGCGGCGTAGTCGACGGCCCGGCGGTTGTCCGGGTCGACCAGGCTGTCGTCCCACAGCTCGGTGCCCTGATACACGTCGGGGATTCCGGGCACGGTCAGCGCCAGCATCTTCTGGGCCAGCGCGTCGCTTGCGGCATGTGGATTGAGTTGGGCGACAAGCTCGGTCAGCTGGCCGGCCACCGGGCCGTCGAGCACGGTGTCCAGCCACCGGTGCACCGCGTCCTCGAACTCGGCATCCGGATCGTTCCACGAGGTGTGCCAGGACGCTTCCCGGATGGCCTTCTCGGTGTAGGCGTGCAGCCGGTCGCGCAGCGCATCGGTGACCTCGCCGTTGACAGGCCACACGCCGAAGATGTTCTGCCACAAGAACTGTCCGGTCGCCGGATCGGGGGAGGGCACGGCGATCTCCCAGCGCGCGAGGAACTCGGTCCACAGCGACGGCACCTGGGACAGCACCGAAATCCGGGCCCGGACGTCCTCGCCGCGCTTGGTGTCATGGGTGGTCAGCGTCGTCATGGTCTGCGGCCACAACCGGGCCCGGGTGGCGGCGCTGTGATGGAATTCGGCCGCGCCGACACCGAAGCGGTGCGGCTCGCCGCCCACCTCGTTCAGCGAAACCAGCCGGGCGTCGCGGTAGAACAAGCAGTCCTCGACGGCCTTGGCGGTGACGGCGCCGCACAGCTGCTGCAGCCGGGTGGCCGGCTCACCGCCGCGGGCCAGCGCCGCGGCCAGCACCTGCAGCGCGGGCCCCAAATCCGGTGCGGCCGCCTCGGTTTCGGCCAGGGCGGTGGGCAGCAGCGCGACCAGGCCGGGGTAGTCGCAGCGGTACACCCCGATATGGGTGAGCAGCGCGGCCACCGCCTCGGGCAGCTGCGGATGGTCGGCGCCGGTGGCGGCCACGATGCTGCGGCGCAGTCGGCGCAGCTCACTGGCCAGCGTGTCGGTGGCCGAGCGGATCTTGAGATCCACCAGCATGTCCGGCATGGCCTGGTAGTCCACGCCGGCCGACTCCACCAGCGCGGTCAGCGCCGGGGCACCCTTCGGATCCACCAGGACGCCCCCGGTTTCGCGCAACACGTCGTAGCCGGTGGTGCCGCCGATGGGCAGGGTGGGCTCGAGCGCCTCGTCGACGGCCAGGATCTTCTCGATCACGATCCACGCCTGCGGGCCGGTCAGCTCGCGCAGCCACGCCAGGTATCCGCACGGGTCGGACAGGCCGTCGGGGTGGTCGATGCGAATGCCGTCGACCAGCCCCTCGGCGAACCACCGCCCGACTTCGCCGTGGGTGGCATCGAAAACGGCGCGATCCTCCTGACGCAACCCGGCCAGCGAGGTGATCGAGAAGAAGCGGCGGTAACCGCAGACGCCGTTGCGCCAGCCCACCAGCCGGTAGTGCTGGCGGTCGTGCACCTCGGGGCCGGTGCCCCGAGCGGTGCCGGGCGCGATCGGGAACGCCAGATCGCCCAGGCGCAACAGGTCACCGTCGACGGTGAGGCCGGCGGCGTCGTCGTCGGACCCCAGCACCGGCAACACGATGCGGCCGTCGTCGAGGTCCCAGTCGATGTCGAAATACGTTGCGTAGGGCGAAGAACGGCCGTTCCGCAGGACGTCCCACCACCAGGGGTTCTGCCCGGGCTGGTCGATGCCCACATGGTTGGGCACGATGTCCACGATCAGGCCCATGCCGCGCGCCCGCGCCGCCGCCGACAGTCGCGCCAGGCCCTGTTGGCCGCCGATCTCGGGCGACACCGTCGTGGGGTCGGTGACGTCGTAGCCGTGGCTCGACCCCGCGGTTGCGGTCATGATCGGAGACAAATACAGGTGCGACACCCCGAGGTCGTTCAGGTAGTCGAGCAGGTTTTCCGCATCGGCGAAGGTGAACGCGAACCCGCTGGACTCACCTCGCAGTTGCAGCCGGTAGGTGGAGATGACGGGTAAAGCCATGCGTCACTGCGTCTTACGCAGTACCAGCAGTGAGCGCGAGGGCAGCGATACTTTCTCCTCGGCGGTCACCACCTGGTCGGCTCCCTCTTTGCGGCCCGTCGGTTCGTTGGTGTCCAGTTCCACGGTCCACTCTTTCGCATAGTCGGTGTTCGGCGTTACGAAGTCCACCGGATCTTCACCGGCGTTGAAACACAACAGGAATGAGTCGTCGACGACCCGTTCACCGCGTGCGTTGGGTGCGCTGATGGCCTCGCCGTTGAGGAACACCGCCACACACTTGTGAATGCTTTCGCCCCAGTCCTCGTGCGTCATCTCGCGGCTACTTGGATTCAGCCAGGCGATGTCGCGCACCTCGTCGCCGGTTCGGATCGGCTCACCCTCGAAGAACCGGCGCCGCCGGAACACCGGATGCCGCTTGCGTAGCGTGCTCACCCTGCGGGCGAACGCCAGCAGGTCGGCATTCTTGTCGACCAAAGACCAGTCCATCCAAGACAATTCGGAGTCCTGGCAGTACACGTTGTTGTTGCCGTTCTGTGTACGCCCGAACTCGTCGCCGTGGGCGATCATCGGCGTGCCCTGGCTGAGCATCAGCGTCGCCCAGAAGTTGCGCATCTGGCGGCAGCGCAGCTCGGTGATGTCGGGGTCGTCGGTGGGGCCCTCGACGCCACAGTTCCACGATCGGTTGTGGCTTTCCCCGTCCCGGTTGTCCTCCCCGTTGGCCGTGTTGTGTTTTTCGTTGTAAGACACCAGGTCGTTGAGCGTGAATCCGTCGTGCGCGGTGACGAAGTTGATGCTCGCGCTGGGACGGCGACCGGTCGCCTCGTACAGGTCCGACGACCCGGTCAGCCGGGAAGCGAACTCGCCCAGGATTGCGGGCTCGCCCCGCCAGTAATCGCGCACAGTATCGCGATACTTCCCGTTCCACTCGGTCCACAAACCCGGGAAATTTCCGACTTGGTAGCCACCCTCGCCGACGTCCCACGGCTCGGCGATCAGTTTGACCTGGCTGACGATCGGATCCTGCTGCACCAGATCGAAGAAGGCGCTCAATCGGTCGACGTCGTGCAGTTCGCGGGCCAGTGTGGCGGCCAGGTCGAAGCGGAACCCGTCCACGTGCATCTCGGTAACCCAGTACCGCAGCGAGTCCATGATCAGCTGCAGCACGTGCGGGTGGCGCGGGTTCAGGCTGTTGCCGGTGCCGGTGTAGTCCTTGTACAACCGCAGGTCGGTGTCGACGAGCCGGTAGTATGCGGCGTTGTCGATGCCGCGAAAGTTGATGGTCGGCCCGAGGTGGTTGCCCTCGGCGGTGTGGTTGTAGACCACGTCGAGGATCACCTCGATGCCGGCCTCGTGGAAGCTGCGCACCATGGATTTGAACTCGGGGACGCTGGACTTGCGGTTGGCCGCGTACTCGTTGTTCGGGGCGAAGAACCCGAAAGTGTTGTAGCCCCAGTAATTTCGCAGGCCCAGGTCCAGCAGTCGCGAGTCGTGCATGAACTGGTGCACCGGCATCAGCTCGATGGCCGTGACGCGCAGCGACTTGAGGTGGTCGATGATCGCCGGGTGGGCCAGGCCGGCATACGTGCCGCGAAGCTCCTCGGGGATGCTGGGATGGGTCTGCGTCATCCCCTTGACATGGGCCTCGTAGATGACCGTCTCGTGGTACGGGGTCAGCGGAGCCCGGTCAGATCCCCAGTCGAAGAACGGGTTGCTCACCGCACTGGTCATCGTGTGGCCCAGTGAATCGACCATGGGGGGAGTCCCCGGGTCGGCGCCGTCGGCGTTGGGCCCGTCCGGATCGACCGCCGTCATGTCGTAGGAGAACAGCGCCTGGCCGAACGTGAAGTCGCCGTGGAAAGCCTTGCCGTACGGGTCGAGCAGCAGCTTGCTGGGGTCACAGCGGTGACCGGCCGCCGGATCCCACGGCCCGTAGACCCGAAATCCGTAGCGTTGCCCCGGGGTGATGTTCGGCAGATAGGCGTGCCAGACGTATCCGTCCACCTCGTCCAGCGGAATCCGTGACTCGCTGCCCTGGTCGTCGATCAGGCACAACTCGACCTTCTCGGCGATTTCGGAGAACAAAGAGAAGTTGGTCCCCGCGCCGTCGTAGGAGGCGCCCAGCGGATACGGGTTTCCCGGCCAGACGGTGGCGAGCTTGGGTTGGTGGTTACCGCCTGATTCTGAAGCGGGACTGTTGGTTGACACCTATCGACCTTATCCGCGCGCGGTGGCGCTCACTCGGGTAAGCGGCCAGGAGTAAGGCGGGTCACCACCAGCCGGTGGCCTCGGCGATCTGGCGGCCCAATTCGGGTGTCATCGTCCGCACGTAGGTGGGGGTCAGGTGGTGGGCGCCGTGGTAGATCAGGATGTTTCCCTCGACCGGACGGCACACGTCGGTGCGGCAGATCGCGTCCGACATGTCGAGCACCTTGAGCTGCGGGAACTGTCCGACGAAGTCGAGCGTCTGATTGTGGTCCGAGAGCAGGTCGGAACGCTTGATCGCGCATGACTGCGCGGTGCCGCCCCGTTTGGCCAGGCAGTCCGCCGGGTCGAACGGTTGTCCGTTCTTCACCAGCCACGGGGTGTCCCGCATGCCGAGAATGGGAATGTTGTTGTCGGACAACGTTTGCCAGATCCCTATGTAGGTGGCGGGCATTACATCGCCGCTTTTGATGTTCCACGGCCGGGTGGTGGTGGTGAAGACGTAGTCGGGCCGGTCGGTGACCAATTTGGTCATCGAGCGTTGCACCCACTCGCGGCACTGCGGGTAGGGGGCGTTGTTGCCCATGATCAGCGGGACCTGCTCGGTCGACAGCGGGCAGCCCATCTTCAGATACGTCACGAGCTTGAAGTGGTGCGTCTTGCCCAGGATGTCCAGTGCGGGCAGCCAGTGCTCGGCGTGTGACCCACCGGCCAGCGCGATGGTCCGGTCGGCGGCCACATCGCCGTAGGTGCAGGTGACCACCGCGGGGTTGACGAAGTCGCTGATGCACCCGTCCCGGGTGGTGGCGGGCAGGTCCTGTTTGACCTCCAAGACGGAGGGCCGGATCGGCAGCGCGGGCACCCGCACGCGTTCGGTCAGCGCACGCGCGCCGGGGTAGTCCTGCGGGTTGAGGACGCTGAGCTCCTTGCCGGCCGACCGCAAGACCGTGACGTGCTGACGCCAGGTGAATGAGGTCGCCGTCAGCGTCACGCCCAGCAGCACGATGGCCGATCCGAGCGCCATCGTCGGCCGGGCCAGGCGCGTCGGCCACGGCCTGGTCGCCGCAGGCGCAGGCTTCGAGGATGCGCGGTAGCGCAACGGGTCCTCGACGAGCCGGTTGGTCAGATAGGCCAGCACCCCGGACACCAGCAGCAGCACCGCGCCTTCGACGAAGTTGGCGTGCTTGTGGCCGCTGTAGGACAGCCAGAAGATCAGCAGCGGCCAGTGCCAGAGGTACAGCGCATACGCCATGGCGCCCAGCTCCACCAACGGGCGCGTCGCCAGGATCCGGTTGGGCAGCGGCAACCGGTCGCCCTGCAGGTTGGCCCCGACGAGGATCAGCAGCATGGCGGCGCCCACCGGCACCAGCGCCCACGGGCCGGGGAACTCCTGCACCCCGTCGATCAGCGCCCCGCAGGACAGCACCGCGCCCAGCGCGACCGTGGCCACCACCGTCCGCACCCACATGGGCCAGCCGACCCGGGTCACCACCGCGCCGACCAGCGCGCCCAGCAACAACTCCCAGCCCCGCGCAAAGGTGTTGTAGTAGGCGGCCGCCTGGTCCTGCTGGTGCGCGATGATCGCGTAGACGAACGAGGCCACCGTCAACGCGGTCAGCACGACCAGGAACACGGTCCGCAGCCGTGCGCCCAGCGGGCGCCGGAACAGGTAGGCCAGGCCGGCGATCAACACCAGGAAGCTGACGTAGAACTGGCCCTGCACCGACATCGACCAGATGTGCTGCAGCGGACTGACGGCTTCGCCCGCCCGCAGGTAGTCCGAGGCGGTGTTCGCCAGCTCCCAGTTCTGGTAGTAGCCGAGGCTGGCAAGGCTTTGGTCGGCAAATGTCTCCCAGCGGGTCTCCGGTTGAACCAGGATGGTCAGCACCGCGCAACCGGCCAGCACCACGACGAGGGCGGGCACCAGCCGTCGGATGAGCCGGACTACCTCGGCTGCCGGCGACAGCGTCACGGCCGGGTTCAGCGCGGCGCGAATCACCTTGCCGCCGAAGAAGAATCCGGACAGCGCCAGGAAGACGTCCACGCCACCGGAGACGCGGCCGAACCAGATGTGAAAGACGGCGACCAACGCAATCGCGATGCCGCGCAGGCCGTCGAGGTCGTAGCGATAGAACCCCTGGGATCCCGCTTTGCGCACTCCCGTGGCCCCCGGATCGGCGGTGGCGTCCGGCGCAGGAGAGGGTGGCGGGGTCTGCATGATCGACAGCTAATTTACCGAAAACCCGCCACCCACTCCCGACCGCTCGCGCCGGGGAGGCTGCTCAGGCGGGTCGCTGAGCATCCGCGTCGGGCGGCGGGGAGCAAGTGGCGGGCGTCGGACGGCCGGGGATGGACCGGGAAATTACCTGCCGATGCCGGCGCCGGTCGGCTGCAACGGCGACTGCTGGGTCGGCAGTTGCTGGACGGGCGCTTGCTGGAACGGCGACTGCTGCAACGGCGACTGCTGCAACGGCGCCTGCTGGGCGGGCAGCTGCTGCGGCGTCTGCTGATACGGCGTCTGCTGCAGCGGGGCCTGCTGGGTGGGCAGTTGCTGCGGTGTCTGCTGGGTGGGCAGCTGTTGCGGGGCCTGCTGCAGCGGCGCCTGCTGCGCCGGCGCGGAGGCCCCGAGAACCCGGACCATGTAGGGCGTCATGCCGTTGGCCCGCACCGGCGAGACCTGCACGACGTCGCCGACCTCGAGCATCTGGTTGTTGCCCAGGTACATCGCCACGCTCTGCGTGCCCTCGGGGCCGTAGAAGATCAGGTCACCCTTGCGGGCCTGCTGCGGGACGATCTTCTGGCCGACGCGGTAGATCGCGCCCGACGATCGCGGCAGCTTGATGCCGGCGCCGGCGTACGCGTACTGCATCAGCCCGGAGGCGTCGAAACCGACGGTGTTGATGCCGGTGCCGGTGCCGCGGGTGGGGCCGTTGATGCCGCCACCGGCCCAGGAGAACGGCACACCGCGCTGCGACAGACCGCGGGCGACCACCACGTCGGTGGCCTGCTGATAGTCCATCGACCTGGCGCCCGGGTCGGCGGTCGCGATGGTGGGAACCACCATCGGCGCCCCGATCAGGGCCAAACCGATCGCGAAGGCGTAGATGCGTTTCATTGTTCCTGGCCTCTCAGGCACTCAATGGGCTCGGCGCGGTGACCTCGCGCGTCCGCCCCCGGTTCATGGACCAAGCGAGACCCCCACGCTGGGGCCGGACGCCGTCCATGGGCACTTGCGAAGTGAATCAGCGGTCAGACCGCAGTATTCACATCAGTCACACAAGCCACTTTGACAACAGATCGTGTTAACCGCCAGGTCCACGCGGGATTTTTTGTCGTACCGTGACCGGACGGTGACTGGCGCGCCGAATCTCGTATGCGCAGTTGTGATTTCGGTCTCAGTGTGCCACGAAATCGCACGTTCGCCGGGCGCCGGCGGGGCGATCAGAGCCAGTAGCGTTCGCTGAACATGGTCAGCAGCGACCCGGCCACCGAGCTGACCATGACCAGCGCCAGCGCCAGGACAGGCCAGAAGGACATGTACCAGCCCTTCAGGATCGACACGACCGGTCCGATGACGGCCGCGGTGATGGCCGCGCCCAAACCGCCCCACACCAGTGGGTGGATGTACAGGTCCAGCCCGTAAGGCACCGGCCCGCAGGTTTCGTCCTCGCAGACGTTCGCCAGGAAGCCGAACAGCCGCGTCGGCCAGGCCGTCGCCGTACCCAGCACCGCGAGCAGGATCAGCAGCACGACGGTGCAGACGACGTCCCACGGCGCCAGCCGCAGCCGGATCACCCGCGGAGCTTCGTCGTCGTAGTCCACCAGCGGGTAGTGCGTGTCTCTGGACCAGCCGGGCCCCGGCGCCGGCCCGGCCTCGGGTCCCGGCGCTGCGCTGTCGGGTTGTTGCGGCGTGGCCATGATGTCCCATGCTTCCCGACGTCGGAGTTTTGCGCGAATCGGCTGCTTTACCCTCGATCACTATGTTCGCGGCCAAGGCCGGGCTGACGCCCGAGCAGATCAGCGCGATCGACGCCGCGCACCTGTGGCATCCCTACAGCACCATCGGCGCCGAATCCGTCGCCCCCGTGGTGGCGGTCGGCGCCCGCGGCGTCTGGCTCACCTTGATCCGCGACGGCGCGCCGGTCGAGGCGCTCGACGCCATGAGCTCCTGGTGGACCGCGATCCACGGGCACGGCCACCCGGTGCTGGATGCGGCGCTGAAAGCCCAGCTCGGCGCGATGAACCACGTCATGTTCGGCGGGCTGACCCACGAACCCGCGGCGCGGCTGGCCCAGTTGCTGGTGGACATCACCCCGGCCGGGCTGGACACGGTGTTCTTCAGCGACTCCGGCTCGGTGTCGGTCGAGGTGGCGGTGAAGATGGCGCTGCAGTACTGGCGCAGCCGCGACCGGGCGGGCAAGCACCGGCTGATGACCTGGCGCGGCGGCTACCACGGCGACACCTTCACGCCGATGAGCGTCTGCGACCCCGACGGCGGCATGCACTCGCTGTGGACCGACATCCTGGCCCGGCAGGTGTTCGCCCCGCAGGTGCCCCGCGACTACGACCCCGGTTACAGCGCGGCATTCGAGGAACAGCTGGCCCGGCACGCGGCCGAGCTGGCCGCCGTCATCGTCGAGCCCGTCGTGCAGGGCGCCGGCGGCATGCGCTTTCACGACCCGCAATACCTGCGCGACCTGCGCGACATCTGCCGTCGGCACGACGTGCTGCTGATCTTCGACGAGATCGCCACCGGTTTCGGCCGCACCGGCGAGCTCTTCGCCGCCGACCACGCCGGCGTGAGCCCGGACATCATGTGCGTCGGCAAGGCCCTGACCGGGGGATATCTCACCCTGGCGGCGACCCTGTGCACGACCGACATCGCCCACACCATCAGCGCGGGTGAGGCCGGAGCGCTGATGCACGGCCCCACGTTCATGGCCAACGCGCTGGCCTGCGCGGTGTCGGTGGCCAGCGTCGAGGTTCTGCTCGGGCAGGACTGGCGGGCGCGGGTCGGCGAGATCGGCGCCGGCCTGGCGGCCGGACTCGAGCCGGCGCGGGCACTGCCCGGCGTGCGCGACGTGCGGGTATGCGGCGCCATCGGCGTCATCGAATGCGAGCGCCCGGTCGACCTGGCCGTGGCCACGCCGGCGGCGCTGGACCACGGCGTCTGGCTGCGCCCGTTCCGCAACCTGGTCTACGCGATGCCGCCCTACGTCTGCACGCCCGGCGAGATCGCCCAGATCACCTCGGCGATGGTGGAGGTCGCCCGCCTCGTTGGCTAGCGGTGACGACCCGTCCCCCGCAAGCGGGAGGTACCCCAGCGCCCGGCTTCGCCGCGCCGGCGGTCGCCACTAGGCTGAACGCCGATGAAGGCACCGATCGAGGTTTCCCCGCTGGCCTGGCTGGACGCGGTGGAACGGCAGCGCCGCGAGGCCGGGCTGCGCCGCTCACTGCGGCCGCGTCCCGCCGTTGCCACCGAGCTGGACCTGGCCTCCAACGACTACCTCGGGCTCTCCCAACACCCGGACGTGATCGACGGCGGAGTCGCCGCGCTGCGCATGTGGGGCGCCGGGGCGACCGGCTCGCGGCTGGTCACCGGTGACACCGAACTGCACCAGCAGTTCGAGTCCGAGCTGGCCGACTACGCCGGCGCCCCCTCCGGACTGCTGTTCTCCTCCGGCTACGCGGCCAACCTGGGCGCGGTCGTCGGCCTGTCGGGCCGGGGTTCGCTCCTGGTATCCGACGAGTACTCGCACGCGTCGCTGGTGGACGCCTGCCGGCTGTCGCGGGCCCGGGTGGCCGTGACGCCGCACCGCGACGTCGGTGCCGTGGAGGCCGCGCTGCAGGCCCGCGACGAGGAGCGCGCGGTCGTCATCACCGAGTCGGTGTTTTCCACCGACGGCGCGCTGGCGCCGCTGCGGGAACTGCACGAGGTGTGCCGCCGGCAGCGCGCCCTGCTCATCGTCGACGAGGCGCACGGCCTGGGCGTGCGCGGCGGCGGCCGCGGGCTGCTGTACGAGGCCGGGCTGGCCGGTGCGCCCGACGTGGTCATGACCACCACACTGTCCAAGGCGCTGGGCAGCCAGGGCGGCGCGGTGCTCGGACCGGCGCCGGTGCGCGACCATCTGATCGACGCGGCGCGCACGTTCATCTTCGACACCGGCCTGGCCCCGGCGGCCGTGGGCGCCGCGCGGGCCGCGCTGACCGTGCTGCGGTCCGAGCCGTGGCGGGCGGACGCGGTGCTGCGCCACGCCGCCTTCCTGGCCGAGGTCTGCGGCGTGCCCGAGACGCCGCAGTCGGCGGTGGTGTCGGTGATCCTGGGTGACCCGGACGTGGCGGTGGCCGCCGCGACCGCCTGCCTGGACGCCGGCGTGCGGGTGGGATGCTTCCGGCCCCCGACCGTGCCCGCCGGGACGTCGCGGCTGCGGCTGACCGCGCGCGCCTCGCTGGACGACGACGAGCTGGAGGTCGCGCGCCGGGTGCTCACCGATGTGCTCGCCAAGCTGGGTTGAGGCGCACCGGTGACGGTTCTGGTCGTCACGGGCACCGACACCGGGGTCGGCAAGACGGTCGCCACCGCGGCGCTGGCCTGCCACGCCCGCCAGGCCGGCCTCGACGTCGCGGTCTGCAAACCGGTGCAGACCGGCATCGACGCCGGCGACGACGACCTCGCCGAGGTGGCCCGGCTGTCCGGGGTGACCGAGCTGGCCGGGTTCGGCCGTTATCCGCAGCCGCTGGCGCCGGTGGCGGCCGCCGGGGCGGCCGGGATGCCGTTACCCACCCGCGAGCAGCTGCTGGCGCTCATCGGGGAGCTGGACCGCCCGGGGCGGCTGACGCTGGTCGAGGGCGCCGGGGGACTGCTGGTCGAACTCGGCGAAAACGGTGTCACCGCACGCGATCTCGCCGTCGCGCTGGGCGCCGCGGTGCTGGTGGTGGTCGGTCCGTCCCTGGGCACCCTCAACCACACCGCGCTGACCCTGGAATCCATTGCCGCGCAGAACCTTTCATGCGCGGGTCTGGTCATCGGCAGCTGGCCCCGGCGGCCCGGGGTGGTGGAGACGACGAACCGGCCCGCGCTGGCCCGGCTGGCCACGGTGCGCGCCGTGCTGCCCGAAGCTGCGGCGTCCCTGGACGCCGCCGAGTTCGCGGCCCTGTGCGCCCAGGCGTTCGACCGCGACTGGGTCACCTCGCTGGTGGGCTGATGGTCCACTCCATCGAGTTGGTCTTCGACCGCGACACCGAGTCGGCGATCCGGAACATCTGGGAAGCGTTGGCGGCGGCCGGAATTCCCAGTCAGGCTCCGGCCAGCCGGCCGCACGTGACGCTGGCCGTGGCCGAAGGCATCGCCGCCGACGTCGACGAGCTGCTGAGCCCGCTGAGCGAGCGGCTGCCACTGCGCTGCCTCATTGGTGCGCCGGTGTTATTCGGCCGCGCCAGCGCGGTTTTCGCGCGGCTGGTGGTGCCGACCGGCGACCTGTTGGCCATGCATGCCCAGGTGCACCGGGTGTGCGGTCCGCATTTGTCGCCCGGTCCGATGCCCAACAGCCTGCCCGATCGGTGGACCGCGCACGTCACGATGGCCCGGCGCGTCGGCGGCGCTCAACTCGGGCGGGCGCTGCGCATCGCGGGCCGGCCCGCCCAGATCGACGGCAGCTTCGTGGGTTTGCGCCGCTGGGACGGCAACAAGAAGGCCGAGCATCTGATTTCCTAGTGGCGATCGCAAGCGTGGCGCAGCCGGGCGCGGCGGTCGCCAGCATCGGATCAGACCTCGGTCGTTGCGAACTCCGGCGCGGTGGCCGCCTGCACCCTGGCGCGCCGCTCATCGATGGTGCGGCCCAGGTCTTGCAGCAGCAGCGGCTTGTCCATCACGAGCTCGACCAGGTGATCGCGATCGATCTCCAGCGCGGTCACTTCGGCGATGGCCTGCGCGTCGGCGAGGTTGGGCTGGCGGGTCAGGGCGGTCACACCCAGGAACGAGCCCTCGTCCAGCCCGCCGACCGGGACGGTCGATCCGTCCGTGCCGGTCGCGGTCAACCGCACGCCGCCCTCGATCAGGAACGTCATCCCGGCCGGAACGCGACCGGCGTGCTCGACGATCTCGTCGGCCCCGTACCGAACGATTTTCGCGTGCGACACCAAGGCCTGCTGGTCTGGTTGGCTGAGCCGCAACGCCGGCGCCACCACCGTCCGCACCGCCTTCTCGATGCGCTCGGCCGTGGAGATGTCGTCCTCGGCGCCGTTCAGGTGCAGACCCTCGCGCCGCGCCGCGTACCACAGCCAGCGCAGAAACGCCGCTTGTGCGGCCGAGTCGTCCGCGGGCGACTTCAGCCCGACGGTGACTGAATAGTCGGCGCCCCCGGTCGGGGCCGACGTTGCCACCGCGTTGGGCCTGCGCTGCGGCAACGCGTTGGCGACCCGCTCCAACAGCGCGCACACCCGATCCGGCGGGTCGATCTCGGAAAAGGTTGTGGTGATTGCCAATTGGTGCCCTCCGGGCGGGTGGCTGAGATTGGTGAACGAGGTGGTGGCCAGCACCGAGTTCGGGGTGATCTGCAGCCCCCGGCCGGATTCGATGTGCACGGAACGCCAGTTCGCCTCCACGATCCGCCCCCGCGCCGACGGGGTGTCCAGCCAGTCACCAATCCGGAACGGCTGCTCGAACAACATGAACAGGCCCGACACGATCTGGCCGACGGAGTTCTGCAGCATCAGGCCGATGACCACCGAGGTCACCCCCAGCGCGGTGAACAGGCCACCGACGCGCACGCCCCACACGTAGGAGAAGATGACCGCCAGTCCGACCCCGATCAGCACGAACCGGGTCACGTCGAGGAAGATGCCCGGGATCCGCTGGCGCCAGGAACCCTGCGGTGCGCCCTCGAAAACCGTTGCGTTGAGCCCGGACAGCAGCAGCACCAGCACCACGAAACCGAACACCGTGGCGAGCACCCGAACCGACGTGAACTGGGCGGGCATCCTGGCCACATTCACCAGCAGCACCAGCAGGGCGCCCAGCGGGATCACGTAGCTGCGCAACAGCAGGACGGGCCGCGCCAGCGGGCTCCTCTTGCGGACGAGGCTCTGGTGCCATTCGGTGAGGGCGATCAGCAGCAAAGGTAGGCCGAATACCACCCCGGCGGCCCAGTACAGCGATGGCGAGTCAAAGGTTTTCATTGCCCCTGCCCTTCCGACAGCTTCCAGATCTGCTGCTCCTCGCCGCCGACGGTGATGGTGCCCGCCGCGGTGAATCGCCGGATGTCGTGCATCACCTCGTAGACCTTCGCGGTCACATAGATTCCCGATTGTGTTGTGCTGCTGCGTGTCTGATGGGCCAGGTTGACGGCCGCGCCCCACATGTCGTAGACGATGCTGGATCGCCCGACCAGCCCGCTGATCACGTTGCCGGTGTTGATGCCGGCCCGCAGGGCCAGGTGGTAGCCGGTCCTGCTGTTGAAGCGCGCGATGATGTCTTGCATCTCCACGGCGAATTCGACCGTGCGGTGGACGCTGTCCAGCCGGGGGAAGTTCAGGCCGCAGCTGGCCAGGTACCCGTTGTGCAGGGTGCGGATCGGCTCGATGCCAAGCGATTCCGCCGCCGAGTCGAGTTCGCGGATCAGCTCGTCGACGATGCCCACCAGTTCGCGGCCGGACAGTTTGCCGGAGATGTCGTCGAGGCCGACGATGTCGGCGAAGATGACCGTGACGTCCTGGTGTTCCTGGGCGATGGCTTGTTCGCCCTCGCGGTACCGCCGCGCCACCGGTTCGGGCATCAGCGAAGCGAGCAGCCGGTCGTTCTCCTTGCGCTGTTCGGTCAGCAGATCTTCCTTGATCTGCAGGTTGCGGCTCATGTCGTTGAAAGCGGCCATCAGCTCACCGATCTCATCGCGTGAGGTGACCGGGATCGCGACGTCGTAGTTGCCGGCGGCGATCTCACGGGCCCCGGCCTGCAACCTGCGAATGGGCCGCACGAATATCTGGGCGACCAGCAGCGCGGCCACGCAGATGACGAAAACCATTGCCGTGGTGGTCAATATCAGTGTCTGGGTGAGCGATGCCACCCGCGCGTTGGCCTCCGAGGTTTCCCTGGTCGCCACGATCGACCAGTGCAGGTCTGAATTCGGCAGCGACAACGGGGCGTAGGAGGCCAGCTCCCGCCGGCCCAGATAACCGGTGTCGGTCACCGTCCCGGTCTCGCCGCGCTGCGCGGCGCGCACGGCCGGGGTGGCGACGGGCTGGACCAGCGTGGTGCCGCCCCACCTCATCGCGGTGTCCACGGTCTCGCGGCGAGCGCCGGCGGCCAGCGCCTCACGCCGGTATCGCTGCGGATCTTCCAGGAACAGCCGCGAATCGGAGCGCATCAGGTTGTCCGGGCCCGCCAGGTACGTCTCGGCGGTCTGGCCCATGCCCGCGGCCCGCCACTGCTTGTCGGCGGTCATGATCCGATTCACTTTCGCGATCGGCAGCGGCAGCGCCAGCACTCCGGCCGGCTTGCCCGGCGGGCCGATCGGCGCGACCAACCACGCGATGGGCTGACCCAGCTGAGGCTGATACGGCTGAAAGTCGGTGATCCACACAAAGTTCACCGAGTTCGCGGCCATCGCCTTCTCGTAGGCGCCGCGCAGATTCGACTGGCGATACGGGCCGGTGAGGACGTTGGTACCGAGCGAAGCGCTTTTCCGCACGGTGTAGACGACGTTGCCGTGGGTGTCGAGCAGCAGCGCGTCGCGGTACTCGAAGCGGGTGGCGATCTCGCGGAAGTAGTCGTTGAATCGGGCGTTGGCGGCCGACCAGGCGCTGCCGTCGCCGGCGTCGTCGGGCGCGGACCCATTCGAAGACCCGTGCGCCGCAACGGTGTAGTGCGCCTGCAGATAGCGCTGTGAGTTGTTGCTTGGCAGCACGGCATCCAGGGCCAACTTGGTCCCGGTGTCGCGCTCCAACGGTTTGATCAGCCGCTCGTTGTAGAAGTCCACCAGCGCCCGCTGCTGCCCGGGGTCGACGGGCGCGTTGGCCAGCTGGTCGAAGCCGGCCGTGAACGCCTGCACCGCGTCCAGCGCGGTGGTCCCGCGGCTGTAGACCACAAGCGAGTCCGACAGGTCCGAGAACAGCGTCTCGATGGCGCGCTTCTGCGCCTCGCGCAGCTGCATCATCCGCTCCGAAGCCGCCGGCAGCAGCGCATTGCGCGCCGCGACGTACTCGACGACCCCGATCACTCCCAGCGATGCCAGGCTCGACACCAGCAGCATCAGCATCACCTTGGACTGAATGCTGATCCAGGACAGCGCTCGCGGGCGACGCCTTTTCTTCCGGGCCGGGTTCTGTTCGTCCGGGGGGACCGACTCGGTCGGGCGCATCAACCGACCCGGTGTCGGGTCGACCCTCGACGCCGGGGCGCCGCTTCTCGCGATGGCGTTAGGAAGCGCACGCCCCGACGCCTACCCCCCGAAGAGCAGATACAAACCGGTGAAGGTGTAGCCGACC
Organism: Mycobacterium colombiense; assembly: GCF_001665835.1. Taxonomy (GTDB): domain Bacteria; phylum Actinomycetota; class Actinomycetes; order Mycobacteriales; family Mycobacteriaceae; genus Mycobacterium; species Mycobacterium colombiense_A. The sequence goes on along the minus strand of NZ_LZSX01000079.1, from coordinate 129,847 downwards.
ATTACCAGCATCATCGTCAGCTGGCCGGTGAGCTGATGGCCGGCCGGCAGCAGCCGCAGGGCTTTGTCGTGGGCCGCGATCACCGCGACGATGTGCCCGGTGACCACGCAGGTCACCTTGATCGCGGCCAGCACCGGCGGGTGCATGGACAAGACGTAGGCCACGTGCAGATGCGCCAGGCCGAACAGATTCCATCCGTGGCCGAACGGGTCGGCCAGCGCGAACACCGCCTGCTGGCCACGCTCCACCAGATAGGACAGGTAGTGCGCAAATATGTAGCCGACGACGATCGGGATCAGTGAATGCGCCATCTTCCCGGGCAATTCGCGGCGCCGCTCCCTGGCGACCCCGCCGGTGGCGCGTGCCGCAAGTGAAAACGTCACTGCCACAACGCAAATGAAGACGATCAGTCCGACGGTGCGCAGTATCGACGACGCCAATGTCGGGGCAGCGCCGAATTCACGGGTGAGCTGATCGGAGAAGCCGCGCCACGTCGGCGACGACGAGAAACTGTCGAACGCCGTCGAGCCGAGCAGCACCGCCAGCAGCACCACGACGCCCGGCCGCACCGGCAGCGACGGCAGATGGTCGAGCGGGTTTCCGACGACGATCCTTCCGGTCTCCTGGTTGCGCCGAAACGGCGAGAGCCGGGAGACGGCCATGCTGTACACGCCGAACGGGTCGGCCCGTGCCAGCCAGCGCTGCCCGCACAACCACCCGCCGACCAGCATCAGCACGGCGTAGGCGGCTATCCACGTCCTGACCCAGGGCAGTGACGCCGGGTTCGGGCTGGCCAGCTCCATCCAGACGAAGGCGAACAGGCCGAACGCGGCGGGTCGATAACCCCAGCCTTCGGGGTAGGACAGCCGGGGCCGGCCGAGCCGTTCCGGGACGACGCGACGCAGCAGCAGATACACCGTGCGCATCGGCGAGATCACCCGCCACACCGGCCCGATGGCCAGCGATAGCGCCACCAGGCCGACCCACAGCAGCACATAGAACGCACCGAGCAGTGCGTTGGACTCCGATTCGGGACCCCACACCCCGGCGGCCACCACCCATGCCGCGAACACCAGCGCCAGCGCGGCCGCCGACCACCGGGTCACCCGGGAGTCGACGAACGTCGTCAGCGCCGCCGGCAAGGGCCGGCCCGGCTTGAGTGGATCGAACCGCGGCCGCCGCCACGCGAAAGCCACCAGGGCGAACGTGAAGGTCAGCGCCCATGCCGCCCCGACCATCGCGTAGGCGTAGGGCACCGGGAGGTCACCCGACCCACCGAGGCCGTGCGCGAGCACCACCGCCGCGGCGGCGGAGCTCACGACTGCACTTGGATCGTTGCGATGGTGCGGTCCAGATGGTGCAGCTCCACCGCGACGTTGCCCGGAACGTCGACGGCGAACCCGAACGTCTGGTTGGGAGCGGCAGCGACCTGGAACTTGTGATCCGGCGTCGAATGCACGTGCAATTCGTCGGTGGCGTCGCTGGTCACGTGCAGGGTGATCTGCTGATGCACCTTGGCCTGCAGCGTGGCGTTGGTCGGGGTGACCTGCCCGTTGGCGATGGTCACGTCGATCATCAGCGGTTCGGCCGGGGACTTACTGGTCGAACCGCCGCAGCCGACCAGGCCGCAGACCAGCGCCGCCGCCCACACTGCGATGAGAGCGCCTCGGAGTGTCATGGATTCACGCCGCCCGCGGGATCTGCTGTTTGTCCTCGACGGGTTCGGGCTCGGTGACCGCGTAGCCGAGCCGGCCCGCACCCCAGGTCAGGCCCGCGATCACCATCAGCGTCAGGAACAGCACGACGAAGGAGCCGGCGGTGAACAACCACACCGGGGCGTTCTGGTCGCGTTCGCGCTGCAGGATGGTGATCTCCTGCACGAACGGCCTGTTCATCGCCGACAGCGCCGGGACCTCGGGCGCCGGAATCGCGTCGTCGGCCGGCTCGTAGATCGGCACCGCGGTCATCGTGTAGCCGTCCTGAACCCGCAATAGGGTCTTCCACGATCCCCAGACTGGCAGCGGCCTTGTGGACCGATAATGGCCGGGGCCGACCTTCTCGAGACGGTCGATCTGCAAGCCGCGGTCGTTCTCCATCCGGCCCTGCCACGACAGGATCGTCACCCAGTCCGGGTGCGCGCTGACCATGTCGGCCGGCTGGAGTTGGACGTCCGCCGACACCATCCGTTTCCCTGGTGCGCTCGGCACGTCGGTCAGCATGATGGTCGCGTTGTTCTGCCGCGGGACGACGATGTGCAGTCCGTTGGCGACGGCGCCGCCGATCACCAGCACCGTGGCCACGATCACCGAGATGCCGGCGGCCCGGCTCGGGAGCCGCTGCCCGGTGAGCACCAGGCCGAGCAGCGCTCCGCACATGCCCATCAGGACGGCGACCGGTACGGCCATGGCCAGGGCCTCGCCCCACATGCTGATCGGCCAGGGGTAGTGGTAGACCGCCGAGATCCACAGCGACTCCAGCCACAGCCCGAAGGTGCCCACACCCAGGCCCGCGACGGCGCCGAAAACGATGGGGCGCTTGAACAGTGGGGTCAACGCGATCAGCTCGACGGCCAGCGCGGGGCCAAGATACAGCGGGAACCAGTTGATCGGGGCACCCAGTATCGGCCCGACCAGCAGCGCGACACCACCGCGTAGGGCGATGGCGAAGATCGCCGCGATCAGCGCCGCACCCCGCCCCATGGTGATGCGCGCGGCGACCGCCGCCAGCGCCGCCGCGGCGGCGATCATCATCGGCTGCAGGACCAGCCGGAATTGCTCGACGCCGAAGTCGTACTCGATCTGGTAGACCGATAAGCCGATGAACAACCCGCCGAAGGACAGGTAACGCAGGAAGGTGATGAAGGCGCCGTGGTAGACCTCCTCGCCCTCTTCGGCCTCACCTTCGCGCTCCAGCATCAGCGCCGCGAACAGGGAGAAGCACGCGCCGCCGATCATCATCAAATGCGTTGGACCCCAAAGGGTTACGTCTTGGCCGAAGATGCGGTGCCAGATGTCGTCGAGCGGGAACCCGATCATCGCGTACAGCCCGCAACCGGCCATCAGCACGCCGCCGACGGGTGCGTGCCAGTTTTGCGTGATGCGCACCGCCGCCGGGCCGGGCCTGTCGAACGGCAGCACGACCGCCGTCATTCCGCCCAGGAAGATGCCGAACAATCCAATGATGATGAAGTAGTGAGCCGGATTGGCCAGCGGCCCGGGGTCGCGGCCGTTGCCGATATGCCAGCTGACGTCCCAGATGAAACCGAACAGCGCGCAGATGATGGATGTGGTGAACACCAGAACCGGCAGCGCAACCCAGCCGGGCCGGTGGAATTTATCGCCGACTTTGTCGGCGACGCGGGTCAACCAGTGAATGCGATGGGTGCGATGGGCGTGGCCCACCCATAGCAATAGCAGGGTGATCACCGCGGCGGCGATCGATAACCCGATCACCTGATTCAGCCCCGCGCCGCGCGCGGGTGCCTCAGCAACAATCACCAGTTCATTCGACCGCATCGTCATGCCTCCCAACCGCGCCGGGCTGCCCCGGAGGATCCGATTCCGTCAACCGCTTATTACTGCCAAGTAGGGTCGTGATTGTTTGTTTAATGCCCCGATCCAGGGCTCGTCAATCACGCTCTTTGTCGGGCGTGTCGGGACGGGAAGTGTCCTTGCCGGCGGCCGTGGTGCTCCGGCCTTCCCGGCGGTCGCGCAGCGCGATGTACAACACCACCCCGACGACGATCACCGCAGGCAGAAACGCCGGCGCCGCCAACAGCAGGTAGTGATGCGCCAAGAATTCGACGTGCGGAGTCACCATGGTCGTATACCCATAGGTAGGTCGTGTACTTCGGCCGCTACCCTACTTTGAACACCTTTTCATTCACCGCTGCCATCACCACGTGGCAGATGTGTCCCCACGCGCGGACACGAAAAGAGGCAAGGGGAGTACCTGGTGACTCAAGCGGCAACTCGACCGACGGCCGAAACCGGCAACGACGAGGACATCCTGGCGGTGGCCCGGCGGCAGGTGCTGGAGGACGGCCAGGGATTGAGCCGGGACCAGGTGCTGCGGGTGCTGCAGTTGCCCGACGACCGCCTCGACGAACTGCTGGCGCTGGCCCACGACGTGCGGATGCGCTGGTGCGGTCCCGAGGTCGAGGTCGAGGGCATCATCAGCCTGAAGACCGGCGGATGCCCGGAGGACTGTCACTTCTGCTCGCAGTCGGGGCTGTTCGCGTCGCCGGTGCGCAGCGCGCGGCTCGACATTCCCAGCCTGGTCGAGGCGGCCAAGCAGACCGCCAAGTCCGGCGCCACCGAATTCTGCATCGTGGCCGCCGTGCGTGGGCCCGACGAGCGGCTGCTGGCCCAGGTCGCGGCCGGTATCGAGGCGATCCGCAACGAGGTCGAGATCAACATCGCCTGCTCGCTGGGCATGCTGACGGCCGAGCAGGTCGAGCAGCTCTCCGAGATGGGTGTGCACCGCTACAACCACAACCTCGAGACCGCCCGCTCGTTCTTCACCAACGTGGTGACCACCCACAGCTGGGAAGAGCGCTGGGAGACGCTGTCGATGGTCCGCGACGCCGGCATGGAGGTCTGCTGCGGCGGCATCCTGGGCATGGGCGAGACCCTGGAACAGCGCGCGGAGTTCGCCGCCGAACTGGCCGAATTGGGCCCCGACGAGGTGCCGCTGAACTTCCTCAACCCGCGTCCCGGCACCCCGTTCGGCGACCTGGAGGTCATGCCGGCGAGCGAGGCGCTGAAGTCCGTGGCCGCGTTCCGCCTGGCGCTGCCCCGCACCATGCTGCGATTCGCCGGCGGCCGGGAGATCACGCTGGGCGACCTGGGCGCCAAGAAGGGCATCCTGGGCGGCATCAACGCCGTGATCGTCGGCAACTACCTGACCACGCTGGGCCGGCCCGCCGAATCCGACCTGGAATTGCTGGACGACCTGCAGATGCCCCTCAAGGGGCTCAACGCCAGCTTGTAGCCCGGCTTCGCGGCTAGGGTTGGAGACTTGTGGTTGGCGATTTGGGCGCGGCGGTCAGTGCCGGCGTCTACAACGTCTACACCGGGGAATTAGGGGGCACCTCAGTGCCGACAGCGGCTCAGTTGGGTCTTGAGCCTCCCCGATTCTGCGCGGCATGCGGGCGCCGGATGGTGGTGCAGGTTCGCCCCGACGGCTGGCGCGCGCGCTGCTCGCGGCACGGTGAGGTCGATTCCGGTGATCTGGAGACCCAGCGGTGACCGAGCCGGCCAAGTCCGATGCGCCCGTCGTCACCGTTTCGCGGCGGGCCCGGGTGCGCGCGCTCCTGGTCGTGGCCCTGGGGACGGCGGTCACCGGTTTGGTGATCGGCGGAGTGTGGGCGTGGATCGCCCCGCCGATTCGCGCCGTGGTGGCCCTCACCCGTTCGGGCGAGCGGGTCCATGACTATCTGGGCAACGAGTCCGAGCACTTCTTCGTCGCGCCGGCGCTGATGCTGGGCCTGCTGACCGTGCTGGCGGTGGTCGGCTCGGTCGGGGTGTGGCAGTGGCGCGAGCACCGCGGGCCGGCGATGGTCATCGCCCTGTCGGGCGGCATGGTGGCGGCGGCCGCCCTGGCCTCGGCGGTGGGGGCCGGGCTGGTTCGGCTGAGCTACGGCGCCCTGGACTTCGATGCGGTCCCGCTGACGAAGAGCCCATCGGTCGCGTACGTCACGCAGGCGCCGCCGGTGTTCTTCTCGAGCGGTCCGCTGCAGGTCGCGGTGACGCTGTTGTGGCCGGCCGGCATCGCCGCCCTTGTCTACGCTGTGCGGGCGGCCGCGGACGCCCGCGACGACCTGGGTGCGCTTCCGCCGGAGCCTAGGCCTTCCGAAGCGCTGCCGGTGGGAGGCGGAGGCGCCGCGGAAGCGCCCGTGTCATAGCGGACGACGGCCGATCTTGCGACCCGTGACGACCTTGGCGGCGATCTTGAGCAGCCTGGCCATACCGACGTAGGTCATCGGGTTGAACATCGTCGGCCACGTGGTCCGGATCAGGTGCTCGGTCAGTGGGCGGCCTTGGAAGCGATCCGTCAGCCAGCGCAGCGCCATCGGCGCCGACAGCGGATGCAGCATCATGTGCTCGTTGAAGGCGTCGCGGTGGTAGGTGACGTGCGCGCCGCCGGCCGAATACGCGTCGGCGAGCACGTCGATGTCGTGGACGTCGATCAGGTAGTCGTGCACGGCCTGCACGATCAGCACCGGCGGCGTCGGGACGGCGGCACCCAGCTTGATGTGGTCGAAGACGTAGGTGATTTCCGGGGTGGACAGGATCTGCTCGAGCGGCTGGTCGAGGTAGTCGCCCATGTTCTTGCCGGCCATCCGCACCACGGCTTCCACCGTCGTCATCTTCTCCAGCGAGTCGAGCAGGGCGCGCCCCTCCTCGTTGGTGTGCTCGCGGATCACCCGGTCCAGATCGGGATAGATGTGCGCGAGCGCGGCCACCACCAGGGCGGGAAGCCCGGACAGGAAGCTGCCGTTGAGCCGGCGGAAGGTGTTGCCCAGGTCCCCGACTGGTGAGCCCAGCACCGCGCCGACGATGTCCAGCTCGGGCGCGTATTCGGCGCACATCTCGGCGGCCCATGCGCTGGCCAGTCCGCCACCGGAGTACCCCCACAGCCCGACCGGGGCGGTGGAGGACAGGTTGAGGCGCTCCGAGTTGCGCGCGGCCCGGATGCCGTCCAGGACGCGGTAGCCCGGTTCGTACGGTGCGCCCCACAGGCCGCGCAGGCCTTCGTGGTCGGGCACGGAGACGGCCCACCCCTCGGCCACGGCGGCGGCGATCAGGAAGAGCTCGAACTGGCCGATGGCGCCCAGCGCCTTCGCCCGTCGCCGCAGCGCGTAGGAGGGGAAACAGCGCGACGAGACGGCGTCGATCGCGCACTGGTACGACAGCACCGGGCAGGACTGGCCCGGAGCGAGGTCGGCGGGGACGATCACCGTCGTGGCGGTGGCCTCCGGCTCGCCGTTCATGTCCATGGTCCGGTACAGCAGCTGGACGGCCTTGATGGGCTGCGGGATCAGGCCGAGGAACGCCAGCTCGACGTCGCGCGAGCGCAGCACGGTCCCGGGCTCGGCGTGCTGGAAGCCCAGCGGCGGCTGGTAGAACGGGTCGTCCGAGGGCAGCAGCGGACGCACCTTGTGCTGCAGTTCCTCGTGCGGCGGCCGGGCGAGCCATTCCGCGCCCTGCGTGCCGACCAGGTTGCCGAGCTCAGCCATTGAGGCTCCCTTCGTGGCCACCCGGCATTCTCGCGCACGAACGGCAGGTAACCAAAACGTAATCGCCGCAGTGTGGGCGACTTCTCGTCACTCCGGACAGGTCAGAACGCTACTGAAAATTTCGAATCGCCCCGCGTCGCCCGATGACGCTTTCCGCCAGCCTAGCCTGGCAGCCCCGGAGGTCTGAGCGCGGCGAACTCGTCGGTGACCCGCAACGCCGCGTCGGTGAACCGGTACAGTGCGGCCGGCCGTCCGCCGCTGCGCCCGGATTGTGCGATGGTGCCGGTCGCCCGGATGACGCCGCGCCGGCCCAGCACTCGCTGCAGGTTCGTCGCGTCCACCTGATAGCCCAGCGCGGCGCCGTAGATGTCGCGCAGCGTGGAAAGCGCGAATTCCCTTGGCGCCAAAGCGAAGCCGATATTGGTATAGGACAGCTTGGCGATTAGCCGGGTGCGAGCGTTGTCCACCATCAGACCGTGATCGAAAGCCATCGGCGGCAGCGAGTTCACCGGATGCCAGCGGGTGTCCGGCGGCAGCTCGGGGCTGGCGGGGGAGGGAACCAGGCCCAGGAACGTGGACGCGATCACCCGGGTGTCCGGCACCCGCTGCGGGTCGGAGAACACCGCGAGCTGCTCCAGGTGGGCCAGCTCTTTGAGGTCCACCTTCTCGGCCAGCTGGCGCCGGACCGAGGTGATCATGTCCTCGTCGTTGCGCAGCTGCCCGCCCGGCAGCGACCACTTGCCCTGTTGCGGCTCCCGGGCGCGTTGCCATAACAGCACGTTCAACTGCGGTTTCGCCGTCCGGTGTCCCTTCGTAACCTGTTCAGTCACTTCGCGAACCTGGAACACGACCGCGAGCACTTCGTGAGCGGTGCTACCATGGGCCATGTTTTCGATTATAAGTCGAAAACCTCCTGGGCTGAAAGGGACCGCCATGACGGTTATCAATCGCATGGACACGCTCGCCGAAGGCATGGTCGCCGACATCACGAATTCACCCGCCGGGTATGCCGGTGTGGCCGGTGATGAGCAATGGGCCGCCGAGGTTCGCCGCCTGGCCAAGCTGCGCGGCGCCACCGTATTGGCGCACAACTATCAACTGCCCGAGATCCAGGACGTCGCCGACCACGTGGGCGACTCACTGGCGCTGTCGCGGATCGCCGCCGAGGCGCCCGAGGACACCATCGTGTTCTGCGGTGTGCACTTCATGGCCGAGACGGCCAAGATCCTGAGCCCGGACAAGACCGTGCTCATCCCGGACCAGCGTGCCGGCTGCTCGCTGGCCGATTCCATCACCGCCGACGAGCTGCAGGCCTGGAAGGACGAACACCCCGGCGCGGTCGTCGTCTCCTACGTCAACACGACGGCGGCGGTCAAGGCGCTCACCGACATCTGCTGCACCTCGTCCAACGCGGTCGAGGTCGTCGAGTCCATCGACCCCGACCGCGAGGTGCTGTTCTGCCCGGATCAGTTCCTCGGCGCCCACGTCCGCCGAATGACCGGTCGCGAGAACCTGCACGTGTGGGCGGGCGAATGCCACGTGCACGCCGGGATCAACGGCGACGAACTCAACGACCAGGCCCGCGCCAATCCCGATGCCGAGCTCTTCGTGCACCCCGAATGTGGTTGCGCCACTTCGGCCCTGTATCTCGCGGGCGAGGGTGCCTTCCCGCCGGACCGGGTGAAGATCCTGTCCACCGGCGGCATGCTGGAGGCCGCCAACCAGACCAACGCACGCAAGGTGCTGGTCGCCACCGAGGTCGGCATGCTGTATCAATTGCGCCGGGCCGCACCGCAAGTCGACTTCCGCGCGGTCAACGACCGCGCTTCTTGCAAGTTCATGAAGATGATCACCCCGGCCGCGCTGTTGCGCTGCCTGGTCGAGGGGGCCGACGAGGTCGATGTCGATCCCGACGTGGCCGCCGCCGGCCGGCGCAGCGTGCAGCGAATGATCGAGATCGGCCAGCCTGGCGGTGGCGAGTGACCGCCCGTCCCCAGTGGACGCACAGCGCCGACGTCGTCGTCGTCGGTACCGGCGTCGCGGGATTGGCCGCCGCACTGGCCGCCCACCGCGCCGGGCGCAACGTCGTCGTGCTGAGCAAGGCCGACCAGGCTCGCGGGGCGACGGCGACGCATTACGCGCAGGGCGGCATCGCGGTGGTGCTGCCCGACAATGACGATTCGGTGGAGGCCCACGTCGCGGACACGGTGGTCGCGGGTGCGGGTCTGTGCGACCCCCAGGCGGTCTACTCGATCGTCGCCGATGGATACGCGGCAGTCGCCGAATTGGTCGGCGACGGAGCACGTTTCGATGAAGCCGCGCCGGGCAAGTGGGCGCTGACCCGCGAGGGTGGACACTCCCGGCGCCGCATCGTGCATGCCGGCGGCGACGCCACCGGCGCGGAGGTGCAGCGCGCCCTCGATCACGCCGCGCGCACGCTGGACATCCGCACCGGCCATGTGGCGCTGCGGGTTCTGCACGACGGTGCGGCCGTGACCGGCGTCCTGGTCGGCACGCCGGGCGGGTACGGAATCATCAGCGCGCCGTCGGTGATCCTGGCCTCCGGCGGCCTCGGGCACCTGTACGGCGCGACCACCAACCCCGAGGGCTCCACCGGCGACGGCATCGCGCTGGGCTTGTGGGCCGGTGTCCGGGTCAGCGATCTCGAGTTCATCCAGTTCCACCCCACGATGCTCTTCGCCGGCGATGCCGCCAGCGGACGGCGTCCGCTCGTCACCGAGGCCATCCGCGGTGAGGGCGCGAAACTGATTGACCGGCAAGGCGATTCGGTGACCGCCGGTGTCCACCCGATGGGGGATCTGGCGCCCCGCGACGTCGTCGCCGCGGCCATCGACGCCCGGCTCAAGGCCACCGGCGATGCCTGCGTCTTCCTCGACGCGCGCCACATCGGCGACTTCGCCAACCGGTTCCCGACGGTGACGGCCGCCTGCCGGGCCGCCGGCATCGATCCCCGCCGGCAGCCCATCCCGGTTGTCCCCGGGGCGCATTACAGCTGCGGCGGCATCGTCACCGATGTCTACGGCCAAACCGAACTGCCCGGGTTGTTCGCCGCCGGCGAGGTGGCGCGCACCGGACTGCACGGTGCCAACCGGCTGGCGTCCAACAGCCTGCTGGAAGGTCTGGTGGTCGGCGGACGGGCCGGCAAATTGGCGGCCGCGCACGCCGCGACGACCGGGCGGGTGCAGGCGGTCGCGCCCGAGCCACTCGTCCACACCGCGCCCGAGCGCGGTGTGCTGCAGCGCGCGATGAGCCGGGACGCGTCGGTGGTGCGCGATGCCGCCGGGCTGACCCGGCTGTCCACCCTGCTGTCGCAGGCGCCGCCGCGTCCCGTGTCCGGCCGCCGCGACTTCGAGGATGTGGCGCTGGCCGTCGCCGCCCGCGCGGTCACGGCCGCGGCCCTGGCCCGCACCGAGAGCCGGGGCTGCCACCATCGCGAGGAATATCGGCAGACCGCGTCCGAGCTGGGGCGCAGCCACGTGCTGCGGCTGGCCGACGACCAGAACGCGGTGCTGGTGGAGGCATTGGCGGCGGTCGTATGACCACGATGTCCGACTGCGAACTGACCGCCGCGCGCGAAACCGTCAAGCGCGGCCTGGTCGAGGACCTGCGCTACGGCCCCGACATCACCACCCTGGCCACGGTGCCCGCCGACACGGTCGCGACCGCGTCCATGGTGCCCCGCCAGCCCGGCGTGATCGCCGGCATCGACATCGCGTTGCTGGTGCTCGACGAGGTGCTCGGCGCGCGCGGCTACGAGGTGGTCGACCGCGTCGAGGACGGGGCCCGCCTGGAGCCCGGCCAGCCGGTGCTGACGCTGCGCGCCGAGATCCGCGGCCTGCTGACCGCCGAGCGGACCATGCTGAATCTGATCTGTCACCTGTCTGGGATCGCAACCACGACGGCGCACTGGGTGGACGCCGTGCACGGCACCAAGGCCCAGGTGCGCGATACCCGCAAGACCCTGCCCGGTCTGCGCGTCCTGCAGAAATACGCGGTCCGGGTCGGTGGCGGCGTGAACCACCGACTGGGGCTCGGCGACGCGGCCCTGATCAAGGACAACCACGTGGTGGCCGCGGGATCGGTGGTCGACGCGCTGCGGGCGGTGCGCGAGGCGGCGCCGGATCTGCCGTGCGAGGTGGAAGTGGATTCACTCGAGCAGCTGGACGAGGTGCTGCCCGAGAAGCCCGAGCTCATCCTGCTGGACAACTTCCCGGTGTGGCAGACGCAGATGGCCGTGCAGCGCCGTGACGCGCGGGCACCCGCCGTGCTGCTGGAGGCCTCGGGCGGGCTCAGCCTGGAGAACGCTGCCGCGTACGCCGCGACCGGGGTGGACTACCTGGCCGTCGGGGCACTGACCCATTCGGTGCGGGCGCTCGACATCGGCCTCGATATGTAGGAAAGCTTGCGTCTACTGCGCGCCGCGTCGGGTGTGCATCCTGGGCGGGCTTCACCCGGATGTCGCCGCCGTGGGCGCACACTCAACGCCACCAGCGCACCCTCGACGCTGCGGTGCCCCCATACGCGCCTCAGGCGAGCGGCCTCAGGCGATGTCGCCGACGAAAACGCCGATCCGGCGCAGCTGCATGCGCGCCAGTCCAGGCAGGCCGTGCCCGTCCGAGCCGGCGGGCAGGATTCGCGGGTTGATCAGGTGCACCGATCGGTTGCGGCTGAACTCCACGTCCGCCTCACCGGCGGCCAGCACGTTCTTCACCCAGTTCGTCTTGCCGTGGCCCAGCGCGATCGCCACGGTGTTGCCCTTGCGATACGTGGTCACGATGGTCTCGTAGGGTTTGCCGGAGGTGCGGCCCCGGTGCTTGATCGTCGCGATTCCGGGCAGGTATCGCGCGATCGGCTTCAGCGCCGGGTTGAAGTATTTGATCTGGAAGCGCTCAAACCAGGGCGGGAAGACCATCGGGGTGCCCGGGGCGTTGTTGGGGTGATCCTTCGCGGACATGGCGGCTCCCTGGGTCGGCAACGCGGGGTATGGCCTAGATACCGGCACTGTACCGGTCGGATATTGACTTGAGTTCCTCTGGGACAATGGACACCGTGAGCACCACCCAACCGTCGCCGATGGCCCGTATCGACCTGCGGGGCGCGGAGTTGACGGCTGCCCGATTGCGGACGGCGCTGCCCCGCGGCGGCGCCGACGTGGAGACGGTGCTGCCCAAGGTCCGGCCGATCGTGCAGGCCGTCGCCGAGCGCGGCGCCGAAGCCGCGTGCGAGTTCGGGGCCACGTTCGACGGCGTCCGGCCCCCGGCCGTCCGGGTGCCCGACGCCGCGCTGGAGAAGGCGCTGGCCGAACTCGACGCGCGGGTGGCCGACGCGCTGCGGGTGATGATCGAACGCACCCGCGCCGTGCACGCCGACCAGCGTCGCACCGACGTCACGACCACCCTTGGCCCGGGCGCGACCGTCACCGAGCGGTGGGTCCCGGTTGACCGGGTGGGTCTCTACGTGCCCGGCGGCAACGCCGTCTACCCCTCCAGCGTGGTGATGAACGTGGTGCCGGCCCAGGCCGCCGGCGTCGCCTCGCTGGTGGTGGCCAGCCCACCGCAGGCTCAATTCGGCGGCCTGCCGCACCCGACGATCCTGGCCGCGGCCCGGCTGCTGGGCGTCGACGAGGTGTGGGCCGTGGGCGGCGCGCAGGCGGTCGCGCTGCTGGCCTACGGCGGCACCGACCTCGACGGCGCCGAACTGGCGCCCGTCGACATGATCACCGGGCCCGGCAACATCTACGTCACCGCCGCCAAGCGGCTCTGCCGGTCGCACGTCGGGATCGACGCCGAAGCCGGCCCGACCGAGATCGCGATCCTGGCCGACCACACCGCCGACCCGGCGCACGTCGCCGCCGACCTGATCAGTCAGGCCGAGCACGACGAGATGGCGGGCAGCGTGCTGGTCACCCCCAGCGCGGACCTGGCCGGCGCCACGGACGCGGAGCTGGCCAAACAGCTGCAGACGACCGTGCACCGCGAACGGGTGACGGCCGCGCTCGGCGGTCGCCAATCGGCCATCATCCTGGTCGACGACCTGGACGCCGGTGTCGAAGTGGTCAACGCCTACGCCGCCGAACACCTGGAGATCCAGACCCTCGACGCCGCCGCCGTGGTAAGCCGAATCCGCTCGGCCGGAGCCATTTTCGTCGGCCCGTACGCGCCGGTGAGCCTCGGTGACTACTGCGCAGGATCCAATCACGTGCTGCCCACCGCGGGCAGCGCCCGGCATTCCAGCGGTCTGTCGGTGCAGACCTTCCTGCGCGGCATCCACGTCGTCGACTACACCGAGGCGGCCCTGAAAGACGTATCCGGACACGTGATCGCGCTCGCCGAGGCCGAAGACCTGCCGTCACACGGCGAAGCGGTACGGCGGAGGTTCGAGCGATGAGCGGACAATCGGAACCTGCGCTCGACGACCTGCCGCTGCGCGACGACCTGCGCGGCAAATCGCCTTACGGCGCACCGCAATTGGACGTCCCGGTGCGGCTGAACACCAACGAGAACCCGCACCCGCCGAGCAAGGCGCTGGTGGACGACGTGGTGCGGTCGGTGGGCGAGGCCGCCGCCGACCTGCACCGCTACCCCGACCGCGACGCGGTGGCGCTGCGGACCGACCTGGCCGCCTACCTGAGCGCACAGACCGGCGTTGCGCTCGGAGTCGAAAACCTATGGGCGGCAAACGGTTCCAACGAGATCCTGCAGCAGCTGCTGCAGGCCTTCGGGGGCCCCGGGCGCACCGCCATCGGTTTTGTCCCGTCGTACTCGATGCACCCGATCATCTCCGACGGCACCCGCACCGAATGGCTGCAGGCCGCCCGCGCCGACGACTTCGGCCTGGACGTCGACGCCGCCGTGGCCGCCATCACCGACCGCCGGCCCGATGTGGTGTTCGTCGCCAGCCCGAATAACCCGTCCGGGCAGAGCGTTCCGCTGCCGGACCTGCGGCGGCTGCTCGACGTGGTGCCCGGCATCCTGATCGTGGATGAGGCCTACGGCGAATTCTCCTCGCAGCCCAGCGCCGTCGAGCTGGTGGGGGAGTACCCGACCAAGCTGATCGTCTCGCGCACCATGAGCAAGGCGTTCGCGTTCGCCGGCGGCCGGCTGGGCTACCTGATCGCCACCCCGGCGGTGATCGACGCGATGCTGCTGGTGCGGCTCCCGTATCACCTGTCGGTGCTCACTCAGGCCGCCGCCCGCGCCGCGCTGCGGCATGCCGATGACACCCTGGGCAGTGTGGCGACACTGATCGCCGAACGTGAGCGTGTCTCAACTGCTTTGGCTGGCATGGGTTTTCGGGTGATTCCCAGCGACGCGAACTTCGTGCTGTTCGGGGAATTCGCCGATGCGCCGGTCACCTGGCAACGCTATCTGGATGCCGGCGTGCTGATCCGCGATGTCGGCATCCCCGGCTACCTGCGCGTCACTACCGGACTAGCCGAAGAGAACGACGCCTTCCTGCGCGCCAGCGCCCAGATCGCCGCCACCCAACTGGCACCCGTTACCCCCAGCCCCGTAGGAGCACCGTGACAGCGACCGCTACCCGTCGTGCGCGCATTGAGCGCCGCACGAAGGAATCCGACATCGTCATCGAACTCGACCTCGACGGCACCGGCCAGGTCGACATCGACACCGGTGTGCCGTTTTACGACCACATGCTCACGGCCCTGGGCAGTCACGCCAGTTTCGACCTGACCGTGCGCACCAAGGGCGATGTCGAGATCGAGGGACACCACACCATCGAGGACACCGCCATCGCGCTGGGGCAGGCGCTCGGCCAGGCACTGGGCGACAAACGGGGCATCCGGCGGTTCGGCGACGCCTTCATCCCGATGGACGAGACGCTGGCCCACGCCGCGGTCGACGTGTCCGGCCGGCCCTACTGTGTGCACAGCGGAGAACCGGATCACCTGCAGCACACCACCATTGCCGGCAACTCGGTGCCGTATCACACCGTCATCAACCGGCACGTGTTCGAATCGCTGGCGATGAACGCGCGCATCGCGTTGCACGTGCGCGTCCTGTACGGGCGCGACCCGCACCACATCACCGAGGCGCAGTACAAGGCGGTTGCCCGCGCGCTGCGTCAGGCGGTCGAGTCCGACCCCCGGGTGTCGGACGTGCCGTCCACCAAAGGGGTTCTGTGACGGCACCTAAGAAAGTAGTTGTCCTTGACTACGGCTCGGGCAACCTCCGGTCGGCTCAGCGTGCGCTGGAGCGGGTCGGCGCGTCGGTCGAGGTGACCGGCGACGCCGATGCCGCGGTCGTCGCCGACGGGCTGGTCGTGCCCGGCGTCGGCGCCTACGAGGCCTGCATGACGGGGCTGCGCAACATCGGCGGCGAGCACATCATCGCCGAGCGGATCGCCGCCGGGCGCCCCGTGCTGGGCGTCTGCGTCGGCATGCAGATCCTGTTCGCCCGCGGCGTCGAGTTCAGTGTGGAGACCGAGGGATGCAGTCAGTGGCCGGGATACGTCACGCGACTGCAAGCGCCGGTCATCCCGCACATGGGCTGGAACGTCGTCGAATCCGGGCCCGGTACCGTGCTGTTCAAAGGCCTCGATGCCGACACCCGGTTCTACTTCGTGCACTCCTACGCCGCGCAGCAGTGGGAGGGTTCACCCGAGGCGGTGCTGACGTGGGCCTCCCACGAGGGGCCGTTTCTGGCAGCGGTCGAGGACGGGCCGCTATCGGCCACCCAATTCCACCCGGAGAAGAGCGGGGATGCGGGCGCGGCCGTGTTGAGCAATTGGGTCCAGGGATTGTGAAGGGCCTCGCGAAAGCGCTTTCTAGCAAGCAACAGCCGGGAACGCGCGTAATGCGTTGCGATCTCGGCACACAGGAGGGAATGTGTTGATCTTGTTGCCCGCGGTCGACGTGGTCGACGGCCGTGCCGTGCGTCTGGTGCAGGGCAAGGCGGGCAGTGAAACCGAATACGGCTCGGCGCTGGACGCCGCGCTGACCTGGCAGCGCGACGGCGCCGAATGGATCCATCTGGTCGACCTGGACGCGGCGTTCGGGCGGGGCTCCAACCGCGAACTGCTGGCCGAAGTGGTCGGCAAGCTCGACGTGCAGGTGGAGCTGTCCGGCGGGATCCGCGACGACGATTCGCTGGCCGCCGCCCTGGCCACCGGTTGCGCTCGGGTGAACCTGGGCACCGCGGCCCTCGAGGACCCGCAGTGGTGTGCGCGAGCGATCAGCAAGCACGGCGACAAGGTCGCCGTCGGCCTTGACGTCCAGATCGACAAAACCAATCCGGCCGGCGCGCACCGGCTGCGCGGGCGGGGCTGGGAAACCGACGGCGGCGACCTGTGGGAGGTGCTGGAACGCCTTGACGGGCAAGGGTGTTCGCGGTTCGTGGTCACCGACGTGACCAAGGACGGCACGCTGGGCGGCCCCAATCTGGACCTGCTGGCGTCCGTCGCCGACCGCACCGACGTCCCGGTGATCGCCTCGGGCGGCGTGTCCAGCCTCGATGACCTGCGCGCGATCGCCACCCTCACCGGCCGCGGGATCGAGGGCGCCATCGTGGGCAAGGCCCTCTATGCGGGCCGATTCACCCTGCCTCAGGCGCTGGCCGCGGTGGCGGAGTAGCGCCGCATGGACGTGCACACGTTGGTGGCGCAGGCGTCGGCGATTCTCGACGACGCGGTCGAACCGTTCCTTGCCGGCCACCGCGCCGATTCGGCGGTTCGTAAGAAGGGCAACGACTTTGCCACCGACGTGGATCTCGCGATCGAGCGAGAAGTGGTCGCCGCACTCGGCGAGGCCACCGGGATCGGGGTGCACGGCGAGGAATTCGGCGGTTCTGCCGTCGACTCGCCATGGGTGTGGGTGTTGGATCCCGTCGACGGCACCTTCAACTACGCGGCCGGATCGCCGATGGCCGGGATCCTGCTGGGCCTGCTGCACCACGGTGACCCGGTGGCAGGCCTGACCTGGTTGCCGTTCATCGACCAGCGCTACACCGCGGTGGCGGGCGGCCCGTTGCGCAAGAACGGGGTGCCGCAGCCGCCGCTGGCCGCCGTCGATTTGGCCGACGCCCTGGTCGGCGCCGGGTCGTTCAGCGCGGACGCGCGCGGCCGGTTCCCGGGGCGCTACCGGATGGCAGTGCTGGAGAACCTGAGCAGGATCTCCTCGCGACTGCGCATGCACGGCTCCACCGGGCTTGACCTGGCGTTCGTCGCCGACGGAATACTCGGTGCGGCAATAAGTTTCGGTGGTCACGTGTGGGACCACGCCGCCGGGGTGGCGCTGGTCCGGGCCGCGGGCGGCGTCGTCACCGACCTGGCCGGCGAGCCGTGGACTCCAGATTCGGATTCCGCGCTGGCGGCCGGTCCCGCCGCGCACGCCGAGATCCTGGAAATCCTGCGCGCCACCGGCCGACCGGAGGACTACTGAGATGGCCCCGAATCCGCACGGCCTCGCGGTGCGAGTGATCCCATGCCTGGACGTCGACGGCGGCCGGGTGGTCAAGGGCGTCAACTTCGAAAACCTCCGGGACGCGGGCGATCCGGTGGAACTCGCCGCCGCCTATGACGCCGAAGGCGCCGACGAGCTGACCTTTCTCGACGTGACCGCGTCGTCGTCCGGGCGGGCCACCATGCTCGACGTGGTGCGCCGCACGGCCGAGCAGGTTTTCATCCCGCTGACCGTCGGCGGCGGGGTGCGCACCGTGGCCGACGTCGACGTCTTGCTGCGTGCCGGTGCCGACAAGGTGTCCATCAACACCGCCGCGATCGCCCGGCCCGAGCTGCTGGCCGAGATGGCGCGGCAGTTCGGCTCCCAGTGCATCGTGCTGTCCGTCGATGCCCGCACGGTGCCGCCGGGCGCGGTGCCGACGCCGTCGGGCTGGGAGGTCACCACGCATGGCGGGCGCCAGGGCACCGGGCTGGACGCGGTCGAGTGGGCTTCGCGCGGAGCCGATCTGGGGGTGGGGGAGATCCTGCTGAACTCGATGGACGCCGACGGCACCAAGGCCGGATTCGACTTGGAGATGCTGCAGGCGGTGCGGTCGGCGGTCACTGTGCCGGTCATCGCCAGCGGCGGCGCCGGGGCGGCCGAACACTTCGCGCCCGCGATCGCGGCCGGCGCCGATGCGGTGTTGGCGGCCAGCGTGTTTCACTTCCGGGAGCTGACCATCGGTCAGGTAAAGGCCGCCATGGCCAAGGCGGGAATCGCGGTAAGGATGGCGCGATGACGCTCGACCCGCAGATCGCCGCGCGGCTCAAGCGCAACGCCGACGGCCTGTTCACCGCCGTCGTGCAGGAGCGCGGCAGCGGTGACGTCCTGATGGTCGCCTGGATGGACGACGCGGCGCTGGCCCGGACCCTGGAAACCCGTGAGGCGACGTATTATTCACGCTCCCGCGACGAGCAGTGGATCAAGGGGGCGACGTCCGGCCACACCCAATACGTCCACTCGGTGCGCCTGGACTGCGACGGCGACACCGTGCTGCTGACGGTCGACCAGGTCGGCGGCGCCTGCCACACCGGCGATCACAGCTGCTTCGACGCCGACGTGCTGCTGGCACCGGAGCGCTGACCGCCTAACCCGCCATTGCATTGATTCCGTTGACGCCGTCGGGGCGGCAACCGGGTATCGCCGACCGGGGTCGGGTCCGGCGGCGGTGTGCTCCAGCAAACGTGTCTGCGGTCACTTTCCACAGGCGCGGGCGCACGACTTAGACAAGAATGGCGGGCGATGTCGAAATGGTTGTCCTGGAACGTCGTTGTGCCGGTGCTTGCCGTCGTCGTGCTGGCAGTGATCTGGGGCGAGAGGTTGGGGCCCGTGCTGGTCGGGCTGGCGGCGCTGTTTCTCATCGGTGCGGTGGTTGCCGCGGTGCATCACGCGGAGGTGGTCGCACACCGGGTCGGCGAGCCCTTCGGGTCGCTGATACTGGCGGCCGCGGTCACCATCATCGAGGTGGCACTCATCGTCACCCTGATGATGTCCGGCGGCAACGAGGCCGCGACGCTGGCCAGGGACACCGCGTTCGCCGCGCTGATGATCACCACCAACGGGATCGCCGGTTTGTCGCTGCTGCTCGGCTCCCGGAGCTACGGCGTAACGCTGTTCAACGCCGAAGGCGCCGGCGCCGCCCTGGCCACGGTCACCACGGTGGCCACGTTGAGCCTGGTGTTGCCCGCCTTCACCACCGGGCACCCGGGCAGGGAGTTCACCCCCAGCCAGCTCGCCTTCGCCGCGATCGCCACGCTCTTGGTGTACCTGCTGTTCGTGTTCACCCAGACCGTGCGGCACCGCGATTTTTTTCTGCCGATCGCGCAGAGGGGCCAACAGCGCGTGTTCGAGGACGAGAGTCACGCGGATCCACCCAACAGGCGGCAGGCGCTGAGCAGCCTGGTGCTGCTGCTCTGCGCCCTGGTAGCGGTGGTCGGCCTGGCAGAGGAGGAATCACCGGCCGTCGAACACGCGGTGGTGGTGGCGGGCTTGCCGCAGTCGTTCGTGGGTGTGATCATCGCGGCGCTGGTGCTGCTGCCCGAGACGCTCGCGGCGGCGCGGTCGGCGCGAAAGGGCCGCATCCAGATCAGCCTGAACCTGGCGTACGGCTCGGCGATGGCCAGCATCGGGCTCACCATTCCGACGATCGCGCTGGCGTCGATATGGCTCAAAGGGCCGCTGGTGCTCGGCCTCGGCGCCGTCCAGCTGGTGTTGCTTGCCCTGACGGTCGTGATCAGCATGCTGACCGTGGTGCCCGGGCGGGCGACCCGCCTGCAGGGCGAGGTGCATCTGGTGCTGCTGGCCGCCTACGTGTTCCT
This sequence comes from Mycobacterium colombiense, assembly GCF_001665835.1. Classification (GTDB taxonomy): domain Bacteria; phylum Actinomycetota; class Actinomycetes; order Mycobacteriales; family Mycobacteriaceae; genus Mycobacterium; species Mycobacterium colombiense_A. The sequence goes on along the minus strand of NZ_LZSX01000079.1, from coordinate 109,812 downwards.
GGCGATCAACCCCTGACGGCTACGCGCGGGCCCGCAGCGTCGCCAGCGCCTTGTCGGCGTGGCTGTCCATGTTGAACTCGCTGGAGATCACCCCGAGCACCGTGCGGTCTGTGTCGATCACGAACGTCGTGCGCTTGACCGGCATCAGCTTGCCGAGCAGGCCGCGCTTGACGCCGAACTGCGTGGCGACGGTGCCGTCGGTGTCCGACAGCAACGGGTAGTCGAACTGCTGCAGGTCGGCGAACTCGGCCTGCTTCTGCACCGCATCGGCGCTGATGCCCACCCGGTTGGCCCCCACCGCGGCGAATTCGGAGGCCAGGTCGCGGAAGTGGCACGCTTCCTTGGTGCAGCCGGGCGTCATCGCGGCCGGGTAGAAGAACAGCACCACGGGCCCACCGGAGAGCAGTTCGCTCAGCTTGCGCGGCGTCCCGGTCTGATCGGGCAACTCGAAGTCCGCGACGGTGTCACCAGGTTTCATGGCGGACACGCTACGCCCGCTGGCTTCGTCGGGCTGGCCCGAAGCGCAGCAACTCGTCTGGGAGGATGGTTCGGTGCACGCCCACCTCGCCGCGACGACCTCACGAGAGGATTTCCGCCAGCTGGCAGCCGAGCACCGCGTGGTTCCGGTGACCCGCAAGGTGCTGGCGGACAGCGAGACGCCGCTGTCGGCCTACCGCAAACTCGCCGCCAACCGCCCGGGCACCTTCCTGCTGGAGTCGGCCGAGCACGGCCGTTCCTGGTCGCGGTGGTCGTTCATCGGCGCCGGGGCGCCGTCGGCGCTGACCGTGCGCGACGGTGAGGCCGTCTGGCTGGGCGTGGTGCCACAGGACGCGCCGACCGGGGGCGACCCGCTGCAGGCCCTCCGCGCCACCTGCGAGCTACTGGCCACCGGCCCGCTCGACGGGCTGCCGCCGCTGTCGGGCGGCATGGTCGGGTTCTTCGCCTACGACATGGTGCGGCGCCTGGAACGGCTGCCCGAGCTGGCCGTGGACGACCTGAAGCTGCCCGACATGTTGCTGCTGCTGGCCACCGACGTGGCGGCGGTCGACCACCACGAGGGCACCATCACGCTGATCGCCAACGCCGTGAACTGGAACGGGACCGACGAGCGGGTGGACGAGGCCTACGACGACGCGATCGCCCGCCTGGACGTGATGACGGCGGCGCTGGGCCAGCCGTTGCCGTCCACCGTCGGCACGTTCGAGCGGCCCGTGCCGCACTACCGCGCGCAGCGCAGCGTCGAGGAGTACGGGAAGATCGTCGACTATCTGGTCGACCAGATCGCCGCGGGTGAGGCCTTCCAGGTGGTGCCCTCGCAACGGTTCGAAATGGACACCCACGTCGATCCGATCGACGTCTACCGGATGTTGCGGGTCACCAACCCGAGCCCCTACATGTATCTGCTGCAGGTGCCGAATGGTGCTGGCGGAACTGACTTTTCGATCGTCGGCTCCAGTCCGGAGGCGCTGGTCACCGTCGCCGACGGCACCGCGACCACCCATCCGATCGCCGGCACCCGGTGGCGCGGGGACACCGAAGAAGAGGACCAGCTGCTGGAAAAGGAGCTGTTGGCCGACGAGAAGGAACGCGCCGAGCACCTGATGCTGGTCGACCTGGGCCGCAACGATCTGGGTCGGGTCTGCGCGCCGGGCACGGTGCGCGTCGAGGACTACAGCCACATCGAACGCTATAGCCACGTCATGCACCTGGTGTCGACGGTGACCGGCACGCTCGACGAGGGTCGCACCGCGCTGGACGCGGTGACGGCCTGCTTCCCGGCCGGCACGCTGTCGGGCGCGCCAAAGGTCCGGGCCATGGAGCTCATCGAAGAGGTGGAGAAGACGCGCCGCGGCCTGTACGGCGGCGTGGTCGGCTACCTGGACTTCGCCGGCAATGCCGACTTCGCGATCGCCATCCGTACCGCCCTGATGCGCGACGGCACCGCGTACGTGCAATCCGGTGGTGGGGTGGTGGCGGACTCCAACGGCCCCTACGAGTACACCGAGGCGACCAACAAGGCCCGCGCGGTGCTGAGCGCGATCGCGGCCGCCGAGACACTGACCGAACCCGGCCCCAGCGGCGATGACTGAGGCCGGCGCGGACACCGGCCGGCCGAACAGCCGGTGGCTGATCCGGATTGCCCAGGCAGTGCTGGTGATTGCCGCCGGGACGCTGTGGGTGGCCTCGCGCCTGCCGTGGGTCGTTATCCGGTCGTTCGACGGGCTGGGGCCGCCCAAACAGGTGACCTTGGCCGGCGCGGCGTGGTCGACGGCGCTGCTGCCGTTGGCGTTGCTCCTGCTGGCCGCGGCCGTCGCCGCCCTCGCCGTGCGGGGATGGCTGCTGCGCGCGCTGGCGGGCCTATTGGCGGTGGTCAGCCTGGCGGTGGGCTACCTGGGGATCAGCCTGTGGGCGCTGCCTGACGTGGCGGTACGCGGCGCCGAGCTGGCGCACGTCTCGGTGATGTCGCTGGTGGGAAGCGAGCGTCGGTACTGGGGCGCGGGCGTCACGGTGGCCGCCGCGGCGTGCACGCTGATCGCCGCCGTCCTGCTCATGCGCTCCGCGTCCGACTCGGGGTCGGCCCGCTCGAGCGCAAGAAAGTACGCGGCACCGGCGACGCGCCGGTCGATTGTGCGACGCGAAGAGGCCGACGGGGCGATGCTGGAGGAGCCGGAGACGCCGGGAATGTCGGAGCGGATGATCTGGGACGCGCTTGACGAGGGACGCGACCCAACCGATCGGCCGAACGAGTCTGACACCGAGGGTCGGTGACGGGCCGCAAGCCGCGGGCCGCTACCCTTCTTTCACGTCGTCGCAATCGGCTCGGGACAACAAAGTGGCCGTGGGATGACAGCGGACGACAGGGCGAAGGGAAACGACAGGCATGAGTCCGGCAACCGTGCTTGACTCCATCCTCGAGGGAGTCCGGGCCGACGTTGCCGCGCGCGAAGCGCTCATCAGCCTGTCCGAGATCAAAGCCGCCGCAGCGGCCGCGCCGCCGCCACGCGACGTGATGGCCGCCCTGCGTGAGCCCGGAATCGGTGTCATCGCCGAAGTCAAGCGCGCCAGCCCGTCGGCGGGTTCGCTGGCGACCATTGCCGATCCGGCGAAACTGGCCCGGGCCTACGAAGACGGTGGCGCCCGCATCATCAGCGTGTTGACCGAGGAGCGCCGCTTCCACGGCTCGCTCGACGACCTCGACGCGGTGCGCGCGGCCGTCTCGATACCGATCCTGCGCAAAGACTTTGTCGTGCAGCCCTATCAGATTCACGAGGCGCGCGCGCACGGCGCCGATATGTTGCTGCTCATCGTCGCGGCGCTGGAGCAGTCGGCGTTGGTGTCGATGCTGGACCGCACCGAATCGCTGGGCATGACGGCGCTCGTCGAGGTGCACACCGAGGAGGAAGCCGACCGGGCGCTCAAGGCGGGGGCCAGCGTAATCGGCGTCAACGCTCGCGATCTGGCGACACTGGAGGTGGACCGGGATTGCTTCGCGCGCATCGCTCCCGGGCTGCCCAGCAACGTGATCAGGATCGCCGAATCCGGTGTGCGCGGTACGGGAGACCTGCTGGCATACGCCGGTGCGGGTGCCGACGCCGTCCTGGTCGGCGAAGGCCTGGTCAAAAGTGGTGACCCGCGCGCCGCGGTTGCCGACCTGGTTACCGCGGGCACCCATCCGTCCTGTCCGAAACCGGCTCGCTAGTCACCACGTCACTGAAGAGCCCCAGCGCTGAAACGTTGAACCCATGAGCCATCCCCGCGTAGAGACTTGGTGATGGTGGACCTGTCCCGCCCGGACCTTCCGCTCGCGAGCGCAGCCATCGCCGAACCCACCCGCCACGAACCCGATGCGGGTGGCCATTTCGGTGTGTACGGCGGCCGCTACGTCGCCGAGGCCTTGATGGCCGTGATCGAAGAGGTCACCGCCGCCTACGAGAAGGAACGTGTCAACCAGGATTTCCTGGACACGCTGGATTACCTGCAGGCGAACTACGCGGGCCGGCCGTCGCCGCTGTACGAGGCCCTCCGCCTGTCCGACCAAGCCGGCGCGCGCATCTTCCTCAAGCGAGAAGACCTGAACCACACCGGTTCTCACAAGATCAACAACGTGCTCGGTCAGGCATTGTTGGCCCAGCGGATGGGCAAGAAGCGGGTGATCGCCGAGACCGGGGCCGGTCAGCACGGCGTGGCGACCGCCACCGCGTGTGCCTTGCTCGGCCTGGAGTGCGTGATCTACATGGGCGCGGTGGACACCGAGCGTCAGGCGCTCAACGTGGCGCGGATGCGCCTGCTGGGAGCGACGGTCGTCTCGGTGGAAAGCGGTTCGAGGACGCTCAAGGACGCCATCAACGAGGCGTTCCGGGATTGGGTTACCAACGCCGACAACACCTTCTATTGCTTCGGCACCGCGGCCGGCCCGCATCCCTTTCCCGCCATGGTGCGCGACTTTCAGCGGATCATCGGTCTCGAGGCGCGCGCCCAGATCCAGGCCCAGGCGGGCCGGTTGCCCGACGCCGTGGTGGCCTGCATCGGCGGCGGCTCCAACGCCATCGGGATCTTCCACCCGTTCATCGACGATCCGAATGTGCGGCTGGTCGGATTCGAGGCGGCCGGCGACGGTGTCGAAACCGGCAGGCACGCCGCGACCTTCAGCGGCGGCTCACCCGGTGCGTTTCAGGGATCATTCTCGTATCTGCTACAGGACGACGACGGGCAGACGATCGAATCCCATTCCATCTCAGCGGGTCTCGACTATCCGGGAGTTGGTCCAGAACACGCGTATCTGCGCGAGACGGGTCGCGCCGAGTACCGTCCGATCACCGACTCCGAGGCGATGGATGCATTCCGCGTCCTGTGCCGCACGGAGGGGATCATCCCGGCCATCGAATCCGCGCACGCCGTGGCGGGTGCGCTGAAATTGGGCCCCGAGTTGGGGCAGGGCGCGATCATCGTGGTGAACCTGTCCGGCCGCGGCGACAAGGACGTCGAGACCGCCGCGAAGTGGTTCGGGCTGTTGGGATCCAGCGATCGATGACGGTCAAACACAGCGAAGCGGGCAAGCTCGAGTCGATCTTCGATCACTGCCGCACAGACAATCGCGCGGCGCTGATCGGCTATCTGCCCACCGGTTATCCCGACGTGCCGACCTCGGTGAAGGGGATGACGGCACTGGTCGAATCGGGCTGCGACATCATCGAAGTCGGGGTTCCCTATTCGGACCCCGGCATGGACGGTCCGACCATCGCCAAGGCCACCGAGCTCGCGCTGCACGGGGGAGTGCGCGTTCGCGACACCCTTGCCGCGGTCGAGGCGATCAGCGCGGCCGGTGGCCGCGCCGTGGTGATGACCTACTGGAACCCGGTGTTGCGCTACGGGGTTGACGCGTTCGCCCGGGATCTGGCATCCGCCGGCGGGTTCGGCCTGATCACGCCGGATCTCATCCCCGACGAGGCCGGGCAGTGGTTGGCGGTCTCCGATGAGCACCGGTTGGACCGGATCTTTCTGGTGGCGCCGTCCTCGACGCCGCAGCGGTTGGCGATGACGGTCGACGCGTCGCGTGGATTCGTCTACGCGGCCTCGACGATGGGCGTGACCGGGGCGCGCGACGTCGTGTCCAACGCCGCGCCCGAGTTGGTGAGCAGGGTCAAGGAGATATCCGACATACCCGTTGGTGTCGGTCTGGGGGTGCGGTCGCGGGAGCAGGCCGCCCAGATCGGCAGCTACGCCGACGGTGTGATTGTCGGGTCCGCGCTGGTGTCGGCACTGGGGGACGGGGGGTTGACTGCATTGCGTGCACTGACTGAGGAACTCGCCGCCGGTGTTCGTCAGAGGGCGGTCGCCTCGTGACTAAACTGCTGGCCTATTTCCCGAGCCCGCCGCAGGGGGTGTGGCACCTCGGCCCGCTGCCCATCCGGGCCTATGCACTGTTCATCATCGCCGGCATCGTGGCCGCACTGCTGATCGGTGACCGGCGCTGGGAAGCCCGCGGCGGCGAGCGCGGCGTGATCTACGACATCGCGCTGTGGACGGTTCCGTTCGGATTGATCGGCGGCCGGCTCTATCACCTGGCCACCGACTGGCGCACTTATTGGGGCCCCGGCGGCGCCGGACTCGGGGCGGCCGTACGCATCTGGGACGGCGGTCTGGGCATTTGGGGCGCGGTTGCGCTCGGCGGTGTCGGCGCCTGGATCGGTTGCCGCCGGCACGGGATTCCGCTGCCGGCCTTCGCCGACGCGCTGGCCCCGGGAGTCATTCTGGCGCAGGCCATCGGTCGGCTCGGTAATTACTTCAACCAGGAGCTCTACGGCCGCGAAACCACGCTGCCGTGGGGCCTGGAGGTCTTCTACCGGCGCGATCCCTCGGGATACATCGACCCGCATTCGCTGGACGGCGTCTCGACGGGCCAGATCGCCTTCGTGGTGCAGCCGACGTTTCTCTACGAATTGATCTGGAATTTCCTGATTTTCGTCGCATTGATCTATGCCGACCGGCGCTTTAATTTGGGCCACGGCCGGCTGTTCGCCCTGTACGTGGCGGGCTATTGCGTGGGGCGGTTCTGTGTCGAGCTGCTGCGCGACGACACCGCCACCCACATCGCCGGCATCCGGATCAACTCGTTCACCTCGACTTTCGTGTTCATCGGCGCCGTGGTGTATCTGATGGCGGCGCCCAAGGGCCGCGAAGATCCCGAGAGCCTGCGCGGCAACCAATACCTCGACGAGGAAGCGGCCGAAGCCGAACCGGAGGGCGAGCCTGCGACGGTGGCCGCAGCGACGGCCGCGGCGGGCGCTGGGTCCGTCGCCGCGGCCGAGGCGGCCACTGGCTCGGCGGAGACGACGGAAGCTGACGAAACCACCGCCGCCGATGCGGAAGCCGAAGAACCGGTGGCGGACTCCGCGGCAGTGAAGCCCGGCGAGGCTGAGCCCGAAGAGGCCGAACCCGAAGAGACCGAGCCCGAAGAGGTCGAGGCCGAAGAGGTCGAACCCGAAGAGCCCGAGACCGAGGAGCCCGCTGCCGAAGTCGAAGAGCCTGAAGCCGAGGCGGTAACGGAAGAGCCGGAAGCCGAAGAGCCAGAAGCGGAATTCGAAGAGCCAGAAGCGCAAGTCGAAGAGCCGGAGTCGGAAGCCGAAGTGCCGGAAGCCGCAACGGAAGACGAACCGGCCGCCGAAACACCCGACGCCGAAACACCCGAAGCCGAGTCGACGGCGGCCATCGAGCCCGAACCCGAGAAGCCCGAACCCGAGAAACCCGAACCCGAGAAACCCGAAGCCACAACGAGCCCAGCCCAGCCGGAAACCCGTCGGCGATGGGGCTCGCGACTGCGGAACCGGCTGTCGGGCCGCTAACCACCGGCGTGTCCCGATTTCACCCGGCGGAGCGCAACGGATCTGGCATGCTGAAAAGCGTGACCAACGCAAGGTCAGCGGCTAGATGATGCAACCTCACCCACCCGTGCAACCCCACCCGCACGGCCTGCGTCGTCATCGCCTCTCCATCGCGGCCGGGACCGGCGCGGTGCTGGGTGGCGCGCTCGGCTACGTCGCGCTGGCCGACCCGCACAGCCCGAGTGCGATCTACCCGACGTGCCCGTTCAAATGGCTCACCGGCTGGAATTGCCCGTTTTGCGGCGGACTGCGGATGACGCATGACGTGTTGCACGGCGACCTGATGGCCGCCGTCCACGACAACGTCTTCCTGCTGGTAGGACTCCCGCTACTGGCCGCATGGCTGCTGGTGCGCCGCGCCCGCGGCAAGGGATTGCCGCCGAGGGCCGCGTTGCTGACCGTCGTTGTCGCGACGATCGCGTGGACGGTCCTGCGTAACCTGCCCGCCTTCCCGTTGTTTCCCACCGTTCTTGGTGGGTAAAAGCACACTGCGCGGCGGCAGCTATCTGCGGGCCGTAAGGGTTACACACGACTATGCTGGGTCGGCGTGAGTAGACGCGGGAAGATCGTCTGCACCCTTGGCCCTGCGACGAATTCGGATGAGTCGATCCTGGCCCTGGTTGAGGCCGGAATGGACGTTGCCCGGTTGAACTTCAGCCACGGCGACTACTCGGACCACAAGGCCGCGTACGAGCGCGTCCGGTCCGCATCCGACGCCACCGGCCGCGCCGTCGGCGTGCTCGCCGACTTGCAGGGCCCCAAGCTCAGGCTGGGGCGTTTCGCCACCGGGCCCACCTACTGGGCCGACGGTGAAACGGTGCGGATCACCGTCGCGGACTGCGAGGGCGACCACGACCGGGTGTCGACCACCTACAAGAAGCTGGCCGAGGACGCCGCGGTCGGTGACCGAATTTTGGTCGACGATGGCAAGGTCGGCTTGGTGATCGAGGGCATCGAGGGTGACGACGTCATCTGCAGCGTCCTCGAGGGCGGGCCGATCAGCAACAACAAGGGCATCTCGCTGCCCGGTATGAACGTGTCCGCACCGGCCTTGTCGGAGAAGGACATCGACGACCTCACGTTCGCCCTGGAACTAGGTGTCGACCTGGTCGCGCTCTCTTTCGTGCGTTCGCCATCCGACGTCGAGTTGGTGCACGAGGTGATGGACCGCGTTGGCCGGCGGGTGCCGGTGATCGCGAAGCTGGAGAAGCCGGAGGCCGTCGACAATCTCGAAGCCATCGTGCTGGCCTTCGACGCGATCATGGTGGCCCGCGGCGACCTGGGTGTCGAGCTGCCCCTGGAAGAGGTTCCACTGGTGCAGAAGCGGGCCATCCAGATGGCCCGGGAGAACGCGAAACCCGTGATCGTGGCGACCCAGATGCTCGATTCGATGATCGAGAGCTCACGGCCGACCCGGGCCGAGGCCTCCGACGTCGCCAACGCCGTCCTGGACGGCGCTGACGCGGTGATGCTGTCCGGGGAAACGTCGGTCGGGAAGTATCCGATGGCGGCCGTCCGGACGATGGCACGGATCATTTGCGCGGTCGAGGACAATTCCACGGCCGCGCCGCCGCTGACGCACGTGCCGCGCACCAAGCGCGGCGTGATCTCGTATGCGGCCCGCGACATCGGTGAGCGGCTCGACGCCAAGGCGCTGGTCGCTTTCACCCAGTCCGGCGACACCGTCAAGCGCCTCGCGCGCCTGCACACCCCGCTGCCGCTGCTCGCCTTCACCGCGTGGCCCGAGGTGCGCAGTCAGCTGGCCATGACCTGGGGCACCGAAACGTTCATCGTCCCGATGATGACCTCTACGGACGGCATGATCCGCCAGGTCGACAAGTCGCTGCTGGAGCTCGGTCGCTACAAGCGTGGCGACCTGGTGGTCATCGTCGCCGGCGCGCCACCTGGCACTGTAGGGTCAACCAACCTCATCCATGTGCACCGGATCGGGGAGGACGACGTCTAACTAGAGGAGAGCGTGTGCCGGCCGGCTGTGAGTCTCAAGAGCCGAATGCGGTTGACGAAGCCGCGACACAGACCCATCCGGATTTCGCGGAGCTGCTGGCGACCCTCGACCTCCACCGTGTCGACGACGACCTGTTCATCGGCTCGCATCCCAGCAAGAACCCCATGCGGACCTTCGGCGGTCAGCTCATGTCGCAGTCGTTCGTCGCGAGCAGCCGCAGCCTGGTTCGCGACGACCTGCCGCCGGGCGCGCTGTCGGTGCACTTCATCAATGGGGGAGACACCGCCAAGGACATCGAATTCCGCGTGACGCGGCTGCGCGACGAGCGCCGCTTCGCCAATCGGCGCGTCGATGCGATGCAAGACGGCACGCTGCTGTCTACGGCCCTGGTGTCCTACATGGCCGGCGGCCGCGGCCTGGAACACGGCATCGCGCCCCCGGAGGTGGCCGAGCCGCACACGCAACCCACCATCGGTGAACTTCTGCGCGGCTACGAAGAAACCGTTCCGCACTTCGTCAACGCCCTGCAGCCCATCGAATGGCGCTACACCAACGACCCGGCCTGGGTGATGCGCACGAAGGGCGATCGGCTCCCGCACAATCGGGTCTGGGTCAAGGCTTTGGGAGAGGTTCCCGACGACCCCGTATTGCACACGGCAACAATGGTGTATTCGTCGGATACCACGGTATTGGACTCGGTTATCACTACGCACGGCCTTTCCTGGGGATTCGACCGCATATTCGCCGCCTCGACCAATCATTCCATTTGGTTTCACCGGCAGGTCAACTTCAACGACTGGGTGTTGTACTCCACATCGTCGCCGGTGGCGGCTGATTCGCGGGGCTTGGGTACCGGGCACTTCTTCGACCGATCCGGGCAGCCGCTCGCCACGGTGGTGCAAGAAGGGGTGCTGAAATACTTCCCATCTTCCGGCCGGTAATAGCTACGAAATCTCCGCGCGAATTCGGGCCCTAAACGGCCTGATCGGGCGTAGCTTTGACGTAGTCGGGTATTCGGTGCAGAGGCGGTAATCAACCCGCCCAGCTGGTGTCAGCGCATCGGGAGGTGATTGTGAACGGGCCAGCGGTGGACGTCACGGTGGCAAGGCCCCGCGCGCGCGAACGCGTTGTCGTGTCGGTCGATTCGCTCGCGGCCCGGTTGATTGGCGCGTTGGCGCTGTTCGGCGCGGCATGCTGGCTCATCGGGATCCTCGCTCGGCACCACAGCCACCCGAGCTGGAACTACGCCGACAGGTTGGCCTGGTCGCTGACCGTGCTGGTGGCGGTGGCCTGGATGGCTCGCGGCATCTTCCTGGGCCGGCCCGTGACGACCATGCACGCCACCGCCGCCGCCTTCTTCGTGCTGGCTGGACTGGGCCTGCATGTGCTGTCTTTCGATTTGCTCGGTGACCTGGTGATCGCCAGCTCGGGCATGGTGTTGATGTGGCCGACGACCTCGTATCCGCGGCCCGGTGAGCTGCCGCGCGTGTGGAAGCTGATCAACGCGACCGGCGGCGACGCGCTAGCGCCGTTCACCATGCAGACCGGCAAGAGCTATCACTTCACCGCCGACGGCACGGCGGCGCTGGCCTACCGGACGCGGATGGGAATCGCCGTGGTCAGTGGTGACCCGATCGGCGACGAGGCCCACTTCCCGGAACTGGTCGCCGATTTCGCCGCCACGTGCCATGCCCACGGATGGCGCATCGCCGTGGTGGGGTGCGGCGAGCGGCGGCTGGGCCTGTGGACTGATTCGACGGTATTGGGACAATCGTTGCGGCCCATACCGATTGGCCGCGATGTGGTGGTCGACGTGTCCAGCTTCGACATGGTGGGCCGCAAATTCCGCAACCTGCGTCAGGCGGTGAAGCGCACCCACAATTGCGGTGTGACAACCGAAATCGTGTCGGAGCAGGGGCTCGACGACAAGCTGCTGGGCGAGCTCACCGAGGTGGTGCGCGAGTCATCTAAGGGGGCCCACGCCGATCGCGGATTTCACATGAACCTCGACGGCGTGCTGGAGGGCCGTTTCCCGGGAATCCAGCTCATCATCGCCCGGGACAAAGCGGGCACGGTGCAGGCATTCCACCGGTACGCCACCGCCGGCGAGGGCAGCGACATCACCCTCGATGTGCCGTGGCGCCGGCGCAGCGCCCCCAACGGCCTCGACGAGCGGCTCAGCGTCGACATGATCATGGCTGGCAAAGAGACTGGGGCACAGCGCGTATCGCTTGCCTTCGCCGCGTTCCCGGAAATCTTCGACGCCAAGAATCGTGGCTGGACGCAGCGAGTCTTCTACCGGTTGATCCACGTTCTCGACCCGTTGATCGCCCTCGAGTCGCTGTACCGGTACGTGCGCAAGTGGCACGCGCTGGACGCCCGGCGCTACGCGCTGATCTCCATGACGCAGATCGTCCCGCTACTGTTCGTGCTGCTGTCGCTGGAATTCATGCCGCGCCGGCGACACCTCTGGGCGCACACGCGTCACCTCGTCATCGACGCGTAGTTGCCGACAGCCCAGCCCCGCGGGCAGGTGGTGAGTCGCCACCACCACCGTCCGCCGCGCGGACATCAACCGCGAATCCGGGGCCAACAGGTCGCGGAGAACCTGTTCGGCGTCGCTGACATCGAGGTGTTCGGTGGGCTCGTCGAGCAGCACGATCCGCGTGGGCGAGATCACCGCCCGGGCCAGCAATAGCCTTCGGCGCTGGCCGGCCGAAAGGGCTTGCGCCCCACCGGTGAGCACCGTGGACAAGCCGCCGGGCAGGCCGGCGAACCAGGCGCCCAGGCCGACCGCGTCCAGTGCTGCCGTCAATTCGTCGTCGGGGCAGTCTCCGCGGGCGACCAACAGGTTGTCGCGCAGGGTGGTGGCAAAGATATGGGCGTCCTCGGCGAAAAACCCGATCGCGCTGCGCAAGTCGGCCTCGCCGAACCCGTTCACGGCGGTACCGTCCAGCGTCACCCGCCCGTCCAGGGGCGCCAGCAGGCCGGCGAGCGTCATCAACAGCGTCGTCTTGCCGGAACCGCTGGCGCCGGTGACGGCAAGCCGCGCACCCGGGGGCAGATCCACCGTTATCCGGGTCGAGCGAGCCGCGTTGTCGTGACCGGAACGCACGTCGGCCGACAACCGTCCGGTGCCGTCCGGTGTGGGCGCGCTCGCCGTCGGGTTCTCGGGCCCGGGCGGGCTCAGTTCGAGCAGGCGGCGCGCGGCGATCCGCGACCGCGTCAATTGGACGGCGGCGGCCGGTAACGGCGTCATCGCCTCGAAGGCGGACAGCGGCAGCAGCATCAGCACGGCCAGCGTGGTGGGCGCGACCGCGTGCGCCAACCCGATCCCGCACACCACCGCGCCCAGCACGCTCGCCCCGATCGCCGCGGTCGGCATCGCCTCGGCGATGGCCGCCGGTTTGGCGGCGGCGTCCAGGGCATCGCCCCAAGCGCGTTGCCGCCGTTGCGATTCGGCGATGACATCGGGCAGCAGGCCGGCGACCCGAAGCTCGGGGGCATGTTCGAGGGCCACCATCGCGGACATGTCGCGTTCGGAATGACGCTGTCGCGCAACGTCTTCCTGCGTCGCGGCGGCCAGGCCGGCGAGCCGGGGCGCGACCAAGCCGGCGATCAGCAGGCAAACGGCCAGCACCGCGGCCGCGGCCGGCGAGGTGGCCGCGACGACGGCGGTTGCCGCCAGCGCCAGCACCATCGCGACGCCGATCGGCACCAGGGCGCGCACCAGGACGTTGGCCAGCTCGTCGACGTCGGTGCCCACCCGCGCCACCAGTTCACCGCTGTGCAGCCGGACGGCGGCCGCCGCCGGTCCGCGGGCCAGCCGCTGGTAGATCTGTACCCGTGCGGTGCCGGCCGCGCGCAGGGCCGTGTCGTGGGTGGCCAGTCGCTCGCAGTAGTGCAGCACGCCGCGCGAGATCGCGAACATCCGAACCGCGACCGCCGCCACCGACAGGTCCAGCACGGGCGGCATCTGCCAGGCCCGGGTGATCAGCCATGCCGAGACACCGGCCAGGGCCAGCGCACTAGCCAGCGAGAGCACCCCTAGCGCAATCGCCGCCAGGACGCGGGGCAGCCGCGGGCGCAGCAGTGTCAAAGCGTCCACGAGCGGATCACGCCGGGGCATATCGCGCCCCCCGCTCGGCGACGACTTCGATGACCCGGTCACCGATGGCCAGCACCGGCGCACGGTGGCCGACGACGATCACGGTCGCACCGGCCCGGGCCCGCTCGACGATGGCCCGCAAGACGCGGTCCTCGGTGGCGGCGTCCAGGTGTGCGGTCGGCTCGTCGAGCAACAGCACGGCGGCCGTCGAGCCGAGCGCACGGGCCAGACCCAGCCGTTGGCGCTGCCCCAACGACAGCCCGACACCGCTGCGCCCGAGCACGGTGTCGCCCCGATTTGGCAGCTCGGCCAGCACCGCGTCGAATCCGGAATCGGCACAGGCCTTTTCGGTGTCGTCAAGACCTCCGAGCAGCTTCAGGTTGTCGTCGACGGTGCCCGGCACGAGCACCGGTCGTTGGGGCAGCCAGGACAGCTGCGCCCACCAGCCGGCGGGCTCCAGATCGGCGACGTCAACACCGTCCACGATGACCCGGCCCGACGACGGCACGCTGATGCCGGCGATCGCCTGCAGGGTGGTGCTCTTGCCGGCGCCGTTGCGCCCGGTCAGCACGGTCACCGTGCCGGGTTCGATGACCGCGCTCAGATCGTGTGGCGCCTGGCCGTCGCGGCCGTCCACGGTCAGATGGTCGAGGCGAATCCGCGCGCCGCGCGCGGTGACCTTCTGAGTCCCGGCCGCCGACGCGGTCGGCTCGCCGATGAGGGCGAACGCGGCACCGGCGGCGGCCCTGCCGTCTTGCGCGGCATGGAACTCCACGCCGATGCGGCGCAGCGGCCAGTACACGTCCGGCGCCAGCAACAGGACGGTCAAACCCGTGGTCAGGGTCATCTCGCCGAACACCAGTCGAAGGCCTATTCCGACGGCGATCAGCGCCACCCCGAGCGTGGCCAGCAGCTCCAGCACCAGGGCCGACAGGAAGGCGATCCGCAGCGTCGCCATGGCCGAGCGGCGGTGCGCCGCAGCCAGTTCGGCGATGCGATGTTCGGGGCCCGAGCTGCGGCCCAGCGCCCGCAGGGTGGGGATGCCCGCGATCAGGTCCAGCAACCGGGCCTGCAGCGTCGTCATCGCGGCCAGCGCCGCGGCCGACCGGTCGGCGGTGGCCAGCCCGATCAGCACCATGAAGATCGGTATCAGGGGCAGCGTGATCGCCACGACTACCGCCGATTTCAGGTCGTAGGCCGCAACCACGGCGACGGTCGCCGGGGTCAGGATCGCGGCGAGCATCAACGTCGGCAGGTAGCCGGTGAAGTAGGGGCGCAAGCCATCCAGCCCGCGGGTGACGACGACGGCGGCGGTGTCGCGTTGCATCGCCAGTTCGCCGGGTTGCCTGGCGGTCACCGCGGCAAGCACCTGGCCGGACAGATCGGCGATGACCGCGCTGGCTCCCCGTTGCCCCAGTCGGGCCTGAAGCCAATGCGTTAACGCACGAACCACCCAGAGCGCCAACAGGATTGACAGCGGACCCAGCCAGACGTGCAGGCTCCGGGCGGCGGGCTCGCCGAGGACGCGGGCGACGATGCGCGCCAAGACGATCGCCGATCCGATCGCGCAGCCGGAGATCAGCACGCCGCAGGTCACCACGGCGACCAGGTAGCGGCGCACCGCCGCCGAGGCTCGCCACAGTCTCGGGTCTAGCGGCGCCCGGCTGGTACGGTCCGTACCGCTCAGGACGGGCGCCTTGCCAGTCCGATCGGCGCGGGTATCCGGTCGGCCGAGATCCGTTGCCGGAAAATCCAATACGACCAGGCTTGGTAGATGACCGTCAGCGGGGCCATGAACGCCGTCACCCACGTCATGACTTTCAGGGTGTAGTGAGTCGAGGAGGCGTTGTAGATGGTCAGGCTCCACTGCTTGTTCAGCGTCGAGGGCACCAAGTTCGGATACAGCGAGCCGAAGAGCAGGATCACCACGGCCGCGACCACCAGCGCGACGCAGGTGAACGCCCAGCCGTCGGACGCCCGGCGCCACACCAGCAGCACCGCCGCCAGTTGAGCCAGCACCGCCACGGCCAGCACCAGCCAGGTCCAGTCCTTGCCGTGCGCCAGTTGCGTCCAAAGTCCGAATGCCGCAATCAGTCCGGTGACCGGAAGCGATAGCCAGACGCCGAACCGGTACGCGTCCTCGCGGATGGCGCCGGAGGTCTTCAACGCGACGAATGTCGCTCCGTAGAACAAGAACAGTCCGGCGGTGGCCAAGCCGCCCAGCAGCGTGTAGGCGTTGAGCACGTCGGTGATCGAGAGGTGAATGTGGCCGTCGGCCCCGACCGGGAGTCCGCGCACCAGGATTGCGAACGCGACGCCCCACAAAACGGCCGGCAGCCACGACCCGGCCGCGATGGCGACGTCGGCCCAGCCGCGCCATTTGGTGTCATCGATCTTGCCGCGCCACTCGATCGCCACGGCGCGCACGATCATGCCGAAAAGGATCGCCAGCAGCGGCAGGTACAGCGTGGAGAACACGGTCGCGTACCAGGCGGGGAAGGCGGCGAACATCGCTGCGCCGCCGACGATCAGCCAGACCTCGTTGCCGTCCCACACCGGTCCGATGGTGTTGAGCGCCGCGCGGCGCACGGGTTCGGGTTCGCCGATGCCGACGCGGGCGAACGGCTCCATCAACATGCCCACGCCGAAGTCGAAGCCCTCGAGGATGAAGAAACCCAGGAACAGCACCCCGATGATGCCGAACCACACTTCCTGTAGTCCCACCGTCGCAACTCCTTTCGGCGTCGGGTAAGCCCTCGTCAGTACGCGAAGGACAGAGGTGCCACCTCGTCATCGCTGGGCGCTTGCGGGGGAGCGGGTTCTGCGTCGTGTTCCAGCGGCCCTTCGACGGTGTAGCGCTTGAGCAAGAAGAACCAGAGGACCGCGAGCACCGCGTAGATGAGGGTGAAGGTCACCAGGGAGGTGATGACCATGCCGGGCACGTGATGCGACACCCCTTCGCGCACGGTCATCCGAATCAATTGGTCCCCAGTGGGATTGGGCGCCACCACCCAGGGCTGGCGGCCCATCTCGGTGAACACCCACCCCGAGATGTTGGCCAAAAATGGCGTGGGGATGGTGAGCAGGGCGAACCAGGAGATCCAGCGGCTCTTGGGTGTTCGCCCGCCGCGGGTGACCCACAGCACGGTCAGGGCGAACAACACCGGGATCGCCAGGAATCCGATCATCGCCCGGAAGGACCAGTAGGTGACGAACAGGTTCGGCCGGTAGTCGTCGGGTCCGAAGCGCTGCTGGTATTCCTGCTGCAACTCGTCCACCCCGCGAAGCGTCACCCCGCTGAACTTGCCCTCGGCCAGGAATGGCAGCACATAATGCACCTTGATGACCTCGGCGACGCTGCCGCAGTTGTTGTGTGTTCCGATCGTCAGCACCGAGAAGTCGGGATCGGTCTGGGTGTGGCACAACGCCTCCGCCGACGCCATCTTCATCGGCTGCTGGACGAACATCAGCTTGCCCTGCCGGTCACCGGTGAAGAACAGGCCGACAGTGGCGAGCAATACCACCCCGCAGCCCAGGATGGCCGCGGGACGAAACATGGTGCGGGCATCGGTTTGCGCTTCCGGCGTGGCCGCCCCCTGCTTGCGTGAGCGCACCATCCACCATGCGCTGACCGCGGCGACGAAGGTGCCCGCAACCAGGAGCGCCCCGGTCACGGTATGTGAAAATGCCGCTTGCGCAGTGTTATTGGACAGCAGGGCAAAGATGTCGTCGAGCTCGGCGCGTCGCGTCGCGGGGTTGTAGTGCGCGCCGACCGGGTGCTGCATGAACGAGTTCGCCGCGATGATGAAGAACGCCGACGCGTTGACACCGAACGCGACGATCCAGATACAGGCCAGGTGTATCAGCTTCGGCAGCCGGCTCCAGCCGAAGATCCACAATCCGATGAACGTGGACTCGAAGAAGAAGGCGAACAACCCCTCCATCGCCAGTGGCGCACCGAAGATGTCGCCGACGAACTTCGAGTACTCCGACCAGTTCATCCCGAACTGAAATTCTTGGACGATCCCGGTCGCCACGCCGATGGCGAAGTTGATCAGGAACATCTTGCCGAAGAATTTGGTCAGTCGGTACCAGGCGGTGTTACCGGTGGCCACCCAGACCGTCTGCATGATGGCGATCAGCGGCGCCAAACCGATGGTGAGCGGCACGAAGATGAAGTGGTAGACGGTAGTGATACCGAACTGCCACCGCGAAATATCGACGACATTCATCTGTCATCTCCCGAGACTGCGGAGGGCCGATCAACGGCTACGACAGAGTGTAGTAGATGAGTCGGCGCCTCCGCTACCGGTGCCCTCGTCAGCCGGCGAGGGTTTTGGAGGCCTTGCGAATTCCGAACGACGAAATGATCTCGAACACGCCGATGACCACGAACCACGCGCCGACCACGATCGCCAGGGTGACGATGGACTGGAACGGCGACGCCAGCACGACGATGCCGGCGAGCAGGCTGATCACGCCGACGAAGATGTTCCAGCCTCGGCCCGGCAGGTGCGGGTCACTGACCGCCGAAATCGTTGTGGCGACACCGCGGAAGATGAACCCGATGCCAATCCAGATGGCCAGCAGCAGGATTGCGTATCCCTGACCGAAATGACGGAATGCCAGCAGCGCGAGGATCAACGACGCCGCGCCACTGATGAACAGCAGGATCCGGCTGCCCGCCGAGACGTGAAGCGAGAACGCGAAGACAACCTGCGCGATACCGGTGATCAACAGATAAACGCCGAACGCGACGGCGGCGACCAGGATGGAAATTCCCGGCCACGCCAGCACCAGGATACCGAGGACAAGAGACAGAATTCCCGACAGCAGAGCGGATTTCCACAGATGCGGCAGCAGGCTTGGAACGGGCTGGGTTCCAGGAGAGCCAGGGGAGATAGTCATGGCCGCAGTCTGGCACAAACGTGAGCCGTGGTACAGGGACTTTCGTCAGACGTGGACCGTGCGTGGATCTTCGGCACGCAGGTCGGTGGGTTCTTCGCCTGTCTTGCGGCCGATTAGATACCAGGTGCGCATAACGCCCTTGCCCTTGATCTCGATCCGGCCGCGCTCCTGCAGAACGAACTCGTGTTTGAGGCGTTCATACATCGCCTCGGGCACTTGAATTCGACCCACCGAATCGGTGGACTCCATCCGCGACGCCACGTTGACCGCATCGCCCCACACGTCGTAGAAGAAGCGGCGCGAACCCACGACGCCGGCGACGACGGGTCCGCAGGCCATGCCCATCCGCAACCAGACGGCCTGATCGTGCGGATCCTTCAGTGCCGCAGCAACATTGGCCATGTCGAGCGCGAAATCGGCGAGGGCGAAGGCGTGGTCCGGCCGCACGCGCGGGACCCCGCTGACCACCATGTAGGAGTCGCCGCTCACCTTGATCTTCTCCAGGCCGTGTCGGTCCACCAACTCGTCGAAGGCGCCGTACAGCCGATCCAGGAACCGCACCAGGTCGGCCGGCGCTGTGCTGCTGGCGCGTTCGGTGAACCCGACGATGTCGGCGAACAGGACGGAGGCCTCGTCGTATTTGTCGGCGATGACGTTGCGGTCGACGCTCTTGAGACGCTCGGCGATGCTGGCCGGCAACATGTTGGCCAGCAGTGCCTCCGACCGCTCGTACTCGGATTCCATCACCGCCTCGGCGCGCTGGGTATCGCGCAACGCGTACCACACCGTGATGAACACCATCACGCAGGCGGAGACGATGGTGACGACGAACATCATGGACTGCGCCCAGGGCGGCACCAGCCCGGTGTCGCGGGGAACGAGGAATTCCAGGGCGATGATCAGGCCGGCGGCGATCGCCGCCAGGATTGCGGCCAACACGATGTGATCAAGCCCCAGCACCAGCACCACCAGGCAGGCGCCCACCACCAAGAAGAACTGGGCGCCCGAGGCCGTGCCCGAGTCCCAGCAGGTGGCGAAGACCGTGACGTAGGCGGCGCCGATGAAGGTCAGCGGTGCAACCAGATCACCGAAGCGGTGCAGCCACGGCACACACGCGAAGATCACCGCCGAGACGACATTGAGGAGCAGCATCTGCCAGATCCAGGCGCCGGTGACCACCTGCAGCACCACGAAAGTGGTGCAGACCGCCACTGCCAGCCAGGCCGCGATTGAGAGCACTCGAAATTCGCGTGCGGCGCTGTCGGCGTAGTGCTGATTGCGGGCGCGTGACTGGGCCCGCGCCACGGCCACGCAGTCCGGGCGCTCCGAGGAGCCGTCGAGGCGTCTTGGTGGGGCGCCACACTTCTTGGCCGCCACGGGTGTAAGCCTAACCGCTGAGCAGCGAATTTTGTCGACTGCCGCATGAATATTGCCGTTTTCGCCTCCGCAAGTTTCCCGAGTCTGATAACAACTCTGTTATCGGGTTGTAATCGGGTTTGCGAATGGATCGTTTGGTTATTTAACACGTGTTCGGCAGGGCTGTTAGACACGTGTTCGCCTCGACTAAGGGGTGCCTGATGGCGGGTCTCAAGAGATTCGTTCTTGCGTCAATCCTTGCTCTCACCGCCGTGCTCATGGACGGCTGTAGTGCCGCCTGCAGCGAGCCGAGTTGGCTCCTCCGGGTCGCCGGCGACTCGATCGGCAACGACACCACGGGGCTGAATGTCTCTGCGTCAGACCAGGTCTGCATCACCCGATCATTCGGCGACTGAACCGGACGGTGGGCCTCGACGAGGGGTGAGGCCCACCCCAACGGTCCGGTCTGCACGGGGTCCCCAAGCATGCGTTCCGCGCGATCGAAGCCGTTGCTGGATGCATTTCGGCGCGTGGCCGTGCGGACGGAAAAGCAATATGAATTCATTGCGCTCTTGCTAAATGCAGTATTTGTTCATAATTGCGGGGAGTTTATTAAATGCGCACAATCCATACCGTTAGAAGGTATTCAGCCCAGGTAACAGACCGGCGGATTTGGTGAAACCCCGCGGAGGAGCTACTTCGGTACCGGAAAGCGGGTCGGTGGCTCGCCTCGGTGCGTCGATCTGAGCGCCGAGATGCCGGGCCGGGACGCCAGGAGTGGTCTCAACGTGACACCCAAGGCGGCAGCTAGATCGGGTGCGTCATCAGGGCGGCCGTTTGCCAACGTTCACGCGGTAGCTGTGGTGCCCTCGGTGAGATTCGAACTCACACTGGACGGGTTTTGAATCCGTTTCCTCTGCCAGTTGGGATACGAGGGCGCGCGGCCTCTTACCTTAGAGCAGCCTCCCACCATAGAGGATCGGGAGTGCTCAACTGCCTCACCCGCCCCCGAGGTCGCTGGTCTGAGGCGCTCACGACACAATATGCGTCATGACAGGCCCCACGACCGACACCGACGCCGCTGTGCCGCGCCGGGTCCTGATCGCTGAAGACGAAGCGCTCATCCGAATGGATCTCGCCGAGATGCTCCGAGAGGAGGGGTACGAGATCGTCGGGGAGGCCGGCGACGGACAGGAAGCCGTCGAATTGGCCGAACGCCATCAGCCGGATCTGGTGATCATGGACGTGAAGATGCCGCGCCGCGACGGCATCGACGCGGCCTCGGAGATTGCCAGCAAGCGCATCGCCCCGATCGTGGTGTTGACCGCCTTCAGCCAACGCGACCTGGTGGAGCGGGCGCGCGACGCCGGGGCAATGGCCTATCTGGTGAAGCCGTTCACCATCAGCGACCTCATCCCGGCCATCGAATTGGCCGTCAGCCGCTTCGGTGAGATCGCCGAGCTCGAACGCGAGGTGGCCTCGTTGTCCGACCGGCTGGAGACCCGCAAGCTCGTGGAGCGCGCGAAAGGGCTACTGCAGAGCGAACAGGGCATGACCGAGCCCGAGGCCTTCAAGTGGATTCAACGGGCCGCCATGGACCGCAGGACCACGATGAAGCGGGTGGCCGAGGTCGTCCTGGAGACCCTGGATCCGTCCAAAGACGCCTAGCTCTCGGTCACGGGCTCAAACGTCAACCGTCGAGTGTGAACCCATGGCGTCGGGTGTGCGCTGAGGGCGACGACGCGCCGACGGCAGCCGCCGTGGTTGCACACTGAAAGCCGTGGTTGCACAACACCAGTGGCCGTAGGCCCTAACGCGCGACGATCACCGACGAGCCGTGCCCGAACAACCCCTGGTTGGCGGTCACCCCGACGGTGGCGTTCTCCACCTGCCGGCCGGTGGCCTGGCCACGCAGCTGCCAGGTCAACTCGCAGACCTGGGCGATCGCCTGGGCGGGGATCGCCTCGCCGAAGCACGCCAGCCCACCCGACGGGTTGACCGGGACCCGGCCGCCGATGGTGGTGGCGCCGCTGCGCAGCAGCTCCTCGGCTTCGCCCTTGGCGCACAGCCCCAGGTGCTCGTACCAGTCGAGCTCCAGCGCGGTGGACAGGTCGTAGACCTCGGCCAGGCTCACGTCCTCGGGCCCGATGCCCGCCTCGGCGTAGGCGGCGTCGAGGATCTGATCCTTGAACACCCGCTCCGGTGCGGCCACGACGGCGGTGGAATCCGTTGCGATGTCCGGCAATTCGGGAAGGTGCTGCGGGTAGCGCGGCGTGACCGTGCTGACCGCGCGCACCGACGGCACGCCCTCGAGCGAACCGAGGTGCTTGCGGGCGAAGTCGGCGCCGGCCACGATCAGCGCCGCGGCGCCGTCGGAGGTGGCGCAGATGTCGAGCTGCCGCAGCGGGTCGGAGACCACCGGACTCGCCAGCACGTCCTCGACCGAGGATTCCTTGCGGTAGCGGGCATTCGGGTTCTGCAGGCCGTGCTGGGAGTTCTTCACCTTCACCGCGGCGAAGTCCTCGGACGTCGCGCCGTAGAGGTCCATCCGGCGCCGCGCCAGCAGCGCGAAGTACACGGGGTTCATCGCCCCGATGAGGTGGAAGCGCTGCCAGTCTGGGTCGTTCTTGCGCTCGCCGCCGACCGGGGCGAACGCGCCCTTCGGGGTGGTGTCGGCGCCGATGACCAGCGCGACGTCGCAGAAGCCGGCCAGGATGTGGGCGCGGGCGCTCTGCAGCGCCTGCGAACCGCTGGCGCAGGCCGCGTAGCTCGAGCTGACCGGCACGCCGTTCCAGCCCAGCTTTTGCGCGAACGTCGACCCCGCGATGAAGCCCGGGTAGCCGTTGCGGATGGTGTCGGCGCCGGCGACCAGCTGGATCTGCTGCCAGTCCAGCCCCGCCTCGGCCAGCGCGGCGCGCGCGGCGACCACGCCGTATTCGGTGAAGTCGCGGCCCCATTTGCCCCACGGGTGCATCCCGGCGCCCAGGATGTAGAGCGGTTCCGGAGCGCTCATGAGGCCACCTTCCATGCGTGCACGAGGCGTTCGACGCCGTCGGCGTCGGTGAACAAGGTCATGGTGGCCAGCTCCATCTCGATGCCGACCTTCAGGTCGGCGGCCAGCGTGCCCTCGACCACCTTGCCCAGCACGATGATGCCCTCGTTGGCCAGCTCCACCGCGGCGATGGCGAACGGCTCGAACGGGTCCGCCGCCGGGTAGGGCGCGGGTGGCGGGTACCGGTTCTCGGTGTAGCTCCACAGCGTTCCCCGGGTCGACAAAGCGACGGACTCCAGGGCGTCGCTGGCGCACGCCGGGTTGGGGCAGTTGTTCTCCCGCGGCGGGAAGACGTAGGTGCCGCACTCGGGGCACTTGCTGCCGATCAGATGGGGATTTCCGGCGTCATCGGTGGCGAACCACCCCTCGATCGCGGGTTCTTGACTGCTGACCTCTGGCACTGGGCCAGACTACCCAGCCCAAACTCAAAACTGAAACGTGTTGCAGTTCTCCTGGTGGCACGGTTGGGGCGCCTGGCTCGTCACACCGGGTGCTTAGAGTGAGAGCCGTGCCCGCCACGAAAACCACTACGAAGGCCAGCGAGGAAGAAACCACTCCGACGCTCATGCTGCTGGACGGCAACTCGCTGGCGTTTCGGGCGTTCTATGCGCTGCCCGCCGAAAACTTCAAAACCCGCGGCGGGCTGACCACCAATGCGGTCTACGGCTTCACCGCCATGCTGATCAACCTGCTGCGCGACGAAGCCCCGACCCACATCGCCGCGGCGTTCGACGTGTCGCGGCAGACCTTCCGCTCCGAGCGCTACCCGGAGTACAAGGCCAACCGGTCGGCGACGCCCGACGAGTTTCGCGGCCAGATCGACATCACCAAGGAAGTCCTCGCGGCATTGGGTATCACGGTGCTGGCCGAGGAGGGGTTCGAGGCCGACGACCTGATCGCGACGCTGGCCACGCAGGCCGAAAACGAGGGCTACCGGGTGCTGGTGGTCACCGGCGACCGCGACTCGTTGCAGTTGGTCAGCGACAACGTGACGGTGCTGTATCCCCGCAAGGGGGTCAGCGAGTTGACCCGCTTCACCCCGGACGCCGTCGTCGAGAAGTACGGGCTGACGCCCAGGCAGTATCCCGACTTCGCCGCCCTGCGCGGCGATCCCAGCGACAACCTGCCCGGCATTCCCGGCGTGGGGGAGAAGACCGCCTCCAAATGGATCGGTGAATACGGGTCGCTGCAGGCGCTGGTCGACAACGTCGATTCGGTGCGCGGCAAGGTGGGCGACGCGCTGCGCGAACATCTGGCCAGCGTCATCCGCAACCGCGAGCTGACCGATCTCGTGAAAGACGTGCCGCTGGCCCAGACTCCGGACACGTTGCGGCTGCAGCCGTGGAATCGCGACCAGATTCACCGGCTCTTCGACGACCTGGAGTTCCGGGTGTTGCGGGACCGGCTATTCGAAACCCTGGCCGCGGTGGAGCCCGAGGTCGACGAGGGCTTCGACGTGCGCGGCGGCGCGCTGGAAGCCGGCGAACTCGCCGTGTGGCTGGCCGAGCACAGCTCGGGGAAGCGGTTCGGCCTGGCCGTCGTCGGTACCCACCTGGCCTACGACGCCGACGCCACCGCGCTCGCCATCGTCTCCGCCGACGGTGAGGGCCGCTACATCGACACCGCCACGCTGGACCCCGAAGACGAAGCGGCGCTGGCGTCTTGGCTTGGCGACCCCGGTCCGCCCAAGGCGCTGCACGAGGCCAAGCTGGCGATGCACGACCTGGCCGGACGGGGCTGGACGCTGGCCGGCGTCACCTCCGACACCGCGCTGGCGGCCTACCTGGTGCGGCCCGGGCAGCGCAGCTTCTCCCTCGACGACCTCTCGCTGCGCTACCTGCGCCGCGAGCTGCGCGCGGAAAACCCTGAACAGCAACAACTTTCGCTGCTCGATGACAACGAGGGCACCGACGACCAGGCGGTGCAGACACTGATCCTGCGCGCCGTGGCGGTGCTCGACCTGGCCGACGCGCTCGACGAGGAGTTGGCGCGCATCAACTCCACATCGCTGCTGAGCGGCATGGAGCTGCCGGTGCAGGCGGTGCTGGCCGGGATGGAAAACGCCGGTATCGCAGTCGATTTGGACCTGCTCAACGAGCTGCAAAGCGATTTCGCCCATCAGATCCGCGACGCGGCCGAGGCGGCCTACGGGGTGATCGGCAAGCAGATCAACCTGGGCTCGCCAAAACAGTTGCAGACGGTGCTCTTCGACGAGCTGGAGATGCCGAAGACCAAGCGCACCAAGACCGGCTACACCACCGACGCGGATGCCCTGCAATCGCTTTTCGACAAGACCGGACATCCGTTCCTGCAGCATCTGCTGACCCACCGCGACGCCACCCGGCTCAAAGTCACCGTCGACGGGTTGCTGAACTCGGTGGCCTCGGACGGGCGCATCCACACCACCTTCAACCAAACCATCGCCGCCACGGGCAGATTGTCGTCGACCGAGCCGAACCTGCAGAACATTCCGATCCGCACCGAGGCGGGCCGGCGGATCCGCGATGCTTTCGTCGTCGGCGACGGCTACAGCGAGCTGATGACGGCCGACTACAGCCAGATCGAGATGCGGATCATGGCCCACCTGTCCAAGGACGCGGGCCTGATCGAGGCGTTCAACACCGGGGAGGACCTGCACTCGTTCGTCGCCTCGCGGGCATTCGGCGTGCCGATCGAAGAAGTCACCGCCGAGCTGCGCCGCCGGGTCAAGGCGATGTCCTACGGCCTGGCCTACGGATTGAGCGCCTACGGGCTGTCCGCGCAGCTGAAAATCTCCACCGAGGAAGCCAAAGACCAGATGGAGCAATACTTCGCGCGGTTCGGCGGGGTGCGCGACTACCTGATGGACGTCGTGGAGCAGGCCCGCAAGGACGGCTTCACGTCGACGGTCTTCGGCCGCCGTCGCTACCTGCCCGAACTCGACAGCAGCAACCGTCAGGTGCGCGAGGCCGCCGAGCGGGCGGCGCTCAACGCGCCGATTCAGGGCAGCGCGGCCGACATCATCAAGGTGGCGATGCTCGAGGTCGACAAGGCGATCAAGAGCGCCGGGCTGTCTTCTCGGATTTTGCTGCAGGTGCACGACGAGCTGCTGTTCGAGGTCGCCTCCGGCGAGCGAGAACAGCTGGAAGCAATGGTCCGCGACAAAATGGGCGGCGCCTACCCGCTCGACGTCCCGCTGGAGGTTTCGGTGGGCTACGGCCGCAGCTGGGACGCTGCGGCGCATTAGCGCGGCGGCCGGCGCGACGCGGCCCAGCGCGGCCTCCGGGCGCATATCCGCTGCTCAACCGGTCGTCGAGCCTGGTGTGATGGTGAAAAGTTCTCCGGGGATTCGGCGTGGCGTCACATTCGCGGCGGCCGTTCGACCAGATGGGACCGCGTTGAGTTTGGCCAGCATGTGCACAGTCGAGTAGCCTCGACAGGTAAATCCCAATTGTCCCTACGACCAAACCTGTCCGGAGCAACCCAACAACATGCCGAGTCCCGCCGTCACCTCGCCGCAAGTAGCCGTCAATGACATTGGCTCGAGCGAGGACTTTCTCGCCGCAATAGACAAAACGATCAAGTACTTCAACGATGGCGACATCGTCGAAGGCACGATCGTCAAAGTGGACCGGGACGAGGTGCTCCTCGATATCGGCTACAAGACCGAAGGGGTCATCCCCGCCCGCGAACTCTCCATCAAGCACGATGTCGACCCCAATGAGGTCGTTTCCGTCGGTGATGAGGTCGAAGCCCTGGTCCTCACCAAGGAGGACAAAGAGGGTCGCCTGATTCTCTCCAAGAAGCGCGCGCAGTACGAGCGCGCCTGGGGCACCATCGAGGCGCTCAAGGAGAAGGACGAGGCGGTCAAGGGCACCGTCATCGAGGTGGTCAAGGGTGGCCTGATCCTCGACATCGGGTTGCGCGGCTTCCTGCCCGCTTCGCTGGTCGAGATGCGCCGGGTGCGCGATCTGCAGCCGTACATCGGCAAGGAGATCGAGGCCAAGATCATCGAGCTGGACAAGAACCGCAACAACGTGGTGCTGAGCCGCCGCGCATGGCTGGAGCAGACCCAGTCCGAGGTGCGCAGCGAGTTCCTCAACCAGCTGCAGAAGGGCGCCATCCGCAAGGGTGTCGTCTCCTCCATCGTCAACTTCGGTGCGTTCGTCGACCTCGGCGGTGTGGACGGTCTGGTGCACGTCTCCGAGCTGTCCTGGAAGCACATCGACCACCCGTCCGAGGTTGTGCAGGTCGGCGACGAGGTCACCGTCGAGGTGCTCGACGTCGACATGGACCGCGAGCGGGTTTCGTTGTCGCTGAAGGCGACTCAGGAAGACCCGTGGCGCCACTTCGCCCGCACCCACGCCATCGGCCAGATCGTGCCCGGCAAGGTCACCAAGCTGGTTCCGTTCGGTGCGTTCGTGCGTGTCGAGGAGGGCATCGAAGGTCTGGTGCACATCTCCGAGCTGGCCGAGCGCCACGTCGAGGTCCCCGACCAGGTGGTCACCGTCGGCGACGACGCGATGGTCAAGGTCATCGACATCGACCTGGAGCGCCGCCGGATCTCGTTGTCGCTCAAGCAGGCCAACGAGGACTACACCGACGAGTTCGACCCGGCGAAGTACGGCATGGCCGACAGCTACGACGAGCAGGGCAACTACATCTTCCCCGAGGGCTTCGACTCCGAGACCAACGAATGGCTCGAGGGCTTCGAGAAGCAGCGCAACGAGTGGGAAGCCCGCTACGCCGAGGCCGAGCGCCGGCACAAGATGCACACGGCGCAGATGGAGAAGTTCGCCGCCGCCGAGGCTGCCGGGCACGCCGAGCAGTCGCCGGGCAACGGTGCTCCTCCGGAGAAGGCGGGCGGATCGCTGGCCAGCGACGCCCAATTGGCCGCTCTGCGGGAGAAACTCGCCGGCAACGCGTGACGCTGACGCTCTGCTGAGCACGCCATGCTGCGGATCGGGCTGACCGGTGGCATCGGCGCCGGCAAGTCGGCGCTGTCGTCCACCTTCGAGCAATGCGGTGCCGTCATCGTCGACGGTGACGTCATCGCGCGTGAGGTGGTACAGCCGGGAACCGAGGGCCTGGCCGCGCTGGTCGAGGCGTTCGGAAGCGATATCCTGCTTGCGGACGGATCGCTGGATCGACCGGCGTTGGCCGCCAAGGCCTTTCGCGATGACGAGGCACGCAAGACGCTGAACGGGATTGTCCACCCGCTGGTGGGCAATCGCCGTTCGGAGATCATCGCCTCGGTGCCCGAGGATTCCGTTGTGGTCGAGGACATTCCGCTGCTGGTGGAGTCCGGGATGGCGCCGCTGTTCCCGCTCGTGGTCATCGTCCACGCCGACGTAGAGGTGCGGCTGCGGCGGCTGGTCGACCAGCGCGGCATGCCGGAGGATGATGCCCGCGCGAGGATCGCCGCGCAGGCCAGCGACGAGCAGCGCCGGGCGGTCGCCGACATCTGGCTGGACAACTCGGGCAGCCCCGAGGATTTGGTCCAGCGGGCACACGAGGTGTGGAACACCCGCATCGTCCCGTTCGCGCACAACCTGAGCGCACACCAGACCGTCCGGGCCCCGGCCCGGTTGGTGCCGCCGGACCCGAGCTGGGCGGACCAGGCGCAACGAATTGTGAACCGCCTCAAGACCAGCTGCGGTCACCGCGCGCTGCGCGTCGATCACATCGGCTCGACCGCCGTGCCGGACTTCCCGGCCAAGGACGTCATCGACGTTCAGATCACCGTCGAATCCCTCGCCGTCGCAGACGAACTCGTCGAGCCGTTGCTGTCCGCCGGGTACCCGCGCATCGAGCACGTCGCCGAGGACGTGGCCAAGCCCGACGCCCGCAGCACCGTCGAGAGCTACGACCGCCGGGATGATCCGGAACTGTGGCTCAAGCGAATTCACGCGTCGGCCGATCCCGGTCGACCCACCAACGTGCACATCCGGGTGGACGGCTGGCCCAACCAGCAGTTCGCCCTGCTGTTCGTGGACTGGTTGAGGGCCGACCCCGGCGCCCGCGCCGACTACCTGAACGTCAAGCGCGCCGCCGAAAAGGGCGGCGGCGGAGAGACCGCGGCCTACGTCGAGGTCAAGGAGCCGTGGTTCCTCGGCGCATACCGGCGGGCCTGGGAGTGGGCCGACTCGACGGGCTGGAAGCCCTGACCCGTATCAGGGCAACGGTGCGCCGCACTGCAGCGCCCCGTTGTTGGGATCGCTGTTACCGGCCGTCGGTCGCACCATTTGGTCGGTCTGGATGAAAACGTTGTCGTCGGCGTCGATCTCGCAGTGCACGTTGGCTGCGTAGGGGAAGCGCAGCACAATCCGCAGGCCGGCCTGCGCCGGGTCGGGAAGCACGGTGTTGGCCTCGAATACGTTGCCGGGCATGGAAGGAAGGCCGGTCGTGCTCGTCTGGCCGCCGTTGGTCACGAATGTGGCCTGGCTACCGGTCGTCAGGGCGTCGATCCTCGCACGATAGGTGATGTTGTGCAGATCCGCTCTCGCGATTGCCGGACTCAGCTGGGCGCCGGCTGCGATCACCGTCAGCGCGGCGATCGACATCCACCTGCGGGATTTGGGGCTCATAGCAGCTGAGATTACGCCCGACGTCGCCCGGTCCACCAGGCTGTTCGGCGGAGCCCCTAGGGCTGGCAATGGGGACACCAGAACGACATCCGGCCGCCGATCCGGCCGTGGCGAAGGGCGCTGCCGCAGCGCGGGCAGTGCGGGTCCGGACCGTCGCGAACCCCGGTGAGCCAGCGCGGAAGGCCGGGCACCCGGCCGTGGCGTACCGCAGTGTGCAGCACTTGCGTCATCGCGCGATGCAACTCCTTGACGGCTTCGTCGTCCAACTCCGCAACCGGAACGGTGGGCCGTATCCTGGCCCGCCAGCAGATTTCGTCGACGAGCAGATTGCCGAGGCCCGCGATCACCGACTGGTCCATCAGCGTCGGCTTCAGGCGACCGCGTCGCCCGGCCACCACGTCGCGAAACTCGCGCAGCCCCATGCCCAGCGCGTCGGGCCCCTGCGGGCCCAGTAGGTCGGCGAGGTCGTCCTCGTCGTCGGTCAGCCAGACCCCGCGCAGCTTGCGCAGGTCGGCATAGCGCAGTTCACCCTTGTCGAGCGACACCACCAGGCGCTCATACTTTTCCGGCTCGGCGCCCGCTTCGGTGTAGTACGGGTGTCCGGTCATGCCACTGTGGATCAGGAGCGCCGGACCATCGGTCGGCAGTATCAGCCATTTGCCGTGCCGGCGCGGGGCGCGGAAGCGATGCCCGGCCAGGCGCCGGGCGAGCGTGGTGGCGGAGGAGTTGCGCAAAATTCCGGGGTCGCGGACGTCTACGTCTTCAATCCGGCGGTGGGGCAAGGTCTTAGCGAGCTCGCGCCGGAACCCTTCGACATCCGGCAATTCAGGCACGAAGTTTCGCCAATCGTTCGCGCGGTCCAGCGAGGGAGCGGGCGTGCCGGAACATGTCTGCCCACGGATCACCCTGCTCGGCAACCCGTTTGGGAACATCGCGGATGCTGAACCGATCCGCCCGCAGACCGCGCGTGTCCAGTTCGTCCCACTCCAGCGGGGTGGCCACCGGCGCACCGCCGCGGGGCCGCACCGAGTAGGGGGCGACGGCGGTCTGCGCGTAGGCGTTGCGCATGACGTCGAGGTAAATGCGGCCATCGCGTTTGTCCTTGCGGGCCTCGACGGTGCGGTGCGCGTCGTCATCGGCGGCGACGACTTCGGCGACGTCACGGGCGAATTGGCGGACGGTGTCGAAGTCGGTTTCGGCGCGCAACGGCACCACCACATGTAGCCCGCGCGATCCGGTGGTCTGCACGTAGCGTGCCAGTCCCAGGTCATCGAGCACATCGGCCACCGCGTGGGCGGTCGCGCGCACCGCCGCGAAATCGGCGTCGGACGGGTCGAGATCGAAGACCAACCGGTCGGGACGGTGCAGGTTGCCCTGCCGCGACTGCCACACATGCAACGTGATGCAATTCTGGTTGGCCAACCAGCGCAGCGCTTCCGGCCGTTCGGCCAGCGGATGCACCAAGGTGCCGCCCTCTTTGTCGACCTCGACACCGCTCATCCAGTCCGGCAAAGTATCAGCGAAATCCTGCTGCACGAAACCTTTTTCGCCGATGCCACGGGGGAACCGTTGCACGGTCAGCGCGCGGCCTTTCAGGTGCGGCAACATGGTCTCGGCCACCTCGCCGTAGTAGTCGGCCAGGTCCCGCTTGGTGATCCCGTCCTTGCCGAACATGACCCGATCCGGGTGCGTGATCTCGATGTCGATGCGCGTCATCAGCGTGTCTCCCGTACCACCTCTGCGGCGTCCTTGTCGATGCGCAGGCCCTCGTAACGCGGATGACGGAGCTTGCCGTCGCGGGTCCACTCGGTAAACCCGATCTGCGCCACCACCTCCGGGCGCACCCAGCGAGCTCCGTTCTCGCGTACCAACCCACGGGTGAACGGCGGGGCCTCCTGTTCGAGCGGGGAGAGCCGCTCGTGCAGGCTGCGCAGCGTGGCCTCGTCGAACCCGGTGCCGACCTTGCCGGCGTAGACGAGGTCGCGGCTTTCTCCGTGTCCTGTGTAGTAGCCGAGCAGCAACGCGCCCAGTTCGATTCGGCTGCCTTTCGGGTTGGTGTAGCCGCCCACGACGAATTCTTGGTTGCGGACGCATTTGAATTTCAGCCAGTTCTTTGACCGGCCGCTGTTGTAGGTGGAGTCGGCCAGCTTGGCGATCACTCCTTGGTCGCCGCGCTCGCAGGCGGCGCGGTAGGCGGCGAGGCCGTCGCCGACGCGGTGCGCGGTGTTGCGCAACGGATCATCGAAGCTGATCGCATCGCGGAGTAGTCGCTTGCGCCATCGCAGCGGCAGCGCGGTGGTATCCCTGCCGTCCAGGTGCAGCAGATCGAACACGTAGTAGTAGACCCGGATTCGCGAGGCACGGGCTACCTCGGGGTCGGTGATACCCAGGCGTCCCTGCAGGCGGGCGAAGCTGGTGCGGCGTCCCTGGAACGCGACGACCTCACCGTCGACCACGAATCGGGTGGTGCGCTGGGCCGCGAGTGCATCGACCAGCTCCGGATAAGTTCCGTTGAGCGGCTTCCGATTTCGTGACAGCAGACGGACTTCGTCGCCGTCACGGAAGGCGAGGCAACGCATACCGTCGAATTTGCGTTCGAAAATCCACTGCGGGTCACAGAACCGCTCGTCGGTCAGGGTGGCCAGTGTGGGATCTCGCCAGACGGGCACCGGTTCGGCGTGCAGCGCTTCGCGCACTGCATCGGGCAGACCGGCGATATCCGTCATTTCAAGTGCATACCCGCCGTCGGACCGCGAAAACGACTACGGCCCGCGCCAGGTCAGCGCCATGCCGTGGTGCGCCAGCCATCGCGACAGGTCATAGCCGTTGCGGGCCAAACCATCGACGGCGGCCACGGCGCGTCGCACCGCCTGCTCGGCGACCTCGGGAGTCAGCAATCCGTGCCGCACGGCATCCAGCAACTCGTCGACGTCGGTGAGCTCGGCCCTGGCGCCGGTGCGGACCTCGATGTCCAGGTAGTGGTCTTCGGAATGCCACACGGTGGGACCGGGTGAGTATTCGCCCACATCCAGGTACTGATCGTGGTCGCGTTCATGCCCGGGATTGAAATGAAACACGGTGGCGCGCAAGCCCAACGACGGCAGCAGCCACGACTCGAGGTAATGGAACTGGGCGCGACCGGGGGTGGGGCGGGCGATGTAGAGGCCCCACGGGTGCACCGCGTACTCGTCGACGGTCCGCACGATGCCCTTCGGATCGGTGTTCGTGCGGGCCGGGATGTCGAACGTCTCGTGCTTCGGCGGGTGAATGATGTCACCCTACCGCCGCCGGGCGATTCCTTAACGGCGCAACCGGATCTTCCACCGCACGAACCCGGCGTAGAAGAGCGACAACGCGGCCAGCATGCCCATGTCCAGCAGCCAGATGTTCGACGTGTGTTGCCAGAACCGGTCCTGGGACAGCAGCGAATCAGGCACCAGGTGGCGCAGGTCCACCGTCGACGACGCCGCGGCGTAGCCCCAGCGAGCCGGCATCGCCCACGACAGCTGGTTCAAACCGAGTCGGCCCGTCACCGGGACCATCCCGCCGCACAGCACCAGCTGCGCCATCACCGTCACCACGAACAGCGGCATGATCTGCTCGCTGGACCGAACCAGCGACGAAATCGCCAGGCCCAGAATGGCCGAGGCGACACACGTCGCCGCCACGGTGGCGAACAATTCGACGGTGGCCCCGACGGTCGAGTGGCCGAACAGCACCGCGCCGCGCGTCGGGGCGCCCTTGCCGATCACCACGATCGCCGTCACGATCGCCGACTGCAGTATCGCGAACCCGCAGAACACCGCGCTCTTGGCCAGCAGGTAGGCCGTGGTCGACAGCCCGACCGCCTGCTCACGCTGGAAGATGGCGCGCTCGCCGACCAGGTCGCGAATCGTCAAGGCGGTACCCATGAATGCCGCGGCCGGCATCAGCAGGGCCAGTATCTGCGCGGCCTCGTCGGGCGTCCCCGCGTTGGGTGCCGGAAGATGAAATCCGTTGCTGCCCGGGACGGTCAGCGACAGCGAGCCGAGGATGAACGGCAGCAGCGCCAGAAAGACGAAGTAGGCGCGGTCGGCGATCACCAGGCGGACCTGCCGGCGGGCGATCGTCGAGATCTGGCGCCGCACGCTGGTGTGCACCGGTTCGCCGAGACTGCTCGGCTCGTCGGCCTTGTCCGGCAGGTACTTCTGCGGCCGCTTCTGCGCCTGGTTCTGTTCCAGGAAGCGGCGGTTGGCTTCGTCGGGGTCGGCGCCGACCTGGGTGAAGATCTTCGCCCAGTTGGTGGTGCCCATCGCCCCGCCGATCTGGTCGGGCGCCCCGCAGTAGGCCGTCTTGCCGCCGGGCGCCATCAGCAGCACCTGGTCGCAGACATCCAGGTAGGACAGCGAGTGCGTCACCACCAGCACGACACGACCGGCGTCGGCCAACTGGCGCAGCATCGTCATCACCTGCAGATCCAGCGCGGGATCCAGACCCGAGGTGGGCTCGTCGAGGATCAGCAACGACGGCCCGGTCAGCAATTCGAGCGCCACCGAGGCGCGTTTGCGTTGCCCGCCGGACAGCTTCTCGACGCGGGTATCGGCGTGCTTGGTCAGGTCGAGCTCCTCGAGCACCTGGGCGACGACCTTGGCGCGGTCCACTTTGCTGGTGTCGGGCGGCAGCCGCAGCTCGGCCGCGTAGCCCAGCGCCTGGTTGATGGTCAGCTGGCGATGCACCACGTCGTCCTGCGGGACGATGCCGATCCTGCTGCGCAGCGACGCGTACTCGGCGTGAATGTTGTGGCCCTCGAACGTCACTGAGCCGGACGTCGGGGTGGTGTAGCCGGCGATGAGCCGGGCCAGGGTGCTCTTTCCGGCCCCCGAACCGCCGATCACGGCGGTCAGCGTGCCGGGGCGCGCGGTCAGCGAGATGTCGTCCAGTAGTTGTTTGCCGTTGTCGACGACGTACTTGACGTCGCGCACTTCCAGGCCGCCCGTGCGGGCGGCCGCGCCGCTGTGTTCGGTCAGGGTGCCGTCGCGGAACACCAGGTCGACGTTGCCGATGGTGACGATGTCGTCCTCGGACAGAATGGCCGACCCGATCCGGGTGCCGTTCACGAACGTTCCGTTGACGCTGTTGTCCCGGATCTCGGTGCCCAGCTGGGTGGGCACCAGGGTGGCGTGCTGACGCGACGCCAGGACGTCGGAGACGACGATGTCGTTCTCGGCGGCCCGGCCGATCGTCATGGCCCCGGCCGTGCCCGCGGCCGACGACGCACGCGGCGAGAGCAATTTCACAAAACGCGTCGCCAGGTTCGACACGTCAGCCGTCTTGGCGTCGATGACGGTGAATTCCGCTGCGGGCGTGGGTGATGGCTGCGGCGGTGCCGCGGTTTCGCTCGCCACGGGCGGCCTGACCTGCAACCTGGCCGGCGAGCCGGGGTCGATGACGGTGCGCTGCTCGGGCGGTGTGCCATGCGGCGACGGCGGCGGGGGCACCGGGGGCGGCGGCGCCTGACGGGGCGGTGCCGCGGGCTGTCGCGGCGGTGCGTTCGGCGGTCTGGCCGGCTGCCGAGGTGGCACGGGGCGCGACGGCGCACCCTGCGGACCGCCGCGCGCCGGGCTCCTGCCCGGGCCGCCGGGCCTGCCCTGTGGGGGCCGCGGCGGGTGCGTCGGGTTGGTTTGCTCAGCAACCGCGGACCACGGCAGGGTCGGCGGCCCGGAATCGTGGCTCGGCCGGGTCCGCGGCGGATGCCCGGCGTGACCCTGCTGCGGCCCGATCGCGAAGGTCAGGCGCGGACCTTGCGGGTTTCCGATGTGAATGCTCTGGCCGTCGTGGATATCGACCACCGGCATCCGGTAGCCGTTGAGGTAGGTCCCGTTCAGCGAGCCGTTATCGATTGCCAGCCAACGGCCTTGATCGAACCGCAGGATCAGATGCGCGCGCGAGATCCGCGGATCGGCGATGCGCACATCGGCCTGCACGTCGCGCCCGACGACCACCTCGTGGCCGGCCGCGAAGGAACGTTGGGACCCGTCATGCCGAATTGTCAGGATGGGCGGGGCGGGTCGAGTCACCACTCAAGTATCGGCCCGCGTTGGCAGTGCGCTCTATTGGACCCAGCTGTGACTTCGCTTTGTTTCGATCCCGCCTCTCATAGCCCTTTCATAGCCTGCTGCGACGAATCGCCCACGGCGGTGCGGCATTATTCGAACGGCAGGGGTAGTTCGATTGTGTCCGCGTGCCGAGCACAGCGTTGTGCCGGCAGCCAGCGAGACGGAGTAGGGCCCAATCGCTATGCGCATGCCCATGGTGTGCGATCCGCATCACATTGCGGCGACACCTGGGGCGGTGCCGGGAAAACGAGGGGGCAAGGCATTGACGAACGAGCACAAGGGAACTACCCGGCGCATCGACGCCGGGCGACGGCTGCTGAGCAACCCGGGACAAGCCCGTGAGGCGTTGCGCGCGGGTTTTCAGTCGTTGCCCGCCATGCCCATCGGGCAGCTGTTCCGGCGGATACCCCCCGTCGATTCCGCGCCGAACGTGGAACCGGCGGTGGCGCAGCAGCCCAACGATTCCTCGGGGTCGCGCCTCGCGGTGGGTAACGGTGCGTCGTTCGCCGGTTACACGATTCTGCGGCAGCTGGGTGCGGGCGGCATGGCCGAGGTCTATCTCGCGCTGCACCCCAGGCTGCCCCGCCGTGATGTGATCAAGGTTCTCGCCGAGGCGGTGACCGCCGACCCGGAGTTTCGCGAAAGGTTCAACCGGGAGGCCGATCTCGCGGCGACGCTGTGGCATCCGCACATCGTCGGTGTGCACGACCGGGGCGAATTCAACGGGCATCTGTGGATTTCGATGGACTACGTCGAGGGCACCGACGCCTCGCGGCTGGTCAAGGAGAACTACGCAGACGGGATGCCGATCCACGAGGTGTGCGCCATCGTGCAGGCGGTCGCGGGCGCGCTGGACTACGCCCACGACCGTGGGCTGCTGCACCGCGACGTCAAGCCGGCCAACATCCTGCTCACCCATCCGGATGAGGGGGAGCGCCGAATCCTGTTGGCGGACTTCGGTGTTGCGCGTCACCTCGGCGACATCAGCGGGATCACCGAAACCAACGTCGCGGTCGGAACCGTGGCATACGCCGCGCCCGAGCAGCTGACGGGTACCCCCATCGACGGCCGGGCAGACCAATACGCTTTGGCCGCAACGGCTTTCCACCTGCTCACCGGGGCGCCGCCGTTCCAGCACTCCAATCCGATCGCGGTGATCAGTCAGCACCTGCACGAGGACCCGCCCCGGCTCAGCGATCTCCGCCCCGATCTGGCCGAGCTCGACGAGGTGTTCTTTCGCGCCCTGGCCAAGCAACCCGGGGACCGGTTCGAGCGGTGCCGCGCGTTCGCCGCCGCCGTCAGCGAGTCGGCCGGCGGTGTCTCGGAGGCCGGCCCGGGCGCCCAGCCGGGCGCCGCCGTGTCGACACCGCATCGGCGGCGCGGACCGGTCGGCGCCGTTGCCGGGTGGAGTCACCGGTTTTCGGCGAAAACCCGCTGGGCGACCGCGCTGGTGTGTGCGGTGCTCGTCGCCGTCGCGGCGACCTGGTCGATGCTCTACTCGTTTCAGCCGGACACGCCGCCGGCCAACCCCGCGCTCGCGTCGAGACCGTCCGCCCCGGCCGCGAGCGCCGCACCCACCGCGGGCGGACCGGTGCTCAACGGGACCTACAAGCTGGACTACGACCAGACCAAGCGCACCACCAACGGCATCTCGATCCGGCATGACGGGGCGGCCACCGGCTGGTGGGCTTTCCGGTCGGTGTGCACCACCAACGGATGTGCGGCCACCGGTACCCAGCTGGACGACGCCACCCATCAGGTGGCCAACACCACCGACGGGGGCCAGAGCGACACCCTGCGCTTCGTCGGGGGCTACTGGCAGGGCGCCCCCGCGCAGCAGCGGGTCGGCTGCACTCAGCCCAACGGCCAGGTCCGGGCCACCCAGCAGGAAACCATCGCCTGGTCGCTGGCGCCGCAGGCCGACGGCACGCTGCGCGGCACGCTGACCGAGACCGTGCTGAGCAACGAGTGCGGCGCCCAGGGGGCGGTGGTCCGGGTGCCCGTGGTCGCCGGCCGGACCGGCGACGTGCCCGCGAAGGTGACGTTGGGCGACCCCACCCAGGTCATCAACACCTCGGCCACCGCGTCCTCCCCGGCGCCGCCGGTGCTCGGCGGGCTGTGCAGCGACGTCGGCAAGGTCGCCTACGACCCGACCAACAACGAGCAGATCGTCTGCGAGGGCAGCAGCTGGGCCAAGGCGCCGATCACGATGGGCGTGCACGCCGCCGGCAGCTCATGCGACCGGCCGGGCACCTCGGTGTTCGCCATGAGCACCTCCAGCGACGGCTACCTGCTGCAATGCGATCCGGTCACCCGGACGTGGACGCGGCCGGTGGGCTAGCCTGCCGGGGCTGTCGGTCTCCGGGTACCTCTGAGTGAGTCCCGAATCCGCTAGCGCATCCGGTAGCGCGTTTCGGAATCGCCTCGTCCTTCCCGACATAGCTACGGATGGGACGGATGTGGCCGGACGCGGGCGCTGACCTGGGAGGACCGGCTCCAAAGCACTTGTCGGTGATCGGTTCTACCCTGGTGGCATGGCATTCGCCACGGAGCATCCCGTAGTAGCGCATTCGGAGTATCGCGCTGTCGACGACGTCGTGCGCGTCGGCGGCGACTTCGAGGTGGTCAGCCCGCACGATCCCGCCGGTGACCAGCCGGCCGCCATCCAGGAGCTGGAACGCCGGATCAGGGCGGGGGAGCGCGACGTCGTGCTGCTGGGTGCCACCGGTACCGGGAAGTCGGCCACCACCGCGTGGCTCATCGAGCGGCTGCAACGGCCCACCCTGGTGATGGCGCCCAACAAGACGCTGGCCGCCCAGCTGGCCAATGAGCTGCGAGAGATGTTGCCCCACAACGCGGTTGAATACTTCGTCTCGTACTACGACTATTACCAGCCCGAGGCGTACATCGCCCAGACCGACACCTACATCGAGAAGGACAGCTCGATCAACGACGACGTGGAGCGGCTACGGCACTCCGCGACGTCCTCGCTGCTGTCGCGCCGCGACGTGGTCGTGGTGGCGTCGGTGTCGTGCATCTACGGCCTGGGCACGCCGCAGTCCTACCTGGACCGCTCGGTCGAGGTGCGGGTGGGTGCCGAGGTACCGCGGGATGCGCTGCTGCGGCTGCTCGTTGACGTGCAGTACACCCGCAACGACCTGTCGTTCACCCGCGGCTCGTTCCGGGTGCGCGGCGACACCGTGGAGATCATCCCGTCCTACGAAGAGCTGGCGGTGCGCATCGAGTTCTTCGGCGACGAGATCGAGGCGCTGTACTACCTGCACCCTCTGACGGGCGACGTGATCCGCCAGGTGGACTCGCTGCGGATCTTCCCGGCCACCCACTACGTGGCCGGCCCGGAGCGGATGGCCCACGCGATCTCGACGATCGAAGCGGAGCTGGCCGAGCGGCTGGCAGAGCTGGAGGGCCAGGGCAAGCTGCTCGAGGCGCAGCGGTTGCGGATGCGCACCAACTACGACATCGAGATGATGCGCCAGGTCGGGTTCTGCTCGGGCATCGAGAACTACTCCCGGCACATCGACGGCCGAGGTGCGGGCTCGCCGCCGGCGACCCTGCTGGACTACTTCCCGGAAGACTTCCTGCTGGTCATCGACGAATCCCACGTCACCGTCCCGCAGATCGGCGGCATGTACGAGGGCGACATGTCGCGCAAACGCAACCTCGTCGAATACGGATTCCGGCTGCCGTCGGCGTGCGATAACCGCCCGCTGACCTGGGAGGAGTTCGCCGACCGGATCGGGCAGACGGTGTACCTGTCGGCCACCCCCGGCCCCTACGAACTCAGCCAGTCCGGCGGCGAATTCGTCGAGCAGGTGATCCGGCCCACCGGCCTGGTGGACCCGAAAGTCGTGGTCAAGCCGACCAAGGGGCAGATCGACGACCTGATCGGCGAAATCCGGAAGCGCACCGAGGCCGACCAGCGGGTGCTGGTCACGACGCTGACCAAGAAGATGGCCGAGGACCTCACCGACTACCTGCTCGAGATGGGCATCCGGGTGCGCTATCTGCACTCGGAGGTCGACACGCTGCGCCGGGTGGAGTTGCTGCGCCAGCTGCGGCTGGGCGAGTACGACGTGCTGGTCGGCATCAACCTGCTGCGCGAGGGCCTGGACCTTCCCGAAGTGTCTCTGGTGGCGATCCTGGATGCGGACAAAGAGGGATTCCTGCGGTCATCGCGCAGCCTGATCCAGACCATCGGCCGCGCCGCCCGCAACGTCTCCGGTGAGGTGCACATGTACGCCGACACCATCACCGACTCGATGAAAGAGGCCATCGACGAGACCGAACGGCGCCGGGCGAAGCAGGTCGCGTACAACGAGGAACACGGCATCGACCCGCAGCCGCTGCGCAAGAAGATCGCCGACATCCTCGACCAGGTCTACCGCGAGGCGGACGACAGCGAGACGGTGGAGATCGGCGGGTCAGGGCGCAATGCGTCCCGCGGCCGGCGCGCACAGGGTGAGCCGGGCCGCGCGGTCAGCGCGGGCGTGTTCGAGGGCCGGGATACGGCCAGCATGCCGCGCGCCGAGCTGGCCGACCTGATCAAGGACCTCACCGCCCAGATGATGGCCGCGGCTCGTGACTTGCAGTTCGAGCTGGCGGCGCGGTTCCGCGACGAGATCGCCGACCTCAAGAAGGAACTGCGTGGGATGGACGCCGCCGGCGTGAAATGAGTTTGCTGGCAACCGATCTCCGGCTCTTCTCTCCGCGTGACCCCATACGGTAGAGGGGTGACCGACGCGGCGACTATCACCGGCGGCTGGCGTGAGCTGCTGGGCGCGAGGTACCTGAGAACTTCCATCCTGCTGGCCGGCGGGGTGGCGCTCTACGCCACGAATGAGTTCCTGACCACCAGCTTATTGCCCAACACCATCGCAGAAATCGGCGGCAGCCGGCTCTACGCGTGGGTGACGACGCTGTACCTGGTGGGGTCGGTGGTCGCGGCGACGATGGTCAATCCGATACTGCTGCGCATCGGGGCGCGGTCGTCATATCTGATGGGACTCGCCGTGTTCGGCATCGCCAGCCTGGTTTGCGCTGCCGCACCAAACATGCATGTTTTGATTGCTGGGCGCGCCATGCAGGGGATGGCCGGGGGCTTGTTGGCCGGCCTGGGCTATGCGGTCATCAACTCCGCCCTGCCCCGCTGGTTGTGGACACGGGGCTCGGCCCTGGTGTCGGCGATGTGGGGCGTCGCGACCGTGGTCGGACCCACTACGGGAGGCCTGTTCGCGCAGCTCGGGATCTGGCGATGGGCTTTCGTCGTGATGGCCATCCTGACCGTGCTGATGGCCCTGCTGGTCCCGGTCGCGCTGGCCCGCGTCAACCCGACGAACGGCCTCGCCAGGATGAAGGTCCCGGTGTGGTCGCTGCTGATCATCGGGTTGGCGGCGCTGGCCGTCAGCGTCGCGCAGATTCCGCGCAACACCATCGCGACGTATGGGCTGCTCGCGGCGGGCATCGGCCTGGTCGGCGTCTTCGTGATCGTCGACTGGCGGATGCACGCGGCCATCTTGCCGCCCAGCGTGTTCTCGCCCGGCCCCCTGAAGTGGATCTACCTCACCATGGGTGTGCTGATGGGCGCAGCGATGGTGAACACCTACGTGCCGCTGTTCGGGCAGCGGCTGGCCCACCTGACGCCGATCGCGGCCGGATTCCTGGGCGCGGCGCTCGCTCTGGGATGGACCGTCAGCGAGATCGTCAGCGCATCCCTGGAGAACCCGCGGACGGTCGGGCGGGTGGTCATGGTGGCGCCGATGGTGGCCGCGTCGGGCCTGGCGCTGGGCGCCGTCGCCCGGCACGGCGACGGCTCGGCCTGGACCGCCGCGCTGTGGGCGGTGGCCCTGCTGGTTGCCGGCATCGGAATCGGGATGGCCTGGCCGCACCTGTCGGCCCGAGCGATGGCCTCCGTCGCGGACCCGGCCGAAGGCGGCGCCGCTTCCGCCGCGATCAACACCGTCCAGCTGACGTCCGCCGCGATCGGTGCCGGATTGGCCGGTGTCGTCGTCAACACCGCCACCGGCGGCGAGGAGATGGCGGCGCACCTGCTGTTCACGGTGTTCACCGCGTTGAGCGCGGCCGGCGTGGCGGTGTCCTACGCCGCGACGCGGGCCACCCGGCAAGCCGAGCCGGTCGCCACCGGGGGCTGAGCTTCGGGCCCGGCGCTGCACGCGACCGACCAAAGCACCAAATCACCGCGTGGACTTGACAACCTGCGAGTAGTGGAACTGCCACCGCTCGACAATGTGGAAGCCGAGGTAGCCCGGGAAACGGTACGCCGGGGCGCGACCGAACGCGCTTCCGGGCGGTAGCGATTGCCCGGCCTGATGGTCGGGCAGCGAGTTGTCTTTATTGGTGATGGTCCAGATCGCCTGGCATTTGTTGATTTTGGCCGTCGTCAGCCACACGGCGACGTGCCCGTCCCACAACGATCCGACCTTCGGGCCGTACACGCCGCGCTCCACGTCGATCAACGACCGGAAGGCCGCCGGGCGGGTGGCCAGCAGCGCACGAATCGGTCCGGGCTTCCACGGCACGGTGTTGTCCACCATCAGACAGTCGCCGGGGGCGGCGTGGGAGCTGATCAGATCGGCGACCTGGCTGTAGTCCCAACCCTCTTTGGCATACGGCCAACGTTGGACGAACAGGTAATTCGGCACCGCGGCGATGGCGAACAGCAGCACCCCGCCGGCGATGGGCCAGGGTCGGCGGGCGACGCTGACGAGGCAGACGGCCAGGACGACGGCCATCGCGGGGGCGGTGAAGATCAGGTAGCGCGGGTAGTAGATCGGCTCGTCGACGGCCGAATAGATGACGACCAGGGCGGTGGGAATCACCACCCACGCCGTGGCGATGAGTAACAGCCGGCGCAGGTCGCCGGCCGGGGCCGGCACGCCGGCCAACCGTGTCGCGGCCGCCGCGACGATCAGGACCGCGCTCGCGATGGCGAAGGCCACGCTGTGGTCGAAATACTGGCGCAGGATGATGTCGAACGCGTAATGCCAGCTGACGGGGTAGATCCAGTTGACCTGCCACACCTGGTTGTGCGCGAACACCAGGAACGGCGTCATGGCCGCCACCGCGACGGTCGAAGCGGCGGCCCACCGGAGCGCCGGAGACCTGCGCGCGCCTTTGGGTGCGAGCAGCGGCAGCATCGCGCCGTACACCGGCACCAACAGCACCAGGTTGAGGTTGAGCAGTATCGACAGCATCAATCCCAGCGCGTACCAAACCCACCCGCGCCGCCTGTTCCGCCGGACGGTGGCGAGGAACAACACCGTCAGCCAGACGGCCGCGGCCGCCACGAAGGCGTACGGACGCGCTTCCATGCCCGCCCAGGTCGTGCGCGGCAGGATCGCGAAAATCACCCCCGCGCACACCGCCGCTGGCCGCGTCGAGAACTGCCTGGTGAACACCGTGACACCGGCGGCGGCGGCTCCGATCGCCAGGGAACTGGGGAAACGCGACCAGAATTCGGTAGGCGGGAACAGCGCAAACCAACCGTGCATCAGCAGGTAATAAGCGCCATGGACGGCGTCGATGTGGCCCAGCAACCGCCACAGCTCTGGCAAAGTCCGGCTGGCCGAAGCGGATATCGTCGCTCCTTCGTCGAACCAGAGCGATGGCCGACAGGCCCAGGCGGCGCTGACAACGGTGGCGAACAGGGCGATTGCCCACGGATCGAGCAACCCGCCGCGCGCACGCCCCGACACGGACCCGGCGCCGAAATCCCCGGCACGAGGCTCGACGGTGGGCTCGAGGGTGGGCATGGACATGATGCTTGTTACTGTAAGGCGCGGTTGACGGAACGGGTCACAAACCGCGGCCGGCGCATTCGCACTTCATGTCCACTTTCCCGAAAAGCGGCGTAATGCAATGCCTTCCACGTTGGCACTGCACATTCGATTGTTTTGTCATTGGCGATATTGTCCGTTGCCGCAGCCAGCGCCCGCAAATTGCGGACGCGCCACGCCACGCTGTGTCGTTAATCTGTCTCCTGCGCATCGAGCAAACGCGCTACTGTCTTGGGTTGGCTGACCAACCGAAACTGGGAGGGTAAATGGGCGCCTATCGGACTGTGGTGGTAGGAACCGATGGCTCGGATTCGTCGATGCGCGCGGTGGAGAAGGCGGCGCAGATCGCGGGAGCGGACGCCAAGCTGATCGTGGCGTCGGCGTACCTGCCCCAACATGAGGACGCCCGGGCCGCCGACGTCCTGCGGGACGAGAGCTACAAGGTTTCGGGCACCGCCCCGATTTACGCGATCCTGCGTGACGCCAAGGACCGCGCCCACGCCGCCGGTGCGAAAAACATCGACGAGCGACCCATCGTCGGGGCGCCGGTCGACGCGCTGGTGCACCTCGCCGAGGAGGAGCAGGCCGATCTGCTCGTGGTCGGCAACGTCGGCTTGAGCACGATCGCCGGCCGGCTGCTGGGATCGGTGCCGGCCAACGTCTCCCGTCGGGCCAAGACCGACGTATTGATCGTGCACACCACGACGTAGCCGCGCTACCAGCCCCGCTCGCGCCATTCGCTCAGGTGCGGGCGCTCGGCGCCTAACGCCGTGTCGTCGCCATGACCGGGGTAGATGACCGTGGAGTCGTCATACACGTCGAACACCCGGGTGCTGACGTCCTCGATCAGCTGGGCGAAATCGCCCGGCTGCCATGTCTTCCCGACGCCGCCCGGGAACAGGCAGTCGCCGGTGAACAACTGGGTGACCCCGCCGGTCGCTGGCCCGTCCAGGGCCAGCGCGATCGAGCCCGGGGTGTGCCCGCGCAGGTGGATGACGTCGAACGTCAGCTCGCCGATCTGCACGGTGTCGCCGTTGCTCAGCAAACGGTCCGGTTTGACCGGCAGCGGTTCCGCGTCGATCTCGTTGGCGGCGGTCGGTGCCCCGGTGGCGGCTGCCACCGCCTCCAGCGCCTGCCAGTGGTCGAAGTGCTGGTGGCTGGTCACGATCAACGACACCTTCGGCGCGTTCTGCCGGATCAGGTCGATCAGCACGTCCGCGTCGTTGGCGGCGTCGATCAGCAGCGTTTCGCCGGTAGCGGAACAAGTGATCAGATATGCGTTGTTGTCCATGGGGCCGACAGAGGCCTTTAGGATCGTGGCGCCGGGTAGGGTCCGGCGGGCCGCGGTACCGGGGTCAACGTGTCCGGTGTAGTTGTCGTCCACTGCAGTCATGTGCGCCACTCCTTGATCCGGCATCGGCGCCGTCCGAGCC
Source organism: Mycobacterium colombiense (assembly GCF_001665835.1). GTDB lineage: Bacteria > Actinomycetota > Actinomycetes > Mycobacteriales > Mycobacteriaceae > Mycobacterium > Mycobacterium colombiense_A. The sequence goes on along the minus strand of NZ_LZSX01000079.1, from coordinate 65,132 downwards.
GGGAACATCGTCGTCGGCGCCAGTCCCTGGCGGCCACGTTACTGGTCGCACGTTGCTTGTCGGTATGGGCACATAGCATGGAATGCGCCGTGCGCAATTCCGTTCGGATTCCGCAGTGCGGCTACGAGAAGTCGCCAGATAGTTCCTGAGAGGGGCAGCGTTGGCTGACCGTCTGATCGTCAAGGGCGCCCGCGAGCACAACCTGCGCGGCGTCGATCTCGACCTGCCCCGCGACGCGTTGATCGTCTTCACCGGGCTGTCGGGTTCGGGTAAATCGTCGCTGGCCTTCGACACGATCTTCGCCGAGGGGCAGCGCCGGTACGTGGAGTCGCTGTCCGCCTATGCCCGCCAGTTCCTGGGCCAGATGGACAAGCCGGACGTCGACTTCATCGAGGGCCTGTCCCCGGCGGTGTCCATCGACCAGAAGTCCACCAACCGCAACCCGCGCTCCACCGTCGGCACCATCACCGAGGTGTACGACTACCTGCGGCTGCTCTACGCGCGGGCGGGCACGCCGCACTGCCCGATCTGCGGCGAGAGGATCGCCCGCCAGACCCCGCAGCAAATCGTCGACCAGGTGCTGGCGATGCCGGAGGGCACCCGATTCCTGGTGCTCGCCCCGGTGGTGCGCACCCGCAAGGGCGAGTTCGCCGACCTCTTCGAGAAGCTCAACGCCCAGGGCTACAGCCGGGTGCGGGTCGACGGTGTCGTGCACCCGTTGACCGATCCGCCGAAGCTGAAAAAGCAGGAAAAGCACGACATCGAGGTGGTGGTGGACCGCCTGACCGTCAAGGCGTCCGCCAAGCAGCGGCTCACGGATTCGGTGGAAACCGCGCTGAACCTGGCGGACGGCATCGTGGTGCTCGAGTTCGTCGACCACGAACACGACGCGCACAACCGGGAGCAGCGGTTCTCCGAGAAGCTGGCCTGCCCCAACGGACACGCGCTGGCGGTCGACGACCTGGAACCACGGTCGTTCTCGTTCAACTCGCCCTACGGCGCCTGCCCGGAGTGCAGCGGCCTGGGCATCCGCAAGGAGGTCGACCCCGACCTGGTGGTGCCCGACCCCGAGCGCACGTTGGCCGAGGGCGCGGTGGCGCCGTGGTCGGCGGGCCACACCGCGGAGTACTTCACCCGGATGATGGCCGGGCTCGGTGACGAGCTGGGCTTCGACGTCGATACCCCGTGGCGCAAGCTGCCGGCCAAGGCCCGCAAGGCGATTCTCGAGGGCTCCGATCACCAGGTGCACGTGCGGTACCGCAACCGGTACGGCCGGACCCGGTCCTACTACGCCGATTTCGAGGGCGTGCTGGCGTTCCTGCAGCGCAAGATGGCCCAGACCGAGTCCGAGCAGATGAAGGAACGCTACGAGGGCTTCATGCGTGACGTGCCCTGCCCGGAGTGTGACGGCACCCGACTCAAGCCGGAGATTCTGGCCGTCACGCTGGCCGCGGGGGACCGGGGCGCGAAGTCCATCGCCGAGGTCTGCGAGCTGTCGATCTCGGACTGTGCGGACTTTCTGAACGGGCTCACCCTCGGCGTCCGCGAGAAGGCGATCGCCGGGCAGGTGCTCAAGGAGATCCAGTCGCGGCTGGGCTTTTTGCTCGACGTGGGGCTGGAGTATCTGTCGCTGTCCCGCGCCGCGGCCACGCTGTCCGGCGGTGAGGCGCAACGCATTCGGCTGGCCACCCAGATCGGGTCGGGCCTGGTCGGTGTGCTGTATGTGCTCGACGAGCCGTCCATCGGGCTGCATCAGCGCGACAACCGGCGGCTCATCGAAACCCTCACGCGGCTAAGGGCTCTGGGTAACACGCTGATCGTCGTCGAGCACGACGAGGACACCATCGCGCACGCCGACTGGATCGTCGACATCGGCCCCCGGGCCGGTGAGCACGGGGGCGAGATCGTGCACAGCGGCACCTACAGCGAGCTGCTGGCAAACAAGGATTCGATCACCGGCGCCTACCTGTCGGGCAAGGAACGCATCGAGATGCCGGCGAAGCGGCGGCCCGTCGACCGCAAGCGTCAGCTGACCGTCGTCGGCGCCCGCGAGCACAATTTGCGCGGCATCGACGTCTGTTTCCCGCTCGGCGTGCTCACCTCGGTGACCGGTGTGTCCGGATCGGGCAAATCGACGCTGGTGAACGACATCCTGGCCGCGGTGCTGGCCAACCGGCTCAACGGCGCCCGCCAGGTCCCCGGCCGGCACACCCGGGTCACCGGGCTGGATCACCTGGACAAGCTGGTGCGGGTGGACCAGTCACCGATCGGTCGCACGCCGCGATCCAACCCGGCCACCTACACCGGGGTGTTCGACAAGATCCGCACCCTGTTCGCCGCCACCACCGAGGCCAAAGTCCGTGGCTACCAACCGGGCCGGTTCTCGTTCAACGTCAAAGGCGGCCGCTGCGAGGCGTGCACGGGCGACGGCACGATCAAGATCGAGATGAACTTCCTGCCCGACGTGTATGTGCCGTGCGAGGTCTGCCACGGCGCCCGGTACAACCGGGAGACCCTGGAGGTGCACTACAAGGGCAAGACCATCTCCGAGGTGCTGGACATGTCCATCGAGGAGGCGGCGGAGTTCTTCGAGCCGATCACCGGCATCCACCGCTACCTGCGCACCCTGGTCGATGTTGGGCTGGGATATGTGCGGCTCGGCCAGCCCGCGCCGACGTTGTCCGGCGGTGAGGCGCAGCGCGTCAAACTGGCCGCCGAACTGCAGAAGCGCTCGACGGGGCGCACGGTGTACATCCTCGACGAGCCCACCACGGGTCTGCATTTCGACGACATCCGCAAGCTGCTGAAGGTCATCAACGGCCTTGTCGACAAAGGCAATACGGTCATCGTCATCGAACACAACCTGGACGTGATCAAGACCTCGGACTGGATCGTCGACATGGGGCCGGAAGGCGGTGCCGAGGGCGGAACCGTTGTCGCGGAAGGCACTCCGGAGGACGTCGCCGCCGTGCCGGAGAGCTACACCGGGAAGTTCCTCGCCGAGGTGATCGGCCGCAGCCCGGCCCCCTCCAGCGCTCCGCGGCGATCGAACCGGCGTCGCAAAGTCACAGCCTGAGCCCCGGTCATCCCTGCTCGGGCCGCATCGACTCCCGGATCTGGGCCAGCCGCTCGGCCGCGGCACGCCGGCGTTCGTCGTATTGTTCGTCGACCGAGCGGCCTTCGGGTGAGTCGGCGTCGAGTTCGGCGGCGCCTTGCGCGGTCGCGTACCGGGCCTCGATCTGTTCGCGCACCGACTCGAAGGTCGGCACACCGGCGTCGTCGTATTCGGGCACGGGCCCGGTGGAGCTGGGCGTGACTGGTTCGTCGGGCATGCCGTCACGGTACTGCGACGAGGGATCGAGATGCCGCGTCGCGGTTTCGGTGCGGCAGCCTCAGTATCGGCGTCGCGGCGCCACAGCGGGACCTGGCGGCCAAAACAAATGCGCCACAAGAGCCTTTTCGTGAGCTATTGCCCTCGCGCTGCGGTCGAATTCGTCCGTTTATGTCACAATCCCTTTGGTTAATTTGTCGCGAGTCAAATTAGCAAACGATTCAGAGGCGTTCAAAAAATTACTCGTTGGTAACGGCGAATAAGCGGAGGTCACGTATGGAAGCGGTGCAAATCACGGGGCTCGGGATTGACGGCCCGTGGTCGGATTCGGGGTTTGGTTGGCGCGATCACTCGACGGGGTGCTGGGTCACCGCGGCGACGCCGGCCGCGGAGCCTGATCTGTGGAATCAGTACCTGGAAGGCGCGCTGAACAGCTATCGCCGGCACGGGCTGGATTGGGTGCTCGACGTCGACCAGATTCAGGATGGAGCCGACACGTCCCTGTTTTTTGCTGCGCTTGACCCGCAAGGGCGAGTCGTCGGAGGTACGCGTGTTGTCGGGCCTTTGCGCTCGCCGGAGGACTCCCACGCTCTCGAGGAATGGAAAGGCAATCCGGGTCTTCCGTTGCTGCGCCATATGATTTCCAACCGGCTTCCGTTTGGCGTCGTGGAGGTAAAAGGCGCGTGGACCAATTCTCGCGAATATGGCAATCGCGCGCTGTCCACCGTGTTGGCCCGCACCGCGCTGCCGATGATGACTTTGCTGGGTGTTCAGTTCGTGATGGCCACCGCGGCGGCTCACGTGCTGGAGCAGTGGCAGTCCTCTGGGGGCGTCGTGGCTAACCGCGTGCCGGCGGCGGCGTATCCCAGTGAGGACTACCGGACCAAGGTGATGTGGTGGGATCGTCGCACCCTTGCCACACATGCCGAGCCGGGACAATTCAAGCTGATGTGCGCCGAGAACGCCGAAATCCTCAGCCGCATCTCGGCATAGCAGAAATCAAAGTGTTCTAGGGTCGACTCGTGTCCATCGCTGAGCCCGTGCGCGACGTTGCGGCGTTGCCGTTGGCCCCGAAAAACCCGCTTCCGTATCGGGATCGACTGAAGGCCATCAAGGAATTCCATACCGGCACCAACAGACTCCGCGATGCCGGCGGGCCTGTCACCCGGGTTACCTTGGGCCCGAAGTGGCTGATCCCGCCGATCGTTTTGGCGACATCACCACAAGGCATCCGCGACATCGTCAGTGTGAGAGACGGTTCGGTCGACAAGACCAGCACGGTGGCCACTGAGCTTCGTCGGCTGCTCGGCGGAAACCTGTTCGTCTTGCCCCACTCGGAGTGGTTGCCGCGCCGACGCACCCTGCAACCGGTGTTCACCCGCCAGCGTGTCCGCCAGTTCGGTGGGCACATGGCCGAGGCCGCGGAGATCGTGCGTGCCCAGTGGCGCGACGGCGCCGAGATCGATCTGGACGCGCAATGCCGCACGCTGACGTTGCGGGCATTGGGGCGCTCGGTATTGGGATTGGATCTCGATGAGCGCTCCGACGCGATCGCCGAGCCGCTGCGCGTGGCGACGAGTTACGCGGTGCGGCGCGCGCTGCGGCCGCTGCGCGCACCAGAGTGGATGCCCACACCGGCGCGTCGGCGTGCCCGCGCTGCGGCCGCGGCGATTCGGGAGCTGGCCGACGAGATTTTGCAAGCGTGTCGTGCCGACCCCGAGAGGGAGGCTCCGCTGGTACACGCGCTAATCGCCGCCACCGATCCAGAGACCGGGCTATCGTTATCGGACAACGAGATTCGCGACGAAATGATCATCTTTTTGTTCGCCGGCCACGACACCACGGCGACGACTCTGACCTACGCGCTGTGGGCGCTGGGTCGCCACCCGGACTTGCAGCAGCGCGTCGCGGCCGAAGCCGCGGGCCTACCAAATCGCCAACTCACTCCCGACGACGTTGCGCGGCTGGGCTTTACCGTCCGGGTACTTCAGGAGGCGCTGCGGCTGTGCCCACCGGGCCCGACCGGAACCCGAATGGCGACGCGCGACGTAGAAGTCGCCGGCTACCGCGTCAAAGCCGGCACCATGCTGGCGTTCGGAAGGATGGCGGTACAAACCGACCCGGGCCTGTGGGACGATACGCTGCGATTCGATCCGGACCGGTTCAGTCCCGAGCGCGCTGACGGTCGCGACCGTTGGCAGTACGTTCCGTTCGGGGGCGGGCCACGCTCGTGTATCGGGGACCACTTCGCGATGCTGGAAGCCACCCTCGCGTTGGCCACCATCGTGCGCCGAGTCGAAATCAAGTCTCTTTCCGACGAATTCCCGCTGGCCGTGCCGTTCACAATGGTCGCGGCGGCTCCGATCAGGGCCGAGATACGACTACGTCAGTAACCTTTCCGCTGCCTAAGTCCTGACGCAGTGCTGCACCTGCCGGCGGGTTGGGGACCGGCAAGTTGTCGCGAATGCCATGATTGCGGCTATGGCTTCTCGACACATGCGATTTCGGTTCTTCTATCGGGTTGGCTTCACGCCGTGGGAGGGCCATCCGATCGGACAGGGTCTGCGGGATCTGGTCGAGGGAAGCGCGCAGACCCCGGCATTGCTCGCGGGATCGGCTCTCGACGTGGGATGCGGCACCGGGGATTGCGCCATCTACCTTGCTCAGCAGGGCTGGAGGGTCACCGGGGTTGACTACGTCGCAAAGCCGCTCGACAAGGCGCGGGCCAAGGCCGGCGCCGCCAAGGTTCCGGTCGATTTTGTCCGTGCTGACGTCACCCAGTTGAGTCAGTCCGGAATCGGTACGGGCTTTGGCTTGATCGTCGATAACGGGTGCATCCACAACATGAGTGACGCCGATCGTGAGGCCTACGTCCGGGAGATCAGCGCCGTGGCGGCGTCCGATGCGCGGCTATTCATTGTCGCGTTCCCTCCCGGTGGCCGGTTCGGGGTGCCGGGCATTGATCACGCCGAGATCGAACGACGATTCGCTAACGGCTGGAGGCTGCTGTCCACCGGCGACGAGCCGGAACTCGACGACAAGACCGCGACGTATTACTACCTGTTCCAACGGTGCCGTTGACCGTCTACAGCGAGTTGCCTCTTCCGGAAGACCCCGTGTCGGAGAAGTTAATCGGGACGACGCGTTTGGTTAAGAGCGACTCCATCGCCGAGCTGTCCAGCGGGCGGGACAGCAGAAAGCCTTGTGCGCGATGGCAACCGAGGCTGAGTAGCGTCTTGGCCGCGGCCACGGTTTCGACCCCTTCGGCGACGACCTCGAGCCCGAAGGCCTCGGCCAGGGCCATCGTCGAGCGCACGATCGCCAGATCACCGGCGTTGGTATCGAGACTGCGGACAAACCCCTTGTCGATCTTGAGTGCGTCGACGGGCAGAGATTTCAGATACGTCAGCACACTGTATCCGGTGCCGAAGTCGTCGATGGCGATCTGTACGCCGATATCCTTCAATCCGAACAACGTTTTGCGTGTGGCGTCGATATCTTGAACCACAACACTTTCGGTGATCTCCAGACATACGGTGCTGGGATCGAGACTGAACTCGTCGAGGGTGGCTGCGACGGCAGCGACGATACCATCTGTGACAAGCTGCACCGGCGACACGTTGACACGTAGCACCGTGCCTTGTCCGACGCCGCGTGATTGCCAGAGGCCAAACTGCGCACACGCGGAACGCATTACGAGACGGCCGAGTTTGGCACCGAGGTTGATCGATTCCACGACCTGAATGAACGAATCGGGCATCAATAACCCCAGAGTCGGATGTTGCCAACGGATTAGCGCCTCGGTACCAAGGATGGCGCCGGTATTCATGTCGAACTCCGGCAAGTAGTGGAGCACTAAGGTCCCGATACCGCTGTCGATCGTTCCTTCCAGGTGCAGTTCGATGTCGTTGCGGATCGTGTCTGTCGTAGACATCTCCGGACTGAAGGTTGCGAGTTTGTTGCCGCCGGAACCCTTAGCTGACCGGGTGGCCTGGTCGACTCGACGCAGTAGGTCCGACGTGCTCTCGTGTCCGGGTAGGCCGGCCGCGACGCCGATACTGACGGTACGACTGAGCATCTCACCGTCGATTGAGACTTGTCCGTGAACCTGGTTGTGCAGCGACCGAGCGAATGCTTCGGCAGCCTCGACGTCCATGGGCACGGTCGGCACGACGACAAACTCGTCACCGCCGAAACGCGCTATGACCGTGGGGACGGCATCGGTGGCCTCGCGCAGCAGCGCGGCGAAGGCCACGATGAACCGGTCGCCGGCGTCTTGGCCGAGGCGGTCATTGATGACTTTGAAGCGGTCGAGTGAGACGAACACTATCGAGACCGGACCCGGCTGTCCCTCGGCCAGCCGCTTGTCGAGGTAGGCGATGAGCGCCCTGCGGTTCAGCAACCCAGTGAGTTCGTCGTGCTCAGCCAGGTAGTGGATCTGCTCTTCGGCGACGACCCGGGCCTGCAATTGGGCGAATAGCGCGGCGATCGCCTGCACCGCGTTGAGCTCTTCGGGCAGCCATTCGCGGTCTCCGACCTTGCCGAAGGCCAGCGTGCCGGTCGTTACGTCGCCAGACAGCAGCGGCACGGCGGCCAGGGAGACCGTGCCCCACCCGGTGCCCTCGTCGATATTGCGTTGGTAGTCGGCATTCGCCGGCGCGGGACGCACGACTTGCGGCACTTTGAGGTGCTCGGCCTGGGCGAAGACGGAGTCGGCGTCGGAGAAGTAGATGACGCCGATCGGGTCGGGGTCGGCGTTGCGTGGCGGCCACTCGGCGACGAGCACCGTGGCGTGGATCGTGTGATCGTTGTGGCGCAGGAAGCTGAAGTCCACAGCCAATTCGCGGACCAAGTCGCCGAGCACTCGTTGACTCATCGCGGCAGAGTCAGCCGCGGTGGCCGCCATCAACTCTGCGGCGGCAGCGGTGACCAAATGATCTAGCGTGCCCGACATTGCCCTTACCGTAGCTTCAACTCGTGGGCTGCGCCGACATTGCGTACTGGGTCATGGGTCTGCGCGCCAAACAGACTCGGAATCCATAAGTGGTGCATCAGCAGGGGACCGCTCAACGAAGCACCCGTCCGCGGTCAAAATTGCGGCGGCTTGGTACCGATGCCGGTGGACCGGCAGTGAACCGGAGTACCAGCACCGCGGAATGTTCGGAAGGTATGCCTGTTAAACCTCGGAAGTCGCGCTGCAATTGCTTTAGCTCATTCGCGAATTGGGTTGACAGCTCGCCGAATTCAGTTTCGTTGTGGGCGTACAGGAAGACCGGCGAGACCGGCTGCACGCAAAGCCCTTGCCGCTGCGCAATGATCCAGATCAACTCAACAGCCGCTCCTCCCCTGGCGTAGTCGCGAAGGTCCTGTCCCGGTACGGAGACCGCGGCCAGCGCAGAACTGGCTAATATCCGGTCCCGGGCGTCTTCACCGAGGGCCCTGCCGGCGTTCCATTGGGCCAGATGGGTCATGACGTCGGTGCGGCGCAGGATATCGAGCATCGCCAGATCTCCGGTGTCGAGTTCCAGACTGCGCACGTCGATGCCGGTGTCGGGGTCGGCATCACCGGGCCAGCGCAGTTCGGAGACCATCTCTTTGTGCAGCCGCGGCGTCAGGTAGCGGGTGCGGTCGGACGCGGCAAGAATTGTTGCCGCATGCGCGATGTCGTCTCTGTCGGTGATGAGGTGTAAATGCGCGAATTCCCGCTTCGCCGCGGCGCGCAGCGCCTCGATGGTGGCGGCGCCAATCGGCCGGGGACTGCCGTGGTGGCGGTTGGTTTCGCGCTCGAGCATCGGTTGATAGAGATCGGCAAGGTCGGGGTCGGTGCCGTCGCTCAATTTCAGTGTGGCGCGCAGCGGCGATCCGTTGCCGTTTTCGGTGAGGCTGACGGGGCCCAGAACGTGGTGAGCCGCGGCGGCGATCCTGGCGTTCAAGAGGGCAGCCCCCACTGCGACAGCGCTGCCCCGGAATCCGACGTCCATTGTCGACGTGTGTTGCGCGGCAATATCGATGGTGATCTCGGTAGGTCCGGCTTGGACATACCAGGGCTGTACATTTCCCCCGGAAGGTGCGCGGATCGCCGCGGCAGCGATGGTTCCGGCGATCCCGGGTAGTTCCGGTGGCTCGGGATGGTCTACCGGCGCTGGGTGGTGCCTGGACATGTCGGGGTCACCGAGTTGGTCGAGCGCCCAGCCGATATCGATGCGAGTACGGCCCGAGCGAAGCTCCTCGCCGAGCCCAATTCTGCGCACGCCCTCGGCCAACGCCGACGCCCCCAGCACGACATCCGAGGCCACCTGCGGCCAGGTCGACAGCGTGCGATCGATCTCTAACAGTGAGGCAGCCGTCCGGGGTGAAAGGCGTTCGGCCTCAAGGTGACGCAAGATGTGGGGCACCTTCTCGCGGCTGCTCATGCCGGGCAACAATCCGATGTCGAGGTCGCCGAGCAGACCATGCAGAATCGGTCGCTGAGGCTGTTGATCGAAACGCTCCACATCGATCAGGCCGCGATCACTGGTCGCCATCAACACCGGAATGTGGCGGGTGCGGGCGCCTTCCCGCAAGACCGCCTTCATATCCAGTGAATCGCATTCTTCGATGACGATGTCGAGCCCGTCCAAAAATGCGTCGACGGTATCGAAGGTCAGTCCGGCGTCAAACACCTCCACTGGTAGGTACGGGTCGAGCTCGGCGATCCTGCGCGCCGCCACACACGCTTTGTTGACGCCAAGGTCGAACACGCTGGCAGGCACCCGATTCAGGTTCGATAGCTCGAGATGATCAAAGTCAGCCAGCCGAAGGCGGCCACACAATCCCTGGGCCGCCAGGGTGTGCGCGATGACGTGGCCGACGCTGAGACCGGCGACGCCGATGCGCAGTGCGCCCAGCTGGTCCTGTTCCGCCGGGGTGATGTTATTGCGATTGCGGTCCAGGCGTACGGCGCGATATCCGCGCGGGCCCAGCACCGCCACAACCGTGCGCCGCCACGGGTAGTAGGCCCAGCGGCCGGGCTCTGTCAGAAGCTCAGGATGCGGGATGGGCCGAAGGCTACGCAGGTTGGCTGTCTGTGCATCGAGCCGGTCGATGAACTCCACGTTGGGATCGGCGTGTAGTCGCCGCAACACCAACGCGCCGTGCGCCTCAGCAGCGTCGAGAAGTTGCGCGGTGTAGGCGATTACGCCGGGCTCATCCATGGTGCTTTGTGTATAGCACCTGGGCGGCAAGCCGGACCGGGTTTGAGCCCGGTTTGTGTAGCGCAAGATCAACGCCGAGGTGTCGCTTCGTCGAGGAATTGCCCGTGCCGTATGAGGTTGGTGACGGCTGCATCCCAGCGGCGCAATTGCGGCTCGGTAAAGAAGGATTCCCGCAGGTATAGCTCGATGTACGGATGCAGCATGATCGCGCCGACACGCAGGATCAGCGGGTTGAGCGCAGCCCAATCGGGATCGAGGTCGGGGTGGATGTTGTTCCGTCGGGAGAACTCATCGCGCTGCGCCGCGCTGATGCCCAACAGCCCGGTGAAGATTACCGAACCCAATGCGCCGCCCTCGGCAAGCGCGCGGCTGAGATAGGTCATCGCGTCGGGTCGTTCGACCATAAGTGCTGTCAGTGCGCGCCCGGCCGCGTTGAGCCCGTCGGAGGGGGGTCGGGCAACGTTGTGGGTTCCAAAGCCTCGCTTACCACCTGCAGGACATACTGATCGACTGCGGCGGCTAGCGCGGCCTTGGTACGAAAGTGGTGCTGCACCAGCCCAATCGACACCTCCGCGGTCTCCGCGATCGCACGCAGCGTCGTGGCGGCGATGCCGCGAACAGCAAAGCAGCTCAGCGCGGCGTCGCGAATTCGCTCCTTGGGGGAAGGCTCTGCTGGCGGGGGCGGGTCATACGGAAACAGCCGGGTGGATCCCACGGCCGGACAATACACCCGCACCGCGTGACGATACGTGGATATCGGATTACCGTATAGCGCGCATCGATTCCGGCGTTTGCGTTCCGCTCGAGGGGCGTAGGTCGCAGCCGGAGCCGTGAGCCCGCTAGCGCGATCGACGTTCGAAATACCGGACCATCTGTTGCCAGTACACCAGCGTCAGCGCCATCTGCACCACGACGGCGATCAGCGCCGGGCGCAGCCGATGCCGGCGCGCGGCGACTACCGCCCCCAACGCGGCCGCCGACGTCGCCGCGCTGACCAGCATCGCCGCGTCGCGGGGTCGACGGCCGATCCACAGCTCTTCGCCCAGCATCGCCCGCGTCGACCATGCGCGGTGATGCGCCGGCTTGCCGAAGACCACGGGATTCACGGCCAGCCACAACGCAATCCACACCGCGTGGGCCCGTCGCCGCGTCCAGACCGGGACCAGGATCAGCGGCGTGCTGGCCCACCGGGTCCAGGCGCTGAACGGATGGCAGTGCCGCGCGAAGACGGCGCGCCGAACCCCCGCGACGGACAGCACGGGCGCTATCGCTTGGCGGTTTTGGAATGCTCGGCCGGGACGACCGCCGGGGCACCCACGGCGGGCGCGGACGCGGCGGGCAGCGGCGTCCGGGGAATTCCCGGGGTGCCGAGCTCGCCGGCGAGCCAGGGCAGCGAGGCCGCGAACACGCGGTCCGCGAATGGCCAGTCGTGCTTGCCGGGCTGCGGCACCACCGCGCAGTCGATTCCCTCGGAGCGGCCGAGCGCACACAGCGAATAGGCGGCGGCGGTCTGATTGCCGGGATTGGCGGCCGCGTCGCGTCCGGCGAGCCGGATGGCGCCGCTGTCGGTCAGCTGGAGGGCGCGGCGCGGGGTGGGCGGGCCGTCGGACGAGATCGCGAACCAGCCGGCGACGTCGCGGTAAGGGCCGTGCCGGTTGATCACCGTGGTCGGATCGAAAGCCGCCCAGGCGTCGGCGTTTCCGCCGAACAGCCTGGCGATGGTTTGGGCCTTGTTGCCGGCGTTCGGGAAGAAATCGCCGGCGACGTCGACGAACGCGCTGAACATGTCGGGGTGCATGACGGTCAGGTCCACGGCGCAGGTCCCGCCCATGGACCAGCCCGCGACGCCCCAGTTGGCCCGGTGCGGGCTGACTCCGAAGTTCGAAATCATAAACGGCACAACATCTTTGGTCAGGTGGTCGGCCGCGTTGCCCCGGACCCCGTTGACGCATTCGGTGTCGTTGTTGAACGCGCCGCCGGAATCCACGAATACCAGCACCGGCGCATTGCCGTCGTGCGCGGCGGCGAAGTCGTCGATCGTCTTGACCGCGTTGCCCGCACGTGTCCAGTCCGCCGGTGTGTTGAACTGCCCGCCGATCATCATCACGGTCGGCAACGGCGGAGGTGGGGTGGTGGCGAACCATTCGGGCGGCAGGTATACCAGCTCGCCGCGGTGTTTGAAGTGCGACCCGTCCGAGGGGATCGCCACCGGCACCACGGTGCCGTGCGCCGGCCGGATTCGGCTGGCGGCCATCGCGGTAACGGTGGCCCGATCGGTTTGATCGGGCAGCGGGCCCGACGTCACCTGGCTCCACGCCGACTGCACGGTGGGGAAGTAGCCCACCCAGAGGTTGAGCATCAGCGCCGTGCTGAGCAGACACAGGGGTACGGCCAGCACCGCGGCGCCGCGCCGCCAGCGGCGCGCGGTGCGCCAGCCCAGCACCAGCACCGCCGCCGCCATGCCCGTCAGCGTGACCCACAGCCACAGCGCCGCCGGGGCGGGATCGTCGGAGAGCCCACGGTCGACGATGTACCAGTGCGTCAGGTAGGCCGCGACCCCGCCGGCCAGCGCGGCCGCCGGCATCCACACCGTGCGCCAGCGGCGCGACCGCCAGCCGACCGCCAATGTCAGCACCACCGCGGCGAGCACCTGGATCGTCGCGGGCACCCAGCCATGCATCAGCGAGGTGTGGCTACTTGCCAGGAACTGCGCGGGAGCGCTGTCCGTTGAGGCTGTCACGTGACTCATTGTGATCTATCGGTAACCGGCCTGGAACATATTCACCTAATGTTCGCTCTGGGCTTTCTGGACGGTCGGGGCCTCAGCTAATGCGGCTTGGCCAGCGGAAATGGCAATGTCTCGCGGATACTGCGGCCCGTTATGAGCATGACGAGCCGATCGATGCCCATTCCCAGGCCACCGGTCGGAGGCATCGCGTATTCCATCGCCTGCAGGAAGTCTTCGTCGAGCTCCATCGCCTCCGGATCCCCGCCGGCAGCTAACAGCGACTGCTCCTGCAGGCGGCGCCGCTGCTCGACCGGATCGGTGAGCTCGCTGTAGGCGGTGGCCAGCTCGACACCCCACGCCACCAGGTCCCACCGCTCGGCGACGCCCGGCTCGCTGCGGTGTGGCCGCGTCAGCGGGGACACCGAGGTCGGGAAGTCGATATAGAAGGTCGGCTCCTCGGTCCGGTCCTCGACCAGGTGCTCGTACAGCTCCAGCACCACCGCGCCCGCATCCCAGTGCGCCCGGTAGGGGACGTGCGCGGCGTCGGACAGCTTGCGCAGGACGGACAGCGACGTCGCGGGGTCGATGTGCTCGCCGAGCGCCTCGGACACGGCGTCATGGACGGTCTTGACCGCCCAGACCCCGGAGATGTCGACCGGTTCCAGCCGGCCGTCGGCGCCGTGCCGCATCACGATCTGCTCGCCGTGCGCGGCCTGGGCGGCGTTCTGGATGAGCTCGCGGGATCCGTCGATCCAGACCTTGTAGTCGGCGTGGGCCTGGTAGGCCTCCAGCAGCGTGAATTCCGGGTTGTGGCTGAAGTCCACGCCCTCGTTGCGGAAGGCCCGGCCCAGTTCGAAGACCCGCTCCACGCCGCCGACGCACAGCCGCTTCAGGTAGAGCTCCGGCGCGATGCGCAGGAACAGGTCCAGGTCGTAGGTGTTGATGTGCGTGACGAAGGGCCGGGCGGTGGCTCCACCGTGGATCTGCTGCAGGATCGGGGTCTCGACCTCGACGAAGTCCTTGGCGAACAGCGTCTGCCTGACCGAGCGCAACACCTCGCTGCGCGCCTTGATCAACTCGCGCGACTCGGGGTTGACGGCGAGGTCGACGTAGCGGGTCCGCACCCGCGCCTCCGGGTCGGTCAGCCCCTTCCACTTGTTCGGCAGCGGCCGCAGGCACTTTCCGATCATTCGCCAGTCGGCGACGATCAGCGAGCGGCTCCCCTTCTTGGAGAAGCCCATGTGTCCGGACACCTCGACCAGGTCGCCCAGGTCGATGGCCGCGGTGAAGTCGGCGGTTCGTCCCCGCTGCAGCTGTGAATTGTCCAGCAGTACTTGCATTTCCCCTGACCAGTCACGCAGCTGGGCGAACAGCACGCCGCCGTAGTCGCGGATCCGCAAAATCCTGCCCGAGATGGTGATGGCGTCCCGGTCGTCCGCGTCGAGCGCGGTGGCGACGGTGTGGCTGGGCGGCGTTCCCACCGGATACGCGTCGACGCCGTTGCGCTGCAATATCTTCAGCTTGGCCAGCCGCACCCGCACCTGTTCGGGCAGACGGGACCTGGACTCCTCTTCGTCGGCGGTCTCGCGACGCTCCCGCAGCCCGCTGACGTCCGGGGCGCTGCCGTCGTGATGCAGCAGTCCGGATTCCGCCAATCGCTGCGGGACGGCGGGGTAGTGGCCGGTGTGGGTCTTGCGCCGGCCGAACGGCAACACCAGGAACCCCTCGGCGAGGGCCGAGGCAACGCCGACCCGCGGAATCAGCCGGGCGTCCTCGTAGCAGGCGTACCGCGGCACCCAGTCGGGCTGGTACTTCATGTTCGAGCGGTACAGCGTCTCCAGTTGCCACCACCGCGAGAAGAACAGCAACAGCCCCCGCCACAGCCGCGCGACGGGACCGGCTCCGAGCTGGGCACCCTGTTCGAACGCCGAGCGGAACATCGCGAAGTTCAGGGAAATGCGGGTGATGCCAAGGGCTTCGGCGTTGAGCGCCAGGTCGCTGACCATCAGCTCGATGGTGCCGTTGGGGGACTCCGGCGACCGGCGCATCAGGTCCAGGGAAACGCCGGTGGTGCCCCACGGAACGAGCGACAGCATCGCCACGACGCGGCCGTCGCGGTCCAGCGCTTCGACCAGCAGGCAGTCCCCGTCGGCGGGGTCGCCGAGCCGGCCCAGCGCCATGGAAAACCCGCGCTCGGTCTGGGTATCCCGCCAGGCGTCGGCGCGGGCGATGGTGTCGGCCATCGCGTCGGCCGCAATGTCGCGGTGCCGCCGGATCCGCACGGTCAGGCCCGCCCGGCGGGCCCGGGTCACGGCCTGACGGACCCCGCGCATGTCGGGGCCGGACAGCTTGAAATCGGAAGTCCGCAGGATGGCCTCGTCGCCGAGCTCGAGCGCGTTCAGGCCGCCCTCGCGGTACGCCCGCGCGCCCTGGGTGCTGGCGCCCATCACGCCGGGCGCCCAGCCGTAGGTCTGGCACAGACCCAGCCAGGCGTCGACGGCCTGGCCCCAGGCCCTGGGATCGCCGATCGGGTCGCCGCTGGCCAGGCAGACGCCGATCTCGACTCGGTAGGTGATGGCGGCGCGCCCGCTCTGGGCGAACACCACCGACTTGTCGCGGCGGGTGGCGAAGTAGCCCAACGAGTCGTTCTTGCCGTACAGCTCTAGCAGCCCGCGGATCGCCGATTCGTCCTCGCCGGTCAGCGCGTTCTCCGCGCGCTGGGACTGGAAGAGCACGATCGTCGCCAGGATCAGCGCCAGCGCGCCGAACAACCCGAAGATCGCGTTGAGGAACACGTGCGGCCGGCCGGTGAACAGGTCCGGATCCGCCAGCGCGAACCCGACCACCCGGTTGGCCACATACGGCAGGCGGTCCGGGCGGGCCAGCGTTCCCGGGAACAACTCGACCAGGCCCCAGGACACCAGGATCCCCACCACGTCGCCGGCGACCAGCACCGCGGCCGCCTTGACCAGTGCGCCCTTGCGGACCTTGGCCCAGAACTCCCGGTAGGCCAGCACCAGCAGGACGATCGCCACGATGTGTACGGCGAACCCGAGGTTTTCGCCGAAGATCTCGGCGGCGGTGTTGTCGCCCGCGGCGATGTCGGCGGCGTTCAGCGCGGCGGCCAGGATCATGTTGGCCAGCAACAGCAGCCAGGCGATGCGCTTGCGCGCGGTCAGCGCCGCGGCCAGCAGGGCGAGGATGAACGACCACGCGATGCTGGTGTCCGGGAAGTTGAACAGATAGTCGTTGATGAACTCGCGGGGGACCTTGATCAGGTACCTGATCAGCGGGGACACGCTCCCGAGCAGCGACACGGTGGCGATGACGCCCACCGTCCATCCGGCCGCTGCCGGCACCCACCGATACCGCGAGTTCGACCGGCCGCCGGGCCTCAAACGCGGCCCCGTACGAGGACCCGAACCAGGAGTAGCGAGTGTCACAGACCGCGAGGATATGCCCTCAATCCGTGAAAAGCTTGTCGAAGCGCTAAGTGTGGCGGGCACGAGTTTGGGACTGTTTTTCAGGCCGCGTTGACCCGCTTTGCAGCGCGGTCGCCCGGCCGAAGTGCTAAAAGCCACCTCAAGGCTGCTAAACTAGCGCCTGCGACCATCCCGGCGAATGCCAGGAACAGTTAAGTGGAGTCCCACTCCCACCGCGCGCCGACGAAATCCCTGAGCGGATCTTCCAAGGTTCAGCGGTCCGGTCACAGGCATCACGGATGCCTGTTCCGCGGGCAACGCGGGCGGCTCGATTAGTTTCCAGCCGCGATCGGTCGGCATTGGGCCCTGCTTGTGCAGGGCTTTTTTGCTAGTGGTGTGGTGTCTCCGCCGCTGCTTCCCGGACCGACCCGGCCGGTCGTCACCGCAAGACATATAGAAGCCCAACAAGGGAGGCCCCATCAGCACTGAGACCCGCGTCAACGAGCGCATTCGCGTACCTGAAGTCCGATTGATCGGCCCAGGGGGAGAGCAGGTAGGCATAGTGCGCATCGAAGACGCACTGCGCGTCGCTGCGGACGCCGATCTCGACCTTGTCGAAGTTGCCCCGAACGCCAGGCCGCCGGTCTGCAAGATCATGGACTACGGCAAGTTCAAATACGAAGCGGCGCAAAAGGCGCGCGAATCCCGCCGGAACCAGCAGCAGACCGTCGTCAAAGAACAAAAGCTGCGACCGAAGATCGACGATCACGACTACGAGACCAAAAAGGGTCACGTCATCCGCTTCCTGGAAGCGGGATCGAAGGTGAAGGTCACGATCATGTTCCGCGGACGTGAGCAGTCGCGGCCCGAGCTGGGCTATCGGTTGCTCCAGCGCCTGGGTGCGGACGTCGCCGAGTACGGCTTCGTCGAAACGTCCGCCAAGCAGGACGGCCGCAACATGACGATGGTGCTGGCACCGCATCGCGGCGCGAAGACTCGCGCCAAGGCGCGGCATCCGGAAGGACCTGGGGGCGGCGCTGCACCGGAATCCGATGCGGCCACCGAAGCCGAACCTTCGTCGAACTGACCGCCAGACAGTAGCGAGTGCTCGAGTACCCAGCACTCGAGCACTTCATAGAACAGAGGAAACATGCCCAAAGCAAAGACCCACAGCGGGGCGTCAAAGCGGTTCCGGCGCACCGGAACCGGCAAGATCGTCCGCCAGCAGGCCAACCGCCGGCACCTGCTCGAGCACAAGCCCTCGAAGCGGACCCGCCGCCTCGACGGCCGAATCACGGTGTCGGCCAACGACACCAAGCGTGTTAACAGCCTGCTGAACGGCTGACCACCGCGCCGGCCAGACCCGCATCGCGAGCTGGCACGGCGACCCGACCAACTAATTTTGAACGAGAGTAGGAACATCCAATGGCACGCGTGAAGCGGGCGGTCAACGCCCACAAGAAGAGGCGCAGCATCCTGAAGGCCTCGAAGGGCTATCGCGGCCAGCGATCCCGGCTCTATCGCAAGGCCAAAGAGCAGCAGCTTCATTCGCTGAACTACGCCTACCGCGACCGTCGTGCGCGCAAGGGCGAGTTCCGCAAACTGTGGATCTCGCGGATCAACGCGGCGGCGCGCGCCAACGACATCACCTACAACCGGCTGATCCAGGGCCTCAAGGCCGCCGGTGTGGAGGTGGACCGTAAGAACCTGTCCGACATCGCGATCGCCGACCCGGCCGCCTTCACGGCGCTGGTCGACATCGCGCGGGCGGCACTGCCCGAGGACGTCAACGCCCCCTCGGATTCCGGAGAAGCGGCCTAACAAGAGACGGTGCGGACCGCCCAGGTGCTGACCGAACGTTCGGCCAGGGTCGCCGCGGCGGTCAAGTTGCACCGCCACGTCGGCCGCCGGCGAACGGGCCGATTCCTCGCCGAAGGCCCCAACCTCGTCGAGGCCGCCGCCCGCCGGGGCCTGGTTCGCGACGTCTTCGTCACCGAAGTCGCCCAGCAGCGTCATGCGTCGCTGCTGGCGACTTTGGCATCCGCGGGATGCCCTGTGCATCCGGTCAGTGAGCGCGCGGCGAAAGCGCTGTCCGACACCGTCACCCCGGCCGGACTGGTCGCCGTCTGCGAAACGCCGCAGACCCGGCTGCCGGACGTGCTGGCAGGCTCGCCCGCGCTGGTCGCGGTCGCCGTCGAGATCAGCGAGCCGGGCAACGCGGGCACCCTCATTCGCCTCGCCGACGCGATGGGCGCGGCCGGCGTGATCCTTGGCGGCCACAGCGTCGACCCGTACAACGGCAAGTGCCTGCGCGCATCGGCCGGCAGCATCTTCTCGGTCCCGGTCGTCGTCGCGCCCGACACGGGCGCCGCCGTCGACGCGTTACGTGCCGCGGGCCTGCAGCTGCTCGCCACCACCGTGGACGGCGAGACGCGGCTCGACGAGGCCACCGACCTGCTCGGCACACCGACGGCGTGGCTGTTCGGCCCCGAATCACACGGTCTGCCAACCGAAATCGCGGCGGCGGCCGACCACCGCATGCGCATCCCCATGGCCGGCGGCGCGGAGAGCCTCAACGTGGCGTCGGCCGCGGCCATCTGTCTGTATCAGAGCGCGCGGGCGCTGAGCCTGCCTACGCGGCCGTAGCCGGCCGCCTCGGGCGACCGCGGCCCGCGCGCAGCCCGGCCAGCGACAGCGTCGTGTGCACCAGGGATCCGGCGCGTTCCATCAGGGCCCGGGCGGGCTGCAGTGCGGGGTCCAGCGGCGACTTGGGCGGCGGCGGAAAGTAATGCATCGGCAGCCCGCGTCGGTCGCGCGGCGGCGCCATGAACGGCGGGGCCTCGACCAGCGGCGCGTCGCTGGGCACCCGTCCCTCGGCGCGGCGGTAGGCGGCCAGCGCGCGCGGGTGCAGCCGGATCTCGTCGGGCACCGCCAGGAAAGCCAGTTCGACGAGCTTGCCGAACAACCGCAGCAACACCTCGTCGCCCGGCGTCCAATGCAGCCCGGCCTTCTCGCGCACCGCGGGCTCGAAGAGTCCAGCCGCGATCCAGCGCTGGCCGGCGACCAGCGGCTTGAACATCTGGTCCCAGATGGGGGTCGGGATCAACACGAATTTCGGCTTCGGGATTCGCATCTCGAAGATGTCCAGTGTCGCCCGGTTGATTACCAGGGTGTCGCGGCCGGTGCGCTCCCAGTACTCCTGGAACTCCTCCCACGTCTCGGGCACCGGCCGCATGCTCATCCCGTACATCCGGTACCACTGCACATGCTCGGCGAACAGCTGCCGCTTCTCGGCCTCGGTCAGGCCGCCGCAGAAGTACTCGGCCACCTTGACGATCAACATGAAGAACGTGGCGTGCGCCCAGTAGAAGGTCTCCGGGTTGAGCGCGTGATAGCGCCGCCCGGCGGCGTCGGTGCCCTTGATGGTGTGGTGGTAGCTGGTGATCTGCCGGCCGGTCTGCGATGCCCGGTCGCCGTCGTAGACCACGCCCATGATCGGGTAGACCGACCGGGCCACCCGCTGCAGCGGCTCCCGCAGCAGGATCGAATGCTCCTCGACGGCCGCGCCGAGTTCGGGGTACATGTTCTGGATCGCGCCGATCCAGACACCCATCATTCCGGTGCGCAGATCACCAAAATACTTCCAGGTCAGGGAATCTGGTCCGAGCGGGTCCGCGGATTCGCTCCCGCAAGCGTTCACAGTGCCAGTCATTCGCGGCCTCCTGCTCCGATTGCGCTCACGATAACTTTGACAACGCGCGTTGTCTACGATTTCGGCGATGTGTTCGCCAGGGTGTTATCGAGCTTCCACATCGGTGTGGCGCCACCGTGATCAGGTGGTTCGGTGCGAGATGTGACACATCCGGCAGAACCGTCACGGGCTGTCGTTGCCTGCGTCTGACGAAAACAAATAACCTGGCCAGGTGGAACTCGCGCGTCGCGATCTGGACCCGGGTGAGCCCAAAGAGACCGAGGCGCAATCCGCTACGCAACGTTCTCCGCTGCACAGCGCGACTCAATGGCTACACGGCCGCAACCGCAGCCCCGGGGCGGTTGCGTTCATCCGGCGCGCGCGCAAATTGCTGCCCGGCGACCCCGAGTTCGGCGATCCGCTGTCCACGGCGGGCGACGGCGGTCCCCGCGCCGCGGCACGCGCGGCCGACCGGCTGCTGGGCGACCGGGACGCGGTGTCACGCGAGGTCAGCCTCGGGGTGCTGCAGGTGTGGCAGGCGCTGACCGAGGGGGTGTCCCGCCGGCCGGCGAATGCGGAGGTGACGCTCGTCTTCACCGACCTGGTCGGCTTCTCGACGTGGTCCCTGCAGGCCGGCGACGACGCGGCCCTCGCGCTGCTGCGCCAGGTGGCGCGGGCGCTCGAGCCGCCCCTGCTCGACGCGGGCGGACACATCGTCAAACGAATGGGCGACGGACTGATGGCCGTATTCGGCGATCCGACGGTCGCCGTGCGGGCGGTGCTGGCCGCCAAAGAGGCGCTGAAATCGGTCGAGGTGGCGGGTCACACGCCCCGGATGCGGGTCGGGATTCACACCGGGCGGCCGCAGCGGCTGGCGGCGGACTGGCTCGGTGTCGATGTGAATATCGCCGCACGAGTTATGGAAAGAGCCACCAAGGGTGGAATCATGGTGTCGAGTTCAACGTTAGATCTCATACCGCAAAGCGAGTTGGACGCGTTGGGCGTCGAGGCCAAACGCACGAGGAAGCCGGTTTTCGGGCCGAAGCCCGCCGGCATTCCCGACGATTTGGCGATATATCGCCTCAAGACTCTTAAGGAGTTGTCAGGCTCTGATGACACAGCCGAAACGGAACCGCAGCCATAATGGATGCCAATGGTAGGGGGCATCGTGTCCCGGCTCGCCCGGGTCCAATTCACTGTGGGGTATGCGGCGCTGCTGCTTGCCATCAGTTGCGCAATCCTGGCCCTCGGCCCGCAGGCGCATGACGTCATCGTTCAGCGCGCCAGCACCAACGTGCACAACCTGGCCCACGGCCACGTGGGCACGCTGCTGGGCAGCGCGCTGGTGGTCGATGCCGGCCCGCTCTACTTCTGGCTGCCCTTCCTGACCTGCCTGCTGGCGCTGGCCGAGTTGCATCTGCGCACCATCCGGCTGGTGGTGGCCTTCGTGGTCGGCCACATCGGCGCGACGCTGCTGGTGGCCGCCGCCCTGGCCGCGTCGGTCGAGTTCGGCTGGCTGCCCATGTCCATCACCCGGGCCAGCGACGTCGGCATGAGCTACGGCGCGCTGGCGGTGCTCGGCGCGATGACGGCGGTGATCCCGTCGCGCTGGCGGGCCGCCTGGGTCGGCTGGTGGGTGGCGGCGGGCATCGCTTCGGCGATCATCGGCGGCGACTTCACCGACGCCGGCCACACCGTCGCCGTGATCCTGGGCGTGCTGGTCTCCGCCCGGTTCCGGCAGCCGATCCACTGGACGCCGGCGCGGTACCTGATGCTGGCGGCGTCCTCGGGCTTCGGCTTCCTGATGCTGGCGCACCACTGGGGGACCATGGCGGCGACGCCGGTGTTCGGCCTTGTGGGTGCCTTCGTCGCCTACAAGGTGGCGAAGTTCGCCGGCGGACGCGGCCTGCCGGCCCTGCCGCTCGACGGTGACGACACGCTGGCCGGCCCGCAGCCGGCCGTCGCCGGCTAGCCACTTCGCGACCGCCGCTGTGCCGGCGCGGCCCCGGGCCGCTCAACTGCCACGCGCCCGCCGGGCGCCACGCGCCGAATCACTATGATCAGCACTTGCCGTTGGGCAATTTGCAGCCAACCCTCAGCAAGGAGAGTGTCGCCGCGTGGGTGATCAACCCGTCGACCTGTCGCCGGAAGCCCTGGCCCGAGCTGTCAGCGCCGCCCGGGAGGCCTTCACGCGCGCCGGCGATCTCGACACCCTGGCGCGCGTCAAGACCGAGCACCTCGGCGACCGCTCGCCGCTGGCCCTGGCGCGCCAGGCGCTGGGCGGCGTCCCCAAGGACGAGCGGGCCGACGCCGGCAAGCGGGTCAACGCCGCCCGGACCGACGCCCAGCAGGGCTACGACGACCGGCTCGTGGTCCTGCGCGCAGAACGCGACGCCGCGGTGCTGGTCGCCGAAGGCATCGACGTCACACTGCCGTCGACCCGGCAGCCGATCGGCGCCCGGCACCCGATCACGATCCTGGCCGAACACATCGCCGACACCTTCATCGCCATGGGTTGGGAACTGGCCGACGGCCCCGAGGTCGAGTCGGAGCAGTTCAACTTCGACGCGCTGAACTTCCCGGCCGACCACCCCGCCCGCAGCGAGCAGGACACCTTCTACATCGCGCCGGACGGTTCCCGGCAGCTGCTGCGCACCCACACTTCACCGGTGCAGGTGCGCACCCTGCTCGCCCGCGAGCTGCCCGTCTACATCGTCTCGATCGGCCGCACGTTTCGCACCGACGAACTCGACGCCACCCACACGCCGGTGTTCCATCAGGTCGAGGGCCTGGCGGTGGACCGCGGCCTGACCATGGCGCACCTGCGCGGGACGCTGGACGCGTTCGCGCGCGCCGAGTTCGGCCCCGAGGCCCGCACCCGGATCCGGCCGCACTTCTTCCCGTTCACCGAGCCGTCGGCGGAGGTCGACGTCTGGTTCGTCGGCAAGAAGGGCGGCGCCGGCTGGGTGGAATGGGGCGGCTGCGGGATGGTGCATCCAAACGTGTTGCGCGCCGCGGGGATCGACCCGGCTGTCTACTCCGGCTTCGCCTTCGGCATGGGCCTGGAACGAACGCTGCAGTTCCGCAACGGGATTCCGGACATGCGCGACATGGTCGAGGGCGACGTCCGGTTCTCGCTGCCGTTCGGGGTGGGTGCCTGATGCGCGTTCCGTACAGCTGGCTACGTGAGATCGTGGCGGCCGGCGCGCCGGACTGGGACGTCGCCCCCGCCGAGCTCGAGCAGGCGCTGGTGCGCATCGGCCACGAGGTCGAGGAGGTCGCCACCCTCGGGCCGGTCGAGGGCCCGCTGACCGTGGGCCGGGTCACCGCCATCGAAGAGCTCGCCGGTTTCAAAAAGCCGATCCGGTTCTGCCACGTCGACGTCGGCGAAGGCAAAGACCGCGAGATCGTCTGCGGCGCAACTAACTTCGTTGTGGGCGATCTGATCGTGGCGGCGCTGCCCGGCACCACGCTGCCGGGCGACTTCAAGATCGCCGCCCGCAAGACCTACGGCCGCAACTCCGACGGCATGATCTGCTCGGCGGCGGAACTCGGCATGGGCGCCGACCATTCGGGGATCCTGGTGCTGCCGCCGGGCACCGCCGACCCGGGCGCCGACGGCGCCGCCGTGTTGGGGCTGGACGACGTGATCTTCCACCTGGCGATCACACCGGACCGCGGCTACTCCATGTCGCTGCGCGGCCTGGCCCGCGAGATCGCCTGCGCCTACGACCTGGACTTCGTCGACCCGGCCGGCTCCCAGGTGATCAAGCCGCTGCCGGTCAACGGCGAGGCCTGGCCGCTGACCGTGCAGCCCGGCACCGGCGTGCGGCGCTTCGCGCTGCGTCCGGTCACCGGCATCGACCCCGCGGCCGTGTCGCCATGGTGGCTGCAGCGCCGGCTGTTGTTGTCCGGCATCCGCGCGGCCTCCCCGGCGGTCGACGTGACGAACTACGTGATGCTCGAGCTGGGCCACCCCATGCACGCCCACGACCGCAAGCGCATCACCGGAAGCTTCGGCGTGCGGTTCGCCCGGCCCGGCGAGACCGTGGTGACCCTTGACGACATCGAGCGCAAACTCGAGCCGGCCGACGTCCTCATCGTCGACGACACGGCGACCACCGCGATCGGCGGCGTGATGGGCGCGGCGAGCACCGAGGTGCGCGCCGATTCGACCGACGTGCTGCTCGAGGCGGCGGTCTGGGACCCCGCCGCCGTCTCCCGCACCCAGCGCAGACTGCACCTGCCCAGCGAAGCCGCCCGCCGCTACGAGCGGGGCGTGGATCCGGCCATCTCGGTGGCCGCGCTGGACCGGTGCGCCACGCTGCTCGCCGACATCGCCGGCGGCGTGGTCTCCGACGGCCTGACCGACTGGCGCGGTGAGCCGCCGCGCGACGACTGGTCGCTCCCGCCCATCGAGATCTCTGTGGACCTGCCGGACCGCGTCGCCGGGGTGCCCTATGCCCCGGGCGCGACCGCCAGGCGGCTCGCCCAGATCGGCGCCGACGTGGCGGAGGGCGGCGACACGTTGACGGTGACCCCACCCAGCTGGCGGCCCGACCTCGTGCAGCCCGCCGACCTCGTCGAGGAGGTGCTGCGCCTCGAGGGGCTGGAAGTCATCCCGTCGGTGCTGCCGCCGGCGCCGGCCGGCCGGGGCCTGTCCGCCGTGCAGAAGCGGCGCCGCGCCATCGGCAAATCGCTGGCCCAGTCCGGCTACGTCGAGATCCTGCCCACACCGTTTCTGCCCGCGGGCGTGTTCGACCTGTGGGGCCTGCCGGCCGACGACCCGCGGCGTATCACCACCGACGTGCTCAACCCGCTGGAGGCCGATCGCCCGCATCTGGCCACCACGCTGCTGCCCGCATTGCTGGAAGCGTTGGTGCGCAACGTCTCTCGCGGCCTGGTCGACGTGTCGCTGTATGCCCTGGCGCAGGTGGTTCAGCCGACGGCGGACACCCGCACGGTGGACTTCATCCCCGTCGACCGCCGGCCCACCGCCGCCGAGATCGCCGTGCTCGACGCGTCGTTGCCGCGGCAACCGCAACACGTCGCGGCGGTGCTGAGCGGCCTGCGCGAACGGCGCGGACCCTGGGGCCCGGGCCGTCGGGCCGAGGCCGCCGACGCCTTCGAGGCGGTCCGCATCATCGCCCGCGCGTGCGGAATCGACGTGCGGTTGCGCGCGGCGCAGCAGCTGCCGTGGCATCCGGGGCGGTGCGGCGAAGTGCTCGTCGGGGACACCCCGGTGGGTTACGCGGGCCAGCTGCATCCCGCGGTGATCGAGCGCTCCGGGCTGCCCAAGGGCACCTGCGCGGTCGAGCTGAACCTGGATGCGATGCCCATCGCCGTGGCGCTGCCCGCGCCCCGGGTGTCGCCGTTCCCGGCCGTCTTCCAGGACGTCAGCCTGGTGGTGGCCGCGCACGTGCCGGCCCAGGCGGTGGCCGACGCCGTCCGCGAGGGCGCGGGGGAGCTGCTCGAAGACCTGCAGCTGTTCGACGTGTTCACCGGCCCGCAGATCGGCGAGGACCGCAAGTCGCTGACCTTCGCGCTGCGCTTCCGCGCGCCCGATCGCACGCTCACCGACGACGACGCCACCGCGGCCCGCGACGCGGCGGTTCGCCGCGCCGCCGAGGCGGTCGGCGCGGAGCTCCGCACCTAGCGGAATGGATTTGCAAACCACTGCATAACCATGCAGAATCGGCGGAATGGCCGATGGGATGAAGGTGGCGGTTGCCGGTGCCAGCGGCTACGCGGGCGGTGAAATCCTACGCCTGCTGCTCGGGCACCCGGCCTACGCGCAGGGGCGCCTGACGATCGGCGCGGTGACCGCGGCCGCCAGCGCCGGCAGCACCCTCGGTGAGCACCACCCGCACCTGGCGCCGCTGGCCCAGCGCGTGGTCGAGCCGACGGAGCTCGACGTGCTCGCCGGCCACGACGTGGTGTTCCTGGCCCTGCCGCACGGTCATTCGGCCGCGCTGGCCGAACAGCTCGGCCCCGACACGTTGATCGTCGACTGCGGCGCCGACTTCCGGCTCACCGACGCCGGGGCGTGGGAGCGGTTCTACGGATCGCCGCACGCCGGCAGCTGGCCGTACGGGCTGCCGGAGCTGCCCGGCGCGCGCGAGCGGCTGCGCGGCGCCCGCCGCATCGCGGTTCCGGGCTGCTACCCGACCGCGGCGCTGCTGGCGCTGCTGCCCGCGGTGGCCGAGGACCTGATCGAACCGGCCGTCACCGTGGTCGCCGTCAGCGGCACCTCCGGGGCCGGCCGCGCCGCCAAGACCGACCTGCTCGGTGCGGAGGTCATCGGCTCGGCGCGGGCGTACAACATCGCCGGGGCACACCGGCACACTCCCGAGATCGCCCAGGGACTGGGCGCCGTGACCGGCCGCGATGTGACCGTGTCGTTCACCCCGGTGCTGATCCCGACATCGCGCGGCATCCTGGCGACCTGCACCGCGCGCACCAGCGCGCCGCTGGCCCGGCTGCGGGAAGCCTACGAAAAGGCTTATCACGCAGAACCTTTCATCTACCTGCTGCCTGACGGGCAACTGCCCCGCACCGGGGCGGTGATCGGCAGCAACGCGGCGCACATCGCCGTCGCGGTGGACGAGGCGGCGAGCACCTTCGTGGCCATCGCCGCGATCGACAACCTGGTCAAGGGGACGGCCGGCGCCGCCGTGCAGTCGATGAACCTGGCGCTGGGTTGGCCGGAGACGGAAGGCCTTTCGGTGGTCGGGGTGGCGCCGTGACGTCCACGGCCGCGCAAGCGCGGTTGCTACGCGAGCAGGGCGTCACCGCGCCGGCCGGATTCCGGGCCGCCGGCATCGCCGCCGGGATCAAGGCCTCGGGCAATCGCGACCTGGCGCTGGTCTTCAACGAGGGACCCGACTACGCGGCGGCGGGGGTGTTCACCCGCAACAAGGTCAAAGCCGCGCCGGTGCTGTGGAGCCAGCAGGTGCTGAGCACCGGCGCGCTGCGCGCGGTGATCCTCAACTCCGGCGGCGCCAACGCCTGCACCGGACCCCGCGGGTTCCAGGACACGCACGCCACCGCCGAGGCCGTCGCGGCCGCGCTGTCGGACTGGGGAACCGAGACCGGAGCCGTCGAGGTCGCGGTGTGCTCGACCGGGTTGATCGGTGACCGGTTGCCGATGGACAGGGTGCTCGCCGGGGTACGCACGATCGTGCAGGACATGGCCGGCGGCCTGTCCGGCGGCGATGAGGCCGCCCAGGCGATCATGACCACCGACACCGTGCCCAAACAGGTTGCGCTGCACCATCCGGGCAACTGGACGGTCGGCGGAATGGCCAAAGGCGCCGGCATGCTCGCCCCGTCGCTGGCAACCATGCTCTGCGTGCTCACCACCGACGCGGCCGTCGACGCCGCCGCCCTGGACTCCGCGCTGCGTCGCGCCAGCGCCCGTACCTTCGACCGGCTCGACATCGACGGCGCCTGCTCGACCAATGACACGGTGCTGCTGCTGGCCTCGGGGGCCAGCGGCATCGCGCCGGGCCAGGCCGACCTCGACGAGGCCGTGCTGCGGGTCTGCGACGACTTGTGCGCCCAGTTGCAGGCCGACGCCGAGGGCGTCACCAAGCGGGTGAACGTCACCGTGCAGGGGGCGGCCTCCGAGGACGACGCGCTGGTCGCCGCCCGGACGATCGCCCGCGACTCCCTGGTCAAGACCGCGGTGTTCGGCTCGGACCCCAACTGGGGCCGGGTGCTCGCCGCCGTCGGCATCGCGCCCATCGCCCTGGACCCCGACCGGATCACGGTGGCGTTCAACGGCTTTGCGGTCTTCGCCGACGGGGCGGGGGCGCCGGGGGCGCGCGAGGTGGACCTCTCCGAAGCCGACATCGACATCACGGTCGATCTGGGGCTCGGCGACGGCCGGGTCACCATCCGGACCACCGACCTGTCGCACGGTTACGTCGAAGAGAATTCGGCCTACAGCTCATGACCAGCAAGACCGAATCGCTGTCCACCGCATTCAAGGCGCAGGTGCTCGCCGAAGCCCTGCCCTGGCTCAAGCAACTGCACGGCAAGATCGTCGTGATCAAGTACGGCGGCAACGCCATGACCGACGACACGCTGCGCCACGCTTTTGCCGCCGACATGGCGTTCCTGCGTAACTGCGGCATCCATCCCGTCGTCGTGCACGGCGGCGGCCCGCAGATCACCGGGATGCTGCGCCGGCTCGGCATCCCGGGCGACTTCAAGGGCGGATTCCGGGTCACCACACCGGAAGTGCTCGACGTGGCGCGGATGGTGTTGTTCGGCCAGGTCGGCCGCGAGCTGGTCAACCTGATCAACGCGCACGGGCCCTATGCCGTCGGCATCACCGGCGAGGACGCCCAACTGTTCACCGCGGTGCGGCGCAGCGTCACCGTGGACGGCGTGGCCACCGACATCGGCCTGGTCGGCGATGTTGAACGGGTCAACACCGCCGCGGTGCTGGATCTGATTGCCGCACGGCGTATTCCGGTGGTGTCGACGCTGGCCCCGGATGCCGAGGGCGTGGTGCACAACATCAACGCCGATACCGCCGCGGCGGCGCTGGCCGAGGCGCTGAACGCCGAGAAGCTGTTGATGCTCACCGATGTCGAAGGCCTGTACACCAGCTGGCCGGACCGCGGTTCGCTGGTCAGCGAAATCGACACCGCCACACTGTCACAACTGCTACCCACGCTGGAGGCCGGCATGATTCCCAAAGTCGAAGCCTGTCTGCGGGCGGTGACCGCGGGCGTGCCGAGCGCGCACGTCATCGACGGGCGGGTCGAACACTGCGTGCTGGTCGAGCTTTTCACCGACGAAGGCACCGGCACCAAGGTGGTGAGCGCGTGACGGGCACGGACGCCATGAAGCAGCGGTGGGAAGCCGTGATGATGAACAACTACGGCACCCCGCCGATGGCCTTGGCCAGCGGCGACGGTGCCGTGGTCACCGACGTGGACGGGAAGACGTATCTCGACCTGCTCGGCGGCATCGCGGTCAACGTGCTGGGCCACCGCCACCCCGCGATCATCGAGGCCGTCACCCACCAGATGTCGACGCTGGGCCACACGTCGAATCTGTATGCCACCGAACCGAGCCTCGCGCTGGCCGAAGAACTGGTAAACCTGCTCGGTACCGATTCCGCCGCGCGGGTGTTCTTCTGCAACTCCGGAACCGAGGCCAACGAGGTGGCGTTCAAGCTGTCGCGGCTCACCGGACGCACCAAACTGGTTGCCGCACAAGAGGCTTTCCACGGCCGGACCATGGGCTCACTGGCGTTGACCGGGCAGCCGAGCAAGCAGGCGCCGTTCGCGCCGCTGCCCGGCGACGTCACGCACGTGCCCTACGGCGACACCGACGCGCTGGCCGCCGCGGTCGACGACGCCACCGCCGCCGTGTTCCTGGAGCCGATCATGGGGGAGAGCGGCGTCGTCGTCCCGCCGGAGGGATACCTCGTCGCCGCCCGCGACATCACCGCGCGGCACGGAGCGCTGCTGGTACTCGACGAGGTGCAGACCGGGATGGGCCGCACCGGAACGTTTTTCGCCCACCAGCACGACGGCATCACCCCCGACGTGGTGACGCTGGCCAAGGGGCTCGGCGGCGGCCTGCCCATCGGCGCCTGCCTGGCCATCGGACCGGCCGCCGACCTGATGACGCCCGGCCTGCACGGCAGCACCTTCGGCGGCAACCCCGTCTGCGCGGCGGCGGCGCTGGCGGTGCTGCGGGTGCTGGCCGAGCAGAACCTGGTCCGGCACGCCGAGGTGCTGGGCAAGTCGCTGCGCCACGGCATCGAGGCGCTGGGTCACCCGCTGATCGACCACGTGCGCGGCCGCGGGCTGCTCTGCGGCGTGGCGCTGAGCGCGCCGCGCGCCAAGGACGCGGAAGCGGCCGCCCGCCGGGCCGGGTTCCTGGTGAACGCGGCCGCCCCCGACGTCATCCGGCTGGCGCCGCCGCTGATCATCACCGAGGCCCAGCTCGACGGCTTCGTCGCCGCGCTGCCGGGCATCCTCGACGAAGCAGCAGGAGCCGCAGCATGACCCGCCACTTCCTTCGTGACGACGACCTGTCGCCCGCCGAGCAGGCCGAGGTGCTGCAGCTGGCCGCCGAACTGAAGAAGGATCCCTTCAGCGCCCGCCCGCTGGAGGGCCCGCGCGGCGTCGCGGTCCTGTTCGACAAGAACTCCACCCGCACCCGGTTCTCGTTCGAGGTGGGCATCGCCCAGCTCGGCGGGCACGCCGTCGTCGTCGACGCCCGCAGCACCCAGCTGGGCCGCGACGAAACCCTGGAGGACACCGCGCGGGTGCTGTCGCGCTACGTCGAGGCCATCGTCTGGCGAACGTTCGGCCAGGACCGCCTCGACGCGATGGCCTCGGCCGCGACGGTGCCGGTGGTCAACGCGCTCTCCGACGAGTTCCACCCCTGCCAGGTGCTGGCCGATCTGCAGACCATCGCCGAGCGCAAGGGCTCGCTGACCGGTCTGCGGATGACCTATTTCGGTGACGGCGCCAACAACATGGCGCACTCGCTGATGCTCGGTGGCGTCACGGCCGGCCTGCACGTCACCATCGCCGCGCCGGACGGCTTCGCCCCGGACCAGGCGTTCGTGGCCGCGGCCCGGCGGCGCGCCGAGGACACCGGCGCCTCGGTCACCGTCACCGCCGACGCCGACGCGGCCGCGCGCGGCGCCGACGTCCTGGTCACCGACACCTGGACGTCGATGGGACAGGAGGACGACGGGCTGGACCGCCGCACGCCGTTCAAGCCCTACCAGATCAACGCCCGGCTGCTGTCCCTGGCCGACCCGGAAGCCATTGTGCTGCACTGCCTTCCGGCTCACCGCGGCGACGAGATCACCGACGAGGTGATGGACGGCCCGGCCAGCATGGTCTTCGACGAGGCCGAAAACCGGCTGCACGCCCAGAAAGCGCTGCTGGCCTGGCTGCTGGAGCGGCGCTCATGACTCGCAGCAAGACCACACCCGAAACCACCCGGGCCGGTCGGCAGGCCCGCATCGTGGCCATCCTGTCGTCGGCCGAGGTGCGCAGCCAGAGCGAACTGGCCGCGCTGCTGGCCGACGAGGGCATCGACGTCACCCAGGCCACCCTATCGCGGGACCTGGAAGAACTCGGCGCGGTGAAACTGCGCGGCGCCGACGGCGGCGCCGGCGTCTACATGGTTCCCGAGGACGGCAACCCGGTGCGCGGGGTGTCCGGCGGCACCGCACGCTTGTCCCGGCTGCTGAGCGAACTGCTGGTGTCGGCCGACGCCAGCGCCAACCTCGCGGTGCTGCGCACCCCGCCCGGCGCCGCCGACTACCTGGCCAGCGCGATCGACCGCGCGGCGCTACCGTACGTCGTCGGCACCATCGCCGGCGACGACACCGTCTTCGTGGCTGCTCGAGAGCCGATGACCGGCGCCGAGTTGGCCACCACTCTGGAAAAACTCACGTAAAGCGTTTCAACCTAAGGAGATTGGTTCATGTCAGAACGCGTCATCCTGGCGTATTCCGGCGGTCTGGACACCTCGGTGGCCATCAGCTGGATCGGCAAGGAGACCGGCCGTGAGGTCGTAGCGGTGGCGATCGACCTCGGCCAGGGCGGCGAAGACATGGAGGTCATTCGCCAGCGGGCGCTGGACTGCGGCGCGGTGGAAGCCGTCGTCGTCGACGCCCGCGACGAGTTCGCCGACGGCTACTGCCTGCCCACCATCCTGTCCAACGCCCTCTACATGGATCGCTACCCGCTGGTGTCGGCGATCAGCCGGCCCCTGATCGTCAAGCACCTGGTGGCGGCGGCCCGCGAGCACGGCGGCAGCATCGTCGCGCACGGCTGCACCGGCAAGGGCAACGACCAGGTCCGGTTCGAGGTCGGATTCGGTTCGCTGGCACCCGATCTCGAGGTGCTGGCACCAGTCCGCGATTACGCCTGGACGCGGGAGAAAGCAATCGCGTTCGCCGAAGAAAACGCCATCCCGATCAACGTGACCAAGCGCTCGCCGTTCTCCATCGACCAGAACGTGTGGGGCCGCGCGGTGGAAACCGGCTTCCTGGAACACCTTTGGAACGCCCCCACCAAGGACGTCTACGCCTACACCGAGGACCCCACGCTGAACTGGAGCACGCCCGACGAGGTGATCGTCGGGTTCGAGCGCGGCGTGCCGGTGACGATCGACGGCAAGCGGGTGTCGGTGCTGGGCGCCATCGAGGAACTCAACACCCGCGCCGGCGCCCAGGGCGTCGGCCGCCTCGACGTCGTCGAGGACCGGCTGGTGGGCATCAAGAGCCGCGAGATCTACGAGGCGCCCGGCGCCATGGTGCTCATCACCGCGCACACCGAACTCGAACACGTCACGCTGGAGCGGGAATTGGGTCGGTTCAAGCGGCACACCGATCAGCGTTGGGCCGAGCTGGTTTACGACGGTCTGTGGTACTCGCCGCTCAAGGACGCGCTGGAAAGCTTCGTCACCAAGACCCAGGAGCACGTGACGGGTGAGGTTCGAATGGTGTTGCACGGCGGCCACATTGCGGTCAACGGCCGGCGCAGCGCGGAATCCCTGTACGACTTCAACCTGGCCACCTACGACGAGGGCGACAGCTTCGACCAGTCGGCTGCCAAGGGTTTCGTCTACGTGCACGGGCTGTCGTCGAAGATCGCGTCCCGCCGGGACCAGACGTCAAAGGGCCCGGCCGAAGCGTGAGCACTCGCGAGGGGTCCTTGTGGGGCGGGCGGTTCGCGCACGGCCCGTCGGATGCGCTGGCCGCACTGAGCAAGTCCACCCACTTCGACTGGGTGCTGGCCCCCTACGACATCGTCGCCTCGCGGGCCCACACCGTGATCCTGTTCCGGGCCGGTCTGCTGAACGAGGAGCAGCGCGACGGGCTGCTGGCCGGGTTGGATCAGCTCGCCGAGGACGTCGCCGACGGCAGCTTCGCGCCATTGGTCACCGATGAGGACGTGCACGGGGCGCTGGAACGCGGGCTGATCGACCGGGTCGGGCCCGACCTGGGCGGGCGGCTGCGGGCCGGTCGGTCCCGCAACGACCAGGTGGCCACCCTGTTCCGGATGTGGCTGCGCGACGCGGTGCGCCGGGTCGCCACCGGGGCGCTGGACGTGGTCGGCGCACTGGCGGCCCAGGCCGCCGCGCACCCGAGCGCCATCATGCCGGGCAAGACCCATATGCAGTCCGCGCAGCCGGTGCTGCTGGCCCATCACCTGCTGGCGCACGCGCACCCCCTGTTGCGTGACGTCGACCGGATCGTCGACTTCGACCGGCGCGCCGGAGTGTCTCCGTACGGGTCGGGCGCGCTGGCCGGCTCGTCGCTGGGCCTGGACCCCGACGCGATCGCCGCGGAGCTCGGTTTCGCCGCCGCGGCCGACAACTCCATCGACGCGACCGCGTCCCGCGATTTCGCGGCGGAGGCCGCCTTCGTGTTCGCCATGATCGGGGTCGACCTGTCCCGGCTGGCCGAGGACGTCATCCTGTGGAGCTCGACGGAATTCGGCTACGTCACCCTGCACGATTCGTGGTCGACGGGCAGCTCGATCATGCCGCAGAAGAAGAACCCCGACATCGCCGAGCTGGCGCGCGGCAAGTCCGGCCGGCTGATCGGGAACCTGACCGGCCTGCTGGCCACGCTGAAGGCCCAGCCGCTCGCCTACAACCGTGACCTGCAGGAAGACAAGGAACCGGTGTTCGATTCGGTGGCCCAGCTGGAGCTGGTGCTGCCCGCGATGGCCGGGATGGTGGGCAGCCTGACCTTCGACGTCGAGCGGATGGCCGCCCTGGCCCCGGCCGGCTACACCCTGGCCACCGACATCGCCGAATGGCTGGTGCGCCAGGGGGTGCCGTTCCGGTCCGCGCACGAGGCCGCCGGCGCCGCGGTGCGCTCCGCCGAGCAGCGGGCGGTCGGGCTCGACGAGCTGACCGACGACGAATTGGCCGCCATCAGCCCCGATCTCACGCCACAGGTCCGTGAGGTTTTGACGATCGAGGGCTCGGTGGCGTCGCGCGATGCGCGGGGCGGCACCGCGCCGGAGCGGGTCGCCGAGCAGATCGAAACCGTCCTGGCCAGCGTCGATGCGCTCAAAAGCCAGCTGCGCGGCGACGATTGAGATGAGATTGGTTTCCCTGCCGGGCCGTGGCGGGCAGACTAGACTTCGAGCTCAAAGGGATCCGGATGAACATTTCGGACCGGGTCCTCGTCACCAAGGGGTGGGAGAGCAATGAGCGTCGTCGCCGGTGTCTTCGGTGCGCTACCACCGCACCGATACTCCCAGCGTGAGCTCACCGACTTCTTCGTCAGCATCCCGGAGTTCGAGGGCTACGAGGACATCGTCCGGCAGCTGCATGCCAGCGCCAAAGTCGGCGGCCGTCACCTGGTACTGCCGATCGAGCAATACCCCGCGCTGTCCGACTTCGGCATGGCGAACCGGATCTTCACCGAGCACGCGGTGAAGCTGGGCTGCGAAGCGCTGTCCGGCGCGCTCGAGGAGGCGGGACTGCGGCCACGGGACGTCGACGTGTTCATCACCACCACCGTCACCGGCCTCACCGTGCCGTCCGTGGACGCCCGGATCGCCGCGCAGCTCGGCCTGCGCGACGACGTGCGACGGGTGCCGCTGTTCGGCCTCGGCTGCGTGGCCGGCGCCGCGGGAATGGGCCGCGTGAACGACTACCTGCGCGGCGCACCGGACGCCGTGGCCGCGCTGCTCTCCGTCGAGCTGTGCTCGTTGACCTATCCCGGATACACGCCGTCGCTGGCCGGCATGGTCGGCAGCGCCCTGTTCGCCGACGGGGCCGCGGCGGTGGTGGCCGTCGGCGAGCGGCGCGCCGAACAATTGGTCACCGGCGGGCCCACCATCCTCGACTCGCGCAGCCACCTGTACCCCGATTCCCTGCGCACCATGGGCTTCGACGTCGGCGCCACCGGCTTCGAGCTGGTGCTGTCCAAGGACGTCGCGGCCGTCGTCGAGCAGTACATCGAAGCGGATGTCACTGACTTCCTCGGGGCGCACGGCCTGACGACGGCAGACATCGGCGCCTTCGTGAGCCACCCCGGCGGCCCCAAGGTCATCGAGTCCATCAACGCGGCGCTCAGCCTGCCGCCCGAGGCCCTCGAACTCACCTGGCGTTCACTCGGCGAGATCGGCAACCTCTCGTCGGCGTCGGTGCTGCACGTGCTGCGCGACACCATGGCCAAGCCGCCGCCGAGTGGAAGCCCCGGTCTGATGCTCGCGATGGGTCCAGGATTCTGTTCCGAACTGGTGTTGTTGCGTTGGCACTGATCCTCGCCCGCGCGCTTCCGTTCCTACCGTAAGGCGTCGGCTTTTTGGGCGTTAAAGAGTGTGTGGCGGTGGGACCTTGGCGTGGGAGGGACCATCGCGGAGGTATCGCTGTGAGTGACACGAGAGGCCGCCTTCGATGAACGGCAACACCGAAGAGCTGATCAAGGCTCTTCGCCAGTCGCTGAAAGACAACGAGCGGCTCAAGCGCGAGAACCGCGAGTACCTGGCCGCCGCGACCGAACCGGTGGCGGTGGTCGGCATGGCCTGCCGCTACCCGGGGGGCGTGAATTCACCAGAGGCTTTGTGGCAGATGGTTGTTGAGGGCCGCGATGTGGTATCGGAGTTCCCGGCGGACCGCGGCTGGAACCTGACCGGTCTGTTCGACGCGGATCCCGACGCCGTGGGCAAATCGT
Source organism: Mycobacterium colombiense (assembly GCF_001665835.1). Classification (GTDB taxonomy): domain Bacteria; phylum Actinomycetota; class Actinomycetes; order Mycobacteriales; family Mycobacteriaceae; genus Mycobacterium; species Mycobacterium colombiense_A. The sequence continues at coordinate 29,076 of NZ_LZSX01000079.1, read as the reverse complement.
ACGCGCGGTGCGGCGGCTTCCTCTCGGATGTCGGCGATTTCGATGCCGCCTTCTTCGGGATCGCCCCCAGCGAGGCGCTGGCCATGGACCCGCAACAGCGCCTGCTGCTCGAGGTGTCCTGGGAGGCGTTGGAGCGGGCCGGGATTGACCCCGCCGCCCTGCGCGGCTCGGCGACCGGTGTGTTCGCCGGGATATTCCACGGCTCCTACGGGGGTCAGGGACGGGTGCCGGGACACCTGGAGCGATACGGCCTGCGCGGTTCGACGCTCAGTGTCGCCTCGGGCCGGGTGGCCTATTCGCTGGGGTTCGAGGGCCCTGCCGTCTCGGTGGACACGGCATGTTCGTCGTCGCTCGTGGCCCTGCACCTGGCGGCGCAGTCGTTGCGTTCCGGCGAGTGCGATCTGGCGCTGGCCGGCGGCGTGACCGTGATGGCCACACCGGCGATGTTCATCGAGTTCAGCCGGCAGCGCGCGCTGGCCGCCGACGGCCGGTGCAAGGCATACGCGGGTGCCGCCGACGGCACCGGATTCTCCGAAGGCGTCGGGGTGCTGGTGCTGGAACGGCTGGCCGATGCCCGGCGGCACGGGCATCCGGTGCTCGCGGTGGTGCGCGGGTCCGCGGTGAATCAGGACGGCGCCTCCAACGGCCTGGCGACGCCCAACGGGCCATCGCAGCAACGGGTGATCCGGGCGGCGCTGGCCAACGCGCGGCTGGACACGGCTGACGTAGATCTGGTCGAGGGTCACGGCACGGGCACCATGCTCGGGGATCCCATTGAGGCGCAAGCGGTTCTGGCGACCTACGGACAGGACCGGCCGGCGGATCAGCCACTGTGGCTGGGTTCGATCAAATCGAACATGGGTCACACCTCGGCCGCCGCGGGTGCGGGCGGAGTGATCAAGATGGTGCAGGCGATCCGCCACGGGGTGATGCCCAAGACGTTGCACGTGGATGAGCCGACGCCGCATGTGGATTGGACCGCCGGGGCGGTGTCGCTGCTGACCGAGCAGCGGCCCTGGCCGGCGGTGGACCGGCCGCGCCGTGCGGGAGTCTCGTCCTTCGGCATCAGCGGCACCAACGCGCACGTCATCGTGGAGCAATACGCCCCGGAGCCCGAAACCGCCACCCGCCCAGGCGACGACGTGGTGGTGCCGTGGGTGCTCTCGGCCCGCTCGGGTGAGGCGCTGGCGAACCAGGCGGCCCGGCTGCTGGCCCGGGTGAAGGCGGATCCCGGTGTGCGGGTGCTGGACGTGGGCTGGTCGCTGATTGCGACGCGGTCGCGCTTCGAGCACCGCGCGGTGATCGTGGGCGCCGACGGCGCGCAGTTGCTGCGTGGGCTGACGGCGCTGGCGGCCGGCGAGCAGGGCGCAGGCCTGGTGGTCGGCCGTGCGCAACCGGCGGGCAAGACGGTGTTCGTGTTCCCCGGCCAGGGCTCGCAATGGGTCGGCATGGGCGCCCAACTGCTGGACAGCTCAAGGGTATTCGCCGAGCACCTGCAGCGCTGTGCTCATGCGCTCGCCGAATACGTCGACTGGTCGCTGATCGACGTGATCCGCGGCGCCCCGGGCGCACCCGGGCTGGACCGGGTGGACGTGGTGCAGCCGGCGCTGTGGGCGGTGATGGTGTCGTTGGCCGAACTGTGGCGCTCGGTGGGCGTGCTGCCCGATGCGGTGATCGGCCATTCGCAGGGCGAGATCGCGGCGGCCTATGTGGCAGGGGCGCTGTCGCTGGAAGACGCCGCCCGGGTGGTCGCGCTGCGCAGCCGGCTGCTGGTGCAGTTGTCGGGCCGGGGCGGCATGGTCTCGTTGGCGTGCAGTCTGCCGCGCGCCGAGCAGCTGATCGCCGGCTGGGGTGAACGACTGAACATCGCCACCGTCAACGGTGTTGCGGCGGTGGTGGTCTCCGGCGAGGTGGACGTCCTGGCCGAACTGATGCAACGGTGCGAAACCGACAACATCCGCGCCCGCAAGATCGACGTCGACTACGCATCGCATTCGGCACAGGTGGACGCGATCCGCGAGTCCCTCGCCGACGCGCTGCACGGCCTCACGCCGCGGTCGTCCGCGGTCGCCTTCTTCTCCACGGTCACCGGTGAGCTGATGGACACCGCGGGGCTGAACGCCGACTACTGGTTCCAAAGCATCCGGCACACCGTGCAATTCGAGCGGGCGGTACGCAGCGCGTGCGACGCGGGCTATCAGGCGTTCATCGAATCCAGCCCGCATCCCGTGCTCATGGCGGCCATCGAAGAAACGATGCCCGACAGCGAGCGGGCGTGCGTCATCCCGTCGCTGGGCCGCGAGGACGGCGGTCTGGACCGCTTCTGGCTCTCGGCCGCCCAGGCCCACGTGGCGGGCGTGGCCGTCGACTGGCGCGCCGCGATGGCCGGCCTTGGCGGCCGGGTCGTCGAGCTGCCGACGTACGGGTTCGTCCGGCAACACTTTTGGCTTCCGGGCGGGTCGACGGGGTCGCAGGACGTCGCCACGCTGGGCCTGGCCGCCGCCGAGCACGGGTTGCTCGGTGCGGTGGTGCCGCGGCCCGATTCCGGCGGTGTGGTGCTGACGGGCCGCCTGTCGACGGCGGCCCACCCGTGGCTGGCCGATCACGCGGTGGGCGAGACGGTGCTGTTCCCCGGGGCCGGGTTCGTCGAGTTGGCCATCCGCGCCGGCGACGAGGTGGGCTGTGGGGTGCTCGACGAGCTAACCTTGTCGGCTCCGTTGCTACTGCCCCCGCCCGGGGGTGTGCAGGTGCAGCTGGTGGTCGGCGCGCCCGACGAGTCGGGGCTGCGGCGGTTGTCGGTGTATTCCGTTGCTGCCGAACAGGATTCGGAGTGGGTGTTGCATGCCGAGGGGCTGTTGCGGCCGGGCACGGTGACGCCGGTCGCGGACTTCTCGATCTGGCCGCCCGCCGGGGCGACCGCGGTGGACGTCACCGGCGCTTACGCCCGGCTGGCGCAGCGGGGCTACGACTACGGCGACGCTTTCCGGGGTCTGCGGGCCATGTGGCAACGCGGGGACGAGCTCTTCGCCGAGGTCGTCGTGCCCGACGACGCCGGAACCCACGACGGCGGCTTCGGGGTGCATCCCGTGCTGCTGGATGCGGCGCTGCACGCGATCGGCGTCGCCGCCGAGCAGGATCAGACAGTGCTGCCGTTCTCGTGGCAGGGTGTGTCGCTGCACGCCTCGGGCGCGTCGCGGGCGCGAGTCCGGATCGCGCCGGCCGGCGCCGGGTCGGTGTCGGTGGAACTGGCTGACGGGACTGGACTTCCGGTGCTCTCGGTGCGATCGTTGGCCATGCGCCCGGTCTCGGCCGGGCAGTTGACAGCGGCTCCCGCGCAGCGCTCCGAGGGATTGCTCGACGTGACCTGGTCGCCGATCGCGCTGGGCGGCGGCGAGGCCACGCTGTGGGAGCTGGGCGATCATGGCGGCGACGTGGTGAAGGCGGTGCACGCCGCGGCCGCCGAGATTCTGGCGGCGCTGCAATCGTGGCTGCGCGACGAAAACGCCGGGGTGCTGGTTGTGCAGACCCGCGGGGCCGTCGCCCTTGCCGGCGAGGACGTTTCGGACCTGGCCGGCGCGGCGGTGTGGGGCCTGGTGCGCTCGGCGCAGGCCGAGCACCCGGGCCGGATGGTACTGATCGACTCCGATGGCTCCGTCGACGCCGGCGCGGTGATCGGCTGCGGCGAGCCGCAAGTGGCGGTGCGCCAGGGCGTGGCGTACGCGGCCCGGCTGCGGCCGGTGCGCATGGGCTCCGCCGTCGGGTTGCCGTCCGCCGGCTGGCGGTTGGATGCCGGTGGCGAGGGCACGCTGCAGGATCTGGTCGTGAATCCGTGCCCGAGAACCGAATTGACCGGCGGGCAGGTGCGGGTGGCGGTGGTCGCGGTCGGTGTCAACTTCCGCGACGTCCTGGTGGCCCTGGGGATGTATCCGGGCGGTGGCCAGCTGGGTGCCGAGGGCTCCGGCGTGGTCGTCGAGGTGGGGCCCGACGTGACCGGGCTGGCCGTCGGTGACGCGGTGATGGGGCTGCTCGGGGTCGTCGGTTCCGAGGCGGTGGTGGATCAGCGCGTGGTGACACCGGTGCCGGTGGGCTTGTCGCTGGTGGCGGCCGCGGGTGTGCCCGTGGTGTTCCTGACGGCGCTGTACGGGCTGTCGGTGCTGGGCGGGCTGTGCGCCGGCGAGCGGGTCTTGGTGCACACCGCCACCGGCGGGGTGGGCATGGCCGCGGTGCAGCTGGCCCGGCACTGGGGCGCCGAGGTGTTCGTCACCGCCAGCCGCGGTAAGTGGGACACGTTGCGCGCGATGGGATTCGACGACGACCACATCGGCGATTCGCGCACGACGGAGTTCGAGGCGAAATTCGCGGCGTTGATGGCGGCCGGTGGTGGTGCCGGGTTCGACGTCGTGCTGAACTCGCTGGCCGGTGAGTTCACCGACGCGTCGTTGCGGCTGTTGGCCCCCGGCGGGCGATTCATCGAGATGGGCAAGACCGATGTGCGCGATCCGCACGCCATCGCCGACGAGTATCGGGGTGCGGTGTATCGGGCGTTCGACCTGATGGAGGCCGGCCCCGACCGCACCGCGGCCATGCTGGCCGAGATCGTGGGACTGCTGGCCGAAGGCGTCTTGAAACCATTGCCGCTGAAGACCTTTGATGTCCGCTGCGCCTCGGCGGCGTATCGCTACGTCAGCCAGGCGCGCCACATCGGCAAGGTCGCGCTCACCGTCCCGTCGGGGCCGGGCGAAGTGCTCAGCGGCTGCGGCGGGGGGCTGGCGGGCGCCAGCGTGGTGATCACCGGTGGCACCGGCATGGCCGGCTCGGCGCTGGCCCGACACCTCGTCGACCGTTACCGGGTGGCGCACGTGGTGCTGGTCAGCCGGACCGGCGCCCAGGCCGCCGGGGTCGCCGAACTGGTGGCCGGGCTGCAGGAGGCCGGCGCGCAGGTGTCGGTGGTGGCCTGCGATGTTGCCGATCCCGAAGCGGCAGCGGCGATGCTGACCCAGATACCGGCGCAGTATCCGCTGCGCGGAATCGTGCACGCCGCGGGCGTTCTCGACGACGGGCTGATCTCGTCGCTGACCCCGGATCGGGTGGACGCGGTCCTGCGCGCCAAGGTCGACGGGGCCTGGAACCTGCACGAGCTCACCCGGCACCTGGATCTCTCGGCATTCGTGGTCTTCTCGTCGATGGCGGGCATCGTGGGAACCCCCGGTCAGGCCAACTACGCGGCGGCCAACAGTTTCCTCGACGGGCTGGCCGCCTATCGGCGCGGCAACGGCCTGCCCGGCCTTTCGCTGGCCTGGGGCCTGTGGGAGCAGGCCTCGGCCATGACGGCGCACCTCGGGGATCGCGACAAGGCCCGGATGAGCAGGATCGGGCTGGCGCCGCTGTCCACCGCACAGGCGCTGGCGGCGTTCGACGCCGCGATGCTCGTCGACGTGCCGGTGCTGGTTGCGGCCCGGGTGGACCGGGCCGCCCTGTCCGACAACATCGCCGCGCTGCCTCCGCTGCTGCGCGAACTCGTCGCCGGCCCGACCCGGCGCGTCATCGTCGACAGCGACGTAGCCGCGTCGACGACCGGGCTTTCGGCGCGCCTGCACGGGCTGACTCCCGAGGCGCGACAGCGCGAGCTGGTCGACCTGGTGTGCGGCAACGCGGCGATGGTGCTGGGCGTGCCCAATCCGGCGGACGTCGACGCCGGCCGCGCCTTTCAGGAGCTCGGGTTCGATTCGCTGACCGCAGTCGAACTGCGTAACCGGCTCAAAAACGCTACGGGCCTTAACCTTTCGCCGACGCTCATATTCGACTATCCGACACCAACCCTGCTGGCCGCACACCTGGACACCCAACTGGCCGGCACCGCCGGTGCCGACGATCAGCCGAACCTGATGGGCCGCTTCAACGACATCACCCGCGAACTGCAGGCGCTGCTCGCCGCGCCCACCTGGAATGCCGACGACAAATCGGTGCTGCGGGCCCGCATTCACAGCCTGCTCGCCGCGCTCCCGCCGGGCGATCTTTCCGATGCCGAACACCTCGACGATGACCTCGACGCCGCCACCGAAAGCCAACTCTTTGCGATCCTCGATGAAGAACTCGGCCGCTGACACCCCGCAAGGAGCAACGATGCCGGGCACCTCGCAACACGTCGACTACCTGAAACGCCTCACGGCGGATCTCAGGCGGACCCGGCGGCGTGTCGCGGAACTGGAGGGCCAACTCGCCGAGCCGGTCGCCGTGGTGGGCATGGCGTGTCGCTACGCCGGTGGCGTCGAATCGCCAGAAGACCTGTGGCAACTCGTGATCGAAGGCCGCGACACGGTGTCGGACTTCCCGGCCGACCGGGGCTGGGACGTCGAGGGGTTGTACGACCCCGACCCCGACAGCAAGGGAAAGATGTACACCCGGCAGGGCAGCTTCCTACAGGACGCGGGTGACTTCGACGCCGGATTCTTCGGCATCGGGCCCAGCGAGGCGCTGGCCATGGACCCCCAGCAGCGGATGATGCTGGAGATCTGTTGGGAAGCGTTGGAGCGGGCCGGCATTGACCCCTTCGCACTGCGCGGCTCGGCGACCGGCGTGTTCGCCGGGGTGATCCACGCGGGCTACGGCGGCGAGGTGAAGGGCGAGCTGGAGGGCTACGGGCTCACCGGTTCGACGCTGAGCGTGACCTCGGGACGGGTGTCCTACGTGTTGGGCCTGGAAGGCCCCGCGGTGTCGGTGGATACGGCGTGTTCGTCGTCGCTGGTCTCCATGCATCTGGCCGCGCAGTCGTTGCGGTCCGGGGAATGCGATCTGGCGCTGGCCGGTGGGGTGACCGTGATGGCCACCCCCGCGGCCTTCGTCGAGTTCAGCCGTCAGCGCGCCCTGGCACCCGATGGCCGCTGCAAGGTGTATGCCGGTGCGGCGGACGGGACTTCGTGGTCGGAGGGCGCGGGCGTGCTGGTGCTGGAGCGGTTGGCCGACGCGCGGCGCCTGGGGCATCCCGTCCTGGCGGTGCTGCGCGGCACCGCGGTCAATCAGGACGGCGCGTCGAACGGGTTGACCGCGCCCAACGGGCCGTCGCAGCAGCGGGTGATCCGGGCGGCGCTGGCGAACGCCGGACTGACGGCCGCGGACGTGGATGTGGTTGAGGGCCATGGGACCGGGACGGTGCTCGGGGATCCGATCGAGGCCCAGGCGCTGCTGGCGACCTATGGGCAGGATCGACCCGCGGACCGGCCGCTGTGGTTGGGCTCGATCAAATCCAACATCGGGCATACCTCGGCGGCGGCGGGGGTGGCCGGGGTGATCAAGATGGTGCAGGCGATCCGGCACGGGGTGATGCCCAAGACGCTGCACGTGGATATCCCGTCGCCGCACGTGGATTGGTCGGCTGGCGCGGTGTCGCTGTTGTCCGAGCCGCAGCCGTGGCCGGATCACGGCGGGATACGGCGGGCGGGCGTCTCGTCGTTCGGGATCAGCGGCACCAACGCGCACGTGATCGTCGAGCAGGCCCCCGCGCCGCTCGACAGCGGAGCCGAACCGGTTGCGGGGCCGTCGAATCAGGTGATCCCGTGGGTGATTTCGGCCCGGTCGCCCGAGGCGTTGGCCGGCCAGGCCCAACGGCTGCTGGATCGGTTGAGCGCCGACGCGGGTGTGCGGGCGGTGGACGTGGGGTGGTCGCTGGCGACCACCCGGGCGGCCTTCGAGCACCGCGCGGTGCTGCTGGGCGCCGACCGTGCGGCCCTGACGGCGGGGTTGGCGGGGCTGGCGTCCGGGCGACCCGACCCCGGCGCGCTGGTCGGCCGGACCCGGTCGGCGGGCAAGCGGGTGTTCGTCTTCCCCGGCCAGGGCTCGCAGTCCCTCGGGATGGGTGCCGAGCTGTACGATCGTTTTCCCGTGTTTGTGCAGGCCTTCGACGAGGCGGTCGCGGCGGTGGACGCTCACGCGCGGCTGCCGCTGCGCGAGGTGATGTGGGGCTCGGACCCGGAGTTGTTGCAGAGCACCGAGTTCGCCCAGCCGGCACTGTTCGTCGTAGAGATCGCGGTGGCCGCGCTGTGGCAATCCTTCGGTGTGACACCGGATGTGGTGATCGGCCATTCGGTGGGCGAGATCGCCGCCGCGTGCGTGGCCGGGGCGCTGTCACTGCCCGATGCGGCGCGGCTGGTGGCGGCGCGCGGCCGGCTGATGGCCGGGCTGCCCGCCGGCGGGATGATGGTCGCGGTGAGCGCAACCGAGGCCGAGGTGGCCGGATTGCTGAACGGCGCCGTGAGCATCGCGGCGGTCAACGGCCCGCAATCGCTGGTGCTCTCCGGTGAGCAGGCCGCGGTGGGGGCGGTCGCGGACCGGCTGGCGGCCGGCGGCGCGAGGGTGCACCGGCTGGCGGTCTCGCACGCGTTTCACTCGCCGTTGATGGAGCCGATGATGGGGGAGTTCGCGGCGGTGGCCGCCGACGTGTCGGCGAGTCAGCCGCGGATCGCCCTGGTATCCAACCTGACCGGGCAACTGGCCGGCCCCGACTATGGGTCGGTCGGGTACTGGGTCGACCATGTGCGCAAGCCGGTGCGATTCGTCGACGGTGTGCAGCTGGCCGAATCGTTGGGTGCCGGGGTGTTCCTGGAGGTGGGCCCGGGCGCGGCGTTGACATCCGCGGTGGAGCAATCCCTGACGACCGACCGGGCGACCTCGGTGGTGACCATGGCCAAGGGCCGCCCCGAAGTGGACTCGCTGCTATGGGCGGCGGGGCAGTTGTTCATGGCCGGTGCCGACGTGCGGTGGGCCTCGGCGTTCGCCGACCCCACCGCGCACCGTGTCGAGCTGCCCACGTATGCCTTTGTGCGGCGCCGGTTCTGGCTGTCCAGCGATTCGGTGGGTTCGGCCAACATCGCCAGCCTGGGTCTGGCCGAGGCCGAGCACGCGCTGCTGGGCGCGGTGGTGGACCGGCCGGATTCCGGTGGTGTGGTGTTGACGGGCCGGCTTTCGCTCGCCGCACAACCATGGCTGGCCGACCACGCGGTGGCCGGCACGGTGCTGTTTCCGGGAGCCGGGTTCGTCGAGTTGGCGTTGCGGGCCGGCGACGAGGTCGGCTGCTCGGTGATCGAGGAGTTGACGCTGTCGGCGCCGCTGGTGGTGCCGGCGGCCGGGGTGGTGCACCTCCAGGTCGTGGTGACCGCGCCCGGCGACGCGGGAACATGCGCGGTCGCAGTGTATTCGCGTGCCGCACAATCGGATTGGGTGTTGCACGCCGAGGGCGTGTTGAGCGACGCTGCGCCCGCACCGGCCGCCGACCTGTCCATGTGGCCGCCGCCGGGTGCGGACGCGGTGGACGTGACCGGCGCGTACGACGGCCTGGCTGGCCGCGGCTACGGGTACGGGCCGGCCTTTCGGGGGTTACGCGCCGTATGGCGAAGGGGGACCGAGACTTTCGCCGAGGTGGAGCTTCCGCAACAGGCCGGCGTGTCGACCGGCGGCTTCGGCATTCATCCGGTGGTCCTGGACGCGGCGCTGCATGCGCTGGGCGTGGCCGACGAGCGGATCGAGACCGTCTTGCCGTTCTCGTGGCAAGGAGTGAGCCTGAACGCGGCCGGCGCGTCCCGGCTCCGGGTCAGGCTGGCGCCGGTCGCCGCCGGCGCCGTGTCGGTCGAGCTGGCCGACTCTTCCGGGCTGCCGGTCTTGTCGGTGCGCGAGCTGGTGACGCGGGCCGTGTCGGCCGATCAGCTGACCGCGGCCGTGGCGGCCCGTTCCGGCAGCGGTGAGCTCCTCGACGTGGTGTGGTCACCGGTCTCGCTGCCCGGCAACGACGTTGGCGCGGACGTCACCGTCTGGGAGTCAATCCCCGCGGCCCCGGGCGCGGTCACCTCGGTCTACCGGGCCACGCACGAGGCCCTGGGTGTGCTGCAATCCCGGCTGACGGGTGAGGCGGCCGGGGTCCTGGTGGTGGCGACCCGCGGGGCGGTGGGGCTGGCGGGCGAGGACGTCGCGGACCTGGCCGGCGCCGCGGTGTGGGGGCTGACGCGTTCGGCGCAGGCCGAGCACCCCGGCCGCGTGGTGCTGGTCGATACCGACGGAACGCTCGACGTCGCAACGGTGATCGGTTGTGGCGAGCCGCAATTGGTGGTGCGCGACGGTGTGGCCTACAGCCCCCGGCTGAAGCCGGCCGACCAGCGACCCCTGCTGCGGCTGCCCGACCCGCCGTCGGTGTGGCGGCTGGCCGCGGGCGATGCCGGGACGCTCGAGGAGCTGGCGGTGCAGGAGTACCCGCCGGCCGCACTGGAGGCCGGTCAGGTGCGGGTGACCGTCGCCGCCGCCGGGGTGAACTTCCGCGACGTGCTGGTGGCGCTGGGCATGTACCCGGGCGCCGCGCAGCTGGGCGCCGAGGGCGCGGGAATCGTCACCGAACTCGGCGCCGGCGTGCCGGATTTGGCCGTCGGGGACTCGGTCATGGGGATCTTCGGGCTCGCCGGCTCCGAGGCCGTGGTCGATCGCCGGTTGGTGACCCGGGCGCCGCGGGGGTGGTCGATGGCGCAGGCCGCGGCCGTGCCGGTGGTGTTTTTGACGGCCTATTACGGGCTGTCGGTGCTGGCTGGCCTGCGCGCCGGGCAGCGCGTGCTGGTGCACGCCGCCACCGGCGGCGTCGGCATGGCCGCGGTACAGCTGGCCCGGCATTGGGGCGCGGAGGTGTTCGCGACCGCCAGCCGCGGCAAGTGGGACACCCTGCGCGCCATGGGATTCGACGATGCCCACATCGCCGATTCCCGCACCCTGGAGTTCGAGCAGAAGTTCGCCGGCGGCATGGACGTGGTGCTCAACTCCCTGGCCGGGGAGTTCAACGACGCGTCGCTGCGGCTGCTGCGGCCCGGCGGCCGCTTCATCGAAATGGGCAAGACCGATCTGCGTGACCCGGATGCCGTCGCGGCGGCACATCCCGGAGTGACGTATCGCGCGTTCGATCTCATGGAGGCCGGCCCCGACCGCATCGCCGAGATGTTGGCCGAATTGATGGAGCTTTTCGGCGGCGGAGTCCTGACGCCGTTGCCGGTCAAGGCATTCGACGCGCGCAGCGCCGCCGACGCCTACCGGTTTGTCAGCCAGGCCCGCCACATCGGCAAGGTCGTGCTCACCATGCCGGACGGGCCCGCTGGGCTGGCCGGCGGCACCGCGCTGATCACCGGCGGCACCGGCATGGCGGGTTCGGCGGTGGCGCGGCATCTCGTCGAGCGGCACCGGGTGCCGCACGTGTTGCTGGTCAGCCGCAGCGGTGAACGCGCCGACGGCATCGGCGCGCTGGCCGCCGAATTGCGCGAAAAGGGCGCATCGGTATCCGTGGCGGCCTGCGACGTCGGCGACCGGGATGCCGTCGCGGCGCTGCTGGCACAGGTGCCCGCGCAGTACCCGTTGCGCTCGGTGTTCCACGCGGCGGGCGTGCTCGACGACGCGGTGATCGCGTCCCTGACGCCCGCGCGCATCGACACGGTGTTGCGGGCCAAGGTCGACGGGGCCTGGAATCTGCACGAGCTGACCAAAGACTCGAATCTGTACGCGTTCGTGGCGTTTTCGTCGATGGCGGGCATCGTGGGTGCGCCGGGCCAGGGGAACTACGCGGCGGCCAACAGCTTCCTGGACGCGCTGGCGGCGCACCGCCGCGCTCACGGGCTGCCGGGACTCTCGGTGGCCTGGGGGATGTGGGAAGAGGCCTCGACGATGACCCGGCACCTCGGCGAGCGTGACAAGGCCAGGATGAGCCGGGCCGGGCTGAGCGCGTTGTCCACTCGGCAGGCGCTGGAGCTGCTGGAGGCCGCGTTGCTGACCGAACACCCGATGGTGGTGGGCACCCGGCTGGACCGGGCAGCGCTGGCGCACCACAGCGACACGCTGCCGCCGCTGCTGAGCCAGTTGGCCACCCGCCCGGCCCGCCGGGTCCTTGAGCACACCGACATGGTGTCCCTGACGGGGCTGCGGGCGCGACTGGAGGGCATGACCGCAGAGCAGCGGCACACCGAATTGGTGGAATTGGTCTGCAGCAACGCGGCCACCGTACTGGGCCACAGCTCCGCGGACGTGAACGCCGACGACGCGTTCCAAGATCTCGGGTTCGATTCGCTGACCGCCGTCGAACTGCGCAACCGGCTGAAAATCGCTACCGGGCTTACTCTTTCGCCCACGTTGATCTTCGACCAGACCACGCCGGGCGCGCTAGCAGAACACCTCGGCATCCAGCTGGCCGGCAGCGCCCCCGGCGCGACGGCCACGACCGCCACGCCGCCCGATCGCGTGGCCCGCTTCAACGACATCGCCCGGGAACTGCTGGCGCTGCTCAACCAGCCCGATCTGAGCCCCGGCGACAAGGCGCAGCTCATCACCCGGCTGGAAGGCCTGTTGACCACGGCGACCGGCCCGCCGCCGGCACCGCTGCTGGAACACCCCGAGGACGCGTTCGACGACGACATCTCCACCGCCACCGAGAGCCAGCTGTTCGCGATTCTCGACGACGAAGTCGGCCCCTGACCTTGCCCTCGACAGACGTAGCGATCATCGGGCTGGCCTGCAGGTTCCCGGCCGCCCCAGGACCCGGCGCGTTCTGGCGCCTGATCCGCGACGGGCGTGAGGCCACCCGGTTCACCGGGGACGCGGGCGAATTCGATGCCGACTTCTTCAACCTGTCGCCGCGAGAGGCGAGCGCGATGGATCCGCGGCAACGGCTGGCCCTCGAGCTCACCTGGGAGTTACTCGAAGACGCCTTCCTGGTGCCGGAAACGCTGCGGGGAGAACCGGTTTCGGTCTTTCTCGGGGCGATGACGGATGACTACGCCGCACTGACGCTGCGCGACGTCGCCGACAACCTGGATCACCACACCTTCACCGGGATCAGCCGGGCGATGATCGCCAACCGCATCTCGTACGCCTTCGGGTTGCGGGGGCCCAGCATGACCGTCGATTCCGGCCAGTCGTCTTCTCTGGTGGCGGTGCACCTCGGCCGCGAAAGCGTGGCCACCGGCCAGTCCGCACTGGCCATCGCGGGCGGGGTCCACCTCAACCTGGCCGACGAAATCGGGATGCTGGAACGGGAATTCGGCGCGGTGTCGGTGTCGGGTCACACGTATGCGTTCGATCGGCGCGCCGACGGCTACGTGCGCGGTGAAGGCGGCGGACTGGTGCTGCTGAAGCCGTTGGCGTCGGCGCTGGCCGACGGTGACCGCATCCGCGCGGTCATTCGCGGCGGCGCCGTCGGCAACGCCGGGCACAGCGCGACCGCCCAGACCGTGCCGTCGGCGCGCGGTGAAGCGGAGGTGATCCGGCGCGCGCTCGCTGACGCCGGCCTGCGGGGCGGCGACATCGACTACATCGAGGCGCACGGCACCGGGACCAAGGTCGGCGACGCGATCGAAGCCCAGGCCCTGGGGGAGATTTTCGCCGGGCGCGCCGACGATCCGGTGCGGGTGGGATCGGTCAAGACCAACATCGGCCACGCCGGCAGCGCTGCGGGGATCGCGGGCCTGCTCAAGGCCGTGCTGGCGATCGGACAGGCCGCGATCCCGCCCAGCCTCAACTACGCCGACCCCGAAACCGAGCTCAATCACCTTGGGCTGCAGGTCAACACCACGCTGACACCGTGGCCGCCGGTGGATCGCCCCCGCCGGGCCGGGGTGTCCTCGTTCGGCATGGGCGGCACCAACGCGCACCTGATCGTCGAGCAGTTCGAACAGCCCCCCGCCCAGCCGGAGACACGGCCGGCGGACTCGCCCGCGGGTGCGGACGAGGTACTGCCGTGGGTGCTGTCGGGCCGCTCCGAACAGGCGCTGGCCAACCAGGCGCGACGGTTGTCGGCCTATCTGGCCGACCGGGCCGATGTGAGCCCCCTCGACATCGCCTGGTCGTTAATCAGCACCCGGACCGTCTTCGAGCACCGCGCGGTGGTGGTGGGCGGCGATCCTGCGGCGCTGGCAACGGGTTTGGCGGCGCTCGCGGCGGGGGAGTCCCGGCCGGGGTTGGCGGTGGGCCGGGCGACGTCGTTGGGCAAGACGGCCTTTGTGTTCCCGGGTCAAGGGTCGCAGTGGCTGGGCATGGGGCGGCAACTGTATGAGCGGTTCGACGTGTTCGCCCGCGCCTTCGACGAGGCCGCCACGGCCGTCGACGCTCATCTGCGGGCGCCGCTACGCGAGGTGCTGTGGGGCGCCGACCCGGAGATGTTGCGTAACACCGAGTTTGCCCAGCCGGCGCTGTTCGTGATCGGCATCGCGCTGACGGCGTTGTGGCAGTTCCTCGGTGTCACACCGGATGTGGTGATGGGGCACTCGGTCGGCGAGATCACCGCGGCGTGCGTGGCCGGGGTGCTGACGCTCGCGGATGCGTCGCTCATGGTGGCGGCGCGGGGACGGTTGATGGCCGGGTTGCCGGCCGGCGGGGTGATGGTGGCGGTCGGCGCCGCTGAGGCCGAGGTGGCCGGGCTGCTGAACGACGGGGTGAGCATCGCGGCGGTCAACGGCCCCGACGCGGTGGTGCTTTCGGGCGAACAGACGCCGGTGGACACGCTGGCGGACCGGCTGGCCCGGGAAGGCCGGCGCGTGCACCGGCTGGCGGTGTCGCATGCGTTTCATTCGCCGTTGATGCAGCCGATGGTGGCGGAATTTTCCGCGGCCGTGGCCGGCATCGAGGCGGGGGAGCCGCGAATCGCGTTGGTGTCCAACGTGACCGGGCAGCTGGCGGGCGCGGGCTACGGCTCGCCGCAGTACTGGGCGGAGCACGTCGGCCGGCCGGTCCGGTTCTTCGAGGGTGTGCGCACCGCCGAGGCGGCCGGCGCCGGGGTCTTCGTGGAACTGGGTCCGGGTGCGGCCTTGACGGCGGCGGTCGACCAATCGCTGAGCGCCGAGCGGGCGGTCTCGGTGGCCAGCATGGCCAAGGATCGGCCCGAGACGGAATCGCTGCTGGGCGCGGCCGGCCAATTGTTCACCCGCGGCCTCGACCCGAATTGGGCGGGCGTGTTCGCCGGGCTGAACGCGCGACGTGTCGAGTTGCCGACGTATGGCTTTGCGCGGCAGAGGTTTTGGCTGGGCGCCGAAGGCGCCGGCGCGACGGGGGCTCCGCCCGCGACGGCTTCTCGAACGCCCGACCTGGCGCACCGGCTGCTCGGACTGGCGCCCGACGACCAGCACCGGGTGCTGGTCGAGCTGGTCTGCGAACACGCGGCGGCGGTGTCCGGCCATTCGGGCGGCCACGCCATCGACCGCGACCGCGCTTTCGGCGACCGCGGCTTCGACTCGATGATCGGGGTGGAACTGCGCAACCGTCTCACCAGCCATACCGGCCTGGCTCTGTCGCGAACGCTGATCTTCGATTACCCGACGCCGGCCGCGCTGGCCGATCATCTTCGCCGGCAACTACTCCATTACGAGCCGGCCGAATCGGACGAGGAAAAGATTTGGTCGGCACTGCGCAAGATTCCGGTGCGCGAGCTTCGGAGAACGGGCTTGCTCGAAAAGCTTTTATTGCTTGCCGGCACCCCGGAAACGCCCGTCGCCGAAGCAAATGCCGGTGCCGACGACATCGACGCGTTGAGCCCCGATGCGCTGATCGCGATGGCGCTCAGCTCGGCGGATGAGGAAGACACCGAATGATGAATTCCCCGGTGGCGGATATGATTACGCGGAGGCGGAGCACAATTAATAAGACATGTGTCGAATATGTCAAACTTTTGCGCCACCAAACGGGACCGCATAAACTTCCGGCATCAAGGGGAGCGTCGTTTACGCCGGTTGGCAGTCAAGAAGGTAGAACATGAGCGTCATCGCGGGTGTTTTCGGCGCGTTGCCGCCACATCGATATAGCCAAAGCGAAATCACCGACCAGCTCGTCGAGTTCCCGACGTTGAAGGAGCACGAAGGGGTCGTCCGGCGGCTGCATGCCGCCGCCAAGGTCAACAGCCGCCACCTCGTGCTGCCCCTCGAGCGCTACCACGACCTCACCGACTTCAGCGCGACCAACGAGATCTTCATCGACAAGGCCCTGGAGCTGGGCTGCGAGGCGTTGCTGGGCGCGCTCGACGAGGCCGGGCTGCAACCCCAAGACATCGACATGATCGCCACCACGACCGTCACCGGCATCGCGGTGCCGTCCCTCGACGCCCGGCTCGTGGGCCTCCTCGGTCTGCGCCCGGACGTGCGCCGGATCCCGATGTTCGGGCTGGGCTGCGCGGCCGGTGCCGGCGGCGTCGGACGGCTGCACGATTATCTGCGGGGTGCGCCCGACGGCGTTGCCGCCCTGGTGTCGGTCGAGCTGTGTTCGCTCACCTTCCCGACGGTCAGGCCGACCGTGTCGGGACTGGTCGGCACGGCGATGTTCGGCGACGGCGCCGCGGCCGTGGTCGCCGTCGGCGACCGTCGCGCCGAGCAGCTGAATTCCGCCGGGCCCGACATCCTGGATTCCCGCAGCCGGCAGTACCCCGAATCGCTGCATATCATGGGCTGGAACATCGGCTCGGACGGCATGCAGCTGTCCATGTCCCCGGAACTGCCGAAGGTCATCGACCGCTACCTCGCCGATGACGTGAACAGTTTCCTCGCCGCACACCAGCTGACCAAGGACGAGATCGGCGCCTGGATCACGCACCCCGGCGGCCCCAAGGTCATCGACGCGATCGCCGCCAGCCTCGACCTGCCGCCGGAGGCGCAGGAACTGACCTGGCGCTCGCTCGAGGAAGTCGCCAACCTGTCGTCGGCGTCGGTGCTGCACATCCTGCGCGACACCATCGCCAAACCGCCCCCCAGCGGCAGCCCCGGCGTGATGCTCGCGATGGGTCCCGGCTTCGGCTCCGAACTGGTGTTGCTGCGCTGGCACTGAGCGCCTGAGCGCATCGCGCGAAACCCCGTGCGCGCCAGTTTCATTCGAGCAGCTCGCTGAGCTCCAGCCAGCGACTCTCCGTGGCGGCCACCTCGTCCTCGAGCGCACGCAACTCCTGGGTGAGCCGGGTGATGCCGACATGGTCGGACTGGTCGTGCGCGGCGAGTTCGTTGTGCTTGTCCTCGATCCGGTCCGCCAGCCGCGCCAGCTGACGATCGACGGAGGCCACCTCTTTTTCCGCGGCGCGGCGTTGCGCGCCGGACATCCCCGAAGGACCGGCCGGCGTGGGCTCGGGTGCGGCCGCGCCGGTCCGCTGTTCGGCCAGCCGCAGATACTCGTCGACACCGCCGGGCAGATGCCGCAACCGGCCGTCGAGCACCGCGTACTGCTGATCGGTGACCCGCTCCAACAGGTAGCGGTCATGCGAGACGACGATCAGCGTGCCCGCCCACGAGTCCAGCAGGTCCTCCATCGCGGCCAGGGTGTCGGTGTCGACGTCGTTGGTCGGCTCGTCGAGCAGCAACACGTTGGGCTCGGACAGCAGCGTGAGCATCAGCTGCAGCCGCCGCCGCTCACCGCCGGAGAGATCCTCGACGCGGGCGGACAGGTGGCCGCGGCCGAACCCGAGCCGCTCCAGCAGCTGCGCCGGGGTGACCTCGCGGCCGTCGACCTGATAGCCGCCCTGCAGCCCGCCCAGCACATCGGCGATCCGGTCGCCGCCGACCGCGGCCAGGGCGTCGCCCTGCTGGTCGAGCACCGCCAGCCGCACGGTCTTGCCGCGCTTGACCCGTCCCGCGTCCGGGGTGATGGTGCCGTCGATCAGCCCCAGCAGCGTCGACTTGCCGGCGCCGTTGGCCCCGACGATGCCGGTGCGCTCGCCGGGGGCGATCCGCCACTCGATGTCGCGCAGCACCGGGCGGCCGTCGAACGAGACCGAGACGTCGAGGAGATCGACCACGTCCTTACCCAGCCGCGCGGTGGCCAGCTTGGCCAGCTCGACGGTGTTGCGCAGCGGCGGCACGTCGGCGATCAGCTGGTTGGCCGCCTCGATCCGGAACTTGGGCTTGGACGTCCGCGCCGGTGCCCCGCGGCGCAGCCACGCCAGCTCCTTGCGCATCAGGTTCTGCCGCTTGGCCTCGGCGACGGCGGCCATCCGGTCCCGTTCGACGCGCTGCAGCACGTAGGCCGCGTAGCCGCCGTCGAACGGTTCGACGATCCCGTCGTGCACCTCCCACGTCGCGGTGGCGACCTCGTCGAGAAACCAGCGGTCGTGGGTCACCAGCAGCAGCCCGCCGGTGTCGCGCGCCCAACGCCCCCGCAGATGGCTTGCCAGCCAGGTGATGCCCTCGATGTCCAGATGGTTGGTGGGCTCGTCGAGTGCGATGACGTCCCACTCGCCGATCAGCAACCTGGCCAGCTGTACCCGGCGGCGCTGGCCGCCGGACAGCGTGGCAACCGTTGCCTCCCAGGCGATGTCGGAGACCAGCCCGGCGACCACCTCGCGGACCCGCGCGTCACGGGCCCACTCGTGTTCGGCCGCCTCGCCGACGAGTGTGTGGCCCACGCTGTGGTCCGGGGCCAGGGTGTCGGCCTGGCTCAGCGCGCCGACCCGCAGCCCGCTGCGCTGGGTGACCCGGCCGGAATCGGGCTCCTGTTGGCCGGTCAGCAGCCGCAGCAGGCTGGATTTGCCGTCGCCGTTTCGCCCGACGATGCCGATGCGCGCGCCGTCGTTGACCCCGAGCGTGACCGATTCGAAGACCACCTGAGTCGGATATTCGAGGTGTACCGCCTCAGCTCCAAGTAGGTGTGCCACTGGGCCGACCCTAGCGGTGCGCCCCTAGCCCAGGGTCAGCAGAGCCTGGTCAACCTGGCTTTGGGTTTCCGACGACGCCTTGCTGGCCACGGCATCCAGGAAGCGGCCGGCGACGTCGCGCAGCTTGAGGTTCGTCTCCTGGG
Organism: Mycobacterium colombiense; assembly: GCF_001665835.1. Classification (GTDB taxonomy): domain Bacteria; phylum Actinomycetota; class Actinomycetes; order Mycobacteriales; family Mycobacteriaceae; genus Mycobacterium; species Mycobacterium colombiense_A. The sequence continues at coordinate 10,308 of NZ_LZSX01000079.1, read as the reverse complement.
AACGCCACACCAGAATGTCGAACGCACGCTCGGCCGAGATGCCGTAGGCGATCATCAGCACGCCCTTGGCCTGCTCGATGCGCGCCCGGGCCTCGGCCACCGCCGAGAGCACGTTGGTGATATCGGAGTGCAGTGAGTCGGTGACGTCCACGTAGAACCCCGACGTGCCGGCCAACGCACCGCTGCTGTCGAGCATGCGATCGCCGGCGACGACGACGCACCGGGTGCGCCCGGCGGCGTCGATGATGCGGTGCCGGCTGCTGAACGGCTTCCCCTTCGTCACGCGGTCCAGCACGGCGGCCACCCGCTCCCGGTCTTCGGGATGCTTGTGTCGCAGCAGCAGTTCCGTGCTGGGCTCGACCTGTCCCGGCTTGTAGCCGTGCATGCACGCCACCGCGTCCGACCATTCCCAGCGATGGCCGTCGAGGTAGAACCAGAACCGGCCGACGCGCTGTGGCTCACCGAGACCCAGCACCAGGTCGACCGCGTTCAGATCGCCTCCCTCGACGACGTCAGACACCAGCGCGTCGCGGCGTTCAACAGTTTCGTCGTTGGAGTTCACCGTCATCTCGCGTTTCCCCAATCCCCTTTGTGAAAACCTTGGCGTATCGATTCCCGCTTTTGCGCGCGTTCATACCTCGGCTTACGGCGCGTGTGAGCAGTGCCTGTCGTCAGGCCGTCCGGTAGCGCTCGGCGTCTTGGTGTTTGACCTCCAGGCCGAGCCCCGGCCGATGTTGATCGGGTCGCAATGCGCCGCCGTCGGGCGGCAGCGCGCCGTCGAAGAGCATGTGTTCGATGCGGTGGTGGTCGTGGAAATACTCCAGATGCCGCAGGTTCGGGATGGTGGTGGCGACGTGGGCGTGCAGGTTGGGAGCGCAGTGCCCCGAGACGTCCAGGTTGTAGGAGGCGGCGACGGCCGCGGCGCGCACCCAGTCGGTGATGCCCCCGCAGCGAGTGACGTCGATCTGCAGGCAGTCGACCGCGTCGGCGGCGAGCATGCGGTTGAAGTACGCCAGGTCGTAGCCGTACTCCCCGGCGGTGACGTCCGGGGTCACCTGGTCGCGTACCTCCCGCAGCCCGTCCAGATCGTCGGAGGACACGGGTTCTTCGAACCACGTGACACCGTGGTCGGCCATCGCGTGGGCCACCCGGATCGCCTGTTTGCGGTCGTAGCCGCCGTTGGCGTCGACGTATAGTTCGACGTCTGGTCCGATCACCTTGCGCGCCAGGGCAATCCGATCCAGATCGCGGCTCACGTCGGAGCCCCACGACTCGCCGATTTTGATCTTCACCCGTGGGATCTTCCACTCGTGGACCCAGCGTTCGAGTTGGGCGCGCGTGGTGCGCTCGTCGTAGGTGGTGAAGCCGCCGCTGCCGTAGATCGGCACTTCCGGGTGCGCCATGCCGAGCAGCCGGCATACCGGCAGCTCCAGCAGCTTGCCCTTGAGATCCCATAGCGCGGTGTCGACCGCAGAGATCGCGCAGGAGGCCAGCCCGGGCCGCCCGTTGTTGCGCATCACCGCGACCATCGACGCCCACCGCGCCGGGATGTCCACGGCACTGTGGCCGGTGAGCGCGCCGGCGAGCTTGCCGTCGATCAGCTTGGCGCACGCCCCGTCGGCGTAGGTGTAGCCGATTCCGCGGCGGCCGCCGGCGGCAACCTCGGCCAGCACCAGCGTGGTCGACGTCCAGGACAGGGTGCCGTCGGCTTCCGGTGCGTCGGTGGGGATTTCGTAGACCTGCGCGGTGACTTCCTCGATCCGCGCGCTGGGCGTCATCGTGCCCACCGGCGGCCCGCCCGGGCCGCGAGCCAGGCGCCCACGCCGGCGGCACTCAGCGCGCCGGTGCCGCTGACGATCCGGTGTTGGGACGCCCACAGTTGCGGGCTGCGGGTGTGCGACTGGTCGTCGAACTGGCCGCGCGGGCCGTGGTCGGTGCCCGGCTCCTGGTCCAGCGGCTGCCAGAGGTTGTTGGGCCGGTCGCGGCTGACGTGTTCCTTGGTCTGCTGGGAGTCGTATCCGGTGCGGCCCAGATAGCGGTCCAGCAGCGGCGCGACGAACTTCTGGCCCAGCAGGGTCACCATGGTGGAATCGCCGACCCAGAATTGTTTTCGCCCTGGATGATCGGCGGCGTACAGGACGCCGCGGGCGGCGACCTCGGGCTGGTAGATCGGCGGCACCGGCTGGGGATGGCGGGGCAGCCGGGACAGCACCCAGGAGAATTGCGGCGTGTTGACGGCGGGCATCTGCACGACGGTGATCCGCACCTTCGAGCCCTCGTGAAACAGCTCGCAGCGCACCGATTCGGTGAACCCGTTGACGGCGTGCTTGGCGCCGCAATAGGCCGACTGCAGTGGGATGGATCGCTGGCTGAGCGCCGAACCCACCTGCACGATGGTGCCGCGGTTGCGGGGGCGCATCTTGGCCAGCGCCGCCATGGTGCCGTGCACATACCCGAGGTAGGACACCTCGGTCACGCGTTTGAACTCCTCGGCGCTGATCTCGGTGAAGGGCGCGAACACCGACGTGAACGCGACGTTGACCCAGACGTCGATCGGGCCGAAGGCGGCCTCGGCCTCGTCGGCGGCGGCGACGACGGCCGAGTGGTCGGCCACGTCGGTAGGGATGGCGAGCGCCTTGCCGCCGCCGGCCTCGACATCACGCGCGGCCCCGTCGAGTCCCGCGGCGCCGCGGGCGAGCAGGACGACGTTGGCGCCGCGCCGGCCGAACTGCTGGGCGGTGGCGCGGCCGATGCCCGCGCTGGCTCCGGTGATCACCACGGTCTGTGTCATCGCAGAACTGCCTCTCGCTCGGTCCGGTAGTCAGTCATGGTGGGTGTCGTCGTCGGTGAGGATGGCCGTGCATTCGAGCATCAGCGCGTGCGCGAACGCCTGGGGCAGGTTGCCGCGGAGCTGACGCTGCCGCACGTCATACTCCTCACAGAACAGCCCCGGCGGGCCGCACGCGGCGCGGTTGCGTTCGAACCAGCGCATCGCGCAATGGCCATGGCCCAGTTGGTCTTCGGCCAGCGCCATCATGAACCCGCAGAGCAGGAAGGCGCCCTCGGCGTCACCGAGGTCGCGCTCGTCGTGCCGGAAGCGGTAGACGAACCCGTCGTCGGTGAGTTCCCGGCGAACGGCGTCCAGGGTGGCCCGGGTGCGCGGGTCGTCGGCGGGCACGGCGCCGCGCACGGGCGGCAGCAGCAGCGAAGCGTCGACCCCGGTCAGCCGCGGGCTGCGCTGCCAATAGCCGTGCGGGTGCAGGCTGCTCGACGCCGTGTCCGCCAGGATCGCATCGGCCAGCGAAGTGCACGCGGCCACCTCCGGACCCGCGCCGGCCAGCTTGGCGATGGCCCGCAAGCCGGCCACACAGGCCAGGCGGGACTGCGACCAGTGCTCGTCGTCGACCTCCCAGACCCCGGCATCCGGTTCGCGCCAACGCTTTTCGATGGCCCTGATGGCCGCCTGCGCGGCGCGCCAACCGTCGGCGTCGAGCCGGTCCGCGGTGCCCGCCTTGGCCAGCAGCTGCAGCGCCTCGCCGAACACGTCGAGCTGGAATTGCTGGTTGACCCAGTTGCCGATCTTGTCGGTGCCGCCGGGATAGCCGGGCAGGTCGAGCGCTTCTTCGGCGGGCACCGCGTCGCCGGTGACGGTGTAGGCGGGTTTGAGGTTCGGGCCGTCCTCGAGCAGCCGGGCGCCGACGAATTCGACGGCGCGGTCCAGTAATTCGGTCGTGCCCACCGCGGCGGCCGCCATGCCGGCGTACACCTGGTCTCTGATCCAGGCATAGCGGTAGTCGTAGTTCTGATTGGTGTGCGAGCGCTCGGGCAGGCTCATCGTCGCGGCGGCCACCATGCCGCCGCCGCTGCTGGTCAGGCCGCGCAGCACCGCGTAGGAGTGGCTTCCGTCGCGGGGGGCGATGGTGCAGTTCAGCCGGGGCACGCTGCGCTGCCAGGCGGCCTCGGTGGCGTCCCAGGCCAGGTCGGGGTCGGGGGGTTGGTCGGGCAGCGCCCGTTCGGACAGCTCCAGCACCAGGTCGTGTTGCCGGCCCTCCTCGAGGGTGATCTCACAGCTGAGCAGCTCGCTGTTGTCGTGCGCGGCTTTGCGGGTGCGTACGTCGCAGCCGGCCAGCCAGCGCCAGCGTAACCGGCCCGACCGGCCGCTCCACACGCCGCCGTCCGAGGTCGGCTGGCCGAGGCCGTGCCGGCCGAACGCCGCGCCGGGGGCCAGCAGCACGCGTACGCGCGCCGTCCCGCGGCACACCGTGAGCCGCCGCAGCAGCACCACCCGGTCCCGGTCGCCCGGAAAGGCCAGCGCCTCACGGCATTCCACGGTGCTGTCGCGGGTGATCCAGCGGTTGCGCCAGATCAGGCTGCCCGGTTCGTAATAACCGCCCCACACGTGCCGGACGTCGATCGGGGTGATCGCGTAAACACCGCCGCCGCCAATGAGATTGGAGAAGACGGCGTCGGAGTCCCAGTGCGGCGCGCACATCCACGCGATGTCGCCCTGCGGCCCGACCAGCGCGCCGCGCTCGCCGTCGGCGAGCAGCGCGTACTCGCGCAGCACCCGCGGCGCGAAGATCGTCTCGACGTCGATCGTCTGGTCAGCCACGGGCTCCCGCCTCCGACCTCCGTCCGGCGGTGGTGTCGATCTTTCCGCCGGCCAGCCGTTCCGCGAGGCGCGAGGCCAGCGCCATGATGGTCAGCGCGGGGTTCGCCGAGCCCTGTGTCGGGCACACCGAGCCGTCGGCGAGAAACAGGTTCGGCACGCCCCACACGCGTTGGTCGGAGTCGACGACGGAATTCTGCGGCCCGGTGCCCATCCGGGCGCCGCCGATCAGGTGGGCGAACCGCTCGATGGTGAGCACGTCCTGGGCGTCGGCGGCGTGCAGGATGTCGCCGATCACCTTGGTGGAGTAGGCCATGTTGGCCTTGTCGTTGTCGCAGAGCGTGTAGTCGAACCGGGCCACCGGGATGCCGTACGGATCCTTCTCGTCGGCCAGCGTCACCCGATTTTGCGGCAGCGGCAAAAGCTCGTTGAGCACCCCGACGGTCGCCCAGTGGTTGTAGTCGCGCATGTACTCGCGCAGGGCGCGGCCCCAATGTCCTTCGGCCAGCACGTGTTCGGCCCATCCGATCGGCATCGGCGACACGGTCTGGATGGCGAAGCCGCGGGCGAATCCGCGCGAGAGGTCGGTCTCGTAGTACTGTTCGGAGGTCACCTCCGGGGGCGGCGCCTTGTACATCCGGACCTCCTCGGACCAGCGGCCCGCGGACTGGGTGGCGCCCTGCACCATCACGTAGCGCCCGACCTGATCCTCGTTGTTGCCCAACCCGTTCGGGAAGCGATCGCTGGTCGAATTCAACAGCAGGCGAGGTGTTTCGATCGAATACCCCGCCACGGCAACCACTTTGGCGCGTTGCAGCCGCTCTTTGCCGCCGATCTCGTCGTAGTAGACCACGCCCCTGGCCGCGCCGCTCTCGTCGAGCTCGACGCGCGAGGCCATGCAGTTGGCGCGGATCTCCACGGCGTGGGCCAGCGCGTCGGGGAGGTGCGTGACGTACGGGCTGGCCTTGGCGTTGACCTTGCAACCCTGCAGGCAGTAGCCGCGGTAGATGCAGTGCGGGCGGTTGCCGAAGGTGCCGTTGACGATGCCGACCGGCCCCACCCGCATCTCGATGCCGAGCTTGAGCGCGCCCCGCCAGATCTTGGCGGCCGCGCCCGAAATGGGGTGTGGTGCAAAGGGATACCGATGCGGATCGCCCCAGGGCCAGTTCTGGCCGGCCACCGGCAGCTCGAGCTCGACCTGCTCGTAATGGCGGCGGATGTCCTCGTAGCGAATGGGCCAGTCCGCCCCGACCCCATCCCGGGTGTAGGTCTCGAAGTCGCTGGGGTGAAACCGCGGGGTGTAGCCGGCGTAATGCACCATGGAGCCGCCTACCCCGCGCCCGGAGTTGTTCTTGCCCAGCTCGATTGGGTCGTCACCGCCGAGGATGCGTTTCTGGGTCCAGTACAACGCATGCGAGCCGGCCTCGTCGGACACCCAATCCTCGTCGGGATGCCAGAACGGGCCGGCCTCGAGGATCACGACCCGCCAGCCCTGGCGGGCCAGCCGCTGCGCCAGCACCGAACCGCCGGCCCCGGCGCCAACTACCACCAGATCGACCTCGTCGTCGTCGGCGTAGCGGCGCATGGTCTTCTCGCCGGGCAGGTCGCGCGTGTGGACGTCGAGCAGGAATCGCGAATCGTTGTCCTTGGGTTCGACCGCTCCCTTGAACAGGCCCCGCAAGAAGTCGCCCATCACAACTCCCCGTTGTTCACGATTTGCACCGGATCCTCGTCTGTGGCGCCGCGGGTCTCGTACGGTTCGCGCGCGGCGGCCGGGCCGGTGGCACCACCGAGGCGCATGAAACCGCGCGGGTAGGCCGGGCCGCCGAACCCGATCTCGTTCCACGCCCATGGGTGGGAGTAGAAGCCGGACAAGGTCGCTCGCATGCACACCGACCACGCTCGCTTGACGTTCAGGCTCTCCCACGCTCCGCCCTGCAGTTCGGCCCGCGAGAACTTGTCGACGATCGCCTCGCGGGTGGCGATATCGGCGTCGGCGAATGAGGGTGCGCCGTAGTGGGTCGACGCCGTCTCGTCGAGCCCGCGCAGCACCAGCCGCCAGGTGTCGCGGTCGTCGGGCATATCGGCGTACTGGTAGCCGTCGAGGCGCCCGTCGGCGAGCTTGGAGTCGACCGACTCGGCCACCGGAACCCGCGGGTCGACGTCCTGCGCCAGCACCGTGTCGCAGAACGCGCGCAGGCACGGCTCCTCTTCGGGTGTGAAAAACCGTAAGGGGCCGGGCGGTTCGAGCCGGGCCAGCACCACCTTCCGGGTGGCCTCGTCCCACTTGTCGGCGGTTTCCAGCACGTCGTAATCGGGATAGCGCCCGATCATCTGCGGCGTGACACCGCGGCGTTGCTTGGGCAGCCAGGACGGGTGCGGCGGCTTGCCGTCGGGGCGCAGGTTGGGCAGGTGGTCGGGGCGTGAGGTGTTGGCCATCTCAGAAATCCCAGCCCCCTATCCGCGGAACCGTTCGCGGCGCAGGATCGACGCCAGCAACCCCATCCCGCCGACCATGCACATCAATCCCGGCGCCGCGATCGGCGGCCCCATCGGCACGTTGTACGACGCGTTCTTCCACCCGCCCGGCTTGCGCGCGACCCCTCGGGCGTGCAGGTATTCGCCCATCAGTCCGTTGGCCGTGTAGATGCCCGCGGTGATGGGCAGCCAGAGTTTGGCCCAGCGCTTCGAGAACACCCCACCGATTCCGGCGACGACCACCGGCGGGGTCACCACGATGGGGCTCCACATCCATTTGTTGCCGAAGCTGGCTTTGTAGTGCTCGAAGTAGATTTCGGCCGTCGTGACCAGAGCCGCGACGGCGGTCAGCCCGGACAGCGAGCGTTCGAATCGGCCGTGCGCGACGTCGTACAGCGCTCGCCCGGCCAGATGTTGGACCTCGCCGAGTCCGTCGCTGCCGGCGGTGCGGCCTTTCAACCGTCCGCCGTTGCCCAGCAACAACATGTGCATCCCTTTCTCGCTCGCGCTCGTGCCGGGCCGGGATGATTACCGGCCCGGTGTGGCGTGGTTGATGAACTGGTTCGCCGCCGTGAGCGCACGGAAGACACCGAGTGTCCGAAGGAATGCGCCGCGGATGTCTGGGGATTGCGCGCCGACCGGATCCGCCGACGTCATGCCCATAAGCCACCTCGCCTTCGCGTTGGAAGGAACACGGTCTGGCAGGCTTCGGACCCGACACTGTCGCTGCAGTAACGGTCGCCAAAGCCCGCCCAGAAAACTGGAAGCGCCCAGCTGTGTCTTTCAACCGAGAAGGCCCCGACTACGCGTCGCGACCGAAGCGCAACGGCTGTGTACCCGGCGTTCTGCTGCGCAAACGGCGCCGCTGCCGGTTCTCAGCGTGCTTTCAGGAGCGGTGTTGGCGAGCCGGTTTGAGGCGAGCCGGAGTGGTCAATCCTGCGGCGAGGACGGGGGTCGTGCTGATGGTGCAGTCGGTGAGCGACGGCGAGCTGGAATCCAGCGAGCAACTGCAGGCCGTGGCGCAAGCGGTGATCGCCGGGCAGCGGGCAGAGCAGGCGCGCCAAGCTGCCGAGGCGGCAAGGCGACTCGCAGCAAACAGCGTGCAGGCGGCAGCCGAAAGTTTGGCGTTATCGGCAGATAGTCAGGATCGAACCGCGCAGGCCTTCGAAGACGCGGCTGACCGCGGTGGACGTCGAGGCGCGTTTTTGCGGGCCCACGCGGCTGAGCACCGCAGGTTCGCGGAGGAGGACCGACGGATGGCGCAGCAGTTGCGACAAAACTGCCGGAACTGGCTCGCCATGCAGGCTCGCCTTGATCGCTGGATGTCGGCTGAATCTTGAGCGGTGAAGCAGCGGATCACGTTGCGTGGGAGGGTATTTCGCGTAATCGCTTGAGCACTAGTCGTCCCACCTGCATCGAAATCGTCGGCGAGAGGCGCTCCAGGTACCACAGCGCCTTCCACCACGCCGGCACGATGATGATCGCTTTGTCACGCAGCACGGCACGAAGCACCCGGGCGGCGAATTTGTCGGGTGCCATCGGCCGCGTCGGTTCCCAGGATTTGAGGATGTCCTCGTCGCTGGCGCCGGTATTGGTCATCCGGCCGTACGTGCCGCCGGTGAGGATGGGGGTCCGGATCGCGCCGGGACACAGCACCGACACCTTCACGTTGTGGCGTTCGGCCTCCAGCCGCAACGCCTTCGACAGCGCGACGACGGCGTGCTTGGAGGCGGTGTAGCTGGCGGTGCCGGGACCGGCGAGCAGGCCCGCCATCGACGCCGTGTTCACGATGTGGCCGGAGCGCTGCCGGATCATGATCGGATACACCGCCTGGATGCCGTGCACCACGCCGTGCAGGTTCACCGCCAATACGTCGTTCCAGTCGTCGAGGCTGTACGAATCGACCTCGCCGCCGACGCCGATGCCGGCGTTGTTGAACAGGTAGTCGATGCGGCCGGATGTCTGCACCGCCTCGGCGACCGCGCCCTCGAACGCGGGGTAGTCGCGGACATCGAGTTCGATCGCGTGGGCCTTCGTACCGCCGTTGCTGAGGCGTTGCGCCAGTTCCTGCGCAGCGGCCAGTTGGCGATCGGCGAGCCAGACCTCCGCGCCGCCCTCGACCAACCTGGTGGCCAGCGCGGCGCCGATGCCCGAAGCACCGCCGGTGATGAATGCGACCTTGCCCGACAGGCTCGACGTCATGAGGGAAGGATAGGCCCCGTCTGCGCAGCTAGGGCCGTTCTTCAGCCGCGCTGGCAGTCAATGTCGGAGCCTGGTGGCATAATCGAACGTATGTTCGAGTGGTGGTATGCCTCCCGTCCGACGCCCGACTCGGCCGTGCTGCTGGATCGGGTGCGCGAGGCGGGGCGCGCGGAGGCGCGCGCGGCCGCTGAGCGGCTGGTGGCCGCCGGTGAGTTGTTGGTGTTGCGTTGTCGGGAGTCGGGGGAGCGGGCGGACTGGTCGGCGGATGCGTGGGATGCGGTGGCCGCGCAGTTGGGTGCGGCGTTGGGGTGCAGCGTCGCGATGGGGCACAGCTATCTGCGCTATGCGATGGCGATGCGCGACCGACTGCCGCAGGTCGGCAAGGCCTTTCGGGCCGGCCTCATCGATTACCGGTCGTTTCAGACGATCGTGTTTCGCACCGACTTGATCACCGATGCCGCGGTGCTGGCCCGGGTGGATGCCCGGTTGGCGGTGTTGCTGTCGCGGCGCCCGTCGCTGACCCGGGGTGGGCTGGCCGCCGCGGTGGACCGGGTGGTGGCGTCGGTGGATGCCGATGCGGTGCGCCGGGCCAAGGACGCACTGCGTGATCGCTATGTGGATGTGCTGGCCAATGAGTCGGGGATGGCGTATCTGAGCGGAAGCGTCGTGGGCGCCGACGGCCAGGCGTTGGATCGGCGGCTTGATGCGTTGGCCGCCACGGTGTGTGAGGCCGATCCGCGCACCGTCACACAGCGGCGCGCGGATGCGTTGGGGGCGTTGGCCGCCGGGGGCGAGCGGTTGGTGTGCGGCTGCGGGCGGGCTGACTGCGTTGCGGCGGCACCGAGCGCGGTCAGGGGCAATGTGGTGATTCATGTGATCGCGGAGCAGGCCAGTGTCGAGGGCCGCGGGTCCACGCCGGCCGTGTCGCCCGGGGTGGAAGGGCTCATCCCGGCCGAGGTGGTCGCGCAGCTGGCCGCCGCGGCGCGGCTGGTGCCGCTGATCGCACCGACCGGCGCCGA
>NZ_LZSX01000078.1 GCF_001665835.1 Mycobacterium colombiense | reverse complement strand
AAAAGAAACCCCACGGTCGCGCATTTGCGGGCGATCGCAGACTTTTTCGGGGTGCCGGCGTCCTACCTGATCGATCGAGACACGGACCCGGCGATCGACGCACAACTCGATCTCCTGCAGGCGTTACGCGATAACGGTGTGCGCGACCTGGCAGCGCGTGCCTCTGGGCTGACTCCCCAGGCCCTCAAGAGCTTGGCAGCGATCATCGATCACCTTCGCGAACTCGAGCGGCTGCCCCCGATCACCTCTCCAAGAGCGGACCGATCCGACTAGCGGAATCGACGATGACGTGCTTGCGCGGGAACGGATTTCGTCGGCAGCGCCCGGGCTCAGCCCTTCTTCAAAGGGTTAGGGCCCAACCCGGCGGCTGACGAACTCACGCCGCAGGCCGGTCAGCGGATCGGTGAACTCGATGCGCTGCGCCAACAGCCGCAGCGGGGCACTGAAGTCGTCCGGCGCGACGTCAACGACGTTGGGATACAACGGATCACCCTCGATCGGTATCCCCAGCGAGGCCATGTGCAGGCGCAGCTGGTGGGTGCGCCCGGTGCGTGGCGTGAGCCGGTACAGCCCGTCCGGGGCCACCAGCTCCACGCGGGTCTCCGCGTTGGGCACACCGGGTTCGCAGACGGCCTGTAAGTGACCGCGGCGCTTGATGATTCGGTTCTTCACCACCCGGGGCAGCTCCAGCTCCGGGTCGACGCCGGCCCGGGCCAGATACGTCTTGGCGACCAAACCGCGGGAGAACAGCGTCTGATAGGCGCCGCGCACCTCGCGACGCGCGGTGAACAGCAGCACCCCGGCGGTCAGCCGGTCGAGCCGGTGCGCCGGGCTCAGCTCGGGCAACCCCAGTTCCCGCCGCAGCCGCGTCAGCGCGGTCTGCGCGACGTGGCGTCCGCGCGGCATGGTGGCCAAAAAGTGCGGTTTGTCGACGACCACGATGTCGGCGTCGCGGTGCAGCACCGGGACGTCGAACGGGACGGGCACCTCGTCCGGCAACTCGCGGTACAGGTAGACGCTCGCGCCGGCGGGAAGCACTGTGGTGGCATCGATTACCGCGCCGTCGGCGCCCACGACCTCACCGGCCAGTACCTTGGCGCGGGCCTGCGCGCCGAACCGGGCGTTGAGTTCGGCCAGCACCGGCCCGCCGCGCAGCCGCACCCGCGCCGGGCCCAATCCGTCCCGCACGGGCAGTGGCGCCGGCCGCACGGCCATCTCAGGGCCTGCTCAACTGAGCGGGACCGGCTCGAGGATCTCGGCGCGGGCCTCGGGCGCGCTGGCCCGCAACTCGTCGGCGGACACGTCGTCGGGCTGGGCCTGCGACAGGATCTCGGCCTCCACCCGGGCGGTGTAGTTCGCGACCTCGCGCTCGATGTCCTCGGCCGTCCAGCCCAGCACCGGCGCGACCACGTCGGCGACCTCGCGCGCGCAGTCGACCCCGCGATGCGAGTATTCGATGGAGACGCGCATGCGGCGGGCCAGAATGTCCTCCAAATGCAAAGCGCCCTCGGCGGTTACGGCGTACAGCGCCTCCACCCGCAGGTAACCCGGCGCTTCCTTGATCGGGTTGAGCAGGTCGGGGCTTTGCGCCGCCAGCGCTAGCACGTGACCGATCAATGAGCCGTAGCGGTCCAGCAGATGACGCACCCGGTAGGGATGCAGACCCTGCAGCTCGGCGACGTGCTCGGCCTGGTTGATCAGCGCGAAGTAGCCGTCTGCCCCCAGCAGGCTGACCTTCTCGGTGATCGACGGCGCCACCCGGGCCGGAATGAACTGGGCCGCAGCATCAACCGCGTCGGCGGCCATCACCCGATAGGTGGTGTACTTGCCGCCGGCGATGGCCACCAGGCCCGGCGCGGGCACCGCCACCGCGTGCTCGCGGGACAGCTTGGAGGTCTCCTCGCTCTCGCCGGCCAGCAGCGGCCGCAGCCCCGCGTACACGCCGTCGATGTCGGCGTGCGTCAGCGGGATGGCCAGCACCGTGTTGACGGTCTCCAGGATGTAGTCGATGTCGGCCTTGGTGGCCGCGGGATGCGCCAGGTCGAGATTCCAGTCGGTGTCGGTGGTGCCGATGATCCAGTGGGTCCCCCACGGGATGACGAACATCACCGACTTCTCGGTGCGCAGGATGATCGCGACATCGCTGACGATGCGGTCGCGCGGCACCACCACGTGCACGCCCTTGGACGCACGGACCTGAAATCGCCCGCGCTGCTTGGACAATGCCTGGATCTCGTCGGTCCACACCCCGGTCGCGTTGACCACCACGTGCCCGCGGACTTCGGTGATCGCGCCGTCCTCGGAGTCGCGGACGCGCACACCGGTCACCCGATCGCCTTCGCGCAGCATCGCGACCACCTGGGTGGAGTTGCGCACCACCACGCCGTAATGCGCGGCGGTGCGCGCGACGGTCATGGTGTGCCGGGCGTCGTCGACAACCGTGTCGTAGTACCGGATTCCACCGATCAACGAGCTGCGCTTGAGGCCCGGGCACAGCCGCAACGCGCCGGCGCGCGTCAAATGCTTCTGCGCCGGAACCGATTTCGCGCCGCCCAGCCGGTCGTAGAGAAAGATGCCGGCGGCGATGTAGGGACGCTCCCACATGCGATTGGTCAACGGGAACAGGAATGGCATCGGCTTGACCAGATGCGGCGCCAGCGTGGTCAGCGACAGCTCACGCTCGTAAAGCGCCTCGCGCACCAGCCCGAACTCCAGCTGTTCGAGGTAGCGCAGGCCACCGTGGAACATCTTCGACGAGCGGCTCGAGGTGCCCGAGGCGAAATCACGCGCTTCCACCAGCGCCACCTTGAGCCCGCGGGTCGCGGCATCCAGCGCGCAGCCCGAGCCCACCACGCCGCCGCCGATCACCACCATGTCGAACTGCTCGGTGCCCAGTCGTTCCCAGGCCAACGCACGTTGCTTAGGTCCCAGAGAAGAAGCCGTCCAGGTTTGTGCGCTACCGGGTGCCTGAATCGGGTTGCTCACGGCAGAGGACTCCGCACTGGGGAAACTCCTGTCGGTTACTCGTCAGTAGGACGTGCTGCACCAAGGCTAACCGTTCCGGGGCCGGCCCGCGCCGCGCCAGCTAGTCCAGATCGTCGTGCGCCATCAGCCGCCGGGCCGCCTCGGTGATCGAGCCGGACAACGAGGGGTAAACCGCCAGCGTCTGCGCCAGCTCGTTGACGGTGATCCGGTTCGTCACCGCCACGGCGATCGGCAGGATCAGCTCGGAGGCGATCGGCGCCACCACCACGCCGCCGATCACCACGCCGGTGGCCTGGCGGCAGAACAGCTTCACGAAACCCTGGCGCAGCCCCGACATCTTGGCCCGCGCGTTGGTCCGCAGCGGCAGCATGACCGTGCGGGCCGGCACCGAGCCGTCGTCGATCATCGTCTGCGGGACGCCGACGGCCGCGATCTCGGGCCTGGTGAACACCGTCGCCGCCACCGTGCGCAGCCGGATCGGGCTGACACCCTCGCCCAGCGCGTGATACATCGCGATCCGGCCCTGCATCGCCGCGACCGAGGCCAGCGGCAGCAGCCCGGTGCAGTCACCGGCGGCGTAGATGCCGGCGACCGAGGTCCGCGACACCCGGTCCACGGTCAGGTAGCCGCCGCGGCCCAGCTCGATGCCGACCCGGTCCAGGCCCAGGCCGCTGGTGTTGGGCACCGACCCGATGGTCATCAGCGCGTGGCTGCCCTCGACCGTGCTCCCGTCGCCCAGCGTGACCAGCACGCCGTTCTCGGTGCGGGTCACCGATTGCGCGCGGGCGTTCTTGACCAGCTCGACGCCGCGCTCGGAGAACGCCTCCTCCAGCACCAGGGCGGCGTCGGCGTCCTCGTAGGGCAGCACCCGGTCCCGGCTGGCGACCACGGTCACCGGCACGCCCAACTCGGTGTAGGCGTGCACGAATTCGGCGCCGGTGACCCCGGACCCGACCACGATCAGGTGCTCGGGCAGCGCCTCCAGGTTGTAGAGCTGGCGCCAGGTCAGGATCCGCTCGCCGTCGGGCGGCGCCGACGGCAGCACCCGCGGGCTGGCACCGGTGGCGATCAGCACGACGTCGGCCTCGTATTCGCTGGTGGTGCCGTCGGAATGTGTCGCTTTGATGCGGTGACAGGCCAGCCCCGGCGCTGGGTCGATCAGCTCGCCGTGGCCGGCCACCACGTGCACGCCCATGCTGAGCAGCTGATCGGTGATGTCGGCGGACTGCTCGCTGGCGAGCTGCTTGACCCGGGCATGGATCTGCGGCAGCGAGATCTTGGCGTCGTCGATGTCGATCTCGAAGCCCAGCCGCGGCGCCCGGCGCAATTCGGTGCGCAGCCAGGTCGAGGCGATGAACGTCTTGGACGGCACGCAGTCGTCCAAGACGGCCGCCCCGCCGATCCCCTCGGAGTCGATCACCGTGACGCGGGTCGTGTCGGGGTGCGAGCTCGCGGCCACCAGCGCGGCTTCGTACCCGGCCGGGCCTCCGCCGAGGATCACGATGCGGGTCACCACAGCCCCTAACCTAACGAAGCGGCGGGGCCCCGGCGAATGCTCGGGGGAAGACCCACCAGCATCGGACGTCTAAGATTTCCCCGTGCCGCTCTACGCCGCGTACGGGTCGAACATGGATCCCGAGCAGATGCAGAAACGCGCGCCGCATTCGCCGATGGCCGGAACCGGCTGGCTGCACGGCTGGCGATTGACCTTCGGCGGCGAGGACATCGGCTGGGAGGGCGCGCTGGCCAGCGTCGTCGAGGACCCGGATTCGAAGGTGTTCGTCGTCCTCTACGACATGACACCTGCGGACGAGAACAACCTGGACCGCTGGGAGGGCTCGGAGTTCGGCGTCCACAAGAAGATCCGGTGCAGAGTGGAGCGCATCTCCTCGGACACCGACACCGACCCGGTGCTGGCGTGGCTGTACGTCCTGGACGCCTGGGAGGGCGGGATGCCGTCGGCGCGGTACCTGGGCGTGATGGCCGATGCCGCCGAAATCGCCGGGGCGCCAAGCGAATACGTGCACTGGCTGCGGACCCGCCCGGCAAGCAACATCGGTCCGGGAACCGGCGCCTGACCGGGCTTCCCGGCGACGCCCGTAAAAAATCATTCGCCCGACCGCGATCGGGACGGTAGACAGACAGACCGACGCTGCGCGCCCTGATCGGGGTGCCGCCCAGGGAAGGAAAATCGCCTGTCCATTCTTTCCATACCGCTGGTAGCCGACGCGGCCGCCCGCACCTTCGCCGCCACGGTCAACCCCGCCCCCAAAGCCGCCGTGCGCTTCCCGGAGTTCGCCGGCCGCACCTCTGAGGTCACCATCGATACCCGCCACGGTCCGGCGTGCGCGACCGTCTACCACCCGACGGCGGCGAACCCGCCCGTCTACGTCAATGTGCACGGCGGCGGGTTCGTGGTCGGGCACCCCGAACAGGACGATCCGTGGTGCCGTTACCTGGCCGCGAACGCGGGAGTAGTGGTGATCAACCCCGACTATGTCCTGGCGCCCCGGCACCGCTTTCCCGCCGCGGTGCATCAGATCTACGACGTCGTGTGCTGGGCGGCCGGCCCCGGCCGCGACTGGGACGGCACCCGGCTGTGCGTCGGCGGTCAAAGCGCGGGCGGCAACCTGTCCGCGGCGGCGGCCCGCCTCGCGCTGGAGAACGGTGGCCCCGACATCGCGCTGCAGGTGCTGCACTACGCGCCGCTGGATTTGGTGACGCCCAGCCGCGACAAGCCATCCACCCTGGGCCGCCGCGCCATCATGAAGCCGTGGATGAGCGAGGTCTTCGACACCGCCTACATCCCCGAGCCGGCACGGCGGCGCGACCGCCTGGCCTCACCCGCCTGGGGTGACAACGCCGACGACATCGCCGGCATCGCGCCCGCCCTGGTCGTCACGGCCGAGCACGATCGGCTGCGCGACGAAGCCCGCAGGTACGCAGGCAAACTCGGCGCCGTTTCAGCGTTAGCGGAGTACCACGAGGTGGCCGGAGTCGACCACGGCTACAACATCATGAGCGAGGCCGGCGACGTCACGCGGCGCACCTACACCCGCATCGCCGAACACGTGGTCCGCGCCACCGGCGCCTAGCAGCGGTCGAATGCGGCCGACTGCTCGACAATGTTCGTCATCACGCGCACCCCGATCGGCAGGGCCCGCTCGTCGAGATTGAAAGTCGGCTGGTGCAGGTCCAGCTGTGGTCCCATCCCCGGCCACACCCCCAACCGGGCCATCGCACCGGGAACCTCCTCCAGGTACCAGGAGAAGTCCTCGCCACCGCCGGACTGGCGGGTGTCGGCCAGCGCGTCGGGGCCGATCGATTCGATCGCGTGGGTGAGGATGCGCGTCGAGACGTCCTCGTTGACCACCGGCGGTACGCCGCGCCGGTATTGCAGCGTGTGCTCGATGGCCAGCGGCGCCAGCAGCCCGGACACCGTGTCGCGGATGATCTCCTCCAAGCCCACCCAGGTCTGCCGGCTCGCGGTGCGCACGGTGCCGGCCAGCACGCCGGTCTGCGGGATGGCGTTGGCGGCCACGCCGGCGTTGACCGCGCCCCAGACCAGCACGGTGCCGTTGCGCGGGTCGATGCGACGCGACAACACCCCTGGCAGCCCGGTGATCAGCGTGCCCAGCCCGTACACCAGGTCGGCGGTCAGGTGTGGCCGCGACGTGTGCCCGCCGGGTGAATACAGCGTGATCTCTATCTGGTCGGCCGCCGACGTGATGGGGCCGTGCCGGACCGCGATCTTGCCGACCTCCAGCCGGGGGTCGCAGTGCAGGGCGAAGATCCGCGACACCCCGGTGATGGCGCCGGCCGCGATGGCGTCGATCGCCCCGCCGGGCATCAGCTCCTCGGCCGCCTGGAAGATCAGCCGCACCCCGACCGGCAGCTCGGGCACCGACGCCAGCACCAGCGCGGTGCCCAGCAGGATGGCGGTGTGCGCGTCGTGACCGCAGGCATGCGCCACGTTCGGCATGGTGGAGGCGTACGGGGCGCCGCTGAGCTCGGCCATCGGCAGGGCGTCCATGTCGGCGCGCAGCGCGATCCTGGGCTCGTGCTCGGGGCCGATGTCGCAGACCAGTCCGGTTCCGCCGGGCAGCACCTTCGGGTTGAGCCCGGCTTCGGCCAGCCGCTCGGCGACGAACTGGGTGGTGGCGTACTCCTGGCGGCCAAGCTCGGGATAGCGGTGAATGTGCCGGCGCCACTCGACCAGGTCGTCGTGGTGGGTGGCCAGCCAGGCATCGGCGGCGTCGACCAGGCTCATGATTGCGCCCCGGCGCGCCTGCGCTCCCGCGCGTCCAGCACCCGGTCGCGCTGGGCGGGCGTCTGGGCCAGCTGAACCACCGTGCGCGCCAACATGATCGCACCCTCGACCACCGCGCGGTCGGCGCTGGGACCGGCGGCGGCTTCGGCGAAGGCGCGCTGGTGAACCATGGCGCCGCCGGCATCGACCCCGACCACCGGGTGGATGCCCGGCAGCACGTGCGTCACGTTGCCCATGTCGGTGCTGCCCATCGGCAGCGCCGCCTCGTACTCGCGGTCCACCGGCTCGCGGCCGAGCCGGCACATCTCGTCGCGGAAGGTGTCGGCCAGCCATTGGTCGGGCTTCAGTTCGTCATACGGCGGTGCGGGGTTGTCGATGTCGTATTCGCAGCCGGTGGCCAGCGCGCCCGCGGCGAAGCAGGCGTACATCCGGCCCTCCAGCTCGCGCAGCGAATCCGCTTCGACCGCGCGCATCGCGTACTCCAGCGTCGCGTGGCCGGGGATGACGTTGACCGCCTGCCCGCCGTTGGTGACGATCCCGTGCACCAGCTGCCCGGGCGCCAGTTGCTGGCGCAGCAGCCCGATGGCCACCTGAGCGATGGTGACGGCGTCGACGGCGTTGATGCCCTGGTGCGGCGCGACGGCCGCGTGGGATTCCTTGCCGCGGTAGTTAACCGTCGCCTCGGACAGGGCCAGCGAGCGGGCCGCGGCGATGTCGGCCGGCCCGGGGTGAAGCATGACCGCCGCGGCGATGTCGTCGAACACCCCGGCCTTCAGCAGCAGCGCCTTGCCGCCGCCGGCCTCCTCGGCCGGCGTGCCCAGCAACGACACCCGCAGCCCCAGGACGTCGGCCACCTCGGCCAGCGCCAGCGCGGTGCCCACCGCCGACGCCGCGATGATGTTGTGGCCGCAGGCGTGGCCGATCTCGGGCAGCGCGTCGTATTCGGCGCAGATCCCGATGGTCAGCGGCCCGCTGCCGAAGTCGGCGCGAAAGGCGGTGTCCAGCCCGCCGGCGGCCGCGGTGATCTCGAAGCCGCGCTCGGCGACCAGTGCCTGCGCCTTGGCGCAGCTGCGATGCTCGGCGAAGGCCAGCTCAGGCTCGCCATGGATGTCGTGCGACAACTCGACAAGGTCGGCACCACGCCGCCGCACGACATCTTCAACGCTGTCTAACGGGGTTATGGGCACTCTCGCAGTATGTCACCGCGGCCCTACCCCGCCGGGCTATACCAGCCCCGCGATGAATCCCGCCGCCTGGCCGGGGTACGGCGGTGCCGAATAGTCGTGGTGCGCATCGCGGTCGCGGCCACCGACGACACAGACGGGATCGCCCTCGCTGCACAAGTCGATGGCGCGGCCGGAGAACGCGCCCGTCGACGACAGCGGCGTGTTGAAGCGGTTGCCGGGGTTGCCGAACACCGCGACCGCCGCGATCTTGTTGGCCAGGCCGGGATCCAGCGCCGGAGCCGAGCCGAAGTTGCCGATGCGTTGGCCCACCGGCGGCACCCCGGCGAGCATCGAGACCGCGGCGGCGCCCTGCGAGAAGCCGCCCAGCACCAGCCGCGTCGACGGGCACTGGTCGACCATCGCTGCGATGTGGTCGCGCGCGTCGTTCGCGCCGTCGGCGGTGGTCAGGAAGTTGTAGCTGGCCGGGTAGTTCACCGCGTAGGAGTCGACGTTGCGCGAGCCCAGCGCCGGCTGCAGCGCGCCGAACAGCGCGTCGCCCACGACGCCCAGGCCGGGCGGCTCGGCGGTACCGCGGGCGAAGATGAGTTGCACATCGGGACAGTCGGCTTTCGCCGACGGTGCCGGGCCGAATGTGATCGAAACCACCGACAGCACAACAGCGACGGCTACTCCCATGACCGGGCCAACCACCGGCCACCTACGCAGATTCATACGGCAGATCCTGACACATATCGGGGACACCGTCGCACGGCCCGGCTCGATGGCCCCGCTTCTCGCTGGCGCGGGCTCGGCTCCATCGCCGCGCTCCTCACTCGCGCCGCTACCGGCGCTCGCCGTCGCGCGGCTAGGCTCCCCCACTGTGACCGAAACCCCGTCCGACCCAGGCGACCTCGCGCGCCGGGCGGCCGAGGTCATCGCCGAACGCACCGGAATCGCCGAGCACGACGTCGCCATCGTGCTCGGATCGGGCTGGCCGCCGGCGGTCGCAGCGCTCGGCACCCCCACCGCCGTGCTGCCGCAGGCCGAGCTGCCCGGGTTCAGGCCGCCCACCGCGGTCGGGCACACCGGCGAGCTGTTGTCGATGCGCATCGGTGCGCACCGGGTGCTGGTGCTGGTCGGGCGCATCCACGCCTACGAGGGCCACGACCTGTGTCACGTCGTGCACTCGGTGCGGGCGGCCTGCGCCGCCGGGGTGCGCGCGGTCGTGCTGACCAACGCGGCGGGCGGCCTGCGCCCGGACATGGCCGTCGGCGAACCCGTGCTGATCAGCGACCACCTGAATCTGACCGCCCGTTCCCCGCTGGTCGGCCCGCAATTCGTGGACCTGACCGACGCCTACTCCCCGCGGCTGCGCGCACTCGCCCGCCAGGCCGACCCGACGCTGACCGAGGGCGTCTACGCCGGGCTGCCCGGCCCGCACTACGAGACGCCGGCCGAGATCCGGATGCTGCGCACGCTCGGCGCCGACCTGGTCGGCATGTCGACGGTGCACGAGACCATCGCGGCCCGGGCCGCCGGCGCCGAGGTGCTCGGGGTGTCGCTGGTGACCAACCTGGCCGCCGGGATCAGCGGCGAGCCGCTGAGCCACACCGAGGTGCTGGCCGCCGGGGCCGCGGCGGCCACCCGGATGGGGGCGCTGCTGGCCATGATCCTCGAGCAGCTCCCCCGGTTCTAGGGCCATGACGCCCGAGGAGTGGATCGCCCACGATCCCGACCCGGCGACGGCCGCCGAGCTCGCCGCGTGCGACCCGGACGAACTCGCCGCGAGGTTCGCCCGCCCCCTTAGTTTCGGCACGGCGGGCCTGCGCGGGCCGGTGCGCGGCGGGCCGGACGCCATGAACGTCGCGGTGGTGTCGCGGGCCAGCTGGGCCGTGGCGCAGGTGCTGATCCGGCGCGGCCTGCACGGCTCGTCGGTGATTGTGGGACGCGACGCCCGGCACGGCTCGGCCGTATTCGCCACGGTGACGGCTGAAGTGCTTGCTGCCCAAGGGTTTTCCGTTCTGCTTCTGCCCGGCCCGGTGCCCACCCCGGTGGTGGCGTTCGCGGTGCGGCTTACCGGCGCGCCGGCCGGGATACAGATCACCGCATCGCATAACCCGCCCGCCGACAACGGCTACAAGGTGTACCTGGACGGCGGCATCCAGATCGTCTCCCCCACCGACCGCGAGATCGAAGCCGCGATGGCCGCCGCCCCGCCTGCCGACCAGATCGCCAGGGCCCGGGTCGAACCCGCGCACACCGACCTCGTCGAGCGCTACATCGAGCGGGCGGCCGGGTTGCGCCGTGGCACCGGTTCGGTGCGGGTGGTGTTGACCGCGCTGCACGGGGTGGGCGGCGCGGTGGCCGTCGAGACGTTGCACCGCGCGGGGATCACCGAAGTACACTCCGTCGCAAGACAGTTCGCACCGGACCCGGACTTTCCCACGGTCGCGTTCCCCAACCCCGAGGAGCCCGGCGCCCACGACGCGCTGCTGGCCCTGGCCGCCGACGTCGGCGCCGACGTGGCGATCGCGCTGGATCCCGACGCCGACCGGTGCGCCGTCGGCATTCCCGACGCGGGGCGGTGGCGGATGCTGTCGGGCGACGAAACCGGTTGGCTGCTAGGCGATTACCTGCTGTCCACGACCCGGCCGGACACACCGGTGGTGGCCAGCACGGTGGTGTCCTCGCGGATGCTGTCGGCCATCGCCGCGCGCCACGGCGCCGTCCACGTCGAAACCCTCACCGGCTTCAAATGGCTGGCCCGCGCCGACGAGGAAGTGCCCGGCGGCACGCTGATCTACGCCTACGAGGAGGCGATCGGGCACTGCGTCGACCCCGCGGCCGTCCGCGACAAGGACGGCATCAGCGCCGCGGTGCTGGTGTGCGACCTGGTGGCCGCGGCCGCGCGGCGTGGCCGTTCGGTCTGCGACCTGCTCGACGAGCTGGCCCGGCGGTACGGGGTGCACGACGTCGCCGCGGTGTCGCGCCGGGTCACCGGTCCCACCGAGGCGGTCGAACTCATGCGGCGGTGGCGCGCGGCGCCGCCGAAAGCGCTGGCGGGTTACACCGCGAGCCTCACCGATATCAGCGACGCGCTGATCTTCACCGGCGGCGACGAGGACACGTCGATCAGGCTGGTGGTGCGGCCTTCCGGGACCGAGCCGAAGTTGAAGTGCTACTTGGAGATTCGCTGCGCGGTGTACGACGACCTGGACTCTTCGCGGCGGCGCGCCGGCGCCCTGCGCGAGGAGCTGGTCGCTGCGGTGCAGAGCTGGTGAACAGGTTGGGCCCGAATTGGCGGTCGCCGGCATCGCCGAGGCCTGGCACGATATAGGCCGCCTTGTTCAGACCCTTGTCGACCGCGGCGGTGAACACCCGCGCGTCCGGCGCCGCTTTCCTCACCGCCGCAATGCCTTCCGGGGCCGCCACCACACAGAGCACGGTGATATCCGTCGCGCCGCGGCGCGCCAACAGGTCGATCGCGTGCACCATCGACCCGCCGGTGGCCAGCATCGGATCGAGGACGATCACCGGCCTGCCCGCGAGCTTGTCGGGCAGCGCCTCCAGATACGGCACCGGCAGGTGGGTTTCCTCGTTGCGGGCGACGCCGACGAAGCCCACCTCCGCGTCCGGTATCGCCGCGTGCGCCGCGTCGACCATGCCCAGTCCGGCCCGCAGCACCGGCACCAGCAGCGGCGGCTTGACCAAGCGCGTCCCGACCGCCCGGGCCACCGGGGTGCGGATCTTCACCGACTTTCGCGGCGCGTCCCGGCTGGCTTCGTAGACCAGCATCAGCGTCAGCTCGTGCAGCGCGGCGCGAAATCCGGCGGTATCGGTGCGTTCGTCACGCAGCACCGTCAGCCGGGCGGCGGCCAACGGGTGGTCGACGACGCACATTTCCATGGGGTCGAGGGTATATAACGATCGGGCAAAGCCCTTCTGACACGCTCGCGTCCGTCCCGGAAGTCACCCGCACCCGTTCCTATACTCCGGACGTGTTGCGCGAAATTCGAAGTCCGAGAAGGCTGATCGGCGGGGCGTACCGGAGCCTGCGCATCCTTGGCGCCCTGGCGCTGGTGGCACTGGCGGCCAGCCCGTTGACTCCGCGCATAGGCCTTGCGGCAGCGGCGATTCCGCAACCGGCGCACGTCGTGATCGTGGTCGAGGAGAACCGTTCCGAGAACGGCATCATCGGCAACAAGTCATCGCCGTTCATCACCACGCTGGCCGCGAACGGCGCCAACATGACCCAGTCGTTCGCCGAAACCCATCCCAGCGAACCGAATTACCTGGCGCTGTTCGCCGGCAATACATTCGGCGTGACCAAGGACCTGTGCCCGGTCAACGGCGGCGCCGCGCCGAACCTCGGCTCCGAATTACTCGCCGCGGGATACACATTCGTCGGTTTCGCCGAGGGCCTGCCTGCGGCCGGATCACCGGTCTGCAGCGCGGGCAAGTACGCGCGCAAGCATGTGCCCTGGGCCAACTTCACCAACGTGCCGGCGGCGAACTCGCTGCCGTTCTCTGCGTTCCCGAGGGGCAACTACTCCAGCCTGCCGACCGTCTCGTTCGTCATCCCCGACAACGACGACAACATGCATGACGGCTCGATCGCGCAGGCCGACTCCTGGCTGAACCGCGAGCTGTCCGGGTACGCGAACTGGGCGGTGGCCAACAACAGCCTGCTGATCGTGACGTTCGACGAGGACGACAACGGCAGCCGCAACCAGATCCCCACGGTGTTCTACGGCGCCCACATCCGTCCCGGCAACTACAGCGAACAGATCAACCACTACAACGTGCTTTCCACGGTGGAGCAGATGTACGGATTACCCAAGACGGGCTACGCCGCCAACGCCGCGCCCATCACCGATATCTGGGGCTAGCCCCGATGGCCGATGGTGGCGACCCGCTTCGCCCGGCTCCGCCGCGCTCGCGGTCGCCACGAGGCCCGATAAGCACGTTCGGCCGTCGTCGCTATTCTGTGCCGCATGGTTGCTGACCTCGTGCCGATCCGCCTGAGCCTGTCCGAAGGTGACCGCTACACCGTGTGGGCACCCCGCTGGCGCGACTCCGGCGACGAGTGGGAGGCGTTCCTGGGCAAGGACGAGGACCTGTTCGGGTTCGCCAGCGTCGCCGATCTGGTCGCGTTCGTGCGTTCGGACGACGACAACGACCTGACCGACCACCCGGGGTGGAAGGAGCTGCGGGCGGCGCACGCGCACACGTTCGAGCCGGCCGACGACAAGCAGTTCGACCTGGTCGCCGTCGAGGAGCTGGTGGCGGAGAAGCCCACCGAGGAGTCGGTGTCCGCGCTGGCGGGCACGCTGTCGATCGTGTCGTCCATCGGATCGGTGTGCGAGCTGGCGGCGGTGTCAAAGTTCTTCAACGGCAACCCCAGCCTGGGCACCGTGTCCGGCGGAATCGAGCAGTTCACCGGCAAGGCCGGCGCCAAGCGCTGGAATGCGATCGCCGAGGTGATCGGGCGCAGCTGGGACGACGTGCTCGCCGCGATCGACGGCATCGTCAGCACCCCCGAGGTGGACGCCAAGCTGTCGGACAAGGCCGCGGACGAACTGGCCGAGGAGCGCGAGGAGGACGAGCCGGAGGAGGACACCGGCACCGAGGACGCCGTCGAGGAAGAGGCCGCCGAGGAAGCCGCGGAGGATGACGCCGGGGCGCAGGACGAGGACATCGACGACGAGCCCGACCGCGCGACCGGCGACACCGTCGTGCTGGGCAGCGACAAGGACTTCTGGCTGCAGGTGGGCATCGATCCGATCCGGATCATGACGAGTTCTGGCACCTTCTACACGCTGCGCTGCTACCTGGACGACCAGCCGATCTTCCTCGGCCGCAACGGACGCATCAGCGTCTTCACGTCCGAGCGTGCGCTGGCCCGCTACCTGGCCGACGAGCACGACCACGACCTGGCCGACCTGAGCACCTACGACGACATCCGCACCGCCGCGACCGACGGCTCGCTGGCGGTCGAGATCACCGACGACAACATCTACGTGCTCAGCGGGCTGGCCGACGACCTGGCCGACGGACCGGACGCCGTGGATCGCGAGCAGCTGGAACTCGCCGTCGAGGTGCTCCGCGACATCGGCGACTACTCCGAGGAGAGCACCGTCGACAAGGCCCTCGAGACGAGCAAGCCGCTGGGCAAATTCGTGGCCGCAGTGCTCGAGCCCGACTCGGTCACCAAGCCGTCGCCGCCGTACGCCGCGGCGGTGCGCGAGTGGGAGAAGCTCGAGCAGTTCGTCGACGGACGGCTGCGCCGCGAGTAGCGCCGTCGTTGACGCGATAGGTTGGGTGACGTGTCGCTTCCCGGTATCGGCCCGCTACCTCTCTACGGGTTCCAACGTCCGGGCCTGTTGCTGTTCGGCTTGGTGCCCCTGGCCCTGCTGGCCGTCTACGTCCTGGTCCAGGCGCGGCGCCGCCAACGGCTGCACCGCTACACCGAAACCCCCGTGGCGCAGTCGCCGTGGCGGCACCTCCCGATCGCCGTGTCGCTGCTGTGCCTGGCGCTGTTGACCATCGCGCTGGCCACCCCCACCCACGACATGCGCATCCCGCGCAACCGCGCCGTCATCATGCTGGTGATCGACATGTCGCAGTCCATGCGGGCGACCGACGTCGAACCCAACCGGCTCAAGGCCGCCGAACAGGCCGCCACCCAGTTCGCCGGCCAGCTCACCCCCGGCATCAACCTCGGGCTGGTCGAGTTCGCGGCCAACGCCACGCTGCTGGTGCCTCCGACGACCAATCGCGGCGCGGTCAAGGCGGGCATCGACAGCCTCAAGCCGATGCCCAAAACCGCTACCGGAGAAGGCATTTTCACCGCCCTGCAGGCGATCGCGACGGTCGGTTCGGTGATGGGCGGCGGCGACGGTCCACCGCCGGCGCGGATCGTGCTGGAATCCGACGGCGCCGAGAACGTGCCGCTGGACCCCAATGCCCCGCAGGGGGCGTTCACCGCGGCCCGGGCCGCCAAGGCCGGGGGCGTACAGATCTCGACGATCTCGTTCGGCACCCCGTACGGCACCGTCGACTACGAGGGCGCCACCATCCCGGTTCCGGTGGACG
>NZ_LZSX01000077.1 GCF_001665835.1 Mycobacterium colombiense | reverse complement strand
TGGACAATCACGCGTTTCGAACCCGACGGTGTCGACATCGCCGTCGAGTACAGCCGCTTCTACGTTGGCGCTCGCTCGGTGGTCCACGGGGGCACACTCCCCATGATCTTCGACCTCATCTACGGAATGGTCATCCACGCCGCGGGAAGAGCGTTCAGCCGCACCGCGAAAATGGAGGTCGACTACCACCAACCCGTCCCCATCGACACGCCCCTGACCGTGCACGGCCACATCCTTGACATCGACGGACGAAAGACAACCACCCACGCCGAACTGCGCGGACCCGACGCCGGTGTCCTGGTAACCAGTCAAGGCCTGCTGATCAGCCCGAGAACCACTGGCAAACGCCAGGGGTGAGGGCATCAAGATCGATGCTGAGCGAGAGCGGAAGGGGTCGCCGGTGCGTTTCACATTCACAGATGTGATGACGCGATCGGAGTACCTGCCGCACTTGGCGGTCGCCGCCGAGGCCGCGGGATACGACGGGTTCACCATCCCCGATTCCATTGCCTACCCGCAACATTCCGATGCCATCTATCCGTACACGGCCGACGGCGACCGCAGCTTCCTCGAAGGCAAGGAATTCATCGAGCCTTTCGTGCTCGCCGCAGCTCTGGGCGCCGTGACGAAGCGAATCCGCTTCAACACCTTCGTGGTGAAGTTTGCACTCCGCTCACCCGTGCTCTCCGCCAAGCAGGCCTTTTCAGTCGCAAAACTCACCGGAGACCGCCTCGGCTTGGGTATTGGCATCGGCACCAGTCCCTACCCAGACGACTACCTCATGGCAGGCGTCGACCCGGCCCACAAGGGCGCCCGGATGAACGAGGCGATCGAGATCTTTCGTGGGCTGGAGTCCGGCGAGTTCTTTGAGTTTCACGGTCGCTTCTACAA
The DNA here is from genome assembly GCF_001665835.1 of Mycobacterium colombiense. Classification (GTDB taxonomy): domain Bacteria; phylum Actinomycetota; class Actinomycetes; order Mycobacteriales; family Mycobacteriaceae; genus Mycobacterium; species Mycobacterium colombiense_A. The sequence continues at coordinate 138,868 of NZ_LZSX01000077.1, read as the reverse complement.
TGTCCCGTCGCTGAAGATGTGTCCCGTTCCCTCGCAGCCGATCCCGTTACTCATCGGCGGCCACTCCGATGCCGCACTGCGTCGTGCCGCGAACAAGGGCAATGGCTGGATGCACGCGGGCGGTCCCACCCAAATACTCGAGCAGATGGTCGGAAAATTGCACGCGCTGCGTACTGAAGCGGGAAAAGCGGGCGAGGCGTTCGAGATCCACGCCGCCACCCCGGATTCGCGCACCGTCGATGGGTGTAAGCGCCTGGCGGACATGGGCGTCACTGACGTCGTGGTCGGCTTCCGCAACCCCTACATCAAGGGCGACGACACCCAGCCGCTCGCAGACAAGCTGGCCAAGCTCGAGAGATTCGCCGAGAAGGTCATTTCAAAGGTCAACCGCTGAGGGCATCACACATTCTGGAGATGGCAACGGGCCGGCAATACCGCAGCAACGCCCGCGCTCGCACTTTCGTCACCGTGACACTTATCCGCCAACGCGAAAACGGGAAAGTCATGTTCGTACCGACACAGCCGCCCGAAAACTTCGATGTCCCACTCTCATATAGATTGCCGACGCCGACCGCTACATGCCAGGACTTCAGTGGCAAGGTACCGTGACCGGACCCCGTGAACTCGTCCACGGCGAACGAGAGTCGCTCCAATTGGTGCCGTTCGCCTCCTAGCGCGGATGCTGACTGGCCACAGGTCGCGAATCCTAGCTCTGGGCCGGCGTGCCGATCAACAGGTGAGGTGCTCCGTCAACGGCGTTGATCCGGCGGTGTTGCACCGTGAGTCCCGCGCTTTGCAGCGTGTTGATGACTTCGGGTATGGGACGAAGGCGGAAGCCGTTGCCAGTAAAGGGTAACTTCGCCATCGTCTCGGGGTCGGCAACGCCAACTACGATGCGTCCCGAGGGTTCGGTCACCCAGGCCAACTCGGTGAGCGCCTCCTGCAGTTCGGCGATGAAGTAAATGGTGTTGATGATCAGGACACCGTTCAAGGTCCCTTCGTCGAAGGGCAGTAGGGTCAGCGACCTGGTGCAGCGCCAACCGCCCCGCCGCGAGGTCGCGCTGATACCGCTGTGCGGCCTGTTTGAGCATCGTGTCCGACACTTTCACCCCATGGACGCGGCCCGACCGGCCAACGCTGTCAAGTAGCAATTTCAGGCCTAGACCGCCGCCAAATCCGACATCGGCCACCACGGGGTCGTCGTCGGCATGCAACGCCAGCACAGCTGCGCTCACGAAGCCCGGTTACCTCGATTGAGCGCAAGCCCGACAATCCGGCCACCCACGCCGCGTGGATGGCCGAGCTGCTTGGCGATACCGGCCATGAGCGCGCCCCAAGCTGCCATCTTCTGAACCGTACCGGCCTGTCGTGTTCGACACCCACACGATTCGCGGATCTGACGAACGAGCACTCGCTGGCCGGACTGCTCTGCGCTGCCGACCGGGAAAGTGACACCAGTCATCGAGGGCATCCCCAGTGTGGAAGCCGACGAGTTGGCGGCCGCTCACAAGCGCATCGCTGCGCTGGAAGCCGAACTGGCGTTGACCGCGATGCCTGCTGTTCGATGAACAGCTGGTGGTACCCCCACAACGCCGACGCGCGATCCACTGACAACGGGTTGCACCCTGTGGCGGCGGCAGCTGGTAATCGGCTCTAGTATCGGTCATACAGCGCATGGTTAATCGCATGACCGGTGGTTACCGATGACCGAGAAGCATGAATCAGTCGGACGCAGCTGCGGCCGGTCGGCCTGGGCGCTGGAGGGCGCTGACGGCCGGGCCGATCCAAATGCCCAGCAGCCTCCGAAGTTCGGAGCTGCCTGTGGTGTGTGGAGACATGATGAATGACTGTAGGGTACGCAACACGATCTGCAGGACGTCCTCGATGGCCGACGGGGGGAAGGTCGACCAGTTGACGTCGAGGCGGTCGAGGATGAAGCGGCCGAACATGCGGGCGGTGTCGTTGGCCAACGTGACCTGTTCGGCGACGGCCGCGTTGCGCGGTGACCGCAGCATGAGCCCGATGTAGGGGTCTTTGGGCAGGCGTTCCAATGTCAGTGCGATGCCCTCGATGATGGCCGCGGCGGGATCGATGATGCCAGACAGGGACGTGGCGAGCTGGTCCATAAAGTCTTCGGTGGCATCGGTTGCGGTCGCCTGCAATAGTTCGTCGGTTGATCGGAAGTAGTGGTAGACCGTTTGCCGCGTCACGTTGAGGGCGCGCGCGACATCGGCCAAGCTGATGCGCTCACCGTGCTCGTCGATGCTCGAGCGTGCGGCAGCGATGATGCGCGCTACCGCTTCCTGGTCGCTGGCGGGAACGTCGCCGCCCCATCCACGAGTCCGCACCGCGAGCCTCCTGTCAATTCGCTGCTCCCGTCCGGGCGTGACGATAGTCCACCGAGAGTGATTCGACCGCTTCGACAGCCCTGATGTACGGTCATACGATCAAGTAGAATACGTATGACCGATCGGGAAGGAACCGTGATGAACACGACGACGTGTCCGTTCGGTAGGGGCTTCGATTTCACCGATCCCGACGTGTTGCTGGCGGGGCTTCCGGTGACACAGTTCGCCGAACTTCGTCGCACCGCGCCTGTTTGGTGGAACGAGCAGCCCGAGTCGATCTTCGGCGACGGTGGTTACTGGGTGATCAGCCGGCATGAGGATGTCAAGGCGATTTCTCGCGACGGAGAGCGGTGGTCGACCAATCGCAAGGGGGCGGTCATGCGTCTGCCCGAGGGCGTGACCGCTGAGCAGCTCGAGCTGACCAAGGCGTTGTTAATCAACCACGACGCGCCTGACCACACCAGGCTGCGCAAGCTCGTGTCGAGGCTGTTCACGCCGCGCGCCGTTGCCCACCTTGAAGACAAGCTCTCCGCGGCGGCACGTGAAATCGTGTGCGCTGCCGCGCAGAAGGACAGCGGCAATTTCGTTGACGATATCGCCATGAGATTGCCCCTGTCGGCGATCGCGGATCTCATCGGTGTACCGGAGGCGGACCGCGAGAAGTTGTTCGACTGGACCAATTCCATTATGAACACTGATGATCCGGAGTTCGATTGTGATCCTGCGGTGGCCAATGCCGAACTGATGGCCTACGCCTACGGCATGGCCGAAGAGCGGCGCCGCTGCCCGGCCGACGACATCGTGACACGTCTGATCGAAGCCGACGTCGACGGGGACGCGCTCGGTGATGTTGAATTCGCGTTCTTTGTCATCTTGTTGGCGGTGGCGGGCAACGAAACCACCCGCAACGCCATAACGCACGGGATGAACGCTTTCTGTGATCGTCCGGATCAGTGGGAGCTGTTCAAGCGCGAGCGTCCTGACACCGCGGTCGACGAAATCATCCGCTGGGCCAGTCCCGTGCATTGTTTTCAGCGCACCGCACTTGCCGACACCGAAGTTGGCGGGGTGAATGTTCGCCAGGGCCAGCGCGTCGGCTTGTTTTACAGTTCGGCGAACTTCGATGACGAAGTTTTTCACAATCCCTTCGAGTTCGACATCTTGCGTGACCCCAACCCGCACTTGAGTTTCGGCGGCAATGGGGCTCACTACTGCATCGGGGCAAACCTGGCGCGCATGGAGATCAAACTCATCTTCAACGAGCTGGCCGATCAGTTGCCGGACATCTCCAAGATCGCCGAGCCGCAACGACTTCGTTCAGGATGGATCAACGGCATCAAGACCCTTGACGTCGCCTACGGCGCAGCCGGTCCCGGCGTCTCAACCCGGGACCAGTGGGCATGAGCCACCGGCATTCGCATCAGTTACACGCCGACACCGTCCGCCCGGGCCCGAGCTTCTAAGGCGCTGGCATGCCCTTGTCGCCAGAAGACTACCGCGAGGTCGAGCAAGGCTGCCGCGAGTTTTTGCTGCCGGCCTCACGAAGTCCGCAAACCCCACGGCAGCGAGAACGTTGGCTGCGGATCATCCACGCGACCGTAGAGGTCGCCGCGCAGGGCGGCTACAGCGACGCTCGGATGCGAGAGGTCGCGCGTTGCGCCGGAGTATCCATGGCGACCGTCTACTACTATTTCCCGTCCAAGGTCCACTTGCTGACGGCGGCCCTCGCATATGAACTGAGTCGCTTCGACCTTGCCATCGGCGACGAGATCGGCCTCAGTGACCCGTTGGCTCGCCTGCGCTTTGTTGCCGACCGGCTCGTTGATGCGATGGAACGCTCCGATCGCATCACCGATGCCCTCACCCACGCCTATGTCGCGGCGTACGTCACCGGTATCGATGAGGGTGAGCAGGTTCGCTGCCAGACGATCGACCTGTTGGCTAGACATCTCGATCAGGAGCAGCACGCCATCGCAGAGATCCTTGCAGACATCTGGACTTCGGAGATCATCTCTCTGGTACAGGAGCGTTCCTCGTCCACCGATTTACGTGCTCGCATGAGAACTGCAATCCATCTGCTCGATCGGCACCCGTCCAACGATGACACCCAACGCAAATCGGAGCCACGCACGAACCATGAGCACGCCGCATCGGCAAAACCGGTTCCGGCCGGCCACGTTGCGTGCTCATTCCAACACGGCGGTGGGCTAAACGCTGATGCAAAGTCAACCCCGCTCGACGTGCCAGGACCCTAAGACATGCGAGCTTCCCGGCCGCAAAGCCTTGCGCGAAAAGGGTGATCGGTGCCATGACCGCGGGGGATTGTTGCAGTTGCCGACATCGGTTGTAACGCAGTCCGTCTTGCGGTCGGGTTGCGCCTCGCGGCGTTACCTGCAGGCCATCACCACTCCTCGTGGTAGGGAGCAGCAGGAAAGGAATGCACGGGGTGCAGATTTCGAAAGTGGTGCGCAGCGCGTGGTTGCCGCTGTTGATCGTGGCGGTCATGGTGGTGGGGGGCTTTGCCGTGGTTCGGGTCAAGTCGTTCTTTGGCGCTCACGACACCGGTGTCATGACGAGCCCGCGGCTGGATGATTCGAAGCCGTTCAAGCCCAAGGTCGTTAAGTACGAGGTCTTTGGCTCGGCCAGCCAGGCGAACGTGAACTACTTGGACTTGTCCGCCGACCCGAGGCGGGTCGACGGTGTGCCGCTGCCGTGGACGCTGGTTCTCAGCACGACGGCCCCGTCGGTCTTTCCGAACCTTTCGGCACAAAGCGACGGCAGTTCCCTCGGTTGCCGCATCACCATCGATGACGAAGTCAAGGCCGAGAACATCACCCACGGCGTGCACGCCCTGACCTTCTGCTTGGTGAAATCCGCATGAGCACAACAGTCGACGACACCCGCACCGACGTCATCCCCGTCGTCAAAGAACCCGTGCATGACAAGATGCCGCGGATCATCCGCACGCTCGCCGTACCGATCATTCTCGGCTGGATCGCGATCATCGCGGTGCTCAACGTCGTCGTCCCCCAGCTGGACGAGGTCGGCAAGATGCGTTCGGTGTCAATGACGCCCGACGATGCGCAGTCGGTGGTGGCGACCAAGCGCATGGGCGCGATATTCAACGAGTACAAATCGAATAGCTCGGTCATGATCGTCCTCGAGGGCCAAAATCCCCTGGGTGCCGACGCGCACGCCTACTACGACCAGGTCGTCAAGAAGCTCGACGCCGACACCAAACACGTTGAGCACGTGCAGGATATGTGGAGCGATCCACTGACCGGGGCGGGCGCGCAGAGCACCGCGTTCGACGCGGTGCTTTCCAATCAGATCCACGACATCGGCGACCAAGGAGACGGCGAAGTCGCAGACGTGTACAACGCACTTCGTGAGTCCAATAACTTACGGCCGAAAGCCAATGGGTACCTCCAAAGGAACGGCCGACGCTTAGGCCAGCTAACTAGATTCCCATCTTTGTGGCGGATCCGCCATTTCTGCGTCACGAAGATGGGAATTCCGCCACCTTGGATGGGAACCTACACACGCGGCTTGTGGCTTCTCATGTTTCGTGTCCACACGCGCGCCCGTGACCTGCACCGTCAGCGACGTTCTCACGCCATGTCCACACCCGGGAATCTCACTTTTGTGTCCACCGCGTCGTACGCCGCGATGTCCACAGATTGGACCTGCCAGTACCTGTCTGCCGTAGCCGATGCTGTTTAGTCACGTGACGCGACCCAACTGGGCCGCCCACCTGATGAAAGTGCGGTTCGACTGCTTGAACTGGAATGGTCGCACCCCGAGAATTGGTCCGCGACGGATGAGAGTCATTTATCGGTGTTCTAGGCGCAGCGTACCGAGTGGATGGATGGGGCGTGGAAAGACAAGGAGGGGTCGTGCCCTTCGTGATCATCGGCGCCATTCGCGGGCGCCTGAATAATGTTGGCAATGTCAATGTGAAAGATCACCGGTGTTGAGGCTGGTTCCGTTGACAGCCGTTATGGCCGGGGGGCGCCCGTTGATCTAGTCGTCAGTGCCCGCATTTCACTGATCGCCTGAGCGGCGGTGGGTGCGCCTTGCGGATCGATGAGCGATTGGATCATCAGTCCGATCAAGATGGCCAAGGGGATGGACCCGCCCATGTCAGCGCGCGCGCGCCGCTGGCCGTGTGCCAGACGTGTACGTAGCTCGTCATTGCGTTGGGCCGCCACGATCGCTTCGAGCTGCGATGTCCACAGCGACTTATCGGTTGCGAAGGACTCGATCAGTGCTCGCCACCGATCGGCGGGGGCAGCGGACCGTCCGTCCGGCGCCATCCGGCCGTCCAATTCATCGAGTTCCTCAACGAGTGCCTCGACGAGTAGACGTTCACGGTTACCGAAGTGGTAGCCGATGGCAGCATGACTCACACCAGCGCTGGCGGCGATGTCGCGCACCGTGGTGTTCGACCAGCCACGTTCGACGAGGCACTGCTTGGCCCCTCTCAGCAGGTCTTCGCGGTTGCCCATGCTGACAGGTTAATTGTCATCCATCGGTTGCACAATTGGATTGACCAAGTGGATTGACCAAATGGTCAAGTCCCATTACGGTGAGGAACACCGGAGACCGGCGCACACATCGCTCGTCTTGACCCGATTGACGGGAGGCACGCCATGGCACACGAAGTCCTTGGCCGCGTCGAACAGATCACGGCGCGGCTGGCATCGACCGCTGACGACACTGAACGCCTCGGCAAGCTGTCGGATGAGAGTGTGTCGCTAGTCCGGCAGGCCGGTGTTATGCGGATGCTGCAACCGACCGAGTTTGGCGGTCACGCGGCCCACCCCCGCGACTTCGCCGAAGCAGTCATGGCAGTCGCGGCGGTCTGCGGCTCCACCGGCTGGGTGTGCGGGGTCGGTGGTGTGCACCCGTGGGAGATGGCGCTGATGGACCGCCGGCTGCAAACCGAAGTGTGGGGTGATAATCCCGATACCTGGATCGCTTCCCCGTACGCGGCGCAAGGCATCGCAACACCGACCGACGGTGGCTACGTTCTCAGCGGAAGATGGAATTTCTCCTCCGGCACCGACCACTGCGACTGGATCTTCCTCGGCGCACTCCTCGGGGCCCCCGACGGCACGCCCGCCGAGCCGGTGAAGATGCTGCACGTGGTGTTGCCCCGCACCGACTACACCATCGTCGAGGACTCCTGGGACGTCATCGGGCTTTGCGGTACCGGCAGCAAGGACATCATCGTCGACGCAGCGTTCATCCCGTCCTACCGCACGATGGACGCCGAGCAGGTCGCCTCCGGAACGCAGGGCGCAGCACAAGGCGGACGCAGCGAAACGCTCTACAAGCTTCCCTTCTGGGCAATGTTCCCCCTGGGCATCACCGCTGCGGTCATCGGCATCACTGAGGGCGCCCTGGCCGCCCACCTTGACTATCAACGCCATCGGGTGGCCGCAACGGGCACCAAGATCAAAGACGACCCCTACGTGCTGTTCGCGATCTCCGAGGCGGCCGCCGAGATCGCCGCGTCGCGTCTGCAGCTGCTCGACGGGATCAGCAGACTCTACGACCGCGCGGACTCTGGTCTCCCGGTCACTTTCGAAGACCGATCCGTGGTGCGGCGCAACCAGATCCGCTGCGCCTGGCGCGCTGTTAGCGCTGCAGATGACATCTTCGCCCGCTCCGGGGGCAACGCCGCGCGCAAGAACAACCCTTTGCAACGCTTCTGGCGCGATGCCCACGTCGGATTGGGACACGCCATCCACACCCCCGGCACGATCTATCACTGTGCCACGTTGACCACGATGGGCATCGACGCGCCGCCACGACTACGCCCCATGATCTGAAGGACCACAGCCCAACACGTCACGTCAGTGTCGGCGAGCCTGCGGTGAGGAACATCCAGCGCGTGCGCATCAACCGTCGCCGCAACGCACGTGGCGAGGCGGGCCACGCCAACCTCGCCGAGCGGTGCAACCTCGACATGCGCAAGTCGTTTCCCCGCGGAACCGACTTGACCGAGGCGCCGGCGAGCTCCTGGAAGAGACCCACACCTCCAACACCGCCGCGGCAAGAAGAGCCCCGACCACACTGCGCCGCCCACAGACGGGGCATGTTTTAACTGGGTTTACCTCGATTGATGACCCGCAGCACTTGGTCGGGTCGATGTCCGGGCCAGAAGGCATGCATCGCCCACGTCGCGCCCGCGGCGGCAAGCCCGTCGAGATCGTCGCCCGGACGAGCGACCACGGCGATATCGAAGTCCTCGCGGCTTCCACGCACGGCCGTGATTTCCGCAGCGACGCGTTTGACCCCTTCCACGTCCACGCCGAGCGGAAACACGCCGTCAAACCGAGCCGCCCGCTCGATCGGGCGACCCATGGTGCGTTGAGTTCCGAACCAGAGCGGAATGCGTGGCTGCTGCACGGGACCCGGAATGGCGCGGACGTCGTCGGCAGTCACCACCCCGCGGAGGGTGACGGTCTCTCCACCCCATAACCCCGTCAGTACCGCGACACCCTCGTCGAGGGTGCGGCCGAGCCGCAGCGCGTCTGCTTGCTCACCGAAGGCCGAATACTCACGCCCGACGTCGCCGCCGGTGCCCAAGCCCAAGACCAACCGCCCCCGGCTCAGCCGATCCAATGTCACGGTCTCTCGAGCTAGCTTGATTACCCGTCGGCGCGGCAACGGGGTCACCATCGGCCCCAGCCGGATCCGATCCGTCACCATGGCCGCCGCAGCCAACACCACCCACGGATCGGCGATCTCCCATTCACCGCCCAGGGGGCTCAGGACATGATCCCAAACGAAAAACCCATCCCAGCCCGCATGTTCGGCGGCCCCAGCGATGTCGGCGATCGCACCAGGGTCAGCCAACGTTCCGAACAACGGGACGTAGATTGCATGACGCATACGCCAACCGTAACGTCGAGCCGTCCGCACACCAGCGATCGTCCAGCGCCACAGCACTTGGAGCCGCAATCACGACGACGCTCCGGGCGAGACCCGACTCGATGCGACCCGTGCTGTGCCGCGCCACCCAACCCGGACAGCTCAGGCGGGCGAGAATCAGCGGTGGGTGCAGGTGGCGGCATAGCCGGCTGGGGCCTGGTACCCCAGCGATGAGTGCCGGCGGCGATGGTTGTAGTCGTGCTTCTAGTCGCTGATGACGACGCGGGCCTGGGCCAGGGACCAGAAGCTGTTGATGTCGAGGCATTCGTCGCGGATACGGGAGTTGAACGATTCGACGTAGCCGTTTCGCCAGGGCTCACCGGGCGGGATGAAGTGCAAGCCGGCCTGGCCGTCGGCCCAGTCAGCCATTGCGCTGCAAGCCAATTCGGGCACGTTGTCACAACGGAGCACGGTCGGATACGTGCCACGCTCGGCGGCCACGCGGTCCAGCTCGTTGATGAGGTGATCCCCGGTGATGCTGCGCTCGACCATGTCACCGAGGCACTCGCGAGTGTGTTCGTCGATAATCGAAACGATCTTGATTGGCCGACCGTCTGTGGTCACGTCGAACTGGAAGTCGACCGCCCACACACGGTCGGGCCTATCAGCGGTCATCGGAACCACCCCCACCGAACGGGCACAGTTCATCGTCACCACCATCCGCGACCACCTCACCCGACAAACCTGCACCCACCACATCGCCCAACTCGACACCATCAGAGCCGTGCTCGAAACACCGGTGCGGTGGTGTCCAACGTGCGGAACTCGCCTGCACGCGAGTTGATCTGGGCAATGTCCTGGCTGCGCTCTTGGTTGACGTGCCAGCCTGGGCGTCGCGTGTCATCCGGTACTCCACCACCCTGGCACATCTGGCAGCGCAGTATCGAGTCTCTTCCGAGACGACAGATTTTGCAGCGCGGTGCGCGCCTCTCCCCGTCGATGGCGTTGCATCACGTCACAGCGACGCAAGTGGGCTCGCATTGCAGGAGCCCCCACTGCGGGTGGACCGCGAATCGCTCGCTATGGGAGGCGACGGGGTGTTTGCCAGCTTATTTCGGCAGCCGAAACCGCCGCCGCGCCTTGAAACACCGATGCTCGCGCCCTGGTCGACGAAACCGGCCGTCGCGCCGTGGTCGGTGGCCAGCAGGACATGCTGGTCGGCATCGCGCTGGACCTCCACCGCACGGTTTGGGAGTTCAGCGTTTTCGCGCTGGCCGCCGCGCGGATGCGGAGCGAGACTTTGGACTGTCGGGTTCGGCGCTCCATCGTTGTTCGGATGGTCGCAACCCGTTCAGCAGGCGGTGCAACAGATCAGCGCATTCGCCGCGAACACGCATTTTGTCATCTTCGCTTGCTTCGGCGAGCACGACGCAGGCAGCGTGGAGCATCTCGTAGCAGATCCGCACGGTGGTCGACTCCGCTTTGCGTTCTAGGTATCCGGCATCCATCAACGCGATAATGAGGCCTTCAACCAGCGCGTAGGAGCCTTGTTCGAACTCTCGCCAATGTTCCCATCCCAGCGCCAGCGGACCCTCCTGCCAGACGAGTTTGCCGTAGATGGGAGAACACGATTCATCGAGAAACACATCCAGCGCCGCGATCGCGGCGTCCCACGGATCGCTGAATTGGACCGCCGCGACGGTGATGCGGCCCCTGACGTCTGCCTGGAGCCGGTCGAGCACCGCTTCGAAAAGCGCTTTCTTACCAGCGAAATGATGATAAATCGCGCCCCTGCTCAAAAGCCCTGCGGCAGCGATCTCTTCCAAAGACGTGTGGGCGAAGCCACGCTCAGCGAACAACGCGGTCGCCTCGTCAAGGATCGCAGTCCGCGTCGCTTCCGAGTAGAGCTCACGTCGGTTCTTGACAGACGACATAACCCGAATATAGTGACATACACAGCGTATGTGAACGACAGTGAGTTTGTCAGCAGCGCGCCGTAGGTCGATGGCGGCACTGTCGCCGGCGGCCGTTAGTTAGTACGCACTGCGCTCGAGATCCGGAGTTGTCATGCAGATCCCGAGACGGTGAGACCGCAGCGGGGTTAACGGTGGGCACACGCTGTGAAGACCCGGATCGGTGTTGGCGGCCGGGCACAGAATGCGAAGCCCCTCCAATGGAACAGGAGACGGGATGATCCTCACGAGGTTAGGTGCGCTAGCACAGCGCAGACCGCGAATCATCGTCGGGGCAGCACTGCTTTTCGGTTTGCTCGCAGGCGTTTTCGGCGCACCGGTGAGCACGCACTTGCCTGCGGGCGGATATGACGATCCACACTCGGAGTCCGCGCGGGCTCAGGGCTTGCTGGCCAACGACTTTCACGCCGGTGGCATGCCGATCATCTTCGAGATCACCGACCCGGCGGGAGTGGATAGTCCTGATGTGCGTGCTCGGGCCCAGACGGTGCTCGACGTTTTGCATCACTCGTCATATGCGCAGCAGATCGGCTCCTACTGGTCGGCGTCGCCCGCGATCGCCGCATCGCTTATCAGCGCGGATCACCGCACCGGTCTGATCGTCGCGCAGATCGCCGGCACCGATAGCGATGCGCCGCCCCGAGCTCACGAGATCGCGGATTCCGTTGTGGGAACACACGGCACCGTCACCGTGAGGGCCGCTGGTCAGGCAATCGCCTATTACGACGTCAACCGCCAGTCACGCATCGACCTGATCGTGACCGAAGCGATTGCAGTGCCGGTCACCTTCGCAGCCCTGGTGTGGATCTTCGGCAGTGTGCTCGCCGCGATACTTCCCATCGCCGTGGCTGTCTTCGCGATCGCAGGAACGACTGCGGCATTGCGAGGCCTGTTCATGGTCACCGATGTGTCGGTTTTCGCGCTCAACTTGGCCACTGCATTATGTCTGGCACTGGCCATCGACTACACCCTGTTCATCATTAACCGATATCGCGACGAACTCGCGGGTGGTCACAACACCGCGGACGCAATGGCGCGCACCATGACCACCGCCGGACGCACCGTCGCCTATTCCGCGGTCACCGTGGCGCTGTCACTGGCAGTCATGGCCATATTCCCGATGTACTTCCTGCGTTCACTGGCCTGGGCCGGACTCACCGCTGTGTCGCTGTGCCTCATCGGCGCCTTGGTCGTCGCGCCGGCGCTGCTAACACTTCTGGGTGAGCGCATCGACAAATGGGACATCCGCAAACCCGCGTATCGGTTGATGGGCCGACAGGCTCCGGCGCACAAGGCGCCGCACGACACGTTCTTCTACCGAAGTGCGGTCGTTGCGATGCGCCATGCCATTCCGGTTGTCCTGCTGGTCACAACGGTGTTCATCATCTTGGGCGTCCCGTTGCTTACGATGAAGGTCGCCTACCCCGATGACCGCATCTTGCCGACCACCGCCCAATCCCGTCAAGCGGGCGACATCATGCGCGCCGAATTTCCGCAGTACGGCAACGCAATCCGCATAGTGCTCCCATCCGGCGGGCCGCCGGCCGCGGTCAGCGACTATGCCCTGCAACTCTCCCGGGCCACCGACGTCCTGGCTGTCGCCGCACCAGGCGGAACCTACATCAACGGCGCACGAGTAAGCACCGACAGCATCGGCGCAGCGCAAATCGACGGTGCAAGCTACCTGACGGTCTCGAGTGCACTCGATCCCTACTCATCTGCCGGCAAGGCCCAACTCGCTGACCTCAAACACATTCGCGCGCCTGCGCCGACCCTCTTCGGCGGCGTCGCCCAACAAAACATCGACGACGTCAACGCCATCACGAGCACGCTACCCGTGGCCTTCGCCCTCATCGCAGCGGCAACGTCGCTCCTCGTATTTCTGCTCACCGGAAGCATTCTGCTGCCGATCAAGGCCCTCGCGATGAACACGCTGTCCTTGACCGCCGCATTCGGCGCGATGGTCTGGATCTTCCAAGACGGCCACCTCGGCGGCTTCGGCACCACCACCACAGGGCACATCAACGCCGCATTCCCGCCGTTCATCTTCTGCGTCGCCTTCGGCCTGTCCATGGACTACGAAGTGTTCGTAGTGTCTCGCATCCGCGAAGAATGGCTCAACACCGACCGCGCAGCTGGCGCCAACGAGCATGCGGTCGCGCTCGGACTGGCGCGAACAGGCCGGATCGTCACCGCAGCAGCAACGGTGATGGCGATCGCTTTCCTCGCGATCATCGCCTCCCAAGTGCAGTCGATGCGCATGTTGGGGACCGGACTGGCGATCACCGTCCTGCTCGACGCATTCCTGATCCGAACCGTTCTCGTACCAGCGTTCATGCGACTCCTCGGACGCGCGAACTGGTGGGCGCCGCCACCACTACGTCGATGGCACGACAGATGGAGACTCACCGACGAGCCACCCAGGTCCGCGTCCGAACCCGCCGAAGAAGTCGTTGACGCAGTATGAACGAAAGCCGTTCAACCAGTGTGGATATCGACGACCAAGAGGCGATACGACAAGCGCAGACTCCCACGCTGCTCGCACATCAAGATCGGCCCTCCGCTGCCCACCTACCGGCACCTCGAACTCGCCACCCCAAGTCACGGCCCGAACACAACCGCGGATCGATGGCCGGCGTCGGGGCCCAAACGGTGCGCACCGACGTCACCGAGCGCACAACAGTCAAGCCGCGCACTGTTGACCCGAGCCTAGCGACCGATTCCGCCGAGTCCCGTATCGAATCTGCTCCCCCCATCACGGGCCCCAACGTCGTCCGCCGAATCGGCGGCCTACCAACGAAACTGCTCGGGATCGCACGATCCCTCCCACGGCCGAATCGTACGAACCGGCGACCGTACTGCCCGTCACGCCGCGAGGCCTTTATCGAAAACGCCGCGATGGACCGCGAAATGTTCAGGTTGTAGCTGTGATGCCCCTTCCGGCTAGTGAGACGCCGACGGCTCACCGCGGTGCATTCTCGGACTCCCTGCTTGGCAGTCCGCGCCGCGACGAAGACGAAAATCGCCTGCAACTCGTAAGGCGTCTGGGATGACCGGTGTCCGGTTAGGTGCGGTAGCAGTGGACTGCTCAAATCCTGCCCTACTAGCGGAGTTCTACAAAAGCGTCCTAGGCCTCGAGGTGACGCTATCCTCGCCAGACCTTGTCGTATTCAAGGGGATCGGCTACAGAACTTTTCCTGACATTCGAACGGATTGTTGACCATCGACGTCCAACGTGGCCTGTCGGACCAGTACCCAAACAGATGCACTTGGACGTCGCCGTTGCTGACCTTGACGTCGAGGAGGCCCGCATCCTGGGGCTAGGGGCGACCAAGGCCAACATCCAACCAGATCCGGAAAAATGGCGCGTTCTCATCGACCCCGAAGGCCATCCGTTCTGCATCACGGTGCTGCTCCAATGACCGCGTGGTGCTCACGGGACCCCGCGAATTCATCGAGCCCACGGATCACTACCCGGGTGTCGAGGAAGATGCAGGGGTGGATCAGCCCGATTTCCTGACCTCGACACGGGACAGCTATGACCGCACAGCCTTTGCCTACAGCGAGCGATTTCATCACCATCTCGATAGCAAGCCGGTCGACCTGGCCGTCGTGAACGCGTTCGCCGGGCTCATCCTGAAAGGTCAGGACCGGCGGGTCATCGATATCGGTTGCGGGACCGGAGCGACCACGGCGCTGCTGAACACATCGGGTGTCGAGGTGTCTGGCGTCGACTTGTCACCGAATATGGTTGCTCAAGCCCGACGACTCAACCCTGGCCTAGAATTCGATGTCGGGTCAATGACGAATCTGGACATCCCCGATTGCAGCGTCGGCGGCGTCTGCGCCTGGTACTCGATCATCCACATCCCCGATACCCATCTGACCGGGGTGTTCGCCGAATTTAACCGGGTATTGACCCCCGGTGGTCTGGTGCTGTTGGCGTTTCAGATTGGCGACGAGCCGCGGATCCTTTCCCATGCATTCGGACACGATGTGCACTTGACCCGCAGGTTTCTTGACTACGCCCTTCTCTTCGGCGACGAGCATCTCGGCGAACGCCCCGGCCGCCTTGAGCGACGTCCCGCCCAGCACTTCATCGCCGACGCTGAGCCGGGTGACGCCTTGCCCGACTGCCTCGACGACGCCAGCAAAGTCGTAGCCCATCCCCCGCGGGAACTTGCGGCCGGTCACGATTTTCATGTCGCCGTTGCGGATCTTCCAGTCCATCGGATTGGCTGCCGCTGCCCGCACACCGACCAGCACCTCGCCGGCGCGGAGCCGCGCCGGCTCGAAGTCCTCAAGGCGCATAACCTCGGGCCCGCCGTACTGGTGATACTGGATCCGCTTCATCGTTGCCATTGCTGGGCCTCCGAAGGTCGGGCTGATGTCATCGGGTGACATCACCGACCGTACCAGGCGATGTCACTTTGTGACATCGCTGATTCCTAGTTGTTATCCTCGGCTCGTGCGCTGGCAGCCGGGCAGTAACGAGCGACTGCGGAAAGCTGCACTCGATCTGTTCAGCGAGAAGGGCTTCGAACAGACCACGGTCGCTGATATCGCTCAGCGCGTGGGAGTGACCAAACGCACATTCTTCCGGCACTTTGAAGACAAGCGCGACGTACTGTTCGGGGGCACAGAGCAGCTTGAACAGCTGCTCGCTGACGCAACGGTCAATGCGCCCGCCGGGCTGCCACCGTTCGAGGCGATCGCCGAAGCCGTCGCCGGCCTGGACTGGTTAGCGATCGGTCGACGCGAAGACCAACGTCAACGTCAGGCGGTGATCGCAGCCAGTCCCGACCTCACCGAACGCGAATTGATTAAATTCGAAGCCCTCACCGCGGCGCTCGCCGAGGGACTGCGCCGTCGCGGCAGCGACGACACCACTGCTCTTCTCGCCGCGCAGGCTGGGATGACCGTCTTCCGAACCGCATACCGACGCTGGCTCGAGGCAGACACCGACCTCGACATGGCGCACATCATCGCCACCACCCTCGCCGACCTACGCGCAGTAATCTCGACGCAAAAACCCAGGAGCTAACGCTCACAGCACCTTTGCGCTGTCACGCCCGACTCAACCGGGGCGTCAAGAAAGTCCGCAACCGGAACGCGAGGACAAGCTCGCGGCGCTCGGTTGCCCACAGTCTTCGGCAAGTTCGCGGCGACGTCGAGCACCTGTTGTCCGCTTCGACGACTAATCCGGCGAGCACTGAGCCGCTCGTAGATGAGCGAGTCCTATTGAACGCGCTGGCAACCTTGCCGTCGCGATAGCAAGATCACTAAAGGCCCGGTTGCGCGTTGCCGGGATCACCATCGCGTTTGCTGATGAACGCCGCCAGAGTCGCGCCGGTGCGCCGTCATAGCCCCACCGCGAATTGCACCTGTCCGAGCCGGCACCAAAGTTCGAGAAGGGCCCAAGTCGTCGATTGTTCCGACGAATCGAGCGCGAAAGGAGGAGTCCCGAAGAGATCAACATCCCGCCGGGCACTGTTGGGCTAGCGGTTAGCCTCGGTTGCGGCACATAGTGCGTGCAGCATGCGGTTATGGTCGTTGTCGGCCTGCTCCGGGAGCAGGAAACGGCGGCGCAGGAAGGCGTAGGACAGTTCGTGGCGAGGGTCGACCAGCGCCTGTTGCCCTCCGGCTCCGCTGTGCCCGAAAGCGCCTTGCCCGAGGCAGGGATAGACCTCGGCGACGGGGTGGAAGCCGACCGCCCAAGCCTTATGCTGCCGCAGCACCAGATCCCATCCGACGTACTGAATCTGCGCGAACGCCGCAGCCGTGTCCCGCGTGAGAAACGGGGCTGCGCCGTCGGTGGTGCACGCGGCGGCCGAGTAGAGCTTGGCTAGCGCGCGGGCCGTGCCGATGCCGCCGAACGATGCCGGTCCGTTGGATCTGACCGCCTGCAGGTTAGGCAACTCCCACACCTCACAGCTCTGCCGGTGGTGGCGGTTGAAGGCAATGCCGCTGAGGCTTTGCGTGTCGGTAGCGGCTGCGGCAAGGTCGCGGAGCCGTTCCGGGGTCGCCACCATGGGCTGGGCCGGCAGGAAGCGGTGCTCCTGCTCGGCAGACAATCCCAAGTGCAGATCTAGCGAGTAGGGGTCGCGCAGGCGCGTAATGAACAAGTCCTGCACAGTCTCTCCTGTGGCGCGGCGCACCACTTCTCCGCTCAGCGCCGCCATGGCAAGGGCATGGTAGCCGGCCGCGGTTGAGGGCCGCCAGAATGGAGCCTGGGCGCCGAGGCGCTCGGCAACCAGACGGTCGTCGGCCAGTTCTGCCAGGGTGAATCCGGCGGTGGCCCCCACCAGTCCGGCTTGGTGGGAAAGAAGCTCGCGCAGCAGGATTTCGTGCTTGCCGTGCGCTCCGAACTGCGGCCAGTAGTGGCTGACTTTCTGATCGAGGTCCAACACGCCTTCCTGGACGAGCAGGGCGACGATCAGGTGGGTCACCCCTTTGCTGGCGGAGTAGATCCCCAACAGCGAATCGCGGCTGGCCTGCGCTCCGGCCCACAAGTCCACCACCAGCTCACCGCGATGGTAGGCCGCCACTTGCGCGTCCAAGTCGACGCCTTCTGCGGCCACGATCGCCGCGAACTCATCGCGCACGGCTTCGAATCCGGCGGCCGCCGTGCCCCATACGTCAGGTGGTGTCATTGACGCTCCTTGAGGTGGTGCTCCAAGAACGGGAGTGAACGCGCCAACGTTAGCCACATTTAGTGACCATTGGCAACTAATGGTCCCGGGGCGGGTGACGTTACGCTCGATTCCGATGCCTTGTCGAGGCAGCGACTGTCTGACCAGCCGTGTCAGTATCATTTGGCCATGGCATTTTGGGCTGAAGCGCGTCGTCCGCCCGGTCGGCCGGCTCAGCTTAGCCGCGAGCAGATTGTTGAGGCCGCGTCCTGCGCGGAAAACCTCGACACCCTGACCATGCGAGAACTGGCCAAGCGTCTCGACGTGAGCCATAGCGCTCTTTACCGCTGGGTCAAAAACCGCGACGAACTGTTCGACCTCATCAGCGACGTCCTCATCGATCGCCTCCTTCCTCCAGGAGAGACGCCCGGATTAGCCTGGCAGCCCTTCCTGGCACGCCTCGCGTGGCACATGCACGATCAGTTCCTCGCGCTGCCCGGCTACGCCACGCACCTATCTCGGCCCCACCCGCACAACGCCCACTCCACTGGCCGGCTCCACGACGCCATCGTCACCGCCTTCCGTGACTCCGGAGTCAGTGCCGATCTCGCCGAGCAGAGCTATTACATCTACGTCACCTCGCTGATCAGTTGGCTTGCGCACCAGGAGAATCCCCTGCGCATCGAACCGAAGATGCCGCGGTTCGACCTCTTCCTCGACACCCTCTTGCGTGGGCTCCCCGCTCGCGAACCGGGAAGCCCGCGCCCGTAAGCGTGTTCGCTACCGTTCGGCCGTGGTGCACGGTGCACGGTGCACGGTGAAGGTCGCGGAACGCACCGATCCGCAAGGTTTGACATGCCTGGCTCAGTGGCTCTGCGCCGGTCACGTCCGCGGGGCGATAGATCATTGCCTGAGTCGTCCTGAGCAGCGCATCGCGCTGGCCGGCGTGTTCTGGATCATCATCTGCGAAGCCGGCCGGCGCACCGTCGAAGGCGAAAGCCAAGAGGTGATCGCCGACGGCCTGTACCCGATGACCGAAAACGTCCTCGACGAACTCGACCGCTGGCTCAAGGCGTCGCGAGCGCCGACATCAGCGTGACGCTGGCGCGTGCGTGCCCGGTGGCGGTGAGTCTGGGAGTTCACACCGGCGGAAGGTCGAGCATGGCCGCATCATCATTCTTCTTCGGCGCAGCAATCGTCACGTGCGACGACACCGCGCCCACCGCCGAGGCCGTTCTCGTCACCGGCAGACAGATCGCCGTCAGAACTGACGAAGAGCTTCGCTCCTGGGCCCGTCGCATCGGAGCCCAGGAGGTCACCTTGGTGGGCTTTATCGACGCCTACCACCACTTCTTGTTCGCCGCCCTGGACCGTCGCTCGGACCTACGTCTGCCTGCGGGGACCAGCGTTTACGACGTGCTTGACCCCGTGGACGCCGCTAGATGTGGCATCACCACCGCTCCACCGGGTCTTGCCAGCGATCTACCCGACGAGGTGATCTTGTTTGATGGCGATGGGAAATTTCATGGTCATTTCGCGTTCCTCGTTTTCAGGTCTGGGCTGCATGGGAGTAGGGGGAGCCCGCGGGTTAGGCGCTGACGACGGGGATCACTAGATACGACTGGTATTGCGGGCCGGTGTGCACGGTGACGGTCCCGGTATAGATGTCAGCTGGTCGGTCGCGCTCATCGTTGTGCAGGAACGGCCCGGATCCAGTGAATGGTGTCGCCAATCCGGGCTGGGCGCCCGCGGCCCCGGGGTAGATGTAGTCGTGGCCCTGCACATCGAGGGTCAGGGTGTAGCCGCGAGGCAGCGCCAGGCTGGTGGGCCAGATTTCGACGTCGAGTTCGTACACGGCTCCCGGGGTGAGGGGCTCGGGTTGCTCGTGGCGGTGGACCGGCAGGAACGGCCGCGACTCGTCGGTGTCCAACGTCCGGTGAGAGGCGCGCAGCCAGCCTTGGCTGACCGGGGTGTGTGGGTCGTTGGCGCCTTCGAATACCACCTCGGTGCCGTCGGGTGAGAACGCGCGCACCACGACGAAGATGTCGGTATCGGTGGTGGCGCAGGCGACGTGCAGCTTGGCGGCGAGTGGGCCGGCGAGCTCGGTGTCTTCGGGGCAGATCCAGGTGAAGCTGGCTCTGTCGTGGCCGGGGCGGTAGGAGGCGGAGGCGTCGAGGGTAGGTGGTGTCGGCGTCATGGTGCCGTGGGCGGCGTCGAGGAATAGGCGCGTCCAGTCGGTGTCGGGCAGCGGCCACGTCGTCGCGGTCCGCAACCCGACGCGACCATCGGCGTGGCGGGTGCGCAGCTGCACGCGGGGTTGGTGCTGCCAGCCGGTGTCCTGGCCTTTGAGGAAGTGGCCGAAGAACCGCTTCTGCAGTTGCAGCCCGTAGTTGGCGTAGAACAGTGACCAGTGGGTTTCGTTGTGGATCTCGAGCCATTTGTCCGCGGATGCGGCCAGTTCGAAACCGCGGGTGTTGCCGCGCAGGTGTAGTCCCAGCCCGCCCCAGTTGCCGGCAGATAGCAGCGGCACGGTGATTTTCGAGAAGTCCGGGGTGCGGTCGCGGTGGTAGTCATCAACGAGGGGATGGCGGCGGATGGTCTGACCCAGATCGACGCGTCGGGCGGTCAGTTCCTGTGCGGTAAATGTTTCATCACCACAGATCAGCTGTCCGGTGTGCGGGTTGCGCCCGCCCTGCTCGCCCAGCCCGTACTGGCCCAACATGGCATACCAATGATCGACGAACGTCGACAGGATGCCGCCGTGGTAGGCCATGTCGCGATACCAGTCCGCCGCACCCTCCCACACGCAGATCGCGGCCAGGTGTGGCGGTTGCTGTGCGGCCACCCGCCACTGGTTGATCGCGTAGTAGGAGATGCCGTTGAGCCCGACGCGCCCGCTGCTCCACGGCTGCTGGGCGGCCCACTCGATGCACTGGTAGAGGTCGGTGGTCTCGCGCTCGGAAAACGGGTCGAGCAACCCCGGCGAACGGCCGGCGCCGCGGGAGTCGACCCGCACACACACATACCCGTCGGGCACCCATTTCTCGGGGTCGACGAGTTCATAGTTCTGGTAGGCGCCGCTGGATCCCCGGGTCACCTCGGGATGGTCGGCGACCAGCTTCTCCCAGGCACCCGACAGGAGCTGCTGAAACGGCTTGCCTTTGCCGTAGGGGCCGTAGCTCAAAATGACGGGATAGCTGCCCGCCGCCGTGGGGCGAAACACGTCGGCCCGCAGCAGCAGGCCGTCGTCGGTGGCGATGGGCACGTCCCATTCGATGGTCATGTGGTCGACGACGTCGATGCGATAGGCGCTGTGGGTGGTCAAATTCTCGGTCATGGTGGTCCCGTGCGTTTCTGGTAGTGAGGACTGAGGGCAGTTGTCGCGAGCCGATGAGGGGCGGTCTACGCGGAGGTGAAGTAGCCGGCCCGGTTCAGGTCGGTGAGCAGACCCGGTTGGGTGGGTCGCCATCCCAGCTCTTGCTGGGTCAGCGTGCTGGATACGTGGTTGTCGGTCGAGACGAACGGCGCCAGCCAGCCGAAGTGAGCACTGGCCTTGTCCTGGCCTATCGCTGTGATCGGTACATCGAGGTTCTCGGCGATGACCGCGGCGATGGCGCGCATCGGCACCCCGTCCTCGGCGACCGCGTGGTAGCGGGGCCCGGCTGACCCTTTGTGCAGGGCCAGGGTGAACAGATGGGCGGCATCGGAGCGATGCACGGCGGGCCAGCGGTTCTGTCCGTCCCCGACGTAGGCGGAGGCACGTTTTTTGCGTGCGATCCCGATCAGGCGCGGGACCATGGCGGCGTCGCCGTGACCGTGCACCGACGGGGGGATCCGTAGCACCGAGGCGCGGACTCCTCGCGAGGCGAGTGCCAATGCGGCTTCTTCGGACGGGATGCGGGCGGCGCCGGGCGAACCGGGGTCAGGTGCCTCCTGCTCGGTGACCAGGTGACCAGAGGCTAGGGCCATGGTGGGGAAGGCGACCACGAGCGGGCGCCCGGTGCCTTCCAGCACGGCGCCGAAGGTCTCGATGGCGCGCAGGTCGGCGCCCACGCTGGCCGCCGCGAACCGAGCCATCACGTTGCGCGGGCTGCCGCCGAGCACAATGCGCAGCCGCGTCGAGATGCCCGGGTGGGAGATCCCGTGAAAGAACGCGGTGTGGATGACGCCGTCGGCGTCAGCTGCCGCGCGGCGCAACCCATTGAGGTCCTCGATATCGCCGCGGTGCACCTGGGCGCCCGCCTTCTGCAGCGCCTGTGCGCCGGCATCACTGCGCGCCAGTCCCAGCACGTCGTGGCCGTCGGCCAGCAATTCGGCGACGACGGCTGATCCGATGAACCCAGTGGCTCCGGTAATGAAAACTCGCATGATGAACTCCTTCGACGGGGGTTGCCGGGCGGCGGGTGGCTACCCGGCCGGGGTGGTGGCGCTAGTGGTAGTAGTGGGCGGCGTTGAGGTCGGCGAGCAGCCCCGGTTGGGCGGGCCGCCACTCCAGTTGCTTCTCGGTGACCTCGCTCGAAGCGGGGACGTCGAGTGCGAAGATGGCGCCCAGCAGCCCGAAGTGCGTGAAGGCTTCCTCGGCGGTGATGGCCTGCACCGGTAGCTGGGTGTGGCGGCTGATGGTCGCGGCGATGTCATAGACCGGGACGCCGTGATCGGCGACCGCGTGCAGGCGCGCACCCGCGGGCGCGGCTTCGAGGGCCAGCCGATACGACACCGCGGCGTCCAGACGATGCACTGCGGGCCAGCGATTCGTACCGTCCCCGGGGTAGGCCGACACGCCCGTCTCGCGGGCGGTCCCAATCAACTGGGCGGCAAAACCATGATCACCGGGACCGTGCACCGAGGTCGGCAGCCGCAGCACCGAGGCGCGCACATCCCGGCCGGCCAACGCCACCACCGCGGCCTCCGAGGCGTCCACCCGCGGAGTCCCCGCCGCGGCGATGTCGTGTTCGGTCGCCAATCGCCCCGGGGCGATGAACGTGGTCGCCGAAGTGACCACCAACGGCCGACCCGATCCCGCCAGCGCTTCGCCGATCGTTTCGATGGCGCGCCGATCGGTGTGCGCGGCCGCCATGAAGTCCGCAGACATGGCGGCGTAGGCCGTGTGGATGACACCATCGGCTGCCGCCGCGCCGCGGCGCAGACTGTCCAGATCCTCGAGGGCGCCGCGATGCACACCGGCCCCGGCGTCCCTCAGGGACGCCGCGGCGGCTTGCGAGCGGGCCAGCCCAACCACCTGATGGCCCGCGCTGAGCAACTCTGCGACGATGGCGCTACCAACGAATCCGGTTGCGCCGGTGACGAAGACACGCATGACGAACTCCTCGAGGTCAAAACAGTCAGGCTGGCCAGGTGCTGCACCGGATCGGTGTCGGCCGGTAATCCCACGATGGGCCCCAGGGGCGGCGCGGGTCCAATGAATGTTTCGCCAAACGCGTCCCGATTCATGCAACACCGCAGCTCAAGCGTTGTTCAGGCAACAGCGGCCCGGCCGGACTGGGCTTAGGCTGGACGCATGCCCGATACGTCACCGCCAGCCGACCTGGACCTGTTCTTGGTGCGCTGCTTCACCGTGCTGGCCGAGCATCGCCATTTCGGGCGCGCCGCGGCGGCCCTTCATGTCACTCAGTCCTCATTGAGCCGCCAAATTAGCCGCCTCGAACAGCAGCTGGGTGCTCGCCTCATCGACCGCACCCCCCAAGGCAGTCGGCTCACCGAGGCCGGTGAGGTGTTCTTGCCGCTGGCCGCAGCCGTGCTGCGTTCAGCCCAGCAGGCCACCGCGCGCACCCGCGCCGCCGCCCAACCCAGCCGCATCACCATCGGGCACACCGCCAACCTGATCATCACCCCCGCAGTGCGCGAACTGCGGTTCCGCCATCCCGACGCCGACGTACACACGATGCATTTGGCCTGGGACGAACCCCGCGCGGCGCTGCTGGATCACCGGGTGGACGCCGCAGTGGTGCGGCTGCCCTTCCCCACCGACCAGCTGCGCGTGACCGTTCTCTACGACGAACAACGGGTGCTGCTGGTGCCACGTGATCACCGGCTGGCCGGCAAGGAATCCATCACCCTCGACGACGTCGCCGACGAACCCGTTCCGCGAGGCCACGACCCCGCCTGGGATGCGTTCTGGCGCATCGATCCTCGCCCGGACGGACGCCGGGCACCCGACGGCCCCCTGATCGAAGCCTTCGAGGACAAATTCGAAATCGTGGCCAGCGGGCAAGCTGTGGCCATTGTCCCCGCCGGCGCGGGCTTCGAAGGCGTGCGCCCGGACCTGACCACCGTGCCCATAGAAGGCGTGGAGCCTAGCCGCGTCGTGCTGGCCACCCGCGCCACCGACCGCAACCGGCTCGTCGTGGCGTTCCGCAAATACGCCGAGGCGCATCTGAGCAAAGCACCGACAACCGCGCAATAGCCCGGGCCGCGGCCTTGCGCACCCGGCGTTGGTGATCAGCGCGACGACAGCAAGAGTTGCCGCCCGGGCCAGGGCCAGTGCTGTAAGTCGCTGTGGCGAAGTGACTTTAGGGTACTGGCGGGTCCGCGACAGCCCGTCCCCATAGCGGCGGTTTCGGCGCGGCGGGAACCGGACCGACGCCATCCCCTGGTCGTTGTTTCGCCCCAGAAGGGCTGCGCTACAGACTGTTCGGTGGACACGCGGCGGCGGGCCGACCCGTCACTTGGCCGGATTAAGGTGTTTGGGGCGCGGCTGCTGCGGTGCTGCGGGGCGGGGTGCGCACCATCAGCATCGTCACCAACCCGGCACCCAACACCACGCACAGTCCGCCGAGGCCGGCGCGCACGGCGCCGAACCCGTCGACGAAGACCGAAAACAGCAGCGGCGCCAGGAACGACGCTGCGCGCCCTGTCATGGTGTACAGGCCGAAGGCCACGCCCTCCAAACCCTCCTTTGACATGCGCAGCAGCAGCGTGCGCGCTGACGCCTGCGTCGGCCCGATGAACAAGCACAGCAGCAGACCGCACACCCAGAACGCCTGCGCGCCAGACAATGTCAGCAAGCTCACCGCGACGGCGACCATCGCGGTCAGTGACCCGACGATGATGTTTTTCGATCCGATCCGATTGTCCAGTAGGCCGCCCAGTACCGCTCCACACATGGCCACAGTGCTGGCCGCCAGACCGAATAACAGCACGCCGGCCTGTGAGATGCCATAGGCGTTGACCCCCAGCACCGCCCCGAACGCGAATACCCCCGTCAGCCCATCGCGGAAGATCGCGCTGGCCACCAGGTAATAGACGAGATTGCGGTCGCGGCGCCATTCGGCGCTGAGGTCCGTCCACAGTTGGCGGTAACCGCTCAACAGGCCGAGTTGTGAGCGCGCTGAGGCGGCTGGTGGCCGCTGGCGGCTTAGGTTCCGCACCAGTGGCAGCGCGAAGAAAGCGAACCAGGCGGCGGTGAACAGCATTGCCATCCGCACGTTGTGACCATCGTGGGTCGCCAGGCCCAGCAGACCCCGCGTTTGGCCAGTCCCGGACATGAAAGCCACATACAGCACCAGCAATAACGTGACGGTGCCGGCATCGCCAGCTGCGAAGCCGAATCCGGAGATCCGCCCCGAGGTCTGTGGGGTCGAGACTTGGCGCAGCATTGCGTTATACGGGACGCCGGCAAGGTCAGTGCTTGCGGCGGTGGCTGCCAGTAGCGCTAACCCGGGGATCAGATAGCCGGGATGTTCGCCGATCACGCTCATCATGGCGGTCAGCGCCACGGCCAGGCCCGTCAGTACGATCAAGGCCTGGCGTCGGCGCCACGGGTGGGCCACCCACACGCCGATCAGCGGCGCAGCCACCGCGACGGTCAAGCCGGCGATCGCTTGGGCGCGGCCCAGCCAGCTGGCCGGTGCGCCACCGTCGGGCATGGCCTGGCCGACTCTGCTCGTTAGATAGACCGAGAACACGAACGACACCGCGATTGCGCTCAGACCCGTGCAGCCGCACGACCACAGCAGCCAAGCCGCCACCCCCGACCGGTTCGGTGTGCGCGGGCCCGAACGCAGATTTGCCCGGTCAGCGGCATCAACGCCGGTCCCCTCAGCCATGATGATGCCCGCTTGCGGTGGTGCGATGCTGGCTCAGGCAAACGACTGGATGGCCCACGTTGCGGGCTTCTGAGCCGATGGCGCTACCGGCGAAACCGGCTGCGCTGGTGACGAACACACGCATCGCGCGCTCCTTAACGGAAAAAAGTAGAAGTTGGCCAGGTGCCGCACCGGATGATGCGAGAGGTAACTCCACGATGGGGCCAGCTGACTGGTCAGGTCCAATGAAGTTTTTGCACAGCGCGTCCCGCGCCATGCAACAGCGCAGTTCAACGCGTGGAACAAACGAGCGGTCCAGGGCTGCACGGACCCCGGGCACCGAAGCTAGGAGATGAGTCGCAGGCTCTACTTCACTGTGTGCGCGTCACGGCCGAGCTAATGCGTTGGAACGCTTTGGGGCCACTTGGCTTCGCGATGGCCGACGATTTGCGCGTCCGCGAACGTCTCCCGGTCAAGCCCAGGGACGTGGTGTACGAGATCCAATGTCCCCGTGCGGGTGTCGAATTGGCGGTTTCTGTACCCGTTGCGCTGGTTTGTTCGGTAGACGTCCTCCCGGTCTGCCACTATTACGAAGGGTTCGGCAAGCCGATCGCCGACATGCTGGCAACCGGTGCGATCGGCTGGCATTACGATGCTGGAATCACTGCCTTACGCATGATCGTTTCGGGCGTGTTCGACCGCTTCCCCGACCTACAGATGATCCTGGGGCACTGGGGCGAAGTCGTCCTGTTTTATCTCGACCGCATTTCCGTCCTCGACGGGCTAGCCCACCTCCAACGACCAATCGCCGACTATTTCCGCTCCAACATCCACGTCACACCCGGCGGAATAGCTAGCCACAAGTACCTGCGGTGGACCCTCGAGACCCTAGGAGCCGATCGCATCATGTACGCCTCGGACTACCCATTCAACCGCGAACGAGACGGCGCCGTAACACAATTTCTGAACAACGCCCCCGCGAGCCAGGATCAGCGTGCGCTCATCGCGCACACCAACTGGGACAAGCTCGTCGCTAACATACGACGTTGATCCAACGCTGCGCAGAATTCGCCGGCAGGACAAATCAATCATTGAGGGCGGCCAATTGGCAGATTCCCGCCCTGAGCCCTTGTCTGCTAATCAATCAAGGGTTGCGCCAGGCCCGCGATGAACAGATCGATCATGCCGTGAACGTCATACTCAGGATCGGCTTCCACGCCGATGCACAGGTTGCCAACGCCGTGAAGGAAATCCAGCGGCCGGATGTCGCCGCGCGGAAGACCGCTCGCCGCAGCGACTTTCAGCAGTCGATCACATACGGGCAACAGCCGTTGAAGGAATTCGGCATGCAAAGCGTCGAAACCAGCCTGGTCTGAGCGCAGCGCCCGGGCCAAGCCGTGCTTGGTGACCAGGAAGTCCGCGAACCGATGAACCCACGACCGCAACGCTGCATACGGGTTCTCCTCGGGTGTCGGGACGATCGTCTCGATCGAAGACAACGCATCGAGTTGATGCCGAAAGACCGCCACCACGAGGTCGGCGCGGGTGGGAAAATGCCGGTAAATAGTGCCCATCCCCACGCCGGCCTCGGCCGCAATCGCACGCACGGGAGCATCAACCCCGGCGCGTACAAAGACGGCCGCAGCGGCGTCCAAGAGCACTTGCTCGTTGCGACGCGCGTCGGCGCGCTTGGCCGACTGCGTTCGGGCTACGGGGGTTTGGGGCGGCACACGTCTCCTGTTCAGTTCAGTTGAAAAGCGGAGCGCTGTTCCGCTAAGCTAACGGAGCGGCGTTCCGGTTCATTATCTTAGACCGCCGCTTCCCATCACCGAGTGACCCAGAAGAGGTTTGAGACATCATGAGCGGCACCCTTGCGACGCCTGAGAATCACGTCGATCGAACGACGCCAGTCATTTCGGTCGCGCCCGTGACCCTAACCGCGGCGGGCCGCGGCCACGACCTGCAGGCCCGCGTCACCGCGCCGACGCGTGGTCGGGGCCTGCCGGTCATCGTCTTTTCCCACGGCATGACCCTGACCATGGACGACTACGCACCCTTGAGCGAGTTCTGGGCTTCCCATGGGTTCATCGTGATCCAGCCCACCCATCTCGACTCCCTTGGGCTCTCCCCCGAAGACCCGCGCACCCCTGACATCTGGCGGATCCGGGTCCAGGACCTGACCGGCATCCTCGACCAACTCGACCGTGTGGAGGCCGCCGTGCCAGGGCTGTCCGGACGCATCGACCGCGGCCGCGTGGTAGCGGCCGGGCATTCCTGGGGAGCACAGACCGCAAGCATGCTCGCCGGCGCGCGCGTCATCGACGCCGGCCATCAGCCCGGGCAAAGCTTGGCCGACCCGCGGGTGAAGGCGGCGCTGCTGCTCTGCTTGCCCGGCACCGGGGGTGCTGATCTGACCCCGTTGGCCGCAGAGTACTTCCCCTTCATGAATCCAGATTTCGCAGGACTGACGACCCCGAGCTTGGTGGTGGCAGGTGACCACGACCAGTCCCCACTCAGCGTGCGCGGGCCGGACTGGTTCATCGACGGCTACCGACTCAGCCCAGGCGCCACCGACCTGCTTTTGCTGGCCGGCGGGGAACACGGCCTCGGCGGCATCCAGGGGTACAACGACACCCGCACCACCGATGAAAGTCCAGAGCGTGTCGCACTGGTCCAGCACGCCACAGTGGCGTGGCTGCGCACCGCACTCGGTTTTGACGACAGCGCATGGCCTTCCGAACGACAACGACTCGCCGCCTACCAGCCCCTAGCACGAGTCGACTCGAAGTAAACGATTTCCGACTTCACATGCATTGCAAGCGAAGCGAGACACTGTCCTGGCACCTCTAACTAACAAAAACAACAACGCGAAAACAACCTGGCCTGACCCCGTTCGGTTGATCCACGAGATCTGTACCCGTGTTGTTGGTCCACCGTTGTGAGAGTCGAGGGCAGAGTGATCATCGGGAGGTCACATGCCCCGGCAGTATTCGTCGTCGGTGCGCCGGCAAATCGTTGCGCGGCTGCGATCGGGTGAACCGGTGGCCGCCGCGGCGGTCGATACTGGGATCTGTGAGGCCACACTGTTCCGGTGGAAACGTCAGGCACTTATCGATGCCGGAGTCATCGAGGGCATCCCCAGTGTGGAGGCCGACGAGCTGGCGGCCGCTCACAAGCGCGTCGCTGCGCTGGAAGCCGAACTGGCGTTGACCCGCGATGCCTGCGAGCTGTTCGATGAACGGGTGGTGGTGCCCCCAAAACGCCGACGCGCGATCGCTGAAGGGCTGATCGCGCGAGGACATTCGGCCCGATCCGCCTGTCGGATAACAGGATTAGCGCGTTCCTTGCTGCAATACCACCGGCGTCGCCCTGTCTCAGACCGCGAGGTGCGCCGGCTCATCGTGGCCGACACGATCACCGAGATCCACCAGCGATCTCGCGGCACCTACGGACGCCGGCGAGTCCGCGCCGCGCTGCTTGCCGACTACGAGATGAACGTCAACCTCAAGCTGGTCAATAGATCATGTCCGAGCACGGCCTGTGTGGGCTACCGCGGCCGGGACGGCGTAAGCCCAATCTGATCGGTGTCGATACCCCTGTTGACCTGGTGAATCGGCGGTTCACCGCCACTGGGCCAAATGAGTTGTGGTGTACCGACATCACCGAGCATCCGGCCCGTGATGGCAAGGTGTACTGCTGCGCGATCTTGGACTGCTTCTCGCGCATGATCGTAGCCCGCACCTTCTCTACGACCGCAGACACCGCATTGGTCAACAACGCGGTCAACATGGCCGTGGACAGCCGAACATCAAGTGGTTCAACGATTCTACATGCCGACCATGGCACCCAATTTACGTCTTGGAGCTTTGGTGAGAACATGCGTCGATGGGGCCTTCTCGGCTCGTTTGGCACCGTGGGCGACTGCTTCGATAATGCGGCCATGGAGTCCTTCTGGGCCAGACTGCAGGTCGAGCTCCTCAACACCCGCAAATGGGCCACCACCATCGAGTTGGCCGCCGCCATAGCCGATTACATCGACAACTTCTACAACGTCGAACGGCGCCACAGCTATCTCGGTAACATCAGCCCGACAGAGTTCGAAACGCTCTGGAGGTCCACCTATTCGATCCCTCAGCTCGCATAACCACGGCTCGAAACCGCGGGGCCAGATCAGTGGACTCAGTATCGGGGACTCGCCACGCGGTCCGGACCGGTTCATCGAGGGCTACCGGCTAAGCCCGGGCGCAACCGACCTGCTGGTGCTCGCCGGCGGCGAACACGGCCTTGGCGGTATCCAGGGTTTCAACGACACCCGCACCACCGACGAGAGCCCAGAGCGCGTCGCGATCGTCCAGCACGCCACGGTGGCCTGGCTGCGGACCACGCTCGGCCTTGACGACAGCGCATGGCCTCGCGAGCGACAACGACTCACCGCCGCCCCCGAGCATCCGGCAACCGTCGACTCGAAGTCGAGGCAATGATCGTCATTACCGGCGCCACCGGCTCCGCAGTCGTCCGCGCATTGCTTCGCAAGATCCCTGCGGGCGAACGGCCCGACATTGGGCGAACTCATCGGTAGGCCCCCGCAACCAATCCACACATTCCTCAAAGCGCTCTTGGACACCCTGACCAGCTGCCGCCGCGACGACCGCGACCACGGGCGACCTAGTGACCCTCGATGCGGCTGGCTTGGCCGCCTAGTGCTCGACGAAGTCGTTGCTGTCCCAGTCTGCTCGGATTGGCCACGTCCGCGCTGGTCATGCGGATCTACCAGGTAGGGCTGTTCATCTGATTGGCCAGTTCAACACGTTTCGCGCGGTGCGGCCCAGTATCCATGTCTTTTCTTCCTCAGACAGCGACGGGCAGTGGCGAATAGCGAAGAGGGCTTCGCCCCAGTTGGCTCGTTGACGGCTCGCGGTGTAGTCGCTGGCCCACATGACGCGCTCGGGCCCGAAAGCATCGACCGCGCGACGCAGCTTGCGGTCGAGATCGTGGAAAGGGTAGGGCGTAGTCGAGAGGAAGGACGGAGCGTGCGCCCACTTGTAGGCGACATTGGGATAGCGTGCCATCGCCACGGCGTCGTCGATGGTGGCTTCCCCGGGTGGTGCGTCGAACGCCGCGCCGCAATGGTCGATGACGAACTGGACGTCGGGAAAGCGTTCGGCGTATTGCGCTAGATGCGGTACCCGCTTTGGGCAGCTGACGAAGACCGGAAGGTTATGGGGGCGTGCAGCCTCGAGGAGCCGGTCGTGGCCGCCGGATTCGAACAGCGCGCCTTGGGCCGGGTTGATGACGAGAGTGCGCAGTGCCTTGAAGCCGGGTGCTGCGCTCAACGTGTCGATCCAGCACTCAATGCCGGGGTCTAACGGGTCGACTCGCATCAAAAACGCGAAACGCTCGGGATAGCGCAGCGCGGCCGCCTCGGCATTGGGTCCGACGCTGCGAAAGGCGCGGTTGGTCAGCCGATAGCCAGGGTGCAGTGCCCCGTCCTCGGCCGCCTCCGCGCATTCGTCGTAGAGCAGCCCCTTGATGCCCAGCGCATCCATGATCGCCAGCGTGACCTCGGTGCCCAGCACATTGGCATGTACCTGCGTGTCGACGATGTCCATGATTTCTCTCGGTTCCCCGCGGGTGCGGGGGCTGGGCAGTTGACTCACTTCTGTGTGTGCGCAACGGTTTTCAGCGGTGGGCTTATTCGAGCAGTCCTGACTCTCGGATCGACTCGGCGAGGGGCTCTAAGACGGCTGGATCATGCGGCGGCAACAGGTACACGACCGCAAGTTCGAGTCCTTCGGCCGCCATGGCCGCCACCTGGTCGATGACCTGCGCGTAGTTGCGGTCGCTATCGAGGAGAAAGTGTCCGCATAGCGTGATTTCTTTCGGGTCGCGTCCCACGTCTGCGCAGTGGGCGGCCAGCACATCGCGCTTGTGGGCAAATTCCGCCGGCGTGCCGTCGCCGAAGTCCCAGCGCTGCGCGTAGCGGGCGGTGAGACGCAGCGTGCGTTTCTCGCCCTTACCGCCGATCAAGATCGGCGGATGCGGCAGCTGCGGCCCCTTGGGCTCGTTGCGGGCGGCCTTGAGCTGGTAGTAGCGGCCGTCAAAATCCGTGGTGTCGCGGCTTAACAGACTCATCAGTACCTGGCAGGCTTCGTCGAACCGGTCGAAGCGTTCCTTGATGCTGCCCAACTCGATGCCATAGGCATTGGACTCTTCCTCATTCCAACCCGCGCCGATCCCCAGCTCCAGCCGACCGCCCGAAATGATGTCTAGAGCGGCGGCCATGTTGGCCAGTACCGCGGGGTGGCGGTAGTGCATACCGGTCACCATCGTGCCCAGCCGCAGCCGGGTGGTGGCCTGGGCCAGCGCGGTCAGGGTAGTCCATCCCTCCAGGCATGGGCCGCTGGAGTCACCGCCGAAGATGGGATAGAAGTGGTCGAAGGTGAATCCGGATTCGAACACGTTGATGTCGTCGGCCGCTTTCCACACAGCCAGCATCTGCGGCCAGGTGGTGTTTTGCGGTGAAGTTTTGAACGCAAATCGCATGGAATGCCTTACCTCAGCTCTCTGCTTGTCGAGACGGTTGTTGGTGTACGTCTTGACGGTTGGTGGCGTGCGCCATGGTGCGGATGCGCAGGCTCACCCATCCGAGCAGGCCGACCCACAGCAGTGGCAGCGCCGCGCCGAACAAGAAGTGTCGGTCTGGCAGGCTTCCGTTGGCCACGTAGATGAGGGTGGCGACCAGGTCCACACTTTGGATGCCGAGCATGGTGGTGATCCAAAGCTGATGGCGCGGTGGCGCTTTCGCGGCGGCAAGCATGCCGATTCCGTAGCCGATGAACCGGGCGCCGGCCGTCGCCAGAACGAAGTTTA
The DNA here is from genome assembly GCF_001665835.1 of Mycobacterium colombiense. Classification (GTDB taxonomy): domain Bacteria; phylum Actinomycetota; class Actinomycetes; order Mycobacteriales; family Mycobacteriaceae; genus Mycobacterium; species Mycobacterium colombiense_A. Next base: position 106,118 of record NZ_LZSX01000077.1, on the reverse strand, counting down.
CCCAGGGTGGGGCGGCGGACGCTGCACCGAGCATCGCGCCGACGGCAGTCGGGCGTGCTAAATACATAGTCCCGCAAATGATTTGGATGATGCCGACGGTGGCAAGTATGGCGCGTTCGATCCGCATGTGGTCTGCCTTTCGACGGGGGCGTGGGGTGACCTAGGCGGCGCTGTTGGGGGTGAGGTCCCGTACGCGCTGCAGTTCGGGCGCATCGACCGGCAGGCCTTGGTTGTCGTGACGGGGGGTATACGGCTGCTGCAGCCGATCGAGTTCATCGCCGGTCAGTGTGATGTCAAGAGAGGCGATGGCGTCGTCAATGTGGGTGGTGGTGTTTGCGCCGACGATGGGGGCGGCGACCACCGGGTTGTGCTGCAGCCAGGCCAAGGCGATGCTCGCGCGGGACACACCATGGGAGGTAGCGATGTCACCGACGGCGTCGATGATGGCCCGGTCGGCTTCGGCGGTCTGATCGCTGTAAAAGAGGCTGAGCCCCGGATCGGACTGTGAACGCGTGGTCGCCGTCTTCTCCGACGGGCGGGCAAGCCGGCCGCGCGCTAGCGGGCTCCACACCATGGTGCTCACGCCTTCGTCGGCGCACAACGGCAGCATCTCGCGTTCCTCCTCACGGGCGAGCAAGTTGTACTGGTCTTGCATGGTGATGAAGGTGGCCCAACCATATTGGCGTTGTAAGTGCAGGGCTTTGGCGAATTCGAAGGCACGCATCGAAGACGCCCCGAGGTAGCGTGCTTTACCAGCCTTCACCACGTCATGCAGTGCTTCCAAGGTCTCTTCGATCGGGGTGTGGACGTCGAGGCGGTGGATCATGTAGATGTCGACGTAGTCGGTGCCCAGCCGGCGCAGGCTGTGGTCGATCTCGGCCATGATTGCCTTGCGGGACAGTCCGTGTCCGTTGGGCCCGGGGCGCATCGGGGAACACACCTTGGTGCAGAGGACGACGTCGTCGCGGTCGGCGAAGTCCTTGAGGGCCCGACCGAGGATCTCCTCGCTGCTGCCCAGCGAGTATCCGTTGGCGGTGTCAAAAAAATTGATGCCTGTCTCGACGGCGTGCTTGATGAGCGGCCTGCTGGTTTCCTCGTTCAGCGACCAGACGGGATACCCGCGGTCGGGCTGGCCGTAGGTCATCGCGCCGATGGCGATCGGGGAGACATCCAAACCAGTGGTTCCGAGTTTTATGTAGCGCATAGGGCTTCCTGTTCGTGGGGTTCGGGTTGCGGGACGCGCGAAGCAGCGCCTGGTCAGCCCAGCAAAGCCAGTTTGGGGATGACCTCGTCGCCCAGGCGGCCGACGAACCCGATCGGATCGGGATTTCCCGGCAGGGCAGCAATATTGATCAATTCAATGCCCGCCTCGGCGAAGCCCTGCATCACACCCATAAACGAGGTGGGATCGCCGAACGGATCGAACTGTGGACCGATCATGAGGGTCTTGCGGATCTCGCCGGGGTCTCGTCCGATCCCCTCGCAATGCCGTTTCAGGATTTCGACCTTGTGTTTCACCTCATCAGGTGTCGCGGCGTTGCTATTCCACACGTCGGCGTACTGGGCGACCATGCGCAGCGTCTTTTTCTCGCCGTCGCCGCCGATCAAGATCGGCGGCCGCCGAATCGGCTGCGGCTGGCAAATCGTTTCGGCCAACTGGTAGTGCTGACCCGCATAGGGGCCGTCATTGTCACTCCACATTTGGGTGCAGATCTGCAGTGTCTCTTCAAGCATTTCGAATCGTCGGTGTAACGGCGGGTAGGGGAAACCGAGTGCCAGGTGCTCGCGTTCGTACCATGCCGCGCCGAGGCCGAGCATGGATCGGCCTTGCGACAACACATCAAGGGTGCTGACGATTTTGGCGAGAAGACCCGGATAGCGGTAGGTCACGCCGGTCACCAGCAAGCTCAATGTGATCTTTTCGGTCTGTCCGGCAAGGAATCCCAGCGACGTGTAACCCTCCAAGAAGGGATCTTGCGCCTGCCCGACGGCTTCCATCTGAAAGAAGTGGTCGGCGAGCGTGAACATCGTGGCGCCGGCTTGCTCGGCTAACTTGGCCGATGCTGCCATCGTGGGCCCAAGCTTGTCGGGAGCACCCGGCAGGAAGTCGATGAAATGTACGCCCAGTTCCATGAATTCGTTGTCCTTTCCTAAGAGGTTGTCGGTTGCCGCGGAAACGACCCGACGTGCGTTTCACCTCGCCAGGCCCTGCGGCAGAAGCGTCCGCAAGCGACGCCGCCCGCGATGTAGTCTCGACATCACCGTTCCCGCTGGGCTTTTGGTCAAGGCGGCGATCTGCTTGACCGGCAGGCCCTCCACGTCGGCGTAGTAGACGACGGTGCGAAACGTCTGCGGCAACGCGCGCATCGCGCTTGCGAGATCGGCATCAGGCATCGCGTCGAGGGCTTCATCCTCGGCTGCCCGCACGTGGCTTGACCATGGCCGCGCATCGACGCTTTGGCGACTGAGCAGCATCTCTTCGGTGAGTGGCACCGCGGGCTTACGCTGCCGGCGTCGGTAACTGGAGATGTAGCTGTTGGTCTGGATCCGGTACAGCCAGGCCCTGATGTTCGTTCCCTGCCGAAACGTGTGAAGGCTGTTGAGCGCCTTGAGCATCGTGTCCTGTAACAGGTCATCGGCGTCGGCAGGGTTGCGCGTCAACCGCATGGCGTGTGAATGCAAGGCGGGCATCAGCGCGACCACCTCACCCTCGAATCGACCCGCCATTACCGCGCAGTCGATGCTGCCCGCGGGACAAGGATCTGCAGAGGTCATCGCTCACCCACCTCGCCGGTAGTTTGCCTAGGCGTCAAGGGTGTTCGCGCCTGCCTACCCGACCGGAACACTCGTCGGAGACTAAGTCCGGTGATCATGGGGTCGGTAGCCAAAACGATCAGACCGAGCATGCTGGCAGCGACGAGGACCCAGGCAATCACATGGAGACCCTGATCGCCGACGCGGGCGTGGAACGCCACCGAGATGAGTGCTGCAGACGCGATCGAGCCGACGTAACCAAAAGATCGCAACAGGCCCGACGCCGTCGCGATCTGATCAGCGCTTACCTGCGTGTACAGGGCCGTTTGGTTCGCGCTCGCCATCGCGCCCATGGCGACCCCAAAAACAAGGGTGATCAACACGATCCACGAGGTGCTAGTGCCGGTGTCCGACAACAACACCCCGATCGATCCGGCCAAACAACAGACGCCGACGGCGATCAGCGGGGCGCGGATGAGGTTGCGGGCCGCGACCGGTTGCGCAACGACCGCGGCCAGGCCGGTCATCGGCAACAGCAGCAAACCCGAGGTGCTGGCAGAAAAACCGCGGCCGGCCTCCAGCCATTGAGTCACCCCGTAGAACACGGCGTAGATGCACATCGTGGTGAGCGCAAAACGCAGGTAGGTGCGGGCCAATCCGGTGTGGGCGGCCAACATATGGAGGTCGATGAACGGAGTGCGCACCTGCAGCTCCCAGCACACCAAGGCGGCGCCGATCACCAGGGACACAGCCAACGCGGCCCACCGCGGATGCGGTAGCGAGACTAAAAAGACGAGAAGCGCTCCCAGCGCGCCGCCGAAGCCGACGATCCCGACTGGGTCGAGGTCGGCAAGGGTCCGCCGAAACGTTCTGCGCTCTGGGCTATTCGGGTCCGCGGGAAGCCACGCCAGTGCCATCACCAGGGCCGCGACGCCCACGGGGAGATTGATCAAGAAGGTGGCCCGCCACCCTAAAGCGTCGACCAGCACGCCGCCGATCGGAAGCCCGGCGGCCGCGGTCACCGACCCGGCAATTACCAAGCCTCCCAGGACCGGCCCCGGTGGTGTGTCCAAACGGGCCTGCACTGCGCGTCGGCGGATGAGAAGCATCGCCGAGGGATAGGCGCACGAGGTCCCGACACCGATCAGCACCCGAGCCACCACCAACGCCGGCAGGCTGACGCCCACACCGCCCACCAGACCACCCACTAGCAGTGCGACAACGCCGGTCACGAGTATCCGGCGCGGCCCGAACTCCTCGGCCAGCGCGCCCGCGGTCGGCTGACCAATCGCTGTCGCCAGGTACAGCACCGAAATCAACAACGAGGCTTGACCCGCCGAGCAGCCGACCGCGGCAGCGATCGGGACGATTGCAGTCGCGATTACTGAGCTGTTAATGGGATTCAGAGCTGCGCACACAAACAGTGGCGCGCAGAAACGCCACCCGAATCGAGCGGGAGTCGTGTCGGCATCTGCCATCAGATGTGGTCACCGAAGCGTTCGAGTAACGGCGCCGCTTGCCCAAGGGCGCGCAGCTCTTCGGCGGTGAACTCTTCGGCGAGCACCTTTGCAAACTGACGAGTCCGCGCGTCGCGCCTGTGGCGCACCATGTCGATACCCGCTGCGGTCAGCGACATGATCACCCGCCGACCGTCACCCGGATCGGATTGCCGCTGCACCAAACCGCGCGACTCCAGGCCGGCCAGCGTGACCCCCATGGCCTGCGGGCTGATCTGTTCGACCCGCGCCAACTCCGCCGCCGAAGCAGGACCGCCACGATCCAGCCTCGCCAGGGCCGCCCGTTCCGGCAACGTCAACTCACCGGGCGCCTGCGGCTGCCTAGTCCGACGTGCGATCAGAGCGATCCCGCGGAGCAAGGCCGCGCCCAGCTCGTCCAAGTCGAGGCTGTCGTCCATATGCCAAACCTAGATTTGTCAATCTAGATTTGTCAACCCAGGTTGTTTAGTTATGCCCGGAGAGCCGCCGCCTAGGATGTCCTGACCACGGAGGCTGGCGACGGCGTGACGTGGTCAGAAACTAATCCGCTGCGACGAGCGCGCGTGCGTCGTCGATGACGGCTGGCCGCTGCGTCGCGCCGCCGAGCGCTTCCAGGTTGCGGCGACTACCGCAGCGCTGGGCAGGTCGGTATCGAGAACTCGGCGAGGCCAGGATGGCTGATCGCAGTTCATGACCGAGGCGCAGCCCAAATCGCAGGCCTCTTAACTGCCTGTTCCTGCCCGCGGGGTAGTGGCGGTGGACATGCTGATGTCGGATCCTCAAGAAACCCCTGTGCCGGTGCGCCACAAGTGATCTCCCGTCGTCGCCAGGCTCAGAACCCCATAACGACGTGTCAGCACCATTGCCTACGCCGTAGCGGAAGCGCGGCATCACCTTTTCGATGCCTGCGCGGTCACACGGCGGCCAAAAGCCTGGTGAGTCGCGCGCTCACCCTCCCAGGTCAGACTTGACGCGATCGGGGCAGTCGCCGGTTGCGAGGGCTGCCTGCAGGTCTGTTAGGGCGGTCCGGATCACGGCACGGAGCTCGCGTTGGGGATCCTGTACCCAGTCATCAACGGCGGCGATGAAGACCGTGGTGGCCGCTTGGGCGACGAAGACGGCATGTCGCCGGGTGATGCCCCGGCTGACGAGCGCCTCAGCGATCGCCTCCACCATCTGTGCCATTTTCAGCAGGTCCCGCTCGCGCAGTTCCGGGGAGGAGTCGATGATGGCGCGGCGGGCCCGAGCCAGCTCGGGGAAGTCCGCAATCGGCGCCGAGGCGCGCGTGAACGCCTGCACGGCCCTCTCCATCGGACTCAGATCGCGGTCGGTTTCGGCCAGCGCGGTCAGCACGCTCGCCTGCAAGGCGTCGGCGCTGGCGAACATGACCTCGCGTTTGTCGGCGAAGTGATTGAAGAACGACCGTTTCGTCAGATTGGCACGTTCGGCGATCTGGGCCACCGTCACCTGGTCGTACCCACGCTCGATGAACAGCGTCATCGCCGCCTCCTGCAATCGTCCTCGGGCATTGGGTGGCCATCGAACCATGAGGGCAAGCCTACCCGATGCTATTGCACCTGGTGCAATAATCCTTTAATGTGACTGCACGGAATGCAATGACCTGGTCAGGTCGGAGCGCTTCCGCCCAGCCAGTTCAGCAAGGAGCAGCCACCATGAGCACACCACCGACGTCCGGACTGGCCATCGCCGTCATCGGCGCCGGGCGCATCGGCAGCGCCGTGGCCTACCAACTGCACCGCGCGGGCCACCAGGTGACCGTCGTGGCACGGCGCGATTCCGCGCGTCTGTCCCAGTTGCGGCGCGATCGCGGAATCGTACTGACCAGTGGAAAGCGCGCCGAGGTCACGGTCGCCGACCATTTCGAGGAACAGAAGGCGTTCGACCTGGTCATTGTCACCGTCCTCGCCCACCAGGCGGGCGCGGTTCTGCCGGCCCTGCGGCGCAGTAAGGCCCGTGCGGTGCACTTCATGTTCGTCACCCCCGAAGCCGAACGCCTGCGCTTCGCGGTCGGCGCGAATCGAGCCACGTTCGGCATGGCTGCCGTCCTGGCGACGCTCGACGGTGACGGCCGGCTCGGCCTGACGATCCCGAAGACCAAGGCCATGCAGGGCGACCAGCGGTGGGTGAAGCTGTTCCAGGCCGCGGGCATGCCGTCGGCCTTCGAGCCGAAGATGGGACGCTGGCTGCGCTCCCAGGTGCCTCTCACCATTGCCATGGAGGGCGTCGCGGGCGCCGGGATGCGCCATAAGCGCGGGGCCACCTGGGCCGAGGCGAAGATCGGGGCCCGGGCGCTGCGCGCGGGGTACTCGATCCTGCGCGGTCTCGGAGAAACCCCCTACCCGGGCGCGAAGAACCAGATCAGCCGTGCCCCGCGGCTGGCTCTGACACTCATTCTGTGGGGCGTGTCGCGCAGCAGGTTTCGTGAGACAGTCGGGAACTCCGCCGAGGAGTGTCGAGGCCTGATCGACCTGCTGGTTGCCGAGTCCTGGCGCGAGCCAGCACTGCGCGAGGCCGCCAGCGCGGTGCTCGCGTTGCGGCCCGCGGAGGCCGGCGGCCACCGCGCTGCCCCCTCCCCGCTCGCCTGACACCTGCGACCAGAGAAAGCGGACTAATGAACTTCGGACCCTACGGACCCGAATACCCCGACGTCACCTACGTCCCCCACGCCTACCACGAAGCGCTGTTCGACACCGGCGAAGTCACACTGAATTACGCCGTCGCCGGTATGAGCAGCACGCCGGCCCTGCTGCTCATACCGCCACAGGCAACTTCTTGGTGGGGCTACGAACAGGCCATGAAGCTGCTCGCGGCCGACTTTGAGGTCTTTGCAGTGGATTTGCGCGGCCAGGGACGCTCCAGCCGCACCCCCGGGCGGTACACGGTCGACAACATGGGCAACGACTTGGTCCGGTTCATCTCGGGCAGGATCGAGCGTCCGGTCATCGTGGCGGGCAACTCCTCCGGGGGGCTAATCGCTGCGTGGCTGTCCGCCTACGCGCCACCAACCATGCTCCGCGCGGCCTACTACGAAGATGCGCCATTATTCTCGGCCGAAATACGGCCACCGTACGGCCAGGGTATGAGCCAAACCCATGGCCCCATGTTCAAGCTCGTCAACACCTACCTCGGCGACCAGTGGCAGGTCGGCGACTGGAAGGGCCTGCAGCGAGCGCTCGCCAGAGATCTACCGCCTGCGGTGCAGCAGGGTCTTTCAAAGATGGCCGCCGCCGATCGTGGTGCAGGCCACCAGCCGTACGTCAGCGGAGATCATCCGCCGCAGACCTTAAAGGAATACGACCCGGAGTGGGCCCGCGCCTTTTGGACCGGCTCGGCCACCGCCTCATGTGGGCACGCCCAGATGCTCGCCGCGGTCAAGGTCCCGGTCCTGTTCACCCACCACTTCCGGCACACCGACGAGACGACGGGCCGACTACAGGGCGCCATCTCCGACCTTCAGGCACACCACGTGTGCGACATCATCACCCAGGCCGAGCAGCCAATCGACTACGTATCACTGCCCGACGCCAGTCACAACCTGCACCAGATCGACCCGCAGGCATACACCCGGATCCTGCGTGACTGGGCCTGCGCGCTCGACCAGAGAACATCGTCGTAGGCCCCGCGCACCGCACCAACCTCGAGCAACCGAAGAGGAACAAGACAATGACCTTGACCGAACAAAACCTGGCCCTCTGGCTAACCACGCCCGACACCGTTGACTTCCAGCTCGGGCCCGCGCCCTACACGCCGCCGTCAGCTCACGAGATCGTCGTCCGACAGCGCGCCACCGCCGTGAACTTCATCGATGCGATCACCGGTCCGGCATTGCGGGAGATTCTGCCGTGGCTTACCTACCCGGCGGTGGTGGGTTCCGATGTCGCCGGCGACGTCGTCGAGATCGGCGCGGGCGTCACCCGATTCGCCGTCGGGGACCGCGTCGTCGGCCATGCGATGGGCATCGAGGAATCGCGCAACCGGGCGGCTGAAGGCGCTTTCCAACGCTACGTCGTGCTGATGGAAAGCATGACCGCCGCCATACCAGACTCACTAAGCTTCGCCGACGCCGCGGTGTTTCCGATGTCGATCTCAACCGCGGCGACCGGACTGTTCCAGCACGACCACCTAGCCTTGGCGATGCCGACCCCGAAACCCGTCGATCAACGCGCCACGGTGTTGGTCTGGGGCGGGTCGAGCAGCGTGGGAAGCAACGCGATTCAGCTCGCCCGTCATGCCGGCTATAAGGTGATCACGACCTGCTCACCGCGCAACTTCAACTACGTGAAGTTCTTGGGCGCCGCCGAGGCGTTCGACTACAACACCTCCACCGTCGTCAACATGATCGTCGAAGCAATCGACGCCCATTTGCTTGCAGGGACCCTGGCGATCGGGACCGGGGCGCTCGACAAAGCGGTCGAGATCGCATCACGGACGGCAGGAAGCAAACGCGTAGCTCACGTACTGCCCGGGGAGACGACGCGCCACGGCGACGTTGTCGTTACCGGGATATGGGGTAACAGCCTCAAGGACAACGAAGTGGGATCGGCCATCTACAACGATTTCCTGCCCCACGGACTGGCCTCGAGGACCTACCGATCCGCACCGCCGACACGCATCGTGGGCGACGGACTAGCCGCCATCCCGCAGGCACTACTCCAGCTCCAAGGAGGCGTATCGGCAGCGAAGCTCGTCGTCACCGTCTAGTTGTCCGTGTCAGGTGACGTCCTCACAAGTGTCTGTAGTCAGCGATGGCGGTTACCTCAGCGTCTTCGCGCACCCGCGCAGGTCGACTTATCGCGCATCCGTTCGTGGATAACCGCTGTTATTCATTGGGTTTGACGCCTGACACGCACCGACGAGGATCAAATCCAGATGCTGCCGCCTATTGAATAGTCCGTGCTCCCTCGTCTGCGACGACCGCCGGTTGTTAAGTATCGTCGCCGATAAGGACCAACTATGTCGCCGACCGGGCCTCGTCATCTACTTCCCGACTAGCAGGACCCGGGTGTAGGTGCCACCGCGCGGGCGGCCGCGGCCCCTATCTAGGTGCGCAGCTTGTTCCACGGCTGAGGCGCTCACCTTCGGTGCGGTGGACCCGCCATAGCGCGCCGGTGTAGTCGGCAATGTGGTGGGTTCCCTGCTGAGGTGTTCGGGGGCCCGTTCGTAGCGCCTTCGGTGGGCCGTAGGTTCACCAGCGCCCGAGGTCGGCGATGAATCCGGCAACTAACGCCGGGTCGCCGCCGCCGGCCAGGTGCTCGATCGCGGTGCGGTCGTCGAAGTCGGGCTGCGGGGTGTGCATGAATATCTCCAGAACCGCGGGGGTGATGCCCCGTGGTATCGCGCGCACTATCGCGTCCAAGCCTGGAAGCAGTCCGTCACCTAGGAACTGCCAGCGCGGGATGCGTCGGCTTCCTTGAAGATCGAAGGCCCATAACGCTTTCCCAGTGATGCGCCGCGCCACCCGGGAGCGGTCGACGCCGAGCATCGCGGCGGCTTCCTCGATGCTGACCGATCCTGAGAGCGCGCTGCTGAGTTGGCGCACCGCAATGCGGGCGCGGGTCCGACGTTCGTCATCGGCCGACCAGGCGCCGATCACGGATGCTGCCTGGGGTTCGACGCGCATGCGCAGGAAATCCACTTCTGCCGCCGACAGGGTGGCTGCCCAGGGGATGGCCGCAAAGGCGGAGTCCAGCTCGTCCAGGACCTCGTCGACGGTCAAATCAATCCGATGTTTAGCCAACAGCGCACCAAGCGCGCGACCCGTCGACCCATCCACCCTGCACAGGGTAGCGCGGCGATGCGGGGATGTGCGTGGATGTGACCGGATAATGCATGTCCGGGTCCTCCCTGAGCCGTCACAGCCTCGTACGTAATCCCGGGTTGGGATTTACATGTCCAGCCTGCTCACCGTCTGGCGCTACGTCGACAGCGGCGAGCGCTGCCGGTGCGCATGTCACCCACGGCTACCCGAATCCGCGTTCAGCCAGAACGGCTGACTAGCAATGCGTTTCGCGGCAGGATCGAAATCCGCCACCATCAAGCCAGACAGCTCCAGGCGTGACTCGTATCCGACGTGGGCACGCTCAGTTGCGCACCAATAAAGTCCCGAATAGTTGCGCCGACCCAAATACCACGGAAGTGTCCGCCACGGTCTACCTCGCGCCACAGCGTCAGCATCAAGCTCAGGCCAATCGACCACGATCTCTGAGCCGCCTGAAGTCTTATACGACGCGTGTATGTAATCACGGGAGAGTTTTTTCATCGACGACACCATCCATTTCAAGCAACTTCGGCTTGTTGATGGCGCGCGCAGCTTGACCAGGCATGGAAGCGTCGTGGTGAATTTGTGATGCATTTGCAGATAGACCGCAATATGGTGGTCGCTTTCCAAGGCACTAAAAAGCAAAGCGGTTATGTCCACGAATTCTAGAGTCAGTTGACCACGAATTCGGAACCACGGCGTCAGGCGCCTAAATTCTAAAGCACAAAAGATGTAAACAAATCTAAGCGCACGAAAGGTAGACAGGGTAATATGCAATCCATGGCACCAGATACAAGCGCCATTCAGGTGCCGACCCCAACCCACGACGAGCTCGCTGCGCAGGCTCGCCAGCGCGGCATCTCGATCGCGGCTCTCCTCGAAGACCTAGCTGAACAGGCTGAGCGACAAGCCGCATTCGCGGCTGAGCGCACAGCCACCATGGCCGACACGGACAGGTCCGGGATCCAAGACGAGGACCTGAATTGGGACACCACCACAGGTGATGGCATTCAGTGACACACGGCGCGCGGCGCTTCGGCTGGTTACACACAGAGCAGACCGACCTGGGAAACCAGTGAAACGCCGGCCGGCAGCGTCGCCGGCAACGCTCGTCGGAACCAGCTTCTTAAAGCAATTCGGAGCAAGAAATGCTTCAGCAAGACGTTGCAACACCGAGAATTGGCTCCGGCCCCACGGCGCGGCGCTCGCTGCCCGAAACTTCAACTCCGTTCCAAGGATTCGCATACACCGAAGGGCCGGGTTAGCTCTTTTTGAAGTTGCTGATGTACGCTTGTGCCGGTCTCGGCGAACAACGACTCCTGGATTGAGATCCTCGAGGACTTTGCGACGAATTACAAGACTTCCCCGTATTCGCGAGCACGGCGAGCACAAATCCAACCTTGATCCGATACAGCCGGTATCAAGCCCTACCAATTCGGGGCCATCGTTGATCACCCGACACTCGAATAGCTCATCGACGAAACCCGAGCAACCTGGATCCAGCCACCCCATCGGATGACGTAGATGTCGGAAACTACGTCGAATAGCCAATCACTCCGGTCGGTTTAGAGGTGAAGTCACCACATTCAACTGGGGAGGGCTACGGTCCTCCAGCGACAATCGGCATTATCCATGAAATTAGTCTGATATTGCAGCAGATGAAGCCCGATCAGCTGCGCGGAAACGGGTCAGCATTCAGGGCCCCTCCCCTAGCTGCACCTTCACCTTCTCGCCGCGTCACGACAGGGGCGACACCGACGGAGTCGGATATGCAGCCTTACCGGTAAACTACGCCGCGCTTCCTATTACATTGTGTAGCAAGGTATTTCAGTTAGAGCTCGATGGGCTCCACACCAATGAAAGCCGCTAGATCGGCCGCGTCTCGGTGTCCGTCGTAGGCCCGAAGCAGCTCGATTTACCGCGTCTTGTCAAGGTCCCAGTCGTACTGCAACTGGGTGGGATTCTGAGCTGCCGCGAACACGAGGTCAGCGAGAAACCTTGTGGTGCGCCCATTTCCGTCCACGAAAGGATGGATTCGCACGGTTTCGGCATGCACGACGATACCCAGTTGCCGAGGCGTCCAGTCCTCGGTTCGTTCCCACCGGTAAGCAATAGTGTCGAGCGCGTTTCGCAGCTCAACGGCAATCTGCTCGGGCGCGACGCCGATGTTGAACTCTAATCGCCGCCACCGGCCGGCCCAGTTCCATACCGGGCCGAACAGTCGCGCATGGAGATCGCGCACGAAGTAGTCGCTGAGAAGCTCGTTGAGCGGCAACGAGCCGTCGAGCGCCAAGGGCATCAGTTCATCGAACAGCCGATCCTGAAGACCCTGTTCGAGGTCATAGACGGCAGCGGGCGTGACCGGCTTGTCCAGGACCTCGACGACCTCCGGGAGCAGGGCAGTGAGTTCGTCATGCGGAAGTGGGAGTCTCACCGTAGCCCGGCGTCAGCGGCATCAGCGCTTAGGTGGCTGCTGCTTCGCGATGTAGGCCTTCACGCTGGCCGACCGGCTGTAACCAGGGGGAACCACCCTGCCTTCCAACTTGGCCGAGGCCTTCGTGGCGCGCACCCCCGCCTTCTTGACGGCAGCCTTTGACACGACCACCTTCTTAGGTGTCCGACGTTCCACAGCTGCACCTCCTCAAACTCAAAGCCTTGGCTCATCCTACCGGCCGACCGTGGCCTTCAACCAGGCCGTTTACGGCTCGCTGCCCGATTTCGAAGTCACAGACGGACCCACTGGTTTCAACAGCGCTACTTCGCGCACACAACGATCGTGTGTAACACCGCGGCAGCGTGGTTGATCCGGAACCACCGGCATGGTGTGTCGGTCTGAGCTGCAACAATCGTGCCCGCCGCATCCTCAACTCGGCGACAGGGGTCTTGAATGCAGCTCAACGCGACCTACGCCCGGTTCTTCCGGTCGCTGAACTACGACTACATTCACGCTTCATCGGAGACCTACCCGCCCCGGGTGGCCTTAGCCGTTATCGCGTAAGAGATGACGCCCGTTGAGCGGGCGGCGGTGTTCCCTTGCCGAGACGCATGCGTTTAGCTTCGTCGATGACGTCGGGGAACGCTTGTTGGAGTGCGGTGCTCAGGTCATCGCTGGGTGCGCTGTAGTAGCGCAGGGCACCGAATTTCTCTTTGACTTGGTGTACGACGTAGTCGGGGTCGATCGCTGCGAGGCGCTCATCGAGATTGGCCACGATCGGGTACCAACCGGCGTCGTGGCTGATCCAGCGGCCCCAGCCGTCGGGGATTCTGCGCAGGATGCGTTCGAGCGCCTCGGCGTACCTGCCGGCATCGGGCGGGATGCACAAGGTGTTGCACAGCGTCTCGGGGTCGATGTCGCAGGAGATAAGGCGGTTGAGGGCGGCGTGCGTGTCCTCGGTGGTCGCGGTGCCGTCGCAGACACGCTCCCCCATTTCGCGTAGGTCGGAGGTCACGGCCCGCCAGGGCATCTCCTGCCTGTCGCTGAGTTCGGGGATTGCGCCGTCAGCACTCATCTAGAGGTACATGCCTTCAGGAATCGTGGGGCGGTAGCGTCCGCTGCCCACCTCCGCCAAAAGCGTTGCGGTACTGACGTGTCCGTTGGCACCCGCCAGGACGGCACGGCGGACTATTTCACGGATGTCGCTGCCGCTGGTGCGCTCGGGAAGCGCCGCCACCACACCCGCACAGTCGACCGCGCCGCCGCCAGGCAGATCACGGATCAGGGCCGCCAGAATCCGCGCAGCATCGGTAGGATTCGGGTAGCCGACTTCGACGATGGAGTCGAACCGCCCGGTGCGAATGGCCGCCTTATCCAAAGTGGCGGCGTCGTTGGTGGACGCCAGCGTCAAGATGCGGGCGTCGGCCTGGATGTCCATGGCTTGCAACAATTCCGACAACCCGGCACCGCCGGTGCTGCGGTCTCGGCACCACAGGTCAATGTCTTCGAGCACGAGCAGCACCGGACCGCCGAGAAGCTGGGCTTCCTCCACGACGGCGCTGAGCAGCTGGGTACCGGCTTTGGCCTCGACGTAGATGACGGTGAATTCCCCAACGACCTCGCGGGCCACGACCGCGCTCACGGCCGATTTCCCGGTGCCTGGCGGACCGCACAGCAGCACACCACGGCGCGCACCCAGGCTGTGGGCGTTGAGCAGGTCGTGGCGGTCGCGCACCGCGCGGATGCCGAGATCAATTTCAGTCCACACCTGATCGGCGACAATGACGTTCTCTCGGGTTGCGGTCGAGGGCAAGTCGATGACGGTCAAGGTCAGTCCGGCGCTGTGGGTGGCGCGCACGGCGTGGCCCCGGTAGGGGTTGAGCTCGTTGGCGCGTTCACCGAGCCGGTCCAACAGCACGCGGGCGCGATCCTGGTGGCCCGGCGCCACATAGGCGCTCACACCGACCGACCGCAGCATGCTCTGCCGCCCCTGCAGGGCGATCACACACCCGGCATCGTCGAGCAGCGTCCCGGCGGGAAAGTACACCCGCAAACACAGCGGGTGGCGGTAGTCCTGACCGCCGATCCGGGTTTGCGTCCACTTCGGCGGGTCTCCGTACTCACCAGGACCGACCTGGCAAACCTGCGCATACTTATCGATCCACTCAGCCAGCGCCAGCGCGACGGTGAACCACGACAACGGGTTAAGGCCGCGTTCCTCATCGACCAGTTGCCCGCAGCCCGCCACTCCCAGGCAGCGGGCGGTGAACTGGTCGGCGTTCTCCGGTTTCTCGGTGCCATGGTGCTCGGCGACACCGACCAGCAGCTCGCCCAGGGCGCGCAGCGCGGGCCGCACACCACTGTCCACGCTCTCCAGCCACGTGCCGACGTCGGTAATAGGTCGCCGATGCCCCTCCGCGCCACCCGCGGGCTCGGCGGTCAGGTCGCTCAGTTCGTCCTCAGTTCGGTTCATCGCCTCATTCATCATGTCGGAAAAAGGGCAGCCGAACAGAATCGCACCCCGCCGGGTCTGTCGTCAACATTGTTTTCCAGCAAGCGCTGATTCAGCTTGCCACGCAGCACCATCCACACGGAACGTATTGCGCCCCTCCGCAAACGCTAAAGGTCGACCCGCTGCACTGACCCAAAGAATTGAGGCGACACCACGGCACGCTCATGCCATCCTCGATGGCATGGATGAAGAATCCAAGGAGCTTTATGTCGCCGACTTCTCTAACACTCCCGGAGCCGCCGACCACCAGAAGCAGCTCGAACGCGCCCGCACCGAAGCACGCCAACGTTACCGCGACCACCTGACCACAGTGTTCGACCTGCACGGCACCGCCGACCCCGACGTGCTCGCCGACGTCACCCTCGATGCACTCACCGTCTGGCGCTACATCGACACCGGTGAACGCTGCCGGTGCTCGTGTCACCCGCGGCTGCCCGAAACCGACCTGCACGACTACGGATTCGCCTGCCCCTGTGCCCGCACCCCCCAAGACCGCCGCCGCGCCTGGGAGGAATGGCGCAACGACATCAAAGCGTTCTGGGAATCACCAGCGGGCCAACAGATCACCGCCGATGAACAGGCCGCCGAAGCCGACCTCCAAGCCTGGCTGGCGACACAGCACGAGGTCGTCGTGAGCAGCCACGGCGGACTGGCACCTGAGCAGTGGGACGGCGCCGTGGACGGCCACAGCTTCTACTTCCGCGAGCGCCACGGCGAGTGGCGCATCGAACTCGACCTGCGGCCCAGTGGCCGCTTCGCCCGCACTATCGCCGGCACCGACACCGACGGCACAATCCACTACAAGGAAAAGGAGCTAGACGAAGGCGACGTAATCGCCCGCGGCACAACCGATGACGACGGCTACGGCACCACGCCCATTGAGCGGGCACAGTTCATCATCGACACCATCCGTATCCACCTCGCCCGCCAGGCCTGCACACTGCACCGCGACGATCTGTCCTCGATCGAAGCATTGCTCGGCACCAACGTCACCTGGTGTCCTGCCTGCGGAACCCGCCTGCCCAACCCGTGACCGCGCGGCCACGGGACAGGGCCAAAAGCGACGACATTTCGCTGCGCGCCGAAACAGCCGAGACGAGGTCAAATCCTTCAGATCCACGGGATCTAGTAGCCGAACCGCCGCGCCTCAATACCGTCGAGATCCGCAGCGAGGCAGTCTTTATCGTCGTAAGCCCTTAACTCTCCATCGATCAGCGCCACCCGGTACGGCGCGCCGCTGTCCAGGTTGTCGTCCGCTGCAGCAATCAGATAGGTCACCTCGTGGCCACGATTCGCCGCAGAAGCCGGCCAGTCATAGACGTCACCTGCCCAACTACGTTCGACCAGCATCCAGCCACGGTCAATCAACAGTTTGTCAAGGTTCGCATCGACGGCCCGGCGACCGTCGCAAGTCCTTGGGTGAGCCTGGCAACCCGCCCCATTCCGCCCGAGCTGGCGCGCTCTGCGCCGCGCGGCCTTGCGTCGGCGATTCGCTGTCTTCACAATCTACTGTCCGCCGCCGACCCCATACCGTCGCCTTCTGTGTCTTCCCCGAGTCGAGCCCCACTCCGCAACAGGAAGATCCTCCACACGTCGTCGTAAACCCTACTAGTAGGGCTAGTAAGCGTATCTGCACTATAGCCATTGGAAGAACGATTTCGCGCTCAACCCGGCCGGACGGAAGTGACGTCCTTGGCCAAAGAGAAGGCCTCGTTCTGGCCGCCCAAGAACCACACCGCTCGCTCAACACATTTGGCCGAGACACCGTTTTGCGGATCACCCACCTGCCCCGCACCCGCGGCCAGGGTGTCACATCGGACCGGGGCAGCGAATCGACCAGGCGGCCACACATCGGGTGAGCGGGGCTGAGCCATCACGACATCCTGACCGACTTAGAGAAGGGCTGGTTTTTGCCGTGGCCGACGGTTCGCGTTGAACTGCCGTTCGCCGAACCTGGCCGGGTCGTATCGCTGATCGCTCTCAGCGAATGCCTTCGAGGAGATCAACGGCCGGTACGCCCAATGCCTTGGCGATGTCGAAGAGCCGCTCATGCAGTATTCCCCGGCGGCCGTGCTCGACATCCATCAACACGTTGCGCGAGACCCCCGACAGCTGCGCCAGTTGTTCCTGAGTTAAGCCGCGCTCGATACGCAAGCTTTGGATCCGTGTCCCGACCATCCGACGTCGGCGCTCCCATGCGACGACGCGCTTGGGGTCGTTTTGACTGGGGCGCGTCGGCACGCAATCCAGTACTCACGCTCAAACCCTAGATGTCAGCCCTACTAGTAGGGCTTTCTGTGGATGGTACGGCGATCAGGTCTTTTCCCGCCCTCGCAGCACCGTCCCGTTGGACACGGCGAAGTTGTTCCGCATCGACAGGTGTGCGATGCGATCCCGGCCGGCAGCACTTAGCGATGACAGATCCTTACGGGCCGCGGGGGCGGCCGCCGAGCCGGGTTGCCCTTGCGCCCTTCGAGGCCCTCGACCCCTATCTGGGCGGCTAGGCGTGGCGAACCACTTGCGGTTGAGGTGGCCTTGCGCTTGTGATCGACCCGGCGCGCCGACGTGTGTCGTCGCAGATTGACCACACGCCCGACCCACCCCAATGCCCTACTAGTAGTACATTGCGTTGGTGGCTGGTACTCCTAGATGCCGACCTCCGGGTGTCGTTTTGACCGCACCAGTCGTCGGTGAGGGCGCTGAACTGTGCCGTCGTGGGTCTTGGTGCCGACGCGGTGCCGCATGGCTGGAACCATAGGGGGGCCTGCTGTGGTTACACGAGGCCTGCTGCCGAGTCGACCAGCATTGGACGAGCGGGAATCCCTTGACAGCTTCCTGGAACGGCTCGCTATCGCCAACGGCTTGTCGCCACCTCAGCTGCTACGGCTTCTTACCGCGGCTGAGCCTTCCGGATCCCCCAGTGCGGCTTTCATGATGATCAAACCGGATCTTTTGATCATTAGCAGGATCGCCCGTTTGAGTGGCATCGATGAGGCTTCCGTTGCCCGTGCCACGCTCCTGCGGTTCGACGACGGGTTGCCGCTGTATCTCGACGGGCTGGATCCTCTTCGTCGACACACCTTCCGACACGTGGTGACACAGGGCTGGTTTCCCCGGTTCGGCTCGCAGGCGTGCCCGCTGTGCCTGGTCGAGGACGGCATCTGGGCGGTGGAATGGCGTCTGCCTCTTGCCGCGACGTGTCCTCGCCACGGGGTCTTCCTGACGACGCACTGCACTGGTTGCGGTCATCGATTCCGCACTCACCGCTATTCGCCGTTGCGCCCCCTAGCCGGCCCGCAACAGTTATGCGCGAACCCTGTCGGCCTACGCAATCCATGCAGGCAATCGGTGCTCAGACACGTTCCAGAGTCAGCTCCACCACAAGTGCTCAGCACCGCAACAATCTTGGCCGAAACGCTGGCCGGCGAGACCGTGCCGATGCTAGGCAGGCGCGTTGACCCTCGACTCTTCCTCGCTGAAATCCGGCATCTCGCAACCTTGTTGCTTCACCTGCTATCGCGGCCAGACGGACCGCAGGTAAGGAACTGGGCCGAGGTTCTCCACGCCGAAGCCCGTGATCGCACAACAAATCTTCGCGGGCCACGCTGGGGAATCAGCCCGCCCCAGAGTGCGGTGATCCGAGGGCACGTTCTCACCGATGCTGCCGACATCCTTCAGCAGACACACATTGAAGACGCCGCTACCCGCCTGTGCCCCTGGCTGGGTCTGATCGCCGAGGCGAAAAACGGCCCATGCGCGTGGTTAGTGAATCGCACGACACGCACACCGACGATGGAGCGGCTCATCAATACCGCAGCTAGGCAGCGCCACCACGTCGGGCGACGCCTTCAGAAGGTTCGTCGCAGTGAATTGCTTCAAGACTCGGCCATTCCACAACTGATCGACACCGACATCTACCACGCATGTTTTGACGAGATGCTCGGTGGATACGAATGGACGGGCAGATTGTATGTGTCACTGTGCATGGCCAGACTCGTGGCAGACGTGGCCAATTGGTCGGATGCCGCAGTAAGAATCGGTCTGGCTCCCGCGATCGGTGCCCGCGCCGCCCGCGCATCCAGCGCCCGATTGCGGGTCACTCCAAAGGTATTCGCCGACGCCGTCAACACCGCGATGGACATGCTCTCGTGCAGTCGCAATTTCCGCGAGCATGAGGCTCGGGTCCGCGCACTGACCCGAGACCCCGGCGGTTGGTTCGAAACTTGGCGGACGACGACGACACCGCATCGGCGACCCACCTCGTCGCCCTACGCGATCACCTGGATGTGGTGCGAGGTGGCTCAAGGCTTACTCGATGTCAGCCCTGCCTGGCAAGCGCCGCCTGCCCCGCGGATCAAGGCGACCTACCGGGTGTTCCGCGATCGCCTGCCGCAGCCGGCGCGCGCGGCGCTGCGCTGCCTTGTGCTCGACCAGTCGTCGCCACATCAGTCCGTGGAATAGCTGGTTAATGTCGTCGCGGCTCCCGCGCCTCCGCGCCTGGGCCCCGGTGGGCCGCCGCCATCTGTTCGAGGTCCGGCCTGGATGTGCACACGGTTACGCGCGCCATACGCCCTGTGCGCCAGCCATTGCGCACTACTCCAGTCGTGGTTGACGAGGAGCTGCGATCGGCGCAGCGGTCACTGGACCATCGCCGTGACTTTCGTGCTGGCGTGGCCCAGCTTTTCAGCGGGGTACCAGACGTTGTTCCTCTGCACGTTTGCTCAACATCACGACGTTGAGATGCCGGAGCAGGATCCTATGGGTGCCATCAGTGATTGCCCCGATCGTCGCCTCGCAGAGCAGCGCTTTGAGGTCTCCGAGGTAGCCGTGCGTGCGGTGATAGAGCTCGGCCGCAAGCTTGGTGTGCAGCTCGTTCGGCCGACTTCGTGGCAGATGAGGTAGCAGCAGTTTCTCGAAATCGCGCACGATCACTTGCCAACCGATCCGATCGGCGTCGAGATCGTCGATCTCGTACGGCCCGAACCGATTCAGCCGGAGACGGGCCGCGATTTGTGGGTCATGCACTAGGTCTCGGGCTTCGAGATCGGCGCCGATGAGAACAAGTGTGACGCCGATCTGCCCAAGGCGTGTATTGAGGTGCTTGATGTGGTCGAGCACGTCGCGTCCCGATTTCCAGTTCGTCTTGAGCAGGTGAACGTCATCGATAATGACGATCTGTGTTCGGTGTCTTCGAACCGCGTCCATCGCCGCCATCGATATGTCGCGTTTTGCTCCCTCGGCCGAAAGGTGGAAGAACCCCAGGATTGCTGCGTCGACGTCCTTGATCTGGGCAGCGGCGTCGAGGTCGATCCACACAACGGGATCCAGGTCGACTTCCCACCCCGGTTCGGGGCGGATGATCGGCCGCCTGTAGGGGTCCAGTTCGGCGTCAGCGATCCACGCTAGGTACTTCTCGCGCGCCCAACGCATCATCATCGTGCTCTTGCCGGCGTAGTTCGGTCCTGAGAGCGCGGGCAGGCTCTTCGCACCCGGTGGAGTCAACTTGTTGATTCGAACAATGTTGTCGACACTGTCGTAGATCGCCACCACATCGCCAGTGGGCAGAAACAGGCTCTGCAGCCATTCGGTCAAATGGTCGATATGGGCTGCCCGTTGCTGACGTGTCATTGCCTTCCACTGCCGCATGGTGACCGGTTGGGGCTCTGCTGGTGGCTGCATCGTGCAGTAGTCGTGCCATAGCTGCGCATCCATGGTTTAGGCACCTTCCGGAAGCTCGGGCCACACGTCGTGCGCCGGCGATGGCCGCCGTGGGTGTGTCCGCGGGGGCTTCACCTGGTCTTGATGCTGCTGCGCCTCGGCGTGATCGGCCTTGGCCTGCTCCACCCGCAACCGGGCGGCGATGAGCTTCTTGCGCAGTTTCGGTTTTGCAGGTGCCTCGGTGATCTGGGTGAGTTCGTCGAGGATCTGGCGCGTGGCGGAATCGCCATTCAAGACCAGGTTTCCGCCTCGGTGGCGTATCCGTCGACACGCGGCATCGACGATCGCCGCGGTCATGGGCGCGACGGTGCGGTCAGAGCCGCGCCATTCAATGGGTTCGACTCGGTTCGTCGCGGGATCGCGAAACCAGATCCGCGAGAGATCTTGCGGATCGTAGAAGAAGGGTGCCGCGCGGTCTTCAGGTCGGAACTGCCCGACTGGCACCGAACGATAGGGCTCAAAGACTCTCAGCGAGTCGTACACCAGGTTCTTGAACTCCACACCGGCGTGGCTGATGGTCCCCCATCGAACCGGGAGGAACTGGTAGATCAGATCCGATTGTTGCGGCACATCGATTCGCCCAGTGAGTTCAGTCATCGCATCCCACATCTCGAGCGGGCACATCCTTGCCTCCTCTTCACCGGGCAGGATCAGGCCCTCATGCGCGCTGCGGTGGTAATCGAGTGCGACGAAACGACGTAAGTGATCCCGCAGCTGCGACGCGGTCAACAGGGGCTCCTCGCTAACCAGTCTGCCGCGCTCAGAGGTGTTGCGGCCCTTGTATCCCGGGATCTGCTGCAACCCACGCTGAATGGTTTCGTGCCAACGTTCCACATGTGGGTTGTCGTTGGCCTTGCCGCCGCGATTGAGCATCAGATCGATTCCCAGGGTCGCCAGCAGCGCCCGGAAATGTTGAGAGACGAAGATTGATCCGTGGTCGCATCGGATGGCATCCGGTAGCACGGACGGAACGCCGTGCTCGCCCTGCAGAGTGCTGAAGTCCGGTGCCAGCAGGCGCCTGCCGACCCGTACGGCCATGCCGCCGAGATCGAGCTGCCCAGGTAGGCCCGCCCACCTCCAATGACTGATGGACGTGCCCTCGATCAGCAATGAGAAAGGGCGGCAGATGTCGTAGAGCAGCAGCCCTGCCTCGATACCATTGGCGCTTCTGGGAACGACGCGTAGCGCGAGAACCACGCGGGTCGCGACATCGATGGCGGTGATGATCTCCACGCTGCATGCGCGGCCGGTCAGTGTGTCGTAGACGAGATTGTCGGCGCGGGTGACATCGATGGCGACCACCTGGCCCGGGCGAATCGCCGGGTAGTGTTTTGCGCCTGAAACCTTGCGGAGCTTCCGGCTCTTTTGTGCACGCGTCGTTGCTCCTCGCTCCCGTTTGAGGGCAGCCAGGAACTGGCGGGTGATTCTCTGCGGTGCCTGGAAGGCCTCAATCCCGTTTTCCTTCAGTCGAACTCTGGTTCGGCGATCGATCTCCTGATTGGAGATGGTCGATCGGTCCCCGTCCAAGGTGTCGACTATCTGGGTGGCCACCTGACGGTATCGCTCGTCGATCAACTCCCAGGACTTGCTCTGGCGAGTACTTCGCGCATCGATCAGCGCGAGCAGGCCACGCTCTTTGAACCCGCGTACCCAGCTTCTGATCGTGACCGGGCTGTAATGCGCTGTGCTGCAATCCTCGTCCTGGATCCGACGGGCCGGTTTGCGATCGAGTTGCGCCCCAAGATTCAATTCCATGGCCATCGCAGTGCAGCGCTGGCTCTCCGAAGCCCCACTCGGACCGAACGGCGGTCTCGGCTCGCCAGGACGTGCCAGAGCGGGATGGCCGTCTCGGTAACCGGTCAAGATCTCTTGAACAATTCCCAACTTGAACAGCGCCGCCTCGCGGGCTTCGTCGCTGAGGGCGTCCCACCGTGGGCGAAGCGGTTCGCAGAGCGCTGACACTTCGCCGTTGTCAAGGGTGCGGATTGAATCAATGTCCGCATAACCGGTTTTCGTTGCGTCGCCGTAGACATGCTGCAAGATGACGCCGGCTGCTTCGACTTTGTCGATGACCGCGAACCCTCGATAAGTCAGTACGCGTGTTCCTTCGACAAGGTTGGTACGGCCGCTAGACATGGCTCGTCTCCTTGCTCACTACAACGGGTGTGTGCAGCGTCCACGGCACGGTCATGTCGATGTCCAATGCGCCCGTCCACACCATGTGCCAGACCACCGTTTTGAGTTCGCCCGTCCCGTCATCTGCCGAAAGAAGCGAGCCCACCGTCGTGTCGCCACATTCAGCCAGCTGCTGTATCTGTTCCTCGAAATGCGTTGCCCATGGAGGTCTGTGGCGAAATCCGTGCAGCCACAACATGTTCATGCGTTCCGTTACGGTCGTTCCGGCGAACACCGTGTAGCGCCATCCAACCCGCTCGCAGGCACGGCGGGTGACGATGCTCTTGGCCTGAAAGTCGTCGTCCTGCTTTTCTTGCGGTCTGGCATCCCATACGGTGACACTCCCATCGATGTGCTGGGTCAATAGGTCGGGGAAGTGGGTAACCGGTTCTTCGGTATGCCATGACAACCGGAACGGTTGGGAGATTATTCGTAAGACGGTGGAGTCACGGTCGAGCATGCGAACCAGGTCGTGCTCAAGCCCTGATTCCAGATGTACGACACCAGAATTAGTGAATGTGTATGCCGTCACTGGGATATGGCGATGACTTGCCGACGACCGAGGGGTCCTGACAGAGGCCAGTTGGTGCAGTGGTGGAGCACCTTGGATTTGCCATAGCCATACGGTTTTCACACCGTCGCGGAAACGCAGTGTCCACTCAAGCTGCACAACGCCGTCTGCTGCGCCTTGACCATTTTGCCCTGCATTGTTGCGACTCATCGGATTTACCTCCACCTTCGACGTAGGGTCAGGTGCGCCACGATATGCATCTTGGAGGTAGCTACTGGGTCGATTTTCGAAACTTTTACGTGCATTTTCACTCGTGCACAGCATTTGCTGTGCGCTCACGGTTTTATGTGCCGCCTACGAGAAGTCAAGTCCGCCAAGCAGGTTGAGAGGCGGGTGCCAGTACACCGGTTCACTGACTCCCTGCTCCGCAAGGAAGCTCCGTGCACGCTGATCCAGCGCCGCCACCGTCGGCTCGGTCAGGTGCGCCGTGAAAGCGGTCACGAGCCTCGTCAAACTCCAGTAGTCCAACTTGGGGTGGAACTGGAGGGCGAGACGCGGGGACCCACTTATCCTTTCAATCAAATAACAATGCGCGGCCACAACCGAGCTCCCCGTCGGCAGCGAGCCAGCATCGCCTTCCATCTGTTGCTGCCAGAAGTCATCGCTGACCAACAGGGAGTAATCGAGCTGACGGCGGCGCTCGTAGTTGATCCGGCCACTGCCCTGCTCTAGGAAGTCACTTAACCGGACGAGCGCCTGCTGCATCGACTCCCAGTAGTTTGAGTCGCACAAAACCCACAGCCTGTGATTCAAAATGCTGTGACTCTCGACGACGCCTAGGAGGCGCACTGCCGCAACGGGTCTGATGGTTGCACCCACGAGCAGTGTGGCGCACGACAATGTCTCGCGGAGTACCAAGGTCTTGCGACGTCCCGATAGCAACACAGACGCCCATTGCGACCAGATTGCCGCCGGCAGCCGGGCAGCCTTCTTCTGGATTCGCTTGTGCCCCGGGCTCGGTGCGCACGGCAGCGTCGTTGCAGAGCGGTATCGCAGCTGGAGTTCAGGACCCAGATCGGCGTTACGCGCCTTCAACACGATGGCAGCGGCGATGTCGCTATCTCGCACGCATGAGCGGATTTCGGCTGGGCCGCTGGTGGCGTTCTGCCCTGCAATGAACCATCGTGCGGCCATCCCACAATCGGTCACGCTTGCGTGCCGCAACACCTTCAAGGCCAATGTGGTACCGACGGCAACATCCAGAGCACGAAGCGGTGCTTTGTTATTCAGTGTTTCTCGCGCCTGTGAGGACGTGAAACCTACCGTATGCTCGCCCGTCAGGTCGTCCTCAACGCCCTGAATCGTCAGGCTGTGGGTCGACGAATAGTTCAAGATCCTGTTGGCAAGGCTTCTGACAGCCCCCAGGACCTCCTCCAAAAGTCGTGGGTGCGCGTCGAAAATTCCGAAATCATAGTAGCCGTCGTCAATAACCTCATTGACCGCCTCCTGCGCCCACGAAAAGTCGTGTCTATCGGTCCACCGCAACGTTGGAACAGTTCCCAGTGGGAGGCCGCAACGGCAGGTGGCTGGAGGTTGGATGCGGCGGTAGTACTGGGTCGATCGCTGATAGCTTCCGCAGCCAGGACATTGGTCGACGAGGATGCAATTGTGTTCCAGGCACGCGAAGGACCAACCGAGGCGCCAGCGCAATTGCCACCGACCGCTCGTTTCGCGTAGGCATGCAGGGCAGAACCGAGACCTTGGCAGAGCTCCGAAGGGGAACATTGGATTGAGGCGCTCAGTGTCCGCATCAATATGCAAGGCGGTCCCGTCGTACTTGCTCAGCGTCATCGCTTCGAACGACTCCGCCGGTACACCCGTGGCCCCCGCGAGCAACTGCGCCTGCGCCCGCGGCAGGCAGGTCAACCAAGGCGGCTTCGCGGTAGCCGGAAGCTTTGCGGCTGCCGCAAGGGTTCCGACGGTGCCCCCCATTGCACGTGCACTGGCCTCCAACCACGAATCGATCGATTCACCCTCAAGTGGTTGCACCTGAAGCGGAAGCCAGCGGCGCGCGACTCTCATTTCGAGCAGCTACTTTGACAAGATCTTGAGGCCGAGTCGGCAGTTAGCGGCTTGACCTGCACTTATGCCTGCCAGACACTCAGATCGACTGACGCTGTTGTTTAACAATCACTGCACGCTTGTCAATCTTCATTGCATCTCGACAGACGCTGAATCACCGCGCCATGTTGGTGAACCGCGACAGGTGCAGCTGGTGTGCGACCGTCACCGTCTTGGTGGGGCCGTTGCGGTGCTTGGCGAGAATGAAATCCGCCTCTCCCCCGCGCGGGTCGTCGCGCTCGAACGCGTCCGGCCGGTTCAGTAGGATCACCATGTCCGCGTCCTGCTCCAGCGATCCCGACTCACGAAGGTCCGACAGCATGGGCTTCTTGTCGGTGCGCTGCTCGGGACCGCGGTTGAGCTGGCTGATCGCGACGACGGGGACCTCGAGCTCCTTGGCCAAAAGCTTGAGCTGGCGCGAGAACTCAGACACCTCGAGCTGCCGCGACTCGACCTTCTTGCCCGACGACATCAGCTGCAGATAATCGACGACGACCAGACGCAGGTCGGATTTCTGCCGCAGCCGGCGGGCCTTGGCCCGGATCTCCATCATGGTCAGGTTCGGCGAGTCGTCGATATACAGTGGCGCCTCGCTGATTTCGCTCATCCGCCGCGCCAGCCGCGTCCAGTCCTCGTCGCTCATGCGACCGGACCGCATGTCGGCGAGCTTGATCTTCGCTTCCGCCGACAGCAGCCGCATGACGATCTCGGACTTGCTCATCTCCAACGAGAAGATGACGCTGGCCATGCGGTGCTTGATCGAGCACGACCGCAAAAAATCCAGTCCCAGCGTCGACTTCCCGACTCCAGGCCTGGCCGCCACGATGATCATCTGCCCGGCGTGCAAGCCGTTGGTCACCTCGTCGAGCTCGGTGAAACCGGTGGGCACGCCGCGCGCGACGCCGCCGTTCGACGCGATGGCGTCGATCTCGTCCATCGTCGGCTGCAGCAGATCCTCGAGTGGAACGAAGTCCTCCGACGTCCGGCGCTCGGCCACCTCGTAGATCTCGGCCTGTGCGCGGTCGACCACCTCGGCCACGTCGGCACCCTCGGCGCCCGCGTAGCCGTACTGCACGACCCTTGTACCGGCCTCCACGAGGCGCCGCAGGAGCGCCTTCTCGGCCACGATGGTCGCGTAGTAGCCCGCGTTGGCCGCAGTCGGCACCGTGGAGATCAGCGTGTGTAGATAGGGCGCCCCGCCAATGCGGCGCAGCAGGTTGCGGCGGTCCAGTTCCGCGGCGACCGTGACCGCGTCGGCCGGCTCCCCCCGTCCGTAGAGGTCCAGGATCGCGTCGTAGACGTTCTGATGGGCGGGGCGGTAGAAGTCGCTCGGCCGCAGCCGTTCCAGCACATCGGCGATGGCGTCCTTGCTCAGCAGCATGCCCCCCAGCACTGCCTGCTCTGCCGCCATGTCCTGCGGTGGCTGCCGTCCGAAGTCCTCGCTTGGCGGCGAGGAATCCATGCTCGACGCCAAGTCATCGACGACCGCCACGGATTCCCTCCTCCCCTGATTCACGCATCCGAACATACATTCGATAGTCGATATCGAGAGTAAGTCAAGGCGCTGACAACCTTCGCGCCACAGCACCCGCACGCCCGGCGCCGGGACGACGTTAAGCGTTGCTGGCTAGTAGGCAAAGGGGGTGCTGTTTATGAAGCTGTGCATCGTGTGTGCATATCCGTCGACACCTGTGTTGAGTGGGGTGTGGAGAACCTGTGGATTAATGCAAAGGGCTAGGACATCAGTGCAGATACCGGCCATACAACGGCATGGAATTAGTGTGGACAAGAATCTCTACGGCGTGTCGGGCCAGGTTACTGTCCCGGGCGTGTTGGCTTTCCGCGGTGTTTTCCCAGCGTTACGGGCCGGTAAAGCGCCCAGGCGAAATACACCCGAGAAATAGTTCGCCAGTGAGCACGTCCGCGATCCTTGCCGGCGGAGTGCGGCCGGATGCCCGCAGCACAACGAAGCCCGGCGGCGGCCGATGAGGCCTCCGCCGGGCAAACGAGCAAACGTCGGGTGCTTAGCTCTGCGCGACGACCTCGAGCGCGACCTCGACGTCGACCTCGGGGTGCAGGTGCACCGCCACCGGGTGGGTCCCGACGGCTTTGATGTGCGATTTCGGCAACCGCACGATCCGCTTGTCCAAGTTGGGGCCGCCGGCCTTCTTGATCGCCGCGACGACATCGCTGGCGGTCACCGAGCCGAACAGCTTTCCGGAATCGGCTGCGGTCTTCACCGGCAGCGAGACCGGGCCGAGCGCCTCGATCGCCGTCTTGAGTTCGTTGGCGTGTCCAAGGTCGCGGACCGCCTTAGATTCGCGGCCCCGACGGATATCTTCGGCCTGCCTCTGCGCGCCGCGGGAGGCCACGATCGCCAAACCGCGCGGGAGCAGGAAGTTGCGGCCGTAACCGTCCTTGACCTCGACCGTGTCGCCGACCGCACCAAGGTGGTCGACGTCAGCCGTCAGAATCAGCTTCATCGTTTCGTACTTTCGGTAGGCCTGCGGCGACTATCGCGCCGAGGAGGTAAAGGGCAGCAGCGCCACTTCGCGGGCGTTCTTCACCGCGATGGCGATGTCACGCTGGTGCTGCACGCAATTGCCGGTGACGCGACGCGCACGGATCTTGCCGCGCTCGCTGATGTACGTACGCAGCAGCGCGGTGTCCTTGTAGTCGATCGCTTGACCCTTCTTGGCGCAGAAGACACATTTCCGTGCCTTGACCGGCTTTTCCGGAGCCGGCCGCCGCTTGTTGGACTTGGCCATGTCTGTTTTCTTTCCGTTCTCTATTACTGAAGTTTTTCAATCAGAAGGGCGGTTCGTCGTCCCCGCCGCCGAACGAGCCCGATGCGGGGGCACTGCCCCACGGGTCGTCCGCGGGTGCGCTGGTCGCCGGCGCCGACTGCTGGCGGGATCCGCCACCGCCGCCACCACCACCGAAGCCGCCGCCGCCACCGCCACCGCCGCTGCGGCTGGCCTTGTTGACCTTGGCAGTGGCATACCGCAGCGAGGGGCCGATCTCGTCGACCTCGACCTCGAAGACAGTGCGCTTCTCACCTTCACGAGTCTCAAAAGAGCGTTGCTTGAGCCGGCCCGTGACAATCACCCGGGCACCGCGCGTGAGGCTTTCCGCGACGTTCTCGGCGGCTTCCCGCCAGATGTTGCACCGCAGGAACAGCGCCTCACCGTCTTTCCATTCCCCGCTCTGACGGTCATAGATCCGGGGTGTCGACGCCACGGTGAAGTTCGCGACGGCGGCACCCGACGGGGTGAACCGCAATTCGGGGTCGGCGGTCAGGTTTCCAACAACGGTGATAGTGGTGTCACCAGCCACAATTTCCTCCTGGGTCCGCCGCTCGGGTGGTGGGTGTCATGAGCGTACTTTCGCTGAGCTCTCCACAGCCTAAGCAGGTGCGCCGACGAGAAGCACGCGACGCAGCCAAGGCTGTTAGTGCTTATCGGTACGCATCACCTTGGTGCGCAGTACCGACTCGTTGAGGCTCAGCTGGCGGTCGAGCTCGGATACCGTCGCCGGCTCGGCCTTCAGGTCGACGACGACGTAGATGCCCTCGGCGTGCTTGGCGATCTCGTAGGCCAGACGGCGCCGGCCCCAGATGTCGACCTTGTCGACGGATCCACCATCCTTGCGGACGACGTTGAGGAACGTCTCCAAGGACGGGGCAACGGTGCGCTCGTCGAGCGTGGGGTCAAGAATGACCATGATTTCGTATGGACGCATGGAAACCTCACCACCTCCTCTGGTCTGTGCGGCCACGGACGTTCCGTGGCAGGAGGGTCGCCTGCGTCGGCAACCGCATCAGGGTACCGGATAGCGGGCTGACCAGAAAAATCCGGCCGATTAGGCAACCTCACTACTGCCGCGCGGCCAAGTATTCGTCGGCCCGCGCCACCGTCGCGGGATCGGCCTTGGCGAGCGTGCCCGCGTCGAAGGGCGGCTGCGGGTCGTATTCGATGAGCAGCTGAGCCGCCTGCGCGGCCTCGCGATCGACGAGCAGCTCCACCAGGCGTAGGGCCATGTCGATCCCGCTGGACACCCCGGCCGCGGTGATGATCCGCTGCGGCAAATGTTCGACCACTCGCTCCGGCACGTAGCGGGCGCCCAGGCCGTTGAGGAGGCTGGCGGCCCGCCAGTGGGTGGTCGCGGTGAGCCCATCCAGCAAACCGGCCGCGGCCAGCAGCAGGGCACCGGTGCACACCGAGGTGGTGAACGTGGTGTTGGGATGTACCGCTTGCAGCCACGCCCGGATGGCCTCGTCGTGAACGAGCTGCCGGGTGCCGATGCCGCCGGGGAACACCACCACGTCGGGTGTACCCACCTCGCCGAAGGTGGCGTCGCAGCTGACACCGAGCATTCCATTCTCGGTCCGCACCTCGCCGCGTTGATGCCCGACGAACACGACGTCGATCGACGGAATGCGTTGCAGCACCTCGTAAGGACCCACCGCGTCGAGTGCGGTGAATCGCGGGAAGATCGGGATGGCGACCTGCGTCATAGCGTCATAGCGCCACTCCGCTGGCCACTGCGGGTTGCTCGTCGGCGTCCTGGGATTCCGGGACGCTCGAGCGACGCGAACCAACCGGTCGCAGCCAGTCCGGCACCCACCCGGGTGGCGCGTCAGGTGCGCGGTCGAACGGCCCGCCCGCCGGATCGTCCACCCGGCCGCCCCAGCGCACCAAATCCTCACCCGGCCGGTAGATCTGGCGAATCACCAACGCGCACAACGCAATAACCGCGAGATCCCGCAGCAGCACGCTGGTGGTGAAGAACTGTGCGGGCAGCGAACGGTTGGGGTTGCCGTACAGGTAATACATCCTCGGCACCCACACCAGTGCGTCGACGGTCATCCACGCCAGCAGTAATCGGCGATGCGGCAGAGCGAGCACCGCCAGCGGCACCAGCCACAGCGAGAACTGCGGGCTCCACACCTTATTGGTCAGCAGGAAGGCGGCGACCACCAGGAACAGCAGCTGCGCCACCCGTGGCCGCTGCGGGGCGGTCAGCACGATGAATGCGATTGCCGCACAACACGCCACGAACGTCACCGCGACAACGGTGTTGAGCACCGTCGGCGGCTGCCAGAACCCGAGCTTGGGATCGAACCCCCGCCAGCCGGTGAACGACTTGATGACGTTGTACACCGAGTCCATGTCGTCGCCGCGACGCGTGTTGAGCCGGAAGAACTCCGACCATCCGCGCGGAAAGAACACCAGCACGGGCAGGTTCACCAGCAGCCAGGTCACCCCGGCCGCCACCGTGGTGCGGGCCCACGCGCGCAGACGTCCGGTTCGGATTCCCAGCAGCAGCATCGGGCCCAGGAACAGCAACGGGTACAGCTTCGCCGCGGCACCCAATCCGATCAGCACCCCGGCCAGCACCGGTTTTCGTCGCGCCCAGGCCAGGAGCCCGGCCATCGCGAAAGCCGTTGCCAACGCGTCGAAGTTGGTGAATATCTGAAAGATCAGTATCGGGGAACCGGCCACCAGGGCCGCATCCCAGATCCGCCGCCCGGCCAGGCCCGCGCTCGCCCAGACGGTCGCCAGCCAGGCCAGCGCCAGGCCGAAAGCCGCGACGTCGAAGAACATCACCACCTCGGCGACCACCGGAAGCGGAGCGAGCTTGCTCAACGCGGTGTAAGTCTTGGCCAGCGCCATCGACACGTACTGGTAGATCCCGGTCAGCACCGGATACTCCATGTAGCGCACCGCGGGCTGGCCGTCGTAACGGATCTGCTTGGCGCCGGTCGAGTCGGTCTCGACCCAGCTCGACTTGTACGGAAACTTGCCCTGGCTCAACAACTCTGCGCCGTAGAGCGGCACGGTGTCGGAGTAGCACAGCTCGTAGTAGGCGCGTTGGTTGTCCCAGTTGGCAACCCGCTGGTCGGCGCTGCCGGTGCCGGTGCTTTGCAGACAGGCCGCCTTCGTCGACCAGCCGAGCGCCAGGAACACCAGCGCGATCAAGAACATCACCCGCAGCGGGGTCATCAACCGGGAGCGGCCGATCAGCGCGTGCCGGCCGACCGGACCCCCGACGACGTCGGCGAGCGCGGCACCCAGAAAGTCGGTGCGGCTCGGGCAGTCTCGGTTGTCGACGCTGCGCAGATCCGCGGCGAGCCGCTGCGGTGAGGTGGTCGCGCCGTGCTCCGCGGCGTCGGTCACGGCGGCGGTGGCGGCGCTTGGGGTCCACCCGGTGGGACGCCACCACCCGGCGGGCCGCCAAACGGGCCACCAAACGGGCCACCAGGCGGACCACCAGGCGGGCCGCCCGGCTCCGGACCACCACCCCGCGGGCCGGCGGGTGCCGGTGGCGCCATGGTGATCGTGGTGGGCGGACCGACCGGAATGGTGATGCCCGGCGCCACTTCGATGGTGGGCTGGATGACGGTCTCCGACGGCGGCGGGGGTGGCGGAGGCGCGGCGGGCACGCCCGCGTAACCGCCGATCTCGGTCGGCTTGGGGAAGGATTCGTTGGACGTGCCCTTGAGCGCGCCGTCCATGGTGGACTTCCAGATGTCCGACGGCAGCCCCGAGCCGTAAACCGGTCCACCCGAAGCCGTTACCAGCGGGCTATCGCCCTTGGCGGTGCCAACCCACACCGCCGTCGAGAGCGACGGCGTGTAGCCCACCATCCAGGCATCCTTGTTCGAGGTGGTGTCACCGAGCTGGGTGGTGCCGGTCTTGGCCGCCGACGGCCGGCCGCCGGACAGGGCGTGGCCGCGCGAGTAGGAGGCGATCGGCACCATCGCCGCGGTGGTGTTGTCGGCGACGGCCTTGGGCATGCGCTGCTCGGTCTTGTTGTCGGAGTTGGCTGCGTCGAACAGGACCTGGCCGTCGGAGTTGACGACCTTTTGCACGAAGTGCGGGCGGTGATAGACACCGGAGTCCGCCAGGGTGGCGTACGCCGAGGCCATGTCGAACACCCGGGTTTGATACTGGCCCAGCACAACTCCGTTGTTGGGTGGTCCGCCCTTGCCGTCCTCGGACAGGGTGTGGGCGACGCCGGGGAAGCTGGTCGCGACGCCGGCTTGGTGCGCCGCGTCGGCGACGGCCTGCGGGCCGCCCTTGAGCTTGAGCATCAGCCGGTAGTAGGAGGTGTTCAACGACATCTTGAGCGCCTGGGCGATGTTGCAGGTCCCGCAGCTCTCGCCCTCAACGTTGGTGATCTTGATGCCATCGACGGTCAGTGGTGAGCTGTCCACCTGGAAGCCCAGGCCGATGCCCTGCTCGAGGGCGGCGATGAGGCAGAACACCTTGAACGACGACCCGGTCTGCAGACCGGCCTGAGCGAAGTCGAACCCGTTGGCGTCGGTGCCGCCGAAGTAGGCGCGTATCGCGCCGTCGTGCGGATCGACCGATACTGCGGCCGAACGCATGTCGGGGTCTTGGCCGTCGAGGTACTTCGACACCGCCTTCTCCGCCGCCTGCTGGGCCTTCGGGTCGATGGTGGTGGTGACCTGCAGGCCCTGGGTGTTCAGGGTCCGCTCGTCGATGTTGAAGAGCTCCATCAACTCTCTGGTCACCTGACGCTCGATCAGCCCGTTGGGCCCGGTCGTCTGGTTCTGCGCGCGCGCCTGATCCGGCGGCACGGTCGGCGGGAACTCCTGCGCGGAACGATCGCTCGGAGACAGCGCCTTGGTTTCCACCATGCCGTCGAGCACCCAGGCCCAGCGGGCACGGGCGCCCTGCGGATCGACCGCCGGGTCCAGTGAGGACGGCCGCCGGATCAGCGCCGCCAGCAGTGCGCCCTCGGAAACGGTGAGCTGCTCGACGAGTTTGTTGAAGTAGGCCTTGGCGGCGGCCGAGATCCCGTAGGCACCCCGGCCGAAATAAATGATGTTCAGATACGCCTGCAGCACATCGTCTTTCGACCACTCCCCCGACATCTTGGTGGCGATGACGAGTTCCTTGGCCTTGCGCATCAGGCCGCTGACTCCGTGCTGGGCCGAACCGACCAGCGCGTTCTTCACATACTGCTGGGTGATCGTCGACCCACCCTGCAGGTCACCGCTGCCGAAGAGGTTGTTGTTCACCGCGCGCACGAAACCGCTGAAATCGAACCCCGGGTTCGAGTAGAAGTTGCGGTCTTCGGCGGCGATCACCGCCTGGCGCACATGCACGGGAACCTGGTTGATGTTGACGTCGACCCGATTGCCCTCCGGCGGGATGATCTTGGCGATCTCAGAGCCGTCGCTGGCCAGGATCGTCGAAACCTGGTTGGTGCGAAGGTCGCCCGGCTTGGGGATGTCGACGATGAAGTAGGCCATCGCGAACGTGACGATCGGCAACAGCACCAGCACTGCCGCGCAGATGTACGCCCCTCGCCGTACCCACAGCCAGTTGATCTGCTCGGTCCAGGCCCAGTCGCGCCAGGGTGGGACGGGCAGCCCGCCGGGACCTGCGGGTCCTCCCGGGCGTCCGGGCCGCCGGGGCGGCGGGGGCGGTCCGCCCGGTGGACCACCCCCGAGGCCGGCCCGCTCGCGCCGGCCGGACGTCGGACCACGGCCGTCCAGTGCGGCCTTGACCTCGTCGAGGGCGTCGCGTCGCAACGGTGCCGACGGGGGGCCGGCCAGCGCGGCTTTGACTTCCTCGATGGGGTCCGAGCGCCGGGGCGCCCCGCCGTCTTGGACCGGCGGCAGGATCGTCGTCAGCCGATCGTCGGGCGGGGCTTTACGGCGGCGGCTCATCGTCGGCGGCGGCTCCCGGCGTTCGGCATCCCGACGACCGGCGTCCGGACGGTCGGGCTCCGGGCGCTTGTCAGCACTCTGATTGCCTACATGCTCAGTCGCTGGCCCACGTTGGTCACCGGACGACTGGCTGTGGCGTCCTTCGTTATTCAATGGCCGTGCGGGCGTTGTTGCGCGCCGTCCGCGTGCGTCCGGTGCCCCTGGGAGGGGGTGCCGTGCGCGCCGCGCCGAGCACATATGACTTGACGAGATGGTTCCAGCTGCAGGTCCGGCACACCTCAACCACGTGGACGGCGAACTCCTCGAAGCGGGTGGCCAGCATCACCAATTCTTCGGCCGTGCGCGCCGAGCCCGACACCGCACCGAGGTGCTCGCCGAACACCCACGACACCAGCGTCAGCTGCTCCTTGCGGCAGATCGGGCACATGACCTGACTCGGTTTCCCGTGAAACTTGGCGGCGCGCAGCAGATACGGGTTCGCGTCACAAACCTCGGACACACCGGTGCGGCCCGAGTACACCTGGGCCAGCAGTGAGCGCCGTCGGAGCGCGTAGTCCACCACTTGTCGCTGCAGTCGCACGCCCACCAGAGTACGTCGCCATCCCGACCAGTGATACGCAACCGAACCGTGGCGGTCCGTGCCGGGCAATCGGAGGTGGTTTCTGCGCCAAACCGGACGCGGACTTCTACGATCATCCCCGTGGCGAAATGGCTCGGGGCACCGCTGGGAGGCGGGGCGACAACGACGACCCGCGCCAAGGACAGTGACCGCCAAGACACCTGCGCGGTCCTCGATGACGCCCTGGCCGACGGCGAGCTCTCCGCCGAAGAGCACCGGGAGCGGGTCAGCGCGGCCACCCAGGCGGTGACGCTGGGCGACTTGCACGCCCTCGTGAACGACCTGCAGACCGACGCCGGGCGGCAACTGCCCGCCCTCGACTCTCGGCCCAAGCTGCCTCGAGTCAGCGGCTGGGGGGTGCCGGCCGCCGCCTTCGTCGTGTCGGTGTTGCTGGGCGTGGGCATCGGCTGGGGGCTGTACGGGAACACGCGCTCGCCGATTGACTTCACCACCGACCCGGGGGCCAAGCCCGACGGTGTGGCGGCCGTGGTGCTGACGCCGCCCACCCAGCTGCACTCGGTCGGCGGGCTCACCGGGCTGTTCGAGCAGATGCGCAAGCGCCTGGGGGACACCGTCGGCTACCGGTTGGTGATCTACCCGACCTACGCGGTGTTGGACCGCCCGGACCCCTCCGACGACCGCCGGATGCTGGCCTATACCTACCGCGGCGGCTGGGGCGATCCGACCAGTTCGGCCAAGAGTTCCTCGGACGCCCCCGTCCCCGTCGACCTGAGCAAATTCGACGTGACGAAGACCGTTGGCATCATGCGCGGCGCCCCCGAAACGCTGCACATGAGGCCGTCCGACGTGAAATCCACGTACCTGATCGTCGAACCGGCCACCGACCCGACCACACCGGGTGCGCTCTCGCTGTCGCTGTATGTCTCGAGCGACTACGGGGGCGGGCATATCACCTTCGCGGGCGACGGCACCGTCAAGCAGATGAGTCTGCCCACGTAAAGCCCGGTCCCGGGGCTTATTTCACACCCCTGCACTGTGACGAACGACAAACCAACACTCAGTGGTGTTGTGGCTAATATATCGAGACGATACGATTGCGCGAGGCGTCGAACCGTCGTAACCAGCCACGCAAATCTTTTTCAGGGAGGTGATTCGATTGCTGGAGCTTGCCATCCTGGGTCTCCTGATCGAGTCGCCCATGCACGGCTATGAGTTGCGCAAGCGGCTGACCGGTCTCCTCGGTGCGTTCCGGGCGTTTTCGTACGGATCGCTCTACCCCGCCCTCCGGCGCATGCAGGCCGAAGGGTTGATTGCCGAGGATGCCGCCCCGGCCGGGACGCCGGTCCGGCGGGCCCGGCGCGTCTACCAGCTGACCGACGAGGGCCGCCGGCGCTTCGGTGAGCTGGTGGCCGACACCGGTCCGCACAACTACACCGACGACGGCTTCGGGGTACACCTGGCGTTCTTCAACCGGACTCCGGCAGAGGCGCGGATGCGCATTCTGGAAGGCCGCCGCCGTCAGGTCGAGGAACGACGGGAAGGCCTGCGTGAAGCCGTGGCGCGGGCCAGTAGCTCGTTCGACCGCTACACCCGTCAGCTTCATCAATTGGGGCTCGAGTCCAGCGAGCGCGAAGTCAAGTGGCTCAACGAGCTCATTGCTGCGGAGCGGGCTATGCCCGGCCTCTCCGAGCAAACGTAAATCCCTGCACGAACCCAGCATCCAGTCAGTGGTTAGAGGTTAGGAGAACGCCCATATGAGTGAGCAGAACGCGCCGCAGGCGTCGACGGAGGTACGAGTCGCCATTGTCGGCGTCGGTAACTGCGCGTCTTCGCTGGTTCAGGGCGTGCAGTACTACTACGACGCCGACGCGAACAGCACCGTGCCCGGCTTGATGCACGTGAAGTTCGGTCAGTACCACGTCCGCGACGTGAAGTTCGTCGCGGCATTCGACGTGGATGCCAAGAAGGTCGGCTTCGACCTGTCCGAGGCGATCTTCGCGTCGGAGAACAACACCATCAAGATCGCCGACGTGCCGCCCACCAACGTGACGGTGCAGCGCGGCCCGACGCTGGACGGCATCGGCAAGTACTACGCCGACACCATCGAAATGTCCGACGTCGAGGCCGTCGACGTGGTCCAGGCGCTGCGCGAGGCCAACGTCGACGTCCTGGTCTCCTACCTGCCGGTGGGCTCCGAAGAGGCCGACAAGTTCTACGCCCAGTGCGCCATCGACGCCGACGTGGCGTTCGTCAACGCGCTGCCGGTGTTCATCGCCTCGGACCCGGTGTGGGCCAAGAAGTTCGTCGACGCCGGCGTGCCGATCGTGGGCGACGACATCAAGAGCCAGGTCGGCGCGACCATCACCCACCGCGTGATGGCCAAGCTGTTCGAGGACCGCGGCGTGCAGCTGGACCGCACCATGCAGCTCAACGTCGGCGGCAACATGGACTTCCTCAACATGCTCGAGCGCGAGCGGCTGGAGTCCAAGAAGATCTCCAAGACGCAGGCCGTGACCTCCAACGTGCAGCGCGAGTTCAAGACCCGCGACGTGCACATCGGCCCGTCCGACCACGTCGGCTGGCTCGACGACCGCAAGTGGGCCTACGTCCGTCTCGAGGGCCGCGCCTTCGGTGACGTGCCGCTGAACCTGGAGTACAAGCTCGAGGTCTGGGACTCGCCGAACTCCGCGGGCGTCATCATCGACGCGGTGCGCGCCGCCAAGATCGCGAAGGACCGCGGCATCGGCGGCCCGGTGATCCCGGCGTCGGCGTACCTGATGAAGAGCCCGCCGCAGCAGCTGCCCGACGACGTCGCGCGCACCCAGCTCGAAGAGTTCATCATCGGCGCAGACTAGTCATCGTCTGCTCGACCGAACTGGCCCGTCACCTCGATGGTGGCGGGCCAGTTCGGTTGCGGGCGGCATCTTCATCGACAGAATGCTGTGCAGGTGCTTAGCATCATGTCTCGATGACCGTTCAACCCGCAGCGTTCCTGCGCACCACTCTCCCCCTTGACCTGTCCGGGCTTGCGGGACTCGACAGCGGCCGCTACCACTCCATCTGGCTGCCCGATCACATGGTCAGCTTCTGGCCGGACTCGATCTGGACTCCCGAGTTCACCGACCTGGCCACCGCTTCCCCGTCGCCGCATCGCCACCTGGACGGGCTCGCGGTGGCGGCCGCGGCGGCCGTGCTGACCGAGCGGGTTCCTCTGGTCAGCGCCGTGGTCGACACCGTGCGCCGCCATCCCGCCATGCTCGCGCAGACGGCACTGACCATCGATCACCTCGCCAAGGGGCGTTTCATCCTGGGGCTGGGCAGCGGCGAGAGCGAAAACACGCTGCCCTACGGCTTCGACTTCTCGCGTTCGGTCAGCCGTTTCGAGGAAGCGCTGGCGGTGATCCAGCTGCTGTGGCGCGGCGACGGCCCGGTCGACTTCGACGGCCAGTTCTATTCGCTGCATCATGCCCGCCTGGACACCGAACCCTACGAGGGCCGGCTACCCCCGATCTGGATCGGCGCCAGCGGCCCACGGATGCTCGACATCGCGGGCCGCTACGCCGACGGGTGGTGGCCGGCGGGCGCCTGGACGCCCGAGCACTACGCCCAGATGCTCGCCGCGGTAAGGGCATCGGCAGACCGCGCCGGCCGCGACCCGATGGCGATCACCCCCTGCTTTATCCAGGTCTGCCTCATCGGCGCGGACGACGCCGCCCTCGCCGAGATCCTGCTGGCCCCCCTGGTAAAGGCCTTTCTGCTGCAGGTCTCCGCAAAGACGTTGCACGACTTCGGATTCGAACACCCCATGGGCGAGAGCTGGCGCGGATTCCAGGACATCGACCCGAACGTGCTCACCCGGGAGCGGATCGTGCAGTTCCTGGACAACGTGCGACCCGAGATGGTCCTGGCCGTCGTACCCCATGGGACGCCGAAAGAAGTCGCCAAGATCGTCAAGACATACGTCGATGCCGGCCTGCGCGTGCCCAAGATCCTCGACTACGGCGCCATGGCCGGCGTGAAATACGCGCAGGCTTCGGCGGCCAACGTCCGGGCGGCCGAGGACGAACTGATGCGGCTGTGCGGAGACCTGTCGTGACAACACGTTTGGACGCCGCGCAGATGCTCGCGGCCGCCGAGGCGGAGACCGGGCTGCGCGACTACGGCGATCCCACGTTGCCCGAACGCTTCGCCGTCGCCGTCGACCACCTCAACGGTCTGGGCATGGATGCCGATGGCCGCTTCGAAGCCGCGCAGGTGTGTCGTTGGCTGCTGACGTCGCGCCTCGAACTCATCGAAGACCGCAACCGCTACCCGATCGGCGATGAGGTGATCGACTCGCCGATGTTCGTCACGGGCGAACCCCGTTCGGGCACAACGCTGATGCATGCACTGATGTCCGTCGACCCGCACGCCCGCGCTCTGCGGTTCTGGGAGGTGATGTATCCCTGCCCGCCGCCGGGGCTGGCCGCACCCGATGACGACCGCCGGGCGCGCGCCGACGCGGACTGGCGTGAGATCAACGCCAAGATGCCGAAGTGGCTGCACAGCCACCCCTACAACGACATGCTGGGCGACGGCCTTCCCGAAGACGAGCGCACCTGGGCGTTCGACTTCCGGGTCATGACGCCGACCGCGTGGTGGCGGGTACCCATGCAGTCGCTGGTCGGCGGTCTGGCAACCGACCCGGCCGCGCAGTACCGGCTGCACAAGGCCATGCTGCAACAACTGCAATATCAACGGCCCCCAAAATACTGGGTGCTGAAGGGGTTTCACGGATTCCGGCTCAAGGAGATGTTCGACGCCTACCCCGACGCCACCCTGGTCTGGCTGCACCGCGACCCGGTGCAGGTCGCGGCCTCACGCACGATGATGATGGCCGACATCGCCGAAGGCATGGTGGGTCCCGTCGACCTGCACGCCCTGGCGAAGATGCATCTGGAGTTGACGCGCGATGGCGTCGCCAACACCATGAGTAACCCCATGGTCGACGATCCGCGCATCCTGCACATCCGTTACACCGACTTCGTCGCCGATCAAATCGCCACCGTCCGGCGGTATTACGAGTTCGCCGGGCGCCAACTCACGCCCGAGGCCGAATCGGCGATGCGCTACTACCTGGCCAACAACCGCGGCGACCGCTACGGCAAGTTCCGCTACTCCACCCAGCTGCTGATCGACATCGGCGAAGACCTCGATGCGCTGCATGCCGAATTCCGGCCATTCCGTGAGCGATTTGATGTCGAGATCGAAACCCGTGGCTGACGTGACGGCGCCGCACAAACGCCTGTCGGTCCACGACGTAACCTTCTCCGGCGCGCCGCTGGCCGAGGTGGCACAGCATTGGGCGGCCCTCGGTGTGTCGCGGCTCAGCGTCTTGGACAGCGAGCTGCTCGACCCGCAATTTCCAAAGCTGTTGCAGCGCAACAACTACACCGTGGAGGCGGTGTGCCACATCTTCGGTGGTGGCCGGCTCGACACACCCGAGACCGCGGCGCGGGATGCGCTGTTGGCCGTGATCGATGCCGCGGCCGCAGTGGGCGCGCGGGTGGTCTACATGCTCACCGGCGGCCGGGGCGCACTGACCTGGCCGCAGGCTGCCGATCGCTTCACCGCCATGATCGCTCCCTGCGTCAAGCACGCGAGGCGGGCGGGGGTGGCGCTGGCGATCGAGAACGCGTCGAGCCTCTACGCCGACATTCATCTGGCGCATACCCTGCGCGACACCGTCGCATTGGCCGAGATGAGCGGACTCGGAATCTGTATCGAGCTGTTCCACTGCTGGGCGGAAGGTGATTTCGAAGCGATGGTGCAGCGGGCATTGCCACGAACCGAGCTCATCCAGCTCAGCGATTACGTGCTGGGTGACCGGGCGCTCCCGGGTCGCGCGGTGCCCGGCGACGGTGCGATCCCGCTCGAAGCGTTCGTCACCAAGGCGCTCGCCGGCGGCTACGCGCACGGATTCGACCTGGAACTGATCGGGCCCCGCATCGACGCGGAGGGCCGCCCGCAAGCCGCGCGGCGCGCCTGCGACGTCGTCAGCGCGATGCTGAACAGATTGGGTGCATGACAATGGGTTTCGGCGACGCCTCCGACGACGCGGCACTGCAATCGGCCTGGACCGAATTCTGTGCCCAGCTGGAGCGCGCGGGCCGGCAGGTGTTCAAAGACGCCAACCCCGCCGCCCCATCGCAGCGCGTCGACGCATACCGATTTCTCACCCAAAACCTCGGCCAGGCCTTCGATCTGGCGCTCGAGACCCGCGACACCGGCTACCCGGTGCTGCACGCCTTCTGCGGCCCCACCCGCAAGCTCGGCGGGGACTGCGCCGACTTCACGTATCAACAGGCATGGATCGACGGGCACTCCACCTACCGGCTCACCGGCACCCGCGGCACCTCACGCTTTTTCAACGTCACCGTGCAGGGACGACGCACGCCTGGCCCGGGCGTCCTGCACGAGCCATTCGGCGACACACCGGAAGCCAATCTGCTCGGCCACCAACTCGACATCGGCGAAGACGGGCGATTCGAGCTTTACATCGGAGGCCCCGAACGCGGGCCGAACTGGCTGCCCACCACACCGGAGTCTCGAAAACTGTTCATCCGCCAGGGGTTTGACCGCTGGGACGAATCGCCGGCGCAGCTGCGCATCGAACGCGTCGACATGGCCTCCCCCAAGCCGTTGCCCACCCCCACCGACATGGTCGACGCGATGCGCTGGGCCGGCGATTTCGTCACCGGCCTGATGTCCGATTGGCCCGAATTCCCCTTCAACTACGGCGGCGTCGACGCCGGGCACCCCAACACGTTCCCGCGCGTCGGCGCCACCGACGCCGACAACAAACGCGGCCGGGCCGCCGCCAACATGTACTGGGAGCTCGCGGCCGACGAGGCGCTCATCGTCGAGTTCCACGCCCATGACGGGCTCTGGATGTTCACCAACATGGGTGTTTTCTTCAACAGCATGGACTACCTGTACCGCCCGGTCAGCTACACGCCTAGCCGCACCAAGGTCGACCGCGACGGCCGCATCCGCCTGGTTATGGCTCACCGTGATCCGGGCGTGCACAACTGGCTGGACACCCAGGGCTTCGAACGCGGCAACCTCACCTACCGGCACATGCTCGAGGGCGAACCCGCCGTGCTGGACACCCGAGTGGTCAAGCACGACGCACTGCTGGGCGCCCTGCCCGAGGAAACCGCCATAGTGAGCGCGCCGGAGCGCGCCGCCGCGATGTGGCAGCGCTTCCATGGTGTTCGCCGCCGCTACGTCCTATAGCTAGTGTCAAAGATCGTGACCGAGATCTCCGAGGACGAACTGGCCGGGCTGTCCGAATTCTCGCTGCTGTCCGAAAACGCCGAGCAGGCCGGGGTCTCCGGTCCTCTGCCCGACGCCGAGCGCGTCGAGTCCGGCACGGGCGAAAGCAGAATCAGCGCCCTGCGCTGGGGCAGCACTCCCCCGCGGATCGTGTTCGTGCACGGCGGCGGGCAGAACGCACACACCTGGGACACCATCATCGTCGGCCTCGGTGAACCCGCGCTGGCGGTCGACCTTCCCGGCCACGGCCACTCCGCCTGGCGCGAGGACGGCGACTACTCACCGCAGCACAACGCCGACACCTTGCTGCCGATCCTGCGTGAACACGCCGCGTCGGCCGACCTCGTCGTCGGCATGTCGCTGGGCGGACTGACCGCGATCCGGCTGGGCGCGGTGGCACCCGAACTGGTCAAAGAACTGGTGCTGATCGACGTCACCCCGTCGGCGCTGCAACGGCATTCCGAGATGACCAAGGAGCAACAGGGCACCGTGGCTCTGATGCACGGCGAACGCGAATTTCCCAGCTTCCAGGCCATGCTCGACTTGACGGTCGCGGCTGCGCCGCACCGGGAGGTGAAGGCGCTGCGCCGCGGGGTGTTCCACAACTCGCGCAAGCTGGAGAACGGCCAGTGGACGTGGCGCTATGACGCCATCCGCACCTTCCCCGACTTCGCCGGCCTGTGGGACGACGTCGATGCATTGTCCGCGCCCGTGACGCTGGTGCGCGGTGGCACGTCGGGCTTCGTCAGCGACGACGACGCCGCCGAGCTAGCCCGTCGCGCAAAGCATTTCCGCTCCGCGCACGTCGTGGAGAATTCGGGCCATTCCGTGCAAAGCGACCAGCCGCGTGCGCTGATCGACCTTCTGCGTGGAGTGCTCGACGCACGCTGAGCCTACGGTGGGGTAATGACTTCTGAGTTCCCGATCCGTATCGGTGTCCAGCTGCAGCCGCAACACGCTCCGCAATACGGCCAAATGCGTGACGCCGTGCGCCGCTGTGAGGACATCGGCGTCGACGTCGCGTTCAACTGGGATCACTTCTTCCCGCTCTACGGCGATCCCGACGGTGCGCATTTCGAATGCTGGACGATGCTCGGGGCCTGGGCCGAGCAGACGTCGCGCATCCAGATCGGCGCGCTGGTCACGTGCAACTCCTACCGCAATCCGGAGCTGCTGGCCGATATGGCCCGTACCGTCGACCACATTTCCAACGGTCGGCTCATCCTCGGCATCGGTTCGGGTTGGAAACAAAAGGACTACGACGAGTACGGCTACGAATTCGGCACCGCCGGCAGCCGCCTTGACGACCTGGCGACCGCATTGCCCCGGATCAACGCGCGGCTGGCCAAACTGAACCCGGCTCCCACCCGCGACATCCCGATCCTCATCGGCGGCAAGGGCCCGCGGAAGACGTTGCGCATGGTCGCCGAATACGCCGATATCTGGCACGGCTTCACCACCGTCGAGACCTATCCGGGGGCTGCCGACGTGCTGGAACAACATTGCGCCGCCGTCGGGCGCGACCCGTTCACCATCGAACGGTCGGCCGGGGTCGAGAACAACAGCGGCGTGGGCCGCGGCGAGGGCCTCGACGGGCTGATCGCCAACGCCGAAGGCCTTGCCGCCCTGGGCGTGACACTGCTGACCGTCGGCGTAAATGGTCCGGACTACGACCTGAGCGCCGCCGAAGCGCTATGCAAGTGGCGCGACAGCCGTTAAACCGGCCGCGCTATATTCAGATTCATCGGTCAAACCCCTAAACGCGAGCGTCAATTCGTGAGAAGCTTTCACCGCTGCTGGCCGAACCGGGTGTGAAAGAGACTGAAACAAAAAGATGCCGAAGAAATACGGGGTCAAAGAAAAGGACCTGGTTGTTTCGCACATTCTCCACCTGTTGTTGACCGGGAAGCTGCGCACTGGGGACCGCGTCGACCGCAATGAAATTGCGCTGGGCTTGGGGGTGAGCCGGGTGCCCATTCAAGAGGCGCTGGTCCAACTCGAACATGACGGCATTGTGTCCACGCGTTATCACCGTGGCGCGTTCGTCGAACGGTTCGATGAGGCCACCGTCCTCGAACACCACGAGCTCGACGGAATGCTCAACGGGATCGCGTCCGCACGCGCGGCGACCAGTCCCACCCCGCGGATCCTGGGACAGCTCGACACCCTGATGCGCTCGCTGCGCACCGCCAAGGATTCGCGCGCCTTCACCGACATCGCCACCGAATATCGGCGCACCGTCAACGAGGAGTACGCCGGCCCGCGCCTGCATGCCACGATCCGCGCCTCGCAGGATCTCGTCCCCCGCCTGTTCTGGACGACCTATCAGAGCGGGCGCGACGAGATGCTGCCGTTCTACGAAGACGAGACCGCTGCGATACAGCGCCGCGACCCCGAGGCGGCGCGGGCCGCCTGCGTCGACCGCTCCTATCTGATGGCCCAGACCATGCTGGCCGAACTGTTCCGGCGC
Organism: Mycobacterium colombiense; assembly: GCF_001665835.1. Taxonomy (GTDB): domain Bacteria; phylum Actinomycetota; class Actinomycetes; order Mycobacteriales; family Mycobacteriaceae; genus Mycobacterium; species Mycobacterium colombiense_A. Next base: position 61,547 of record NZ_LZSX01000077.1, on the reverse strand, counting down.
CGGGTCTTCATCCCGCCCGACAACGTCGATCGGGTCGTTCCCGGCCCCCTGCGGGTGATCGCCGACGCGGACACGATCTGCGACGAAGCATCGCTGGTGCTGTGAACCGACTCTGAGCGGGCCGCGTCGCCGTTCAGTCGTTACGGTGACACTGATGAATTCGCGCGTGGGCCGGCACACCGAGCGCCGCGGAAGGGCATTCGGCCTGGCCGCGACAGTTCTGATGGTGTGCGGCCTCACGTTGGGTGGCCCAGCCGCGCCGGCGGCCGCCGACTGGAATCAATGCGCGCCGGCCGGCGTGGACAGCGCGCGGACCCTGCCCAAAGACCTGACCGAGAACCCGACCACCGGTGAGGACGACCGGGATACCACGGCGTCGGTCGAACCGCTCGGCGCGGTCGACGCCGGCGCCCTGGGCCTCGACGTGCCGGGTGTCCTGACCGTCGGCACGCTGTCGGACGCCCCACCCAACATCTGCATCAATCCCACCGGCGAATTCAGCGGCTTCGACAACCAACTGCTGCGCGCCATCGCCGACAAGCTGGGTCTGCACGTCCGCTTCGTCAGCACCGACTTTTCCGCCCTACTCGCCCAGGTCGCTTCCCGGCGCTTCGACGTCGGCTCGGCAGCGGTGAAAGCGACCGACGCCCGTCGGCACACCGTCTCTTTCACCAACGGCTACGACTTCGGGTTCTATTCGCTGGTGGTCCCGCCCGGCTCGGCCATCCACAAATTCAGCGACCTCGCGGCCGGCCAGCGGATCGGCGTCGTGCAAGGCACCGTCGAAGAGTCCTACGTCGTCGACGTGTTGCATCTGCAACCCGTGAAATATCCGGGCTTTGCCACCTTGTACGCCAGCCTGAAGTCACGCCAAATCGATGCATGGGTGGCGCCGGGGACCCTTGCCGCGACCGTCATTCGCCCGGGTGACCCGGCGGTGGTCGCCGCGAATACTTACAGCCCAGGCAACTTCGTGGCCTATGCGGTCGCCAAGGGCAACAAGCCGTTGATCGACGCGCTCAATTCCGGGCTGGACGCCGTCATCGCCGACGGCACCTGGGCGCACTTGTACACCCAATGGGTGCCGCGCACAGTGCCGCCCGGCTGGAAACCCGGCTCAAAAGCCGCGCCCATCCCCAAGCTGCCGGACTTCGCGGCGATCGCGAAGCAACACCGCTCGCCCGCGGGCCCGCCCGCCCCGAAATCGCCACTGGCCCAGTTGGGTGATTCATTCTTCGACTGGGATATGTACCGGCAGGCCATTCCCATGCTGCTCACCACCGGTCTGCCGAATACGTTGATCCTGACCAACAGCGCCCTGGTCATCGGCCTGGCGTTCGGGATGGTGTTGGCGATGGCGGGGATCTCGCACCGGCGCTGGCTGCGCTGGCCGGCCCGGGTGTACACCGACATCTTCCGGGGCCTGCCCGAAGTCGTGATCATCTTGCTGATCGGGATGGGCATCGGCCCGTTGGTCAGTGGGCTGACCAACAAGAACCCCTACCCGCTCGGCATCGCCGCGCTGGGATTGATGGCCGCCGCCTACATCGGCGAGATCCTGCGCTCCGGAATTCAAAGTGTCGATCCCGGACAACTGGAAGCGTCCCGGGCGCTGGGGTTCAGCTATGTCACCGCGATGCGGCTGGTGGTGGTGCCGCAGGGCATCCGCCGCGTGCTCCCCGCCCTGGTCAATCAAGCCATCGGGCTGTTGAAGGCCTCCGCGCTGGTCTACTTCCTCGGCCTGATCGCCGATCAGCGAGAGCTGTTCCAGGTGGGACGAGACCTCAACGCGCAGACCGGGAGCCTCTCACCGTTGGTGGCCGCGGGTCTCTTCTACCTCCTATTGACCATCCCGCTAACCCATTTGGTGAACTACATCGACACTCGGCTTCGCCGCGGCCGCCGAGCCGCCGCGCCAGAGGACGACGTCGCCCTGCTCGGGGCGACGTTCGGCCAGGAGATCACGTGACCTTCGGCATCCACGGGCGTGCGTCAGTTTCGCTGGCGGCCAAGGGCGTTCATCAAACCCTGGGCGGAAGCAAGGTGTTGCGTGGCGTCGATATCGAGGCACCCGCGGGCAGCACCGTGGCGATCATCGGGCCGTCCGGTTCGGGCAAGTCGACACTGCTGCGCACGCTGAACCGCTTGTATGAGCCCGACAGTGGCGACATTCTGCTGGATGGCCGATCGGTGCTGCGCGACGATCCCGACGAGTTGCGCCAGCGCATCGGCATGGTGTTCCAGCATTTCAATCTCTTCCCGCACCTCAGCGTCCTGGCCAACGTGGTGATGGCACCACGAAAGTTGCGACGCCTGCCGGCCGACGAGGCCCGCGACCTGGCGATGACGCAGCTGGACCGAGTTGGCCTGAAGCACAAGGCCGGTGCCCGCCCCAGCATGCTGTCCGGCGGGCAACAGCAGCGGGTGGCGATCGCCCGCGCGCTGGCCATGGGGCCCCAGGTGATGTTTTTCGACGAGGCGACCTCGGCGCTGGATCCCGAAATGGTCAAAGGAATACTGCAACTCATTGCGGACCTGGGCGCCGATGGCATGACAATGGTTGTGGTGACCCACGAAATGGGTTTCGCGCGGTCGGCATCCGACGCCGTGGTGTTTATGGATCACGGCAAGGTCGTGGAATCGGGCCCTCCTGAGCAGATATTCGATGCCGCAGAGACCGAACGGCTGCAGCGGTTTTTGTCCCAAGTGCTTTGATCTCCACTAACTGGTGGGCAATAGCTCCCTCGTAAGCACCTCATATCGGGATAGACTCCCGATTTATGGCAGACAGCGAATCGAACCCGGCCGAGGTAGCCGAGCTCGCCGAGGGTTTGCACCGAGCGCTGTCCAAATTGTTTGCGATTCTCCGCCGTGGGGACCCCAGCGGGGCGGCGGCCGGGGAGCTTACCCTGGCGCAATTGTCGATCCTGGTCACGCTGCTCGACCAGGGCCCCATCCGGATGACCGATCTCGCCGCGCACGAACGGGTGCGGACTCCCACCACGACCGTGGCGATCCGCCGGCTGGAGAAGATCGGGCTGGTCAAGCGTTCCCGCGATCCGTCCGACCTGCGCGCGGTGCTCGTGGACATCACCCCGCGGGGGCGGGCCGTGCACGGTGAATCGCTGGCCAATCGGCGCGCCTCGCTGGCCGCGATGCTCAGCCAGCTCCCGACGTCCGACCTCAACACCCTGACGCAGGCACTGGCGCCGCTCGAGCGGCTGGCCTCCGGTGACCCGACGTCCGGACCCGCCGGCGTGCCGCCCGCACGTAAGGAAGCCTGAAAAGAACCATCCGTCAACGCTTTTCACTTGTGTTTGCGGCGTCGGTAAACTGCAGGGCATGCCCAATGCACTCATCACCGGCGCCGGCGGCGGTATCGGATCGGCCATCGCCACAGCGCTGGCACCCACGCACACCTTGCTGCTGGCGGGCCGGCCGTCCGATCGGCTCGACGCGGTCGCGGAGCGACTCGGCGCCACCACGTTTCCACTGGACCTGACCGACTCCGGCGATATCGAAGCCGCCTGCGAAGTTGTGGACGAGCTCGACGTGCTCGTGCACAACGCGGGGCTGGCCATCCCCGGCAGCGTCGCCGACTCGAACGTCGACGAGTGGCGCGCCACCTTCGCCGTGAACGTCTTTGGACCGGTGGAACTTACGCAGGCTCTGTTGCCGGCGCTGCGGCGGGCGCGCGGCCAGGTGGTGTTCATCAACTCCGGCGCGGGGCGCACCGCTTCGCGGGATATGGCTTCCTATTCGTCCAGCAAGTTCGCGTTGCGCGCCTTCGCGGACTCGCTGCGTAGCGACGAACCGGAGTTGCGAGTCACGACGGTCTATCCGGGCCGGACCGACAGCGACATGCAGCGAGAACTCGTCGAGTTCGAGGGCGGTACCTACGACCCCGCCAACTTCTTGAAGCCCGAAACGGTCGCAGCCGCGGTCGCCCATGCGGTGGCCACCCCGCGCGACGGTCACATGCACGAGGTGGTGCTGCGGCCCGCCGGGCGGTAGGGCGGCGCTACACGACCAGGTTGACCAGCCGGCCGGGGACCACGATCACCTTGCGCGGGTCGGCGCCCGCCAAAAACGCCTGGACCTTTTCGTCGGCGAGCGCGGCCGCCTTCAGGGTGTCCTGATCGGCGTCGGCTGCCACCAACACCCGGCCGCGCACCTTGCCGTTCACCTGCACCGGGTACTCCACCGTGTCGTCGACCAGATAGGCGGGGTCGGCGACCGGGAACGGGCCGTGCGCCAGTGGGGTCTGGTGGCCCAATCGCAGCCACAACTCCTCGGCCATGTGCGGGGCCAGGGGCGCCAACATCAGTACCAGCGGCTCGACCGCCGCGCGGGGCACCGCGTCGCGGTGCTCCTTGGTGAGATGGTTGGTGTATTCGATCAGCTTGGCAGCGGCGGTGTTATTACGCAGTGCGGCATAGTCTTCCGCGACTCCGGCGATGGTGCGGTGCAGCGCCCGAAGCGTGTCGGTTGCCAGCTCCTGTGCGGGTCCGTCGACCACGCGGGTGTCACCGGTCTGCTCGTCGACCACCAAACGCCATACGCGCTGCAAGAAGCGGTGGGCTCCTACGACATCCTTGGTCGCCCAGGGCCGGGAGGCCTCCAGCGGGCCCATCGACATCTCGTAGACCCGCAGGGTGTCGGCGCCGTAGTCGTCGCAGATCTCGTCGGGTGAGATCGAATTCTTCAGGCTCTTACCGATTTTCCCGAACTCCTGGAAGACTTCCACCTCTCCCCGGGGTCCGGGGTAGACGAAGCGGCCGTCCCGTTCGACCACTTCCTCGGCCGGCACGTACGAGCCGCGCGCGTCGGTGTAGGCGAAGGCCTGGATGTAGCCCTGGTTGACCAGCCGGCGATAGGGCTCCCAAGAGCTCACGTGGCCCAGGTCGTAGAGGACCTTGTGCCAGAACCGCGCATACAGCAGGTGCAGCACCGCGTGTTCGGCGCCGCCGACGTACAAGTCGACGCCACCGGGATCCTGCGGCCCATGCTCGGCCGGCCGCGGGCCCATCCAGTAGGCCTCATTCTCCTTGTCGCAGAACCGTTCCGAGTTATGCGGATCGGTGTAGCGCAGTTCATACCACGAGCTGCCGGCCCACTGGGGCATCACATTGGTGTCCCGGCTGTAGGGCTTCAGGCCGTCGCCGAGGTCCAGCTCGACGTGCACCCACTCCGTCGCCTTGGCCAGCGGCGGCGACGGCTCGCTGTCGGCGTCGTCTGGGTCGAACAGCACCGGCGAGTAATCCGGGACGTCGGGCAGCTCGACCGGCAATGCGGCTTCGTCGAGCGCATGCGCGCGCCCGTCGGCGTCGTAGACGATGGGAAACGGCTCGCCCCAGTACCGCTGGCGGGCGAAAAGCCAGTCGCGCAACTTGAATTCGATGCGCGCCCAGCCACGACCCTCGGCCTCCAGGCGTGCGGTGATCTTTTCCTTGGCTGCGGCCACATCCAGCCCATCGAGGTAGCCGGAGTTGACCAGCACCCCGTCGCCGGCGTAGGCGGCCTCCGAAATGTCGCCTCCGGCAATGACTTCCACGATCGGCAGGCCGAACTCGTGGGCGAAGTCCCAGTCGCGCTGGTCGTGGCCGGGGACCGCCATGATCGCCCCGGTGCCGTACCCGGCCAACACGTAGTCGGCGATGAAGATCGGCACCGGTTTGCCGTTGGTGGGATTGGTCGCGTAACTGCCCAGGAAGACGCCGGTCTTGGCCTTGCTCTCCTGGCGCTCGAGGTCTGACTTCGACCCGATCGCCTGCCGGTAGGCGGCGACGGCCTCACCCGGTGTCGCGGCGCCATACATCCAGCGCGGGTCGGTGCCGTCCGGCCAGACCGCCGCCACCAACTGGTCGACCAGGTCGTGCTCGGGCGCCAGCACCAGGTAGGTGGCACCGAAAAGCGTGTCGGGCCGGGTGGTGAACACCTCGATGTCGACCGACTCGCCATCGTTCCCGGTCGCCGCGAACAGCGCTTTGGCGCCGGTGGACCGGCCGATCCAGTTGCGCTGCATGGTCTTGACCGGTTCGGGCCAGTCCAGTACGTCGAGGTCGTCGAGCAGCCGATCGGAGTAGGCGGTGATCCGCATCATCCACTGCCGCAACCGTTTCCGGAACACCGGGAAGTTGCCACGGTCGCTGCGGCCGTCGGCGGTCACCTCTTCGTTGGCCAGCACGGTGCCCAGACCGGGACACCAATTCACCAGCGAGTCGGCCCGGTAGACCAGCCGGTGGCCGTCGATCACATCGGCTCGCTCCCCCACCGACAGCCCGGCCCAGTCCCGCCCATCCTCGAGGCCGCGCGCTCCGGACTCGAACTCGGCGACCAGCTCGGCGATGGGGCGGGCCTTATTGGCGGCGGTGTCGAACCAGGCGTTGTAGATCTGCAAGAAGATCCACTGGGTCCACTTGTAGAACTCGACGTCGGTGGTGGAGAAACTGCGCCGGCTGTCGTGGGCGAGGCCCAGGCGTCCCAGCTGGCGCTTGAAATTGACGACGTTGGCCTCGGTCCGGGTGCGCGGGTGGGTGCCGGTCTGTACCGCGTACTGCTCGGCGGGCAGCCCGAATGCGTCAAATCCCAACGCGTGCAACACGTTACGGCCGGTCATCCGGAAATAGCGGGCGTATACGTCCGTCGCGATGTAGCCCAGCGGGTGACCGACATGCAGCCCCTCCCCCGACGGGTAGGGAAACATGTCCTGCACGAACAACTTGTCGTCCGGGACCGGGGCTCCGTCTGCTGGAGCCAGCGAACCGACCGGGTTGGGCACGTTGAACGTCCCGAGCTTCGCCCAGTTCTCCTGCCACGCGCCCTCGATACGGCCCGCCAGCGCCGCGGTGTAGCGATGCGGCGGCGCATCGGAGTCGGGCACGGCGGCGCCAGAACTGCTTGCCGGCGAAGCGGTCGGGGAGTCGGTCACCTGAACAGGGTATAAGGGCCGACACGACGAGTCCGCCGGCCACAGGTTGGTCTCGGTTCCGTTGCGCGCCGATCAGAGGTTCATCCCAGGTGTGTTTCGAGCCTGTTCACCGCCTTTGACCTCTGGTTACAGTCAGCCACTATCGACGGCTTTGGTACTGACGCCTTTGGAAGGACCGACGCAGATGATTGAGATCGTCCCCGTCCACCGGGCACTCCTCGGCGGTATGGTCGCTGGCCTGATGGGCCTGGCGGTTGTTGCGGGCGGCACGGCTTCGGCAGACCCGGTGCCCCCAGCGCCGGCACCCGTCCCCGCGGTTCCCGCGCCGGCACCGCAGAACCTCGGGCCCGAGCTGGTGCCGCCGAGCAGATACCTCGCGGCTCCGCCGGCCGGCAACCAGATCGCCCCGCCGGCCACCGCCACCGCCCCGGGAACCGCGGCGCCCGCCGCGGTCACCCCGCCGGCCCCGGCTCCGGCTCCCGCTACGTCCGGAACGATCCGCGAATTCCTGCAGTCGAAGGGCGTGAAACTCGAGGCGCAAAAGCCTCAGGACTTCAAGGCACTCGACATCACCTTGCCGGTGCCCGCGCGCTGGACCCAGGTGCCCGATCCCAACGTGCCGGATGCGTTCGCGGTCATCGCCGACCGGCACGGCAGCAGCATTTATTCGTCGAATGCACAGGTCGTGGTGTACAAGCTGGTCGGCACCTTCGACCCGAAAGAGGCCATCACCCACGGCTACGTCGACAGCCAGAAGCTTCCGGCGTGGCAACCCACCAACGCCGCGATGACCGATTTCGGCGGCTTCCCGTCGTCGATCGTCGAGGGCACCTACCGCGACGGTGATTTGACGCTCAACACGTCACGGCGTCACGTCATCGCCACATCGGGCCACGATAAATACCTCGTGTCGCTGGCGGTGACCACCGATCGCGCGGTGAGCGTCGCCGACGCACCGGCCACCGACGCCATCGTCAACGGATTCCGCGTGAGCGCTCCCGGCGCGGCCGCCCCGGTCCCCGCCACCTCCCCGGTCGGGCTGCCCGCCCAGGCTCCCGCCGCCGCGCCCGTCGCGCCTGCCGCCCCGGCACCCGCTGTGGCACCGATCGCGCCGGCCGCCCCGGCACCAGTTGCTGCCCCGGTCGCCCCGGCACCCGCTGTGGCTCCGGCACCGGCCGTGGCTCCGGTCGCCCCGGCCGCCCCGGCACCCGGCGCGGCACCGCTGGTACCCCTGGCCCAGACGTCCCCCGCGGGCCCGGTCGGGCTCCCCGCGCAGGCGCCCACGACGAACCCGCAGCGCACCCCCAGCCTGTTGGCCATGGTGCCGGGCCTGCCCCCGCTCCCGAACTTCTCGTTCCTGCAGCACTAAAGGACGGCCGCGCCGGCACGGAGCCGGATGCGCGGGCCGCTAACCCGGCTCGTATTGTGAGCCCATGCTGATTGCGGGCGTGCTGTGCATGTGTGCGGCGGTGGCCTCGGCGGGGTTCGGCACCTGGTCGCTTGCCCACAACCGGAATTTCGGCGCCACCACGTTGGCGCTGCGCGCGATGGCGCCCACCCAGTTGGCGGCCGCGGTGATGTTGGCGGCCGGCGGCGCGGTGGCCATGGCCGCCATCCCGGACACGGCGCTGGTCGTGCTCGTCGTCTGTGTGGTCGGCGCGCTGGGAACGTTGGCCGCGGGCTCGTGGCAGAGTGCGCGCTTCGCGCTGCGCCAAGAAGCGCCGGCGCCCGCCTGCGCCGGCAGCTGTGCCGGCTGCACGCAGTCGTGCCAGTGAACTGAGGCCGGGGGAGAGGCCCTAGTTCCGGCTGATATCGACGGGGTGGGTTGCCAGCAGCGAGAGCGGCAGTGGCTGGCGACGCAGAACCTGGCCCCACAGGTCGGACCTGGGTCCGACGAGCACGTCGGATGGCAAGGCGGACAACACAATCCAGTCGTCGCGCTCGATCTCGCCTTCCAGCTGACCGATAGTCCAGCCCGAATACCCCGCGAAAATCCGCACCCCTTCGACCAGCGGCGCGATCACGTCGGGGTCGGCGTCCAGATCGACCATGACCACCCGGCCGTCCACGTGCCGCAAGCCCGGCACGCCCTGGGGATCGGCGCCGACACGCAGCGTCGCCAGACACAACGCCGCGTCACGTTTCACCGGGCCGCCGATGAACATCGTCTTCGGCTTGGCCGTCAGCTTGGTCCACTGCGGCAACACGTTGTAGACCGCGGTTTCGCTGGCGCGGTTCAGGACGACGCCCAGCGTGCCTCCGTCATTGTGCTCGACGATGTAGATCACGCTGCGCCGAAACGTCGGTTCGAGGAGATCGGTGTTGGCGAGCAGCAAAGTGCCCGCCCGCACCCGTTGCGCGGCAGGTGCGACGTAGTCCTCTGGATCCTCCGGCGGCGGCACCCCACCATCATGGCATCCGGCGCATCGTGGCCCAGGGCAATCGAGAGCGTGCGCCACGGAGATTTGTACTGTTATTGCGACGGCTCTGATCGCGCGAGCTCTGCCAGCCCCAATCGTGGAAGTCGGTTTAGTTGATCCCAACCCGGATGCAGTCCAGTGCACCCGTCGAAATTTGGCGGTCCGTGCGCGATTTGCCAGATTTCTGGCGGCTGCTGCAGGTGCGCCTTGCGAGCCAATTCGGTGACGGTTTGTTTCAGGCGGCGCTGGCCGGTGCCCTGCTGTTCAACCCGGATCGGGCTGCCGATCCTCTTTCCATCGCGCGCGCCTTCACGGTTCTGTTCTTGCCGTACTCGCTGCTCGGTCCGTTCGCTGGTGCGCTGATGGACCGATGGGATCGGCGGCTGGTGCTCGTCGGCGCCAACGTGGGCCGACTGATCCTCTTCGCCGCGATCGGCACCATTCTGGCGGTGCGGGCCGGTGATCTGCCGCTGTTGCTGGGCGCGCTATTCGCCAACGGCTTGGCCCGCTTCGTCGGGTCCGGGCTGTCGGCGTCGCTGCCGCACGTGGTGCCGCGCGAGCAGGTGGTGACGATGAACTCGGTTGCCACCGCGTCCGGGGCCATCGCGGCGTTCTTCGGCGCAAACTTCATGCTGGTGCCCCGGTTCATCTTCGGGTCCAGCGACAAGGGCGCCGCGGCGATCGTGTTCCTCACGGCGGTTCCCGTGTCCATCGCGTTGTTGTTGTCCTTGAGGTTCGGTGCGCGGGTGCTGGGGCCCGACGACACCTGGCGAGCGATCCACGGGCCGGTCATCTACGCGGTGATCACCGGCTGGCTGCACGGCGCGCGGACGGTCGCGCAGCGCCCCACGGTCGCCGCCACCCTGTCCGGCTTGGCCGCGCACCGGATGGTCATCGGCATCAACTCGCTGCTGGTCTTGTTGCTGGTCCACCACATGCCCAACCTCGAGGGCGGCGGATTCGGCACCGCCTTGCTGTTCTTCGGCGCCGCGGGCTTGGGCGCCTTCCTGGCCAACGTCCTGACGCCGCCCGCGATCCGCCGGTGGGGGCGCTACGCGACGGCGAACGGCGCGCTGGCGACGTCGGCGATCATCGAGGTCGCCGGCGCCGAGCTGCTTCTGCCAGTCATGGTCGCGTGCGGCTTCCTGCTCGGCGTCACCGGGCAGATGGTCAAGCTGTGCGCCGACACCGCGATCCAGATGGACGTCGACGACGCTCTTCGCGGGCATGTGTTCGCCGTGCAGGACGCGCTGTTCTGGGTCGCGTTCATCGTCTCGATCACGGTGGCCGGGACCCTCATTCCCGACGACGGGCACGCACCCGCATTCGCGCTGTTCGGTTCGGTGCTCTACCTGATCGGCCTGGCCGTGCACAGCATCATCGGGCGCCGCGGCGAGCAAGCGAACGATCGTTAAGGTACTGACGTGACGTGTCCGACGACCGCAGCCGACAGTCGAGGGCTCCGATGACCGGCCCCGCGCCCATGGTCGACGACCTGCGTGCCGAAAGCGACGCGCTCGACGAGCTGGTCGCGCCGTTGTCGCCCGACCGCTGGGGCGACCCCACACCGGCACCCGGCTGGACCATCGCACACCAGATCGGCCACCTGCTGTGGACGGACCGGGTCGCCCTGATCGCGGTCACCGACGAGGCCGGGTTCGCCGAGGTATTGGCGGGCGCGGCCGCCGACCCTGCAGGCTTCGTCGACCGGGGTGCCGAGGAGCTGGCGGCGCTGGCGCCGGCTCAGCTGCTCGCGGACTGGCGGGTCACCCGGGGACGCCTGCACGAGGCGCTGCTCACGGTGCAGCCCGGTCGCAAGCTTCCGTGGTTCGGCCCGCCGATGAGTGCGGCCTCGATGGCCACCGCGCGCCTGATGGAGACCTGGGCGCACGGCCTCGATGTCACCGACGCCCTGGGTGTGACGCGGCCCGCGACCGAACGCCTGCGGTCGATCGCTCACCTCGGGGTGCGCACCCGCGACTTCGCCTTCGCCGTGAACAATCTGGCGCCGCCGGTCGAGCCGTTCTTGGTCGAGCTGCGCGGGCCCGCCGGCGATACCTGGTCCTGGGGGCCGCCCGACGCCGGGCAGCGGGTCAGTGGGTCCGCGGAGGATTTCTGTTTCCTGGTCACCCAGCGACGCCCGTTGAGCGCCCTCGACATCACCGCCCGGGGCGCCGACGCGCAGCGCTGGTTGCAGATCGCGCAGGCTTTCGCGGGGCCTCCCGGCGCCGGGCGATGAGCGCGGGGAGGGCCTCAGTGCAGCGGCCCGCCGTAACTCGCCCGGTTCTCGGCCGCGGCCTCCTCGCGCAGCGCGGTAATCGCGAGGTTCAGTCTTTCGGCCAGCTCTCCGTGGCCGTACCCGGTCATCACGCCGGGATGCAAAGTCAGTTTGAGTAACCGGCCGTCGGAATTCGCGACCGCGTGGATGTCACCCAGGTCGACGCTGTAGGTGACGGCTTCGGCCTGCGCCACAAGGGCTTCCCACTTGTCGGCCGCCTCGCTCAGTTCCCGAAGAACCGATTCGACGAGATCCTTCTCGCTGAGATTCGCGCGACTGCCCGAACCCGCCACCATGACAGTATCGTCGACCCCTCCGACCAGCGTCAATTCATACACGAGCAGGTTTGCGGGCGGCCTGCCGCGCGTTCACCCGCCGAGCTTTTGATACCAGGCCAGGTGGTAGTTCGCGGACACCGCGTCGCCGCTGGCGATGCCCTCGGTGGCGGCCATCAACAGGCACTTGAGTAAGAGCGCGGGATTGACGTTCGGGTACTGAACGAGGAGCTGGTAGCGCGCGGTATCGAGGTGTACCCGCAGCACGTCGACCTCCTGGTCGACGACAACCGTTCCCGCCGCGGCCGCTTCTGCCAACCTCGGCACGATCTTCGGCAGATCGTCACGTCTGCGGGTGGCCGCGCTGAGCACGCCCGCCAAATCATCGATCGCGGGCAGGGTGCGCGGCTCCACCGACGACCTGGTCGCGGCGAAGTCGACCGAACGGCGCAGCGAGTCACCGGGAGCGTAAGTGACGACGCGCGCCGTTTGTCCGATCAGTGCGGCCACCCTGCCGGTGCGCCGCTCGGGCTCCAGCAACCGCACGCCCGCCGGAAGGGCGATGCCGGACGGTATCCATCCGTGAGCGAGGTCGGTGACGAGTACGGTCGTGCCGTCGGCGCGGTCTCCGATCGCCCAATTCACACGTGGCTCCTGCCGGACCACGAACTCGAGCAGCCGATTCAGCCGTTCGTTGTCGGATGCTGTTGGCGGCGTTGGCTTTTCGGTCCGCGGCCGGGCGGCGGCGAAGGCGGTCGTGTCGGCCTCGGCGGCGGGGGTGACGTCGGCCGCGGGTTCCTGCGGGGCCGGCTCCGCCTCTGCGACGGCCGGCTCGTCGACGACCGCGTGGTGGCGACCGGAATCGGTCAGCTCGGGGCCCGGCTCGGGCGCGCGCTGTGTCGGCGCCTCGAACACCGGCTCCGCCTGCGTGACCACCGGGATGATCTGGGTCTCCTCGAGGGGCGGCGCATCGGTGGCGCTCGCCGGCTCGTCCTCGGGCGCCGCCGCCTGCGGCTCGTCCTCGGGCGCCGCCGCCTGCGGCTCGTCCTCGCCGCCCGACTCGACGACCGCGTGGTGACGACCGGAGTCGGTCAGCTCCGGAGATGCAGGCTCCGCCGGCGTCGGCGAAACTGGCTCGTCCCTGACCACCGGGATGACTTGTGTCTCGTCGAGCTGCGATGCATCGGCGGTGCCGGTGTCGGCGGGAGCCTCTTCCGCGGACTCGCGACGACGACGCCTTCCACCCGGTCGCGGGGTTGACTCGGGTGCACTCGGCGGGGCCGCCTCGGCGACGGGGTTCACCTCGCGTATTGCGGGCAGCACCTGAGTCTTTTCCAGGTCGTTCAGCTCGGCCCTCGGTGGGGCAGCCGCGGGGGCTTGGGCTCCGCTCTGCACCGCATGCAAATAGCGGATCGTCGATTCGACTCGGCGCACCGCGCGGCCGCGGGCGGCGTCGATGACCCGCGCCTCCGCCGCCTGACGGGAAAGGTCGGTCATTCCCGATCGCTTGAGCAACTTCAGTTCGTCGTTGGCGGCGCGAGCAATTCGTTCCAGGTCAGCCTTGAGATACTCAGCGAGGGTGGCGGTTTCGGGCGTTACCGTCGACAATTCGGCAGGCCACAACCCGCCTGTCACCCACGGGGTGCAGTCGATAGGGGAGCTGAAAGCCGGCGTCGCCAGTGATTCCCGGGTAGCTCTCCGGAGGCGCTGGCGCGCCGACATCCGACCGAAGACCGCCACCGGCTAAGCGTACCGGGACCCGGCGGGCGACTTGTGCGGTCAGTGAATTGTGCGGTCGCAAGGCCCTGGGTAGCGTAAGGCCATGGCTGATTCTGCATTGCAGCAGCAACTCGACGAGGTGCGCGCCTTGCTCGCTCGCGCGCGAGAGTTGTTCGGCCCCAATCCGGTAGAGCCGCCGACCGGTATCGCGCCCGATCCCAGCGTGGCTAAGCCGTGGTTGCGCTAGGCAGGCAGCTCGCCCGGCAGCCCTTTAAATCACGCCGTTACGGCGACGCAGTTTGTGCGCCAGCAACTTTTCGATGGCCGCGTCGAGATCTCGCGGGGTCGGAACCTCCGCGGACGGGGTGTGCCCGGCAGCAACGATCTCGTCGCGAATTTCCAGCAACGCTTTGAGGCATGACACGTCGGCGGTCAGCAGAATGCCCTGCGCCAACGTCTCGGCATCGGTTTCCATCGCCTCTTCGCTCAGCGCGACGCTGTGCATATAGCCGCCGCGGCAGGAGCGGACGAGGATGTGTCCACTCGGGTGAACAGTGTCGAAAGCGGGATTCGCGTCGGTCATCGACCGCGGTCGACGATGTCGCCGAACTTCCCTGCCGCCTCCTGCTCGTGCTCTTCCCACATCGCCGCCGAAACGGTCAGTTTGTCGGCCAGATCCGCGTGGTCAACAGCTTGCTGCTCATAACACTGGCGTCGAAGTTCCAGCAGCTCACGGCCGGCGTCGCGCAGTTCACTGAAGATCGGCCCGAGCGAATCGAGGCTCTCTTGGATCGCGGCGTGCGACGACGGAACGGTGCGCAAGTACTCGGAGGTGTCCTGGTGATGCGCGGCAGCCTGACGTAGGTGCGCAGGCACTACATGAATCGAATCTGCCATCCGCTGTCTCCTGTTGACGACCACCGGTTGTGCCGGCGGATCCATTTTTGTCAGGTGGTCGACGAGGTCGTCGGCCGGGTAGGTGTCGGTGGGTCAGGCTTGGCCGGCGTCGGTATTGCCGCGGCCGCCGCCGGCGGATGCTCCCAGCCTAGGAAGGTCGGCCCGCTCACGGCGGCGATGTGTTGAATTTGGCCATCGAGAAGCGCCTTGCCGGAGCCGAGGGCGAGTGCGTGACGATCGGTGAACATCCCGATATCGCCGGGTGCCACCTGTGGGGCATCGATGGGGCTGGGCACCGCGGTTCCCGGTGGGGGAATGGTCATTCCCTGCTGTTGGAAGGCCTCTGCTATCGGGGTACCTCCGACGGCTGCCGTGATCGCGGCCGCCAACTGTGGGCTGGCGGCGGTCACCGTCTCCCCGTCGGGCAAGGTCACCGGCGTCGGACCGGCCGGTGGCCCATCGGCCGACGTGCCGTGTTCGGCGTCGGTCCCGTCGGCCGCTTCGTCCGAGGCGTCGCGTGCGCCCGGGTCCTGGTCCTGGTCGTTCGGCAGCTCCTCGTCGGCCATCTCTTGAAGAGCCGGATCAGCCGCGTCGCCACCTTGTGGTCCGGAGAGCGGAAGGCCCCCGGTCTCCCAACCCGCCATCGACGGCATGGAGCCAAGCCCCGGGAGTGAGCCACCACCGAAGTTGGGCATGGCGGGCGCCATCGGCGGCTGCGCTACGGCCGGCATCGCCGCCCCGGCGCCCGCATCCGGCCCCGGGAAATCCCCGGGCAGGTCGTCATCCTCGGCCAATAAGGAGTCCAGCAGTGGATCCCATTCGGCGTCCAGATCGTCGGTCGCGCCGTCGGCGGATGTATCACCAACCGGCACCGCGGCCCGCGGTTGTTCGCCTGGGGCATTCGGTTCGCCTTTGGAGGCGTCGTACAGCGACGTCCAGGCGGCCATCAGCGCTGACTTCGACGTGTCGTCCAGGCTGGCGTTCAGGACGACCTCGCGGATGTCTCGGAGCTTGCCGATGAGAAACCGCTGGAAGTCACGCGCCCCCGCCGGGGTGTCCAGGTCTGACCTGATCCGCACCGCGGCTTCGGTTTCGTGTTGCAACTTGGTGAGGGCTTCTCTGCCGTCAACCGCACACAGGTGCGCGTTCAGGATCGCCGACACCACCTGCATGTCCAGCTGCGAGCTCACCGAGTTCTGTTGCGCGAGAGCGGCTTCAGCATTGGCAATGGCATCGGCCGCAGCGCCCGTCTCGCGATCCGGCGGTGCCGAGGTTTCGGCGGACGGCCGCTGCGCGGGTGGATCGGCCGCCGTTGCGACGCCGAAGACGCCGGCGTGCTGCTGGCGGATCTTGCGTAGGATCGCCTCGACCTGTTCGGGGCGGGTGGTCGGCGTGATGACGGCGGTCACTTCGGCGGGCGCCAATCCCGTCCGCCATGCGTTCGGATCACCGGTGCGATCTCGGACGTATTTGACCGCGGCAAGCAGGTCGTCATATGCCGACATCAGCTGGGATGGCGGCGCCGCAGCCTGCTCGAATGCTGCTGCGGGAAATGACGCGACCCCTCCATGTTCGGCGAGAGTACTCAGGGGCATGGCTGCCGACAATTCACTGCACTGCACGGTGTGGACTAGTTCTGGCTAGCCGCTGTCGGCGGCGTACTGGGCCCGAAGGCTCTGCAACACAGCCCTTTTCGCCTGGTCGAATTCGCGCGCTTCACTCACGACCGAGGCGATCTCTCGTTGCTTGGCCATCAGGAATTTCTGAAACTCGCGCGCCCCCATGGGCGTATCGAGCGCGAGGTCCGCCTGGCTCATGGTCGCATGGTCGATCTGCTCGGCGATGGAGTCCAGTCGCCTGACGCTCTCACGCGCTGCCTCGTGAGCGCTCGTCAGCACCTCGTTCAGCACCCGATCGGCTTCCGACGCGGTGCCGTGCTGGCTCGCCAGCGCCGACCGCCGCGCCTCAACGGCCTCTAACGAGGGCCCCGGTTGTTGTTCCGGCATCGGCTCACCCTATTCGTCGTGCCCGCATTGACGGGCGGTCTTGGCTTGTCATATCGGTCGGCGGATCGCAACGTTGTTGCCCAGTCGCCTTATTCGCACCGAGGCACCCGAATAGGGCGCCTCCACAACCAGGTTGTTCCCGATGGCCAGCTGCACGTGGCCGGCGTGCGGAAACACCAGATCACCGGGCCGCACCTGGGAGCGGGCCACCGGGATGCCGTCGTTGATCTGCTGATAGGTGGTGCGATCCAAGTGGATACCGGCCTGTGCGTAGCTCCACTGCACCAGCCCGGAACAGTCGAACTGGTTGGGGCCGGTCGCGCCCCAGACATACGGTCGGCCCAGGCGAGACAAGGCGGCGCGCACCGCCAGTGCGGCGCGGTCGCTCGTCAGGCCTGCCATCCCGAGCCGACGGTCGTGCCGGAGCCCATAGCGCAAGGCCAGCAGTTCGGCGTAGCGCCGTCGCGCACGCAAGCGCGCCGACAAGACGTGCGCCCGTTGGGTCCGCAGGCGAGTCGCGCGGCGCCGCATCGCCTCCCGCTGGGCGAGGGGCGTCGCCGGCATATCGGAATCCGCGCGGGCCGTGTCCAGCACGCGTCGGGTCAGATCGCGGGCCTGTGCCCGATCGCGGTGCGCGCCGGCGATGACGTCCGTGGCCGCCGCGTCGGTGCCGGCCGCCGCGGTGAGGAGTTGCCGGCTGTGGTCCACCGCGAGTTGGTAACCGCCGTGCGCCATCTTGTCGCTCAGCCGGGCGGCTTGCTGCAACAGGTCGCGGTGGTGCGCGGTGCCCGCGTCCAGAGACCTCGCCCGCGTGCTGCCGGCGAAGAGTTGATGGGCGCGGCTCAACGCCTCGACTTCGGTTTGACTCACGGTGCCCCCTCGTCGTCGGATTGGCGTGCCCCGTTTTGGCCGGACTGGACCGCATCGATGAAGGCACGGACGCGGGGGAGGGCGCCCGGCGCGATCGCGCCCCGGTTGCGGATGTCCCACATCTCGTCGACATCCACGCCGACCAGTGCCGCGATGATGGTCTCCGGCAACGACGATTGCGCACACGCCCGGTCGAAGCGGGCGCTCAAGCTGGTGGGCATCCGCTCCAACAGCGCGGCACGCGTCGCCTCCAGGGCTTGCAGATGCTCCATCAGCCGACCGGTCGAGTCGGCGCCGGCGTTCACGGCCACCCGCCACGAGCTGGCGGCGAGCATCTCTGCCTTCACGCACTGCGCGATCACAGACAGAATATACGTCTCATATTCGTTTGATGTTGTCGCGGGCAATCGAGCGATGACGGATTTGAGGGCGTCGAGCTGTGCTTCGGCATAGCCTTCCAGCACTTCTGTGTCGCTATGACGGTCAACTATCACCGGTCCGCTGCGCCGCGTGGGCATAGGGGCCGGCGGCTGCGCGGCAATCAGACGCGCCAGCTCGGCGTCCGGATCGGCAGCGACCAGCAGCCGAGAGTAGGTACCCGGCGGCAGGCCAAGGCCGTTTTCGATCTTCTGAACGGTGCTTTTGTGCGGCTTGCGGGCCCCGCGCTCGAGAAAGCTGAGCCCCATGATGCTGACCCCGGTGGCGGCGGCGAGGTCGGCTAGTGACCAATCGCGCGATTCACGAAGCGCGCGGATAGCCGCGCCGGCCGATTCACGGGTCACCGCACGCTCCGGCCATGGGCCGGATATTACACAGCTGGCGCCCTCCCTATCGGTATATACGTTTCTGTCTCGTTTCTCTTGCTTTTGGCCACCTGGTCTGTATACGCTTTTGCCAACGTTTCGCGTTCGACCAAGGAGACCGACATGGGACACCCCTGCGCAGCCAACCCGGAACTGTGGTTCGGCTACCCCGACGACGACGGTGGTGACGGCGCCGCGAAGGCGCGCGCATACGAGCGGTCGGCCACCGAGGCGCGGATCCAGTGCCTGCGCCGCTGCCCGCTGGCACAGCAGCGCCGCTGCGCCGCCCACGCCATCGCGCACCGCGAGGAGTACGGCGTGTGGGCCGGGGTGAAGCTGCCGGGCGGCCAATACCGCAAGCGTGACCAACTCGCTCACGCACACGACGTCCTCCGGCGTATCGCCTCCGGCGAGATCAATGCCCGGCAGCTGCCCGAGAACGCGGCGCTGCTGGCACGCCACGAGCACCAAGCGGTCCCGGTGGCCACAGTCGTGCTGCACCTGCCGCTGGCGCAAATCAAACCCCGTTCGGCTGCCTGACATTTCGCCGAAAGCCGCGGCGGCAGTTTGCTGAGCCGGTCAACGGGGTAGTCGGGGTCGGCAAGACCAGTCTGTCGACCCAGAGGCGCACCTATGACGTTCGACCTGACCCCGACGGCGGCACAACACGACCTTGCCCGGCGCACGCACGAGTTCGCCGAATCCGTAATACGCCCAGTCGCGCTCGACTACGACCAGCGACAGGAATTTCCCTGGGCCGTGCTCGAGGAGGCGGCCCAGCGCGGTTTCTACAGCCCGCTGTTCTACCGCGATCTGATCGGTGATCCGACCGGCGTCTCCCTGCCGATGTTCATGGAGGAGCTGTTCTGGGGCTGCGCGGGCATCGGCTTGGCGATCGTCATGCCGGCGCTGGCGCTCTCTGCCATCGGCCAGGCCGCGTCTCCGGAGCAGATGCTGGAGTGGGCGCCCGAATGTTTTGGCACACCAGGCGATCTCAAATTGGCCGCCCTGGCCATCTCCGAGCCCGAGGGCGGCAGCGATGTGCGCAACCTGCGAACCCATGCGCGCCGCGACGGTGATGACTGGATCATCGACGGCCACAAGATGTGGATCGGCAATGGCGGCATCGCCAACGTGCACGTGGTCAACGCGGTGGTCGACGAGGAGCTCGGCCATCGCGGTCAGGCACTGTTCGTGGTGCCGGGCGGCACGCCCGGACTGAAGATGGTGCGAAAGCTGGACAAACTGGGCTGCCGGGCATCGCACACCGCCGAGTTGCTCTTCGACGGAGTGCGCGTTCCGGGCGCCAATCTGCTTGGCGGAGAAGAGAAGCTCGAACACAAGCTCGCCAAGGCCAGGGAAGTGGTCGCGGACGGAAAGCGGTCCGGATCGGCGACGTTGGGCACCTTCGAGCAAACCCGGCCCATGGTCGCCGCCCAGGCCATCGGCATCGCACGCGCGGCCCTCGAGTACGCCACCGGGTACGCCACCGAACGCGAGGCCTTCGGCGGACCCATCATCGACAACCAGGGCATCGCATTCCCGCTGGCGGAGCTGGCCACCCAGATCGATGCTGCTCGACTACTCACCTGGCGCGCATCGTGGATGGCGGCCAACAACGTTCCCTTCGAACGGGGCGAGGGTTCGATGTCGAAGATGGCCGCCAGCGAAGTCGCGGTCAAGGCCACCGAACGCGCTATCCAGACCATGGGCGGCTGGGGCTACATCACCGATCATCCGGTGGAGAAGTGGTATCGAGATGCCAAGCTGTACACCATCTTTGAAGGAACCAGCGAGATCCAGCGGATGGTCATCTCCAACGCGCTGGGCGCGGCCGTCGATACCCCGCCGCTGCATGTGGTGCTCGAACCGTCCGGGGGACCGCTGAACCGGGCATTCGGGCGCGGCACCCCGCTGCGCTCCCGTGCAGCCGACAGCGCCCTGTCGGTGAAGGATCGCGTGCCCGAGCCAGTCATGCGACTGGCCATGAAGGTGCTGCGGCCCCCGCGCAAATAGGCACGCCGGGTACGGTCGCCGAGGACGGCGCTGCATGAGGGGCCCGGCGACGGAGGTGGACGATGAGCAATCTTGAGGCCGCGCCGGCCGAAGTCGCTTGCGCCGCTTCACAACACCTGGATGCCTCGTCGGGGGTGGAAGTGCTGCAGCCGCGAGAGGTTCCGTTAGGCGGCCCGAGGGCGATCCGGGTGCAACGCACCCTTCCGCAGCGGCAGCGCTCGCTTGTCGGGGCGTGGTGCTTCGTCGACCACTACGGTCCGGTCGCCGCGCGAATGGACGTTCCGCCGCACCCGCATACGGGACTACAAACCGTCAGCTGGTTGTTCAGTGGGGAAGTGGAGCACCGCGACAGCGCCGGCGTGCACGCGGTTGTTCGGCCCGGCGAGCTGAATCTGATGACCGCAGGGGCTGGCATCTGCCATTCGGAGGTCTCGCTCGATTCCGGTGCGCTGTTGCACGGTGTCCAGCTCTGGGTCGCGCTGCCCGGGTCCGATCGCGACACCGGACGTGACTTCGCGCATTACGTGCCCGCGCCCCTGGCACTGCCGGGGGCGACCGCGCGGGTCTTTCTTGGCGAGCTGGCCGGCGGCCGATCGCCGCTGCCGACGGCTACGCCGTTGCTGGGTGCCCAGCTCGACCTCGACGCCGGGGCCGCCCTGGACATCGACGTGGACCCGGCCTTCGAGCACGGGGTGCTCTGCGATTGCGGGACCGTACACGTCGACGGGACGTCCCTGGCGATCGCCGAATTGGCATACCGAGGTCCCGGCCGGGCCCGGCTGCAGGTACAGAATGCGGGGGAGGGCCCGGCGCGGGTGCTGCTGCTCGGCGGCACACCGTTCACGGAAGAATTGGTGATGTGGTGGAACTTCGTCGGGCGAAGCCACGAGGACATCGTCAACTACCGACAACTGTGGGAGGACGCCGACGACCGATTCGGCGCCGTCCAGGGATACCGGGGAGCGCTCGCCCGACTGCCCGCCCCACCGCTGCCGACCGCCCGGTTGCGGCCGCGATCGACACCGCAAAGAAAGGGAAGCACAGATGACAACCGATAAGACCGGCGCCGAAGCCACTGTCAGCCTCGAGGACGGCAAGTACACGATCGCCGTCGAGGGTAAGACGGTGGGCCTGGCCGATTTCGCCGACCGCGGCGATCAGCGCGTTTTCTACCACACCGAAATCGATCCGGCCTACGGCGGGCGTGGGCTGGCGACAATCCTTGTCGAGGAGGCACTCAACGAGGCGCGGGATGAGGGCAAGCGCATTGTTCCGGTGTGCTCGATGATCGGCACGGTGCTCAAGAAGCATCCCGAATTCGATGACATCACCGACGCGGTCACTCCGGAGATCACGCAGTGGGTGCGCTCGTAGCGCGGTACTGATCATCGTCCGCTCCGTCGGGGACTGCGACGCGAATCTTGCTCGGCGACAGTAGTTCCGGTATCGGCGGAGGCGGAACGGTGCGTACAGCCTCGGAGATATCCGTTAGCTCCCGGGGGAGCGCGGTTGCCGGTACACCGGTAGTCACGAAACCGCCCGCCTCAGGTGGCAAGCTGCCGGCCCACCTCGAGTCGCCTCAGCTTGCCCGACGAGGTGCGTGGTAGCGATCCTGGCGGCACCAGGACGACGTCGGCCGGAGTCACGCCGCACACCGAGATGACCCGTTTGATGACCGCGCTGCGGGTCACATCGTGGTCCGTACCCAGGAACTCCGCAGCGATGAGCAGCCGGGACTTGGTGGGCCCGGCTTCGGACCCGACCGCAACCACCGCGCCTTGCCGTACACCGTCGACTTGCCCTGCTACCTGTTCGATTTCGGTGGGGAAGATGTTGCGGCCGGCGATAGTGATGACCTCCTTGGAGCGACCACAGATGACCAGCTCGCCGTCAACCAGGTAGCCGATGTCTCCGGTGCGAAACCACCCCGCATCGAGACCCGATGCGGTGCCGGTGTCGCCGAAATAGCGCGTCATCATGGAGGTTCCACGGATCTCGACTTCTCCGATCCGATCGTCGGAAGTGTTCTCGGCCGGGCTTATTCGCAACTCCATGCCGGCGATCGGGCGACCCAACAAAGCGTATTTCTGGTGGCTCCCGGATCCGGTGCGCTCGTCGATGCGCAGTCCGTCTGCGCAGCCGGGCATGGTGACGGCGCAAGTCGACTCGGCCATCCCGTAGGCAGGGGTTGCCGCCGAGGCCCGGAAACCGAACGGCGCCATCGCCGTTGCGAACTGCTGGAATCCATCGCAGTCAACGGGTTCTCCACCGTTGATCGCAATGCGAAGCGGCCCCAGATCGACGTCCGACACTCGCCCCGAGAAGCGCCCGAGAGTGGCGTACCCGAAATTCGGCCCGGCGGTGAACGTTGCCGCGCTGGCCGAAAGCCACTCCGCCCAACGGAGGGGCGCCGCGGAGAAGGCACCCGTCGGCGCCTGCCACACGGGCATCCCGCGCAGCACGCAGGTCAGCAGGAAGGCCAACCCCATGTCGTGATAGATCGGCAGCCACGAACACCCGCGGTCGGCAGCGCCGTCGAGCTGTAGCCGTTCGGCAATGCCGCGCATGTTGTTCAATACCGCGGTCGGCGACAAGACCGCCGTCCGCGGAACGCCCGTCGACCCTGCGGTTCCCTGCAGGATGGCGACCTCCGAATCACGCAGCATCCGAAGGTCATTCGATGCCGGGCCGCGCGCAACGTCGGCTAGGCCGCAGACGGTCAGGGTCGATTCCGCCTCGTCGAGGAAGCGCAGGGTCTCTCCGTGACTGAGGACCATGCTGACTCCGATTCCACTGAATCGAGTTATCGTGCTGTGCGCCCAGTCGGCCGGGTCGGCGCCGCGTCGGGGACGCGGAAGGATCGATACCGCCGCGCCCGCCAGCCACGCTGCTTGGATGGCGGCGATCAGCTCGATCGTCGGTTCGCCGACAAGTCCGACCGCCCCGACGTGGTCCTGTTGCAGCAGACGCGTCGCGATGCGTTCGGCCAGGCCGTGCACCTCCGGCCAGGGACGCGTCGTCCATTGGTCGGTTTCTTTGTCCAGCACCACCAAGTCATGCGGCGATCGGGTCATCGCCTCGCGCATCGCGGCGGCGAGGACGTTCACGCGCGGGTTCCCGCGCCGCTCAAACGTGTTGTCCCAGTCCGTGATTCGGACCCTAGGTTCAGGTGATTGCGAAGGAAGCTGACCAGATCGTCGACGGTGCAGGGCACAGGTGGATTGGCGGAGGTCATGTGCCCGGACCATACCGGGCGGATTTAGGTAAGGCTACCCTCATCGCGTAGTGTGGGTTGTGTCACCGCCGCGGAAGACCCGAACGCGCGGCCCGCTCGTGTCGGCCGGTTGCGGCGTGCGCGCACCCATGCCGATGGGTGTCTGGGCCTTCTATTTCGCGCCGCCACAACAACTTTGGAGGCCTTCGCATCGGCCCGGTAAGCGCATCCGTTTTCGAGCGATGCGCGGGAACTGGTCTGGAATGATGGTCCCGTGACAGACCCCTGCGCGGGCTGCGGTTTCACCTATGACCTAAGCCGAGCCGCGACCGCCTGCGACGACATCCGCGCCACGGCCGCCGAAGTTGTTGCGCTTCTGTGTAATAACGGCCTCGACGCGCGGCGGCGGGCACGACCCGGCCTCTGGTCTCCGCTGGAGTACGCGTGCCACTTGCGCGATGTGCTACTCGTGCAACGCGAACGGGTGCTCGCGGCGCGGCGCGTCAACGGCGCCGACTGCGCAGCTATGGGTCGCGAGGAGCGTGTCGAGCACGACGGCTACAACGAGCAAGATCCCATCGATGTGGCCCGCCAACTCAGCGACGCCGCAACGCTATTCAGCAATGTGCTGGCACGGCTTGCCGGCGACGACTGGGAGCGCACGGTGGTCTATCACTATCCCGAGACCAGCCAGCGGTCGTTGCGCTGGGTTGCCGTACACACCGCACACGAACTGCAGCACCACCTTCTCGACATTCGCCGCCAACTATGAGCCGGCAAGGAATCCGCTGGGCCCCTGCGCCCCCGGCGCTACAGTGCCGGCATGAATGTCGATGCGGTCGCTTTCAGCGAACGGTGGGTGCGCAACTGGAACACTCACGACGTCGAAGCTGTTCTCGCCGACTTCCACGACGACGTCAGGAGTGGCCTCTGTAGGGGTGTCTCGTTTCTTTAGTAATTAGACCCGACATTGATGGCTCGGTTGAACAGGCAATTGAGCGAACCCGAAGGTAGATACCGTGGCTTTCGGCGGTGGCGCTCGTCGACCAGGGAGGTTCCGTCTTGGGCATGGCCGGCGGTGGTTTCAGGAACGCGAACGCACGGCAGCAGTATTTGGCAGCCTACGACGAGGTGCGGGCCCTAACTCCGCGACCGGATCTCGTGCACGACATTCCAACCGAGTTCGGAACGGTTCGGGTGTATCAGCACGGGCTGGCTGGGGGAGCGCCGGTCGTGCTCATACACGGTTTCTTCCTGAGCTCGGCGATGTGGTGGCAGCAGGTCGCCGATCTAACACGCGATTTCACTATCTATGCGATGGATGTGCTTGGCCAGCCGGGGGCGAGCGTTCAATCGAAGATGATGCCTACGGCCGCAGATTGCGCACGCAACGTTGACGCGGTGCTTGAAGGGCTGGGGTTACGCAATGTGCACCTGGTTGGGCACTCATATGGGGGTTGGCTTGCCACCCACACGGCGGCGCGGGCGCCCCGCCGGTTGGCCACAGTGACGCTGGTTGATCCGGCCAGTACGGTGACTCGACTCTCAGCGAGATTCTGGCGAAGTCTCGGATTCTTATTGTCGCGCCCGCATTCCCTGCGGGCGGAACACGCCGCGGCATGGTTGATGGGTCACCCCGAGCCGGGTAGTCCCGTAGATTCGCTTGCGGGACTGTTTGTGGCTGGCTTCGCTGCTTTTGTGCCGCCTATGCGTACGGCACCACTGCTCCTTCCTAGTGACCGTCTCCTGCATTCAATAGCAGTTCCAGCCCAAGTTCTCTTGGCCGGCACCACTATTCACAACTCCGATAAGGCGCTTCAACGGATCCAGTCGGTAGTGCCCACGTGGCGTCATCGCCTGTGGCATAACGCTTCACATGCCCTGCCAGCAGAAGTTCCGGAAGAGGTGAATTCTTGTATCCGTGAGTTTGTGCTCGAACACCATCACGATGCTTAGTCGGCGAAGTCTTCGGGTGAGAAGTTCGCGTCGGTGTCGCAACCACGCCGCTGCCCGGGAACGCACGAAAGCCACCGCACCGCCGATTAGCTCAGCAGCGATCCGCGGTGGTGTTGTTCTGCATCCTGCACGACCCGGACCGGCTCGACCGACACCAAATCGAGATATGCCGTTCGACGGTGAAACGAGAGCGCGACCACCAAGTCCCCGGCACCCACCCCACAAACACGAAAGTCACGACCTCTTTCGAGGCCGTGACTTTTCGTTGAACCGCTCAGTGTGGGCGAAGGGGGACTTGAACCCCCACGTCCCGAAGGACACTGGCACCTGAAGCCAGCGCGTCTGCCATTCCGCCACTCGCCCGGAAAAACAACCGATGGACCATATCACTCTAATGGCCTGATCCTCGAACCGCCGAAGTGGCCCCGAAGCCGTACCGCACCGCACAGCGCCTGCGGCCTACACCGGCCTGAGCTGGGCCGATGCAATTCTCACGATTTGGAAGGTGCCGCGGCGACACGGTATCCCGATACCATGCGGAAGTGATCCAGCACCGGGGTGATTCGTTTGCCGTCCACCGGCAATACCTGGTGGCAAGTGCACGCGAACGGTAGGACATGAGTAGCCAACGGGGGCTGGTTGCGCGGATCGAGCGCAAACTGGAGTCGACGGTAGACAATGCCTTCGCCCGGGTATTCGGTGGGTCAATCGTTCCGCAAGAGGTCGAAGCCCTGTTATGCCGCGAAGCGCGTGACGGGGTTCAGAAGCTCCACGGAAATCGCCTTTTGGCCCCCAACGAATACATCATTACCCTCGGTATGCACGACTTCGAGAAGGTGAGCGCCGATTCGGATCTCACGTCGAGCGCTTTCGCGAGGTACTTGGCTGACTACATCCACGAACAGGGGTGGCAAACGTATGGTGAGGTGGTCGTTCGGTTCGACCAGTCGCCGAACCTGCGCACCGGGCAGTACCGCGCCCGCGGTGCTGTCAACCCCGATATCCAGCCCCGCCCGACGGTCGACGACCCCGTCCGGCCACAATCAAATAACGCGTTCGGCGAAGAACGAGGAGTAGCAATGACTGACAATTCTGGCTACCGCGGGGCTCAGGGGCCGGGGCGATCCGGCGACGAGTATTACGACGACCGCTACGGGCGTCCGCAGGACGACGCGCGCGGTGGCCCGGACCCGCAGGGGGCACCCGACCAGCGGGGTGGATATCCACCCGAGCAGCAGGGCTACCCGCCTCAGCAGGGCTACCCGCCGCCCCGCCAGCCCGAGCAGGGTGGCTATCCGGAACAGGGCGGCTACCCCGAGCAGGGGCACGGCGGCGGCTACCCCCCTCAGCAGGGGTACCCGGACCAGCGCGGCTACCCCGATCAACAGGGTCAGGGCGGCTACCCCCCTCAGCAGGGCTACCAAGACCAACGCGGCTACCCCGAGCAGGGGCAGGGCGGCTATCCGCAGTCGTACGAGCAGCGTCCGCACGCTCCTGGCGGCTACGGCGGCCAGGGCTACGACCAGGGGTATCGCCAGGGTGGCGGCTACGGCGCGCCCGGCGGTCAGCAGGGCGGCGGCCAGCAGGGCTACGGCGGATACGGCGGCGACTACGGTCGCGGTCCGGCCCGCCCTGACGAGGGTGGCTACGCCCCACCCGAACACCGACCCGGCTACCCCGAGCAGGGCGGGTACGACCAGGGCTACCAGCAAGGTGGCGGATATGGCCGCCAGGACTACGGGTCCGCCGAGTACACCCAGTACTCCGAGCACGTGCAGGGCGGAACGTACGGGGGCCAGGCCGGGGGCTACCCCGAGGCAGCCAGCCCCGAGTACGAGTACGGCCAACAGGCGGAATACGGGCAACCGGCCGACTATGGGCAGCCGGCCGACTACGGCCAACAGGCCGAATACGGCCAGCCCGCCGACTACGGCCAGCAGGGTGGTTACGGCGGCTACGACCAGGGCGGCTATGGCGCCGGCGGAACCACGATCACCCTTCAGCTCGACGACGGCAGCGGCCGCACCTACCAGCTGCGCGAGGGCTCCAACATCGTGGGCCGCGGGCAAGACGCCCAGTTCCGGTTGCCCGACACCGGCGTGTCACGGCGTCACCTCGAGATCCGCTGGGACGGACAAGTCGCGCTGCTGTCGGATCTGAACTCGACCAACGGCACCACGGTGAACAACGCACCGATTCAGGAGTGGCAGTTGGCCGACGGCGACGTGATCCGCTTGGGCCATTCGGAGATCATCGTCCGGATCCACTAAGCCACTGGGCTTAACGCTGCCGTGCTTCGCCCCGTGTCGTCCGCCGTCCAAGTATCGTGACGTAGCCGATGTGCTCGGAGTCACGGGCGCCAGGAATGCGACGCTAGGACGGAAAGGACGCCAGATGCAGGGACTGGTACTGCAGCTGACGCGCGCCGGATTTTTAATGCTGCTGTGGGTATTCATCTGGTCCGTGCTCCGAATCCTTCGGACCGACATCTACGCGCCCACCGGGGCAGTCATGGTGCGACGTGGTCTGGCGCTGCGCAGTACGCTGTTGCCTTCGCGCCAGCGCCGGCACGCGGCCCGCTATCTGGTGGTCACCGAAGGCGCGTTGGCCGGCGGACGCATCACGCTGAGCGGACAGCCGGTCTTGATCGGCAGGGCCGACGACTCGACGTTGGTGCTCACCGACGACTACGCGTCGACGCGGCACGCCAGGCTGTCTCAACGCGGCTCGGAGTGGTACGTAGAGGATCTAGGATCGACCAACGGCACTTACCTTGACAGGGCGAAGGTGACGACTGCGGTACGAGTTCCGATCGGAACCCCGATTCGAATCGGCAAAACGGCGATTGAGTTGCGCCCGTGACCCTGGTCCTGCGATATGCCGCGCGGAGTGATCGCGGCCTGGTACGCGCCAACAACGAAGACTCTGTGTATGCCGGCGCACGACTGCTCGCGCTGGCCGACGGCATGGGTGGTCATGCCGCCGGCGAGGTGGCCTCCCAGCTGGTGATCGCCGCGCTGGCCCACCTCGATGACGATGAGCCGGGCGGCGATCTGCTGGCCAAGCTCGACAACGCGGTGCGTTCCGGCAACGCGGCCATCGCCGCGCAGGTGGAGGCCGAGCCCGAGCTGGAGGGCATGGGCACCACGCTCACCGCGATCCTGTTTGCGGGCGACCGCATCGGGATGGTGCACATCGGCGACTCGCGCGGCTACCTGCTGCGCGACGGGGAGCTGAGCCAGATCACCAAGGATGACACGTTCGTTCAGACCTTGGTCGATGAAGGCCGCATCACCCGGGAAGAGGCTCACAGCCACCCGCAGCGGTCGTTGATCATGCGGGCGCTCACCGGCCACGAGGTCGAGCCGACGCTGACCATGCGCGAGGCGCGCGCAGGTGACCGTTATCTGCTCTGCTCCGACGGGTTATCGGATCCGGTGAGCGACGAGACCATCCTCGAGGCCCTGCAGATCCCCGACGTCGCCGAGGCCGCCTACCGCCTCATCGAGTTGGCGCTGCGCGGCGGCGGCCCGGACAACGTGACCGTCGTGGTCGCCGACGTGGTCGACTACGACTACGGGCAGACCCAGCCGATTCTCGCCGGTGCGGTGTCGGGTGACGAGGATCAGATGACCCTGCCCAACACCTCGGCAGGACGCGCCTCGGCGATTCGGCCCCGCGATGAATCCGCCAAACGCGTTGCGCCGCAACCGGAGACACCGAATCGGCCGCGCTGGTCGCGCCGGAAGATGTACATGGCCGTCGGCCTGGCGGTGCTGTTGGTGTTCGCGGGTCTCACCGTCGGATGGTGGGTCATCCAACGCAACTACTACGTCGCGGAATACAGCGGCAGGATCTCCATCGTCCGCGGGATCCAGGGCACCCTGTTGGGCATCCCGTTGCAGGAGCCCTACCTGGTGGGCTGCCTCAACGCCCGCAACGAGCTTTCCCTGATCAGCTACGGGCAATCCAGTAGCCACCCCAATTGCCAGCTGATGACGCTGCAAGACCTGCGCCGGCCCGGACAAGTGCAAGTTCAAACCGGACTGCCGGGCGGCAGCCTGGACCAGGCCGAGTCGCAGCTGCGGCAGCTGTTGGCCGAATATCTGTTACCGATCTGTCCGCCTCCGCGCGCGACGTCGCCGCCCGGCGCACCGGGCACGCGCAGCGGAACGCCAGAATCCGGCACCACAGCATCGCCAGCACCACCGACCACCAGCTCTTCGAGCGCCGGCCCCTCACCGGGCACGAGCACCAACGGCCCCGCGAACTCTGCGCCGGCAGGTCCGACGACCACATCGCAGACAGTTACCGCGCTTCCCGGGCCGCCACTACAACCGGGCATCGATTGCCGGACGGTGGCATGACGACCCAACTTCAGCCGCCGGTCGCGGTCACGCCCCCGTTGCCTACCCGGCGTAATGCCGAGTTGCTGCTGCTGGGCTTCGCCTCACTGATCACGGTCGCCGCGCTGCTGATAGTCGAAGCCAACCAAGAGCGCGAGCTGCACTGGACCGCGATCAGCTACGGGCTGGTGTTCCTCATCGTCTTCGGCTCGGCGCACGTGGCCATCCGGCGCTTCGCGCCCTACACCGATCCGCTGCTGTTGCCGATCGTGGCGTTGCTCAACGGCCTTGGCCTGGTGATGATTCACCGGCTCGACCTGGTCACCAATCAGCTCAGCGGACGACACCACCCCAGCGCGACCCAGCAGATGCTGTGGACCCTGATCGGTGTGGTGACTTTTTCGCTGGTGGTCACTTTTCTGAAAGACCATCGGCAACTGGCGCGCTACGGCTACATCTGCGGACTGGTAGGTCTGGTCTTCCTGGTGATCCCCGCCCTGCTGCCGGCATCGCTGTCAGAACAGAACGGCGCCAAGATCTGGATTCGCTTCCCCGGCTTCTCGATTCAGCCCGCCGAGTTCTCCAAGATCCTGCTGCTGATCTTCTTCTCCGCCGTGCTGATCGCCAAGCGCGGCCTGTTCACCAGTGTCGGTAAGCATTTCATGGGACTGACCCTGCCGCGCCCGCGCGACCTTGCGCCGCTGCTGGCGGCATGGGTGATCTCGGTCGGCGTGATGGCCTTCGAAAAAGACCTCGGCACATCGCTATTGCTCTACACGTCGTTTCTGGTGGTGGTCTACCTCGCCACCCAACGCTTCAGCTGGGTGGGGATCGGCCTGGTGCTCTTCGTCGCGGGAAGCGTTGTCGCGTATTACATTTTCTCCCACGTCCGGGTCCGCGTGCAGATGTGGTGGGACCCGTTCTCCGACCCCGACGGCAGCGGCTACCAGATTGTCCAGTCGCTCTTCAGTTTTGCCACCGGCGGGATCTTCGGGACCGGCCTGGGTAACGGTCAGCCCGACACCGTGCCGGCCGCCTCGACCGACTTCATCATCGCCGCGTTCGGCGAGGAACTGGGGTTGGTCGGCCTGGCCAGCATCTTGATGCTCTACACCATCGTGATCGTGCGGGGCCTGCGCACGGCGATCGCCACCCGCGACAGCTTCGGCAAGCTGCTGGCCGCGGGCCTGGCGTCGACGCTGGCCCTTCAGCTGTTCATCGTCGTCGGCGGGGTCACCCAGCTCATTCCGCTGACCGGGCTGACCACGCCGTGGATGTCCTACGGTGGCTCGTCCTTGCTGGCGAACTACGTGCTGCTGGCCATCCTGGCGCGTATCTCGCACAGCGCCCGTCGTCCCCTGCGCAGCCGCACCCGCAAGCCGCCGATCGCGGCGGCCAGCACCGAGGTGATCGAGCAAGTATGAACGCCTCCCTGCGCCGGATCTCGGTGACCGTGATGGCGTTGATCGTGTTGCTTTTGATCAACGCCACGATGACGCAGGTCTTCGCCGCCGACTCGCTGCGTGCCGACCCGCGCAACCAGCGGGTCCTGCTCGACGAGTATTCGCGCCAGCGCGGCCAGATCGTGGCCGGCGGCCAGCTGCTGGCCTATTCGGCCGCCACCGACAACCGCTACCGCTTCCTTCGCGTCTACCCCAACCCCGAGGAGTATGCGCCCGTCACCGGCTTCTATTCACTGCGTTATTCCAGCACCGGCCTGGAGCGCGCCGAGGATCCGCTGTTGAACGGTTCCGACGAGCGGCTCTTCGGGCGCAGGCTGGCCGACTTCTTCACCGGCCGTGACCCGCGCGGCGCGAACGTCGACACCACGCTCAAGCCACGCGTCCAGCGCGCCGCCTGGGACGCGATGCAACAGGGCTGCGGCGGTCCGCCGTGCAAGGGCGCCGTCGTCGCCCTCGAACCGTCGACCGGCAAGATCCTGGCGATGGTGTCCTCGCCGTCCTATGACCCCAACCTGCTGTCGTCGCACGATCCCGAGGTGCAGGCGCAGGCGTGGCAGAAGCTGCGGGACGACCCCAACAACCCGCTGACCAACCGCGCGATCTCGGAGACGTACCCGCCCGGCTCCACCTTCAAGGTCATCACCACCGCGGCCGCGCTGCAGGCCGGTGCCTCCGACACCGAGCAGCTGACGGCCGCCCCCTCCATCCCGCTGCCCAACAGCACGGCAACTTTGGAGAACTACGGTGGGGAATCGTGTGGAAACGAGCCGACGGCGTCGCTGCGGCAGGCCTTCGCCCTGTCCTGCAACACCGCATTCG
Organism: Mycobacterium colombiense; assembly: GCF_001665835.1. Taxonomy (GTDB): domain Bacteria; phylum Actinomycetota; class Actinomycetes; order Mycobacteriales; family Mycobacteriaceae; genus Mycobacterium; species Mycobacterium colombiense_A. Next base: position 29,534 of record NZ_LZSX01000077.1, on the reverse strand, counting down.
TCCAGCTCGGCATCCTCACCGGGTCCGACGCGCTGCGCAACATGGCGCACTCGTTCGGGCTGGACAGCACGCCCAGCGTCATCCCGCTGCAGGTCGCGGAGTCGACCGTGGGGATCATTCCGGACGCCGCGGCGCTGGGAATGTCGAGCATCGGCCAGAAGGATGTCGCGATTACACCCCTGCAGAACGCCGAGATCGCCGCGACCATCGCGAACGATGGGGTGACGATGCAGCCCTACCTGATCGACAGCCTCAAGGGGCCCGACCTGACCACGATTAGCACCACGGCACCGTATGAGCAGCGGCGCGCCGTGTCGCCGCAGGTCGCCGCTAAGCTAACAGAGCTGATGGTCGGCGCCGAGAAGGTCGCACAGCAGAAAGGGGCCATTCCCGGCGTGCAGATCGCATCTAAGACTGGTACCGCAGAGCATGGCAGCGATCCGCGGCACACCCCGCCGCACGCGTGGTACATCGCTTTCGCGCCCGCACAGACCCCGAAGGTCGCTGTGGCGGTGTTGGTGGAGAATGGCGCCGACCGCCTGTCCGCGACGGGGGGTGCACTCGCCGCGCCGATCGGACGGGCTGTGATCCAGGCCGCGCTACAGGGAGGACCATGAGCCCGCGAGTTGGTGTGACGCTGTCTGGCAGGTACCGCCTACAGCGCCTGATCGCCACCGGCGGCATGGGTCAGGTGTGGGAGGCGGTAGACAGCCGGCTGGGCCGACGCGTCGCAGTCAAGGTGCTCAAGCAGGAGTTCTCCCAGGACCCCGAGTTCATTGAGCGGTTCCGCGCCGAGGCGCGTACCACCGCGATGCTCAACCACCCCGGGATCGCGGCCGTCCACGACTACGGCGAAAGCCAGCTGGACGGCGAAGGCCGCACCGCGTATCTGGTGATGGAGCTGGTCAACGGCGAGCCGCTGAACTCGGTGCTCAAGCGCACCGGCCGGCTGTCGCTGCGGCACGCGCTGGACATGCTCGAGCAGACGGGACGCGCTCTGCAGGTGGCGCACGCCGCCGGGCTGGTGCACCGCGACGTCAAGCCGGGCAACATCTTGATCACCCCGACCGGCCAGGTGAAGATCACCGACTTCGGTATCGCCAAGGCCGTCGACGCCGCACCGGTGACCCAGACGGGGATGGTGATGGGCACCGCCCAGTACATCGCACCCGAGCAGGCTTTGGGCCACGACGCCACCCCGTCCAGCGACGTGTATTCGCTGGGAGTCGTTGGCTACGAGGTTGTTTCGGGCAAGCGGCCGTTCACCGGTGACGGCGCTTTGACGGTGGCGATGAAGCACATCAAGGAGCCCCCGCCGCCGCTGCCCGCCGAGCTGCCGCCCAACGTGCGCGAACTCATCGAGATCACCCTGGTGAAGAACCCGGCGATGCGCTACCGCAGCGGCGGGCCGTTCGCCGACGCCGTGGCCGCCGTGCGGGCCGGTCGTCGCCCGCCGCGGCCCAGCGCGACACCGCCTGCCGGCCGGGCCTCGCCGGCGGCCATTCCGTCCAGCCCGACGACCCGTGCCGCCGCGGTGTCGCCGAGTCGAACCGCGGCGCCCCGTCGGTCGCGGCCGACCACCGGCGGCCACCGCCCGCCCCCGGCCCGGCGCACCTTCTCCTCGGGTCAGCGCGCGCTGCTGTGGGCGGCCGGCGTGCTCGGCGCGCTGGCGATCATCATCGCGGTGCTCATCGTCATCAATTCGAAGGCCGACCAGCAGCAACAGCCACCGACGGTGACCGACACCGGCACCCCGCCCGCCTCGGCGCCACCCCCGCCGAGCAAGACACCGAGCGGTTCGGGGGCCCGGCCCGAAATGCGACTCGATTGGCCGGATGACGGGACAATAGGGGCCTCCGGCTTCCACAACGTGCCGGCCCGACACGGAACACACCAATGACCACGCCGCAACACCTGTCCGACCGTTACGAACTGGGCGAGATCCTCGGCTTCGGGGGTATGTCCGAGGTTCATCTGGCACGCGACGTCCGTTTGCATCGCGACGTCGCGGTCAAGGTGTTGCGCGCGGATCTGGCCCGCGACCCCAGCTTCTACCTCCGCTTCCGGCGCGAGGCGCAAAACGCCGCCGCGCTGAATCACCCGTCCATCGTCGCGGTCTACGACACCGGCGAAGCCGAGACACCCACCGGGCCGCTGCCCTACATCGTCATGGAGTACGTCGACGGCGTCACCCTGCGCGACATCGTGCACACCGATGGCCCGATGCCGCCGCGCCGGGCCATCGAGATCATCGCCGACGCGTGCCAGGCGCTGAACTTCAGCCACCAGAACGGCATCATCCACCGTGATGTCAAGCCGGCCAATATCATGATCAGCACCACCAATGCGGTCAAGGTGATGGACTTCGGTATCGCCCGTGCGATCGCCGACAGCGGCAACAGCGTCACCCAGACCGCCGCGGTGATCGGAACCGCGCAGTATCTCTCGCCCGAGCAGGCCCGCGGCGACACCGTCGACGCCCGTTCCGACGTGTATTCGCTGGGCTGTGTTCTCTATGAAATCCTCACGGGCGAGCCGCCTTTCACCGGTGATTCACCGGTGGCTGTTGCCTACCAACACGTTCGGGAAGACCCGGTCCCGCCGTCGCGGCGGCACGAGGGCATCTCCGCGGAACTCGACGCCGTCGTGCTCAAGGCGCTGGCGAAGAATCCCGACAACCGTTATCAGACCGCCGCGGAGATGCGCGCCGATCTGATTCGGGTGCACAACGGCGAAAAGCCCGAAGCGCCAAAGGTGCTCACCGACGCCGACCGGAGCTCGCTGCTGTCGTCCGGTCCCGGCGCCGCCGGCCCGTCGCGGACCGATCCGCTGCCGCGTCAGGTTCTCTCCGACGCGGGTGAGGACCGCAGCGTCGGCTCGGTCGGCCGCTGGATCGTCGCGGTCGCCGCGCTGGCGGTCTTGACGATCGTTGTCGTCATCGCCTTCAACGCGTTCGGCGGCGGCGCCCGCGACGTGCAGGTGCCCGACGTGCGCGGGCAGGTGTCCGCCGACGCCATCGCGGCGCTGCAGAACCGCGGCTTCAAGACCCGCACCCTGCAGAAGCCGGATTCCACGATCCCGCCCGACCACGTCATCGGCACCGACCCAGGCGCCAACGCGTCGGTCAATGCGGGCGACGAGATCACCATCAACGTCTCGACCGGGCCCGAACAGCGAGAAGTGCCCGACGTGTCGTCGCTGAGCTACTCCGACGCGGTCACCAAGCTCAAGGCCGCGGGATTCAGCAAGTTCAAGCAGGCCAACTCGCCGTCGACCCCGGAACTGCTGGGCAAGGTGATCGGGACCAACCCGCCGGCGAACCAGACTTCGGCGATCACCAACGTGGTCACCCTCATCGTCGGCTCCGGGCCGGAGACCAAGCAGGTTCCCGATATCGCGGGCCAGAACGTCGACATCGCGCAGAAGAACCTGACCGTCTACGGCTTCAGCAAGGTGACCCAGGTGCAGGTGGACAGCCCCCGCCCGGCCGGTGAGGTGATCGGAACCAATCCGCCCAAGGGACAGGCGGTTCCGGTCGACTCGGTGATCGAGCTGCAGGTGTCCAAGGGCAACCAGTTCATCATGCCCGACCTGTCCGGCATGTTCTGGACCGACGCTGAGCCGCGGCTACGCGCGCTGGGCTGGACGGGGATCTTGGACAAGGGCGCCGACGTCGACGCCGGCGGTTCCCAGTCGCATCGCGTGGTGTATCAGAACCCGCCGGTCGGTTCCGGGGTCAACCGGGACGGCATCATCACGCTGAAGTTCGGTCAGTAGCCGTCGGATCTGCCGGGAAATACGGTCGCACCGCCGCGTGCGCGTCGTTCTCGAGCCGGCGCACCAACGTGTCGTTGCGCTCCCATCCGCAGTCGGCGAGCCAGTTAGCCAGCATCCGGTGGCCACCCTCGGTCAGGATCGACTCCGGGTGGAACTGGACACCGTGAATCGGTAATTCGGTGTGCCGCACGCCCATGATCACGCCGCTCTCGGTGTGGGCCGTGACCTGAAGCACCGGCGGCAGCGACTCGGGCAGAATCGTCAGCGAATGGTAGCGCGTCGCCGTGAAGGGGTCCGGAAGCCCTTGCAGCACACCGACATTGCTGTGGTGGACGCTGCTGGTCTTGCCGTGCAGCAGCTCGGGGGCCCGGTCGACGACGGCACCGAATGCGACGCCGATGGCCTGGTGCCCCAGGCAGACGCCGAGCAGGGGGGTCCGCTCGGCGGCACACGCGCGAACCATCGGAATCGAGGCGCCCGCGCGTTCCGGGGTGCCCGGCCCCGGACTGAGCAACACCCCGTCGAACTGGCGGGCGACGGCCGCCTCGTCGGAGAGCCGGGTGTCGTCATTGCGCCAGACTTCGGCGTCCACACCCAGCTGACCGAGGTACTGCACCAGGTTGAACACGAAGCTGTCGTAGTTGTCGACAACCAGGATCCGCATCGTGTCAGGTTACCGCCCGCCGGCGCTCGAGCCGCTGGTCAGTAGGCGTCAGTAGCCGATCGGGCCGTTGGGCTGCGCGAAATGCAGCCGGTCGGGCTCGAAATGACCCACCACCTGCACGTCGGACTTGACCTCTTCGGTGTAACCGAGGCCGAAGCGCACCACGTATTGCTTGTACAGGATCACCAGGGGCGCGGCGGCCAGGGCAGCCTGCATGGCCGCCGCGTTACCGATCGCGGTGATCGTGTACGGCGGGCTGTAGGTGCGCCCGTTCAGCAAGAGGGTGTTGCCGACGCAGCGTGGCACCGACGTCGCGATGATCCGCTGGTCTTGCATCTGGATCGCCTCGGCGCCGGCGCTCCACAGCGCGTTGAGCACGGCCAAAATGTCTTGCTGGTGCACCACCAAGTCGTCCGGGGAGGCATCGCGGGGGAAACGGCCGTTGGCGTCCCGCTGCGCGTCCGCGAGGGTGACCACCAGGCCCGGCCCGTGCACCGGGCTCATTCCCGCCTCGCCGGCGAGCTGACTCGAGCGCCGCAGCATGGCCGCCAGGGCGGCATCGGACGACCGCCCGTGCGCAGCGTCGATCTTGCCGGCCAGCGCCTCGCGCTGGGCACTGAGACGATTCACCGACGACTGGGTCTCGCGGACCAGGTCCACCAGCCGAGGGGCGTCACTGCGACGGATTTCGGCGCCCCCGGAGACGCCGTGGGTGGCGGCGAGCAGCAGTCCGGCCAGCAGACACACGACCGGGACGCCCAAGCGCCATGGCGATCGGCGCTTCTGGATCATCGCCTCTCCAATTCCTGGTCACCGTCCCAGGTGAGTTAATCTCGTAGCCAAGCTATGGGTGCAGCGGCAGTGCTTATCGTTGCACCCCGTCCCACTCACCGTGTCGTTGAGGTAATCCGCGAGGTAATCATGCCCAAGTCCAAGGTCCGCAAGAAGAACGACTTCACCGTCGGCGCGGTCAGCCGCACCCCGGTGAAAGTCAAGGTCGGGCCGTCGAGCGTGTGGTTCGTCGCGCTGTTCATCGGTCTCATGCTGATCGGCCTCGTCTGGCTGATGGTGTTCCAGTTGGCCGCCGTCGGGAGCCAGGCGCCGACCGCTCTCAATTGGATGGCCCAATTGGGCCCCTGGAACTACGCGATCGCGTTCGCTTTCATGATCACCGGTTTGTTGCTCACGATGCGCTGGCACTGAGCAGGACCGTCGCCGTAATGAATTCATTTTCGGTCTTATTTGTCACCGCGTCAGCAACTTTGTAACCACCCAATCACACGCGTGTGATTTATCCCCACTGTTGATAGCTGATGTGGATAACCGCATAGGCAGTGGTGGGAGGGGTTAAGGACCTCATGCAGCAAACACAATGGCAGCCACACACGGCGGGAGTCGCTGGTTGTGGAACCGCGGGTGTTCTGATGGCTATCGCGGCTGTGACCGTGGTCACAGACCCGCCGGGGCGCATTCTGGCGGGCGTTGCCGCGGCGGGTCTGATCTTGTTTGCCGGCGTGTCATGGCACGCGCGTCCCAAGCTGGCAATCACGCCCGGCGGCCTGTCGCTCCGTGGCTGGTTCCGGACGCAGGTATTGCAGCAGTCCGACATCAAGATCATCCGCATCATCGAGTTCCGCCGCTACGGACGCAAAGTGCGGTTGCTCGAGGTCGAGACGGCCGACGGCGACCTGGTGCTGTTCTCCCGCTGGGACCTCGGAACGGATCCGCTGGAGGTGCTCGACGCGCTCACGGCAGCTGGCTACGCGGGCCGTCAGCAAGGCTGATCGGCCCGCGCGGCTCAGGGCCGGCTCAGGAGATGGTGATCGACTCGATGACGACCGGCTCGGTGGGACGGTCGTTGCCGTCGGTGCCCGTCGTCGCTATCGCCTCGACGACCTTCTGCGACTCGGGGTCGGTCACCTCGCCGAAGATCGTGTGGCGCCGGTTCAGGTGCGGGGTTTGGCCGACCGTGATGAAGAACTGCGAGCCGTTGGTGCCGGGGCCCGCGTTCGCCATAGCCAGCAGGTAGGGCTTGTCGAATTGCAGTTCGGGGTGGAACTCGTCGGCGAACTTGTAGCCCGGGCCGCCGCGACCGGTTCCGGTCGGGTCGCCGCCCTGGATCATGAAGCCCCGGATCACCCGGTGGAAAACCGCGCCGTCGTAGAACGGGCCGGACGAGCCTCCCGATGCGTTCTGCGTCGAGTACTCCTTGGTGCCCTGCGCCAGGCCAACGAAGTTGGCGACGGTCTTGGGCGCGTGGTTGCCGAAGAGGGCGACCTTGATGTCGCCGCGGTTGGTGTGGAGCGTGGCGGTAGCAGTCTGAAAGGGGCTGTTGGTCACGGCATCAGAGTCTGCCACTACGGGCGGGCGTTGCCGCACGCGGTGTCACCCAAGGCGACGCCGACGTCCCTATGCTGGCAGTCTGTTCGAATACCGGGCCGCCTTCACGGCAGGCCCCTACCCACGGGACAGGAAGGCGACAGATGAGCGCGAAGACGGATTCCCGGCTGACCCCGCGGCAGCGACTGGCCCGTGGCCTGTCCTATTCGGCGCAGGGACCGGTGGACGTCACCCGGGGAGTGGTCGGCCTGAGTGTCCAGTCCGCGCAGTCGACCGCCTCGCAGCTGCGTCGCCGGTATCAAGAGGGGCGGCTGGCCCGAGATCTCGCCGCGGCGCAGGAAATCCTGGCACAGGAGCTGGCCGCCGCGCAGGAAGTGGTCACGAGCCTGCCCCAGGCGCTGCAGGACGCGCGCCGCGCGCAGCGTCGCGGCAAGCGCCCGTTGGTCTTTGCGGGGGTCGCCGTCGCGGTCCTCGCCGGGGGCGCGGTCGCCTTCAGCATCATCCGGCGCTCCGTGCGGGCGAAGCCTCAGGATCCCCAGTCGCGGCCGCCGAGCGTCGACGTGCAACCGCGTCCCTAGGGTCTCAGCGCACAGCCAGCTGCAGCCGTTCGCGGCGCCGGACCAGGATGCTCGGCAGCCAGTCGCCGACGTCGGCCGCGTCGATCCACGAGGTGCGCTCGAGCAGCATCCGCAGCACGATGTGGGCCTCCAACCGGGCCAGCGCTGCACCTACGCAGAAATGCACGCCCTTGCCGAAACTCAGATGGCTCTTGGTCGCGGTGCGGTCGAGGCGGAATTCGTTCGGGGCTTCGACGTGTGCCGGGTCGCGGTTCGCCGCTCCCCACATCAGCAGCAAGTGTGCGCCACCCGGCACCTCGACCCCACCCAGAGTGGTGTCGCGCCACACGTGGCGGTAATGACCGCGAAACGGCGCCTCGAAGCGCAGCGTCTCTTCGATGAAAGCGCTTAGTAATTGCGGGTTTTCGCGAAGCTGCTGTTGGATCGCGGGGCGGTCGGCTAGAACGCCCACCGCGCTACCCAGCAGCGATGCCGTCGATTCTCCGGCGGCACTGAAGAGGGTCAGCATGATGCCCAGCGCCGGCAGCTGCTCGATTTCGCCCGACGCGCAGCGTGCGGCCAGGTCGGATATCAGCGCCGATTCTGGCTTATCGCTTGCCTTTTCGAAATGCTCTAGCACATAGCCGCCCAGTTCCATCGCCGCCAGTCCGGCCAGTTCGAGCTGTTCGGCAGCGACAATCCCGTCGAGCAACGCCGTGGTGGCGTAACCGAGCCGGATGAGTTTGTCGACATCATCATCGGGCAGACCCAGCAACTTGCAGACCACCATCATGGGCAAGCGGTTGGCGATCGCGCTCATCCATTCGATCTGACCATCGCGCAGATTCTCCTCCCAGAGACGGTCCGCGGTCTGAGCGGCGAACTCTTCGATGACCCGAATTCGCTTGGCCGACAGGTGTGGCAGCAGGATCTTTCGGTGCATCGCATGAATCGGATCGTCCGCCGTGGCCAATGCATGCATCGGGGTCCCCGGCGGGCCCATGTCGAACGGGGCAACGGTGCCGTCCTCGTGAAAAACCATGGTCGCCGTGAGGTTCGACGAAAAGTCTCCGACCCGATCGACGGCCTCATGCACCGCATCCCAACCGCATACCGCGTAGAACACCGAATCGCCGATGCGGTGCACCGGCGCCTCGGCGCGCATGCGGTCATACAGCGGGTAGGGGTCCTGGATCGCCTCGCCGCTGAAGAACCGGACCGCACTGTCCAAGACCGTCATGCGTTCAGGCTCGATGCAGCTCGCCGCAGCGTCAACGGGTTCCCGAGAAGTTGAGGAACCGTGGCGGGCGGAGTCGGCGACGGACGACCGCGCACACCCGTCACCAGCAGCCGATTCGCATGACAATTACTGCCCCTGATTTCTCATGCTGCGAGAAGTATTTCTGCATCGTGCAATGTGGTGGAACATGGGTGAATGCCGCGTGACGACTGGTTGGTGGGCCGCGATCGCGGTAGCGAAGCCGCCGAGCGGATCTACGCCGCGGCGGCGGACCTCATCGCGCGCCGTGGATACGAAGGATTCACGATCGAGGCCTTGGCAGCCCGGGTGCACTGCTCGCCCGCGACGATTTACCGGCATGCCGGCGGCAAAGCGGCCATCCGCGACGCCGTCGTCGGTATTCAAGCGGCTCGCATCGTCGACGCCACCCGGGTAGCCATCAAGGACCTCCGGGGCCCCGAGCGGGTCGTGACCGCCACGATTATGGCTTTGGAAAGCCTGCGTTCCGATCCGCTCGCTCAGCTCATGCGGTCGATCCACGCGGCCCCGGTCAGCGATTGGGTCATCAGCTCACCCACGGTGACCGCCCTGGCCGCCGAGATGCTGGGGCCTGGCAGCGACGACCCGCTGGCGGGGCAGTGGCTGATCCGCGTCTTCCTGGCGCTGTGGGGCTGGCCGCTCAAAGATCCGACCGCTGAGCGCGCCTTGGTGGAACGCTTTCTCGGCTCGTCGTACACCGCCAGGGCGGGGAAAGGGACTTGACTTGTGGAGCCTAGGGGAATCGAACCCCTGACACCCGCCTTGCAAAGGCGGTGCTCTACCAACTGAGCTAAGGCCCCTCATCGTGACTGGGTGGCTGACCTTGGTCATCCACAGCCAGGTGCCAGACCTCGACTCCACGTCGTGACCACGCCACCGCTGCCAATACGGCGATGAGTCCCAGTGGCAGTGCGAGCCTTACGCAACGTCTTGACGGGCACATGGTTGTGGGCCTAGGAGGACTCGAACCTCCGACCTCTTCGTTATCAGCGAAGCGCTCTAACCGCCTGAGCTATAGGCCCGTACTCGCGTACGGCCGAGCGACGAGATTACCGCAATCCCCGCCCTACTCCCAAAAGTGCACCATCCACTGCTAGTCGCGGTCCGCCAGCGTGACCTCGACGCCGCCGATCAGATCGGTCGTCAGGTTGTAAACGAACGCGGCGATGGTGGCCATCGCGGTCAACAGCACGATGTTGACCAAGCCGATCAGGACGGCGCCGCCGAAAATCGTGCCGCTGGACACAAGTTCGCCGCTGCTGCCGCTGGTGTTGTTCAGCAAGTCGCCGACGTTGCTGTTCAACTTCGACCACACACCCATGCCGCCGAGCACCAGGTAGAGAAACGCGACGGCGATCATCCACACGAAGAACAACGCCACCGAGAGCAGCAGCGATACCTTCAGCGTGCTCCAGGGGTCGATACGGCGGATCTGCATGCTGGCGCGCACCGGCCCGCGCGTCCGCCGCGACACCTGCACCCGGTTGTCGCGGTTCTCCCGGCTCTCCCGGTTTTCGGCGGTGGCCGGACGTCCGCCTCCCGACGGACTCGCGGACTCCGCGGGCCGCTCGGGGGCGGGCTTGCGGTGCGGGCCGCGCGGCACGGGGCCGGACAGATCCGGTAGCTCGCTGGCATAGGTCTCGGCCGTCGATGCCTCACCGCGCGCGGGCTCCGGCTCTTTGGCATGCGACGGGGCGCCCGGTGCCGCGGTGCCGGAGATGAAGCGGTTCAGCCGGGCTTCGACGCCGCCGGCCTGGCCGGATGGCCGCTTCTCGGTGGGCGGCTCGCTCTGTCGAGGTCCCGGGTGCTGGGGCCGGGCGCCGCCGCGCTGCCAGGGCGGTCCATCCCCGCCCTCTTGGCTGCGGCCACCCTGTGCGGGCGGCGCTGCGCGGCGCACGCCGGCACGCTCGACCGAACCTTCCCCGTTGGGGCCGTCCCCCTTATTGGGCGTGCCCGGATCGTTCGGTGAGGTCACCCCGACTCCTTAGGTCTCCTACCCTGGCCGCCCACGCGGTGGCAGTCGCATTATGTCTGGTCGGGCTGAGTCTAGTGGCTCGGTACCGACTAACTGTCCGACTCCGCGGCGCCTTCGATTTCCTCGACGACTTCGTCCGCGTTTTCTTCGGCGTTGCGGGCGATGGCCAACAGCGTGTTCTCTTCACCCAGGTTCATCAGGCGCACGCCCTTGGTCTGCCGTCCCGCCTTGCGGACCTGGCCCGCTGCGGTGCGGATGACGCCGCCTCCCGAGGTGATCGCGTACAGCTCGCTGTCCTCATCGACTATCAACGCACCAACCAGCCTGCCACGCCGGCGGTCGTACATCACTGTCAGGACTCCCTTGCCGCCGCGACCCTGCACCGGATACTCCTCGATCGCGGTGCGCTTGGCGTATCCGCCAGAAGTTGCGACCAGTAGGTACGTGCCCTCACGGACCACGTTGAGCGACAACAGGTAGTCGTCGGTGTTGAACCGCATGCCCTGCACGCCCGACGTCGCCCGCCCCATCGGACGCAGCGCCTCGTCGGTCGCCGAGAACCGGATGGACTGGCCGTTGGCCGAGACGAGCAGCAGGTCCTCATCCGCCGAGCACAGGACGGCACCGACCAGCTCGTCGCCGTCGCGCAGGTTGACCGCAACGATCCCGCCGGACCGGTTCGAGTCGAAGTCGGTCAGCTTGGTCTTCTTCACCAGACCATTGCGGGTCGCCAGCACCAGGTAGGGAGCGTCCTCGTAGCCGCGGATCTGGATGACCTGTGCGATGCGTTCCTCGGGTTGGAACGCCAGCAGGTTGGCGACGTGCTGACCGCGAGCGGTTCTCGAGGCCTCGGGTAGCTCGTATGCCTTGGCGCGGTAGACGCGGCCCTGCGTGGTGAAGAACAGGATCCAGTCATGCGTGGAGCACACGAAGAAGTGCCGCACGATGTCGTCCTGTTTGAGGCCGGCGCCCTGCACGCCCTTGCCGCCCCGCTTCTGGCTGCGGTACAGGTCGGTCTTGGTGCGCTTGGCGTAGCCGGTCTCGGTGATGGTGACGACGACGTCCTCGCGGGCGATCAGGTCCTCGTCGTTGACGTCACCGTCGGCGGCGATGATCCGGGTACGACGCTCGTCGCCGTGCTTGTCGACGATTTCGGCGAGCTCGTCGTGCACGATCCGGCGCTGCCGCTCGGGCTTGGCCAGGATGTCTTCCAGGTCCGCGATCTCCGCCTCGATCTTGGCCAGGTCGTCGACGATGCGCTGGCGCTCCAGGGCGGCCAGCCGGCGCAGCTGCATGTCCAGGATTGCCTGGGCCTGGATCTCGTCGATGTCCAGCAGCTCGATCAGGCCGGCCCGTGCGATCTCCACCGTCTCCGACGCGCGGATCAGGGCGATGACCTCGTCGAGCGCGTCGAGCGCTTTGACCAGACCGCGCAAGATGTGCGCGCGTTCATTGGCCTTGCGCAACCGGTAGGTGGTGCGCCGGACGATGACATCGAGTTGATGCGCGACGTAGTGGCGGATCATCTGGTCGAGCCGCAGCGTGCGCGGCACCCCGTCGACGATCGAGAGCATGTTCGCGCCGAAGCTGGTCTGCAGCTGGGTGTGCTTGTAGAGGTTGTTCAGCACCACCTTGGCCACGGCGTCGCGCTTGATCTCCACCACGATCCGCAGGCCGACGCGGTCGCTGGACTGGTCTTCGATGTTGGAGATGCCGGCCAGCTTGCCGTCGCGGACCTGCTCGGCGATCGAGGTGATGAAGTTGTCGTGGTTCACCTGGTAGGGCAGCTCGGTGATCACCAGCGAGGTGCGGCCGCGTGAATCCTCTTCTACCTCAACGACTCCGCGCATCCGGATCGAGCCGCGGCCGGTGGTGTAGGCGTCGTGGATGCCCTGCGACCCGACGATCAGACCGTGGGTGGGGAAGTCCGGGCCCTTGACCCGCTCGCGGACCGCGGCCAGCGTGGCCTCTTCGTCGGCCTCGTGATTTTCCAGGCACCAGTAGACGGCCTCGGCCAACTCGCGCAGGTTGTGCGGCGGGATGTTGGTCGCCATGCCGACCGCGATGCCGCCGGAGCCGTTGGCCAGCAGGTTGGGGAACCGGCTGGGCAGCACCGTCGGTTCCTGCACACGGCCGTCATAGTTGGGGATGAAATCGACTGTCTCCTCGTCGATTTCGCGCAGCATCTCCATCGCGAGCGGGGTCAGCCGCGCCTCGGTGTACCGCATGGCGGCCGGCGGGTCGTTACCCGGTGAACCGAAGTTGCCCTGCCCGTCGACCAGCGGATAGCGCAGCGACCACGGCTGCGCCATGCGCACCAGGGTGTCGTAGATCGACGCGTCGCCGTGCGGGTGGTAGTTACCCATCGTCTCGGCGACCGACCGTGCCGACTTGGCGTGGCTGCGGTCCGGGCGGAACCCGGAGTCATACATCGCATAGAGCACCCGGCGGTGCACCGGCTTGAGGCCGTCGCGCACCTCGGGTAGCGCGCGCCCGACGATGACGCTCATCGCGTAATCGATGTAGCTGCGCTGCATCTCCTGCTGAATGTCGACCGGTTGGATCCGGTCGACGGAGTCGTCACCTGGCGGCAGCGTGGTGTCAGTCATGTATTCCTCGTTGGTTGGTCAACGGTGGGCCGGGTCTGATCGCTCAGACGTCCAGGAAGCGAACGTCCTTGGCATTGCGGGTGATGAAGCTGCGGCGCGCGTCGACGTCCTCGCCCATCAGGATGGAGAACAGTTCGTCGGCGGCCGCGGCGTCGTCGAGCGTGACTTGGCGCAGCACCCGGACGGTGGGATCCATTGTGGTTTCCCACAATTCCTTGGCATCCATCTCACCGAGACCCTTGTAGCGCTGGATCCCGTCGTCCTTGTTGATCTTCTTGCCCGCCTTCTGGCCCGCCTCCAGCAAGCCGTCGCGCTCACGGTCTGAGTAGGCGAATTCGGGCTCGGTGCGCTGCCACTTCAGCTTGTACAGCGGCGGCTGCGCCAAAAACACGTGCCCGTTCTCGATCAGCGGCCGCATGAACCGGAACAGCAGCGTCAACAACAATGTCGAGATGTGTTGGCCGTCAACGTCCGCGTCGGCCATCAGCACGATCTTGTGATAGCGCAGCTTGGTGAGGTCGAATTCGTCGTGGATGCCGGTGCCCAGGGCGGTGATGATCGCCTGGACTTCGGTGTTCTTCAAAACCCGGTCGATACGGGCCTTTTCGACGTTGATGATCTTGCCGCGCAGCGGCAGGATCGCCTGGAACATCGAGTCGCGGCCGCTCTTGGCCGAGCCGCCGGCCGAGTCGCCCTCCACCACATACAGTTCCGACTTACGCGGGTCGGTGGAGCGGCAGTCGGCGAGCTTTCCGGGCAGCCCGCCGAGGTCGGTAGCACTCTTGCGGCGCACCAACTCTCGCGCCTTTCGCGCTGCGATGCGGGCCTGCGCCGACGACACCGCCTTGTTGACAACTGTCTTGGCTTCGGATGGGTTGGCCTCAAACCAGTGTGTCAGTTGCTCATTGCAGACCTTCTGCACGAACGACTTGACTTCGGTGTTGCCGAGCTTGGTCTTGGTCTGGCCCTCGAACTGCGGTTCGCTGACCTTGACCGAGATCACCGCGGCCAGCCCTTCGCGGATGTCATCGCCGGTGAGGTTGGCGTCTTTCTCTTTGAGCAGCTTCTTGTCTTTGGCGTACTTGTTGACCACGGTCGTCAGCGCGCTGCGGAAGCCCTCTTCGTGGGTACCACCTTCGTGCGTGTTGATGGTGTTGGCGAAGGTGTGCACCGATTCCGAGTAGCCGCCGTTCCACTGCATCGCAATTTCAACCTCGTGTCCCGGACCCTTGCCGTCGAAGTCGATGATGCTCTGCTGGATCGGGCTCTTGGTGCGGTTGATGTGCTTGACGAAGTCGACGAGGCCACCGGGGTAGTGGAAGGTGCGGTGCTTAACCTTGTGCGGCGCAGTAGATTCCGCGGCCTTCTCCTGTGCCGACTTGGGAGCTTCGGCGGTGTCGCTGACGACCTCGTCGACTATCTCCTCCTTGGTCACCCGCTCGTCGGTGAGGTTGATCGTCAAACCCTTGTTGAGAAACGCCATTTCCTGCAGCCGGCGCGCCACCGTCTCGAAGTCGTAGTCGGTGGTCTCGAAGATGTCGGAGTCGGCCCAGAATCTGATCGTGGTTCCGGTCCGCTTGGTGGCCTCGCCTTGTTTGAGGGTTCCGGGCACGGCACGGTCGTAGTACTGCGACCACTCGTGGCCGTCGCGGGCAATGTCCACCTCGAGCCGCTTTGACAGCGCGTTGACCACCGACACACCGACGCCGTGCAGACCGCCGCTGACGTTGTAGCCACTGTTCTCACCGCCGAACTTGCCGCCCGCGTGCAGCTGCGTCATCACGACGTCGACGGTGGGGGCGCCGGTCGCGTGCATCGCCACCGGGATGCCGCGGCCGTTATCGGAGACCTCGACGCTGCCGTCGTCGAGAATGCGGACGTCCACCTTGTCGGCGTAGCCGGCCATCGCCTCGTCGACCGAGTTGTCAACCACCTCCCAGATGAGGTGGTGCAGGCCACGCTCACCGGTGGACCCGATGTACATACCGGGGCGTTTGCGGACGGCCTCGAGGCCTTCGAGCACGGTGATCGCTGAGGCGCCGTATTCGTTTTGCGCCTTCTTCTTCTGGGCAGCCACGGTCGGAATGCTCTCCTTGGGGTTTCATGCGGGCGGTTCCAGTCACCGCAACAGTCGCATCCTGCCAGTCTAGCGTGATCAGCCGTCCGCACCGATTTTCTAGCCGCGTTTCTGCCCAGCTAACCGCGCCGTGCGCACGATTTTTTTATTCTTGCCGCGTCCCGACGTGCGTCGAGGGCATCCGCGTCGTTCTGGCCGATTTCAGGGGCGTGTGGACGAACCCCCGTCCGGGGATCCGCGGATGCCGTCAAACTCCCTAACCGTAGGTATCGCGCGGGCCTCTTCCAGCGATATGACGCGGCCCTTTGCGCCACGACGGCGCGGCAGGGCCGGTGATTTTCAACGACGTCACCACCCCGTTGCCGACGGCGGCGGCGATCTTGGCCAGTAACTGCGACTGAATCATCCGCAACTGGGTGGCCCAGGCCGTCGATTCGGCGACCACGTTGAGCACACCATCATTGAGGGCGGTCGGCGTCGCATGGTCGGCGATCTGATGTCCGACGACGGTCGCCCAGTTGCCCAGCACGGTGCCCTCGGCGACTTGCGCCGACCAGCCCCGTCTTTTCGCCAGATCGCGCGCAAGGCTGCCCAGCGGTTGGGGGTCGCGAACATCGGGTCCTGGCCCCGACCAGCTGCGCCGCCCGCCCGCCACCCGGCGGGGGGCGGGGGCGGCCGCGCGGCCGCGGCCGGCGTCTTTTCCCTGAGCGCGCGCGGCGGCACGCGCCTCCTCGAGGGTGCGACGCACCAGGTCGATCCCACTCAGCGCACTCAACGGCTCGGTGGGACGCGCTCCCTCATCCGTGCCGGTCACGAGCGCATCTCCGATATCCGTCCCGAGTCGCTGTCCCGTAAGTCGACGTACAGCTGCCGAGCCTCCCAGCCCGCCGGGATGTCTTCGAGAACCGCCGCGGTGACCAACACCTGTTCGGCCGATTCGGCCACCGTGGCCAGTGCCCGGCGCCGCGCCGCGTCGAGTTCGGCGAACACGTCGTCGAGCAACAACACGGGGTCGCTTTCTTCGGCCCGCAGCAATTCGTAAGCGGCCAACCGCAGCGACAACGCGAACGACCACGATTCCCCGTGGCTGGCAAAGCCTTTCGCGGGCTGGTCGCCGAGCCGCAATTCCAGGTCGTCGCGGTGCGGGCCGACGAGGCACATGCCGCGTTCCAGCTCCGCGTCGCGGCGCGCCGACAATGCCGCCAGCAAGGCGGCTTCCAGAAACTCGCGGTCGGCACCGGCGATATCCGCTGCCGCCTCGGCACCCAGGCTGGATCGATAACCGATGGAGGCGACGCGCGATCCCGGCGCCAGCAGCTGATAGGCCTTCTCGACCTCCGGTACCAACTGGTTCACCAGATCGATACGGACCGCCATCAATTGGGCACCGTATTCGGCCAGACGGCTGTCCCAGACGTCTAACGTGTCCAGAGCGCTCTCATCGCCGCGGTAGCGGGCGCCGGACAGGGATTTCAACAACGCCGTGCGCTGCCGCAAGACCTTTTCGTAGTCGGCGCGCACCCCGGCCACCGCCGGCCGGCGCACCGTCGCCAAATCGTCGAGGTAACGCCGCCGGTCGGACGGGTCACCGCGGACCAAGGACAGATCCTCGGGAGCAAACAGCACCGCGCGCAAGACCCCGATCACCTCGCGCGTACTGCGCACCGGTGAGCGGTTCAGCCGCGCCTTGTTCGCCCGGCCGGCCGCGATTTCCAGATCGACCGCGCACTCCCTGCCTTCGTTGACCACGATCGTGGAAACCACCGCGCGGTCGGCGCCGGCGCGGATCAACGGCACATCCGTGCCCACCCGATGCGAGCCCATGGTGCTCGAATACCAGAGCGCCTCAAGAAGATTCGTCTTCCCGAACCCGTTGGATCCGATGAAGACCGTCCGACCAGGCTGCAGTTCGAGGTCGGCGTGTGCCCAGGACCGGAAATCGCGCAGTCCCAAATGCCGGACGTACACCTAGCCAGGCAACCGGACGGGCATCAGCAGGTAGACGTAATCGGTCGGCAGGGCGCTGTAGGGGCCCGTGCCGGTCGGGTGGCTGTCGTCGTTCAACGCCGGACGCAGCAACGCCGGCTTGCCCGGCGTCGTGAAGCCGAACGACACCCGCTCGGAATGGACCGATCCCAGCCCGTCGGTCAGATACGTCGGGTTGAAGGCGATCGTCAGTGGCTCGCCGACGAAATCGACCGCCAAGTCCTCCTCGGCCCGGCCGACATCATCGGCGCCCGCGGACAGCCGCAGCGATCCCTCGCTGAATTCCATCCGCACCTGGGCGCCCCGGTCGGCCACCAGCGCCACCAGCTTGATCGCCTCGGTCAACTCCGCGACGTTGATGGTCGCGACCGCCGTGTGCTCGGCCGGCAGCAGCTGACGGAACTTCGGGAATTCCGCGTCGAGCAGACGTGTGGTGCTGCGCTTGCCGTTACCGCTGATGCCGAGCAATCCGTCTTTGCCGACGCCCGACCCCGCACCCAATGACAGCCTGACCTCGGAACCGTCGGCGCCCGTCCGCGCGGCTTCGGCCAGTGTCTTGGCCGGGACCAGAACCGCGGCTTCGATGTCGGGCGAGGCCGCCGACCAGGTCAGCTCGCGAACCGCCAAGCGGAACCTGTCGGTGGCGGCCAAAACGACCGTTTCACCCGAAATCTCAACCCTGATTCCGGTCAGCATCGGCAACGTGTCGTCGCGGCCGGCCGCGATGGCAACCTGGCTGATCGCCTCGGCGAACAGGTCGGCGGGCAGCGTCCCGGTCTCTTCCGGCAGCGCCGGCAGCGTCGGGTAATCCTCAACCGCCATCGTCGGCAGCGAAAACCTGGCGTTTCCGCAGTGCAGCGCCACCCGGTTACCGTCGACGTAGAAGTCGATCGGCTTGTTCGGCAGCGCCCGCACGATGTCGGACAGCAACCTGCCGGACACCAAAACGCTTCCCGGAGAAGCTATTTCGGCTGCCACTTGTGCTTCGGCCGAAACCTCGTAGTCGAATCCCGAGATCGTCAGGCCCTCATCGGTTCCCGCGAGCAGCACACCGGAAAGCACCGGCACCGCAGGTCGGGACGGCAGGTTCTTCGCCACCCACGACACCGCGTCTGCGAAAGACTCCCGCACCAAACGAAATTTCAAGTCGCTGAGGCCAGCCGTTGTCGTCGCCGCGTCCATAGCGTCCCTTCACCTACCCAGCGTTTTCGAATCCATTGGCTAGCCGCACCCGCTAGCACGGGGCTCCGCCGCGAACGTTGATGACACGTAATGCCAACGACGAACGCAACGGCAGTCGAAGATCAACCGTAGATCCTCCGACGCCATCTTGAAAGCTAATCGCAAAGGCCGACAACCCGAGCTGACCAAGCGTCAGGCGACGGGTGTGCGCCGCGCGTCCCCAAGCCTGTATTTCAAAGAAGAACCGATGAATAGATCTCAGTACCAGTATTAAGGCCTGTGCATTCTGGGGACAGCACCGTCTCGGCGCAGCTAGCGCCACGATCGGGTTGTGCATCGCGGCGCGAACGCCTGTGGGTGACATGTTGGGCGGATGGGGACGAACGACGGCTGTGCACGCAAGGCTTGTTACTACACCGGCGTTTAATTGCGTTGTGCACAGCCCTGCGCACATGCCCTCGGTGTGGCGGATGTGACAGACGGGCGTGAAGTTTCTCGGAAAAAATTACAAACGCGGGCAGCGAAAGCACGAAAATCGGTGCCGGCAGCGTTGGGGGAGCGGCGAACTCAGCGCTTGGAGCGCTGACGGATGCGAGTGGTGAGCTCCTTGACGTGGTCAAAAACCTCACGCCGCTCGGCCATCTCGGACAAGATCTTGCGCTGCGCATACATGACCGTGGTGTGATCACGGCCGAATGCCTGCCCGATCTTTGGCAGTGAGAGATCGGTGAGCTCGCGGCACAGATACATGGCGATCTGGCGCGACTGGGCCAGCGCCCGGGTCTTGCCGGGTCCGCGGAGCTCTTCCACGGTGGTGTCGAAGTATTCGGCGGTGGCCGCCATGATGGTTGCCGCGCTGATCTGCATGGTGCTCGCATCGGCGATCAGATCACGCAACACAATTTCGGCCAGGGCCTTGTCGATCGGCGTTTTGTTCAGGGAGGCGAACGCGGTCACGCGGATCAGGGCGCCCTCGAGTTCACGGATGTTGCGTTCGATGCTGCTGGCGATCAGCTCGAGGACGTCGTCGGGGACTGCGAGCCGCTCCATCTGCGCTTTCTTACGCAAAATGGCGATGCGGGTTTCCAGCTCCGGGGGCTGCACATCGGTGATCAGGCCCCACTCGAACCGGGTCCTGAGCCGGTCTTCCAGGGTGGCCAGCTGTTTGGGTGGCCGGTCCGACGAGATGACGATCTGCTTGTTGGCGTTATGCAGGGTGTTGAAGGTGTGGAAGAACTCTTCCTGGATACCTTCCTTGCCCTCGATGAACTGGATGTCATCGACCAGCAGCACGTCGACGTCGCGATAGCTGCGCTTGAACGCGACCTTGCGGTCGTCGCGAAGCGAGTTGATGAAGTCGTTGGTGAATTCCTCGGTGGAGACGTACTTGACTCGCATCCCGGGGAAGAGCCGCTGCGCGTAATTGCCGGCGGCGTGCAGCAGGTGGGTCTTGCCCAGACCGGACTCACCCCAGATGAACAACGGGTTGTAAGCCCGGGCCGGCGCTTCGGCGATGGCCAGGGCGGCGGCGTGGGCGAACCGGTTGGAGGCGCCGATGACAAAAGTGTCGAAGGTGTAGCGACGGTTGAGGCTCGTTCCGGCGGCGACGGCCGGATCGATGGCGTGTGGCCGCTCGGTGAAGTAGTTGGGCCAGCCCGGCTGGTTGTCGCTGACGGTCTCGCTGTTTTCGAAGGCTTCCTCGGTCTCGACGGCCGCGCCGTCAGCGGGGAAGGACGGGTTCGATCCGGGGAACGGTTCCGCCGACGGGATGAGCGCATCATCGACGTCGTCGGGTGGGGGAGCGATGCGGACGCCCAGCTGGATCTGCTGCCCGAGCCGGCGGCTCAGCGCATCGGTGATGGGGGCCCGCAGATGTCGTTCGATCTCGTTTTGGACAAAACTGCTCGGCACCGACAGCAGAGCAAATCCCTCGACGATCGTCAGCGGGCGAACCAGATTCAGCCACGCTCGTTGCTGGGGGGTGAGGGGAGTGACCAGAGTCGTGCGGTTGGCGGCCAGGCCGTCTGCGGTGGGTTCTCCGTTGAGTTCGGAAACGACCGCATTCCACACTGTTGTGAAACTGGAACCGGGGTCATCGGTCAACGACGCATCTCCCTGGTTCTCGAACGTCCCGACCCGAGGTACACCACGCCCGGCGAGAAAACAACTGTCCACATAGTTATACACAGGTGTGGACAGGATGATCGTAGGCCAGCCACAACCTACCGGCGACGGCTCGCGATCTCCGCGCTGGAAGAGAACCTCGAGAGGTTGTCTAGGCAGCTAGTCGATCCACCATCCTCGCTTCGTTGTCGAGCGCTGCTTTAGTCTAAAACGACTTCGCAGAAGCTAACAGTTTTCTGTTCGGCTGCCAACCGTTCCGCTGCATTCCAATCGGGTCGTTTAGGGTACGTGGGGCCTGCTTCGGCTCGTTATGCTAGCCACGCCGGTGGCGGGTGTGACCGAAACCGAAATCTTTCTCCAGGCCTGCGCGCGGGTTCGTTGCGGGAAGCCAGGTTTGACCAGGCGAAGCCTCGTCAGTACCCTCAAACAGTCGCCCGAAAGTCGGCGATACGGCTGCGACCTGAACCACCTGGGGACCGCGCCGGCCAGCAGCACCAAGACCACCTCCGGTCGAACCGCAGACGAGCCCGATGTGAAACGTCTGATCGGCCGGATGGCAACACAACGAGGAGAACGTCGTGGCCAAGGGCAAGCGGACCTTCCAGCCGAATAACCGGCGCCGTGCCCGCGTGCATGGTTTCCGCCTGCGGATGCGCACTCGTGCCGGACGCGCGATCGTGTCCGGTCGGCGCCGCAAGGGTCGCCGCGCGCTCTCTGCCTGATCGCAACGTCAGGTCTTTCGGCGGTGCTTCCCGCACGCAACCGCATGACGCGGTCAATTGACTTTGACGCGACGGTGAAGCACGGGATTCGTCTGGCACAGCCCGATGTCGTCGTGCACTTACGTCGGGGAGTGGACTGCGACGAAATCGGTGCGCCGCGCGTCGGATTGGTTGTGGGCAAGCCGGTCGGATCCGCCGTGGAACGCCATCGGGTCTCGCGCCGGCTGCGGCATGTGGCCCGCACGCTGCTGAGCGAGCTCGGCCCATCCGATCAGTTGGTGATCCGCGCACTGCCCAGCAGCCGCACCGCATCCTCGGCTCGGCTCGAGCAGGAACTGCGCCGGTGTTTGCGACGCGTCCCGGCGGCGGGGAGGAAGGCGTGATGGCACTGGTGCGGTTGCGCGCGTTGATCCGTACGACCGGAAGGGCCGCCGCGCGCGGTGTGATTTTTCTGATCCAGCTATACCGGCATATGGTGTCGCCGCTACGCCCGGCGACGTGCCGCTTCGTTCCGACCTGCAGCCAGTACGCGGTCGATGCGCTCAACGAGTACGGCCTGATTCGGGGGAGCTGGTTGGCTGCGGCCAGACTCGTCAAGTGCGGACCATGGCATGAAGGCGGATGGGATCCGATACCGGACCGCCCCGAAAGCCACGTGAATTGCCAAAACGCCAGCGACGCTTGGGTTGTCCGAGCGACGCGAGGGGAGAGTGGATCTTTTGTTTGATTTCTTCAGCCTCGACTTCGTCTACTACCCGGTGTCGTGGATCATGTGGGTTTGGTACAAGTTGTTCGCCTCCATGCTGGGGCCGTCGAACTTCTTCGCCTGGGCGCTGTCGGTGATGTTCTTGGTCTTCAGCCTGCGGGCGCTGCTCTACAAGCCGTTCGTGCGGCAGATCCGCACCACCCGCCAGATGCAGGAGCTGCAGCCGCAGATCAAGGCGCTGCAGAAGAAGTACGGCAAGGATCGCCAGCGGATGGCACTCGAGATGCAGAAGCTGCAGCGCGAGCACGGCTTCAACCCGATCCTGGGCTGCCTGCCGATGCTGGCGCAGATCCCGGTGTTCATCGGTCTGTATCACGTGCTGCGTTCGTTCAACCGGACCACCGGCGGCTTTGGCCAGCCCCACTTGTCGGTGGCGCAGAACCGCCTGACCGGAAACTACGTCTTCACCCCGACCGATGTCGGACACTTCCTGGACGCCAACTTGTTCGGCGCACCCATCGGCGCCTTCATGACGCAGCGCACCGGGCTGGACGCATTCACGTTCTTTAGTCGGCCTGCCGTGATCGCTGTAGGCCTGCCGGTGATGATCCTGGCCGGTGTCGCGACCTACTTCAACAGCCGGGCGTCGGTGGCGCGGCAGAGCCCGGAGGCGGCGGCCAACCCGCAGACCGCGATGATGAACAAACTCGCGCTCTACGTCTTCCCGCTCGGCGTGGTGGTCGGTGGGCCGTTCCTTCCGCTCGCGATCATCCTGTACTGGTTCGCCAACAACATCTGGACCTTCGGGCAGCAGCACTACGTCTTCGGGATGATCGAAAAAGAGGACGAAGCCAAGAAGCAGGAAGTGATCCAGCGCCGGGCGGCTAACGCGCCGGCGCCGGGAGCGAAGCCGAAGCGGAACCCCAAGGCGGCATCGCCGGGCGGGAACGGCTCGTCGACGGCCGACGGCGACACCGATGCATCCGGTTCCGCGGCGACGGATTCCGATGTGGCCGACGGCCCGGCCGCCGACGCGAGCGATGGCCCGACCAACCGCACGCCGCGGCCCGGGGCGCGACCGAAAAAACGCAAACGCTGATCCGGGCGGAGTAGCTATCGGGGCCGCCCGGACAAGGCGACCCCAATTGGGCTGGGGCCCACGGAATGAGGGAGAGAAGACATGACAGACGCCGACACCACCGAACGCGACGTTGATACGGAGCTCGACACGCAATCGGCCGCCGAGGATGACGCGGAGTCCGGCTCGGAGGGAATCGATGATCTCGAGGAGCGATTGGTCGCGGAGGGCGAGATAGCCGGCGACTACCTCGAAGAGTTGTTGGACCTGTTGGACTTCGACGGCGACATCGACTTGGACGTCGAGGGCAGCCGCGCGGTCGTCAGCATCGATGGCAGCGACGACTTGAACAAGTTGGTCGGCCGCGGCGGCGAGGTGCTCGACGCGTTGCAGGAACTCACCCGGCTCGCGGTGCACCAGAAGACCGGCGTGCGGAGCCGGTTGATGCTCGACGTCGCCAGCTGGCGCCGGAGGCGCCGGGAGGAATTGGCGGCGCTGGGCGACAAGGTCGCGCGCCGAGTGCTCGATTCCGGGGAACGCGAAGAGCTCGCGCCGATGACGCCGTTCGAACGCAAGATCGTCCACGACGCCGTCGCGGCCGTCGCCGGAGTGCACAGCGAGAGCGAGGGCGTCGAGCCCGCGCGCCGCGTGGTCGTCCTGCACGACTGACCGTCCAGAGTTACAGCCATGTAGTTCCCGTCGCCCGTCCGGCCTCCGAAGGTTGCAAGTGCACGCTCCGACTAGAGGATGTTTCACGTGAAACATGTCGGTCCCGCCGAGGGCGCGGCGGGTCCGTCGGGGGAGGGCGCCGAGCTCGGCGCGGCCCCCGACTCTGCGGCCGCGATCTTCGGCGACCGGCTGGGAACGGCGCGACGCTATGCGGAACTACTCGCGACCGCCGGCGTGGAACGCGGGCTGCTCGGCCCGCGAGAGGTCGGCCGTATCTGGGACCGCCACATACTCAATAGCGCCGTCCTCAGCGAACTCCTCGGCCCGGGCGAACGGATCATCGACATCGGCAGCGGAGCGGGCCTGCCCGGGATACCGCTGGCGATCGCGCGGCCCGATCTGAACGTCGTATTGCTCGAGCCGCTGCTGCGGCGCAGCGAATTTCTCAACGAGGTCATCGACGAACTAGGGTTAGCCGTCGAGGTGGTCCGTGGCCGTGCGGAAGAGCTGGGCGTGCGCAACCGGTTCGGGGAGAGGGATGCTGCGGTGTCACGAGCGGTTGCATCATTGGACAAACTGACAAAGTGGAGCTTGCCCTTATTACGCCGCGACGGGCGGATGCTCGCCATCAAGGGGGAGCGGGCTTCCGACGAAGTTGAACAGTACCGGCGTGTGATGGCAGCATCGGGCGCCGCTGATGTCAGGGTGGTGACATGTGGCGCGAACTATTTGCGTCCCCCCGCAACCGTAGTTTCAGCGCGACGCGGAAGGCCGCCACACCACAAGCCGGTACGGACCGGGAAGGCCGGAACCCGATGAGTTCTTCAGGAGATTGGCCGGTGGCTCCGCAGGCACCGGCAGACGTTCACCAGGCGGCGCCGCAAGCTCCAGCGCCGGCGAATCCGGACGCGTCCGCGCCGCCACCGGTTGTTCCCGCGCCGACCGTGGGGACGAATGTTTCACGTGAAACAGCGGACGAATTCGACACCCCGATCGGGGCGGCCGCCGAGCGCGCGATGCGGGTGCTGCACACCACCTACCCGCCGCTGCGCCGGCCGTCCCATCGACGCGTTTTCACGGTCGCGAATCAGAAGGGCGGCGTCGGGAAGACGACCACCACCGTCAACCTCGCGGCAGCCCTGGCGCTGCAGGGACTCAAGACCCTCGTCATCGACCTCGACCCTCAGGGCAACGCCAGCACGGCGCTCGGCATCACGGACCGCCAATCGGGCACACCATCGTCGTACGAGGTTCTGCTCGGCGAGGTCACCGTGCAGGACGCGCTCCGGCAGAGCCCGCACAACGAGCGCCTGTTCTGCATCCCGGCGACGATCGACCTGGCCGGCGCCGAAATCGAATTGGTCAGCATGGTGGCGCGCGAGAACCGGCTGCGCACTGCGCTGGCCGACCTCGACAGCCTCGACTTCGACTGCGTCTTCATCGACTGCCCGCCATCGCTCGGGCTGCTGACCATCAACGCGCTCGTCGCTGCGCCGGAGGTCATGATCCCGATCCAGTGCGAGTACTACGCCCTCGAGGGCGTCTCGCAGCTGATGCGCAACATCGAGATGGTGAAGGCCCACCTCAATCCGAAGCTCGAGGTGAGCACCGTGGTGCTGACCATGTACGACGGCCGCACCAAACTCGCCGACCAGGTCGCGGAAGAGGTACGCCGGTACTTCGGAAGCAAGGTGTTGCGCACGGTGATTCCGCGCAGCGTCAAGGTTTCCGAGGCGCCCGGCTACAGCATGACCATCATCGATTACGACCCCGGCTCACGCGGGGCGATGAGCTATCTCGATGCGAGCCGCGAACTCGCCGAGCGCGATTGACCACCATCCGCGAAGGGACGACCATGACGCAGCCGTTACGCAAGAAGGGTGGCCTCGGCCGGGGCCTGGCTTCGCTAATTCCGACCGGCCCCGCGGAGGGCGACTCGGGGCCGGCGACGCTCGGCCCGCGGATGGGCGACGCCGCCGCCGACGTCTTGATCGGGGGGCCGCAGCCGCAGGACGCGTCCTCGGTGGGAGCGGTCTATCGCGAGATCGCGCCGGCCGACATCGAACGCAACCCGCGTCAGCCCCGGCAGGTCTTCGACGAGGAAGCGCTGTCGGAACTGGTGCACTCCATCCGCGAGTTCGGCCTCTTGCAGCCGATCGTGGTGCGAGCAGTCAAGGATTCCGCGAGCGGTGCGCGTTATCAGATCGTGATGGGGGAGCGGCGCTGGCGCGCGGCCCAAGAGGCCGGCCTGGCGACCATCCCGGCCATTGTGCGCGAGACCGGCGACGACAATCTACTGCGCGACGCCCTGTTGGAAAACATCCACCGGGTGCAGCTGAATCCGTTGGAAGAGGCGGCCGCCTACCAACAGCTGCTCGACGAGTTCGGGGTCACCCACGATGAACTGGCCGCCCGCATCGGCCGCTCGCGGCCGTTGATCACCAACATGATCCGGTTGCTCAAGCTGCCGATCGCGGTGCAGCGGCGGGTGGCCGCCGGAGTGCTGTCCGCCGGTCACGCGCGCGCCCTGCTGTCGCTGGAGGCGGGCCCGGAAGCGCAGGAGGAGCTGGCCACCCGGATCG
Organism: Mycobacterium colombiense; assembly: GCF_001665835.1. GTDB lineage: Bacteria > Actinomycetota > Actinomycetes > Mycobacteriales > Mycobacteriaceae > Mycobacterium > Mycobacterium colombiense_A. The sequence goes on along the minus strand of NZ_LZSX01000077.1, from coordinate 3,207 downwards.
TCGCCGAGGGGTTGTCGGTGCGCGCCACCGAGGAGGCGGTCACCTTAGCCAACCGGGGTGGTCCGGCCACGCCGACGACCCCGCGTCGCAAGCCGATCCAGATGCCGGGTCTGCAAGACGTTGCTGACAAGCTCTCGACAGCCTTCGACACCCGTGTCACGGTCAGTCTGGGCAAACGCAAAGGCAAGATCGTCGTCGAGTTCGGGTCGGTGGACGATCTGCAGCGAATCATCGAAGTTATGTCCCCACCCAAGGCATGAACTAGGACACCGTGTAATTACGTCACTGTGACACCGAGGCCGTTTTTGCGGGGAATTCACGTATCCCAGGGCCTCCGGCTCGACGAAACAGCATGAGCATCAACAACTTTCGACCATAGGCGCGTTACGGCGCCGCGGCGCCGGCCGTTCGGGCCCCGCCAACCCCTGTTAGCCAGGCGAAAGCTGGCCCGATTACGACCTCCTCTCCTATCCTGGAGGGGCTGCCGGTGCAGATCGCTGCAGTACCGCACAGGAGCCAGGAGGCAAGTGTCCGCTCGAATCATGCCGCTACGGCTCGAGGCATTCGAGCAGCTTCCCAAGCACGCACGGCGGTGCGTCTTCTGGGAAGTTGATCCCGCGATCCTCGGTAATCACGATCACCTCGCCGACCCGGAATTCGAAAAAGAAGCGTGGTTGTCGATGGTGATGCTGGAGTGGGGCTCGTGCGGGCAGGTCGCGACGGCCGTCCCGGACGAGCGGAGCCAAGCCGAGCCGCCGTGCCTGGGCTACGTGTTCTATGCGCCGCCGCGGGCGGTGCCGCGGGCACAGCGATTCCCGACCGGCCCGGTGTCCGCGGACGCAGTGCTGTTGACGTCGATGGGCATCGAACCCGGGCCGGCGGCCGACGACCTACCGCACGGTTTGATCGCCCGGGTCATCGACGAACTGGTGCGCCGCGGCGTCCGCGCGCTCGAAGCGTTTGGCCGGACCCCGGCGGCTTCGGAATTGCAGGATCCGCACCTCGTTGGTCCGGACGTGCGGCCCGTCCTGGAAGCCGTCGGCGACTGCTCGGTCGATCACTGCGTCATGGATGCCGAATTTTTGAGAGACACGGGTTTCGTTGTGGTGGCGCCACACACGTACTTCCCTCGGCTGCGGCTCGAGCTCGACAAGGGCCTCGGGTGGAAGGCGGAAGTTGAGGCGGCCCTGGAGCGCCTACTGGAGAACGCGCACCTGGAGCAGCCGGTGGGCGCGGGCTCCACGACAGCGAATGCGTTGAAAACCACCCAGGGTGGTTAGAACCTAGGGGCCGCCGAGTTGGCTGGTGCGTTCCACCGACAGTTCGTGGGCCAGTAATTCGGCGAAAGTGAATGTGCCAGTGGGCCGGTCGTTCTTGCCCAACAGGTAGAGCCGCTTGACCGCGGCGAGGATTCCCTCGGCGATGGCGTCACGGGTCTGGGTCGAGACCAGCATCGAGCGATCCCGCGGGTTGGTGATGTAGCCGACGTCGACCTGCACCGTCGGCATCCGGGTCAGGCGCAGCAGGTCCCATGTCCGGCCGTGCGTGCGGCAGTCCCGTAAACCGGTGCGGGCGACCACTTCTCGCTGGATGAAGTCGGCGAGATTACGCCCGATGGTGGAGACCGATCCATGCGAGTTGCCGAAGTGAAAGGAAGCCACCCCATTGGCCGCGGCGCTGAGCTGACTTTCGCAGCGCAGGCTGATCATCAGGTCGGCGCCGACGTTGTTCGCGGTGGCGGCGCGTTCGGCGTCGAGGGGGCTGCGGCTGACCGGTCGGGACAGGAAGGTCTCCATGCCGATCGCGGCCATCCGTCCCTCCAGGCGGCTGGCCAAGTCCCACAACACATCTGCTTCGCTGACCGGGCCCGAGGGGCCTTGCATGATCGTGCCGTGGTCCGCGCCGCCGCGGCCCGGATCGATGATGATCCGCTTGCCTGACAGTTTGGGACCGGATGAGCGAACCAGCTCCTCCTCACGCAGCGCGTGCGGAGATCCACCGGTGACCCGTGAACTCAGGAAGTGAAAGGAGCGCAACGTTTCCGGGCCGCAGATGCCGTCGGCGGAGAGCCCGTATTCGCGCTGATATGACATCAAGGCGTTGTGGGTCTGCAACCCGAAATAGCCGTCGACCAGACCGGTGTAGAAGCCGAGATCCTGCAGCCGTGCCTGCAGCGTGGCGACGTCATCGCCGAACAGCGGGGCACCGAATTGGTGATACAGCGTACGGGCACCGAGCCGGTACGACGCCTCCTTCAGCGCCCGGTAGGTGGCCTCGCCGACGATGCCGTCCACCAGCAGACCGCGATGCTGTTGAAAGGCGCGAACCGCCTGGTCGAGTTCGGCATCGAAAAGGTCGAGGGCCACGTGCCGCCCGGTGTTGAGATCGTCCTCAGAGCTATCCAGCAGGCCCAGCGTGGCCAGCGTTGCCCGGATCTCGGTCACAGCAGCGCTGCGGTCACCACAGCGCAGCGCGTCGCCGTATTCGCGGCGCGGACTCGACATACCAAGGGCCCTCCGGGACTAACAGACAAGCTCAGATGTAGGCAACAGCTAACCGTATTGTCGCAGACGCTTCGTAAATTCGGGAAAACCCCAGGCCATGCGCGGGGCGTGGTGCGACGAATTAAATGTATGTCAGCCCAGGTCGGGAACCGCGTCCGAGAGCTCACGCAGTAAAGACGCCTTGCCCTTCGCGCCGACGATCCGCTTCACCGGCTGCCCGTCTTTGAACAGGATGAGGGTGGGAATGGAGACCACCTGGAAGTTCTGCGCGGTTTCGGGGTTGGCGTCGACGTCGAGCTTGGCAATGGTGAGGTGTTCGCCCCGCTCGCTGGCGATCTCCTCGAGAACCGGCGCAACCATCTTGCAGGGGCCGCACCAGGTCGCCCAAAAGTCAACGAGCACAGGCTTATTACTGGATAACACGTCGGTGGAGAATGACGCGTCAGAGACTTCTATTGTGGCACCGGCTTTTTCGGCGTCGGTCATTGTGGCGCTCCAATCAATGTGTCGGTACTGTCCGGAAATTCAGTGGCGTCGCCCTGTGCGGCGGCGCTGGCCTCTTCGTGGTCGGCGAGCCAGCGTTCGGCGTCGATGGCGGCCGAGCAGCCGCTGCCGGCGGCGGTGATGGCCTGGCGGTAGGTGCGGTCCACCAGGTCCCCGGAGGCGAACACCCCATCAATCGAGGTGGCCGTGGTGCGGCCCT
>NZ_LZSX01000076.1 GCF_001665835.1 Mycobacterium colombiense | reverse complement strand
ACTCCCGCGTGTTCACCAACCTCCACGCACAGGTGTGACGCTGGTGATCTTCATCGGCGACGACTGGGCCGAAGACCATCACGACGTGCATGTGATGGACGAGGCCGGTTGACGAGTCCCCGTTTCTGAGCCCACCCCGTTTTTAGAGTCGGGTTTGTTGATCTAGATCGATTAATGCTGCAGAGGCGGGCGGGGTGTGAGCTGCGCCTGCAGACCGCAGCGTACTCGGGCGGCGTGCAGTAGCCCAGGGCACGCGGCGGTGTCATCGGTTGTGCTCGTGCTTGGCGAATGGCACGTTGGCTTTGATAAGCGTGCTTCGTGGTTGCGGTTGAGGCACACACGATCCCACGATCAGACGAAAATGATCAGGGTTCGGCCGCAATACCGGCGCTCGCGACCCAGTTTAGTGGTTCATCGTTGGTGGGGTTGCAGCGCGATCATCAGAGTGGTGGCTTTGGCGACTGGCGTGTCATCTGGGCGGGTTAGTTCGGCGCTGAGAAAGGTTTTGCGACCTTCGATGGAGCCGATGCGCGCCGTGGCCTGCAGTGGTATGTCGGTCAGGACGTAGTCGAGGAAGTCGACGTTGAGGTAGGCGGTGCGGCTGATCGCGCGGCCGGCCGCGACGATCCGGCGGGGACCGTGCCCGCGTAGAGCTATCGTGCGGGGATTTCGCGTGTCGCCCGCCGCCCTATCGGAGACCAGGGTGTGCGCGATCGCCCCGGGGACGTGCCCTCAAACGCTGCCCAGCGACACTGCCTCGTTGGCGAACTGGCGTTTCAACAGTTGATATCCCCACAGCAGGACGAACCACGGGCCGATGAGCCACGGGGCGTTGAGAAGAATGAACTTCACGCCGAAGTCCATGAAGCTCGCGGTGTTGACCGAGCCGAATCCATTAAGGATCTCGGTCCCGTAGTAATACCACGTGAGCACGGTGTGGGTGACCGCCGTCGACATGACCAGCAACGTGCCCTTGTTGTTGGTGAACTTCGACCGGAACAACAGGATGAGCCCGGTGACCCCGACGCACGCGTTGATGACCGAAAGCACCTCGATCATCATGAAACTGGGTTCGGCGTGCAGGTAGCGCACGTCACCGCCATCGATGTAGTTCCACCACGGATAGGCCCAAGCGGCGTTGCGGGCAGCAGGGATTGCTTTATGGAGGATGATCCAGCCCAATTCCCAGGTCAAATGTGTTGTATAGGAACAGATGACAAACGGAAGGACCACAGCTTGGACGCGCTGGAATCGCGTCCAGTTCCTCAGCGACGGGATGGGTAACAGCGCCGCGAAGATGCCCAGGAAGTATGCGATTGTCGCCTGTACTGCCATCGCGTTCGCGACGGTAGTACGGTTTGCCCCACTGAACGCCAGGTGGCTGTAGAGCGGGAAGGACAGCGCCAA
>NZ_LZSX01000075.1 GCF_001665835.1 Mycobacterium colombiense | reverse complement strand
CGGTCTTTTTGCAAGCGCAACACGCCATCCGAGCTTAGCTGCAGTCTCGTGGGCTCGGAGATGTGTATAAGAGACAGCACCCAACCCGCTCCGCCTGTGGCGCCGCCGCAGGCGCCCCAAACCGGCCCTCACAGCGGTCTCCCCACGGGCGATGAGTTACCCGACCGCGGCTGGCGGCGCGTCGTGCGTCTGGTCACCTTCGGCCTGATCAACCTGGGCCCGTCGCCCGCCCAGCAGCAGGAGGCCCGGTTCGAGGCGGCCATCCGGACCCGCCTGTACGGCAACCGCAAGGTGGGCGTGTTGGGCAAGGGCGGCGTCGGAAAGACGTCGGTGGCCGCGAGTGTGGGCTCGTTGTTCGCCGGACTGCGCAATCAGGACCACGTCGTGGCGATCGATGCCGATACCGCCTTCGGCCGGCTCAGCAGCCGCATCGATCCCGCCTCGACGGGCTCGTTCTGGGAACTCACCGCCGACAAGAACCTGCGGTCGTTCGACGACGTGGTGGCGCGGCTGGGCCGTAATCCCGCGGGTCTTCACGTGCTCGCCGGCGAACCGGCGTCGGGCCCACGCCGGGTGCTCGATCCGGCGATGTACCGGGAGGCCGCGCTGCGGCTGGACCGCCATTTCACGATCTCGGTCGTCGACTGCGGCTCGACGATGGACTCGCCGCTCACCCAGGAAGTCCTGCGCGACCTGGATGCGCTGATCGTGGTGTCCTCGCCCTGGGCGGACGGCGCGTCCGCCGCCGCGCGGACCATGGAGTGGCTGGCGGACCAGGGCTTGGACACGCTGCTGCGGCACACCATCGTGGTGCTCAACGATTCGGACGGACATGCCGACAAACGCACCCGGGCCTTGCTGGCTCGCGAGTTCACCGATCACGGCCGGCCGGTCATCGAGGTGCCCTACGACCCCCACCTGCGGCCGGGCGGCGTCATCGACGTGAGCCACGAGATGGCCCCGGCCACGCGCCGCAAATTCCTCGAAGTCACCGCGACCATCGCCGGCTACTTCGCGGCGCGTCCCGACGGCGCGAAAGACCAGCGGCCGACGGACAAGTGAGCACTAGGCGCGCGCCGAGGGGTCGGCGATCGCCTCGATCTTCATCACCCGGGATTCGCGGATCGTCAGCACGATGACGGCGAACAGGCGGCGCTCGCTGAAGGCCAGCAGTACCGGTCCCCCCACCGGGCCGCTGACCAGGGTCACGTCCGGCCACAGGTAGCGCAGCAGGTTGGTGGCCACAGCATCCGGCCCGTGGTTGATCTGTGGTGGCGGGGCCGGATCCGCAAGGATCGTGCCCACGCCCCACACCGTCGGATCCAGCACGGCCGCCAGCGCTTGAAGGTCACCGTTGGCGCAGGCGGCGATGAACTTTTCGGTGACCAGCTGGTGTTCGGCGGGGGCGACATCGGCCAACTTCGGTTGCGCCGCTTCGAATTTGGAGCGTGCGCGCCGCGCCAGCTGACGGCAGGTGCCGACCGGGCGGCCCACGGTCTGCGAGATCGACTCGAAGGGGACGCCGAATACGTCGTGCAGCACGAAGGCGACCCGTTCACCGGGACTGAGCCTGCGCAAGACTTCGAGCAGCGCGGTGCGGATCTCGTCGTCGAGGGTGACCCGGTCCGCCGGGTCGACGCGGCGCGGCGCGGGTCGGTCTTCGATGTCGCCCGGGCGCTCGTACCGGGCGCGGGCCGAGCGCACCTGGTCGAGGCAGAGGCGGCTCGCCACCACGGTCAGCCAGCCGCGGGTGTCCTCGATCTCGCTGATGTCGGCGCGCGAAAGCCGCAGAAAGGCCTCTTGCGCAATGTCTTCCGCCTCGCCGATGTCGCCCAGCATCTGGTAGCCGAGGTTGACCAGGTACGGGCGGTGCCGACGCCAGGCCTCGCTGACCTGATCGCTGGCTGACGGCGACTGGTTCATGACTCTTCGACGATCCGCTGGGGCAAAAAGTTACAAGTTCTGCGATGTAACTTTCCCACCTTTTGCCCCGTCGTTTCAGCAGTGCAGGAAGTTCACGGAAGGAACCCCATCATGACCATCGTCGTCACGGGCGCGACCGGCAACGTCGGGCGTCCACTCGTCACCGAACTGCTCGCCGCGGGAGCCCACGTTCGGGCGGTCACCCGGCAACCGGCACCGGCCGGCTTTCCCCCGGAGGTCGAGGTGTTCGGTTCGGCCGGCGCCGCGCTGCCCGGCGCCGCCGCGGTGTTCCTGAACTCGCGGGCCCTGGGTGGGCAACTGGAGGAGGTGGTGGCCCAATGCGCGCGGGACGGAGTCACCAAACTTGTCGCGCTGTCGGCGATCAATGCCGATGACGACGTCGACCGGCAACCGTCCCGGTTCCGCGGGGACCGCAACAGGGAGGTCGAACGCCTCGCCGTCGCCTCCGGTCTGGCCTGGGTGAGCCTGCGGCCCACGGTGTTCGCGACCAACTTCGCCGGCATGTGGTCCGCGCAGATCCGCTCCGGCGACGTGGTCGCCGGGCCATACGCCGCCGCGTCGACGGCGCCCATCGTCGAAGCGGACATCTCGGGTGTTGCGGCCCACGCGCTGCTCACCGATGACCTTGTCGGACAGCGGATCCCGCTGACCGGTCCCCGGTCGTTCACCAACTCGGAGCTGGTCGAGGTCATCGGCAGTGTCCTGGGCCGGGCGCTGCAGTATCGCGAGATCCCCACCGATGCCGTGCGACAACGATTCATCGGTTTGGGTTTCGGCAGCGGCTTCGCCGACGCCTACATCGCCATGCTTGCCGAGACGCTCGACACCCCCGCCCCGGTGACCCACGACGTGGAGAAGATCCTTGGCCGCCCGCCAGTTCCGTTCGCGCACTGGGTTTCCGAACACCGCAGCATGTTCGCCAACGAGAAAGTAGGAATCTGAGATGACCGATCCGCGTCCCCCGCGCTACCTCAAGCCGATGAACAAGTTCATGATGGCTGTCCAACGGCTCGGCATTCCGACCGGTCCCGCCATGGTACTCACCGTGCCCGGCCGCAAGTCGGGTCAACCACGGAGCACCCCGATGACGCCGTTCAGCTTCCGGGACGGCCTCTATGTGGTGGCGGGCTATCCCGGTGCCGACTGGGCGGCCAATGCCCGGGCGGCGGGCACCGGCACTCTCAGCCGGGGTCGACGGTCACGCAGCGTCCGGATCGTCGAACTCTCCGCCAGTGAGGCCCGGCCGGTGCTGCGGGCGTTCCCCATCGAAGTTCCGGTGGGGGTGGCGTTCGCGAAGCGGTCGGGGATGGTGCGCGACGGAACGGCTGACGAATTCGAAGCACTGGCGGGGCGGCTCGCCGTCTTCCGCTTCGATCCGGCGTAGCGACTACCAGACGATGGCCGCCATGTCGCGGTTGTCCGAACACACGCTGCGCACCGCGGCCTGAAGGTCGGCCGCGGTGATGATCTGCAGATCCTCGACGGTCACCGGCTGGCCCGCGCGCTTCTGTGCGACCACTCGGGTGTCACGAAAGCCCTCGGCGCGTTCGACGACGTTGCGGGCGAACCTGCCGTTCTGCATGGCGTCGATGCCGTGGCGCCCGCCGGGAGTGGTGTAGTTGCGGATGGTCGTCGCCGCGTCCAGGAACGTTTCGCGGGCGCCGTCGTCGAGCAGGCTGGCGCGCGGCGTCGCGTAGCGGTGCGCGATCTCGACGATCTCGGCCGGCGAATAGGACTCGAAGCGCAGCTTGCGGTTGAACCGGCCGGCCAAACCCGGGTTCACGGTGAGGAACGCATCCACCTGGTCTTCGTAGCCCGCCCCGATGAAACAGAAGTCGAATCGGTGGGCTTCCAACGCAACCAGGAGCTGGTTGACGGCCTCCATGCCGATCATGTCGGGTGTGCCATCCTGATGGCGCTCGATCAGGGAATAGAACTCATCCATGAAAATGATTCGCCCGAGCGACTTTTCGATCAGTTCGTTGGTCTTGGGCCCCGACTCGCCGATGAAGTGGCCGCAGAAATCCGAACGGCGCACCTCCCGGATCTCGGGGTGCCGCACGATTCCCATGCCGGCATAGATCTTGCCCAGGGCTTCGGCGGTGGTGGTCTTACCGGTACCGGGCGGGCCGACCAGAAGCATGTGGTTGGTCTGGCCCTCCACCGGCAGGCCATGCTCGAGCCGCATCGTCCGCACCTCGAGCTGGTCTTCCAGCGCCGCGACCGCTGCCTTGACGGCGGCCAGTCCCACCTGTTTGGCCAGCAGCTTGCGCCCCTCGGCCAACAGCTCGGCGCGCCGACCGGCGGCGGCGTCGTCGTCGAGTTCGTCGCGGCTCTTGGCCGACGAGGCGTCCCACCGGTCGGTGCGGCTCTCGATGGTTTCCTCGTCCGTCACGACCAGGTGCAGGTTCGGGTCGGCCAGCGCCTCTTTGGCCGCCTCGGTCAGGACCCCGTTGATGGTGGCCTTGGAGAGCCAGACCTGGGCCTTGTCCTCCTCACGCAGCTGCCGGTGCACCATCCCCCGCACATAGGCCAGATCGGCGACCAGCAGCGGAATGTCGGCGGGACCGATCGATGCCGTCAGCACGTCGGCGTCGAAGCGCGACGATGACTGGGTGTGCCCGATCACGTCGACGCGGTCCAGCCAGTCCAGGGCGACCCGGCCCTGGCCGAGGTGGGCGGCAGCGTGAGCGGCCAGCGCGCAAATCGACGCTGTCACAGCCGACATGACGATGGCGTGCGCGGGCAGCTCGTCGGCCGCGGCCAACAGCACGTCGGCCCAGCGTTGCGTGCGGTACATCAGGAACGTCCGGGCCAACTGGTGCCACTGATAGTTGGTCCACGAGTCCAGCAGGTCACGGTTGGCCAGCAGCCTGTCGGCCTCGGCGTACTCCCCGGCGATCGTCAACGCGGAGGCCAACGCCAGCCCGACCTGTGAGGCGTCGGTGACGGTGATGCCGATGTAGGGGCCCAGCTGTATCTCGGCGGCCAGCGTCTGCCCGATGCGCGTGGTCTCGCGGTGCAGCCATTCGCTGGTGGCGTACAGCTGTCGCAACGACGCCAGGTCATTGTCGCCGCACGCGATGCGTCCCAGCCACGCGTCGGCCATCGACTGGTCGGCGTCGGTGGCGGCAGCGAACTCCGGCAACGCCGCCGCCCGGCCCTGCCTGCTCTTGATCGCCATGGCGCGGTCGAAATGCCTTCGGGCAGTTTGTAAATCACCCATCATGTCCCCCATCCCGAGCACCGTGGATATGGTCGCCGGAGTTGCGGTCGGCCGCCTCCGGCCGATTCGAGCTGTCGCCGCAACCGCTACGTGCGCTCATCACACTGTGCCTCAAACTCGCCTTACCGACCCGCTACGTGCCGACCGAAATACTTACCGGCTCAAGACTGACGTAGCGGTTCTCGGCACGGAACATGTCCATCTCGACAAGCCAATTCTCTCCTGCTGCACTGACATTCACCACCGACGGGCCGATCTGCTCGATGATCACCTCGAAGCCGTGCCGTTGTCCCTCGGAGAGCCTGGTCCCCCCGGGAGCGACGGTGATCACAGTGGCCGGGCGCGGGGTGGGCGAGATCGCGGCCTCGATAACTCCGCTTTCGGCGGCCCCTAAGCTGTTGCCCCGTCGCGCAACGTACTCGACCACGCTCACGGTGGTCCGTGGTGCGGGACGCGAGCTGCTCACGACGCTGATCTCCGGCATCCGGACGCTGACCCAGCGTGACATGTCGCGGGTGTGCACGCAGACCCGCTCGCCGGCGCCCGCGGTGCGGATCACAATCCGCTTGGCGATCGGGTCGTCCGCCGCGACGAATACGCGCGACAACTCACCGGCATCCGTGACCGGCATCAGCAGCCGATCGCCGTTGCTGAGCTTGCCGATCAGCACACCCGACGGCCCGATCTCGGTGACCAGTTGCGGCGGCAGCGGGCTGCGCCGAATGCCCCGCAGGTGTGGAAGCGGACCGCACATGTTCGCGGCCGCCGCGGCCGCCTGCTCGCCGTTGAGCCGGCGCAGGATCACGCTGGGCGGGGTCGGCGCCGGCGTCGGCGTGCGCACGGTGATGGTCGCGGTGCATTCGGCGTCCGGGTAGACCGTCACGTTCTGGATGACCTCGTCGGCGCGCAGCGTCCACGCCTGCGAGAGGTTGCGCGACGTGATCGCCTCGGCCGGATACGCGTAGGTGGTCATCCAACCCGCTTCTCCGCGTATGGCTTTCCATTTCTGCGCGCTTCCCGATACCGCGTCCCACCCGAGCCGGCGGTCGAGCTCGACCAGGTCGGTGGCGGTGGCGACCTTCGCCCGCAGCCCTTGGCAGCGCAACAATCCCGCGATGCGTTGTGCGACCGAAATGGCCGCCGCGCCAACGGTCGTGCGCCAGAACAGGGCTTGGGCGTTGTCGATCACCGCCAGCCGCATGATCAGCCATGTCTCACGGCGGCCCGCGTAGGGCGGCGTTCCGATCTCGGAGTCGTACACCCGCGGAAAGTCCCCGATCGTGCCGTGCCGCGATCCGATGGTGACCACGCTGACCGAATCGAGCTGCAGGCCCAGGGCCTGATGCAGCATCGGCACCAATTCGACGATGTCGAGCACGTTTTCGGTCTCGACGGTCACCGAGCCGGTCACCATGGTCGCGCGGTGCCCCCGGCCGAGCAGCTGCACCGCGACCACGGCGACCCCGTCTTGCATGCGGACACCGCCCCCGGATCGGTTGTTGGCGACGGTGATCGGGGCAGCCCAGTCGATCGGGCGCCGGCCGCGCCGCCACAACACGGCCCACGACCACGCCGGCTGGCCCCACCAACGCACGAAGACCAGCGCGATTCCCACCACCACGGCGACGGCCGCGCCGATGTAGCCGCCCACAAGCCAGCTGACGAGCGCGAGGAGGAACACCACCCAGACGCCGATCACCCGGCGGTTGCTACCGGGGGTGAACCCGGTCAGGTCGGGCCTCATCGAGCCCTGCGCAATCGCGCGGCGATCGCGGACACCAGCACACCGGCGGCCACGATCCCCAGGAATCCGATGGCGATGTTGCGTGCCCGGTGGTCGGGCGGCGGGGGCGGCGGGGCCGGGGTGATGACCCGGCTCTGCGCACCCGGGGGCATCCGATCGCCCGGCGGAATGTTGAACGTCAACGCGGCGACCGGGTCTACCAACCCGTACCCGACCTTATTGTCAACGCCCGCAGGCGGATTGTGCGCCGACTGCACGATCCGATTGATCACCTGATGCGCGCTGAGCTCCGGAAATTTCGCCCGCACCAACGCCGCCACGCCGCTGACGTAGGCCGCCGAGAAACTGGTACCCCAGAACGGCATGTTCTTCTCGCCCGGCCGCGACGGAGGGTAGGCATTGACCGGGCCGCCGCCCTGGGGGGAGAGGCCCATGATGTGGGTTCCCGGTGCGGCCACACCGACCCAGGGACCCGACATGCTCTTGTCGAGCGGGGCGCCGCCGGCGTCGACGGCGCCCACCGACAGGACGTAATCGGAAAACCACGAGGGCGCCGAGACGATCTTGACCTGATGCCAGTCCCGGGGATCCGACGGGTCCAGCGGGTCATACGACGGGTTGTTGTTACAGCCGGCCTCGCCGTCGTTACCCGCGGCCGCGACGATCACCGCGTCCTTCGCGGTGGACGCGTACCACAGCGCCGCCCCCAGCGCTCGCTGATCGGCAGGCGACGCCGCGGGCAGGCACGAGGTGACCGATATGTTGATCACCTTCGCCCCCATGTTCGCGGCGTGAACCACCGCGCGCGCAACCGAATTCAGCGTCCCGGCCTTGACCTTCTCATCGGAGTAGGGATCCCCCGGTGGCGGGTTGACCGGCTCGAAGGCTCGTGACGACTGCCGGATCGAGATGATGGTCGCGTGCGGGGCGACCCCCACCACCCCATCGGGCGCTCCGGGTGGCAGCGGCGGCACGGCGGGTTCGTCCTCGGTCTGGGGATCGGCCGGTCCGTTCGACGCGGCCGTGGCGCCCCCGCCCTCCGGCGGCGGCGGAGGGGGCGGTGGCTGTCTCTTATACACATC
>NZ_LZSX01000074.1 GCF_001665835.1 Mycobacterium colombiense | reverse complement strand
GTGCAGGTCACGGATAAGGGTGTGACAAGCCACTTCTCGACGCGGAACGCCACCATTCCGAACGACATCGACCACACCCAGTGGGCGCAGTGGCAGGGTCGAAGCAGCCTGCGGGTCTTCCCGTCGCCGGCCGGCCGGGCCGCCTCGAGGATCCCCGCCGCCACGGCGCTGGTCGACGAGGCCTGGTCCGAGGTGCTCGCCTTGTCGCCCGACGCCGACACCGCAGGCATGCGCGCGCAGTTCGTCTGCCACTGGCAGTTCGCCGAACTCGCCCAGCCCGGCAAGGTCAGCTGGAACCTGGAGCCCTGGCGACCGGTCGTCGACGACAACGAAATGGTCGCCTCCGGGTGCAATCCCGGCGGTCCGGAAGAATCCTTCTGATGGCAACCCAACCCAGCCGAGCGCAGTTGGCGGCGTTCGTCGACCACACCCTGCTCAAACCCGAAGCGACCGACGCGGACGTGGCCGCCCTGGTCGCCGAAGCGGCCGAACTCGGCGTCTACGCGGTGTGCGTCTCGCCGTCGATGGTTCCCGTCGCGGTGCGAGCCGGCGCCGGCGTGCGGGTGGCCGGCGTCGCGGGCTTCCCGTCCGGCAAGCACCTCCCGGCGGTGAAGGCACACGAGGCGGCCCTGGCCGTCGCGTCCGGTGCCTGCGAGATCGACATGGTCATCGATGTCGGGGCGGCGCTGGCCGGCGACCTCGACGCGGTGCGCTCCGATATCCACGCCGTGCGCGGCGCGATCGGCGGCGCCGTGCTCAAGGTGATCGTGGAGTCGGCCGCGCTGCTCGCGCTCGCCGACGAGCCCACGCTGGCGCAGGTATGCCGCGCCGCCGAAGACGCCGGCGCCGACTTCGTCAAGACGTCAACCGGTTTTCATCCGGCCGGCGGCGCATCCGTGCGCGCGGTCGCGCTGATGGCCGAGACGGTCGGTGGGCGCCTCGGGGTGAAGGCCAGCGGCGGCATCCGCACCGCCGAGGACGCGCTCGCCATGCTGGATGCGGGCGCCACCCGGTTGGGGTTGTCGGGCACCCGGAGAGTGCTCGACGGCCTCGGCTGATGGACTAGATGCTCGCCGTCAGAGGTTGGCGAAGCAGGGGTCGTTGTCGTTGCCGTTCGGAATGGTGGCGTTCCGCGTCGAGAAGTGGCTTGTCACACCCTTATCCGTGACCTGCACGCTGTCGGCGTGGATACCCAGCGGGTAGTTCTTGGTCAGGTTTGAGGTGAAGTCGTCCAGCGTCGACTGCACGGACTCCTTGGGCATGGTGAAGCCGAGCGCGTTGAAGCTGACGATCTGCAGCTGCAATCCGGTGCCCGACACCACCGGCTTGGCGGTGATGTTGTCCAACATGCCCTTCAACTCGATGGTGCCGTCGGCGGGATGCGTGGTCACGGTGTTGGTGACGAACGGGCCCAGCACCGGGATCGCGTTCTGCACCGACTGCTTGATGCCGTCAGTGGTCCAGTCGATGGTGGCGTCCAGCGAGCCGAGGGTGCCCTTCGAGTTGCCCGTGTCCTTGAGGCGGACGTCGTTGATGTTGATCGAGAGCTTCATGCCCTTGGCGTCGCGGATGTTGTTGCCGGCCGTCTGCACCGAGATGTTGGTGTAGTGCTTGGTCGCCTGCTGCCACAGCATCAGGGGCGTCACCCCGAAGGACGCGGTGGCCTGGTCCTTGACCTCACACGCCACCGCCTGGGCGACCTTGGTGTCCGCGACGTGGCGCACGTACAGCTCGGCCCCGATGAGCCCGGCGATGATCAGCGCGATCACGATGATGAAGATCAGCAGGACGGATACCGGGTCACGGCCGAAGCGGCGCTTCTTCTTCCCCGGTGTCGCGTCGTCGTGCGGGGGAGTGGCCAGGCGCTCGGTCGGACCCGCGGGCGGGGTCGGCGGTGGCGGGTAGCCGGGCTGCTGCATGTTCGGCTGGGGCGTCCCGAATCGCTCGGTCTGCCCCGGTGGGGGGCCTTGAGCGGGAGGCGGCGGCGGGGGTACGTGACCCGGCCCGCCGGTGCTTATCCGCTCGGTCGGCCGCTCGGTTGGCGGCTGGCCGAAAGGTCCCTGGTTGGAGGGACGGCCCCACTGCGACGGGTCCGGGTTGGGTGGTCCTTGTGGGTTCGTCACCCGACCGATTCTGCCTTATCAACCTGAGCAAAGTCCGAGTGGTTGCTAAGGACTGCGATGCTCTTGCGGGCCTCGGCGACCCTGTCGACGTCGATATCGGCCACCACGAGCTGCGGGTTCGAGCCGGCCGACGCGACGACCTCGCCCAGGGGCGAGACCACCAGGCTGCCCCCCACCCCGGTCGGCGCCCCCGACGTGGATCCGTGCGCGTCACCGGGATCGGCCTGACCCGCCGCCGCGACGTAGCTCATCGAATCGAGCGCGCGGGCCCGGGCCAGCAGCGTCCACTGATCGAGTTTGCCGGGACCCGAACCCCAGGACGCGCACACCGCGATCAGCTGGGCGCCGCGGCGGGCCAGCTCGGTGTAGAGCGCCGGGAAACGAATGTCATAGCAAACCGTCAGCCCCACCCGGACGCCATCGACCGTGATCACCACCGGGTCGTGTCCCGGCGCGACCGTGCGGGATTCGGTGAAGCCGAATGCGTCGTAGAGGTGGATCTTGTCGTAGTGGGCGTCCGCCTCGGCGGAGCCGCCCGGACCGGCAGCGATCAGCGTGTTCTTCACCCGCCCGTCGCCCGACGGGGTGAACATGCCGGCGACGACGGTGATGTTGGAATCGGCCGCGATGCGGCGCACCCCGTCGGCCCAGGGCCCGTCGACCGGCTCGGCCACCGGACCCAGCGGCACACCGAACCGGCACATCGTCGCCTCGGGGAACACCACCAGCGTCGCGCCGGCATCGGCGGCCCGGCGGCTGTACTCGTCCACCAGCCGCAGGTTTGCTGCCGGGTCGGTGCCGCTGAGGATCTGCGCCAAGGCGATTCGCATGAGCGCCAGCTTAGGCCGGGCGACGATGCGCGCCGCTATGGCGGCGGGCGGAGGAGCTGGGCAATGCAGCTCAGGCTCGGTCGAAAGCCTCAGGCCGATTTGGCGAGCCACTCCGTGGTGAAGCGCTGTTCGTCGGCGATCAGTTCGGCCAGCCGGGTGCCGATGATGTTCTCCAGCTTGCCGCCGATGATCGGGACGCGCACCTGCACGGTGGCGCGGAACGTCAGCCGGGCGCCGCCGGTCGCTTCGATGGGCTCCAGGACGGCGGAGCCGGTCAGGTTCACCGGTGCATCCACGATCGAACCCACGACCGACCCCGACGCGGCGCCGCCGGTGACCGGCCCCCACGCCTCCTCGCGCCGGATGCACAGGTCACCGCTGTGCAGCTGGGTGACCATCCCGGGGAGCTTGTCACTGCGGATCACCTGCAGCGTGACGACCTCGACGGTGTCGTCGTTCCCGGACTCGCCGCCGACCCGCATCGACTCCAGCGTGGCGACGTCGACGCCAGACCCGGCCAGCCTGGCGCGCCAGTAATTCGCATCCGTGAAGGCGCGGTGCACCTCGTCAACACTGCCGTCGTAATCGGCCGACAAGTCGAATGAACGCGGCATAGCAGGTCAGGCTACCGTTACGGGCCATGAATTCCAGCGGAGCCGGTTCGGAGTTCGCCGGTGCGCCGGTGGCCGACGCGGCGCCACTGGCGCCACTGACCACGCTGCGGGTCGGACCGACCGCACGTCGCCTGATCACCTGCATGACCAGCGAACAGGTGATCGCCACCCTGCGGCAGCTGGACGCCGAAGCGCCCGGCGGGCAACGCGACTCGGTGCTGGTCTTCGCCGGCGGCTCCAACCTGGTGATCTCCGACGCCCTGACCGGCCTGACCGCGGTGCGGCTGGCCAATGCCGGCATCACCGTCGACGGCAACCTGGTGCGCGCCGAGGCGGGCGCGGTGTGGGACGACGTCGTGGTGACCGCCATCGAGCACGGTCTCGGCGGACTGGAATGCCTGTCCGGCATCCCCGGCTCGGCAGGGGCCACCCCGGTGCAGAACGTCGGGGCCTACGGCGCCGAGGTCTCCGACACCATCACCCGGGTCCGGGTGCTCGATCGCGGCAGCGGCGAGGTGCACTGGGTGCCGGGCAGCGAGCTGGGCTTCGGCTACCGCACCAGCGTGTTCAAACGCGGCGGCGAGAGCGGACTCGAAATCCCTTCTGTCGTCTTGGAAGTGGAGTTCGCGCTGGACGCATCCGGGCGCAGCGCGCCGTTGCGCTACGGCGAGCTGGCGAGCGCGCTGAACGTGGCCGCCGGCGAGCGCGCCGACCCGCTAGCGGTCCGCGACGCCGTGCTGGCCCTGCGGGCGCGCAAGGGCATGGTGCTCGACCCGGCCGACCACGACACCTGGAGCGTGGGCTCGTTCTTCACCAACCCGGTGGTCACCCCGGACGTCTACGAGCGGCTGGCCGCGTCCGTCGGCGGTCCGGTCCCGAACTACCCGGCGCCCGACGGGGTCAAGCTGGCCGCCGGCTGGCTGGTGGAACGGGCCGGCTTCGGCAAGGGTTATCCGGACGACGCGACCGCCCGGTGCCGGTTGTCCACCAAGCACGCACTGGCGTTGACCAACCGCGGCGGCGCCGGCTCCGAAGACGTGATTGCGCTGGCTCGCGCCGTGCGCGACGGGGTGCGGGCTGTGTTTGCCATCACACTGGTCCCCGAACCCGTCCTGCTCGGCTGCAGGCTGTAGCCGCAAAATTTGCCGACGCGCGCGCGGCGCCGATTTGTGGTGGCCGGACTGCCCGATTTTCCCCGGTATCTTTGATTTTCGTGACCCCGTCCCGCGCCCCGCGGCCGTTCAACCGGCGTGCGGCTTTGGCGACCCTGGGGTTGGGTGTACTCGCCCCCAACGTGCTGGCCGCCTGCGGCGGCACGACCGCGAACCAGGCCGAGAAGAAAGAGCAGCCCGCACCGCAGCTCAAGTATCAGCCCGCCAACGCGACCGACAACGTGGTGCCGATCGCCCCGGTCAGCGTAGAGGTCAACGACGGCTGGTTCCAGCACGTCACGCTGTCGAACTCGTCGGGCAAGGCCGTCGCTGGCGCCTTCAATCAGGACCGCACCGTCTACACGACCTCCGAGCCGCTGGGCTACGACCAGACCTACACGTGGAGCGGCTCGGCCGTCGGGCACGACGGCAAGGCGGTCCCGGTGGCGGGCAAGTTCACCACGGTGTCGCCCACCAAGAAGATCGGCGGCTCATTCCAGCTCGGCGACGGTCAGACCGTCGGGGTCGCGGCGCCGATCATCATCCAGTTCGACGCGCCGATCAGCGACAAGGCCGCCGTGGAAAAGGCGCTCACCGTTACCACGAATCCGCCCGTCGAGGGCAGCTGGGCCTGGTTACCCGACGAGGCGGCCGGTGCCCGGGCGCACTGGCGCACTCGCGAGTACTACCCGGCGGGCACCACGGTCAACGTCGACGCCAAGCTCTACGGCCTGCCGTTCGGCGACAACGCCTACGGCGCCGACGACATTTCGCTGAACATCCAGATCGGCCGCCGGCAAGTGGTCAAGGCCGAGGTCACATCGCACCGCATCCAGGTGATCCGCGACGAGGGCGTCATCATGGACTTCCCGTGCAGCTACGGCGAGGCGGACAAGGCGCGCAACGTCACCCGCAACGGCATCCACGTGGTCAGCGAAAAGTACGCCGACTTCTACATGTCCAACCCGGCCGCCGGCTACAGCCACGTGCACGAACGCTGGGCGGTGCGGATCTCCAATAACGGGGAGTTCATCCACGCCAACCCGGCGAGCTCCGGCGCCCAGGGCAACACCAACGTCACCAACGGCTGCATCAACCTGTCGACGGGCGACGCCGAGCAGTACTTCCAGTCGGCAATCTACGGCGACCCGGTCGAGGTGACCGGCAGCACGATCCAGCTGTCCTACTCGGACGGCGACCTCTGGGACTGGGCCGTGGACTGGGACACCTGGGTGGCCATGTCCGCGCTGCCGCCGCCGAGCGCACATCCGCCGGGCAGCCAGATTCCCGTCACCGCGCCGGTCACGCCGTCCAACGCGCCGACCCTGTCGGGCACCCCGACCACCACGACGTCCCCGGCCAGCACCGGCCCGGCTACCCCTGGCGGTTAAACCGGGAGGTCGTGGCCTGGTCGCGCGGCTTCATCACGATCAAGTCCAGATCGACGTGCGAGGGCCGCGAGGCGACAAACTCGATCACCTCGGCCACGTCTTCGGCCACCAGCGGTGTGATGCCGGTGTAGACGGCGTCCGCGCGTTGTTGGTCGCCGTCGAAGCGGACCAACGAGAATTCCGTTTCGACCGCGCCCGGGGCGATCTCGGTCAGCCGGACCGGCTTGCCCAGTAGCTCGCCGCGCAGCGTGCGGTGCATCGCCCCCTGAGCGTGTTTGGCCGCCGTGTATCCGGCGCCGCCGTCGTAAACCTCAAGTGCCGCAACGGAAGTGACTGTGACGATCAGCCCGTCGCCGGAGTCGATCAGCTTGGGCAGCAACGCGCGGGTGACCCGCAGCGTGCCGATCACGTTGGTCTCCCACATCCACTGCCAGTGCTCGAGTTCGGCCTCGGCGACAGGCGCCAGGCCCCGGGCGCCGCCGGCGTTGTTGACCAGCACGTCGACGCGGTCCAATTTGCTCGCCAATGTTTCGACTGATGCCCCATCTGTGACATCGGCCACAATGGCGGTACCGCCGATTTCACTGGCCAGGGCCTCAATCCGGTCCGCGCGGCGTGCCACCGCGACGACGTGAAAGCCCTGCGCAGCCAGGTTGCGGGCGGTTGCTGCGCCGATCCCCGAGCTGGCCCCGGTAATCACTGCGACTCGTTTATTCCTGCCAGTTTTAACCATCGAAACAACCTTAATGAACGTGCTAGATTTTGCGTGTGCTCCTTAGCGCCCTGTCCAACACCACCACCGCCGCGTGTCTGTGCGCGGCGGGTGCGTGTTGTTGCTGCGCACTTTGCCGCTCCTGAACCCAGCCAGGTGTGGCCAAGACGGCCAGCGAAAATCGGACAAAAAGGACGCTCGTGCGTACGAATACCCTCACCCATACCCATCATTCGCCCAGCCGTGCCGTCGGGCACCTGCCTGGTCAAAAGGGCCCCCGCCCGGTGCGCCGGCAGATCGTGCCGCCGGCGCTGAACATCCCCGACTCGGCGGCCGCCTCCGTCTTCCGGGCGGTGCGGTTGCGCGGCCCGGTCGGCCGTGACGTCATCGCCGGCGTCACCTCGCTGAGCATCGCCACGGTCAACCGTCAGGTCATCGCACTGCTGGAAGCAGGCCTGCTGCGCGAGCGCGCCGACCTGGCCGTCTCCGGCGCCATCGGCCGCCCGCGCGTGCCGGTGGAGGTCAACCACGAGCCGTTCGTGACGCTCGGCATCCACATCGGTGCGCGGACCACCAGCATCGTGGCCACCGACCTGTTCGGGCGCACCCTCGACACGGTCGAGACCCCGACACCGCGCAACCCGGCCGGCCCCGCGCTGGCGACGCTGGCCGACAGCGCCCGCCGCTACCTGCGGCGTTGGCATCGGCGACGGCCGCTGTGGGTCGGGGTCGCCATCGGTGGCACCGTCGACAGCGCCACCGGCCAGGTGGACCACCCGCGGCTGGGCTGGCGCCAGGCGCCGGTCGGGCAGGTGCTGGCCGACGCGCTGGGCCTGCCGGTCTCGGTGGCCTCGCACGTCGACGCCATGGCCGGCGCGGAGCTGCTGCTGGGCATGCGGCGCTTCCTGCCCAGCTCGCCGACCAGCTTGTACGTCTACGCCCGCGAGACCGTGGGCTACGCGCTGGTGATCGGCGGGCGGGTGCACGTCCCGGCCAGCGGTCCGGGCACCATCGCGACCCTGCCGGCCCACTCCGAGCTGCTCGGCGGCACCGGTCAGCTGGAGTCGACCGTCAGCGACGAGGCCGTCGTGGCCGTCGCCCGCCAGCAACGCATCCTGCCGTTCGCCCCAGCGAACCGTGCGAACGGCTCCGCCAGCGGCATCTCCGATCTGCTGCGGGTGGCGCGGGCCGGCAACCAGCAGGCCAAGGACCTGCTCGCCGAGCGGGGCCGCGTGCTCGGCGAGGCGGTGGCGTTGCTGCGCGACATGCTCAACCCCGACGAGCTGGTGGTCGGCGGCCAGGCTTTCACCGAGTACCCCGAGGCGATGGAGCAGGTGGAGGCGGCCTTCGCGGAACGCTCGGTGCTGGGGCCCCGCGACATCCGCCTCACCACCTTCGGCAACCGGGTGCAGGAGGCCGGCGCGGGAACCGTCTCGCTGTCCGGGCTGTACGCCGACCCGCTGGGTGGGATGCGGCGCGCCGGGGCGCTGGATGCCCGGCTGCACGACGCCGCTCGCGACGAGTCGTCCGCCTGACGCGACTGTAGTGTCCAGCGCGCTTGGGCTGGCCGGCGCGCCATCCTGTAAAGATGACAGGGTGCGGCACGACGACGTTTTGCGGCTGAATGAGCCGCGCCGGGTCGCAGTGTTGGCGGTCCACACCTCACCACTGGCCCAGCCCGGCACCGGCGACGCGGGCGGCATGAACGTCTACGTGCTGCAGACCGCGTTGCACCTGGCGCGGCGGGGCATCGAGGTCGAGATCTTCACGCGCGCGACCGCCTCCGCCGACCCGCCGGTCGCGCGGGTGGCGCCCGGGGTGCTGGTCCGCAATGTCGTCGCGGGCCCATTCGAGGGCCTGGACAAATACGACCTGCCCACCCAGCTGTGCGCGTTCGCGGCCGGAGTGTTGCGCGCCGAGGCATCGCACGAGCCGGGCCACTACGACATCGTGCACTCGCACTATTGGCTGTCCGGACAGGTCGGTTGGCTGGCGCGGGACCGCTGGGCGGTGCCGTTGGTGCACACCGCGCACACGCTCGCCGCGGTCAAGAACGCGGCGCTGGCCGAGGGGGATTCGCCCGAGCCGCCGCTGCGCACGGTCGGCGAGCAGCAGGTTGTCGACGAGGCAGACCGGCTGATCGTCAACACCGAGGACGAAGCCAAGCAACTGATCTCGATTCACCATGCCGACCCGGCGAGGATCGACATCGTCCATCCCGGAGTGGATCTCGACATGTTCCGCCCCGGCGACCGCAGGGCCGCCCGGGCCGAACTGGGGCTACCGCTCGACGAAGACATCGTGGCGTTCGTCGGCAGGATCCAGCCGCTGAAGGCGCCCGACATCGTGTTGCGCGCCGCCGCGCAACTGCCCGGCGTGCGCATCGTGGTGGCCGGCGGGCCCTCGGGCAGCGGGCTGGCCTCCCCGGACGGATTGGTGCGGCTGGCCGACGAACTTGGTATCGCCGAGCGCGTGACGTTCCTGCCCCCGCAGTCGCGCCCGAATCTGGCCACGTTGTTCCAGGCGGCCAATCTTGTTGCGGTGCCCAGCTATTCGGAGTCCTTCGGCCTGGTCGCCCTCGAGGCGCAGGCGTGCGGGACGCCGGTGGCCGCGGCCGCGGTCGGCGGTTTGCCGGTGGCCGTGCAGGACGGGATGACCGGCACGCTGGTGGCCGGGCACGACGTCGGGCAGTGGGCGGATGCGCTGGGCCGGCTGCTGCGGTTGCCCGCGCCGCAAGCCGAGGAGATGGGCCGCGCGGCCGCCGCGCACGCCGCCACGTTCTCCTGGGACCACACCACCGATGCGCTGTTGGCCAGCTATCGGCGCGCGATCCGCGAATACACCGCCGAGCGCCGGGAGGTGGGCGCATGACCGCCACGGTGGAGCGCGTGATCGAGGACGCCCTGCAGGCCAGCGGATTGAACTACTCGAAACACGCTGGCGCACACGGTGGTCTGTCGGGACTGGTGGTGGAACTGCCCGGCGAGCGCAAGCTCAAGACCAACACCATCCTGAGCGTCGGCGAGCATTCGGTGCGGGTCGAGGCGTTCGTGTGCCGCAAGCCCGACGAGAACCACGAAGGCGTCTACCGTTTCCTGCTCAAGCGCAACCGCCGCCTCTACGGCGTGGCCTACACGCTGGACAACGTCGGGGACATCTATCTGGTGGGCCGCATGTCGCTGGCCTCGGTGGACGCCGACGAACTCGACCGGGTGCTCGGGCAGGTGCTCGAAGCGGTGGATTCGGACTTCAATACGTTGCTGGAGTTGGGTTTTCGTTCGTCGATCCAGAAAGAGTGGGAGTGGCGGGTGTCTCGCGGTGAGTCGCTGAAGAACCTGGAGGCCTTCGCTCACCTGATCGACGATGACGACGATGACGCTGACAACCGCTGAATGAGTGCGTGAGAGACTAGCCGGCATGGGTGACACCGCCACGCTGGTACTGCTTCGCCACGGCGAAAGCGAATGGAACTCGCTGAACCTCTTCACCGGTTGGGTCGACGTCGGCCTCACCGAGAAGGGCCGGGCCGAGGCCGTGCGCAGCGGTGAGTTGCTGACCGAGAACAACCTGCTGCCCGACATCCTCTACACCTCGCTGCTGCGCCGGGCCATCTCCACCGCGCACCTGGCGCTGGACGCCGCCGACCGGCTGTGGATTCCGGTGCGTCGCACCTGGCGCCTCAACGAGCGTCATTACGGGGCGCTGCAGGGGCTGGACAAGGCCGAGACGAAGGCCCGCTACGGCGAGGACCAGTTCATGGCCTGGCGGCGCAGCTACGACACGCCGCCCCCGCCCATCGAGAAGGGCAGCACCTACAGCCAGGACACCGATCCCCGGTACGCCGACATCGGCGGCGGCCCGCTCACCGAGTGCCTGGCCGATGTGGTCGTGCGTTTCCTGCCGTATTTCACCGACGTCATCGTCCCGGACCTGCGCAGCGGCAAGACGGTGCTGATCGTCGCGCACGGCAACTCGCTGCGGGCCCTGGTCAAGCACCTCGACCAGGTGTCCGACGACGAGATCGCCGGATTGAACATCCCGACCGGCATCCCGCTGCGCTACGACCTGGACGCTGACCTGCGGCCCGTGGTGCCCGGTGGCACCTATCTGGACCCGGAGGCGGCCGCTGCCGGCGCCGCCGCGGTTGCCAGCCAGGGGCGTGGCTGACGCCGGCGCACTCGTCGTTTTGCGAGATAAAGGCCCATTTAGCCGAACATCGCGTGAACGGAAGCGGAACACCTGTGGCGCAAAATGTGACTTGTCCGATTTTGGCCTCGTTCCGCTAGGGCAGCGTTCAGGAAGATTTGTAGGATTTGCTATGTGACTGTGTTCTCGGCGCTGTTGCTGGCCGGGGTTTTGTCCGCGCTGGCGCTGACCGCAGGTGTACTGGTCGGAATCCGGCTGTCACCGCGGGCGGTGCAGCGCCGCCAGCGGGTCGAGTGGACCGGGATCACCGTCGCGCAGATGCTGCAACGCATCGTGGCGCTGATGCCGCTGGGCGCGGCGGTGGTGGACGCCCATCGCGACGTCGTCTACCTCAATGACCGGGCCAAGGAGTTGGGCCTGGTGCGCGATCGTCAGCTCGATGACCAGGCCTGGCAGGCGGCGCAGCAGGCCCTGACCGGCGTCGACGTCGAATTCGACCTGCAGCCGGCGAAACGGTCGGGCGGCCGATCCGGGCTCTCGGTGCACGGCCAGGCCCGGTTGCTCAGCGAAGAAGACCGCCGATTCGCCGTGGTCTTCGCCCACGATCAGTCCGACTACGCGCGGATGGAAGCGACGCGGCGCGACTTCGTGGCCAACGTCAGCCACGAGCTCAAGACCCCGGTCGGCGCCATGGCGCTGCTCGCCGAGGCGCTGCTGGCCTCCTCCGACGACTCCGAAACCGTGCGGCGGTTCGCCGAGAAGGTGCTCGTCGAAGCCAACCGGCTGGGCGACATGGTCGCCGAGCTGATCGAGCTGTCCCGGTTGCAGGGTGCCGAACGGCTGCCCACCGTCATCGAGGTCGACGTCGATCAGGTTGTGGGCGAAGCGATTTCGCGCCACAAGGTGGCAGCCGACAACACCGATATCGAGGTGCGCACTGACGCGCCAAGCGGTCTGCGGGTGCTGGGCGACGAGACGCTGCTGGTGACCGCCCTGGCCAACCTGGTGTCCAACGCCATCGCCTACTCGCCGCCGGGTTCGCCGGTGTCGATCAGTCGCCGCCGCCGCGGCGACAACGTCGAGATCGCGGTGACCGACCGCGGCATCGGAATCGCCCTGGAAGACCAGGAGCGGGTTTTCGAGCGGTTCTTCCGAGGCGACAAGGCACGCTCACGCGCCACCGGCGGCAGCGGTCTGGGCCTGGCCATCGTCAAGCACGTCGCGGCCAACCACAACGGCAGCATCGGCGTATGGAGCAAACCCGGAACCGGATCGACATTCACCCTTTCCATTCCGGCTGCCATGGCGTCTGATCAGGACCATGATGAATCCGAGCAAGCACAGGGTCGCGATGTGCGGCCCAACCGCTCACAACGAGAGGAAGAACTAAGTCGATGACCAGTGTGCTGATCGTGGAGGACGAGGAGTCGCTGGCCGATCCGCTGGCCTTCCTGCTCCGCAAGGAGGGTTTCGAGGCCACCGTGGTGACTGACGGTTCGGCCGCGCTGGCCGAGTTTGATCGGGGCGGCGCCGACATTGTGCTGCTCGACCTGATGCTGCCCGGAATCTCCGGCACCGACGTCTGCAAGCAACTGCGGGCGCGTTCCAGCGTGCCGGTGATCATGGTCACCGCCCGCGACAGCGAGATCGACAAGGTTGTGGGTCTCGAACTCGGTGCCGACGACTATGTGACCAAGCCGTATTCGGCGCGCGAGTTGATCGCGCGGATCCGGGCGGTGTTGCGCCGTGGCGGTGACGACGATTCCGAGATCAGCGATGGCGTGCTCGAATCCGGCCCCGTGCGGATGGATGTGGAACGTCACGTCGTCTCGGTAAATGGCGATGCGATCACCTTGCCGCTCAAGGAGTTTGACCTTCTTGAGTATCTGATGCGCAACAGCGGCCGGGTGCTGACCCGCGGACAGTTGATCGACCGGGTGTGGGGTGCCGACTACGTCGGCGACACCAAGACACTCGACGTGCACGTCAAGCGGCTGCGGTCCAAGATCGAATCCGACCCGGCCAACCCGGTGCACCTGGTGACGGTGCGGGGGCTGGGCTACAAGCTCGAAGGCTAGCCGGACGGCTCCGTCGGCGGCGGATCGGTGATGTCGAAGACGGTCCGGCCATCGTCGTTGGCGCTCAACGTAATACGCCGACGCATGTCCGCCGTCATCGGCGGAAGGTCGGCGAGGTCGAACCACGCGGCCGCCGTGCTCTCGTCGTCGGCCGCATAGGGCTCCCCGGACAGCCAGTCCATCCGGAACACGTGGTCCAGGTACTGGGCATGATCACCGTTGGCGTGCACGGCCGGTCGGGTCACATGCACCCAGGCGAGGCGGGTGGCTCGCGCGCCGACCCCGGTCTCCTCGCGCACTTCGCGCGCCGCGCAGTCCGCCGGATTCTCGCCCGGCTCTACGATCCCCGTCACGGCCGTCCACGCACCGTTGTCGGATCGCTTGACCAGCAACACTTTTCGATCTCTGATCGTCACTGCCGTGATGCCGGGCAGCCACAGCGGTGCATGGCCGATGGAGCGGCGAAGCTCGACGATGAATTCGGGGACCGGCACGCACCGTTCTTAACACACGAGGGGATGGCCCTGCCGTGCCACGCCACCGTGGGGCGGCGGCCGATCGCTTTTCGTCGTCCATCGCCTGCTCCCGTCGCCGACCGCGGCTTACCGGGTTTCAGCCTGAAGTGTGCGGCTACTCGGCGATGCGAGTCGCCGGGTGCACCGCGATAAGTCCTAACTTGCTGCGGCGCTTGCACATTGCGGCCAGCTCGGAATACGCCTTTGCGCCCAGCAGTTCGGTGAGTTCGTCGGCCAGGCTTTCCCACACCTGCTTGGCGCCGACATGAGCGGCGGGATCACCGGTGCAGTACCAGTGCAGGTCGGCGCCGCCGGAACCCCAACCGCGGCGGTCGTATTCGGTGACCCAGGTCTTGAGGATCTCGGTGCCGTCGGGCCGCGTCACCCACTCCTGGCTGCGACGGATCGGCAACTGCCAGCACACATCCGGCTTCATGGTCAGCGGCGGCACACCCAGCTTGAGAGCCTTGCTGTGCAGTGCGCAGCCGACGCCGCCCGCAAAACCCGGCCGGTTCAGGAAGATGCACGCGTCTTTGTGCTTGCGGGTGCGGTACTGCGGCTGGCCGTCATGCTCGTCGAGCTCCAGATAACCCTTGCGGCCCAACCCTTTTTCGCGAAATTGCCAATCGGCGTCCGTCAGCTTCTGCACCGCGTCGTCCAGGCGGGCGCGGTCGTCGTCGTCGGACAGGAACGCACCGTGCGAGCAGCACCCGTCGTCCGGCCGGCCCTCCACCGTGCCCCGGCAGGCCGGGGTGCCGAACACGCAGGTCCATCGGGAGAGCAGCCAGGTCAGGTCCGCCGCGATGAGGTGCTCGGGGTTGTCGGGGTCGTAGAACTCCACCCATTCGCGGGCGAAGTCCAGCTCGACCTCTTGTCCCGGTTCCGGGTGCGAATTCGCCACGTGTTCCACGTTAGACCACGCTTCGGCCCATCCGAGCCGCTGACACTCGGGGTCCCTATGGCGGCGATCACGGCGGGTTAACCGGGTCGCGCAAAGCACCGCCCCCGAGCCTTCGTTAGGTTGTTTACGTGCGATTGGGCGTTCTCGACGTGGGCAGCAACACGGTGCATCTGCTGGTGGTCGATGCCCACCGCGGCGGTCATCCGACCCCGATGAGTTCGACGAAAGCCACTCTGCGTCTGGCCGAGGCCACCGACAGCGCCGGCAAGATCACCAAACGCGGTGCCGAGAAGCTGATCTCCACGATCGACGAATTCGCCAAGATCGCCGACAGTTCGGGCTGCGCGGAGCTGATGGCGTTCGCCACATCCGCGGTCCGCGACGCCGGCAACTCCGAGGATGTGCTGAGCCGGGTGCGCAAGGAGACCGGCGTCGAACTGCGGGTGTTGACCGGGGTCGACGAGTCGCGGCTGACCTTCCTGGCGGTGCGCCGGTGGTACGGGTGGAGCGCGGGCCGCATCATCAACCTGGACATCGGCGGCGGCTCGCTGGAGATGTCCAGCGGCGTGGACGAGGAGCCGGAGGTCGCGCTGTCGCTGCCGCTGGGCGCCGGACGGCTCACCCGCGAGTGGCTGCCCGACGATCCCCCGGGCCGGCGCCGGGTGGCGATGCTGCGGGACTGGCTGGACGCCGAGCTCTCCGAAGCCACCGTGAACATCCTCGAGGCGGGTGGTCCCGACCTGACGGTGGCGACATCGAAGACTTTCCGCTCGCTGGCGCGGCTCACTGGTGCGGCGCCCTCGGGCGCTGGACCGCGGGTCAAAAGGACGCTCACAGCAAACGGCCTCAGGCAACTCATATCTTTCATCTCTAGGATGACGACCGCTGACCGGGCAGAACTGGAAGGAGTGAGCGCCGAACGGGCACCGCAGATCGTTGCGGGTGCTCTGGTGGCGGAGGCAAGTATGCGAGCGCTGTCGATCGAATCAGTGGATATTTGCCCGTGGGCATTACGGGAAGGTCTCATCTTGCGCAAACTCGACAGCGAAGCCGACGGATCGGCCCTCATGGAGCCTTCGGTGCGCAATGCTGGAGGTCAGGTAGTTGATCGGAATCAGAACCGATCGAGAGGCGACAAACCATGACCGGACCGCACTTCGAGGCAGAGAGCCCCGGCACCCGGCCCATCTCGGTTGCCGAGTTGCTGGCAAGAAACGGAACCATCGGCGCCCCGGCGGTCACCCGGCGGCGTCGCCGCCGGCGCGGCGACAGCGACTCGGTGACCGTCGCCGAACTGACCGGCGACCTCCCGGCGATCCGCGATGACGACGACGAAACCGGAAGCAACGCCAACGAAGCCACGGACACGATCGACGCAGTCGATGCAGCCCCGCCCGCCGAGCCCGCCGCCCGGGAGGCCGAACCGGTAAGCAAAGCCGAGCCAAAGGCGCCCTACTGGTCCGAGCCCGAGCCGCGCTGGCCCAAGTCACCGCCGCAGCCCAAGCGCGCGCCGGGGCCCGAGCGCAGCGAATACCCGCGGCCGTTGCCCGAAGCCGGCCCGGGCTCGTCCGCCAACGGCACCGGCCAGGCCGGCTCAGGGGCCGAGGACATGAGCTTCGACCCGCTGGACCACTACGGCGACGTCCCGGTGGACGTCATGGACTCCGAAGTGCGCGAGGCCGAACCGGCGCTGGAGGACTCCGCCTACGTGCGCTCCTTCCTGCGATCCGGGGATGACGAGGACGACGAGGACGGCTCGGGGCCGCTGCCGGCCGGAGTGCTCGGCGGCGACGAGCACCTCGATCTCGAGGACCGGCACGCCGACGCCGGCGCGGACGCTCACCCGGAGCAGGGCAGATTCGACGCGGTGTGGCGCGGCGGCGTGGTCGTGCTGCAGTCGATGCTGGCCGTCGCGTTCGGCGGTGGGCTGTTCGTGGCCTTCGACCAGCTGTGGCGCTGGAACAGCCTGGTGGCGCTGGTGCTATCGGTGCTGGTCATCCTGGGCCTGGTGGCCGGGGTGCGGGTGGTTCGCAAGACCGAGGACATCGCCAGCACGTTGATCGCGGTCGCGGTGGGTGCGCTGATCACCCTGGGGCCCTTGGCACTGTCGTTGCAATCGGGCTAAGCGGCACCGTAGACAGTGCGCCCCGCCATCAAAGTCGGCCTTTCCACGGCTTCGGTGTACCCGTTGCGGGCCGAGGCGGCCTTCGAGTACGCGGCCCGGCTCGGCTACGACGGCGTCGAGCTGATGGTGTGGGCCGAGTCGGTCAGCCAGGACGTCGCCGCCGTCAAGAAGCTGTCGCAGCGCTACCGCGTCCCGGTGTTGTCGGTGCACGCGCCCTGCCTGCTGATCTCGCAGCGGGTGTGGGGAGCCAACCCGGTCCCCAAGCTGGATCGCAGCGTGCACGCCGCCGAGCAGCTGGGCGCCCAGACCGTGGTCGTGCACCCGCCGTTTCGCTGGCAGCGGCGCTACGCCGAGGGTTTCTCCGAGCAGGTGGCGAAGCTGGAAGCGTCCAGCGACGTGATGGTCGCGGTGGAGAACATGTTCCCGTTCCGGGCGGACCGGTTGTTCGGGGCCGGCCAGTCGCTGGAACGGATGCGCAAACGCGGCGGCGGGCCCGGCGCGGCCATCTCGGCGTTCGCGCCCTCCTTCGACCCGCTCGACGGCAACCACGCGCACTACACGCTTGACCTGTCCCACACCGCGACCGCGGGCACCGACTCGCTCGACATGGCGCAGCGGATGGGGGCGGGGCTGGTGCACCTGCACCTGTGCGACGGCAACGGCCTGCCCGCCGACGAGCACCTGGTGCCCGGGCGCGGCACCCAACCCACCGCCGAGGTGTGCCAGATGCTGGCCGGCAGCCATTTCGCCGGCCACGTCATCCTGGAGGTGTCGACGTCCAGCGCGCGTTCCGCCAACGAGCGCGAGGCCATGCTCGCCGAATCGCTGCAGTTTGCCCGCACGCATCTGCTGCGCTGACCAAGCCGGGAGAAATCCAGACAACATGAGTGCGTTATTCACCACCGCAATGACGTTGCGGGAGGTCGGTTCAGGCGTCTTTGAGGGCGAGCTCGACAAGCGCTGGACCATCGGTCCCAAGGTGCACGGCGGCGCGATGCTGGCGCTGTGCGCCAACGCCGCCCGCACCGCCTGCGGTGCCCGGCCCGACGGTCTCGAGTCGGCCCAGCAGCCGGTCGCGGTGTCGGCGAGCTTCCTGTGGGCGCCCGACCCCGGTCAGGTGCAGTTGGTGACCTCGATCCGCAAGCGGGGCCGCCGGATCAGCGCCGTCGATGTCGAGCTCAACCAGGGCGATCGCACCGCGGTGCACGCCGTGGTGAACCTCGGCGAGCCCGAGCACTGGCATCGGGACGGCTCGGAAGGGGTAGCAAAGCCGCTGCTGTCGGCCAACCCGGTGCTGGACCTGATGGCGCCCGAGCCCCCAGACGACATCGAGCCGATCGGACCGGGTCATCCGCTGGCCGGCCTGGTGCACCTGGGGGAGGGCTGCGACGTGCGGCCGGTGCTGTCGACGATGGCGCCGCGCAGCGACGGGCGCCCGCCGGTGATCCAGATGTGGGCGCGCCCCCGGGGGGTGGCCCCAGACGCGCTGTTCGCGCTCATGTGCGGCGATCTGTCGGCGCCGGTGACCTTCGCCGTGGACCGCACCGGCTGGGCGCCCACGATCCAGCTCACGGCGTTTCTGCGGGGCCTGCCGGCCGACGGCTGGCTGCGCATCGTCGCGACCTGCACCGAGATCGGGCAGGACTGGTTCGACGAGGACCACACCGTCGTCGACAGCCTGGGCCGCCTGGTGGTGCAGGCCCGCCAATTGGCATTGGTCCCTGCCGCTCGCTAGGACGCGGTGTCTGCGATGCTGTCCGGCATGGCAAGAATCGCGATCATCGGTGGCGGCAGCATCGGGGAGGCACTGCTGTCGGGTCTGCTGCGGGCGGGCCGGCAGGTCAAGGACCTGGTGGTGGTCGAGCGTGTCCCCGAGCGCGCCAAGTATCTGGCGGACACGTATTCGGTGCTGATCAGCTCGGTGTCCGACGCGGTGGAGAACGCGTCCTTCGTCGTGGTCGCGGTCAAGCCGGCCGACGTCGAGTCGGTGATGGCCGAGATCGCCCGCGCGGCGGCCGCCGCCGAGAGCGACACCGCCGAGCAGGTCTTCGTCACGGTCGCGGCCGGGATCACCATCACCTACTTCGAGTCGAAGCTTCCGGCCGGGACGCCGGTGGTGCGGGCCATGCCGAACGCGGCGGCCCTGGTCGGCGCCGGGGTCACGGCCCTGGCCAAGGGGAGGTTCGTCACCGCGCCGCAGCTCGAAGGGGTCTCGGCCCTGTTCGACTCCGTCGGCGGCGTGCTGAGCGTGCCGGAGGGCCAGATGGACGCCGTCACCGCGCTGTCGGGCTCCGGACCCGCGTATTTCTTCTTGCTGGTCGAGGCCCTGGTCGACGCCGGCGTCGCCGCGGGTCTGAGCCGCGAGGTGGCCGCCGACCTGACCGCGCAGACCATGGCGGGCTCGGCCGCGATGCTGCTCGAGCGCATGGACGCCGATCGGCAGCTGGGTGAGGCCGAGGCCCCGGGGCTGCGGGTGGATGCCACGGCGACGCAGCTGAGAGCGACGGTGACCTCGCCCGGCGGTACCACCGCGGCCGGCCTGCGTGAGCTGGAACGGGCGGGCCTGCGCGCGGCCGTGGACGCGGCCGTTCAAGCCGCCAAAATGCGCTCTGAGCAGCTAAGAATTACATCAGAGTAATCCAAGTTTTTTGAACTGATTGTCCCCCACCAGTACCAGTAACCCCATTAGTCCCGCTATTCTCCTTGTGTAAGCACGTGTGGGTGCCAGCGGAGGGGAAGCCGCTGGCATGCGCGTGCCTGACACGATTGGGTTGCGATGACGTCTAGTAACGGGCCATCAGCGCGAGATGCTGCAGGTAAGCCACGGGACGCCAGTTCCGTTGACGGCCAGCAGGGCAGGACGCAGTTTCTCACCGTCGCTGAGGTAGCGGCGTTGATGCGGGTCTCCAAGATGACGGTGTATCGGCTTGTGCATAACGGCGAGCTGCCCGCGGTCCGGGTGGGCCGGTCCTTCCGGGTGCACGCCAAGGCCGTCCACGACATGCTGGAGACGTCCTACTTCGACGCCGGCTGACCTGAAACGGTGCCGCTCACGGGCGGCACCCAGGCTTCGCGGTTACGCGGCGATCGGTCGACGCCGGTTTGGTGTTCGATGCGTTCCGCCGGGTAAAGTGTCCGGGTCCAATCTTTGAAGCAAGGTCACCGGTCAGATAGCGGAGTTCATGGGTTCAGTAATCAAGAAGCGGCGCAAGCGTATGTCGAAGAAGAAGCACCGCAAGCTGCTGCGTCGCACCCGGGTGCAGCGCAGAAAACTCGGTAAGTAACCCCGTCCGCGGCATAGTGCCGCCATCTCGCCTGGCCGCTAGGCTGTTCGGGTGGATCCGTCGAATGGGGAGAACGCCGGGCCGGGTGACACCGCAGGCAACACGGTGCATTACCCAAAAGTCGTGCTGGTCACTGGTGCCTGCCGGTTTCTGGGCGGTTACCTGACGGCTCGGCTCGCGCAGAACCCGATGATCAAAGGGGTCATCGCGGTGGATGCAATAGCCCCGAGCAAGGACATGCTGCGCCGGATGGGCCGCGCCGAGTTCGTCCGCGCCGACATCCGTAATCCCTTCATAGCCAAGGTGATTCGCAACGGCGACGTGGACACGGTGGTGCATGCGGCGGCCGCGTCGTACGCGCCGAGGTCTGGCGGTACCGCGGCGTTGAAAGAGATCAACGTGATGGGCGCGATGCAGCTGTTCGCGGCCTGTCAGAAGGCGCCCTCGGTGCGCCGGGTGGTGCTCAAGTCGACGTCCGAGGTGTACGGGTCGAGTGCTCACGATCCGGTGATGTTCACCGAGGACAGCACCAGCCGTCGACCCTTCCGCGACGGTTTCGCCAAGGACAGCCTCGACATCGAGGCCTACGCGCGCGGTTTGGGACGGCGCCGGCCGGACATCGCGGTGACGATTCTGCGGCTGGGCAACATGATCGGCCCGGCGATGGACACCACGCTGTCGCGTTATCTGGCCGGACCTTTGGTGCCGACCATGCTCGGCCGCGACGCACGCCTGCAACTGCTGCACGAGCAGGATGCGCTGGGTGCGCTGGAGCGCGCGGCGATGGCGGGCAAGGCGGGAACGTTCAACATCGCCGCCGACGGCATCATCATGCTGTCGCAGGCGATCCGGCGGGCCGGCCGGATTCCTTTGCCGGTACCGGGTTTCGGCGTGTGGGCGCTGGACTCGTTACGGCGCGCAAACCGTTACAACGAGATCAGTCGAGATCAGTTTGATTACTTGAGTTATGGGCGAGTGATGGATACCAGCCGAATGCGATCAGAACTTGGCTATCAACCAAAATGGTCGACTGCGGACGCTTTTGACGACTACGTCCGCGGCCGAAGCTTGACTCCCATAATCGACCCACATCGGGTACGCTCCTGGGAAGGTCGCGCCATAGCCCTAGCTCAGCGTTGGGGTAGCCGAAATCCAATTCCGTGGGGTGGGGTCAGGTAGGTATCGTGGCGGGTGAAACCAGAGCGAATGTCATTCCACTGCACACTAATCGGGGTCGGGTAGCGGCTCGTCGGAGAGCCGATCAAAGAGCAGAGTCGTCTCGTCAGCATCCTTCGTTACTGTCCGATCCGAACGGCCGCGCATCGGCCGAGCAGATCGCCGCGGTCGTCCGTGAAATCGATGAGCACCGGCGCGCCGCGGGGGCCTCGCCCGCCGATGCACCGCTGAACGACCTGGCGCAGCGCGTCGCCTCGGTTGCCGGATTCCTCCGCCAGCGACTCACCGGCGACTACAGCGTCGACGAGTTCGGCTTCGACCCGCACTTCAACAGCGCGATCGTTCGGCCGTTGCTGCGGCCGTTCTTCCGGTCCTGGTTCCGGGTCGACGTGAGCGGGATCGAGAACCTGCCGACCGAGGGCGCCGGGCTGGTAGTCGCCAACCACGCGGGTGTGTTGCCGTTCGACGGGTTGATGCTGTCGGTGGCCGTCCACGACGAGCACCCC
Organism: Mycobacterium colombiense; assembly: GCF_001665835.1. Taxonomy (GTDB): domain Bacteria; phylum Actinomycetota; class Actinomycetes; order Mycobacteriales; family Mycobacteriaceae; genus Mycobacterium; species Mycobacterium colombiense_A. Next base: position 104,988 of record NZ_LZSX01000074.1, on the reverse strand, counting down.
GCGCAGCGGGACATGCGGCTGCTCGCTGCCGACATGGTGTTCGATCTGCCCGTCGTGGGGGAGGCGGCCCGCAAGGCCGGCCACACCATGGCCTGCACGACGGACGCGCACCGGTTGCTCGCCGGCGGCGAGCTCACCGCCGTTTTCCCGGAGGGGTACAAGGGGCTGGGCAAGCGGTTCGAGGACCGCTACCGGCTGCAGCGGTTCGGCCGCGGCGGATTCGTCACCGCGGCGCTGCGGACCAAGGCGCCGATCATTCCCTGCTCGATCATCGGGTCCGAAGAGATCTACCCGATGCTGACGGACGTCAAGTTGCTGGCGCGGCTGTTCGGGCTGCCATACTTCCCGATCACGCCGCTGTTCCCGCTGGCCGGGCCCGTGGGTCTGATTCCGCTGCCGTCGAAGTGGCACATCGCGTTCGGTGAGCCGATCTACACCGACGACTACTCGGCCGCCGACGCCGACGACCCGATGGTCACTTTCGAGCTGACCGACCAGGTCCGCGAGACCATCCAGCAGACGCTGTACCGGCTGCTCGCCGGCCGCCGCAACATCTTTTTCGGCTGACTCGGCCGAGCCGCGCAATAAGGAAACGCCACCGCGGAAATCCGTGGTGGCGTTGACCTTTGAAGAAGCCGACTATTTGACCATGGTGAACTGGCAGACGTTGGTGTAGCCGTCGCGGAACAGGTCCGAGCAGCCCCGCAAGTACTTCAAGTAGATGTCGTAGGTCTCTTGCCCCTTCAGGGCGATCGCCTCGTCCTTGTGCGCCTCGAGGGCATCCCCCCAGGCGGTCAGCGTCGGGACGTAGTTCTTGCCGATGAAGTGGTGGCGTTCGATCTTGAAACCGGCGTCGGTTGCGTACTTGTCGACCAGGTCGACCTGGGGCAACTTTCCGCCCGGGTAGATCTCCTTCAAGATGAAGCTGATGAACCGCAGCAGGGTCATGTTCACCTGCAAGCCCATCGCTTTGCCCTCCTCGGCGGTGGGCACCACGATGCTGTGCAGCAGCATGCGGCCGTCGTCGGGCAGCAGGTCATAGTACTTCTTGAAGAAGGTGGCGTAGCGCTCATATCCGGCGTCACCGGCGCCGTCGGCGAAGTGCTCGAAGGCGCCCAGCGACACGATGCGGTCGATCGGTTGGTCGCCGGGGAATTCCTCCCAGCCCTGGATCCGCACCTCCTTGCGGCGGGGGCTGTCCATCTTTTCGAACTCCGCCACGCAGTGTGCGTGCTGGTTCTCGCTGAGCGTCAGGCCGATGACGTTGACGTCGTACTCGGCGACGGCATGCCGCATCGTCGAGCCCCAGCCGCTGCCGATGTCCAGCAGCGTCATGCCCGGCTCGAGGTTCAGCTTGTCCAGCGCGAGCTTGCGCTTGGCGTATTGCGCCTCTTCCAGCGTCTTGGTCAGATTCTGCGGATCCGGGTTTTCGTCGAAGTAGCCGCAGCTGTAGGTCATCGACGGGTCAAGCCAGAGCTTGAAGAACTCGTTCGACTTGTCGTAGTGCGATCGGACCTTCTCGACCGGCGGCTTCAGTTGTGTGCTTCCCGTGTCCCCGTCTGCAGACATTTACAACGCCCCTAACTTCCCCGCGGATATGGATGCCACTGCCGCGGCGGTAGCCTCAACGTCCGCTTGATTTGAAGACTCTCCCAGCATTGTGACGACACTCGTAACGATCGGCTTTCCATCGGCATCGGTCACTTCGCTGCGAATCTCCGCCAGCACGGTGCCGTGGGACTCAATCACCGAGTCGAGGTATGTGTCGAAGTACAGCCTATCGTGGGCCAGGATCGGCCGGTGGAACTTGAATTTCTGGTCGCGGTGAATGACCCGAGCGATGTTGATCGGAATGCTGAACTTGGTGAAAATCTCCAGCTGCACGCGGCGCCCGGCGATCGCGAGGAACGTCAGCGGCGCCACCATGTCCGAGTACCCGGCATTTTCGGATTCACTCTCGTCGAAGTGGGCCGGGTGGTCGTCCTTGATCGCCAGCGCGAACTCACGGATCTTCTCGCGCCCGACCTCGAAGTAGTCCGGTGCGCGGTAATGGCTGCCGATGAGTCCTTCGGCTTCCTTGGGGACTGTCATGGCGTATGGCCTCCGCTCGATTGTGTCTCAGCGGCGCAGCCTATCAGCGTGATTGCCGCCGAGAGGCCAGCGCGGCCAGCGCACCACCGGCCGCGCCCAGCGCCAACGCCGACGGCACCCCGATCCGCGCCGCTTTGCGAGCGGTGCGGAAATCGCGAATCTCCCAGCCGCGCTCGCGGGCTAGGGCGCGCAGGCGGGCGTCGGGATTGATGGCGACGGCCGTGCCCACCAGCGACAGCATGGGGACGTCGTTGAAGCTGTCCGAGTAAGCGGTGCATCGTTTCAGATTGAGCCCCTCGCGAATTGCCAGCGACCGCACCGCGTGCGCCTTGCCGGTGCCGTGCAAGATGTCGCCGACCAGCCTGCCGGTGAAGACGCCGTCGACCGATTCCGCGACCGTGCCCAGCGCGCCGGTCAGGCCGAGCCGCCGCGCAATGGTCGCGGCGAGCTCGTAGGGCGTGGCGGTGATCAGCCACACCTGCTGGCCGGCTTCCAGATGCATCTGCGTGAGCTCGCGGGTGCCTGGCCAGATCTTGTCGGCGATGATCTCGTCGTAGATCTCCTCGCCCAGGGTGACCAGTTGTTCGACCGATCGGCCCTCGATGAAGGCGAGCGCCTTGCGCCTGCCGGCGGCGACGTCGTTGCTGTTTTCCGTCCCGAGAATCTGGAACTTGGCCTGCGCGTAGATGAATCCGACCACGTCGCGATAGGTGAAGTAGTTGCGCGTGGCCAGTCCGCGTCCGAAATGCACCGCCGACGAGCCCTGCACGAGGGTGTTGTCCACGTCGAAGAAGGCGGCGGCGGTCAGGTCGACGGGGGGCTGCGGGCGATCTTCCGAGGCGGCGGCTTCCTGCATGCCCTCGATTGCGCGGGCGGCGCTGGCGTCCGCGGCCAGCGACTCCAGGTCGACGTAACCGGATTGGTCCGCGTTGACCGGGTCAGAGGAAGTCATCGTCAAACCTCCTAGATCGCTGTGTTGCCTGGCGACCCAGCGGGTGCCCGATCTCCAACCCTATCGGGCAGATGGCGTGCGGGCGTTGACGCCTCGGGTGATCGATGGACTGGCCGGGACGTGCCCTACTCCCGCCAGAGCGGCACCTGAGAGGTGATGCTGTCCGGCATGCCCTCGAGGAGGGCGGAAGTCAGTTCATCGAACGACAGTGCGAGGACTTCCATCCTCGGTTGCTCGTAATCCAGTGCAAATCCGTAAGAGTCCGGATCGTATTCGAGCGTGTATCTCCTTAGATGTTGTTCCGCATAGTCCCTTGCCATGGTCGGTCTTTCCGTGGTTAGGAAGTCAATGGTTTTCAGATCGGCTGACTCAACTCTTATCTGTGAATCAAGCCCACGCGCCTCCCAGTTTAGGAATAGGGATTTCAACCGTATATCGCGATGGCTGCGGATGCCGTCACCCAATCTCGAAATAACGTACTTACCCGCATCTGAGAAGCGAGAAAACATCACCTCTATGCGTTCGTTCCGCTCTGCTTCTCGTTCATGCTTTAGCGAATGCAATACGCAAATGTATCCTTCCGACTTGGGTGCGATGATCCATGCCGCCCAATCGCCGAACTCCGCCCACTCAGGCCATTTTTTCAGTTTTCCGGAATAGTCGGAACGGAAGTACAGACGATCGTCGACCCACTCGGCTTCGTCGTAGGGTCCATTTCCAACGAAGTTGGCGATCCTACGCCACAAATTGTAGAACCGAATCACCTCTGCGACACCGTCTGTCATACCTGTACCGCTAGCATCCATCTACACCCTTAAACTCGCTTCTTGGCACTCGTGCTATCCCCAGTCCAGGTAGCCGTTCTCGATCAAGAACTTGATCAGCACGATTTGACCGTCTTCGTCAACGACTACCCATTGTGTTCCACCGCCTGGCTGGCCAAATGCGTCAGCCACTTTTCCATACCGGACTTCCCAGCCGTCTGGCAATTCCTTGCCTGTGCCGTGGAAGCGATTGTAATCGCCAGATGAACCCGGTGCCAGGCCGCGGTCGGGATAGCTGTCACCGACGGCACCCATAAAATCACCCCTATTGTCGCTGACTTCTCCGATCCTGTCCAGCCACGTATCCTTGGGAATGCTGCGAGCTGTTTCGTATATGCTATCTGCGAAGCCGTTGGCTTTCGGCCACTGCCACGTTCCCTTCGCCGGGTCCCACCATTTGTTCAAGATTTCTTGAGCGTTCATTCCCTCATAAGGGCTGTGCGCCGCTGATTCGGCGAGTTCCCGAGGGCATCCGTGTTTTACGAGGTCGTTGACGAGTTGCTCGGGTGATTCGGCAAGCGCAAGTTGCGCCTGGTGCCATGGCTGCAAATCTGACGGCGCGGGGGTTTCTGGGGGATGCCCGTCCGCGGGTTCATCGGGGGTTGTGCCGTCGTGCGGCTGGTGCGAACCGGCCGGTTCATGCCCCTCCCCAGGGGGATGCGCGCCATCGCCGTCGCCGGGCGGGTGGGGACCCCCGCCGTACGGCTCGCCAGGATGGGCGGGCGGTTCACCCCCGTGGGGAACCTCACCCAGGCCGGGCGGTGCTTCGGCGGGGAACCCGCCACTCATAGGGGCAGACGGCGGCGTCGGCAGGTGCGGAGCCGCCGGAGCCGCCGGTGCAGACCCCGGCGGGCCGGCGTGGGGAGCCGGCGCAGCCGGAGGTTCGCCGGGCGCCGCCGGCGCGTGGGCGGGGACGGGTTCGGGCGGTTTGGAATGAGCTGGCGGCGCGTCTCCGGCCGGCGCGGGCACCTCCGGTTTGCCTCCGGCTCCGGGTGGCGTCGCGACCGGTTTGGGCGGCTCGGCAGCAGGGGGCTTTTCGACCGCCCGCGGCTTGGATTCGGTGGGGCTGTGTGGCAGCGGACCGTCCGCGGGCCCCGGCGCCGGCTTGCCCGAGGGCCCTGGCTTGCCCGCGGGTGCGGGCGCCGGTTGGCCCGATTCCGGCGGCTTGGGGGCAGCCGGGGCCGGCTCCGCCGGAGGCTTGACCGCCGGAGGCTTCGGAATTTCGGGCGGCTTCCTCAGACCTCTCAGTGCGTCGGCAGCACCGTGCCCGACCTTTCCCAGCTTGGAGAGCGGTCCACCGGGTAAGGCCAGGGTTGCCACGTCGAATATCGATTTCCCGAGCGCTTCGGCGGGGTTCGTGCCCCACTCGTCCCAGTGCGTGACGTCCTTACCCAGCGCCTTCCACGACTCGGCCACTCCGGGCCCTCCGTCGGGCCCCAAGCCGACGAGAGGCAACTCCCCGGAGACCATGTCGGCCACGTCCTTGGCATAGCCCACCGGATCGCTTTGGAGCCGGCTTGGGCTGAATTTCGCGAGCAGCTCGAGGAAATCCCAGCCCTCAACGCCGACGCCTTTGAGGGTCTGGCCTACCTGATTGAGTGCCCTGCCCACAGGTGCCCCGTGCAAGAAGTGGTCCCACTCCTTATCCGCCCAGTGCGCCATATCCTTTGCGGCGGTGGCGGCCTCGGACATGGTGGCCTTGATCTGGTCGCCGAGCGTTTCGGCTTCCTGGGCGAAGCTGTCGACCACCGTTTCGATGTCGTCGGCGATTCTTTTGATCTCGTCTTCGTCTTCGTCGCTCAGGAGATCCCAGACCTCTTTGATCCCGGTCAGCGGATCGCAGATGCGGGACAACAGATCCAGGATCGCCGCGTGGACTTTGTCGATCTTGGCTGCGTAGCTGTTGAGTTGCGCGGCGATCGTCTGGCATTGCCGCGCAACGCTGGTGGTGGCGCCGGTCGCATCAGCCAACGCTTTGTTGATGGCAGCGGCCTCGGGAATCTGCTGCGCGGCAATGGCGGCCATTGTGCCGCCGCCGGCCGCGATCTCGGTCGTCATGAAGTTGACGCCTGCGGTCGCCCACGCCGCCGCGGCGGCCCGCAACTTCGCCGAATCGCCAGTGGGCCAGATCATTCCGATATACGGCGCGACCCAGCTCCAGCCCGCCGGGGCGCTGCTACCGGCGCCAACGGCCGACGGTGGATGAGGCGCCGCGGTCAGTGGCGCGGTCACCGGCGGTGCCGACAGAACCCCGGCGCGGCCGGTGACATCCGACATCGCCTCGGCGAGCGCGTAGTTGTGTGCCGACATCCGCACGCCGTCGCCGATGCTGCACAGCCCATTGCGGGTGCTGGTCATCGCCTCGATCACCTTGGCCGCTGCATCGTTGTAAGCGCGGCCCAGCGCCGCACCCACCGGATCGTCACCGGCCATGCCCGCACTGCCGGCCAGCGCCGCGGTCAAGGCTGAGATCACCGATCCCAACGATTCACCGGTGGCCAGTACCGTGGCGCCGGCGCGGTCTAGGGCAGTCGGGTCACACGCCAGCGGCGCCATGTATTCACGACCACATGCCGAGATTCGTCGACATTGCGCCGGTGTAGTTGCCGTGCGCGGTCGTGGCCACCTTCTCCAGTTGCGCCAGCGCTTCGCGCATCATCGCCTCGCCGCCAACCCAGTGCTGATGCGCCTCGGTGTGAGCCGCCGCGGCAGCACCCGTCCACGATGTGTGCAAACGCGTTACGCGAGAATCGATTTCGGCGATCATGTCTTCGGCATAGCGTTGAAACGCCGCCATCCGCTGCACCGCGTCGGCCAACGCCTGCGGATCAACCCGAAACGCCTCAGCCACCGCGCACCGCCCGCTCCGCCTGGGCGGACCCCGCCTCGTTGCTCTGATACGCCCCGCCGGCCTGGCCCACCAGGTGCGCCAGCATCGACAACCCGAGCTCTACCTCGCGGGCACCCTTATGCCACAGCTCCCACGCGGATCCGTACGCGGTGCCCGCCGCACCCTGCCAACCGCCCAGCATCTGACCCACCTGATCGTCGAGCTGGGACAGCTGGGCCGAAAGCTGCTCGGCCGCACCGCTGAGCGAGACGGCAGCGCCCTGCATGACGATGGGATCGACCCGCAGCGTTTCGTCGGCCATAGTCGGAACATAACGCCTGGTAGATGGCCCCACAAGTCACCGATGACACACTGGTGGTCATGACTGACGCGACCGGCCGGCCGCAGGTGGAGCTGTTGACCCGCGACGGCTGCACCATCTGCGAGCGCGTACATGCGCGGTTGGCCGAACTGGCCTGTGAATTGGGCTTCGAGTTGTCGACGACCGACGTCGACGCCTCGGCCGCGGCGGGCAACACCGCGCTGCGGGCCGAGTTCGGCGACCGGTTGCCGGTGATCCTGCTCGACGGCCGCGAACACAGCTACTGGGAGATCGATGAGCCCCGGCTGCGGGCCGATCTCGGCCGCTGAGCCGCCCGGCGGTGTCCGGCCGCCCAGCGCGGGGCAATTATTTGGTAGCCCAGCTGATAAACGTTTACCGTGGACATCAGTTCAGTTACTGGAGGAAGCAAGGGAGCTGGCCAGGTGATGCTGCCGTGAGCGTCTTGCTCTTCGGGGTTTCGCACCGTAGTGCGCCGGTCTCCGTCCTGGAACAACTCAGTATCGACGAGTCCGATCAGGGCAAGATCGTCGACCGGGTGTTGCAGTCGCCACTGGTGACCGAGGCGATGGTGCTGTCGACATGCAACCGGGTCGAGGTCTACGCGGTGGTGGACGCGTTCCACGGCGGGTTAGCGGTGATCGGGCAGGTGTTGTCGGAACAGTCCGGCATGTCGATGACCGACCTCACAAAATACGCGTACGTCCGGTACAGCGAGGCCGCCGTCGAGCACCTGTTCGCGGTCGCCAGCGGGCTGGATTCCGCGGTGATCGGCGAGCAGCAGGTGCTCGGTCAGGTCCGTCGCGCCTACGCCAACGCCGAGACCAACCGCACCGTCGGCCGGATTCTGCACGAGCTGGCCCAGCGGGCCCTCTCGGTGGGTAAGCGGGTGCATTCCGAGACCGCCATCGACGCCGCCGGCGCCTCGGTGGTGTCCGTCGCGCTGAACATGGCCGACCGGCGTCTGAACGGCTTGTCGGGCAAGACTGCCGTCCTGGTCGGCGCCGGAGCGATGGGCGCCCTGGCCGCGGCACACCTGTCTCGCGCCGGCATCGGGCAGGTCCACGTGGTCAACCGGTCGCTGTCCCGGGGCCAGCGCCTGGTCCGCAAGATCCGCGACGCCGGCGTGCGGGCCGACGCCGTGCCCCTGGAGCGCCTGCCGTACACCCTGGCGGGTGCCGATGTCGTCGTCAGCTGTACCGGCGCGGTGACCCCGGTGGTCTCGCTGGCCGACGTGCACCACGCGCTGGCCGCCGCGCAGCGCGACGAAGAGACGAACCCACTGGTGATCTGCGACCTGGGCATGCCGCGCGACGTCGACCCGGCCGTGGCCGGTCTGCCCGGCGTCTGGGTCGTCGACGTGGACCGTGTGCAGCACGAGCCCTCGGCTCACGCCACGGCCGCGGACGTCGACGCCGCGCGCAGGATCGTCGCCACCGAAGTTGCTGCCTACCTGGCCGGACAGCGGATGGCCGAGGTCACGCCGACGGTCACTGCGCTGCGCCAGCGCGCCGCCGATGTGGTCGAAGCGGAACTGCTGCGGCTCGACAACCGGCTGCCCGGGCTCGAGAGCGCCCAGCGCGAAGAGGTGGCCCGAACCGTGCGACGGGTGGTGGACAAGCTGCTCCACGCGCCGACCGTTCGGATCAAACAGCTGGCCAGCGCGCCCGGCGGCGACAGCTACGCCGAGGCGTTGCGCGAACTCTTCGAACTCGACCAGACGGCCGTCGATGCCGTGGCCGCGGGCGAATTGCCGGTCATTGCAAATGGATTCGACGCGGCCACCCCGCAGCAGACCGCCGAGTAGGCGATTGGCGAACGTGATCCGGATAGGCACCCGGGGCAGCCTGCTGGCCACCACCCAGGCCGGGGTCGTCAGAGACGCTTTGATCGCGCTCGGACACCCGGCGGAGCTGGTGACCATCAGCACGGAGGGGGACCGCTCATCGGCGCCCATCGAGTCGCTCGGGGTGGGTGTCTTCACCACCGCACTGCGCGAGGCCATGGAGGAGGGCCGCGTCGACGCCGCGGTGCACTCCCATAAGGACCTGCCCACCGCCGACGATCCGAGGTTTGCTGTGGCGGCGATACCGCTGCGCAACGATCCGCGCGACGCGGTGGTCGCGCGCGATGGACTGGTGCTCGCGGAGTTGCCGGCCGGTTCGCTGGTGGGCACATCGTCACCGCGGCGGGCCGCGCAGCTTAGGGCATTGGGTCTCGGTTTGGAAATTCGCCCCCTACGAGGCAACCTAGATACCAGGTTGAACAGGGTAAGCAGTGGTGATCTCGACGCGATCGTGGTAGCCCGGGCGGGACTCGCCCGGATCGGTCGCCTCGACGATGTCACCGAGACGCTAGAGCCGGTGCAGATGTTGCCAGCACCGGCTCAGGGCGCGCTCGCCGTCGAATGCCGCGCCGGTGACAGCCGGTTAGCGGCAGTGCTGGCGGAACTGGACGATGCCGATACGCGAGCGTCGGTCACCGCGGAGCGAGCCCTGCTGGCCGAACTGGAGGCCGGTTGCTCCGCACCGGTGGGCGCGATCGCCGAAGTGGTCGAGTCCATCGATGAGGAAGGCCGGATCTTCGAAGAGCTGTCGCTGCGCGGTTGCGTGGCGGCGCTGGACGGGTCCGACGTGATTCGCGCGTCCGGTATCGGCAGTCCCGGTCGGGCACGGGAGCTTGGGCTCTCGGTGGCCGCGGAGCTGTTCGAGCTGGGCGCCCGAGAGCTGATGAGCGAAGCGCGGCAAGACCCGACGCGAGGAAATTAAATGCGAGTTACGTGGGAGCGACAATGACGACGCGAGGGCGTAAGCCGACACCCGGCCGCATCACGTACGTGGGCTCCGGCCCGGGTGACCCGGGACTGCTGACGACCCGGGCCGCCACGGTGCTGGCGAACGCCGCTTTGGTGTTCACCGACCCCGACGTGCCTGAGCCGGTGCTGGCCCTGATCGGCAAAGACCTGCCACCGGTGTCCGGCCCGGCTCCGGCCGAGCCGGCCGCCACCAACGGCGATGGCGGTTCCGACCAAGGCAAGGTGCAGCCGGCGGTGATCTCCGGCGGCCCCGATATCCGCCCGGCGCTGGGTGACCCCGCCGAGGTGGCCAAGACACTGACCAGCGAGGCGCGCACGGGCGTCGACGTGGTGCGGCTGGTGGCCGGCGACCCGCTGACGGTCGACGCGGTCATCACCGAGGTCAACGCCATCGCGCGGAGCCACCTGCACATCGAGATCGTGCCCGGGCTGGCTCCCAGCGATGCCGTCCCGACGTATGCGGGGTTGCCGCTAGGCTCCGCACACACGGTTGCCGACGTACGCGACCCACATGTGGACTGGGAGGCGCTGGCCGCGGCGCCCGGTCCGCTGATTCTGCAGGCCACCTCGTCGCATCTGGCCGACGCGGCGCGCACCCTGATCGAGCACGAGCTCGCCGAGAGCACGCCGTGCGTGGTGACCGCGCAGGGCACCACCTGTCAGCAGCGTTCCATCGAGACCACGCTGCACGGCCTGACCGACTCGGCGGTGCTGGGCGGTACCGACCCCGCCGGCCCGTTGACCGGTCCGCTGGTGGTGACCATCGGCAAGACGGTGGCCAGCCGGGCGAAGCTGAACTGGTGGGAGAGCCGCGCGCTGTACGGCTGGACCGTGCTGGTGCCGCGCACCAAGGACCAGGCCGGCGAGATGAGCGAGCGGCTGACCTCCTACGGCGCGCTGCCGATCGAGGTGCCGACCATCGCGGTCGAGCCGCCGCGCAGCCCCGCCCAGATGGAAAGGGCCGTCAAGGGTTTGGTCGACGGCCGCTTCCAGTGGGTGGTGTTCACCTCCACCAACGCGGTGCGCGCGGTGTGGGAGAAGTTCGGCGAGTTCGGTCTGGACGCGCGCGCGTTCTCCGGAGTGAAGATCGCGTGTGTGGGCGAGTCGACCGCCGACCGGGTTCGGGCGTTCGGGATCAGCCCCGAACTGGTGCCGGCCGGCGAGCAGTCCTCACTGGGCCTGCTTGACGACTTCCCGCCCTACGACAGCATTTTCGACCCGGTCAACCGGGTGCTGCTGCCGCGCGCCGACATCGCAACCGAGACGTTGGCCGAGGGTCTGCGCGAACGTGGTTGGGAGATCGAGGATGTCACCGCCTACCGGACGGTGCGGGCCGCCCCGCCGCCGGCGGAAACGCGGGAAATGATCAAGACCGGTGGGTTCGACGCGGTGTGCTTCACGTCGAGCTCCACGGTGCGAAACCTGGTCGGCATCGCCGGCAAGCCGCACGCCCGGACGATCATCGCGTGCATCGGTCCCAAGACCGCGGAGACCGCGGCCGAATTCGGTCTGCGGGTGGATGTCCAGCCCGAGACCGCCGCGGTTGGCCCGCTGGTCGACGCGCTGGCCGAACACGCCGCGCGGTTGCGCGCCGAGGGTGCGCTGCCGCCGCCGCGCAAAAAGAGCCGCAGGCGCTAGTGGCGATCGCAAGGGCGGCGCAGCCGGGCGCAGCGGGTCGCCACCATGATGTAGTGGCGATCGCAAGGGCGGCGCAGCCGGGCGCAGCGGGTCGCCACCGAGGGAGCTAGCATGGCCTACCCGCGGCACCGTCCGCGCCGGCTTCGCACCACCCCGGCATTACGCCGTTTGGTGGCCCAAACGTCTTTGGAGCCAAGGCATTTGGTGTTGCCGATGTTCGTCGCCGACGGCATCGACGAACCTCGGCCCATCACGTCCATGCCGGGCGTGGTGCAGCACACCCGTGATTCGTTGCGCAGCGCGGCCGCCAGTGCCGTCGCCGCGGGCGTGGGCGGACTGATGCTGTTCGGCGTGCCCCGTGACGAGGGCAAGGATTCGATCGGGTCGGCCGGGACCGACCCCGATGGCATCCTCAATGTCGCGCTGCGGGACTTGGCCAAGGACCTCGGCGAGGCGACCGTTCTGATGGCCGACACCTGCCTGGACGAGTTCACCGACCACGGACACTGCGGTGTCCTCGACGACCGGGGCCGGGTGGACAATGACGCCACCGTGGCCCGGTATGTGGATCTCGCTGTGGCGCAAGCTGAATCGGGCGCCCACGTGGTGGGGCCGAGCGGCATGATGGACGGACAGGTGGGCGCGATCCGCGACGGATTGGACGCCGCGGGCTTCACCGACGTGGCGATTCTGGCCTACGCCGCCAAGTTCGCCTCGGTGTTCTACGGCCCGTTTCGTGAGGCGGTCGGTTCCAGCCTCTCCGGAGACCGGCGCACCTATCAGCAGGAGGCGGGCAACGCCCGCGAGGCGCTGCGCGAGATCGAGCTCGACCTTGACGAAGGCGCCGACATCGTGATGATCAAGCCGGCGATGAGTTACCTCGACGTGGTCGCGGCCGCGGCCGACGTTTCGCCCGTTCCCGTCGCCGCCTATCAAGTGTCGGGGGAGTACGCGATGATTTGCGCTGCAGCCGCGAACAATTGGATCGATGAGCGCGCCGCGGCGCTGGAGTCGCTGACCAGCATCCGGCGCGCCGGAGCCGATATCGTTCTCACCTATTGGGCCGCGGATGCGGCAGGGTGGCTCTCGTGAGATGGGGCTTGCGATGACTACCGACGGCGTCGCCGAACCCAAGCGGTTGTTCTACGAACCCGGCGCCAGTTGGTGGTGGCTGGCCTGCGGGCCAGCCGCGGCGGTGGCCATGGTGCTGATCGAAATCTGGAGCGGTGCCCCGGTGTCGCTGGTGGTGCCCGCGATCTTCCTGGTGCTCGTATCGGCGTTCCTCGCGATACAGGTGAAGGCCGCACGGATCCACGTCTCGGTCGAGCTCACCGAGGACGCCCTGCGCCAGGGCGCCGAAACAATCCTGGTCCGCGAGATCCTCCAGGTGTATCCCGAGCCCGAGAACCACGAAGCCTCCGGGAAAGACCTGGCGCGGTGGCAGTCGTCGCGCGCGCTCGGCGAACTGGTCGGGGTGCCGCGTAAGCGCGTCGGCATCGGTCTCAAGCTCACCGGTGAGCGCACGGTCCAGGCCTGGGCGCGTCGCCATCGTCAGCTGCGCGCCGCTCTAACCCCACTGGTCCAGGAGCGGGTGGAGCCCACCCGATCGATCGACGGAGACCGGGACGACGACACCGGGACGGCGCAATGAACACCCGCTACCGCGCCATGCTCGAGCTAGGGCTGGCCGGCGTTGGGCTGGTGTGCTCGGGACTGACCTGGTGGCACTCGCATCACACGGTGACCGTTGCACCGATCGCGGACGGGCAGCCCTCCACCACGTCGCTGCTGTACGACCCGCAACTGCTGCTGCTGACCCTGGTGCTGCTGACGGGCGCCGGGGTATTGGCGGTCGTCGGGACTGCCAGGCTGCGACGCGCGCGCTCGCGCGCTAAGGCGTCTTCCTGACAAACGGCAACGCCATCCGGCGACGCAACACGATGGCGTCGGCCCGATCCTGCAGCGCCTCGTGGACCGAGCGCATGATCGGAAAATTGGCGTCATGACCAGCGTCATCGAGCACCTGGGTCACTGCTGAGCTGGCGACCAGGGTCCAATCCACCCCGGCGGCACGACAATCGGCATCGAACGCATAAAGGAGCGAGATGCCGGCCTCAGCAAATTCGTTGACATCGGCGACGTCGAGCACTACGGGATTTTCTCCGAGCGTGAAGCGCGCAATGTGGTCGCTGATGCGATCGACATTTTTCTCGTTGATTTCGCCGCGAATGTGCACCACCGTCGCCAGGTGGCGGTGGTGCGCCCGGACCTGTGCGCCGTCGCAGTCAAACACGCAGTTGTCGTGGCCAGCTTGGCTGCCTGCGATCGTCATGAGGACCCCTCACTCTCCGTGGCGCTCGCGCGGCCTTCGGGGGGCGCCTCCACGCTCACCAAAGGGTGTTTATGACGTTAGGCCGCAAGCCTAAGGAGACCGGAAGCCGTGTCTAATGCTTTGTTAAGAAGCGATTGAGGGAATACCGCGAATCGGCGCTGAGCAAACGCCCAGCGGGCTATCGGGCTATCGGATTACCCCGGAAGGCCGTATGCCACACCACAACCGTCCACGCATCCCGCCGATCGCGCTGCTAGGCTGCCAAGGCTGCCGGTTGCTAGTCGGGGGGCTTGTGAAAAGGCGAGATTCCCCGCCCAGCTGAAGTAGCAGCAGAACGAAACGGCAGGATTCGGACGGGAAGAGCAGCGTGCGGGGCGGAGAGATCAAGGGCGAGATCACCGCCCTGACCGGACTCCGTATCGTCGCCGCGCTCTGGGTGGTCCTGTTCCACTTCCGGCCGATGCTCGCCGACGTGTCGCCCGACTTCCGCGACGCCCTCGCGCCGGTGCTCAACTGCGGCGCCCAAGGCGTCGACCTCTTCTTCATCCTCAGCGGGTTCGTGCTGACGTACAACTATCTCGACCGCATGGGCCGGTCCTGGTCGACCCGCGCGACCCTGCATTTCCTTTGGCTGCGCCTGGCCCGGGTGTGGCCGGTGTATCTGGTCACCTTGCACCTGGCCGCGCTGTGGGTGATCTTCACCCTGCACGTCGGTCATGTGCCGTCGCCGGACGCCGCCTCGCTCACCGCCATCAGCTACGTGCGCCAGATCCTGTTGGTGCAGTTGTGGTTTGTGCCGTTCTTCGACGACTCGAGTTGGGACGGGCCGGCCTGGTCGATCAGCGCGGAATGGCTGGCCTATGTGCTCTTCGCCGTCCTGGTGCTGGTCCTGCTACGGATGAAACAGGCGACCAGGGCGCGCAGCCTGATGGTCCTGGCCTTCGCGGCATCGCTGCCGCCCGTGGTGATGCTGCTCGCCAGCGGCCACTTCTACACGCCGTGGAGCTGGCTGCCCCGCATTGTCACGCAATTCACGGCGGGCGCGCTGGCCTGCGCCGCGGTGCGCAGGCTGCGGCTGAGCGACCGTGGCCGCCGTGTCGCGGGATACGTCTCCCTGCTGCTGCTGGCCGCGATGGTCGGCGTGCTGTATTGGTTTGGCGCGCACCCGATATCGGGAGTGGTGGAGAATGACAGCGGCGGCGTCGTCGACGTGTTGTTCGTTCCGCTGGTAATATCGCTGGCCATCGGGCTCGGCAGCCTGCCGCGGGTGTTGTCGACGCGGGCGATGGTGTACGGCGGCAAGATCTCGTTCTGCCTGTACATGGTGCATGAGCTGGTGCACACCGCATGGGGCTGGGCCGTAGAGCAATTCGAGCTCCCGACCCTGGATAACCCGTGGAAATGGAACATCATCGGCCTGCTCGCGATTGCCGTGGCCTTCTCGGTGCTGCTGTATCACGGTGTCGAAGAACCCGCCCGCCGTTGGATGCGCAAGATGGTCGACGTCAGGGCCGTCAGCGCCCGAAGCGATCCCGCCGATTCAAACGGTAAGCTGCATCCGATCGACCGTCCGCTGGAAGCGGTTTCGGCCCGCGCGGTGTGATGGCCGCCTCAGCGGCCGGCCGCGTCTCACGGGGAATACTTGATGAGGACGCGGCGGCACCCGACGATGCCGTTGACAGTGGAGGTGAGAGTGAGTCGTCTGGCCACCTTTCTCATTGGGTTGAGTTTTCTGGCGGGCGTAGGCATCGCATACCCGGCGCAGGTGCGCACCTACGAGACACTGACGCTCGACTTCCGGCTGAATCATGTGGCAGTGGTGGGGGATTCGTATACCACCGGAACCGATGAGGGCGGCCTTGGCTCGAGAGCGTGGCCGGTGCGCGCCTGGCAGGTGCTCGGATCGCGGGGTTCGCGGATCTCGGGCAGCGTAGCGGCCGAAGGCAGAGCCGGTTATGCCACGCCCGGCGACCACGGCAGTATCTTCGAGGACCTGACCGCCAGGGCGGTCCAGCCCGACGATGCGCTGGTGGTGTTCTTCGGCTCCCGCAACGACCAGGGTGTCGATCCCGCGACCCTGACCGTAAAGACCAACGCCGCTTTGGATGTGGCGCGCCAACTCGCGCCTGCGGCGCGGTTGCTGGTGATCGGACCGCCGTGGCCGACCGCCGATGTGCCGCCGTCGATGTTCCTGATTCGCGACGTCCTCGCCGGCGCTGCCGGGGCCGCGGGGGCGACGTTCATCGACCCGATCGCCGAACACTGGTTCGTCGGCCGCCCCGACCTGATCGGTGCCGATGGCGTGCATCCGAATGATGCGGGCCATCAATATATGGCGGATAAGATCGCGCCGCTCATCCGTACGCAGCTGTCGACCTGACTCAGGTGTGGCGGGCGGCTTCCTGGGCGAGCTGAAGCCGTGCTGACACAGCCTCTTTGGCGTCGACGTGCGGTCTCAGTCGTTGGCGTGCCGCTCGTAGTCCCAGCGCTCCAAGCGGTCCTGCACGTGCAGGAAGGCGATCCCGGCGAAGGGCGCGGCTAGTGCGATGCAGACCAGCAACAGCGGAGACATGACCCTAAAACCTCCAAATACCCTTCACTGATCTGACGTTGGTCAGCCGTGGGAAGTTCATTCATTACTCACCCGCTCGCCAGGGCGCGGTCCGCGAGCGCACCCATCAGCGGTGCCACCAACTGCGCGTATTCGGTTGTCACATGGTTGTCGTCGCGGAAGACCAGGGTGTTGCCCACGATGAGGGGGCAGCGGTCGGGGGTGCAGAACATGTCGGTCAAATCGGCGTACTGGCCGCCGCTGCGGGCCGTGGCCGCCAGCTCCGCCGCGATGCCATCGCCGTCCACCGCCGCGGGTTTGGTTGGCGTACAAGCGTTCACGTCGTCGAGGTGGGCGGACAGGCACGCCGGCGCCGACGAGTGCGGGTCGGGGGCCGGCCCCAGCACCAGGACGGTCGCGCCGGTGCCGCGCAGCTGCGCCACGGTGTGTCCCAGGGAGTCGATCCACGCCGGGTCGTAGGAGGTGAAGCCGAAATCCCCGCCGTAGCGCCGGCTCATGTCCAGCACGATCAGGCGCGGGTGTTCGGCGTTCATCCGGCCCATGATCTGGGCGCGCCACTGTTCGCATTCGGTGTACTCGCGGCCCAGATACGGGCTCGTGATGTGCAGGTCCTGTAGCGGGCAGGTCACCTTGGCCAGCGTCTCCAACCGCCAGTGCCGCTGCTCGGCGAGCTGCTCGAAGGCCGGATTCCACATGGCGGCGTGCGAATCGCCGATCAGGGCGACGGTGGTCGGCGAGGCGGTGTCCCCCGTCGCGCACTCGCTGTGTCCGACGTCGCGCCAGGATCGGACGCAGCCGTTGACGAACACGGCCGCCTTGTCGGCGGGCGCCTTGGCCAGCGGCGGGTCCAGGTTCGACGGGACGGCTCGCAGGCCGACGGTCGCCGCGAGCGCCACGCGCGCCTGGTCGAACGCCTGACGAACCGCCGCCTCCCGGGGGCTGACGGCGGAGACGTTGGCCGGAGGCGTCGCGATGATGTTGGCGCGCGGTGCGGCCACCCCGTGGCCGACCGGGGCCGGGATCACGTTGAGCAGCAGCATGCATGCGCACGCGGTGGCGGCACTGGCGCCGCCCGCCACGGCCAGGCTGACTTTCGCCGACCGGCGCAGCGCGGCGGCGAACCGGCCCGGGTTCTCCACCAGGTGCAGGGTGATGACGGCGAGTCCGGCGGAGACCGCCGTCGCGCTCAGCCTGGCCGGCAGCCCCGCGGGCTCGCCGAGCAGCGCCGGCATCAGCAGCAGCACCGGCCAGTGCCACAGGTACCACGAGTACGAGATCCGGCCGATTGCGCGCATCGCCGGCCGGGACAGCAGGCGACCGGGCCCGAGCCCGCCGGTGACGGCGCCGCCGCCGATGACCAGCGCGGTGCCCAGCACCGGCAGCAGCGCCTCGGTGCCGGGATACGGGGTGTGGGAGTTGAGCTGGGTGCAGGTCAGCAGGATCAACGCCAGGCCGCCCCAGCCCGCGATCGATGCGGTCCGCAGCGACAGCCGGCGCCACTGCTGCAGCGACAGGGCCACCAGGCCGCCGGCGGCCAATTCCCAGGCGCGGGTGGGCAGCGAGAAGAAGGCCCACGACGGCGACGTGCGGGTCCAGAGCGCGCCCGCCGTCAACGACGCCGCGGCGACCACCCCGAGGACCACCGCGTACGGGGTCGCGCGCGTCGCGGCCGCGCGGAGGAGCGGGATGCGCCGGACCGACCAGGCCACGGCGATCATCAGTACCGGCCACACCAGGTAGAACTGTTCCTCCACGCCCAGCGACCAGTAGTGCTGGAACGGCGAGGGGGCGTCGGAGGCCAGGTAGTCGGTGCCGCGCTGCGCGAACCGGTAGTTGCCGACGTACAGCGCGCTGGCGATGCCGTCGAGAAACACGCTGCGCGCCTGCAGCGGGGGCAGCACCGCGGCCGCGCCGATCGCGGTGATGGTGCCGACGATGGCCGCGGCCGGCAGCAGCCGCCGGGCGCGCGCAGCGTAAAACCGGCCCAGCCGTACGGTATTCGTGGTGCTCGCCTCGCGGAAGAGCAGCCCGGTGATGAGGAAGCCGGAGATGACGAAGAAGACGTCCACGCCGATGTAGCCGCCGGTGACTCCGGGGATGCCCGCGTGGTAGAGCACGACGGCGATCACCGCGACGGCGCGCAGCCCCTCGACGTCGGGCCGAAATCCGTTTCGGGAAGTCCGCCGCTCCACGGGGTGTGGGCTGCCGGCGACTGATTTCTCCCGAGGCGTCATCTGCGTGGGCTAGGTCGCCATCCAGGCCAGTTCACCGGGCAGTTGGCTGCGCCAGTAGGCGACGTCGTGTCCGCCGAGGGAGAAGCTGCCCGCCGGTTGGGTCTTCAACTGGTAGACGAATTGCTTTGTGGCGAAATAGAAGCGGTCGAAGTTGCCGCAGTCCACGCGCAGCGGAATCGCATTCAGCGCCGGCAGGCCCAGCACACTGTTCTGCACGAAGTCGTCGTTGCTGTCGAACGCGCCCGGTGCACTCAGCGGATAGGAGGTGTACAACGCCGGGCTGATCGCGCAGATGCCGGCGGTCCGTGCCGGCCCCAGCTTGGCGCCCAGGCGAAGCGCCCCGTATCCGCCCATCGACCACCCCATGAAACCGACCCGGGACGTGTCGAAGCCCATGGTGGACAGCATCGGCAGCAGCTCGTCTAGCACCATCGCACCGGAGTCCTCGCCGGAAGTCCTCTTGTGCCAGTACGTGTTGCCGCCGTCGACGCCGACCACCGCGAACGGCGGCTTGCCCTCCTTGGCCAGTTGGGCCAGGCCGTCCGGGACGCCCATGTCGAGCATCTGGTTGGCGTCGCCGTCCACGCCGTGCAGTGCAATCACGGGGCGCAGCGAACTGGTCTGGCCCGGTGGCATGGCGATCACGTAATTGGTCTTGATCCCCCCACGGGCCGCCGACACGAACGACCCGGTGAGCCGGGTCGGCAGCGTCTTGCCCGCCGTCGGCGGCTCGAACGGCGCGGGCGCCTGCGGCAGCGTCGCGGCGCGCGAAGCGGCAGGAGCCAGCAGGGAGCTGAAGCTGAGCACGCCGGCGGCTCCGAGGCTGGCACCGGCACTCATCCGGAGCACCGCTCGGCGTGTGAGGTCAGGCATGATCGCAATAATGCCGCGCTGAGCGGCGATTACCCGCCGAGCCACGCCGTATTGGAAGCATTGTGTGATCTGGTGTGATCTTCCGGTGCCGAAGCGGTGATCTTTTCGGCCGTCCGACCCGTCGCCCGGCGCGGCCGATGCCGGCGCCGAGTTGCGACATCGCACGAGATCGTGATCAGCGTAGCGCCGAATCCGCCGGTTGTCGCCGCCCAACGCATTGCGATCGTATTGCCTTCTGGGACAGCGGGAGACGCGGTCACGCCGGCCGTCCGCCCGGCGCCTCGCTGTTGCGGCCCGGCGCGCGCGGCCGCCGGCTGCCGCGGTGAAGGCGGCGTCCGGCCGGGGATGCAATCTCGCAGGTTTCAACCCTCCCTCGCCGGCGCCGACTTCAGAAGGATGGAGTCCCTGTGCACAGGGGCGAAAGCGGAGCGAAAGAGGATTGTGAATTGAGTCTCGCGTTTCATTGGTTTCTGCCGACCTACGGCGATTCGCGGAATCTGGTCGCGGGCGGACACGGCACGGCGATGTCCGGTGACCGGCCGGCCACGCTGAAGTATCTGAACCAGATCTGCACGGCCGCCGAAGACAATGGTTTCGAAGCGGTCCTCACGCCCACCGGATTGTGGTGTGAGGACGCGTGGTTGACGACGGCGATGCTGGTCGAATCGACCGAGACGTGCAAGTTCCTGGTTGCGTTCCGCCCAGGGATGCTGAGTCCGACCCTGGCCGCGCAGATGGCCGGCACCTTCCAGCGGCACTCGGAGGGACGGCTGCTGCTCAACGTCGTCACCGGCGGTGAACCGCACGAGCAGCGGGCCTACGGGGACTTCCTGGACAAGGAGGCGCGGTACGCCCGCACCGCCGAGTTTTTGCATGTGGTGCGCCGGCTGTGGACCTCCAAGGAGCCGGTTACCTTTGCGGGAGAACACATTCAGGTCGAGGGCGCCCAGCTGAACAACCCGCCCGACCCGATCCCGGCGGTGTTCTTCGGCGGGTCGTCGGCAGCGGCGGGACCGGTGGCGGCCAAGCACTCCGACGTGTATCTCACCTGGGGCGAGCCGCTGAGCGCGGTCGCCAAGAAGCTGGACTGGATCCGCGGACTGGCCGTCGATGCCGGCCGGATCCTGCAGTACGGCTTGCGGATTCATGTGATCAGCCGCGACACGGCCGCCGAGGCGTGGGCCGAGGCCGACCGGTTGCTGGCCGCGATCGACCCGGCGGACGTCGAGCGGGTGCAGGCCAGCCTGGCGCGCAGCGAATCCGAAGGCCAGCGCCGCATGCTGGACCTGCACGGCGGCAACAGCAGCAGACTGCTGGTCGCGCCTAACCTGTGGGCCGGGGTGGGCCTGGTTCGCGGGGGAGCGGGCACCGCCCTGGTCGGGTCGCACGCCGAGGTCGCCGAGCGGCTGGCCGAATACGCCAAATTGGGCATCAGCCACTTCATCCTGTCGGGATATCCGCACCTGGAAGAGGCCTACTGGTTCGGTGAGGGCGTCCTGCCGCTGCTCGAGCGGATGGGCTTGTGGCGGCACCCCAACCGCCAATCGCACCCGGCAGCGGCGACGCCGTTCGCGGTTGCGTCGGCGCACTGACGGCCATGGCAGCGACCTTGCCCGCCCCCGTGCCCGACACCGGGATCGCGGTGCCCGACGCGGTCGACGAATCCTCCGAGCAGCAGCGCCGGCGGTTGCGCATCGTCGTCGCGGCGAGCCTGCTGGGCACCACGGTTGAGTGGTACGACTTCTTCCTGTACGCCACCGCAGCCGGCCTGGTTTTCAACAAAGTGTTCTTCCCCAACGAGAGTTCTTTGGTGGGAACGCTATTGGCGTTCGCGACCTTCGCCGTCGGGTTCGTCATGCGGCCCATCGGCGGCCTGGTGTTCGGCCACATCGGCGACCGGATCGGTCGCAAGCGCAGCCTGGCGCTGACCATGCTCATCATGGGCGGCGCGACGGCGCTGATCGGGGTGTTGCCGACGGCCGCGCAGATCGGGGCGTGGGCGCCGGTGCTGCTGCTGGTCCTGCGGGTACTGCAGGGATTCGCTCTCGGCGGCGAGTGGGGCGGGGCGGTGCTGCTGGCAGTCGAACACAGCCCCGGCGACCGGCGCGGGCGCTTCGGGGCGATCCCGCAAATCGGTTTGGCGCTGGGCCTGGCCCTGGGCACCGGCATATTCGCTTTTCTGCAAGTCATTTTGGGGCCGGCGCGGTTCCTCTCCTACGGCTGGCGCATCGGCTTCCTGCTGAGCCTGCTGCTGGTCGTGATCGGCATCGTGGTCCGGTTGCGGGTCGACGAGACGCCGGCGTTCCGCGAATTGCAAGGCCTGCAGGCCGCGTCCACCGTGCCGATCCGCGACATCGTCCGCGAGCCGCGATCGCGGCGCAACACCGTGCTGGGCCTGCTGTCGCGGTGGGCGGAGGGCTCGGCGTTCAACACCTGGGGTGTGTTCGCCATCAGCTACGCCACCGGCGCCCTGGGGCTGAATCGGGTGTCGGTGCTGGTGGTGGTGACCATCGCTGCCCTGGTGATGGCGGTGCTGCTGCCGGTGTCGGGCCGACTGACCGAGCGCTTCGGCGCGCGGCGGGTGTATCTGGCCGGCATCGCCTGCTACGGCCTGGCGGCTTTTCCGGCGTTCGCCCTGTTCGGCACCAAGGACCTGGTGTGGTTCGGGCTGGCGATGATCGTCGTGTTCGGCGCGGTGCACGCGCTGTTCTACGGCGCGCAGGGCACGCTGTACTCCGCGCTGTATCCCACGAACACGCGCTACACGGGACTGTCGTTCGTCTACCAGGTCTCGGGTATCTACGCCTCCGGGGTCACCCCGATGATCTTGACCGCCCTGATCGCGGCACTCGGCGGCGCGCCGTGGCTGGCGTGCGGGTATCTGGTTGCGACAGCGGTCATTAGCGTGGTCGCCACGGCCCTGATCCGCGATCGCGACCTGTACCTGTAAGTCGTTGTTGCTGCGGGCCGCGAAGCCCGATAGCGTCCGGGCATGCGGCGCACGCAACACAAGGTGAGTTCCGGTTCTGCGGGTGACGGTCCCCGCACGCCGGATGGCGGTGTTAATCCGCAACTGCGCCAAGGACTGTCGCAGCGCCAGCTCAGCATGATCGCCCTCGGTGGCGTGATCGGCGCCGGCCTGTTCGTCGGGTCCGGCGTGGTTATACAGGACACCGGCCCTGCCGCGTTCCTCACCTACGCCCTGTGCGGCCTGCTCATCGTCCTGGTGATGCGGATGCTGGGCGAGATGGCGGCCGCCAACCCGTCGACCGGATCGTTCGCCGACTATGCGGCCAAGGCCCTGGGCGGCTGGGCGGGGTTCTCGGTCGCCTGGTTGTACTGGTACTTCTGGGTGATCGTGGTGGGCTTCGAGGCGGTCGCCGGCGGAAAGGTGCTCAACTACTGGTTCCATGCGCCGCTGTGGCTGCTGTCGCTGTGTCTGATGCTGTTGATGACCGCGACCAACCTGTTCTCGGTGTCGTCCTTCGGCGAATTCGAATTCTGGTTCGCCGGAATCAAAGTCGCGACGATTGTGATCTTTCTGGTCGTGGGGACGGTGTATGTCCTGGGACTGGTGCCGGGCCATCATGGAGGTCTGGCCAATTTGGCATCTCACGGCGGATTCTTTCCTCACGGGGTCGGCGCGGTGTTCGCCGCCATCGTGGTGGTGATCTTCTCCATGGTGGGCGCGGAGATCGTCACCGTCGCCGCCGCCGAAAGCCGCGACCCCGAACTCGCGGTCCAGAAGGCGACCCGATCGGTCGTGGCCCGCATCGGGATCTTCTTCGTCGGTTCAGTCTTCCTGCTCGTGGTGCTGTTGCCCTGGGACTCCGTGGAACTCGGCGCCTCGCCCTACGTGGCCGCGCTCAAACACATGGGGCTTTCCGGCGCCGATCAAGTGATGAACGCCGTCGTCCTGACCGCGGTGCTGTCCTGCCTCAACTCCGGCCTCTACACCGCGTCGCGCATGCTGTTCGTGCTCGCCGAGCGGGGCGAGGCGCCGGCGCGGTTGGTCAAACTGAGCGGGCGCGGCGTTCCCCACTTCGCGATCTTGTGTTCGTCGGCGGTCGGGTTCGGATGCGTCATCATGGCGCGGGTCGCGCCGAACACGGTGTTCCTCTTCCTGCTCAACTCCTCAGGCGCCATCATCCTGTTCGTCTATTGGCTGATCGCACTGTCGCAGATCATCCTGCGCCGACGGACGCCGGCGGAAAAGCTGACGGTGAAGATGTGGTTCTACCCGGTGCTGTCGATTCTCACGCTGACCGGAATCACCGCCGTGCTGGTGCAAATGGCGTTCGACCACACCGCGCGCAGTCAGCTATGGCTCAGCCTGCTGTCGTGGGCGGTGGTGATCGGGCTGTACTTCCTTGCGCGATCGCGCGGCCGCGTCGGCGCGGTCTCCGGAGAATAGATCTCCTGCGGCTTACCCCGTGTGCGCCCCGGTGCGCGTCCTCAGCAGGCCGAGCCGCTGCAGATCGGTGACATACTTGTCGATCAGCGCCTCGGTCACGTGCGGGACGTCCTTGTCGCTGCCGATACCCGCGGATTGCACTGCGGCACGGAACTTTTCGGCGGGCATGCCGGTGCCGTGCGTCGGCTCACCGGGCTTCGCGTAGGCGTTCATCAGCGGTAGCAGGGAGCTCTTGCGCTGCTTCTCCGGCAGCGCCTTCATCGCCTCGGTGAATCTGGCCAGCCACTGCCGGTAGTCGTCGATGCGCTCGATCTTGTGCCCGTCGGCGCTGAGCCAGTCGACGAAGGTATCCAGAGAGACGCCGTCGTCGTGGGTATTGAGCACGTTGTAGGTGTGGTAGCCCTGTCGTGCGCGGGCCCCGAGGGTGGTGATGGCGTCGGCGGTGAAATCGGCTGGCAACCCGTCGTAATGGGCGCGCTGCGGATTGCCGGACGCATCGAGTTGATAGAACGAGCGCGGTGCGATCCCGGTGGCCACCAGGCTCAGGATCAGGCGGGTGAACATGTCGGGCACATTGAGCTGGCCGGCGAAGTTACTGTGCGCCAGGATCATGTCGGACCGGAACACCGCCACCGGCACCCCGCACAGGTCGTGGGCCTCTCTCAGCAGCACCTCGCCCGCCCATTTACTCGTGGCGTAGCCGCTGGCATACGACTCGTCGAGGGACCGCGAGGGGCTGGCCGACCGCACGTCGACATCCTCGCCGATGAAGCTGCCGTCCGGCAGCGTGGTCACCGCGACGGTGGAGATGTAGTTGATCGGCTTGAGCCGCTTGGTGATTGCGAGTTTGACGATCTCGGCGGTGCCCACCACGTTGGGCCCGAACAACTGGCTGTAGGGCAGCACGTGGTTGACCAGGGCGGCCGAATGCACGACGAGGTCGACCGACTCGGCGAGGCGCTGGTAGGTGGGCGTGTCCAGGCCGAGGTTGGGCGCTCCCACGTCGCCGACGAGCACCCGCAGATGCTTGTCGGCCAATCGCCGGAAGCGCTCGGACAGTTCGGCGTCACCGCTGTCGATCGCGGCCTCGATGCGCTGACGCCCGGCGGTCGGGTCGGCGCCGCGGGCCAGGCAGACCACCGTGCCGCCATCCGGGGCCAGGCGTTCCAGCCAGTCCAGGCACAGGAAACGCCCGAGATAGCCGTTGGCTCCGGTGAGGAGCACGGTGTTGATCGTGCCGGTCGCTGCGGGCAGCCGGGGTGCGGCGGCCAGCGTCTCGGCGTCGATGAAGCTGTCCAGCGTCAGGTCGGCGGCGCGGGCCACCGCGGCGCCGCGGCCGTGCACCGACGCGAACGTCGGCCGCGTCGACACCGAGGTGCGTTCGCCGTCAACGAAGTTCGCGACCGTGGTCAGGTCCGCGGTCGGGCTGACGATGGTTTGCACCGGTACATCGATGTGGAAGATCTCCGACAGGAGTGTGGCGAAGGAGAACGCGGACAGTGAATCGCCGCCGAGCTCAATGAATTTCGCGTCGGCGCGCAGCGCGGTGTCCACCGGGAGGCCAAGGGTGGCCGCGGCCGCGCGCCGGACCGTATCGATGGTGGGCAGCTGGTTGCTGGCGGCGCGCAGCTCGTCGAGTTGGTTGCCGTGGCTGGCCTCGATGTCGTCGTACATGGCGTCGAGGCGTTCACCGTAGTGGGCCTTGAGGGCCGGGCGCAGCAGCTTGCCGACCCCGGACAGCAGCCCGTTGTCACGGGTGAAACGTTGTGACTCCAGCAGGAAGTCGCGCGGGATCTCGTACGGCTGAAGGTGGTTGTCGGCGGCGATCCGCTGCAGCGAGTCGGCGATCAGGGCGCGCGCATCCCCGTCGCCCACCGCGTCGCTGTTCGGCACGATCACCGCGAGCAGGAACGGCTGCTCGCTGCTGCCGTAGAGGAAGATCTGCCGGATGTACGGGCTGGTCGAGAAGGTCGCCTCCAACTGCGAGACCGCGACGAATTCACCCTGCGAGAGTTTGATCACGTTGTTGCTGCGGTCCAGATACACCAGGTGATCGGGTCCCAGCTCGGCCATGATGTCGCCGGTCTTGTAGAACCCCTCGTCGTCGAAGATCTTCGTCGACAGCTCGGGGTGTTTGAAATAGCCGGGAATCACGTTGCTGGCCTTGAGGTGTAGCTCGCCGCGCGGGTAGGGCTTGTCGGTGGTGAGGTAACCCAGCTCGGGGACGTCGACCAGTTTGTAGTCGGTGACCGGCGGGCGCCTGATCCGGCCGCTGCGCATGATGCCGCCGCCGGTCTCGGTGGCGCCATAGCCGTCGGCCACCGGGATGTCGAGCAGCGATTCCATGAAGGCGTGCATCTGCTTGGACAGCGGGGCGCTGCCGCACATCGCCGATATCACTCGTCCGCCGATGAAGTCTTGCCGCAGTTCGGCTTTCACCGCGTCGTCGAGCTGCTCGCCGGAGAGCTCATCACCGGAGCGCTGGTCGAGCTCCTTGCGGTAGCGCCGAAAGAACATGTCGCACACCCGGGGAACGAGGTTCAGGGCGGTGGGCCGGACCAGGCCGATGTCGTCGAACAAGGTGGACATGTCGCTCTTGGCGGCGAAGTAGCCGATGCCCCCGGAGGACAGCGTGGCGATCAGCCACTCCAGCCCGTACACGTGCGACAGCGGCATGTACTGCAGGTGGATCGCCGGGATAGGCCTGCCGATGTCCACCGAGGGACTGTGCGGTCGCTGCCAGATCCGGGTCATCATGTCGGCGGTGTACATCGCCCCCTTCGGTACGCCGGTGCTACCCGAGGTGTAAATCAGTGTGGCCAGCGGGTTTTCGCCATCCTCCGGGACGAACGCGGTAGGCGTTGGGAGCCGGCGGCCCGACTCGAGCTCGGTGGCCAGCGACACCACCTCGGCGCGGTGCCCGGCGTCGCGGAGCCGCGCGCGGGCGTCGTCGTAGTGGGCCCGCTGCTCGTCGTCGTCGACGGTGTAGTCGAACACCACCAGGCGCTCGACCGAGGGCGCGCCGGCAACGACATCGACCGCGGTGCCCAGGGACTCGACGCTCACGGCAAGAACGCGCGGCGCCGTCTCGGCGACGATCGGGCCGAGCTGGGCCGCCGTGGAACTGGTCTGCAGCGGCACGAACACCGCACCCAGCCGGATGCACGCCAGGTAGTGCACGACGTAGTCGATGCTGGTGAAGCCCAGGACGCCGACGAAATCGCCCGGACTGAAGCCGCCGGGCAGACCGGCCTGCCATGCGGCGGCCAGTGCCGCGACCCGGTCGCCCAGCTCGCGGTAGGTGATGGTTTCGAACCCGGACAGCAGTGTCGTCGCGGCCCGGCCGGTCGACGCATCGCGCACCACCTCGCAGCCGCGCTGCCCCAGCGCGGGCCGGTCGGCATAACCGCTCAGGTAGGTGTCGACGACCTCGGCCAGCCGCAGACCCGGGCGATGCGCGGCGTCGGTCACCTCCGGCAACGACGCGGCGGCCCGGAACTGCGGATCGTTGGCATACAGCTGCTCGACGCGCTCGGCTATGCGCTGCTCGCGGTCCGAGTCGGTGCCGGTCTCAGTCATCGGCGGCTTCCTCTCATCGCGGCGTATGCCGGTGTGGCGTATACCCGTCCTGGCTGCGCCCAGTCAGCTCCATTCGCGTTCGATTGCTTTGATCAGCGCGGTCAGGGTCGCGTTCACCGGCGCCGCAACGCCGACCCGGGCGCCCTGGCGCGGCACAGCGCCGTTGATGACGTCGATCTCGCTGACCCGGTGCGCCTCGTGGTCCAGCAGCGCCGACGGTCTGGCGGCGGGCATCTGCGCGCCGAAGGCGCGCACGTGTTCGACCGCATCGGTGACGGCGACCGCGATGCCCGACGCCCGCGCGACCGTCCACGCCTCCGTCGCGGCCGCCTGGCTGACCGGCGCCATGTCCGGGTCGTCCATCACCTGGCCGACCGTCATGCCGGTCAGCGCGCACGGTGCGCTGTAGGCGGCATTGCACATCAGCTTCTCCCATTGCATGGCGGCGATGTCGGTGACGGCGGCCGCATCGAATCCGGCGTCGCTCCACGCCCGCGCGATCGACTCGACCGTGGCGAGCGGTAGCGACGAGTAGGCGCCGAACCGCATCGCTTTCATCGCGTTGTGACGGACATGCCCGGGTGCCACGGTCGCCGCGCCGAATCCGCTGGCGATTCCGACGGCGACCCGTTCCTCGCCGACGACGCCCGCGACGGTTTCCGCCGATCCCAGGCCGTTCTGGATGGTCAGCACCGGGGTGGCCGGGCCGAGCATCGGAATCACTTGTCGCGCACCGCTGGTCACGTCGGCCGCCTTCACGGCGAGCACGATCAGATCCATCGCCTCGTCCGGCGCGGTGGTGCTCGCCCGCAGCGGCACCACCCGGTCGTAGCCAGGACCGGTGACCCGCAGCCCGTGTTGGACGATCTGATCGATGCCGGGCTGGTAGCGGTCGATGGCCAGCACGTCGTTGCCCGCGGCGGCCAGCCTGGCGGCATAGATGGAACCCATTGCACCGCAACCGATTACCGCGATCTTCATCCGCGTGCTGTCCCGTCGGTCAGCTCGGCGATCAGTTCGGCCAGGCCCGCCTTCTGCTCGAGCCCGAAGCCCGCGGCATCGGTGGGCGATATTCGGCCCGCGGACAGCGCGCAGGCGTCGGGGTAGCCGCCGAACGGCGCGAACACACCGGGGTAGGCCTCGCAGCCACCCAGGCCCAGCCCGGCCGCGACGTGCAGGTTGATCAGATGTCCGCCGTGCGGGAAGGCGAAGCGGCGATCAAGGCCGTGCGACGCCGCGACGTCGAGCATCCGGATGTACTCGGTCAACCCGTAGCTCAGGCCCGGATCCATTTGGAAGACATCATGATTGGGCCGCATGCCGCCGTAACGCAGCAGATTGGTCGCATCCGGTACCGAGAAGAGGTTCTCCCCGGTGGCCACCGCACCGTCATAGCAGTCCGTCACCGCCCGGTTCAGCGCGTAATCCAGCGGATCGCCCGGCTCTTCGTACCAGCGCAGGCCGTAGGGAGCCAGCGCGCCCGCCCAGCGGGTGGCCTCGACCCGGTCGAACCGGCCGTTCGCGTCGACCGCGACCCGTTTCGCGTCGCCGACGATGTCGATGACCGTCTCGATCCGCACGAGGTCCTCGCCCAGCGCGGCGCCGCCGATCTTCATCTTGACCGCGTCATAGCCCGCGTCGAGGTATCCCCGCATTTCCGCGCGCAGCGAATCGACCCCGCCGTCGGCGTAGTAGTAGCCGCCGGCGGCATACACCGGCACCGACGCTGCGGGCTCTCGTCCGGCATGGCGGGCGATGGTGGCGCAGGCGGGCTCGTCGCGCAGTTTGGCGTTCAGGTCCCAGCAGGCCAGTTCGAGCGCTGCCGCGGCCGCCGCCCGGTCGCCATGTCCACCGGGCTTCTCGTCGGTGAGCGCGCATGCCAAAACCGCGGCGGGATCGACGTACCCGCACGCATCCAGCAGCGCGTCGGGGGACGCGGCCAGCACGCGCGGGATCATCCGGTCGCGCAGGATCCCACTCTGGGCGAATCGGCCGATCGAATCGAAAGCCACGCCCGCGACGGGTCGTCCGTGCCGGATCACGTCGGTGATCACCGCGACCAGGGAGACCGTGTGGTGGGCGAAGTTGACCACCGCATTGGCCGGCCCGCCGCGTCGGCCGTCGTCCAGCCCGACCGCCAGTTCGACGATCGCCGTGATCCGCATCACCCGGTGGTCAGGAGGTCTTTGTGAGCAAAACCGCCTGCTCGAACGGCAGCCTCGCGAAAACCGGTCGCACCCTGCGCGCTACGTGCGCCGCGGCCTCATCCTTGCTGACCACGCGCGGATCGGCGATGCCGAATTCTTTGCCCCTGCTGCGCAGCCGCCCGCCTCCCGCGGCCTTCAGGTTCTTCAGCCAATCCCGGTCGGGCCCGTAGGTCAGCAGGATGGCCACCCCGGGTTTGCCTTCGACATCGGTGGCGAACACATTGACTGGTGTGCGGTACGGCTTGCCCGAACGCCGCCCGACGTGCTCGACGATCCCGAACGGCGGAAGCCAACCGGCCCACATCCGCTGAATCGGGTTGGTGACGTGACGGTTGAACCGGGCAAGTCCTTGTGGGAGTTGCATATCACTATCCAACCCGCAGACGCCGGGCGAGGACAACCCGATCTTTTCCCGGGCAATGCGTCTACTGTCATCTCATGGAAGAGACGGCAGGTAACGAGGCCGCCCGACGCGCCCAGGAGCTGGTGCGCAGGGGGCAGGAACTTGCCGCCCGAAAGGCCATCACCGCGGCGGACGTGCAGCGCGCCGCGGAGCGTGCCGAGCATTCTCACGAGCGTGACCAGCAGGCGCACCGGCGGGGAGCGCGATGCCACTATGAAGCCGCCGTCGCGCACGAGCGTGCCGCCGAGGTCCAGGAACGTGCGGTCGCCGAGGGTCTTGGCGACGTCGCCGCACACGGGCGCGCCGCGGAAAAGCAACACGATGCTGCGCGCCGCAACTTCATCGCAGCCCAAGAAAACAACCAGCAAGGGGCCGGATAACCCGGCCACCAGTAGCTCGCCACGTTGCATCAGCACGTTCTGCTACACCCTGTAGTGGAATGACCCGCGAGGGCTGGGACACTAGTCGTCATGGGAAGCAGTGATCAGGCGACCGCGCACGCCACCGGGGCCCTCCGGGCCACGGCAGCGTCGGCCCGACTGTTCGAGGATGCCTGCGCCGTCATTCCCGGTGGGGTGAACTCCCCGGTCCGGGCGTTCAGCGCAGTGGGCGGGACACCGCCGTTCATCACCGAGGCGCGCGGGTGCCGGCTGACCGACGCCGACGGCAACGAGTACGTGGACCTGGTCTGCTCGTGGGGGCCGATGATCCTGGGTCACGCGCACCCGGCCGTCGTCGAGGCGGTCGCCAGGGCCGCCGCCTCTGGCCTGTCGTTCGGGGCGCCCACGCCGGCCGAGAGCCAGCTGGCGGCCGAGATGATCGGGCGGGTGGCGCCGGTCGAGCGGATCCGGCTGGTTAACTCCGGCACCGAGGCGACCATGAGTGCGGTGCGGCTGGCCCGCGGCTTCACCGGCCGCGCGAAGGTCATCAAGTTCTCCGGCTGCTACCACGGCCATGTGGACGCGTTGCTCGCCGACGCGGGCTCCGGGGTGGCGACGCTGGGCCTGCCGTCCTCGCCGGGAGTCACCGGCGCGACGGCGGCCGACACGATCGTGTTGCCCTACAACGACATCGACGCCGTGCGACAGAGCTTCGCCCGGTTCGGCGACGAGATCGCGGCGGTGATCACCGAGGCCAGCCCCGGCAACATGGGCGTGGTCCCGCCCGCGCCCGGCTACAACGCGGCGCTGCGCGCGATCACCGCCGAGCACGGCGCACTGCTGATCATCGACGAGGTGATGACCGGCTTCCGGGTCAGCCGAAGTGGTTGGTACGGAGTCGATCCCGTCGAGGCCGACCTGTTCACCTTCGGCAAGGTGATGAGCGGCGGACTGCCGGCCGCCGCGTTCGGCGGGCGGCCCGACGTGATGGAGCGCCTCGCCCCGCTGGGCCCGGTGTATCAGGCCGGCACGCTGTCGGGTAACCCGGTGGCGATGGCGGCCGGGCTGGCCACGTTGCGCAACGCCGACGCCGCCGCCTACGCCACGTTGGATGCCAACGCCGATCGCCTGGCCGGGCTGTTCTCCGAGTCGCTCACGAAGGCCGGTGTGGCGCACCAGATTCCGCGGGCCGGCAACATGCTGAGCGTGTTCTTCTCCGAAACGCCGGTGACGGACTTCGCGTCCGCACGGGCCACCCAGACGTGGCGGTATCCGCCGTTCTTCCATGCGCTGCTGGACGCAGGGGTCTACCCGCCGTGCAGCGCCTTCGAGGCGTGGTTCGTCTCAACCGCGCTCGACGACAGCGCGTTCGACCGGATCGCCGGCGCCCTGCCCGCTGCGGCCAGGGCCGCCGCGCAGGCCGAGGAGGGGAAGTCCTGATGGCCGAGCTCACCCGGGTGCACGTCGTGCGGCACGGCGAGGTCTACAACCCGAGCGGCGTCCTCTACGGGCGGCTGCCCGGCTTTCATCTCTCCGACAACGGCCGCGCGCAAGCGGCCGCGGTGGCCGACGCGCTGGCCGACCGCGACATCGTCGCGGTGATCGCCTCGCCGCTGGAACGGGCCCAGGAGACCGCCGCGCCCATCGCCGCCAAGCACGGCCTGGCCGTGGACACCGACCCGGACCTGATCGAATCGGCCAACTTCTTCGAGGGCAAACGGGTCAGCCCGGGCGACGGCGCCTGGCGCGACCCGCGGGTGTGGTGGCAACTGCGCAACCCCTTCCGGCCGTCCTGGGGTGAGCCGTACGCCGAGATCGCGGCCCGGATGCAGACGGCGGTGGACAAGGCCCGCGCCCGCGGCGCCGGCCACGAGGTGGTGTGCGTCAGCCACCAACTGCCGGTGTGGACGCTGCGGCTGCACGTGACCGGCCGGCGACTGTGGCACGACCCGCGGCGGCGGGAGTGCGGGCTGGCCTCGGTGACGACCCTGGTCTACGACGGCGACCGACTGGCCGACGTCGAGTACTGCGAACCGGCGGCATGTTGATCGCGCGCCGACGACGATGCAGAGCGAAGCGATGAGGAGGAGTGGCGCCTTGGTCGCGCGACGACAGGCGATGGCCGGGGCCGTGCTGGCGGCGCTGCTGCCCGGCCTGCTTGGCTGCTCGTCGGGCCACGACGCCGTCGCCCAGGGCGGCACCTTCGAATTCGTCTCGCCCGGCGGCAAGACCGACATCTACTACGACCCCCCGTCCAGCCGTGGCCGGCCCGGCCCGCTGGCCGGTCCCGACCTGGCCGATCCCGTGCATACGCTGTCGCTGGACGACCCGATCTTCGCCGGCCGGGTCGTGGTCATCAACATCTGGGGTCAGTGGTGCGGGCCGTGCCGCGCCGAGGTCACCCAGCTGCAGCAGGTGTATGACGCCACCCGCGGTGCCGGGGTGTCCTTCCTGGGCATCGACGTCCGGGACAACAACCGGCAGGCCGCGCTGGACTTCGTCAACGACCGCCAGGTGACGTTCCCGTCCATCTACGACCCGGCGATGCGCACGCTGATCGCGTTCGGCGGCAAGTACCCCACCACCGTGATCCCGTCCACGCTGGTCCTGGACCGGCAGCACCGCGTCGCGGCGGTGTTCCTGCGGGAACTGCTGGCAACCGACCTGCAGCCGGTGGTGCAGCGCCTGGCCGGTGAGGCATCGCCCACCCCGGCCGGTAAGGCAGGGCCGGTACAGCAATGACGGGATTCACCCAGATCGCCGCCGCCGGACCGCTTCTGGTGGCGCTCGGTGCGTGCCTGCTGGCGGGACTGGTGTCGTTCGCCTCGCCGTGCGTGGTGCCGCTGGTGCCCGGTTACCTGTCGTACCTGGCCGCCGTCGTCGGCGTGGACGAACAGCCGCCGGAAGGCGCCATCGAGGCCCCGCCGGGCGCCCGCTGGCGGGTCGCCGGATCCGCGGCGTTGTTCGTCGCCGGGTTCACCGCCGTGTTCGTGCTCGGCACCGTCGCCGTCCTCGGCATGACCACCACGCTGATCACCAACCAACTGCTGCTGCAACGGGCCGGGGGAGTGCTGACCATCGTGATGGGGCTGGTGTTCGTCGGCCTCGTCCCGGCCCTGCAACGGCAGGCCCGGTTCAGTCCGCGGCAGCTGACCACGGTCGCCGGCGCGCCGGTGCTGGGCGCGGTGTTCGCGCTGGGCTGGACGCCGTGCCTGGGGCCGACGTTGGCCGGCGTGATCACCGTCGCCTCGGCCACCGACGGCGCCAGCGTGGCTCGCGGAATCGTGTTGGTGATCGCCTACTGCCTGGGCCTGGGCATCCCGTTCGTGCTGCTGGCGTTCGGCTCGGCGGGCGCGGTGGGGGGTCTGGGCTGGCTGCGCCGGCACACCCGGGCCATCCAGATCTTCGGCGGCGTCCTGCTGATCACGGTCGGCGCGCTGCTGGTCACCGGGGTGTGGAACGACTTCGTCTCCTGGCTGCGCGACGCGTTCGTGTCCGACGTTAGGTTGCCGATTTGAGGCACCTTGTCGCCTGGAGCCGCAACACCTGGCGCGCCCTGACATCGATGGGCACCGCGCTGGTGCTGTTGTTCCTGCTCGCCCTGGGCGCGATACCGGGTGCGCTGCTGCCGCAACGCAACCTCAACGCCGGCAAGGTCGACGATTACCTGAAGGCGCACCGGGTGATCGGGCCGTGGCTGGATCGGTTGCAGGCCTTCAACGTGTTCTCCAGCTTCTGGTTTACCGCCATCTACGTGCTGCTGTTCGTGTCGCTGGTCGGCTGCCTCACCCCGCGGATGATCGAGCACGTCCGCAGCCTGCGGTCGACCCCGGTGGCCGCCCCGCGCAACCTCGCCCGGCTGCCCAAGTACGCCAGTCACCAGGTGCAGGCCGGGCCCGACGAGCTGAACGCCCTGGCCAACACGCTGGCCGCACGGCTGCGCGGCTGGCGCACCGCCATCCGGCACCAGGACGGCGCCGAGCCGGCCGATGCCGAAGTCGCCGAGGTGTCCGCCGAGAAGGGCTACCTGCGCGAGTTCGGCAACATCGTCTTCCACTTCTCGCTGCTGGGCCTGCTGGTCGCGGTGGCCGTCGGCAAGCTGTTCGGTTATGAGGGCAACGTCATCGTCATCGCCGACGGCGGACCCGGCTTCTGCTCGGCCTCGCCGGCCGCGTTCGACTCGTTCCGGGCCGGCAACACCGTCGACGGCACCTCGCTGCACCCGCTGTGCATCCGCGTCGACGACTTCGCGGCGCACTACCTGCCGTCGGGGCAGGCCACCTCGTTCGCCGCGAACGTCGACTACCAGTCCGGCGAGGACCTGACCGCCAACACCTGGCGGCACTACCGGCTGGAGGTCAACCACCCGCTGCGGCTCGGCGGCGACCGGGTGTACCTGCAGGGGCACGGCTACGCGCCCACCTTCAGCGTCACCTACCCGGACGGGCAGGTCCGCACGGCGACCGTGCAGTGGCGACCCGACAACCCGCAAACCCTGCTCTCGTCGGGCGTGGTGCGCATCGACCCGCCCGCCGGCAGCTACCCCAACGCCGCGGAGCGGCGCAGCCACGAGATCGCCATCCAGGGCCTGCTGGCCCCGACCGAGCAGCTGGAAGGCACGCTGTTGTCCTCGCGCTTCCCGGCGCTGGATGCCCCCGCGGTGGCAGTCGACATCTACCGCGGCGACACCGGGCTGGACACCGGGCGGCCGCAGTCGCTGTTCACCCTGGACCCCCGCCTGATCGAGCAGCATCGGTTGACCAAAGAGAAGCGGGTCAATCTGCGTGCGGGCCAGTCGGTCCGGATCGATCGGGGACCCGCGGCCGGCACCGTGATCCGCTTCGACGGCGCCGTCCCGTTCGTCAACCTGCAGGTCTCGCACGACCCGGGCCAGACCTGGGTGCTGGTCTTCGCCATCACGATGATGGGCGGTCTGGTGGTGTCGCTGCTGGTGCGTCGCCGCCGGGTATGGGTCCGTCTGACGCCCGACGCCGGCGGGTCGCCCGGTACGGTGAACGTCGAACTGGGTGGCCTGGCGCGCACCGACAACTCCGGTTGGGGCGACGAGTTCGAGCGGCTGTCCGAGCGACTGTTGACCGGCCTCGACTCCGGGGCCGCTCGCGCCGAGACAACCACCGCGTCGCACGGCGACGCGACACCCGCACCCTCCAAGAGGAGTTCTGAGGTGGACGTCAAATGAATACGGTGCACGTCAACATCGAGCTGGCGCGCTACTCCGACTGGGCGTTCACGTCGGCCGTGGTGGCCCTCGTCATCGCGCTGCTGCTGCTGGCCTTCGAGCTGGCATACACCGGCGGGCGCCGCGCGGATCAGCGGGCCCGGGTGCTGGCCGGTGCGGTCAGCGCCGACTCCGTCACTCCCGGCGTCGTGGAAGAGGCCACCCAGCGCCCGGTCGACGAGCGCGTCGGCAGGGCCGGGCTGTCGGTGGTGTACCTGGGCATCGGGCTGCTGCTGGCCTGCCTGGTGCTGCGCGGCCTGGCCACCCTGCGGGTGCCCTGGGGCAACATGTACGAATTCATCAACCTGACCTGCCTGTGCGGGTTGATCGCCGGGGCGGTCGTGCTGCGCCGCGCGCAATACCGCCCGCTGTGGGTCTTCCTGCTGCTGCCGGTCCTGATCCTGCTCACGGTGTCCGGGCGCTGGCTCTACACCAACGCCGCGCCGGTGATGCCCGCGCTGCAGTCCTACTGGCTGCCGATCCACGTGTCGGTGGTCAGCCTGGGATCGGGCGTCTTCCTGGTCGCCGGCATCGCCAGCATCCTGTTCCTGCTGCGGACCTCGCCGCTGGGAGACCCCGAGCGCACCGAGCACAGCGCGCTGAGCCGGCTGGTGCAGCGGTTCCCCGACGCGCAGACCCTGGACCGCATCGCATATCGGACGACGATTTTCGCTTTTCCGGTGTTCGGTTTCGGCGTGATTTTCGGGGCCATCTGGGCCGAAGAAGCCTGGGGCCGATATTGGGGCTGGGATCCCAAAGAGACTGTGTCATTTGTTGCCTGGGTGATTTACGCCGCGTATCTGCACGCCAGGTCGACGGCGGGATGGCGGGACAGGAAAGCCGCCTGGATCAATGTCGCAGGGTTTGTGGCCATGGTCTTCAATTTGTTCTTCGTTAACCTGGTCACTGTCGGCCTGCATTCTTATGCGGGCGTCGGGTGACGGTGCACAACCGGCCCGAATAACGCACAACACGGGAAAAGCGCACAACAAGGGGGAAGTGCAGTGACCGAGCATCCAACGTCGGGCGTGGGGTCGCCCGAACAACCGACCACGCAGATACCTCCACAGACAGCGTCGGCGGCGGACCAGCGGGAGGCCGCGGAGCCGAAGGCCCAATCGGGTGGCGACGACGCCCCTACCCGCGCCTTCGCCGGATTCCGCACCGAACGCCGCGTCCCCGGACCCGAGCGCCAGCAGGCCGCGCCGCCCACGGCGCCCAGGCCGGGTGGCATGCCGCCGTGGGACCCCACACCGCTGACCGGCATCCCGCGGGTCGACCCGACCGCGTACGGCGCCTACTACGACGGTCAGGACGCGCCGCCCACCCAGATCCATGGGGCGCCGCAGCAGCGTCCCGAACACCTGCCGCACACGCCGTACCCGGAGCTGTCCACCGGCATGTTGCTGCGCCCGGTCGCCCCGCCGCCGTCGGACGGCTGGCGGCGGCTGCTGTTCAAACTGTCCGGCGGCCTGATCAACCTGGGCGAGAGCCCGCGGGCAACCCGGTACAACAACCTGGTCGCCCAGGTGAATCGGCCCCTGCGGGGCTCCTACCGGGTCGCTTTCCTGTCGCTCAAGGGCGGCGTCGGCAAGACCACGATCGCCGCGACGCTGGGCGCCACCTTCGCCTCCATCCGCGGTGACCGGGTGGTGGCCGTGGACGCCAACCCCGACCGCGGCACACTGAGCCAGAAGATCCCGCTGGAGACGGCGGCGACGGTGCGCCAGCTGCTGCACGACGCCGGCACCATCGAGCGCTACAGCGACGTGCGCCGCTACACCTCCAAGGGTCCGAGCGGTCTCGAGGTGCTGGCGTCCGAAACGGATCCCGCCATCTCGGACGCGTTCAGCGCCGAGGACTACGCGCGGATCCTGGACATCCTGGAACGGTTCTACGGCCTGGTGCTCACCGACTGCGGGCCCGGCCTGCTGCACTCGGTGATGAGCTCGGTGCTGGACAAGGCCGACGCCCTGGTCGTGGTCAGCTCGGCATCCATCGACGGCGCGCGCAGCGCCTCGGCGACGCTGGACTGGCTGGACGCCCACGGCCACGAGGACCTGGTCCGCAATTCCATCGCGGTGATCAACGGGGTGAAGCCCCGCCCGGGCAAGGTCGACATGAACAAGGTGATCGACCACTTCTCCCGGCGCTGCCGCGCGGTTCAGCTGGTGCCGTTCGACCCGCACCTGGAAGAGGGCGCTGAGATCGAACTGGACCGGCTACGCCGCGGGACGCGCGAAGCGCTCACCGAGCTGGCCGCCATTGTCGCCGACGGGTTCCCCGGTGACCAGCACAACCCGGGAGTGCTCGGCTAGTGGCGATCGCAAGGGCGGCGTAGCCGGGCGCAGCGGGTCGCCACCGTCGGGCTAGTGGCGATCGCAAGGGCGGCGTAGCCGGGCGCAGCGGGTCGCCACCGTCGGGCTAGTGGCGATCGCAAGGGCGGCGTAGCCGGGCGCAGCGGGTCGCCACCGTCGAGCTAGTGGCGGGTCGCCACCGTCGAGCTAGCGCGGGTTGTTGTCGCCATGACCCAACCGCCGCAAGAAGTCTGGATCGTCGTCGGGTCCGATGACGCGCGTCTTCGGCCGGTGGGCCTGCGAGCGCGCCGCACGCCAGCCGACATAGATCAGCGTCCCCAAAATCACGACGAGCAGCAGGTAGAGCACCAAACACCTCCTTGGGGCGAATATACCCGCGCCGTAGGCTCAGGCTGTGTCACAAGAAGCTAGCGACGACAGCACCGGCAGCACGGAGAACCACGCCGACGGCGAGGACACGGCGCAACGGTCCGGAAATCGCGTCGCCGTCCACGTTGCCGCCTACATCGCGGCGCGGGCGCTGCTGGCGGTGGCGCTCACCGGCGTGATCTACGGTGTCGCGCGCCTGGCGGGCATCACGCAGTTCCCGATCGTGGTGGCAGTGCTGTTCGCCCTGATCATCGCGATGCCGCTGGGCATCTGGGTGTTCGCCCCGCTGCGCCGCCGGGCCACCGCCGCGCTCGCGATCGCCGGGGAGCGCCGCCGCCGGGAGCGCGAACTGCTCCAGGCCCGACTACACGGGGACGCCGCCGACGAGGGCGGCGACCAGGAATCAGGGCGCAGTTAGCCGTTCGGCAGCCGCACGACCTGAGCGGCGTAGCTCAGGCCCGCGCCGTAACCGAGCAGCAGGGCCAGGTCGCCGGCCTTGGCCGCGCCGGTCTCCAGCACTTCGGCCATCGCCAGCGGGATGGACGCCGCCGAGGTGTTTCCGGTGTGTTCGATGTCGTTGGCGACGACCGCATCCGGGCGCAGATCGAGGCTCTTGGCCAGCACCTCGTTGATCCGGCTGTTGGCCTGGTGCGGCAGGAACACGTCGATTTCGTCGGGCCGGATGCCCGCCGCGTCCATCGCCTGCCGGCCGACCTTGCCCATCTCGAATGCCGCCCACCGGAACACCGCGCTGCCTTCGAGCCTCAGGTACGGGCGCTCGCCGGTGCGGTTGTCGAGGAAGTCGATCCACTCGATGTCCTGGCGGATGGCCGTGGCCTGCGCGCCGTTGCTGCCCCAGACCGTGGGTCCGATGCCCTGGTCGGGTGTCTCGCCCACCACCACCCCGGCCGCGCCGTCGGCGAAGATGAAGCAGTTGCTCCGGTCCTGCATGTCCACGGTGCAGGACAGCTTCTCCGAACCGAGCACCAACGCCGTGGCCGCCGTCCCGCCGCGAATCATGTCCGCCGCCACGCCCAGCGCGTAGCCGAAGCCCGCGCAGCCGGCCGAGATGTCGAACGCGGGCACCCCGGTGGCACCCAACGCCGTCGCGACCGCCGGCGCGCACGGGGGGGTCTGGGTGAAATGGGTGCTGGTAGCGACGAGGACGCAATCAATGTCGGATGACTCGAGGGAGGCCTTGGCGATCGCCTCCAGCCCGGCCGTGGTCGCCATGGAGGTGACGGATTCGTCGCGCCTGGCGAACCGGCGGGTTTTGATTCCGGTGCGCGAATAGATCCACTCGTCGGACGAGTCGATGTTCTCGCACAGCTCGTCGTTGGTGACCACCCGCTCGGGCCGGTATGACCCGACGCTGAGCAAGCCGATGTTCTTGGGCCCGCTGGTCGCGGCAATCTGATTCATTGCGGTCCTTCGCTATCTCCGGAGCCGACGCAAAAGTACCCCAAAGGGGGCGTCCTCGGAGGCCTTTGCCTGCACTATAGGTAACCCCCGACCGGCCGTTAGGTAGCCAGCGCCAACGCCGCGGCCACCGCGACCGCCCACACCACCATCGCCAGCCCGGTATCGCGCAGCACAGGGATCAGCTCCGGACCCCCGCGGCCCGATCGCACCGGGCCCGCCGCGCGCAGCGCCAGCGGAGTGGCCACCAGTCCCACGGCGCACCACGGTGTCGCCAGCATGAGCACCAGGGTCAGCGCCCCGGCGGTTCCCAGCAGCGCCTGGTACAGGATCCGGGTGCGGGCGTCGCCCAGCCGCACCGCCAGCGTCACCTTTCCCGAGCGCGCGTCGGTCGGAATGTCCCGCAGGTTGTTCGCCACCAGCACCGACGACGACAGCGCCCCAGTCGACACCGCCAGCACGAGGCCCACCCAGTCCACCCGCAGCGCCTGGGTGTACTGGGTGCCCAGCACGGCGACGAGCCCGAAGAACAGGAACACCGCGACCTCGCCGAAACCGGCGTAGCCGTAGGGTTTCGACCCGCCGGTGTACAGCCACGCCCCGGCGATGCAGGCCGCTCCCACCGCGATCAGCCACGGCGCGCTGAACAGCGCCAGCGCGAGCCCGGCGAGCGCGCCGACGGTCAGGCTGGCGGCCGCGGCGGCCAGCACCGCCCGCGGCGCCGCCAGCCGCGAGCCGACCAGGCGCACCGGGCCGGCCCGGTCGTCGTCGGTGCCGCGGATGCCGTCGGAGTAGTCGTTGGCGTAGTTGACGCCGATGGTCAGCGCGAGCGCGACGGCCAGCGCCAGCAACGCCTTCCACCACACCGCGGAATGCAGCCACGCGGCCGCACCGGTTCCCGCGACAACCGGCGCCACCGCGTTGGGCAACGTCCGCGGCCGCGCACCGGAAATCCACTGCCCGAAATTGGCCACACGAACATCCTGCCAGGATGCGGGCGGTCAATCCCCGGGCCCCGCACCCGCGATCACCCCGGGCGTCATGCACCACAATGGTCGGATGCTCGGAGTCATCGGCGGCAGCGGCTTCTACACCTTCTTCGGATCCGACTCCCGCGACGTCGCCGTCGACACCCCGTACGGGCCGCCCAGCGCCCCGGTCACCGTCGGCGCCATCGGCGACCACGAGGTGGCGTTCCTGCCCCGCCACGGCGCCAGCCACGAATTCTCCGCGCACACCGTGCCGTATCGCGCCAACATGTGGGCGCTGCGCAAGCTCGGCGTGCGGCGGGTGCTCGCGCCGTGCGCGGTCGGCAGCCTCACGGCCGAACTCGGACCGGGCACCGTCGTGGTGCCCGACCAACTCGTCGACCGCACCCGGGGCCGCGCCGACACCTACTTCGACTCCGGCGGCATCCACGTCGACTTCGCCGACCCGTACTGCCCGACGCTGCGCGAGGCGGTGACCGGCCTGCCCGACGTGGTCGACGGCGGCACCATGGTGGTGATCCAGGGGCCGCGCTTTTCCACCCGCGCCGAGAGTCGGTGGTTCGCCTCGGCCGGCTTCTCGCTGGTCAACATGACCGGCTATCCGGAGGCGGCGCTCGCCCGCGAGCTCGAAATATGCTATGCGACAATCGCTTTGGTGACCGACCTGGATGCCGGTGTGACCGCCGGGGAGGGCGTGAAGACCGTCGACGTGTTCGCCGAATTCGAGAAGAACATCAAAGTGTTCAAAACGCTGGTCGGCCGGGCCATCGGCCGGATCGCCGCCGACCGCACGTGCACGCACTGCCTGCCGCATGCGGGGGTCACCCTGCCCATCGAGCTGCCGTGAGGGTGCTGCTGACCGGGGCGGCCGGCTTCATCGGTTCGCGGGTGGGCGCCGCGCTGCGCGCCGCGGGGCATGACGTGGTCGCCGTCGACGCGCTGCTGCCCGCCGCGCACGGCCCAAACCCGGTGCTGCCGCGGGGATGTCACCGCGTCGACGTGCGCGACGCCGACGCGCTGGCCCCGCTGCTGGCCGGCGTGGACGTGGTGTGCCATCAGGCGGCGATGGTGGGTGCGGGCGTGGACGCCGCCGACGCCCCCGCCTACGGCGGCCACAACGACCTGGCCACCACGGTCCTGCTGGCGCAGATGTTCGCCGCCGGGGTGCGGCGCCTGGTGCTTGCCTCGTCGATGGTGGTGTACGGGCAGGGGCGCTATTACTGCGAACAACACGGGCCCGTGGATCCGCTGCCGCGGCGCCGCGCGGACCTCGACGCCGGAATCTTCGAGCACCGGTGCCCGGTCGGCGGGGAGGAGCTGCAGTGGCTCCTGGTCGACGAGGACGCCTGCCTGCGGCCGCGGAGCCTGTACGCCGCCAGCAAGACAGCCCAGGAGCATTACGCGCTGGCCTGGTCGGAGGCCACCGGTGGTTCGGTGGTGGCGCTGCGCTACCACAACGTCTACGGCCCCGGCATGCCGCGCGACACCCCGTACTCCGGGGTGGCGGCGATCTTTCGGTCGGCGCTGGAAAAAGGTGACCCACCAAAGGTTTTCGAGGACGGCGGGCAGATGCGCGACTTCGTCCACGTCGACGACGTGGCCGCCGCCAACGTCGCGGCGACACAGTGGGGCGAGGGTTTCACCGCGGTCAATGTCTGTTCGGGACAACCCATTTCGATTGCGCAGGTGGCCGGCGCGCTGTGCGACGCGCGCGGCGCTTCGTTGTCCCCGGTGGTCACCGGGCAGTACCGCAGCGGCGACGTGCGCCACATCGTCGCCGACCCGTCGCGGGCCGCAGAGGTGCTCGGTTTCCGGGCGGCCGTCGCGCCGGGGGACGGGCTGCGCGAGTTCGCCTTCGCGCCCCTTCGCTAACCCTGCGGCGGGCGGTAGATCTGCGGCTTCTGCGCGGGAATCTGGCGCGTGCCGGAGTCGTCACCGCGGAAGATCCGGGGCGCATTGGCCAGCGGCGGTATCTCCGTGGTGGGCGGTTCGTTGTCTCCACCGGGGACGCCGGCCGGGATGCGGGTGGTCGCCGCAGCCGACGGGCCCGCGCCCTGGCCCACCGGGACTCGGGTGGTGGGTGCCGCCGCATTCGCCGCGGCGGCGCGCCTGCGGGCGGCGCGACGGGCCAGCCGTCGACCGCTCAGATGCCCGGTGACGATGGCCGCCACCAGGATGCCCAGGGCCAGGCCGCACAGCGTCACGTCGAAGGTGCTGGTGATCTGCTGGGCCAGGTTGTTGCCGTAGACCGGGTGCAGCGCAGGCGAATTGGGTGAGTTTTCGAACCGCGGCGCCAGCTCGAGGCCGACGACGACGCGGGCGACGCTGAGCGTGGCGACGAGCCCGCACAGCGACGTGACCATTCTCGCCGAGAGGGTGGCCAGCCTGCGGCGCAGCCAGATCGCCAGCACCGCGGTGGCCAGATCGAACGCTGCCAGCACGATGCTGGAGTACCGGGAGAACGGGTAGTTCAGGATCACGCCGACGACCAGGTCGGTGATCCGCATCGCCACCGATCCCACGGACCAAACGGCGATGAGCAGCAAGCCATTTCGGGTCGTCGCGCGCCACGCGGACTCCTCGGTCGGCGAGGCGTTCCGGCGACCGAACAGGGCCCGCGGCGCGAACAGTGCCGCGCCGGCCGCCCACGCCAGGTAGCCCTCGAACCCGACGCCGGCGGTGGACGTGTTCTGCGCGATGCCGTGGAACGCGTCGATGTCACGCCCGGCGGGCAGGAACCACACCAGGACCCCGGCGGCCAGCGTCGATGCGCCGAGCGCGACGGTGGTCAGCCGGCTTTCCCGCGCGCTGCGCAGCAGCCACCGCGCGGCGACCAGCACCGCGATCAGCGCCACCGCGCCGTACACCACCGCGGTCGCGATCACGGCGATGTTCTGCTTGCCGAATTCCTCGGCGCCGCCGGTGCTTTGCAGCGCGTATCGGACCCGCCAGTACAGGTTGAAGCCGAAGCTGAGCACCGCCGCGAGCATCGACAGCGAGCCGATGACCCGCGCCGACCGGTGCCACCCGGTGGACTCGTCGCCGGCCGGAACCGGTCCGGCAAGCGCACCGGTCGGCACCGCCTGGGCGCTCAACAGCGAGCCGGCGATCCCGGCCCACGCTCCCGGGCCGACACCGCCCGGCACGTTGACCGTGCCACCGAAGCGGACGGTCTCGTACGCGTCGAACACCACGAAGGCGAGCACCAGCAGCAGGTACGGGACATTGAGCGCCAGTCGAAGCCGGGCGGCCCGCGCCGGGTTGAACCGAGCGCCCGCCGACCGCCACGAACCGGCGACCACGACTGCGACGACGGCCAGCACCGTCACCGCGATCAACACCCCGAACAGGATCGTGCTGCTGTCGGGGATCCCGAAGCCGAAGTAGAGGTTCCACGGCAGGAATACCGCGAGGACAAGCAGCGCCACCGCGGTCAGGTCACCGACGACGTGCCGGTACCGCTTCGTTCCGGCCGCCGCGGTTGCGGCGCCGCCCGTGGCGTGCGGGCGGATGATGCGCGGCGCCGGTGCCTGCTGCGTCTGGCCGCGGATGGGACCGGTCGGCGTCTCGTCGCTGCTCTGGCTCACCATGCCCCCCGGGATTCAAGGACGGATATTCTTGGCGTAGCTTCAGGCACTCGGCGAGGGGTTACCCCGCCGAGTGAAATGCACTGCTCGCTTGCGAACATATTCTCCGTTCGGATGCCGTGGCAGTGGCTGTGGCCGGCTGCTGGGGCGGAGATGATTCCGCGGTGAGGCGTCCTGTCGTTCGAAAAGCTGGTTACGCTGCGCTAGTAGACGAAGCTCGTCGCCTGAATGATTGATAGTGCCAACGGTATCGCAAGTGTAATGATGCCGGGACATTGCTGGTTGCGGGGTAGCCGGCGTGAAGGAGAACCGGGATGGACGTCGTTTTGGGGGTTGCGGTCACCGGACCCGTCGCGCGCTTGGCCCTGGTCGGGTCGGGCGCGCAGGGGGCCGACGTGATCGACCAATCCGTCGTCGACCTCGCTGACAATCCGATCGGGACGCTGACCGAGACCGTGGTCGGCACGAACCGGCTGCTGGCCGGTGAGAACCACCGGCTGGTCGGCACCCGGCTGTGCTGGACCGACCATCCCGCCGCCGACCAGCTGCGGCGGGCGCTGGAGGACTCGGGCGTGCACAACGTCGCGGTGCT
Source organism: Mycobacterium colombiense (assembly GCF_001665835.1). GTDB lineage: Bacteria > Actinomycetota > Actinomycetes > Mycobacteriales > Mycobacteriaceae > Mycobacterium > Mycobacterium colombiense_A. Next base: position 59,991 of record NZ_LZSX01000074.1, on the reverse strand, counting down.
CTCGGAATCGCAGGCGGTGGCCGCCCTGATGCGTGCGGCCGGCCGGCCCGGCGCGGCGCTGGTGATGGACGACGCGACGGCGACTCTGTCGATGGTGGGTTCGGGTGACGGCGATCCCGACGCGCCGCCAACCGTGTTGGCCAGCCAGCCACTGGCGGGTGCGTCGGGCGGCGATGCGACGGCGGCCTTCCACACCATGATGGCGAACCTGAGCGCCCACCCCGACGCCCCGCGGGATGTGTACCTGCTCGGTGCGTCCCCCGATCTGAACCGGGTCGCCGACGAGCTTCGCGACGCGTCGACCATGCGGGTGCAGGTCGCCGAGGATCCCACGTTTGCGCTCGCCCGCGGCGCCGCGATCGCCGCCGCGCCGGCTGCGGTGCTGGGAGCCGGGGGTGCGACGGCCATGGCGCCGGCGATCGGGCTGACCGGTGACGAGACCGCCATGGCCCCGGCAGCCGGGGATGCCACCGCGATGGCCCCGGCGTTCGGGGATGCCACGGCGATGGCCCCGGCGGCGGGGCTCACCGGGGATGAGACCACCGTCGTGCCGGCATCGGAATTCGCCGATCCGAACGCCGAAGACCACCAACTGGCCTATTCGATGGCCGACGGGGGCGAGCAGTACCCGGGCGAATTCGATGAGTACGACCCCGAATTCGACGACTACGAGTACGGCGACGAGTACGGCGACGTTGACGAGGAGGCGCCGACGAAGCTGTCGCGGCGATCGCTGGTGGTCGGCAATGCCGTCGTCGCCTTCGCGGTCGTCGGGTTGGCGTCGCTGGCCACCGCGATCGCGGTCGCCGTTGAACCGACCGCCAGCCGGCAGCCGGTGGTGGGCGTCCAGAACGGCACCCCCGGCAAGTTCATGCCGATCCTGCCGAGCCAGCAGCAGGCGCCGCTGCCCCCGCCCCCGGCCGATGCGCCCAACGCCGGATTCCAGGGCGGCACCGTCCCGGCTCCCAACAACGTCCCGGCCCCCCAGCAGGTCGCGCCCCCGTCGGGAGGCGGCGTGCCCGCCGGCCCCGTCCCCGAGGCGCCGGTCAACCCCGGTGTCGTGCCCAATCCCAATCCGGGTTGGGCGCCTCGCCCGAATCCCATTGTGCCGGTACCTATTCCGATTCCCATCCCGATCCCTGGGTGGGGGCCGAACTATCCGCCCTACAACCCTCCCTACAACCCGCCTTACACGCCGCCGACGACCACGCCCTATTCGCCGCCGACCACCACCTACCAGCCGCCGACGAGCACGTATTCGCCGCCGACGACGACGTATTCGCCGCCGAGCACCACGCACCAGCCGCCGACGAGCACGTATTCGCCGCCGAGCACCCGGGAAACCACCCAGGCGCCGCCACCGACGCACACCCAGCAGACCCTGCCGCCCACTCATTCCCAGCAGCCGGTCTACCCGCAGCAGCCGATGTACCCGCAGGAGCCACACCCTCACCGCGGATTCTGAGCGTGCCCGAGGCCGACGGTCCGGTGACGGTGGTCCTGCCCTGCCTCAACGAAGAGGAGTCGCTGCCCGCGGTGCTGGCCGCCATTCCCGCCGGCTACCGGGCGTTGGTGGTGGACAACAACAGCACCGATGACACCGCCGGGGTCGCGAGCCGGCACGGCGCGCGCGTCGTCGCCGAACCGCGGGCCGGATACGGCTCGGCCGTCCATGCGGGCGTGCTGGCCGCGACTACACCGATCGTGGCGGTCATCGACGCCGACGGATCGATGGACGGCGGTGATCTGCCCCGGCTGGTCGCCGAGCTCGAGCGGGGCGCCGACCTGGTGACCGGCCGGCGCCGGCCGGTGCCCGGGCTGCACTGGCCGTGGGTGGCCCGGGTCGGCACTGTCGTGATGAGCTGGCGGCTGCGCACCCGACACGGCCTGCCGGTGCACGACATCGCGCCGATGCGAGTGGCCCGCCGCGATGCGCTGTTGCAACTGGGCGTCGTCGACCGGCGGTCGGGATATCCGCTGGAATTGCTGGTGCGTGCCGCGGCCGCCGGCTGGCGCGTCGTCGAACTCGACGTCAGCTACGGCCCGCGGACGGGCGGCAAGTCGAAGGTCAGCGGTTCGCTGCGGGGCAGCATCACCGCCATCCTCGACTTCTGGAAGGTGATTTCGTGAGCGAGCTGCCGGTGACCCTGCTGGTGGTCGCCAAGGCGCCCGAGCCGGGCCGCGCCAAGACGCGGCTCGCGGCGACCGTCGGCGACCGGGTCGCCGCCGAAATCGCCGCCGCCGCACTGCTCGACACGCTCGACGCGGTGGCCGCGGCCCCGGTGGCCGCGCGGGTGGTCGCCCTCACCGGCGACCTGGACGCCGCGGCGAACGCCGCCGAGATCCGGCAGCGGCTGGCGTCGTTCACGGTGATCGCCCAGCGCGGTGCGGATTTCGCGGCCCGGCTCGCCAACGCGCACGCCGACGCGGCCGGCGGGTTTCCGGTGCTGCAGATCGGCATGGACACCCCCCAGGTGAGTGCGGACCTGTTGGCCGGCTGCGCGCGCCGGCTGCTCGAGACGCAGGCCGTGCTCGGGCCGGCCCGCGACGGTGGCTGGTGGGTGCTCGGCGTGCGGGAGCCCGCGATGGCGCAGTGCCTGCACACCGTGCCGATGTCCGCATCCGACACCGGCGATCTGACCTTGAAGGCGTTGCGCGACAATGGCATTGACGTGGTGACCGTTGAGGCGCTCGCCGACGTGGACTTGGTCGACGACGTCGCGGTGGTGCGTGACGCCTGTGCGCCCACCAGCCGGTTCGCGCGCCTCACCCGCGTGGCCGGCCTCTAGGCGCGCTACCAGTTCGTCAGGATGACCGTGTTGAGGGCCAGCGCGCCGATAGCGTTGAGCGCCAACCAGATCCGCTGGGCATGCACCGGCAGCAGTGCGGCCGCCGCGGTGAGCCAGATGGTGAACGGCAGCCAGATGCGTTCCACCTCGGCCTTGCTGAGCATGCTCAGGTCCGCGAAGACGACGGCGGCCAACAGGCCCAACAGCAGCAGGTGAAAACCGGAGCGGCGGCGGATGGCGGGCCAGTCGAACACCCTGCTGATTCCGGCGACGCCGCCCAACCCGATCGCGCAGACCACGCACGCCAGGTTGGCCCAGCTCCAATACTGGAACGGCCGGTCTTTGGCGATGCCCTGCCAATAGCGTTGCTGCACCAGGGTATAGCCGTCGAACCAGAAGAACCCCGCGACCGCGAAGGCGACCGCCACCGCGATCGCGGCCAGCGCCGCCGGGCCCAGGGCCCGCAGGATCGCCCGCCAGTCCGCCCAGCCGTTGCCCGGCCTCTGTGCGGATGCCAGCACCGCCAACGCCGGCAATCCCATCAACATCAGGCCGTAGTTACAGAACACCCCCCAGCCCAGCAGCAGGCCCGCGCCCGCGGCCGTCATCGCGGGGAAGCGGACCGGGCGGTGCACCGCCACGGCCAGCAGCGCGATGCCCCATGCCGCCACCCCGGCGAAGTAGCCGTCGGCCGACACCGCTACCCAGATCGCCGTTGGCGCCAGGGCGACGAACGGCGCGGCGCGCCGCGCGGTCGGCTCGTCGGCCAGCGCGCGCACGGCGATCAGCACCGCGGCCGCCGCGCTCGAGCCGGCCAGCAGGCACAGCAGCCCGGCCCAGGCGCCGCCGTGCAGGCCGAGCCGATTCAGCCAGACGAACGTCAGCAGCGCACCGGGTGGATGCCCGGACACGTGGGTGGTCCACGAGTTCGGCTGGTAGTCCACGATCCGACTGGCGAACGTGCGCAGCGTGACACCGATGTCGGTGATGCTCGGCACCTGCGACAGGTATTCGTCGCGGGTGGTCAGCCGCCCGGCGAAGCCGCGCTGCCAGCCGTCGATCATCGCCAGCACGAACGCCCACCCGCACGCGGTGGCCCAGCTGCCCAGCGTCAGTGCGCGCCACGAAAGGCGTTGCGCCAGAATCGGTCCCCACGCGACGACGGCGATCGCCAGGGCGATGGCCGGCCCGGTTCCCCAGCCGGCGTGGATCAGCCATTCGCCGAAGATCGGTGCGGCGCCGGCGTGGGTGGCGAACTTCTCGGCACCGACGTCCAGACGCGGCCGCACGCCCAGGTTGAGCCGCGGCAGCGCGAACGCCGCCGCCACCAGCAGCACCCCGACCGTGACCGCTACCGCCTCGCGCACTGCCTCCCGTCGAGCGATCCTCACGGACGAACAGCCTATTGATCGCGCGGGCCGGCGAACCGGCGCACCAATGCCGCCCGGTCGACCTTGCCGATGCCGCGGTGGGGCAGGGCGTCGACGATGTGCAGCTCGCGCGGCGCGGCGGTGGCGTCCAGGGTGCGGGTCACCTGCGCGCGCAGCGCGTCCAGGGTCGGCTCGGCGGACCCGTCGCGCACCACGATCGCGGCGACCACCCGCTGCCCCAGCCGGTCGTCGGCCACCCCGAACACCGCGCAATCGCTCACGGCCGGATGGGTGCACAGGGCCGCCTCGACCGGCTGCGGCAGCACGGTCAGCCCGCCCGTGCTGATCGCGTCGTCGGCGCGGCCCAGCACGGTCAGCACGCCGGCGTCGCTGACGGCGCCGAGGTCGTCGGTCGCAAACCAGCCCGGTTCGGCGAACGGATCCGGGTCAACCGGGTTGCGGTAGCCCTTGGCCAGCGTCGCGCCGCCGATGACGATGCGCCCGTCGACCGTGCGCAGCCGCACCCCGTCCAGCGGGACGCCGTCGTACACGCAGCCCCCGGCGGTCTCGCTCATCCCGTAGGTGCGGACCACTGTGATGCCCGCCGCGGCCGCGTCGTCGAGGACCGGTCGCGGCGCGGGTCCGCCGCCGAGCAGCACGGCGTCCAGTTCGGCGAGGGCGCCCGCGGCCGCCGGGTCGCCGAGCGCCTTGGCCAGCTGCGTGGCAACCAGCGAGGTATAGCGCCGCCCCGAGCCCAATGCCCTTATCGCACCGGGTAATTCGGCGATGTCGAATCCGGCGGAGACGTCCATCTCGATCGGTGCCGAGCCGGCGAGCAGGCTGCGCACCAGAACCTGCACCCCGGCGATGTGGTGGGCCGGCAGGGCGAGCAGCCAGCTGCCCGGCCCGCCGAGGCGGTCATGGGTGGCCGCCGCGCTGGCCGTCAAAGCGGCCGCGGTCAGCAAAGCGCCCTTGGGAATTCCCGTCGTTCCCGACGTCGCCGCGACCAGGGCCACGTCGTCGTCGATGGCCTCCCCGACGCGCAGACCCTCCCGCAGCGCATCCGACTCGCGGTCGTCGCCCGCGGACAGGGCGACCAGTGCGGGGTCACGCCCCTCCAGCACCCGCTGCAGCGCGGGCAACAGTGACGAGACCGCCGAACCCGGCGGGACGTGCAGCGCGCGCAGTACGGCTATGCCGGGTCCCCGGCCTCGTCGGCGTCATCGAAGGGCCAGCCCTGGGCCGCCAACCGCACGCGAACCCGCTCCACATCGCTCGGCGACGGCAACTCATCGGTGATCTGGGTGATCAGCACCCCGATGTCGACATCGTCGAACTCGCCGCGCCGAACCAGTTCGCAGGCCACCGCCTTGGCTTCGTCGCCGGAAAGCCGGCGCGCCAGCAACGCGAGCACCGGGAAGGTGTCGGTCGCTGGAACGCCTTCGGGATATCCCGCGCGGAGCCAGGAGACGATCGAATTGAGGAATCCGTTCACGCTCTGACAACACCCCCCGGTGTTTGGCTTAGCAAATCCGTGGGCACCAATCGATGCTACTTGGCTTTAGCTCCGAGGAAAGGGTAGCCAGTGTGATGCGCGATGAAGTCCCGCGAGATGTACGCCAGCGCAAAGGCGATCACCAGGATCACCACCGCATAGATCGCCCAGGCGATGGCCACCAGCGCCGGGTTCTTTTGTGGTGAACTGCCATCGGTGCTGACCTGTCCGGCGCCGACCGCGTGGAATCGGAGACCCAGGGCGAACAGCGCCGGCAGTGCGGCGCCGGCCAGCATCGCGAAAAGCAGGATCTTGAGCGAGGCCTGGTAGTTGAACCAGTCGCTGAAGTGACTCATGCGTTCGCCTTAATCGTGGGGTCGTCGGAGTCGTACCGGGCAGACGTGCCGGCGGTGGGTCCGGCATCCGAGGGCGGGTGCTGATCGTCGGACTCTTGGAGGCCGGCGGTCAGGTCGCCCTTCCATTCGGCGTTGACGTTGTTGGCGTCGACCTTGACCTTGCGCGACCGGATGTAGATGGTGGCCGAAACCGCGGCCAGCAGCGCGAAGCCCACGATGGCGCCCGGGTAGCCGCCGATCAGGTGGACGGTCCAGTAGGTGAGTGCGCCGACAACGCCGGCCAGCGGAAGCGTGACCAGCCACGCGACACCCATGCGACCGGCGACGCCCCAGCGGACCTCGCCGCCGGGCTTGCCCAGCCCGCTGCCCAGCACCGAGCCGGTGCAGACCTGCGTCGTCGACAGCGCGTATCCGAAGTGGGTGGAGAGCAAAATCACCGCGGCCGAGGATGATTCGGCCGCCATGCCCTGCGGCGACTGAATTTCGACCAGTCCCTTGCCCAGCGTGCGGATGATCCGCCAGCCGCCCAGGTAGGTGCCCGCCGCCATCGACACCGCGCAAGCGACAATGACCCATAGGGGCGGCATGGCGGTGTTTCTGCTGATCGAGCCGTAGGACATCAGCGCCAGGAAGATGATGCCCATCGTCTTCTGTGCGTCGCCGGTCCCGTGCGCCAGCGACACCAGCGACGCTGAGCCCCACTGGCCGTACCGGAACCCGGCCTCGGTGCGACCAGTCTCCAGACCGCGGGTGATCCGGTACACGAGCCAGGTCGCGATCGCCCCGACTGCGATGGCCAGGATCGCGGCCACCACGGCCGGGATGAGTACGTGCGACACCAGGCCCTTCCAGAGCACGCCGTGTCCGCCGACGGCGGCGATGGTGGCGCCGACGATGCCGCCGATCAAGGCGTGCGACGAACTCGAGGGGATGCCGAGGAGCCAGGTCAGCAGGTTCCACACGATGCCGCCGACGAGGCCGGCGAAAACCAGCTCCAGCGTCACGATGTGCCCGTCGATCAAGCCTTTGGCGATCGTCGCGGCGACGGCGGTGGACATGAACGCACCCACGAGGTTCAGCACCGCGGACAGCGCGACCGCTACTTTCGGCTTGAGCGCACCGCTGGCGATCGAGGTCGCCATCGCGTTGCCCGTGTCGTGGAAGCCATTCGTGAAATCGAAAGCCAATGCCGTGATTACGACAATGATCAAGAGGAACAATTGGATGTTCACAGCGCCTGATTCTGGTGGTAGGAGGTTTCCATTGTCGAATGCTGGGGGAGGCGAATCGCGGGTGTACCTTGAACCGTCGCCAGATGTTACCTCTCAGTTAACCGTCGTTTCGCTGTTGTTCACCTCGGGTGTCGCGGCGTAATGGGTGCTCTGGCGGCACTTCGACGAAAATGAGCGCGAGGCCATCCGGATCGGTCACGTGCATCTCTTTCAAACCCCATGGTTCGCGCCGCGCTTCGCGCGCGATCGACACCCCGCGGCCCTCCAATTCGGCTTGGGTGGCCTCGATGTCGCGGACCTGGAGCCACAGCGCACCGGGGAAGGCCCGCTGGGAGGGATCGGGCGCGCCGTAACCGGCCAGCTCCAGCAAGGACTGGCCAGCGAAAAAGACTGTGCCAGCGCCGTAGTCGCGCCAAATCGCCAGCCCGATCTCGTCGCGGTAGAAGGCTAGCGAGCGCTGATAGTCCGACGGCCGCAGCAGCATCCGACTGGCCAGGATCTCCATGAAATCGTGTCTACCACGTGGCCCCACTCAGCCGTCGGTCTTGCGGTTGGGCTGGATGCTTTGGCGCTGCATGACGGCGTTGACCCAACGCGGGCCGAAGGTGTCCAGCGCCTTGGCGGCGATCGCCATTCGTGGTGCGATGCGCACCGGGCGGGTGCGGGCGGCGGTGATCATCCACTCGCCGGCCTCCTCCGACGTCAGCGCCGGCATTCCCTCGTAGGCCTTGGTCGGCGCGATCATCGGGGTGGCCACCAGTGGGTAGTAGAGCGTGGTGGAGTGCACGCCCTTGTCGCCCCACTCGGTTTCCACCACCCTGCTGACGGTCGACAGCGCGGCCTTCGAGGCGTTGTACACCGAGAACAGCGGTGAGGCCTCCGACAGCACACCCCACGTCGAGACGTTGATGATGTGGCCGTCGCCGCGCTCGATCATCCCGGGTGCCAGCCCGCGGATCAGGCGCAGCGGCGCGTAGTAGTTGAGCACCATGGTGCGCTCGACGTCGTGCCAGCGTTCCAGCGACTCGGCCAGCGGCCGGCGGATGGACCGGCCAGCGTTGTTGATCAGGATGTCGATTCCGCCCAGGCGCTTTTCGACGTCGGCGACCAACGCGTCGACGGCGTCCATGTCCGAGACATCGCACGGGATCGACAGCGCTTCACCGCCGGCGGTGGTGATCCGCTCGGCCAGCGCGTCCAGCAGATCCTGGCGGCGCGCGACGACGACCACGGTGGCGCCCGCCCGGGCGAACTGTTCGGCCGCGGCCTCGCCGATCCCCGACGAGGCCCCGGTGAGCAGGATGCGCTTGCCGGCCAGCTCGATCGGCTTGATCAGCGGGCGGTTGACGAGAATCTGCGGTGCCATGGGGGGTCGCATGGTCGCCAGCACGAACTGGTCGGCGATCCGGCGAAAAGGACTCTTGCTCACGAGACGCGAGTCTAGGTGGGGGCGCGACGCGCCAACCGCGCCGCTCAGAAGTAGCGGGGGAACCGGCTCCAGTCGGGGTCCCGCTTCTCCAGGAAGGCGTCGCGGCCCTCGACGGCCTCATCGGTCATGTACGCCAGCCGGGTGGCCTCGCCCGCGAACAGCTGCTGGCCCACCAGCCCGTCGTCGAGCAGGTTGAACGCGAACTTCAGCATGCGTTGCGCCTGCGGCGATTTGGCGTTGATCTCGCGCGCCCATCCGATGGCCTCCGATTCCAGCTCCGCATGGTCGACGACGGCGTTGACCGCGCCCATGTGGTGCATTTGCTCGGCGGTGTAGGGGCGGCCCAGGAAGAAGATCTCGCGGGCGAACTTCTGGCCGACCTGGCGGGCCAGGTACGCGCTGCCGTAGCCCCCGTCGAAGCTGCCGACGTCGGCGTCGGTCTGCTTGAAGCGGGCGTGCTCGCGGCTGGCCAGGGTGAGGTCGCAGACCACGTGCAGGCTGTGCCCGCCACCGGCCGCCCACCCGTTGACCAGACAGATGACCACCTTGGGCATGAACCGGATCAGTCGTTGGACCTCCAGGATGTGTAACCGGCCGGCGCGGGCGGTGTCGACGGTGTCGGCGGTGTCGCCGCTCGCGTATTGGTAGCCGCTGCGCCCGCGGATGCGCTGATCGCCGCCCGAGCAGAACGCCCAGCCGCCGTCCTTGGGCGATGGCCCGTTGCCGGTGAGCAACACGACGCCGACGTCGGGGGACATCCGGGCGTGGTCGAGCACCCGGTAGAGCTCGTCGACGGTGTGCGGCCGAAACGCGTTGCGCACCTCGGGCCGGTCGAACGCCACCCGCACCGTGGCGTCATCGACGTGCCGGTGATAGGTGATGTCGGTCAGGTCGCCGAACCCGTCCACGGGTCGCCAGGCCTGCGCATCAAAGGGGTTGTCACTCAATGTGTTTGAACTCCTATGCCGGGTCCAGCCGGAACACCGGACACACGCCGGCCAGCGCCTCGAACTCCTCGGGGCGTCCGTCCTTGACCAACCCAGAGCGTTTCATGAAGCCGACGCCGGTGGGCACCTCGGTGGGGTACGCCCGCAGGAACGGCCGCGCCGCGTCGGCGGACAACTCCACCATCCGCACCCGCTCGGAGTGCCGGCCGCGGGCCAGCGTCGCATGCCCGGCGGCGCGGACGTTGCGGATCCAATCCGCACCCGGGAAGCCGCCCACCACATACCTTTTGCCGTCCACCGTCATCGGTGTCACCGGCGTCGAGCGGGGCGTCCCGGACTTGCGTCCGGGCACCGTCAGCACCACCGGGCTTTCGCCGCCGAAGCTCAGGCCGAGCCGCGACATCCGGATGAAGACTTTGTTCGCCGGCTTGAGCCACCACGGTGGTTTCAGCCCGTCGGGCGTTCCCATGTCTGACACAGTAGTCAGGTTTGCGGCGCCTCCAGGAAGGGTTCGACACCGTGCGCCCAGGGATCGGCGCCGGGTGTGGCGACGGCGTCCAGCCGGGCGGTCGCCTCGGCGCTCAGCGTGACGCCGGCCGCGCCAAGGTTCTCCTCGAGGTGGGCGATCGAGCGGGTGCCGGGAATCAGCAACGTGTTCGGCGTGTGGGCCAACAGCCACGCCAGCCCGACCTGGGCGCCGGTGACGCCCAGCTCGCCGGCGATGTCGGTCACCACCGGGTTGTCGGTGACCTTGGGGAAGCCCGGGAACGCCGAGCCGAGCGGGAAGTACGGCACCCAGGCGATGCCCTCGTCCAGGCAGACATCGATCATCTCTTCCTGGGAGCGGTCCAGCAGGCTGTAGGCGTTCTGCACGCACACGATCCCGGCGGGCAGCGCTCGCCGCAGCACGTCGAGCGGCACACTGCTGATCCCGATTGCGCCGATCTTGCCCTCGTCGCGCAGCGCGATCATCTCGGCGAGTTGATCGTCGAGGTCGACGATCTGGTCGCCGTCGGCGGCCGCGCCGGGACCGAGGTCCATCCGCCGCAGATTGACCACCGGAACACGATCCAGACCGAGTTGGCGCAGATCGTCTTCGACGGCGGCGCGCAGCTCGGCGGGCCGTTGCGCGGATGCCAGCGGAATCGGTTCTTCGCCGGTGTAGCGCGCGCCGACCTTGCTGACGATGACGAGGTCGTCCGGGTAGGGCGCGAGCGCCGCGCGGATCCGCCGGTTCACCTCGCCGGGGCCGTAGAACGACGCGGTGTCGACGTGGTTGACGCCGAGCTCGACGGCGCGGCGCAGCACCGCGACCGCGTCGTCGGGTGATGCCTCGAACAGCTGCATGGCGCCGTAGCCCATGCGGGCGACGGGCGTCGTGCCGATGCTGCCGGTACCGCCGGGCTGTGGTTTGTCGGTCATGATGCTCCTTGGCTCGTGACACACTGGAGAAAATGCGGAGGACCCTCCGCTCGGTCAGCGTAGCAGAAACGGAGGAACCTCCGCTTTGGTTGGAAGGTCGGATGCGCGGCGCAACCGCGAACGGCTGCTGGAGGCGGCCACCGCGGCGTTCACCGCGCACGGCGGATCGGTCTCGCTGGAGTCGATCGCCCGCGACGCCGGAGTCGGAATCGGCACGCTCTACCGGCATTTCCCCAACCGGGAAGCCCTGGTCGAGGCGATCTACCGCACTGAGCTCGCCGAGGTGGCCGCGGCGGCCGAGCAGCTGCTCGAGCGGCATCCGCCCAAGACCGCGTTGCGACGCTGGATGGACCGGTACGCGGGGTTCGTAGCCGCCAAGCGCGGAATGGCCGAGTCCCTGCAAGCGATCTTCGACTCGGGCGCCATGGAACCCACCCAGACGCGCGACAGCATCGTCGGCGCGGTCGAGATGCTGTTACAAGCGGGCGCGGACGACGCGACGCTGCGCGCCGACGTGCAGGCCGACGACGTGGTGTCCAGCCTGATCGGCATCTTCCTGGTCAGCGGTTCGCCGGAGCAGACCGGCCGCATGCTCGACCTGCTGGTCGCCGGGGTCGCGGCCCAACCCACGCCTCCACGTCGAACGTGACAACACAGTCACGCTGGGCCGCGAACGTGACTGCAGCGTCACGTTCGACGCAAGGACCTAACCGACCGACCGGGCGGCGCCCTCCCAGAACTGCGCGCGCACGGCCTTCTTGTCCGGCTTGCCCAGCCCGGTCAACGGCAGCGAGTCGGCGAGCACCACGCGCTTGGGCGACTGCACCGAGCCCTTGCGGTCCTTGACCGCGGCCTGAATCTCGGCGGTCATCTTCTCGATTGCGGCGTCGTCGCGGGGCGCGTCGGAGCGCAGCACCACCACCGCGGTGACGGCCTCGCCCCACTTCTCGTCCGGCGCGCCGACCACGCACACCTGGGCGATGGCCGGGTGCTCGGCGACGACGTCCTCGACCTCGCGCGGGAACACGTTGAAACCGCCGGTGACGATCATGTCCTTGACCCGGTCGACGATGAAGTAGAAGCCGTCCTCGTCCTCGCGGGCCATGTCGCCGGTGTGCAGCCAGCCGTCTTTAAAAGTCTTCGCCGTCTCGTCGGGCAGATTCCAGTAACCGCCCGCCAAAAGCGGTCCGCTGACACAGATTTCACCCGGCTCGCCCTGCGGCACCGGCTTGCCGTCCTCACCCAGCAGCGCCACCCGCGCGAAAAGCGTTGGGCGCCCACACGATGTCAGCCGCTTCTCATCGTGCTCGCCCTTGGCCAGGTAGGTGATGGCCATCGGCGCCTCGGACTGCCCGTAGTTCTGGGCGAAGATCTGGCCGAACCGGCGGATTGCCTCGGCCAGCCGCACCGGGTTGATCGCCGACGCGCCGTAATAGACGGTCTGCAGCGACGACAGGTCGCGGGTGTGCGAATCCGGGTGGTCCATCAGCGCATACAGCATTGACGGCACCAGGAACGTGGCCGTAATGCGCTTCTCCTCAATGGTTTTCAGCACATCGGCGGGGTCGAACTTGGGCAGCACATGCATCTCGCCGCCCTTGATCAGGGTGGGTAGGAAATACGCCGCCCCGGCGTGCGAGAGCGGGGTGATCATCAGGAACCGCGGTTCCTCCGGCCACTCCCATTCGCTGAGCTGGATCTGGGTCATGGAGGAGATCGACTGCGCGGTGCCCATCACGCCCTTGGGCTTGCCCGTGGTTCCGCCGGTGTAGGTCAGGCCGATGACCTGATCGGGCGGCAGGTCCGCGGCGGCCAGCGGCTGCGGGTCGTACTTGGCCGCCTCGGCCGCCAGGTCCACCACTTGCCCTTTCAAGCCGTGCAGCTTTTCGGGCACCGGGCCGATGGTGAGGATCTGCTTGAGCCCGGGCACCTTTTCCAGCAACGCCAGCGCGCGCTCGACGAACATCGGGTTGGGGTCGATGATCAGCGAGCTGATGCCGGCGTCGTTGAGCACGTAGGCGTGGTCGTCCAGCGAGCCCAGCGGATGCAGGGCGGTGCGCCGGTAGCCCCGGGTCTGCCCGGCGCCGATGATCAACAGCACCTCGGGACGGTTGAGCGACAGCAGGCCGACCGCGACGCCGGTGCCCGCGCCCAGCGCCTCGAACGCCTGGATGTACTGGCTGATCCGCTCGGCCATCTGACCGCCGGTCAACGTGGTGTCGCCGAGGAACAGCACCGGCTTGGTCTTGTGGCGCTTGAGCGCGCCCACGAGCAGGTGGCCGTTATGGGTCGGGTTGCGCAACAGGTCGTCACTCATGTGGCAAGACTAGAACGTGTTGCAATTTGGGTCAGCTGCACCCTCGGCGACCCTGCCGATCATTAGGATCGCTCCCCATGGGGCAGGCAGATCTCGTCGTCACCGGAACGATCCTGACCGTCGACGAGAGGCGACCTACCGCCGAGGCGCTCGCCGTCGCCGACGGCAAGATCGTCGCCGTCGGCAGCCGCGCCGAGGTCGCCGCATTCACCGGCCCCGACACCCGGACGGTCGACGTCGGTGACGGCTGCGTCATGCCGGGCTTCGTTGAGGCACACGGGCATCCGTTGATGGAGGCGGTCGCCTTGTCGGACCGCATCGTCGACATCCGCCCGGTCACCCTGCGCAATGCGGACGACGTCGTCGTGGCGATCCGCTCTGAGGTCGCCCGGCGGGGCTCCGACGGCGCCTACCTCAACGGCTGGGATCCGCTGCTGCAGAACGGGCTTCCGGAACCGACGCTGAGCTGGCTCGACGGCATCGCGCCGGACAGTCCGCTGGTCATCCTGCACAACTCCGGGCACAAGGCCTACTTCAACTCGCGCGCCGCCAAGCTGCACGGGCTGAACCGTGACACCCCCGACCCCAAGGGCGCCAGATACGGCCGCGACGCCAACGGCGAACTCGACGGCACCGCCGAGGAGACCGGCGCGGTGTTCCCGTTGCTGGGCGGGGCCATCGACTTCGCCGACTACCCGCAGATGCTGCTCGCCGAATGCGCCCGGCTCAACCGCGCCGGCCTGACGACCTGCTCGGAAATGGCCTTCGACCCGAACTTCGGGCCGGTGGTCGAGCAACTGCGTGAGCGGCTCACGGTGCGGCTGCGCACCTACGAGATCTCCAATCCGCAGATGTCCACCGCCGCCACCCCCGGGCAGGGCGACGACGTCCTGCGTCAGGTCGGCATCAAGATCTGGGTCGACGGTTCGCCCTGGATCGGCAACATCGACCTCTCATTCCCCTACCTGGACACCGACGCCACCCGGATCATCGGCGTGGTGCCGGGCTCCTGCGGCTGCGCCAACTACACCGCCGAGCAGCTGCACGAGATCGTCGGCGCCTACTTCCCGCTGGGCTGGCCGATGGCCTGCCACGTGCAGGGCGACGCAGGCGTCGACACCATCCTCGACGTGTACGAAGAGGCCCTGAAGCGCCATCCCCGCGACGACCATCGGCTGCGGCTCGAGCACGTCGGCGCCATCCGGCCCGAGCAGCTGCAGCGCGCCCACGACCTCGGCGTCACCTGCAGCATCTTCGTCGACCAGATCCACTACTGGGGCGATGTCATCGTCGACGGGCTGTTCGGCGAGGAACGCGGAACCCGTTGGATGCCGGCTGGATCCGCGGTGGCCACCGGGATGCGCATCTCGCTGCACAACGACCCGCCGGTGACGCCCGAGGAGCCGCTGCGCAACATCAGCGTGGCCGTGACCCGCACCGCGCCGAGCGGCCGGGTGCTCGGGCCCGAGGAGCGGCTGACCGTCGAGCAGGCGATCCGCGCGCAAACCATCGACGCGGCCTGGCAGCTGTTCTCCGACGACGTGATCGGCTCGCTGGAGGTCGGCAAGTACGCCGATCTGGTGGTGCTGTCCGCCGATCCACGAACCGTGCCGCCCGAGCAGATCGCCGACCTCGAGGTGCGGGCGACGTATCTGGCGGGTCGCCAGGTCTACAGCGAATGACGCCGACGCTCGAGGACCTGCTCGACCGCCTGCATGTGGTGGCGCTGCCCATGCGGGTGCGGTTTCGCGGCATCACCATCCGCGAGGTCGCGCTGATCGACGGCCCGGCGGGCTGGGGCGAGTTCGGGGCCTTCGTCGAATACGAGCCGCGCGAGGCCGCGCACTGGCTGGCGTCGGGCATCGCGGCCGCCTACCGGGAGCCGCCGCCGACCCGCCGCGACCGCGTCCCCATCAACGCGACGGTGCCGGCGGTACCCGCCGCGCAGGTGGCCGAGGTGCTGTCCCGCTTCCCGGGGGCCGGGACGGCCAAGGTGAAGGTCGCCGAGCCCGGGCAGACGCTGGCCGACGACGTCGAGCGGGTCAACGCCGTGCGCGGGCTGGTTCCGACCGTGCGGGTGGACGCCAACGGCGGCTGGAGCGTCGAGGAGGCGGCCGCGGCCGCCGCCGCGTTGACCGCCGACGGCCCGCTGGAATACCTCGAACAACCCTGCGCGACGGTCGACGAGCTCGCCGAGCTGCGCCGGCGGGTCGAGGTACCGATCGCCGCCGACGAAAGCATCCGCAAGGCGGAGGACCCGCTGGCCGTGGTCCGCGCCGGAGCCGCCGACGTCGCGGTGCTCAAAGTTGCTCCGATGGGCGGGATTTCGGCCATGCTCGAAATCGCCGCGCAGATCGACATCCCGGTCGTGGTGTCCAGCGCGCTGGATTCGGCGGTGGGCATCGCCGCCGGGCTGACCGCCGCGGCGGCCCTGCCGCGACTGCGTCATGCCTGCGGGCTGGGCACCGGCGGCCTGTTCGTCGAGGACGTCGCCGAGACCGCCGAGCCCGTCGACGGCTGCCTGCCGGTGGGCCCGGTCACGCCCGATCCGGCGCGGCTGCACGCGTTGGCGGCACCGCCCGAGCGCCGGCAGTGGTGGATCGACCGGGTCAAGACCTGCCATCGGTTGCTTGTACCGTCGACCGAGTGATCAACCTGGCTTACGACGACCGCGGTTCCGGTGAGCCCGTGGTATTTATCGCCGGCCACGGCGGCGCCGGACGGACCTGGCACCCCTACCAAGTACCCGCGTTCATGGCGGCCGGATACCGCGTCATCACCTTCGACAACCGCGGGATCGGCGCCACCGAGAACGCGGACGGCTTCTCGATCCAGACCATGGTCGCCGACACCGCGGCCCTGATCGAGGGCCTGAACGCGGCGCCGGCCCGCATCGTCGGGATGTCGATGGGCGCATTCATCGCCCAGGAACTCATGCTGGCCCGACCCGAGCTGGTCACCTCGGCGGTGCTGATGGGCACCCGCGGCCGCATGGACCGGGCCCGGCAGTTCTTCCGCGACGCCGAGGCCGAGCTGGCCGACGCCGGCGTCGCGCTGCCGGCCGCGTACGAAGCGAAAATCCGCCTGCTGGAAAACTTTTCCCGCAAGACGCTCAACGACGACACCGCCATCGCCGACTGGATCGCGATGTTCTCCACCTGGCCCGTCAAGGCCACTCCCGGCATGCGCGCCCAGCTGGATGTCGCGCCGTACACCAGCCGATTGACCGCCTACCGCAGCATCGCGACCCCGGTGCTGGTGATCGGCTTCTCCGACGACGTGCTCACCCCGCCGTATCTGGGCCGCGAGGTCGCCGACGCGCTGCCCAACGGCCGTTACGTGCAGATCCCCGACACCGGCCATCTCGGCTTCTTCGAGCGGCCGGACGCCGTCAACGCCGCGATGCTCAAGTTCTTCGGCGACGCCAAGGGCTGAGCGCGGTTCACCAGCGCTGTGACAGGCTGTAGGAGTGAACCCCTCGACGACACAGGCTCGCGTCGTCGTTGACGAGCTGATTCGCGGCGGCGTCCGCGACGTGGTGCTTTGCCCCGGTTCACGGAACGCCCCGCTGGCCTTCGCGTTGCAGGACGCCGACCGCTCCGGCCGCATCCGCCTGCACGTCCGCATCGACGAGCGCACCGCCGGCTACCTGGCCATCGGCCTGGCCATCGCCGCCGGCGCGCCGGTCTGTGTCGCCATGACGTCCGGCACCGCCGTCGCCAACCTCGGCCCGGCGGTGATCGAGGCCAACTACGCCCGGGTGCCGCTGATCGTGCTCTCGGCCAACCGGCCCTACGAGCTGCTGGGCACCGGAGCCAACCAGACCATGGAGCAGCTGGGCTACTTCGGCACCCAGGTGCGGGCCACCATCAGCCTCGGCCTGGCCGAGGACGCCCCCGAGCGGCTGGATGCCCTCAACGCCACCTGGCGATCGGCCACCTGCCGGGTGCTGGTGGCCGCCACCGGATCCCGCACCGCCAACGCCGGCCCCGTGCAGTTCGACATCCCGCTGCGCGAGCCCTTGGTACCGGATCCCGAACCTCAAGCGCCGACGCCGCCGGGCCGCCCGGGCGGGCGGCCGTGGACCTACACGCCGCCGGTCAGCTTCGACCAGCCGCTGGAGATCGACCTGGCACCCGACACGGTCGTCATCGCCGGGCACGGCGCGGGTGTGCAGCCCAACCTGGCGCAGCTGCCGACCGTCGCCGAGCCGACGGCGCCCGCTCCGGCGAACCCGCTGCACCCGCTGGCGCTGCCGCTGCTGCGGCCCAAGCAGGTGATCATGCTCGGCCGCCCCACCCTGCACCGGCCGGTGTCGGCGCTGCTGGCCGATTCACAGGTGCCGGTGTTCGCGCTGACCACCGGGCCGCGCTGGCCGGACGTCTCGGGCAATTCGCAGGCCACCGGGACGCGGGCGATCACCTCCGGCGCGCCCAACCCGGCGTGGCTGCAGCGCTGCGCGGAGACCAACCGGCATGCGATGGCCGCCGTCCGTAGCCAGCTCGCGGCGCACCCGCTGACCACCGGCCTGCACGTCGCGGCGGCCGTGGCCGACGCGCTGGTGCCCGGCGATCAGCTGGTGCTCGGGGCCTCCAACCCGGTCCGCGACGCGGCGCTGGTCGGCCTGAAAACCGGCGGCATCCGGGTGCGGTCCAACCGCGGTGTCGCCGGGATCGACGGGACGGTCTCCACGGCCATCGGGGCGGCGCTGGCACACGAACGCGACGGCGGCCCGGACGGCCCGGCGCGCACCGTCGCGCTGATCGGGGACCTGACGTTCGTGCACGACAGTTCAGGGTTGCTGATCGGCCCCACCGAGCCCACGCCGCGCCGGCTGACCATCGTGGTCTCCAACGACAATGGCGGCGGCATCTTCGAACTGCTCGAGCAGGGCGACCCGCGGTTCTCCGACGTGTCGTCACGGGTGTTCGGCACCCCGCACGACGTCGACGTGGGCGCGCTGTGCCGCGCCTACCACGTTGAGAGCCGCCAGATCGAGGTCGGCGAATTGCCCACGGCCCTCGACGAATCCGGGTCCGGGATGCGGGTGCTGGAGGTCAAGGCCGACCGGTCGTCGCTGCGGCAGCTGCACGCCGCCATCAAGGCCGCGCTGTGAGGCGCACCTAGATGGCGGTATCTCCAAAAGTTCTGCTGCGCATCCTGATTCATGGGCGTAGTGACGAACCGCCGAAAACGCGGGCTCGGATTGTGTTGCGGTGGGCCCGGATTGCCGTGCTGATCGTGACCGGCCTGGTCACGCTGCAGTCCATGCTGCTGGTGGCCGGCGCCTGGCGAGACGACATCGCGATCACCCACAACATGGGCGTAGCGCAGGCCGAGGTGCTCAGCGCCGGGCCGCGCCGCTCCACCATCGAATTCGTCACCCCCGAGCGGGTCACCTATCGCCCCGAGCTCGGCGTGCTCTATCCGTCCCATCTGGCCACCGGGATGCGCATCTACGTCGAGTACAACAAGAACGACCCGAACCTGGTGCGCGTGCAGCATCGCAACGCCGGGCTGGCGATCATCCCGGCGGGATCCATCGCGGTGGTGGGCTGGCTGACCGCGGCGGCGATCCTGGTCGCGCTGGCGCTGCTGGACAAGTGGCTGGACCGTCGCGACGCGCCCGGCGACGCACCGGCCGACCCGGCCGCAAAAAGTGTCGGACCTGCAAATTTCGCGTGACGTATACACACAGGCAACCTTGTCGACAGCCGACGCTGACACCGTAGTGATGTGCGCGTTGCCATCGTCGCGGAATCGTTCCTCCCCGAAGTCAACGGTGTCAGCAACTCGGTGATCCGGGTGCTCGAGCATCTGCGCCGGACGGGCCACGAAGCCCTCGTCATCGCCCCCGACACGCCGCCCGGCCAGCCCCGGGCCGATCGCATCTACGACGGGATCCGCGTTCACCGGGTGCCGTCGCGGATGTTCCCCAAGGTGACCACCCTGCCGCTCGGCGTGCCGACGCCCCGGCTGGTGAAGGTGTTGCGCGGATTCGATCCGCACGTGGTGCATCTCGCTTCACCGGCGCTGCTGGGCTACGGCGGGGTGCGGGCGGCGCGGTGGCTGGGGGTGCCGACGGTCGCGGTGTATCAGACCGACGTCCCGGGCTTTGCGGCGAGCTACGGCATTCCGATCACGGCGCGGGCCGCCTGGGCCTGGTTTCGCCATCTGCACGGTCTCGCCGACCGTACCCTGGCGCCATCCAGTGTGACGATGGAATCGCTTGTCGCGCACCGCTTTCCGCGGGTGCACCGGTGGGCGCGCGGCGTCGACGTGCTGCGGTTCGCGCCGTCCGCGCGCAACGAGGCGCTGCGCGCACGGTGGTCGCCGCAGGGCAAGCCGATCGTCGGGTTCGTGGGCCGGCTCGCGCCCGAGAAACATGTCGAGCGACTCATCGGGCTGGCTGCCGGCGGAGCGGTGCAGCTCGTCATCGTGGGCGACGGTGTCGACCGCGACAAGCTGCAATCGGCAATGCCGACAGCGGTTTTCACGGGTGCGCTATACGGCGACGAACTCGCCGCGGCGTACGCCAGCATGGACGTGTTCGTGCATCCCGGTGAGCACGAGACGTTTTGTCAGGTCGTGCAAGAAGCGCTGGCGTCGGGGTTGCCGGTGATCGCCCCCGACGCCGGCGGCCCACGTGACCTCGTCACCCCGTGGCGAACCGGTCTGCTGTTGGCCGTCAACGAGTTCGAGTCCCGGTTGCCCGACGCGGTCGCACACCTGATCGCCGAACGTTCGCGCTACGCGCTGGCCGCCCGGCGCAGCGTGGTCGGCCGGAGCTGGCCGGTCATCTGCGACGAACTCCTCGGCCACTACGAGGCCGTGCTGTCGCCGTTCGTGCGGCGCCAACTGCTGTCCACCCGCCACGCGTTGGGGGAATGAGCTAGGGGCGTGACGTTCCTGTTCACGGTACGGCGTCGAATTCGATTGGCAGCGTGGTCGGTCCGCTCAGCCCGGTGAGGGGCTTCCATGGGGCGGGGCCGGTGCGATGGGCGTTGGGCATGCGCCGTGTCATGATCGCCAAGGCTTCGGCGAGCTCGAGTCGGGCCAGGTTGGCACCCAGGCAATAGTGCATGCCGGCGCCGAACGTCTGCATCGCAGGTGCTCCGACGCGGCTTATGTCGAGTCGGTCGGGGTCGTCATAGACGGCGGGATCGCGGTTGGCGGCGAGTGCATGCTTTTTCGCACGATCCGGTTCACGCCCGAGCGCTGCGGGACGCCCGGGCGTGAACTGGACCCGCATCGAGTGAATGCCGTTGATCAATGTCGATGGCATCCACTCGATTGGCCCGGCCAATTCCCGATTTTTCATCCGCATGAGTGGCGACTACGTTTTGGCGCCGGGAATGAGCTGCGCGCCCAATGGGCCGCAACGGATTTGGAATCGTTCCCGGACTGTGTCGAGAACACGGCGCTGGCGCTCGCGTTCCCGGCGGTGCGTGAGCACGAACCGTGCCAGGCCCGGCA
Organism: Mycobacterium colombiense; assembly: GCF_001665835.1. GTDB lineage: Bacteria > Actinomycetota > Actinomycetes > Mycobacteriales > Mycobacteriaceae > Mycobacterium > Mycobacterium colombiense_A. Next base: position 39,158 of record NZ_LZSX01000074.1, on the reverse strand, counting down.
GGCGGCGCGGTAGTGGGTACCACTTGTCGAAATCGAGGCCATTCTGGTTGAACACGCGACTGGGCACGTTGTCGTAGATCAGGCTGAGGTTGTGCTGGACGAGCGCGAAGAGTACGTACGGAAATGCCATCGGTGCCTTCAGCCGCAATGCCTGCCAATCGATTTCGTAGAGCGGGATCTCACCGAGCTTGTCCAAGAACATCAGATGCCCCAGGAAATAGCCCATGAACGCAGGCAGGTGCAGTATCGCCGACCGCACGTTGATGGAAACGACTGCGCCACTGGGCGAAACGTACGGCTCGTACAGGTATTCGGCGGGGAATTTGACGTAACCCGTGCAGTTGACGACCCAGCTGCCCGGTTGGATCGTCTTCGTCGACCCGCTCCGGAACACCAACTCGGTCGTGCCATTGCGGTCGACTGCATCCTCGAAATAGTCCATGACGAGATCGTTCAACCCGGCGGAGATGGTGCGGTTCTCGGCCTCGGACAACACTCCCAACACGAAGTTGTCCGCCTGTGGGGTCAGGAACGTGCCATGGGTGGTGCGGTACCAATCTTGTACTTGTGATTCGTTCGTGCCGTCGTACCGGAGACTCAGCTGCGTGGCGACGCTGCTGGGCGGTGTGCCCGTCCACCATCGCCGGGTGCCGCTCGGCAAGAGGGTGTCGCGGTTGGAGAAGAAGGTGCCGCGGCCGGCGACGAGGTTCACCTCGCGACCGGGGTAGGTGGTGATCAGTGTGTGTGCGGTGTCCATGGCGGTCTTTCCGCCGCCGATGATCCACACCGGCGCATCGCTTTCCCTGATGTCGCCTTCCCGGACGTCACAGTAGTCGGGCGACACCGAATGGACGCGCGTGCTGGAGATATCGAGCGGTTCGTTGGGCGTGACGCCCAGGCCATAGGCTTTGATCAATCGCTTGGTCTCGATGACGAGCCACCGGCCGTCGGCAGCACCAGCGGTGACCCGCACGATTCCGTTCGCTTCTTCTTCCGACTCGAAGTTCCAACCGAAATACTCGTCGACCTGGACGCGCTGCCGTATCACGTCGACGCAGTGCCGAAAATGGTCAAGCACCTCGTCCTTGGTAGCGAGGTAGCTGCGGTCCTCGCCGAGAGTCCACTCGATGTTGCCCGCGGTGAACATGGGGTGCGGTTGGTGCAGGCGCACATACGAGTACACATCGACCCACATGCCGCCGAGGCGTGCCCGACGATCGATCAGGATCACCTTCTGATCGGGCGACAGGTATCGGCTGGCGGCGAACAGGGCGTTCAGCCCGGCGATGCCGGCTCCGACGATGCAAACATCGCAGGTTTCCACGCGCGGGCACTGGACTGCGGACATCGGGCCGCCTTTCCTCGCAGAGCCACAATTGTGCGTCCACACCGTGCTGCCTGGGATGAGTAATCGACTACTTCATCAATGGCGGTTAGCACCCGCGGCGGTTTGCGGGGCCTTCTGGCTTCGAGCGGTTGCTGGCCAAAGTGTGGAGCGGCGCGAACAATCTTTTCGCGCGCTGCCGTGATGCATGGCGGGATGAATTGACATCCCGCGAGGGGTTCGTCGGCTAGACCTGTCGGCGCCGGCGGGGCCGGCGGGGACGGAATGCGTCTTTGACCTTTTCACCGGCATCTCTCAAATGGCCCGCCCGCTGGTCTGCCCTGCCCTCAGCTTCCAACGCCGGGTCGTTGGTGGCGCGGCCGGTTGCCGCCTTGAGCTTGCCCGTGATCTGCCGCACCTTGTTTCGGGCCTTATCCGCGCCGCTCATAGCGTGTCCTTCGATTCCGTTCCAAGTGGTACTACAGCGCTTACCCTTTTTCCTGCCGAGCCACGCGCGTCCGCGACGTCCTCGGCGACCAGACCTACGAATCGGTGGCCCGCACGGGCGAACGGCCTCGAACTGGACGACCGCGGGCCGATCACCCCTGCGCCAGCTCCGCGACGGGCTGCCATTCCTCCCAGTTGCGCAGCCGGCTCTCGTAATCGGCCTTCGCGGTTTCCAGCGGGGAGGCGCCGAAAAAGACTCGCAGCGGCGGCTTTTCGGCGTCGACCACCTTCAGCAGCGCGGCAGCGGACGCCGACGGGTCACCCGGGCTGGCCCACCGGCGGCTGCGCTCGGCCTGGACGGTGGCGCGGACGTCGTCGTAGGCCGGAATCGGATCGGCGTGCTTGGCGGAATCGCCGGCCCAGTCGGTGTCGAAACCGCCCGGCTCGATCAGCGTGACGTGCACACCGAACGGCGCGACCTCCTGCGCCAGCGCCTGTGAGAAGCCCTCCAGCGCCCACTTCGACGCGTGATACATGCCGACCAACGGGAAGGCGGTGATGCCCCCGATCGAGGACACCTGGATGATGTGGCCGCTGCCCTGCTCGCGCAGATAGGGCAGCGCTGCCTGCGTGATCCACAGCGCCCCAAAGACATTGGTCTCGATCTGGTCGCGTGCGTCTTGCTCGGAGAGTTCCTCGACGAAACCGAACTGCCCGTATCCGGCGTTGTTCACCACGATGTCGAGCCGCCCGAAGTGGTCGTGCGCCTGGTGGACCGCCGCGAAGTCGGCCGCCCGGTCGGTGACGTCGAGCCGAATCGGCAACAGCGCGTCGCCGTACTTCTGCGCCAGGTCGTCCAGCGATGCGGTGTTGCGCGCCGTGGCGGCGACCTTGTCGCCGCGCTCCAGGGCCGCGATCGTCCACGCCCGTCCGAAACCTCGCGATGTACCGGTGATAAACCAAACTTTTTCAGTCACGCCCTCCTACAACGCCGTCCGTGCCGCCTCATTCCCGCAGCGGGTAGCGTCTCTGTGGTGAGTCGTGCGGAGTTGGACAAGGATCCCCGGGATGTCGCGTCGATGTTCGACGGCGTCGCCCGCCGGTACGACCTGACCAACACCGTGCTGTCGCTGGGCCAGGACCGGTACTGGCGCAAGGCAACCCGGTCGGCACTGGCCATCGGGCCCGGTCAGAAGGTGCTGGACCTCGCCGCGGGCACCGCGGTGTCCACCGTGGAGCTGGAGAAGTCCGGGGCGTGGTGCGTGGCCGCCGACTTCTCGGTCGGCATGCTGGCGGCGGGCGCTGCGCGCGACGTCCCGAAGGTCGCCGGCGATGCCACCCGGCTGCCGTTCGGCGACGACGTATTCGATGCCGTGACAATCAGTTTCGGGCTGCGCAACGTCGTCGACACCCGGGCCGGGCTGCGCGAGATGGCCCGCGTCACGCGCCCCGGCGGCCGGTTGGTGGTGTGCGAGTTCTCCACGCCCAGCAATCCGCTGTTCGCCACCGTCTACAAGGAATACTTAATGCGGGCGCTGCCGCGGGTGGCGCGGGCGGTGTCCAGCAATCCCGAGGCGTACGTGTACCTCGCGGAATCGATCAGGGCGTGGCCCGATCAGGCGGTGTTGGCGCAGCAGATCACCCAGGCCGGCTGGACCGGGGTGCGCTGGCGCAATCTGACCGGTGGCATCGTCGCCCTACACGCGGGGCACAAGCCGTTGCGCTGAAAAAGTTCTAGTGGTTGCCGGCGGCTTGCACGAAGCCGACCTGGTCGGGGCAGTAGTGATCGACGGCGGCCCCGAGGAACTCGAACGCCTGGCCCTGAGTGGTGCCGCGCGGCAGGTTGCGCTGGATGAAAGTGGCCGACTTGTACGCGTCGCCGTCCACGCCTCTGCCGATGCGTTCGCACGTGATCTTGCCCAGCCACGCCAACTGGTCCTGCGGCTGGTAGATGCCGAAGCCGTTGACGGTGTTCTTGAACGGTGCGTCGTAGTCGCTGGGGGGCGACGGCGTGCGCGGGGTGGGGTACGGCGCCGTCGGCGGCGGATCCGCCTGCGCCGGCACGGAGAGCTGCGCCGGCATGGCCAGCGCGGCCAGAGCGATTGCAGCGGCGGCTCCGATAGTAGCCAGGCTCGTTCCCTTCATTAGCTGGACTATACACGCCTCGCTGTGGGTGTGCGGACGAAAGCCCATCGCTGATCGACGGCCCCGCCGTGAGCCGCGGAACCCCGTCGACCTGCGGCGATGGGGGCGCTGGCTCAGCTGAACGGCGTGCGACGGTCGAGCAGCCGGGACAGCCGGCCGCCGCCGCGCCAGGCGCGCGCCACCCAGTCCGCGTCGTCGTCGGTGACCAGATTGGCCATCACCCGCACGGCGATGGTCATCAGCGTCGTCGAGCGCATCGCGATCGGTCCGGTCGACGGCAGAAACCGCTGGAACGTCAGCAGCAGCGCCAGCCGGCGCGCCACCGAGAAGCCGCGACCGTAGTGCTGCTGCAGCAGCGACGGCCACACCTGCGACAGGTCGGGGCAGTCCAGCAGCGCCGCGGCCAGCCGTCCGGTCTCGAGCCCGTAGTCGATGCCTTCGCCGTTGAGTGGGTTCACACAGGCCGCGGCGTCGCCGATCAGCATCCAGTTGGCGCCGGCCACCCCCGACACCGCGCCGCCCATCGGCAGCAGCGCCGACGCCACCGCGCGCGGGTGGCCGGTGAAGCCCCACTCGTCGCGGCGCAGGTCGGTGTAGTAGTCGATCAGCGGCCGCAGCGCCAGGTCGGCGGGCCGTTTCGACGTCGACAACGCGCCGACGCCGATGTTCACTTCGCCGTTGCCGAGCGGGAAGATCCAGCCGTAGCCGGGCAGCACTTTGTCCTTGGAGCCGTCGGGTCCACGCAGTTCCAGATGCGACGTCAGCCAGGGGTCGTCGGCGCGCGCGGTGGTCAGATACCCGCGCGCGGCGACGCCGTAGACCGTCTCCTGGTGCCAGCGCCGGCCCAGCTTGCGGCCCAGCGACGAACGCGCGCCGTCGGCCACGATCAAGTGGCCGCAGCTCACCTCGGTGCCGTCGGCCAGCGACACCGACGTCACCCGGCCCGATGAATCATGTTGTGCCGCAACGGCTTTGGTCCCGAGCAGCATCCGCGCCCCGGAATCCTCGGCGACCTTGCGGATCCGGTCGTCCAGCTCGAAGCGGGCCACCGCGCTGCCGGTCGACGGGAACGACGGGCCGGGCCAATCGACCTCCACCTCGCCGCCGAACCCGCTCATCCGCAGTCCCCGGTGCCGGATGCGGGCGTCCAGCCAGTCGCGCAGCCCCAGCCGTTCCAGCTCGGCGACCGCGCGCGGGGTCAGCCCGTCGCCGCAGGCCTTGTCGCGGGGGAAGCTCGCCGAATCGATGACCAGTACGTCGTTGCCCGCGCGAGCGGCCCAGGCCGCCGCCGCCGAACCGGCGGGTCCTGCGCCCACGACCACCACTTGGGCTCGGGTCGCTCCCGTCTTCATGCACACCAGTATGTTTGGTCCCGTGAGTACTCCGGCGACGGTGGTGGCGGGCGTTGACTTCGGTGACCCCGCCTTCGCGGCGAGCGTGCGGGACGGTGTCGGCCGCATCGAGCAGCTGATGGACGCGGAATTTCGCAGCGCCGACGACATCATGACCGAGTCGCTGACGCACCTGTTCAAGGCCGGCGGCAAGCGGTTTCGGCCGCTGTTCACGGTGCTGTCGGCGCAGATCGGGCCCAACCCGGACAGCGTGGACGTGACCATCGCCGGCGCCGTCATCGAGCTGGTGCACCTGGCCACGCTGTACCACGACGACGTGATGGACGAGGCCGAGGTTCGTCGCGGCACCCCCACCGCCAACGTGCGCTGGGGCAACAACGTCGCGATCCTGGCCGGCGACTACCTGTTTGCCACGGCCTCCCGGTTGGTCTCCCGGCTGGGCCCAGAGGCGGTGCGGCTGATCGCCGAGACGTTCGCCCAGCTGGTGACGGGGCAGATGCGCGAGACGCGCGGGTTCGTCGAGGGATCCGACCCGATCGAGCACTACCTGAAAGTGGTGTACGAGAAGACCGGGTGCCTGATCGCCGCCGCGGGCCGGTTCGGTGCCATGTTCTCGGGTGCCGACGCCGATCAGGTGGAGCGGCTGAGCCGGCTCGGCGGCATCGTGGGCACCGCGTTCCAGATCTCCGACGACATCATCGACATCGACAGCGACTCCCGCGAGTCCGGCAAGCTGCCCGGCACCGACGTGCGCGAAGGCGTGCACACCTTGCCCATGGTCTACGCGCTGCGCGAAGCCGGCCCCGAGGCGGCGCGGCTGCGTGAACTGCTGGTCGGGCCCATCGACGACGACGAGGCGGTGGCCGAGGCGCTGGCGCTGTTGCGGGCGTCGCCGGGCATGGCCAAGGCCAAGCACTCGCTGCAGGAATACGCGGCGCAGGCCCACCAGGAGCTGGCCCTGTTGCCGGACGTCCCCGGCCGCCACGCCCTGCAGACGCTGGTCGACTACACCATCAGCCGGCACGGCTAGCGCCGCCGCCAACCGCCCTGCGGAACCAACGGGCCCGTCTCGCGCGTTCAATGAGCTGTAATCGGCAATAACGCGCGCACCCGAGTGTTCCAAGGAGGACGCCGATGACCTGGCATCCGCATCACAACACGTTCAAGACGTTCGCGTTGCTGGTTGGCATGTCCGCGTTGATCGTGTTCGTCGGTTCGCTATTCGGCAGGACCGCGATGTTCCTTGCGGTGCTGTTCGCCATCGGCATGAACGTCTACACGTACTTCAACAGCGACAAGCTGGCGCTGCGGGCGATGCGCGCGCAGCCGGTCTCGGAGGTGCAGGCGCCGGCGATGTACCGGATCGTGCGTGAGCTGGCCACCGCCGCGCACCAGCCGATGCCCCGGCTGTACATCAGCGACACCAACGCACCCAACGCGTTCGCGACCGGGCGCAACCCCCGCAACGCGGCGGTCTGCTGCACCACCGGCATTTTGGACATCCTCACCGAGCGCGAGCTGCGCGCCGTGCTGGGCCACGAGCTTTCGCACGTCTACAACCGCGACATCCTGATCTCGTGCATCGCCGGCGCGCTGGCGTCGGTGATCACCGCGCTGGCCAACATGGCCATGTTCGCCGGCATGTTCGGCGGTAACGACCGCGATGGCGAGAATCCCTTTGCGCTGCTGCTGGTTTCGTTGCTCGGTCCGATCGCCGCGACCGTGGTGCGGTTGGCGGTGTCGCGATCACGCGAATACCAGGCGGATGAATCGGGCGCGGTGCTGACCGGCGACCCGCTGGCGCTGGCGTCGGCCCTGCGCAAGATTTCCGGTGGGGTCCAGGCGGCCCCGCTGCCCCCGGAGCCCCAGCTGGCCAGCCAGGCGCACCTGATGATCGCCAACCCGTTCCGGGCGGGCGAGCGGATCGGGTCGCTGTTTTCGACGCACCCGCCGATCGAGGACCGCATCCGCCGGCTGGAGGAAATGGCGGGGCGCTAGCCCGAGTTCGCCAGTACCATCGAAATTGGATGTGATTGGCGATGACTGAACCCCACTCGATGGATATCCACGAAGCCGGGCTGGCGCTGGATCTGCCCGACTTGATCTTCGAAACGCGTGCCGGCGCCGGCATGAATCAGGCCCAATTGGCCGAGGCGCTGGGCGCCACCCGCGAAGCCGTCGCCGCGTGGGAGGACGGGACCGAGGTGCCCCGCGTCGACGTGCTGGAACGGCTGGCGCAGGTATGCGGCAAGCGGTTGCATATTCGCATCGACGTCGACTGACCGTTGCAGGGAGACCGTGCCCGCTCACGGACGAGCCAACCGCCAATTACGCTGCGGCATCGGGCCTTTGCGCGTCGACCAGCGGTTCGTCCGCCTCGCGATGACCCGTCTTGATCACACCCTGGATGTGAACCGTCCCGCCCGTCGCCTCGTGCTGTTGCTGCCAGTCGGTAATCGCCTGGTGCGCAGCGTGATCGAGGTAGTGGACCGCAATGACCACCGTCGCCGTCGCGCCCTGCGGTACCGATGCCAGCATCCGCGTCAGCCTCGGCAGCGCCAGGAAGGTGCATGCCGCGCCGTGGATGCTCACCCGCCATTCATCGTCCACCTGCGCGGCTTCGATCTTGGCCCGGAGCACCCGCCAGCCGGTCAGCGTGATGGCCAGCGCGAGCCCGATCATGACGCCGTGCAGCAGGTTGAGGAAGATGACGCTGACGGCCGTCACGACGTACACCGCGAGATCGCCGTTCTTCATCGCGGTTTCGATGTGGGCCGGCTTCAGCAGCTGAACTCCGATTACGATGAGCAGACCGGCGAGGGCGGCGGTCGGGATCTCCTCGACCAGCCCGGCGAACGGGATGGTGAACAACAGGATCCAGACACCGTGCATGATCGCCGAGGCGCGGGATTTGGCCCCCGCGTTGACATTTGTCGAGCTGCGGACGATGACGCCGGTGATCGGGAGCCCGCCGACGGTGCCCGACACGATATTGGCGGCGCCCTGCCCCACCAGCTCGCGGTTGAAATCGGTGCGTGGCCCGTTGTGCATCCGGTCGACCGACACCGCCGACAGCAGGCTCTCGACGCTGGCGATGAGCGCCACCGTGATCACCCCGATCGCGAACGCGCCCCAGTTGCCGTGGGGAAGATCGGGCAACCGCAGCGCATCCAGCGGTGATCCCTCGAGGTTGATCCGGCGCACGTGGAACGGGAAGACCACCGAGATCACCGTCACCACCACGATGGCGACCAGGGGACCGGGAACGCGGCGCACCTTGGCAGGAACCCATCGCCACCCCACCAGGATGACGATCACCAGCACCCCCAGGATCACGCCCGGGCGGTGCGCACCGATGATCTGGCCGGGCAGCCCGATGAGGTTGTGCCAGGCCGTGCTCTTGGATTTTCCGCCGAGCAGCACGTGCGCCTGCTGCAGGGCGATCGTGATGCCGATGCCGGCCAGCATCGCGTGCACGACCACCGGCGAAATCGCCAGGGCGGCGCGCGCAACCCGGCTGAGCCCCAGCAGAACCTGCACCACTCCGGCGGCGACGGTGATCAAGCACGTTATGCCCCAACCGAAGTCGGAAACCAGGCCGGCGACAACCACCGTCAGCCCGGCCGCGGGGCCACTGACCTGCAGCGGGGACCCACCCAACGCGCCGACGATGATTCCGCCGACGATCGCGGCGATCAGGCCGGCGAGCACCGGGGCGTTGGACGCGATCGCGATCCCCAGCGACAGGGGGAGCGCGACCAGGAAGACCACCAGTGATGACGGCAGGTCGTGCCGGATGACGCCGCGCAGGCGATCGATACGCGGTTCGGGCCGGTCCTTTTCACGGGTTCGGCCATCCGCCTGGTCAACGTTGTGCATCGGTCGCGTCCCTCGTTAGGTGTTAGCGGGGATGTCCGATATCCGCCCCACGTTTCGTCTAGTTACCTCTTCGTAACGTGTTGGCGTACAGAGGGTTACACCGGGCCGGCCGGCAAGATCGCGCCCGGTAACCACTAGTCGCCTGGAACGACGGTATTTTGCTGGCAAAGTCCGGTCAAGCGGACGGAGCCTGCCCATAGAGAACGCAAAGATTTGAATTACCCGGCGTTAAACAACCAGTTCAGAAGCCGGAGCCGTGCACCTCATGGCCGGGTACCTCGGCGATCAGGCCCCGGTAGGCCTGCTCGACGGACGAGCCGTGGTTGATCACGGCGTCCACCTCACGGGCGATCGGCATGGTGAGGCCGAATTCGTTGGCAAACTCCATGATCACGCTGGCAGCCTTGACGCCCTCGGCGACCTGGTTCATCGAGGCGATGATCTCGTCGATCGGCTTGCCCGCCCCCAGTTGTTCACCGACGTGTCGATTGCGGCTGCGCTGGCTGGTACAGGTGACGATGAGGTCGCCCAGCCCGGCCAGGCCCGGAAAGGTCTCCGGATTGCCGCCCAGGGCGACGCCCAGCTTGGTCATCTCGCGCAGCGCGCGGGCGATCACCAGCGCGCGGGTGTTCTCCCCGATGCCCAGCGAGTAGCCCATCCCGACCGAGATGGCGTAGACGTTCTTCAGCGCCCCGGCCATCTCCACCCCGATGACGTCGTCGGTGGTGTACACGCGGAAGCGCCGGGTGCGGAACAGGCCCGACAGCCGGGTCGCCAGATGTTGGTCCGGCATCGCCAGCACCGCCGCGGCGGCGTAGCCCTCGCCGACCTCGCGCGCGATGTTCGGTCCGGCCAGGATGCCCGCGGGGTGTCCGGGCAGCGTCTCCTCGATGATCTGCGACATCCGCATGTTGGTGCCCTGCTCGAGCCCCTTGACCAGCGACACCACCGGCACCCACGGCCGCAGCTCCTTGGCCAGCTCGCTCAGCACACCCCGAAAGCCGTGCGAGGGAACGCCCATCACAACAACATCGGCGGAGTTCGCCGCCTCGGCGAAGTCGGTGGTGGCGCGCAGGGTGTCGCTCAGCACGACGTCGTTGCCGAGGTACCGGCTGTTGCGGTGGTTCTCGTTGATGTCACCGGCGGTCGCCTCGGAGCGCACCCACTGCAGCGTCGGACCGCGACGCGCGCAGATCGATGCCACGGTGGTGCCCCAGGAACCGCCACCGAGCACAACGACTTTGGGTTCGCGCTTCTCAGATGCCATGGCGATCAGCGTATTGCGGACACCTGCGATTTAGTAGCAGTTCACGAACACCGGACCGGCTAGCCGGCCAGCGGTGCCCGGTCATCGACGCGGCCGAACACCATCGCCTCCTCGATCCGGTCGAACCGGTAGTCGAGGGCATCGGCCAGATAGTTCTGCCGCACGTTCCACGGCCGCTTGGTGCCCGACTTCGGCAGCATGTGCGCCGAGCGCAGCACGTAGCCGGCGTTGATGTCCCACGACGGCTTCTCGGTCATCGGCTCGTTGCCGCGATGCGGGGCGGCGTGGGTGTAGCCGTGAGAGGCCATGTGTTCCATCAGCTTTGCCGTGGCACGGGCGGTGATGTCGGCGCGCAGCGTCCACGAGGCGTTGGTGTAGCCCACGCACCAGAACAGGTTCGGCACGTCTTCGAGCATGTGCGCCTTGTAGACGAAGCGGTCGCTGGTCTTGATCTCGGTGCCGTCCAGGCTGATCGCGGTCCCGCCCAACGCCTGCAGTTGCAGCCCGGTGGCGGTGACGATGATGTCGGCGTCGAGATGCTCACCGGATTTCAGCGCGATGCCGGTCGCGTCGAAATTGTCGATGTGGTCGGTGACCACCTCGGCGCCGCCCGCGGTGATGGCGTTGTACAGATCGGCGTCGGGGATCAGGCACATCCGCTGGTCCCAGGGGTTGTAGCGCGGCTTGAAGTGGGTGTCGACGTCGTAGCCGGCGGGCAGGCTGCTGATCGCCTTGCGCCGCAGCAGCCATCGCACCAGTCCCGGCGCCTTGCGGGACAACGCGAAGAACACCGCCTCGGTCAGCGCGCTGTACATGCGGATGACGAGATGAGCAGGCTTGCGGGGAAACACCTTTCGAGAGATGGCGGCGACGGCGCCGTACTTGGACGCCGAGATGAGATACGTCGGTGAGCGCTGCAGCATGGTGACTTTCGCGGCACGGTCCGACAACGACGGCAGTAGTGTGACCGCGGTCGCCCCGCTGCCGATCACCACGACCCTCTTGTTGGTGTAGTCCAGGTCTTCGGGCCAGTGCTGCGGGTGCACCACGGTGCCCTCGAACTGCTCGATGCCGGGGAACTCGGGGGTGTAGCCCTCGTCGTAGTTGTAGTAGCCGCTGCCGAAGAACAGGAAGCGCCCGCGGTACAGCTTGCGTGCGCCATCCTGCTCGACGGTGACAGTCCAGGTGTCGGTGGCGGAGTCCCAGTCGGCCGAGCGCACGTAGCTGTTGAACCGGATGTGCCGGTCGATGCCGTACTTGCGCGCGGTGGCGGCCAGGTACTCGCGGATGTGCACGCCGTCAGCGACACCCTCTCTGCGGGTCCACGGCTCGAACGGGAAGGACAGCGTGAAGATGCTGCTGTCGGAGCGCACGCCGGGATAGCGGAACAGGTCCCACGTCCCACCGATCTGCGCGCGCCGCTCCAGGACGGTGTACGTCATGTGCGGGTTGCGCTCGGTGATCCGATAGGCCGCGTCGATGCCGGAGATGCCGGCACCGACGATGATCACGTCGGAGTATCCGGCCTCGGTCGCACCGCTATCGGCGGCTTCCTGGGGAGCCACGGTCATCGTGAACCTCGCTCAATTTGTGGGACTCGTCACCAGCCTAGAGACCCACCGGTTGGTCGGGCTAATAACGCACGAATCAGTGCGACGGCGTGCCAACCGCGCCGGTCAGCGGTAGTTGACGAACTGCAGCGCGACGTCCAGGTCGGCCTGCTTGAGCAGCGCTTGGACGGCCTGCAGGTCGTCACGCTTTTTGCTGGTGACCCGGATTTCCTCGCCCTGGATCTGGGTCTTGACGGACTTGGGGCCGTCGTCGCGGATCAGCTTGGTGATCTTCTTGGCGTTCTCGCTGCTGATGCCCTGCTTGAGGGTGCCGCTGATCTTGTAGGTCTTGCCGGAGGCCTGCGGTTCGCCGGCGTCGAAGGCCTTCATCGAGATGTCACGGCGGATCAGCTTCTCCTTGAAGACGTCGACGGCCGCCTTGACGCGTTCCTCGGTGGACGACGTCAGCTCAATAGCCTCGTCGCCCTTCCAGGCGATTGTGGTGTCGGTGCCGCGGAAGTCGAACCGGGTGGCCAACTCTTTGGCGGCCTGGTTGAGCGCGTTGTCGACCTCCTGGCGATCCACTTTGCTGACGATGTCGAACGATGAGTCCGCCATGCATTCCGTCCCTTCACTCGGTGATAGGCGTTTGTGCTTTGTCTACTCGCTCGTTGTAACCTGTCTGGCGGCAGGTTGCCCGAGCGGCCAATGGGAGCGGACTGTAAATCCGTCGCGAAAGCTTCACAGGTTCGAATCCTGTACCTGCCACCACCAGATCAGGAGCTTTGCCCGGTCGTGTCGACGGGCGCCTCCTAGCCGGGAACGGCTTCGATGACGCAGAGCGGCCCTGCCGTCTGCACCACGCGCTGCAGCAGGAAGCCGCCACGCTCAAGTAGGTGGGTCCACTGCGTGCGGCTGCGTTCCAGTGCACCCGCCATCACCAGCATCTCCATATCGGCAAAGTGGCCAAGGAATTCGCGGTCATGATCCGGGATCACCATCTCCAGCAGCAGCAGCCTCGCACCTGGCGGGGCAGCGGCTTTGATGGTGCTGAGTATCGCGATGGCTTCGTCGTCGGGCCAGTCGTGGATGACGTTCTTCATCACATAGGCATCAGCGGACGGCACGCTTTCGAAGAACGATCCGCCCGTTACCGTGACTCGGTCGGCGACACCGTGCGCGGCCAATAGCGGCGGCGCTCCTTCGACCGCCTCGGGGAGGTCGAACAGCACGCCGCGGGCATCGGGGGCGGCGGCGAGAAGCGATGATAGTAAGCGGCCGTGGCCGCCACCGATATCGGCGATGACACCGAAGTTGCTGAAGTCGTATGCCGCGACCACCGCCGCCTCCAACACCGCCGACGTGGACGTCATGGCGCTGTTGAAGATCTCCGCGAACTCGGAGTCGTCGCGGAGATAGCCGAACAAGTCCTTTCCGAACACTTTTGGTGGGTTCGGCTCTCCGGTGCGCACGGCATCGGCTAGCCGCGTCCAGTTCGCCCGGTGCTGCGGCGAGCCAAAGAATAGGGCAGCCCCACGCATCGAGATCGGCGAATCGGTGCGCAACGTGTCGGCCAACGCATTAAGCGCGAAACGGCCGTCGCGGCACCGGCGAAACACACCGCGGCTGATCAGCAACCGCATCAGCCGCGCCACGCTGTCCGGGTCGGCCCCGACGCGGCACGCCAGCTCCTCCTTGGTCAACGGGCCCGCAGCAAGCGCGTCGGCGATACCCAGCTGCGCGGATGCCGAGATGGCCTGCGACAGAAAGGCCCCAAAGATCATGTCGATGAGCGCGATCGGCGGAGGTGCCAGTCGCTGGTATAGACGCCCCACGTGATGACGGACTCGTTCGACCGCCCGAGCCACCCGCGCGGGCGGCAACTTCGGCGTTGATGTCGGTGGCTGCGGCGGCATCGTTTTCCTTTCCGCGGCGAGCTTTTCGCGCTCGATCTGCTCTCATGTTGAGGCCGAAAGCCTCGGGCGGTGCCGTTTCCGGTCTAGTGGATACGACTGGTCACGATAGACCCGTCGTCGGCAACACACCGGTGGTGTCCGTCGCGGCTGAGTTGATTGGCGAATCTGCGGCGGTAACCTTTGCCCAAGCGTGGAAGGGGTGGCCGATGGGTGTCGGTCGGGGGAGCGGCTGAGGATCCCATGCAGCTTCGCTACCTCAGCATCCCGGCGCTGATCGCCGCAGCCGGTGGTGACCCGTGGGCGATCAACCAAAGCCTGCAAGCCGGCAGCCCGCTGCAGATCTCCAATCTGGCCGGGGCGTTTCTCCGCGCGGGCCGATGCACGGCGGAGACCAACAACGCGTTCGAGCAGGCCCGCACCCGCTTCGAGGCCGCCTGGAACCACCAGGACGGCGGCCATCCGATCAACGACTCCGACGAGGTGCAGCGGGTGACGAAATCGCTTGGGGCGCAGTCGTTGCAGCTGCCCAAGATCGGGGCGGACCTGGAAGGCATCGCCGCGGCGCTGGCCGAGGCGCAAAAGGCCGCCGCAGTACAGATCGCCGCGCTGGAGGCCCAGCTGCAGGAGCTCGATGATCTGATCGGCGAAGCCGACGAAATGGAGGACGACGATAACCTCACGGCGGCCGACATCGATGCGCTCGAAGCGCTCATCGCCAGGTGTGAGGACGACGCGATCCGCGACACCAAAGCCGCGCTGGGCCAGCTGCAGGCAACGCGCGACGGCTATTCGAACACGTTGCAGAACGCCCTCGGAGCCCTACACGGCGACGGCTATGACCCCGCGGCCATCCAGGCCGTGGAGGGCCCGCTGTCGGCGTTGCCCCCGTTGCCCGACGACCCCAAGCAATTCGCGCAAGTGTGGAGCTCGCTCACGCCGGCGCAGAAAGACGCCGAGTACCAACACAATCCGTACATCGGCAACCACAATGGGATGCCTACGGTGGACCGGGATCATTACAACCGGCTCACTCTGGCCACCGAGTTGAACGGCGCTCAGGCCGCCGCCGCCCAGGCCGACGCGCTCAAGGCCCAGCATCCGGATTGGGCGCAAGGCAAGAACATTCCGCCGCCCAACGAGCCGGGAGCGATCTTCGACGATCGCCTGGCGTATGAGGCGTGGCAACGCCAATACGATGCCGCCCGCAACGGAGCCAAATACCTGCCGGACCTCCAAGCCGTCGACAAGGCCGTCAAGATGAGCCCGGATCGAAAACTCATGTTGCTGGACACCAAGACCGGCAAGCAGGCCCGCGCCGCGATCGCGGTCGGCGATCCCGACACGTCCACTCACGTGTCGGTCACCGTGCCCGGCCTCAACACCACGGTGCACGGTGCCATCGGCAGCATGTCGGACGAGGCGACCCGGCTCAGAAGCGAAGCGCTGCGGCAGTTGAGCCTGGCTCCCGGCCACGAACACGACACCGTCTCGGCGATCGCCTGGATCGGGTACGACCCGCCGCAGGTGCCCGGCTTCGACGACCTCGGCAAGTCGCTGGCCGGCGGCTGGGGTGTCAGCCACGACGACATCGCCAGGGCCGGTGCCCACGACCTGGCCGGCTTCTACGACGGGATTCAGGCCACCCACCACGGGGGCCCGGCCGATCTCACCGCGATCGGCCACTCCTACGGTTCGCTGACCACCGGCCTGGCCCTGCAGGAGCCCGGCGACCACGGGGTCTCGCGGGCTCTGTTCTACGGATCGCCCGGCATCGAAGCGTCCACGCCGCAGCAGCTCCACCTGCAGCCCGGGCATGTGTTCGCCATGGAAACCCCCGACGACCCGATCCAGTGGACCTACGACGGCCCCGCCATCGCCCACACGGTCGCCCCGTTCCTGCCGCCGCCGTTGAGCACCCTGGCCGAAACCGTCCTGGGCGCGGCCGACGCGAGCGGCGCCGGCCACTTCGGGCCGAATCCGGCCACCAACCCCAACTTCACTCACCTTGCGACCGGGGCCGCCACGGTGCCCGATGGGCATGGTGGCACCCTCACCCTGGGTGACGCGCACGGGCACAGCGACTACCCCCGCTTCCCCGACGGCGGCGGTACCAGGACGACCAACTTCAACATCGCGGCCGTACTGGCCGGACTGGGAGATCAGGCGGTTCCGCAGAAGTGACGAACAATCGAATAACGAGCACCCCGAGACGGCGGCGGCACGGACTGATCTTGGCCGCCGTGGCCGCCACCGCACTAGCCGCAACAGGATGCCACGTGAATCAGCCCCACGAACCGACCCCGTCCACCGACGCCGCCAAGGCCCTGGCAACGCTGAAGTCCCTGCCGTCGTTCGAGGACACCCAAACCCAGGTGCAGGCCGCGATGAACGAAATCACTTCGGCCACAAGCAAATTGATACCCTCGATCACCTGGGAGACCCCGCATGAGGGCTCGGGCCTGGGCTGCGAGCGACCCTACGATCAGACCGACGGACGGGGCTACTTCCTCCCCGACGAGGTGGCCGCCAATGTCGCGGTCTCCGAGCAGCAGTGGGCGAGCATCCAGGAGACCGCCAAACAGGCGGCCGCCAAGCTGGACGCCACCGACGTGCAGGTCATGCACGACAACCCCGGGAACCACGACGTGGGCTTCTACGGCCCGACCGGAATCTTCATCAAGGTCGGCTACCGGGGCAACCTCGTCGTGTCGGGCTACACCGGCTGTCGGTTGCCGCGCGACAAGAAATAGCTTCGGGCCTCACTCGAGGCGATCGTGCCCGCCCGCGGGCCTGCCGCCCGCTCCGACGGCCGCCAGGGTGGCCTCGTCCCGGCCCGGGCACACGCCGGGTTCCTCATTCGGGGCGTCGGCGTTTTCGATCGCCTGGCTGCGGCCCAGGGCGACCGTGGCCGCCGCCATCGCCGCGACCGCGATGGCGAGGACGAGCGCCGTCAGGCCGCCCACCGCCAGGTGCTCACCGAGCACGACCACCCCGAGCAGGACTGCGACGACCGGCTCGCCCACCAGCATGATCGGTACCGACGCCTGCAGCGCGCCGGCGTGGAACGCGGAGTTCTGCACCACGGTCACGGTCACCGCCAGCGCCACCAGCACATACGGGGCGGGGACGGTCATGAGCGCATGCCATCCGCCGACCGAGTAGCGGTGGGTGCAGACCTTCGTGACGACCGCGATCATGCCGAGCAGGATCGCCACCGCGACGCCCAGCAGCGACGCCCGCACCCGGCCCGCGGCGCGGTGGGCCGCGATGACGCAGGCGATCACCGACGGCACGGTGATCGCCAGCGCCAGCGTCCACGCCGGAATGGGGGGACGGCTGTGGCCCTCGCGGGGCTGGCCCACCAGCAGGAAGACCGCCAGCGCGGCCGTCAGCAGCATCGCCCAGCCCCACTGGACCCGGCTGATGCGCTGGTGGCACAGCGCGGCGCTCAACGGCAGCGCGAACAGCAGCGACGACACCAGTAGCGGCTGGACGAGCAGCAGCGACCCGTGGGCCAGCGCCATGGCCTGAAACGCGTAGCCGGCGACCGCGGCAAACGTCCCCGCCCACCACAGCGGCTGGCGGACCAGCGTCGTCGCCATCGCCGCGGACATGGCCTCATCACCCGGAACGCGCTGGGTGGCCCGCTGGCGGACCACGATGCCCACCGCAGCCCAGAAAGCGGAAAGCAAAGCCGAGAAGATCGCAACCGCGTGCGTCGTCACCCACCCCATGCCCCGAGGGGTACCCCTGACCTCGGCGGAGTTAACTCGCTCTTTCGGCGCCGGCCCGTCCCGCCTTACCCTGGGGCCGGCGGGAAGTTCGTCCCGATCGGTCGATCGAAAGGAAACATGCTGCGTAGCAAGGTATTCACCATAGTCGGGGTCGTCGCGGCCATCGTGTCAGCGGCGCTGACGCTGCTGCCCTGGATCGACTTGAGCCACTTGGGTTTTCCCATCCGGTGGAATGGTCTCGGCATATACGACGGAGAGGATGCCGGTCACTATGGCCCGTTGCTCAGCGGCATGGTGAACAGCACGCCGGGTTGGATCGTGCTGATCGCCGCGATCGCGGCCGCGGCCACGTTGCTGGCCGCAGCGCGGGCGCGCTGGCTCGGCCTCGTCGCATGCGCCTGTGCTGCGGTCGCATTCGTCACCGCCGTCCTGTGCTGGCTGTATCCGGCATTGCTGGTCGACGGCACCAAGCACGAGATGGGGGCCTCGGGGCTGGCGGACCGGGAGTTCGTGAACTCCGGCGCACTGATGGCCGAGGCCGCGGCCACCGCCGTGCTGGTGGTCTGCGCCGCGCTCGCCGCTATCAGGGCGAAAAGCGTTGCCAGTGAAGATGCTTGAGGGATCGCGCTAGGTGGGGTGCAGGCTGACCGGTATGCCGGAGGCCAGGGCGCTGCCCGAGCAGTGGCGCATGCGGGGGCTGCGCAAACACCTCACCCGCGCACTGTGTTTCGTGACCATCGGCCTCTACACGGTCCCGCAGGCTCTCGGCTTGTTCTGAGCGCGAACCAACCTCAGAACCAGGGCCCGGGGTAGTGGCCGTCCTGGTCTTGCACCATGACGATCTCCTTGCACTCGCCGTTGGACCCCGGCGCGGTCTCGCCTCGGCACACCAGGGTCCATCCGGAGATCCGCTCGAAGGGGCGTAGCGACCAGTTCGGTGCGACGGGATCGGTTGCGGGCAAGGCGATTACGGAGAATGTCCCACCGGTGCCGGTGATGTAGAGGTGGTCTTCGAAAAACGCCAGCTTGGCGATCGACATCTTCTTGGCGTCGTCTCGGCTCTTCTGGAAGTCCCACTGCTGACTGCGCAGGTTCCACACGCCGAAGCCGAATTGGGAGGTGTCCGACCCGTGGCCGTCGACGAACAGTTTCCCATCGGACAGCGCCGCGGTCAGCCCGCCGCCGGAGATCCGGTCGGAATCGCCGATCTTGATGACCGACTTGGCGTTGAGGTCGTAGAACATCGTCGACAGCACCGGGGGGTTGTACGAATCCAAGTGCGTGATCTTCACCAGTTTGTTTGGGCCGTCGGTTAATTCGGCGTCGACCGATTGCACGTCGTTGTCCTGGTAGATCGCTTCCCCGCTGGGCCGGCGCAGCTCGGCGCCGGATGTCTTACCGGGCTCGGTGTTGCGCTGGAACGCGAGCACGTCCTGCCAGACCCGGCCGGGCTGCGGGTCGTTCCACATCATCGACAGGTCGCCGCCGGACAGGACCACGGTGCGCGGCGGCGATGCGGCGCCGTGGCCGTCGGTGAACGCGTTGAGCCACGCCACGCCCGTGGCGGTCGAGGCCAGCCCCCAATCCTTCGGCGCGGCCGGCTTCAGGTCGGGGGCGGGCGGCAGCAGCTCCTTGGTGGCCACCTGCTGGCCCGACTTGGAGTCGAACACGTAGGCGGTGGTCGTGGTGACTTCGGGGGACGGGGCCTGCGCGGGCTTGACGGACGTGACGACGTACACGACCTTGATGTCGTCGGCGGTGCCGGTCAGCGCGCAGATGCCGCCGGTGAGGTTCTGCCCGGCCGGGATCGCCGGGATGGCGGGCGCGACGTATTGCCCGCTCTTCGGGTCGAAGATCTTCGGCCGGATGTCCTCGAGCGCCGTTTTGCCGGCCGAGAACTTCTCCGGGCAACCGAAATACGCCGTTCCGCCGTAGCTTTTCCAGTCCTTTTCCAGCGGGCCGGTTATCGGGGCGGGCGGGGAAGCGGCGCGGGCGCTGGTTTTCGGGACCGCCGTCGAGGTGGTGGGGGTGAGCGCCGGCGGCGCCGCGGTCTCCGAACAGGACGCGACGGCCAGGCAGCCGACCGCCGCGACCGCGGCACGCCCGTAGGTGAACAGGCGGTGCCGGGTCGCATGCACCCAGGCTGCGCGCATTGAAATCCCCCGTTAAGTTCGTGTAACCAAGGAGCGTAAAGCCGCCCCGATGCGACCGCGACTCGGGCGCACAGCGGCCTTTGTCACAGCGGGCGCCGGCGATACCTATCGGTCGAACTCGATGGGTAGGCTCTTCGGCCCGCTCAGGCTCACCATCGGCTTCCACGGCGCCGTCCCGGCCATGCGCGGGTTTGCCAGCCGGTTCGCGAGGACGTTCAGCGCTTCGGCGATCTCCCGCCTGGCCAGGTTCGCGCCCAGGCAGTAATGCACGCCGCCGCCGAAGGTCAGGATGGGTGGCGCTGCATCGCGGGTGATGTCGACACGGTCGGGGTCGTCGTACACCGCCGGATCACGGTTGGCCGCAAAGGTATTCACCAACACCGCGGTGCCGGCGGGGAACGAGTAGCCGTCGAGCTCGGCATCCTCGACCACCAGGCGCAGGGTGCCGCACGCGATCGGCGAGTGCCGCATCGTCTCCTCGACGGCACGCATCGCCAGCTCGGGCCGCTGCCGCAGCAGCTCCCATTGCTCCGGGTGTTCACACAGCACCTGCACCGAGGCGGCCACCTGGTTGCGGGTGGTGTCCGTCCCCGCCAGCAGCAGGCCACCGGCAAGCATGCGCAGCTCGGCGGCGTCCAGGCGGTCGCCCTCGTCCTCGGCGCGGATCAGGTCCGAAAGCAGGTCATCGGTCAAACTGTGCCGGCGGCGCTCGACCATCTCGTCGACGTAGTCATCGAGCTCGCGCCACGCGCGCATCACGACCGGCTCGACCTCGCGGAGGTCGACGGTGAAGCTGAAGGCCTTGAACACGTCGTCGGCCCACAACGAGAACTGTTGCCAATCCTCGCGGGGCGCGCCGAGCAGCGCGCAGATGATCGGCACGGGGTAGGGGCGTGCGATGTCGATGACGACGTCGCACTGGCCCGCGTCGGCCACCTGATCGACCAACTCGTTCATCACGCCGGCCATGGTGTCGTGCAGGCGCGCGACCGTCCGCGGGGTGAACGCCTTGGAGCACAGGCTGCGCAGCCGATGGTGCGCGTCGCCCTCCAGGCACAGCAGGCTGTTGGCGACCTTGTCCCACAGCGGGCCCGAGTCGATGCCCTGGGCGAGCAGGTTGATGCCGGGCGGGATGTGGAATCGGGCATCCCGAAGGACGGAACGGACCAGGTAGTAGGAGAGCACCTCGGGCCCGTGCGGTCCGATTGCGACGGGGGCCCGCCGCTGCGCCTCCCGCAGCCGCGGATAGACCTGCGCGGGTGTTTCCTCGGGGTCGTACGAAAGCGTCGGCAGATCTGCCTCGAAAACGCTTGGGGGAGCGGCACCGACGGTCATGACGGTCTCCTTGGTTCCGCAGAAGGCTGCGGACGACTTTCAGACAATGTATGGCCGGCGCGGGGGAGTGTCAACGATATCGGCCCCCGGTCGGCGCGAGCGCCATACACCAAATAGAAAATGCATTGCCTTGGCTCCCGCGGCGCTGCTCAGTCGTGCGCGGCCAGTCGCACCTTCCGCGTCGTCGACGTCTCGTCCAGCTCGACGACATCGGAGCGCGAGCGCAGGAAATCGCTGAATGAGCGGAATCCCAAAGACCTTTCGCTGAATGACGGATCCATCCGCTTCATCTGCGCCTTCACGGCGGAATTGTGCAGCCAGTCGACGTCGTCCTTCTCCAGACCGATCCGCAGCGCCCGCGTCAGCAGCGCGGTGGCGGCGGCCTGCGGGTCGGGCTGCTCGTCGGGCTCGTCCCGCGTGGTCGACTTGGCCCGGGTGGCTCGTTTCTTCGGCTTGGCCGCCTCCCCGTCGGACGGCGACGGTTCGGGCACCGGAACCCCGGGCAGCGCGTCGTAGATGACGAACTCGTCGCAGGCGGCCGCGAGCGCGCGGCTCGACGCGCCGGCCACCCCGATGCCCACCACGTACCGGCCGAGCCTCTTGCAGCGCTGGGCCAACGGAATGTAGTCGGAGTCGCCGGCCACGATCACCACGTGCGTCAGGTCGGGCAGCCGGAACATGTCCTCGACCGCGTCCACGGCCAACCGGATGTCGGCGCCGTTCTTTCCGTAGGCCGCCGCCGGGAACAGCTGCACCAGGTCGACCGCGCGGGCCACCAGCTGGTGGCGATACCCGGCGTTGATATCCGCCGACCAGTCGGCGTAGGCGCGGGTGAGCACCAGGGTCCCGAAGGACGAGGCGAAGTCGAGGATCGCGGCGACGTCGACCGTCGCCCGGTCCAGCCGCTCGGGGTGCTGCTCGAGCCCCTTGGCCTTATCCCGCTGGAACGAATTCCGACCGTGGATCTGGTCGTACCGGGAGATCACGATGTTGTCGAAGTCGAGGTAGACGGCCACTCGGGTCGAAACCGGTTCGGTCATGCCATTGATCATTGCTGAGCAGGGCCAAAGCGGGTACCCAGACCCACATGAATGAGGTGAAGGTTCTCGAATTGCACGGCGATCGCGTCGCCTACCGCGACGAGGGTGAGGGGGAGGTCCTGCTGCTCATCCACGGCATGGCAGGCAGCTCGGAGACCTGGCGGGCGGTGATCCCGCCGCTGGCGAAGAAGTTCCGGGTCATCGCCCCGGACCTGCTCGGCCACGGCGACTCGGCGAAACCCCGCACGGACTACTCGCTGGGCGCGTTCGCGGTGTGGCTTCGCGATTTCCTCGACGAGCTCGGCGTCAGCCACGCCACCGTCGTCGGTCACTCGCTCGGCGGTGGGGTCGCGATGCAGTTCGTCTACCAGCACCCCGACTACGCCCAGCGGTTGATCCTGATCAGCAGCGGCGGCCTGGGTCCCGACGTCGGTTGGGTGCTGCGGCTGCTCTCGGCGCCCGGCGCGGAGCTGGTGTTGCCGATCATCGCCCCGCCTCCCGTGCTGTCCCTCGGCAACACGCTGCGGTCCTGGCTGCGAAGCGCCGGCGTCCAGTCGCCGCGCGGCGCCGAGCTCTGGAGCGCGTACTCGTCACTGTCGGATGCCGAAACCCGGCAGTCGTTCCTGAAGACGCTGCGATCGGTCGTCGATTACCGCGGACAGGCGGTCAGCGCGCTCAACCGGTTGCGGCTGCGCGAGGAGCTACCGGTCATGGCGATCTGGGGGGAGCGCGACGGCATCATTCCGGTCGCTCACGCCTACGCCGCGCACGAGGCGCGCACGGACGCGAGACTCGAGGTGCTGCCCGATGTGGGTCACTTCGCACAGGTGGAGGCGCCCAGCCGGGTGGTGGAGCTGATCGAGGACTTCATCGCCGCGGGCGAGCGCCGCGATACGCAGAGCCCGCAGGTGTCCGGGCCGGGCTAGCCCGCCGCCGGGCACGTTCCGCGGTAGTCGACCTGCCAGTGCTTGATGCCGTTGATGAAGGATGACCGCAGCCGTTCGGGGTCACCGGCCGAACGCAGGTCGGGCATGTGGTCGGCGATCGCGTTGAACATCAGGTCGATCGTCATGCGGGCGAGGTTGGCGCCGATGCAGTAATGCGCTCCGGTGCCGCCGAATCCGACGTGCGGGTTGGGGCTGCGCAGGATGTCGAACGTGAACGGGTCGTCGAAGACCTCTTCGTCGAAGTTCGCCGACCGGTAGAACAGCACCACCCGCTGGCCCTTCTTGATGTGCACGCCGCCGAGTTCGGTGTCCACCAGCGCGGTGCGCTGAAACGCCGTGATCGGGGTGGCCCAGCGGATGATTTCGTCGGCAGCGGTCTTCGGTCGCTGTGTCTTGAACAACTCCCACTGGTCCGGATGGTCGGTGAAGGCCATCATCCCCTGCGTGATCGAGTTGCGGGTCGTCTCGTTGCCGGCCACGGCGAGCGTGACCACGAACATGCCGAACTCGGCGTCGGAGAGTCGCTGCTCCTCGGAATCGGCCTCGATCAGCGTGGTGACGATGTCCCGATCCCTGGGGCCGGGGTCCTCGGCCTTGCGTGCCGCCAATTGCATGGCGTACCACATCAATTCGCCCGCCGACGTCAGCGCGTCATGGGCGGCGAATTCCGGGTCGTCGGTGCCGATCATGTTGTTGGTCCAGTCGAACAGCTTGTCGTAGTCCTCCGCCGGTACACCGAGCAGCCCCGAAATGGCTTGCAGGGGAAGCTCGCATGCCACCTGGCGGACGAAGTCTCCCGTCCCGTGCGCGGCGGCGTCGGCGGTGATGCATCGCGCCCGTTCGGTGAGTTCGGCGCGCAACCGTTCGACCGCGCGAGGCGTGAAACCACGCGAGACGATCTTGCGCAGCCGGCCGTGCTCGGGGTCGTCCATCATGATCATCGAGGCCCGCCCCGCCTCGATCTGCCCATGCGCCACGTCTTCTCGATAGCGCGGCACGATCGACTTGGTGGCCGACGAGAAGACATCGCTGCGCAGCGACACTTCGCGGATGTCGCGGTGCTTGCTCACCACCCAGTAACCGCCGTCGCCGAAGCCTCCCTGATCGAGGGGCTGCTCGTTCCACCAGATGGGTTCCGTGGCGCGCACTTCGGCGAACTCCTGCACGGGGAGCCGATGCGCGTAGATGTCGGGGTCGGTGAAATCGAAGCCTGGCGGGAGGTTCGGTGTCGCCATGGGATATCTCCTCGACTCCGGCGGCGGTTAGCAAGATGGTAGCCGCGCGCGTTCGGATCGCCTAGCAAATCTTCAGCGTGACGCGGGGCTGGCCGTCCTGACGCTTTCGCGCCCACCGAGATTGGTGGCCGCGGTGATGACGGCGCGCTCGATCTGGCGCAGCGCGTGCACCGCGGTGAGGAAGCGCCGGGTATCGGGGCTGGTGTTGCCGCGGCCGTCGCCGTCCTGTTGCCGGGCCACCGTCTCGGCGGCGTCGAGATCGTCGGTCGCCGAGACCAGGGTGGGCGCGTGTCCGCCCTCGATGGCTTCCTGCAACGCGTCGATGTTGCGTCGCGTCTGGGCCGCGGCCGCCGAAAACGCATGAGCCAGTTCGGAGGCCAGCGAGGGTGACCCGACGGGATCCTGGTACTGCTCGGCGCTGCGCGCCAGGCTGCGGCCGTAACGGTCGCAGGCGGTGAAGATCCGCAGCGCGCGCCGGATGCTGCGCCGGCCGGCAAGTCCGGCGACGCCGGCCAGCAACGGCTTGGCGGTGACCCGGAACTGCTGCAGGTCCCGATCGAGCTGACGCGCCTGCTCCGACGGGCTGGCGCTGTCCTCCTCGCCGAACATGGTCGCGGTGGACATTTCGATCAGGCCGGACAGGCTCGTCAAGAAGGCACCGGTGTCGCTGCGGATCGCCGTTCTGGTGTTGGTCGGCAGCACCACGACGGCGACGGTCGCCCCGATGACGGCACCGATCGCGGTCTCTTCGATCCGCAGCATCAGCACGCCGAACGAGAACTGGCCGAGCAGGCCGTACAGCAGCGCCAGCATCGTGGTGATCCAGAAGGTCATCAGGCTGTACGTGACCGCCATGAAGTAGAAGGCGCAGAACAGGCACACGAAAATGCCGGCCAGCGCGGCGGTCTTGTGGCCGGTCAGCAGCGTGGCCACCAGCACGCCGCACGGCACGCCGAGCAGCGTCCCGAGCAGGCGTTGCCAGCCCTTGGTCAGGGTTTCGCCCCAGGAGTTGGTGCCGGCGAAGATGACGAACGCCGCGATCACGGCCCAATACCAGCGCGCCGGCGAGACCAGTTCGCCGACGACGATGGCCAGGGATGCGGCGACGGAGACCTGGATGGCCTGCCGGGTGGTCGGCCGCAGCCCGGTGGCCGGCTCGTCCTCGGCGGCCTCATCGGGGACGGCGTCCTCGGGTGGCTGGGGGCGCCCACCGTCGCCGTCGTCGAGGGGCCGGCCGGCGGCCACCCGGTCGACGATCGCCCGCACGTCGGACGTCGACGACGCGGCGTTGATGATCGCCAGCGCCAGGCGGCGCACGGCCGCGCTGCCCTCGTCGTCACCCGCCGGGTCCGCAGCGGGCTGGCTCTGATCGTTGAGCAGCCGCTGCGCGCAGTCGGCGGCCCGGCGCAACCCGTCGGGTTCGGGAAGCCGGATGGCTCGCGACAGTTGGGTGAGCGCATCGACGAGGGCGACCCGGGTGGGCGCGGGCATGGAATCGGGGTCCTCGCAAGCGATGACGGCCGCCCGCCGGCCTGCGGTGGCGACCCATTCGATGGACAGCTCCGCGTCCAGCAGCCAGGGGGCGAGTTGTTCGGCGGTGACGCCGGGCCACAGGGTGCCGGGGTCGGCCTTGTCTTCGATCTGGCTCTGCACCATCAGGGCGGTCTCGTTGAGCCGGATGGTGCGGGTCCGCATGCGGCGGCGCCGCCGTTCGTCGAGGCGGCCCGTGCGCACCGCCTCGGCGGTGGTGTCGAGGACGATCGCCATCCGGGCCCGTAGCGCCCGAATGGTGGCACGCAGCACCCGCTCGGGCCGATCGGGCATCACGTAGGCGCTCATCACGTACGTGCACACGGTGCCCACCGCGACCGCCCCGATCATCCAGGGCAGCTCCGCGATCCGGGCCCGCAGATACAGCGTGAAGAAGTAAGACATGAACGCGACCATGCCCAGCGCCCTGCCCCGCGCCCCGTAGCGCCGGATGTATGCCGCGGTGAACACGACGATCACGAAGACGACGTCGCTGGCCACCGTGTGCGGCGCCAGCACCGCGGCGGCGGTGATGGATGCCGCTGCGGGAAGGGGCAGCAGCGCCATGGTGATCCGCTGCTGGTGCGGGTCGGGTTCGTTGACGGAGCGCGACGCGACCATGGTGATGACGACGCCCAGCAGGGCGACGGTCAGCGGTTGTCCCGTCGCCCTGGTGAGGATGAAGAGCGCCAGCAGGGAGAGGCCGAGCGCGGCGGTCGTCCGAGCGGCCATTCGCAGCCGAAGCAAGCCAGGATCGGAACCGATCACCCAGTTGCGGGCGCGTTCGTAAAGAACAGTTATCGGAGACCGCCTCTCTTGCGCGTACTCAACAATGGTTACCCGAACCGCGACGCGGCGACCAAGCTAGTCTTCGACATCGTGACCCCGCCGACGCTCGCGAAGCTGGCTGACGGTCGTGACCTGCTGTTCTTCGCGCTGCCCGGTCATTGCCCAGCGCCGGTCGAGGACCGCAGGCCGCTGCCGGCGCACGAGCCCACCGCGCAGTCGCAGCTGCGGTTCGACAGGTCCACCGGGCAGTGGGTGATCATCGCGGCGCTGCGCAAGGACCGCACCTACAAGCCGCCACCGGAGGCGTGCCCGCTGTGCCCGGGCCCGACCGGACTGACCAGTGAGGTGCCCGCCGCCGACTACGACGTCGTCGTGTTCGAGAACCGATTTCCCAGCCTGTCCGGCGCGCTGCCGTCGCTGCCCGCCTCGGCGCCCGTGCCCGCCGAGGATGGCTTCGTGACCGCGCCCGGGCACGGCCGCTGCGAGGTGATCTGCTTCTCCGCCGACCACACCGGGTCCGTCGCCCAGCTGGAGCCGGCGCACGCGCGGCTGGTAGTCGAGGCGTGGCGGCATCGCACCGCCGACCTGATGGCCAGGCCGGGCATCGAGCAGGTGTTCTGTTTCGAGAACCGCGGTGACGAAATCGGGGTGACGTTGACCCATCCGCACGGGCAGATCTACGGCTATCCCTATCTGACCCCGCGCACCGCCACCATGCTGAAGCAAGCTCGT
Source organism: Mycobacterium colombiense (assembly GCF_001665835.1). GTDB lineage: Bacteria > Actinomycetota > Actinomycetes > Mycobacteriales > Mycobacteriaceae > Mycobacterium > Mycobacterium colombiense_A. Next base: position 11,783 of record NZ_LZSX01000074.1, on the reverse strand, counting down.
CAGCATCGAAACCGGCACGGCAGCAACCTGTTCGGCGATCTGCTGGCCCGTGAGGTCGCCGACGGCAGCCGCATCGTCGCGCGCAACGAGCTGTTCACCGCGTTCGTGCCGTTCGCGGCGCGCTGGCCGGTCGAGGTGCACATCTACCCGAACCGGTTCGTGCGCAACCTGACCGAACTCGACGAGGACGAGATGGATGCGTTCGTGGGCGTGTACCTCGACGTGCTCGGCCGGTTCGACCGGATGTATTCCACGCCGCTGCCCTACATTTCGGCGCTGCACCAGTACGCCGACACCGCCGCCCAGGCCGAGGGCTACTTCCACGTCGAACTGATGTCCATCCGGCGCAGCGCCACCAAGCTCAAGTACCTGGCGGCCTCCGAATCGGCGATGGACGCCTTCATCGGCGACGTCACGCCGGAAAGCGTGGCCCAGCTGTTGCGGGACCTCGCCCAATGACCGCGTCGATCCGCTACGCCGCACCGGGGCGGATCAATCTGATCGGCGAACACACCGACTACAACCTGGGTTTCGCGCTGCCCATCGCATTACCGCAGCGCACCGTCGCGACATTCACGCCCACCGACGACGATGCGATCACCGTGGTCAGCGACCGTGCGGACGCCCCGGTGCGGGTCCGGATCGGCACCGCTCCCGGTGAGGTGACCGGCTGGGCGGCCTATGTTGCCGGGGTGGTGTGGGCGCTGCGCCAGGGCGGTCACCCGGTGCCCGGCGGCGCCATGTCGATCACCAGCGACGTGGAAATGGGATCGGGCCTGTCGTCCTCGGCGGCGCTGGAATGCGCGGCGCTGGGCGCGATCACCTCGGCCGCCGGCGTCCGCATCGACGGCAAGGAGCAGGCCCGGCTGGCCCAGCGGGCCGAGAACGAGTATGTGGGCGCGCCAACGGGTTTGCTCGACCAGCTCGCCGCGCTTTTCGGCCGGGACGCGACGGCGGTGCTGATCGACTTCGCCGACCTCACCGTCACACCGGTGGTATTCGACCCGGAGTCCGCGGGCGTCGCGTTGCTGCTGATCGACTCCCGGGAGCGGCACAGCCACGCGGGCGGCGACTACGCGGCACGGCGCGCGTCCTGCGAGCGGGCGGCCGCAGACCTGTCGGCGTCGTCGCTGCGGGCGGCCGCCGATCGCGGGTCCGCCGACCTGTCGGCCATGCGTGACCCCGTCGACGCCCGCCGCGCCCGTCACGTGCTCAGCGAAAACCAGCGGGTCATCGACTGCGTTGCGGCGCTGAGAAATTCGGACTACCCCGAAGCCGGGCAGATTTTCACCGCCTCGCATGCCTCCATGCGCGACGATTTCGAGATCACCACCGAACGCATCGACCTGATCGCCGGCACCGCGGTGCGCGCGGGCGCGCTGGGAGCGCGGATGACCGGCGGCGGCTTCGGCGGCTGCGTGATCGCCCTGGTACCGCTGGACCGTACCGAGAACATCGGCGAGGCGGTGCAGCGCGCCGCGATCGACGCCGGCTTCGAGCGGCCGACCGTCACCCGGAGCCGCGCGGCCGCGGGCGCGGGGCCTGCCTGACCGGCGCCCGGATTTACTTGCCCGGCAATTTCGCCATTCTGCCGATGACCGCTGGTCACTAAATGTAACGTGAACCCCCATGGGGGTATCTCACTCCTGCATGTGCAGCACGGGTTTTCCCGTCCGGGCAGTAGCGATTGGTGTGCCATCGCTACCGATGCCTGCCGCCAATTTCATCGCCGTCGACGCGAAACGTTCGCCGTGGCTTGGAATTTAGAAGGCCAAGCCGCAGCGATCGAGCGGGGGCTGGCCGGCGCCACCCCGCAATGCGCGGGTTGGTTCCGCTTCTACTTCGAAGGCCACCGCTGGGTGTGGTCCGACCAGGTCCAGCGCATGCACGGCTACCAACCGGGCACGGTGACACCCACCACCGAACTGGTGCTGTCGCACAAGCATCCGGCCGATCGTCCCCAGGTGACCGACGGCATCAACGACATGATCAGACGCCGTCAGGCGTTTTCCACCCGGCATCGCATCGTGGACACCGGCGGAATGATTCACCATGTCCTCGTGGTGGGCGACACATTCTGCGATGACGCCGGGAAAGTCGTCGGCACCCACGGCTTCTACATCGAACTCGCGCCGGCGCCCGCCCGCAGCCGGGAGGATTCCATCAGCGCGAAGGTCGCTGAAATCGCCGGGCGCCGTGGCGTGATCGACCGCACCAAAGGCATGCTGATGCTGATCTACGGCATCGACGAGGACGCCGCGTTCAACATGCTCAAGACGCTGTCCCAGTCGGGAAACATGAAGCTCGGACTGCTGGCCCAACGGATCGCCGATGACTTCGCGGCGCTCGGCAAAGAGGTGATCACCGCGCGCTCGCGCTTCGACCAGCGCCTGCGTGAAGCGCACCTGCGGCCTCCCGGCACCGGCGACGACGCCGGCTGAGCGAGCTCGGTTCTACTCCACCGGGCTAAGCCGGACCGCGCCCAGATGCAGCCGACCGACCGCCTCGGCGAACTCATCGCGCGTCGGTATGCGATGGTCGCGAAACTTCAGCCCGATCATGCGTTGTGCGCGCTGAACTCCGTAGGACTCGGCGCAGCGCAACAACAGATCCGAGACGACACCCCGGTCGCGGATGAGCTCACCGCGCATCGGCGTCGACTTGCCGTCGTACACCACCTGGACGGGGGCGCCGTCGCGGAAGTTCTGCTTCCATCCAGCGCCGGTCAGCGCGTAGAGCTGATCATCAATCTGATGGGCGCTCAACGGAATTGAATACGGGTGTCCGGTCTTGCGGCCGGTGAAACTCAACACCATGAACTGCTTGCGTGCGAGGCCGGCCAGCGGACTGCGCAGCAAGAATCCCATCATCGGGTTGACCAGGCGCATCAGCGCCGACGGTGGGTGCCCGGCGTCCACCGCATACGACTGCTCTGTCATGCGTTCACCGTAGAGCCAACCGGGCCCCGCGGCCTAGAAACTCAGCCGGTGATGGTGATCTGGTCGTCGATGGTGTGGGTGGCGTCCATCAACGGCAGTTGGTCACTTTCCAGGCCTTCGGCGTTGAGCTGGAGCACATAGATTGCGCCCTGGCTGGGGATCACTACCGTCTTCTGCGCGATGACGCGGGTTTTGCCGCCCTTCTGGTACGTGCCGCCCAGCTGCCAGGCCTGGAAACCGCCGAGTGTGGCCGCCGAACCGTCACCGGGCCCGTCATATCCGGGCAAATTCTGCACCTCGCCCGGGGCGGCTTGAAGGATCTTCGCAGCGTCGACATTGCCGGTCAGCTTGGAGAACAGCGCCGAGACGGTGGGCGGATCGAAGGGATTTGCCGGCTGACTCTGCACGATGCCGCCGTAGGAGGTGCCGGAATTCTGGTTGAGCTGCCAGCCCGCGGGCACCGGCAGGTCGACGTTCGGGCCCGGATCGCCGTGGTGCACGGGCGTCTCGGAGATGTTGTTGTCCTTGACGTAGTCGGCGATGGTGTACTTGGCTTTCGCCGCCGGCGCCGCGCTTGTTGGCGATGACCCAGACGTAGAAGTTGACGCTGTCGTCGATTTGGATGTGGACGTCGAAGTCTTGTCACCGGATTTGTGGTCGTTGCCGCAACCGACCAGCGCCAAACTCAGCGCCACGGAGATAGTTGCTAGGGTCAAATGTTTCATTAATCAAACTCCCGAAAATTAAGGCCGGTACCAGCGCCAGCCAAGCTGGAATGACAGTAGCCGAAATGATCTGCAACTTTGCCGGTATCTTTTGGACCTTTTGACGGCGCCCGGCTATCCGCCGATCGTTATCCAATTCGTCGGCCAAAACGCCACCCGAATACGCCGTCATGCAGTCGTTATCCAGTATTAGACAGGTATGCGGTCGCGGCGGGCCCTCATTGCGGTCATCGCGGCGTCGGCCGTCTTCATGGTCTTCATCGCGGCGGCGCCGCCGAGGGGATACGACGGCCCGCCCCTGTTCGTGGCCAATCCCGTCGACCACGTCGCGACCCTCATCGGCACCGGGACGGGCGGCGAGACGGTGGGGGAGATCAACAACTTCCCGGGCGCCACCGTGCCGTTCGGGATGGTGCAGTATTCGCCGGACACCGCCGGCAACTACGCCGGCTACAACTACGACAACCCGCGAGCAAGCGGATTCAGCATGACCCACGCCTCGGTGGGATGCGCTGCCTTCGGCGACATCTCGATGCTGCCGGTCACCGGCGAAGTCGGCCCGCAACCCTGGAACGCCACCGAGCGGATCGCCCACGACGACACCGAGCAGGGCACGCCCGGCTACTACACGGTGCGCTTCACCGGCACCGGGGTGAAGGCGGAACTCACCGCCACCGCGCACACGGGCGTCGGGCGTTTCAGCTACCCGCGCAACGGACGGCCCGCGCTGTTCCAGGTGCGCTCCGGCTCGTCGCTGGCGGGCAACTCCCGCGCGACCATTCAGATCGGGGAGGACAACACCACCATCACCGGGTGGGCCACCAGCGGCGGATTCTGCGACAAGCCGAACGCCTACACCGTGTACTTCGCGATGAAGTTCAGCCAGCCCTTCACCTCGTACGGATCCTGGGACGGCAGTGCGGTTTACGCCGGCTCCCGCAGCGCGAACGCGCCCTACAGCGGTGGGTATGTGGAGTTCCCGCCCGGCTCGACGCTGCAGGTCCGCACCGCGATCTCCTACGTCGGCATCGAGGGGGCGCGGGCGAACCTGGCGGCCGAGGGCGAGGCGGGCTTCGACGACGTTCGCGAAGCCGCGTCGAAGGAATGGAACGCAGCGCTGTCGCGCGTGTCGGTCGCCGGCCGCAACGTCGACGACCTGACCACCTTCTACACCTCCCTGTATCGATCGCTGTTGCACCCCAACATCTTCAACGACGCCGACGGGCGCTACGTCGGGTTCGACGGCGCCATCCACACGGTGGCCGCCGGCCACACGCAATACGCCAACTTCTCCGACTGGGACACCTACCGGTGCCTGGCCGCGCTGCAGGCGTTGCTGTTCCCGGACCGGGCTAGCGATATGGCCCAATCGCTGGTGAACGACGCCGAGCAGAGCGGCGCGCTGCCCCGGTGGGCGTTCGCCAACGCCACGACCGGCGAGATGAGTGGGGACAGCGTGGTACCGCTGATCGTGAACCTGAACACTTTCGGCGCCAACGACTTCGACGCGAAAACGGCGTTGCGCTACATGGTGGATGGGGCGACCAAAGGTGGTGTGGGCCTAGGCGGTTACGTGGAGCGCCGCGGCATCGCCACCTACCAACGGCTGGGCTATGCGCCGTTCACGCTGGAGTTCGGCCGCAACGGCTGGATCGCCGACGCGTCCATCACCCTCGAGTGGTCGGTGGACGACTTTGCCATTTCCCGATTCGCCGACTCGCTGGGCGATGCCGCGACCGCGGCCGAATTCGCGAACCGGGCGCAGTACTGGCAGAACCTGTTCAACCCGACCACCCGATACATCGTGCCGCGCAGCTGGACCGGCTACTTCCGGCGCGGCCCCGGGTTTGTGGTGGCCCCGGAAAACTTCGGCCAGGTGGGGTACGACGAGGGCAACGCCGAGCAGTACGTCTGGTCGGTGCCGCACAATGTCGCGGGCCTGGTGACCGCGCTCGGCGGACGCGCGGCCGTGGCCGACCGGCTCGACCGCTTCACCGACAAGCTCAACGTCGGACCCAACCAGCCCTACCTGTGGGCCGGCAACGAACCGAGTTTCGGTGTGCCGTGGCTGTACAACTACATCGGCCAACCCTGGAAGACGCAGCGCACGGTCGACCGGGTGCGCGGGCTCTTCGCTCCGACCGCCGACGGCGAGCCGGGCAACGACGACCTGGGGGCGCTGGCCAGTTGGTACGTGTGGGCGGCGCTGGGCCTGTATCCGGCCACCCCCGCAACGCCGATCCTCACCGTGGGGGCGCCGCTATTCGACCGCATCGAAATCGCGCTGCCCGCAAACAAATCCATCCGGATCGCCGCCCCGGGCGCCTCCGGACCGCACCACCTCAAATACATCAGCGGCCTGAAGGTCGACGGCCAGGCCACCGACCGCACCTCGCTGCCCGAGTCGATCATCCGCACCGGCGGTACGCTGGCCTTCTCGCTGGCCGCCTATCCCGACAAGCATTGGGGCACAGCCGAAGCGGATGCGCCGCCGTCTTTCGGGGCGGGCAGTTCGGCGGTCGCCGTCAACGTCGATCAACCCGTCGTGACGATCACGCCCGGGCACACCGGCACCGTCACCCTCGATGCGCAACGCATGACCGACGGCGCCGACGGCTACGCCGTCACGGGCACCTCGTCGGATGTCGGGATCGGCGTGAAGCCGGCGTCGGGTCGATTCGCCGCCGACGGATCGGCCAGCGTCACCGTCCCGATCACCGTCGCGCAGTCGGTGCCCGAGGACTATTACCTGGTGTCTTTGACCACCACGGTCGGCCAAAGCGTGCGCACTTCAACGGTTCTCGTGGACGCGCAGACCGAATCCGGGAACTAGGCCCTCAGACCATCTCGTTGGTGGTCAGCCACCGCATCACCGGCCACCCGACGAACACCGGTAGCCAGCAGGTCAGCATCCGGTACAGCAGGACCGACGGCACACCGACGGCCGCCGGCACGCCGAACGCGGCCAGGCCACCGATCAGCGCCGCCTCGACCGCCCCGACACCGCCGGGTGTGGGCGCCGCGGACGCCAACGTGCCGCCGACCATGGTGACCACCGTGACCGCGACGAAAGTCGTTCCGCCACCGAAGGCCTCGATGCTGGCCCACAACGCCAGCGCCGCGCCGAGGGTGGTGCCCGCACAACCCAGCAGGATCAGGGCGAGCCGCCTCGGTTCGCGGGCGAGCTTGACCAGGTCGGTCACCACCTCGTTCAGCTTGGGGCGCACCTCGGTCGCCAGCCACTTGCGCAGCGTGGGCACGAACAGGAACGTGCCGACGATGCCCAGCGCGATCCCCGCGATCAGGTACAGCAGCGTCGCGCTCGGGACGAAATGCCGCAGGTTCATCGAGGCGCCGGCCGCGGCGCTGAACAAGATCAGCAGCGCAAGATGCGCGATCACCTGTACCGACTGCTGCAACGCTACCGCCGCGGTCGCTCGCATCGCCGACAGGCCGCTCTTCTGCAAGAACCGCGTGCTCAGTGCCAGCCCGCCGACGCCCGCCGGAGTGGTGGTCGCGGCAAAGGTGTTGGCCACCTGGGCGATTGACAGCATCCAGAAGTTCACCATGCCGTCGGCGCAGGCCCACAGCGCGGCGGCCGCCCCGACGTAGGTCAGCGCCGACACCAGCAGGCCCAGCAGCGCCCACGACCAGTTCGCGGTCCTCAGCTGGGAGAAGAACGTCGGCGCCGTGCTGATGAAGGGGTACGCGACATAGACCAGCGCGCCGAAGAGCACCAGCTGGACGATCTGGCTGCGGGTGAACCTGGTGATGGTCTGGGACTTGATCTGATCGGCGCCGGTTTGGCGCTTGACTTCGGCCCGCGCACCGGAGATGACGGCACCGGCGTCCGGGACCGAACGTCGAATGTATCGCGGCACAGCGACTTTCGTGAGTCGGCGGGAGGCGCTCAGGATGGTGTCCTTGCCAAACACCTCGATTGCCGCGCGCACCGCGGACGTCGGCTCGTAGAGGGCGGAGGTGGTCACCAGTAGCTGCGCGATGTCGGATTGGAGTTGGGCGTCGGTCGCTCCGTATTCGGCCCTGCCGAACCCGCCGAACATCACGGTGTCGTCCTCCACCGTGATCTGGTGGCTGCGCAGGTCCCCGTGGGCGATCTGGCGGTCGTTGAGGCCCCGCAGCGACTCCCACAGCCGGCCAACGGGAGTCGTCTTCGCGCATTCATCGATGGGTGTGCCGCGAGGGGGCCGGTGCGAGTAGAGCATCCACCCCCGGTCCAGCGAGGCGACGGCGACCGTCGCCGTGTTGGCCAGGCCCGCGTCACCGATCGCGATCGCCATCAACGCGCGATGCTCCACGGCCCGGCGCATGGAAGTCACCAGGGGCGCGGTCTCGGCGTCGCGCAGCCGCAGCTTTCCCCACACCTGGCGCAGCGCCCCGCCGCTGCGTTGATGCGGGCCGTACAGCTCGATCAGCGCCGTCTCCCCGAGATGTTCGCCGTCGGCCGAAAGAATCAGCGGGCCGCGGCCGGCCGGCCGGACCACGGTGAGGCGCGAGACGGCGAAGCCGGCCTTGGCCAGGGCGCGCACCGCGGCGTCCAGCGGGACCTCCAGCGCGGGAGTGCCGACGACGAGCACCACCAGCGCGCCGACGACCCACCCGACCGCCAGACCGACCAACGAGCGCGCTGGGACGATGGCGCTGACCACCAGATGGATCGGGACGAAGGCCAGCAGCAACGCCCACCACCAGTGCCGCCAGCGCGCCGGCAGCCAGGGACCCGAAACCGTCAGCACCGCCGCCAGCATCCCGATCCACCGAGGGTCGTCGAGCAACTGCGCCGGCAGCGTGGTCAGCCGGTCGAGGGCGTCGAAGTGCCACCGCGGCGCGGCAAGGCCGGTGCCGCTGATCGACAGCAAGACGATCGCGCTCAACCCCGCGCTGGCGTACGCGCCCAGCAGTTTCCATTGCCCGGCGACGATCAGGCCGATGAGGATCATGAACGGCAATGCCACGATCGCCAATCCGTAGATCAGGTACACCACATCGGATTGCGTCGGCGACAAAACGCCGACGATCTGCGATACGGATTTCTCCAGCGCGATCCACTGCGGGCGGGTGATCACCGAACCCGTGATCACCACCGCCAGGAACAGCAACGCCAGCATCAGCCGCAGGATGTCGTTGGTCCGCCGGGTCAACGGCTGCAGCAAGTTGCCGGAGACGACGATGTCGCGCCCCTCAACTCGCATGTACTAACGATCCTTCGGATTCGCGCTGACACCGTGCTTTCGACCTGCTAAACGGCCCGCCGACAAGTTAACTCAATACCCGGTCCGTTGACAGCTCCCACTCATCCGGCGCGCGTAGGGTCGGGTACGTAGGCGTGCTAGCGAATTTGGGAGGCACCGGCGTGGCCAGGACGGACAACGACAGCTGGGAGATCACCGAGAGCGTGGGGGCGACGGCGCTCGGCGTCGCGGCGGCCCGGGCCGCGGAAACCGAAAGCGAGAACCCGCTGATCAGCGACCCGTTCGCGCGGGTGTTCCTGCAGGCCGCCGGGAAAGGCATTTGGGACTGGTTCGCGGCCCCCAACCTGCCCGCCCAGATCGCCGAGATCGATCCGGACCTCAAGCCGCGAATGCAGGGCATGGTCGACTACATGGCCGCGCGGACGGCCTTCTTCGACCAGTTCTTCCTCGACGCCACCGGCACGGGCGTGCGGCAGGTGGTGATCCTGGCGGCCGGGTTGGACTCGCGGGCGTGGCGGCTGCCCTGGCCGGACGGCACCACGGTGTACGAGCTGGACCAGCCCCGGGTGCTGGACTTCAAGGCGTCGACGCTGCGCGACAAGGGCGCCCAGCCAACCTGCGAGCTGGTCAGCGTTCCCGTCGACCTACGTCACGACTGGCCGTCCGCTTTGCAGCGGGCCGGATTTGACGCCGAAGCGCCCAGCGTGTGGTCGGCCGAGGGGCTGTTGCCGTTTCTGCCGGCGGCCGCCCAGGAACTGTTGTTCGAGCGGGTACAGGCGCTCAGCGCGCCAGGCAGCCGGATCGCCGTGGAGGCGCCCGGACCCGACTTCCTCGACGAGGGCGCCCGCGACCGGCAGCGCCAGACCATGCAGCGGGTGCGCGACCTGATGGCCGAACTGGAGCCCGACCGCGACATTCCCGACGTGCAAGACCTCTGGTACTTCGAGGAACGTGAAGACGTGGGTGACTGGCTGGGCCGGCACGGCTGGGACGTGACGGTCACCCCGGCGCCGGAACTGATGGCCGGCTACGACCGCAGACCACCACAAGACATCGACCACGCCACACCGCAGACGCGGTTCGTGGCGGCGCAGCGGAAGGGAAGGGAGTGAGGATGGCGAGGACCGACAACGACAGCTGGGAGATCACCGAAAGCGTGGGGGCTACCGCGCTGGGGGTCGCTTCGGCCCGCGCGGCGGAAACCCGCAACGAAAACCCTTTGATCACAGACCCGTTCGCCCAGGTGTTCCTCGACGCCGCGGGCGACGGCGTGTGGAACTGGCACTCCGCGGGCCAGCTGCCGGACGAGGTCATCGAGGCCGAACCGACGTTGCCGCTGCAGATGCAATCGATGGTCGGCTACATGGCCTCGCGCACAGCGTTTTTCGACAAGTTCTTCCTCGACGCCGCCGGCGCGGGCATTCGCCAGGCGGTGATCCTGGCGGCCGGCCTGGACGCGCGGTCCTGGCGGCTGCCCTGGCCGGCGGGCATCACGGTCTACGAGCTCGACCAGCCCCGGGTGCTGGACTTCAAGGCGTCCACGTTGGCCGAGCATGGGGCGCAGCCCGCCTGCAACCGGGTCGCGGTTCCGGTGGACCTGCGCCAGGATTGGCCGGCCGCGTTGCGGCAGGCGGGTTTTGACGCGTCGGCGCCCAGCGTCTGGTCGGCCGAGGGGCTGATGCCGTATCTGCCCGCCACCGCCCAGGACCTGCTGTTCGACCGCATCCAGGGGCTGACCGTTCCCGGCAGCCGGGTCGCCGTGGAGGCGCTGGGTCCGACCTTCCTCGACCCGCAGTTCCGCGCCAAGCGCCGTGAGCGGATGGACCGGATCCGCGGGCTGATGGCCGGCGTGGATCCGGACCGCGAGGTGCCCCGGACCGACGAGCTCTGGTATTTCGAGGAACGCGAGGACGTCGGCGAGTGGTTCGGCCGGCACGGCTGGGAGGTGACGGTGACGCCGGCCGACGAGCTGATGGCCGGCTACGGGCGCGCGGCGCCCGAGGAGGTCCGGGACTATGTGCCCGCGAATCTGTTTGTGGCAGCGCAACGGACGGCGAGTTAGCCGCCGACGCAAGCTCGGCCGCGGCGATCGCAAGGGCGGCGCGGCCGCCGAACGGCGTTATCGGCTTCGACCTGTAGTTCGATGCCGACGAGTCGCCGGATGCCGTCTTTCTTTACGCCATGGATCAACCGGTCACGTCGACCAGCCGGTGCGTGATTGACCGTCGGCCCCGATGTCCACGACGCGGTGGGCAGCCGGTAGCGCGAGCGAATGTGTTGATGCCTCAACGTGTTTAAGCTTCGCATCGCCGGTAGTGACCGGTCCCGGTCGCCAAGCTAGTTGTTTGTCGGTGGTGGTTGGGGTTGGAAGGGTTCGTACCACCACCAGTCGGCGCGCTCGCCGGTAGGTCCCGGGCAGGGCGCCACCGCGGGCGGGGGTTGAGTTGGTGGGCGCGCCAGCGATCCCGGGCTCAGTGGTCGGCCGGCGTTGTCGGTGACGATGAGGTCGTCTGCGGGTCCGGTGATGGTGAGGACGCCGCGATGGTGCAGCCGGTGATGATAGGGGCATAGCAGCACCAGGTTGGCCAACTCCGTGGGGCCGCCGTCTTCCCAGTGCCGGATGTGATGGGCGTGCAGACCACGGGTGACACCACAGCCAGGCACCGCGCACATGCGGTCGCGGTGCTCCAGCGCGCGGCGAAGCCGCCGGTTGACCAGCCGGGACGCCCGGCCGGCACCAATGACCTGGCCGCGGCGTTCGAACCAGACTTCACACGTCGCATCACACGTCAGGTAACGACGTTCGGCGTCGGTCAGCAGCGGACCCAAATGCAGTGCCGCAGCGCGCTGCTCAACATCGACATGCACCACCACGGTGGTGTGCTGCCCGTGTGGCCGGCGGGCCG
>NZ_LZSX01000073.1 GCF_001665835.1 Mycobacterium colombiense | reverse complement strand
GACCACGGCCCTGGCCGCGGCCGCCACGCGTAACGGCGCCGAAATCACCACCGGCGCTGAGGTTTACGCCGTCAATCCCACCGGCGAAGTGCGTTATCGCAGCGGCGGTGAAGATCACCTGATTCGGGCCCGGTTCGTCCTGGCCGGCGTCACACCGACCGTCCTGGCCGGGCTGCTCGGCGAAGAACCGGAGCCGGCCGCCGCCGGCGCGCAGGTCAAGGTGAACATGGTGCTGGCGCGGCTGCCCCAACTGCGCGACCACGCCGTCACGCCCGAACAGGCATTCGCCGGGACGTTTCACGTCAACGAGACCTGGAGCCAACTGGACACGGCGTATTCGCAGGCCGCCACCGGCCAACCCCCGAATCCTCTGCCGTGCGAGGCCTATTGCCACTCGCTGACCGACCCCAGCATCCTGTCGGGCGAGCTGCGCGACTCGGGCGCGCAGACGATGACGGTGTTCGGTTTACATACGCCGCACTCGCTATTCGGCGGCACCGACCCCGACGCGCTGCGCGATCGGCTGACCGATGACGTGCTGGCGTCGATGAATTCCGTTCTGGCCGAACCCATTCAAGACCTACTGCTGACCGACGCCCAACGCCGGCCGTGCCTCGAGACCACGACCACGCTGGATCTGGAGCGCACCCTGCGCATGAGCGGCGGCAACATCTTCCACGGCGGGCTGTCGTGGCCGTTCGCCGAGGACGACGAGCCGCTGGACACCCCGGCGCGGCAATGGGGCGTGGCCACCGCGCACGAACGAATCATGCTGTGCGGCTCGGGCACTCGCCGCGGTGGGGCGGTGTCGGGTATCGGCGGGCACAATGCCGCGATGGCTGTGCTGGCCTCGCTTGATCGCCCCCGGTGATCGCGACCGATCAGTGCAGCATCGCAACTCGGCAGAGCACCACAAATGCCGCTAACCCGAGTAACACGATGTTGACCGCGACCGCGCGCCGTTCGTGCAGCCGAGTATGCGCCCACGCCGCCCCGACCATGACCACGCACAGGCCCGTCGCCGCCAGCGGCGTCAAGATCAGCGCAATTCCCGTCAGCCCGGGCGCGATGAGTCCTACCGCGGCCAGTATTTCCGATGCGGCGGTGAAACGGACGACCGGCATGGGGAACATGGCGACGCCGGTTTGACCTGTAGCCAGCAGTCGTTCCCGGCTCAGCGTGAGCTTGGCCGTTCCGGACAGGGCGAATATCCCGGCCAGGATGATTTGTGCTACCCATAGCGCGGCGTTCATTGTCTTCCTTTCCGTTTGAGCGGACGACCCTAAGACGAACGACGGCCGCCGCCTGTGACATCGATCCGTCATCTGGCCGCGCTACCTGTCACACCTGTGACGACTCGATCGTCTACAGAACATGACGACTCCACCCACCGACCCGCCGCCTGGCGATGGTCCTGAACAGCATGGGGACCCGACCGCTCTGCGGCCGCTGCTGTTCGCCATCGCCTACCGCATGCTGGGCAGTGTCACCGACGCCGAGGACATCGTGCAGGGAACATACTTGCGCTACCTCGACTACTTGCAGCAGGGCCATCGCGTCGAATCGCCGCGGTCGATGCTGACCACTATCGCAACCCGCCTTGCCATCGACCATCTGCGCTCTGCCCGGGTGCAACGCGAAAAGTACATGGGCCCCTGGCTTCCCGAGCCCCTGATTACCCCGGCCGTTCCCGACACCGCGGATCTGGCCGTGATGTCCGACTCTCTGTCGATGGCGTTTCTTCTGCTACTGGAGACGCTCTCACCCGTGGAGCGAGCGGTTTTCTTGCTGCGCGAGGTTTTCGCCTACGACTACGGCGACATCGCCCACATCGTCGATAAGACACCGGACAATTGCCGCCAATTACTCAACAGGGCACGTCGGCACATCGCGGCCGGGCGGCGCCGCTTTGACGCCGACGCCACGCGTCGCGATCAACTCGCCGATCGCTTTTTCGCCGCGGCCGAGAATGGCGATCTGGATGATCTGGTGCAATGGCTGGCCGACGACGTGTCCTTCTACGGCGACGGGGGCGGTGTCGGCCGCGGACTGCCGCGACCGATTTTCGGGCGATACCGCGTTCACCGGGTCCTGGCCGCAATCATGGGTGCCTACCGCAGTCTTGGCGTGCGACTGCAACACGCGCAGATCAACGGACAGCCCGGAGTGCTGGCCTTCGACCCCGATGGCGCCCTGATCAACGTGCTGAGCCTCGACATCTACGGCGGAAGCATTTGCACCATCCGCTCGGTCATCAATCCGCACAAACTCAAACACCTTGGATTCGCCCTGTCGCCCCTGGCATGCCGGGATCCAGTGACCCATCGGGCCCCGACTGAAAACCACCGCGCGCATGAATAAGGGCTTTGAGACCATCGTCTACCAGCGGGCTGCCGACGCGGGCACGTTGACCTTGAACCGTCCGTCCAAGCTGAATGCGCAAAACCAGCGAATGCGAGACGAATTGCACGATCTGAGCGGGTATCTGTTGGCGGACAACACATTACGCTGCCTTGTGGTCACCGGTGCCGGGCCGTCTTTTTGCGCAGGACTTGACCTGCCCGAGGCCATGTCAACCATCCTCCCGCAGTTCGCCAGCCAACCGCCCGACGAGCAGACGATCGAGCGAGGTCTGCGGCTGGCCGGCAGCTTCGAATTCATTCCCAAGCTGCGCTGCCCCAGCGTCGCGGCGGTTCGAGGCTACGCCTACGGCGCGGGACTACAGCTGGCGCTCGCTTGCGACTTCCGCATTTTCACCGACGGTGCGCGCGTCGGCCTCCCGGAAACGCGCTATGGCTTGCTACCGGACATGGGCGCCACCTTCCGACTTCCGAGACTCATCGGGGAAGCCCGCGCGCGGCAGATGGTGCTGCTCGGTGAAATCATCGACTCCACTGATGCCCTGAACATCGGACTCGCGAATCGCGTTGTCGCCGAAAACTTCCTGGAACCCGCGGTCCAGACATTCGCCAAACGCCTTGCCGCCCAGCCACCAGAGGCCGTCGAAGGCGCGCGCCGGGCCATCGAGGCCAGCTGGCTTCTGCAGCCCGCCGCGAGCTTACGACTCGCCGTCCAAGCCCAGGCTCGCTGCCTGAGATCGCCCTCGTTCCGCGCCGCCCAACAAGCGTTCAGCCAGAACCGCGAGCAAGCCGACTGATCCAGCAGCGCGTTACCGGCGCTTGGGACAGTTACCGCGCGTCGATGGTGACGTAATCGCGCTCGGTGTAGCCGGTGTAGATCTGGCGCGGGCGGCCGATCTTGCTGTCGCCCTCGTCGTGCATCTCACGCCAGTGCGCGATCCAGCCGGGCAGCCGCCCCAGCGCGAACAGGACGGTGAACATCCGGGTCGGGAAGCCCAGCGCCCGGTAGATCAGACCGGTGTAGAAGTCGACGTTGGGGTACAGCTTGCGCTCGATGAAGTAGTCATCGGTGAGCGCGGCCTCTTCGAGCTGCTTGGCGATGTCCAGCAGGTCGTCATCGCCGCCGAGCTTGGCCAGGATCTTGTCGGCCTGCTCCTTGACGATGCGGGCGCGCGGGTCGTAGTTCTTGTACACGCGGTGACCGAAGCCCATCAACTTCACGCCTTCTTCGCGGTTCTTGACCTTGCGCACGAATTCGCTGACGTCGTCGTCGCTTTGGCGGATCTTCTCGAGCATCTCGAGCACTGCCTGGTTGGCCCCGCCGTGCAGAGGGCCCCACAACGCGTTGATGCCTCCGGAGATGGAGGTGAACAGGTTGGCCTGCGACGACCCGACCAGCCGGACCGTCGACGTCGAACAGTTCTGTTCGTGGTCGGCGTGCAAGATGAGCAGCATATCCAGCGCCCGAACGATTTCGGGGTCCGCCTGGTAGGGCTCCGCGGGCAGCCCGAACGTCATGCGCAGGAAGTTCTCCACCAGCGACAGTGAGTTGTCCGGGTAGAGGAAAGGCTGGCCGACCGACTTCTTGTAGGCGTACGCCGCGATGGTCGGCAGCTTGGCCAGCAACCGGATCGTGGACAACTCGACGTCCTCGGTGTCCATCGGGTCGAGCGAGTCGGGGTAGTAGGCGGACAGCGCGTTGACGGCGCTGGACAACACCGGCATCGGGTGGGCGTTGCGCGGGAAGCCGTCGAAGAAACGCTTGAGGTCCTCGTGCAGCATGGTGTGCAGCTGGATCCGCTTGGTGAAATCGGCCAGCTGCTCCTTGCTCGGCAGTTCGCCGTAGATCAAGAGGTAGCTCACCTCGATGAAGGTCGACTTCTCGGCGAGCTGCTCGATCGGGATGCCGCGGTAGCGCAGGATGCCCGCGTCGCCGTCGATGTAGGTGATGGAGCTCTTGCACGCGGCGGTGTTGACGAAGCCGTTGTCGAACGTGGTGTAGCCGGTCTTGGACAACAGCGAGCCCAGCGCAATGCCGTCAGCGCCCTCGGTGGCGTTGACGATCTCCAGGTCGGTCTCGCCGCCCGGGTACTTCAAAGTGGCGGTGTCGTCGGTGTCTGCCACGAGAACCCCTTTGCGCTCTGGCTGATATGGCTGCTGACTTGGTGCTTACTGCAAAAGGTAGTCGTTATGAGGATGAGGCGCCTGCCCGGGGTCGAGTCCGCTGGTCACGCCAACAATCGATCCCGTCAAGCCGCCGCGCGACGTGCATCATCTGCGGGTTAAGGCTGCAGGCGCTCCACCCGATCTCCGGTTATGCGGATGCGGTTGTGCAATCGATTTTCCCGGCCCTGCCAGAACTCGACCAGCTCCGGGGCAATGAGATAGCCACCCCAGCCCGGGGGAACCGGAACCTGCTCGCGGTCGGCGAAGCGGGCGGTCACCTCGCCCAGCTGCTCGAGCAAGGCCGCCCGTGAGGCGATCGGTTGCGATTGGTGCGACGCCCAGGCACCCAACTGGGAGCCGCGCGGCCGCTTGGACCAATAGTCCTCGGTGGCCTGTGCGCTGACCTTGCTCACCGGCCCGCGGATGTGGACCTGACGGCCGAGCTGGTACCAGGGAAACGTCGCCGAGGCGTAGGCCGTCGCCGCGAGATCGTCGCCCTTGGCAGAGTCATAGTTGGTGAAAAAAGTGATCCCGGTCTCGTCCACGCTCTTGCACAAGACCGATCGGCTCGCGGGCCTGCCGTCGGCGGTGACGGTGGCCAGCACCAGCGCGTTGGGCTCGGCCACGCCCGAGCGTTCGGCGTCGTCGATCCATTTGCGCAACAACGAGACCCAGCCGTCGCGCAGCCAATCCGCGTCAAGATCTGGACTGCCGTCTTTTTCCACCGACCCGTACTCCACACGCATTCTTTGCAGGTGCTCGTCTTCTGGTCCTGCCATCGCGTCAACGCTACCGGCGCTTGCTACCGGCCGGTAGCGTCGGCCCGATCAGGGGGTGCGAGAATTTTCCTATGACTGTGGTCCCCGAAGACTTTGTCCCCGGCCTCGAAGGCGTGGTCGCCTTCACCACCGAAATTGCCGAACCGGATAAAGACGGCGGTGCGCTGCGCTATCGCGGCGTCGACATCCAAGACCTGGTGACCCAGCAGGTCACCTTCGGTGACGTGTGGGCGCTGCTGGTCGACGGCAGGTTCGGGCGCGGGCTGCCGCCCGCCGAGCCGTTCCCGCTGCCCATTCACACCGGCGACGTCCGCGTCGACGTGCAGGCGGGCCTGGCGATGCTGGCCCCGATCTGGGGGTACAAGCCGCTGCTGGACACCGAGGAAACCGTCGCCCGCGACCAGCTGGCCCGGGCGTCGGTGATGGCGCTGTCCTACGTCGCACAGTCCGCGCGCGGCATCTACCAGCCCGCCGTGCCGCAGCGGATCATCGACGAATGCGAAACCGTCACCGCCCGTTTCATGACGCGGTGGCAGGGCGAGCCGGATCCACGCCACGTCGAAGCGATTGACGCCTACTGGGTCTCGGCCGCCGAGCACGGGATGAACGCCTCGACGTTCACCGCCCGGGTGATCGCCTCGACCGGCGCCGACGTGGCGGCTTCGTTGTCCGGGGCGATCGGGGCGATGAGCGGCCCGCTGCACGGCGGGGCGCCGGCGCGAGTGCTGCCGATGATCGAAGAGGTCGAGCGCACCGGCGACGCGCGTGCCCTGGTGAAGAAGATCCTGGACAGCGGCGACAAGCTGATGGGCTTCGGCCACCGGGTCTACCGTGCGGAGGACCCGCGGGCCCGGGTGCTGCGCGCCACCGCGGAACGGCTGGGCGCCCCGCGCCACGAGGTCGCCGTCGCGCTGGAGCAGGCGGCCCTGGCCGAGCTGCGCGAGCGCCGTCCGGACCGGGCGATCGAGACCAACGTCGAGTTCTGGGCCGCGGTGATGCTGGACTTCGCCCGGGTACCGGCCAACATGATGCCGGCGATGTTCACCTGCGGCCGCACGGCCGGTTGGTGCGCGCACATCCTCGAGCAGAAGCGGCTGGGCAAGCTGGTCCGGCCGTCTGCCATCTACGTGGGCCCCGCTCCGCGCAGCCCGGAATCCGTCGAGGGCTGGGACCGCAGTCTCACCAACGCCTGAGCCGTTCGCTCGGCGCAACCCTCTTTGGTGATCACTCAGTAGGATCGCTGCATGACCTTGGGGGATGGTGCCGAGTTTGCCGGCTACACCATTCAGGGGCTACTGAGCTCGGGCGCGACGGCCGACGTCTACGTGGCCCGGCATCCCCGGTTGCCGCGGCTGGACGCGCTCAAGATCTTGCCCGCGTCGTTGACCGGTGATGCCGGTTTTCGGGAACGTTTCGAGCGGGACGCGGACCTGGCCGCCGCGCTGCGGCACCCCAATATCGTTGCCATACACGACCGTGGCGAATTCGACGGCCGGCTCTGGATCGCCATGGACTACGCACAGGGCACCGATGCCGGGCGCCTGTTGCGCGAACACCACACCCACGGCATGGCCGCGCGCGAAGTCCTGGAGATCGTCACGACCGTCGCGGACGCGCTCGACCACGGTCACCGGCGCGGAATGCTGCACCGCGATGTCAAACCCGGAAACATTCTGCTGACCGAATCCGACTCGGAACCACGCCGAATCCTGTTGGCCGACTTCGGCATTACCCGCAAAGCCGATGACATCAGCGGATTGATGACGACCGACAGCGCGGGCGCGGTGAGCTACGCGGCGCCGGAACAGCTGATGGGCGGCGAACTTGACGGACGGGCAGATCAATACGCGTTGGCCGCCACGGCATTTCACCTGCTGACCGGTGTCGCACCCTTCGCGGGCACCAGCCCGGCGGCGGTCATCGCCAACCATCTGAACGCGCCACCACCGCTGCTGGCGCAGCGGCGCCCCGACCTGGCGCCGCTGGACCCGGTGCTGTCGAAAGCGATGAGCAAGGATCCCGCGCAACGCTTTTCGCGCTGCGCCGACTTCGCCCAGGCCCTCGGCGAGTCGATCAACTCCGCTGTGGTGCACTGGAACCCGCCGGCCGCGCCGTGGCCGGTGGGCACGGCCGCGATGGGGGCACCGCCAATTCTGACGGCCGGCCCCTGGCCCCAGATGTCGCCGATGCCACCCTATCCGGCAGCCGCACCGGCACCCCGGCGACGAAGGCTCACCCCCGTGCTGGTGCCGCTGGTCCTCACGATTCTGCTGCTGAGCACAGGCGCGTTCGCCGCGGCGCAGGTCTTGCGTCCGCCTCCACAACCGTCGACCGCCGCGCCCCAGTGGCAGCCATACGTCGACTACGCCAAGCAATTCGCGGGCTGGCTCACCAGCCTGAGCTCAAAATCCGCCGACAGCGACATCCAGCGCATCGTCGACGGATCGATCGGCGAATTCCACGACGACTTTCTGACCAGGCGCGAAGATTTCACCAAAACGGTCGTGGATTCCAACGTGTCGACCCAAGGGATCGCGAACGCCGCGGCGCTCGAGTCGATCAGCGGAACCAGAGCCCAGGTCCTGGTCGCCGCGACGGCAAAAGTCACCAACAGCAGCGGCGCGGCCCAAGACCCGCGAAACTGGCGGTTGGCGATGCGCGTCGAGAAAGTCGGCGACACCTACAAGGTCTCCAAGGTCGAGTTCGTGACATGAGATCAGGTTCGGCGGGACGCATCATCTGGTGGGCGGTCGTGGTCGTCCTCACCCTCACCACGGTGGGCGTGGACGCGCTCGGCGCCTGGGAAATGCATCTGAAAAGCCGACAACCACCGCCCGTAGCGGATCAACTCTCCGACCGACAGGTGGCAACCCGCGCCGCGAGCGCGGGAACGGTGAAGGTGCTGAGCTACTCACCGGACACACTCGAACAGGACTTCAACGCCGCCAGCGCGATGCTGACCGGCGATTTCCTCACCTACTACCGGCAGTTCACCAGCCAGGTCGTCGGCCCCGCCGCACGGCAGAAGCGGGTGACCACCGCCGCCACCGTTCAGCGCGCCGGGGTTCAGAGCCTGGCCACCTACGCGGCGACCATCCTCGTCTTCGTCTCGCAGAAGACAACCTCCGCTGACCAGTCCGGACCGACGACCACGTCCAGCTCGGTGAGCGTCGGGCTCGCCAAGGTCAACGGAACCTGGCTGATCAACAGCTTCAACCCGGTGTGACGAGCTACTTCGAACCGGCGCGATGAAAATTGCCGAGACGCCCGGTCAATATTGCTGATCCCTCACGGGCCAAACCGACAGCAAGGAGAACCAGCATGGCGATCAACATCGAACCGGCATTGTCCCCGCACCTGGTGGTCGACGATGCCGCCGCGGCAATCGATTTCTATGTCAAGGCTTTCGGGGCACAGGAAATCGGGCGCGTGCCCCGTCCCGACGGCAAACTGGTGCACGCCGCGGTGCGCATCAACGGCTTCACGGTGATGCTCAACGACGACTTCCCGGAGGTGTGTGGCGGCAAGTCGATGACGCCGACGTCGCTGGGCGGCACCCCCGTCACGATCCACCTGACGGTCACCGACGTCGACGCCAGCTTCCGGCGCGCGCTGGATGCCGGTGCCACCGTGGTGACGCCGTTGGACGACCAGTTCTGGGGCGACCGCTACGGCATGGTCGCCGACCCGTTCGGCCATCACTGGTCGATGGGGCAGCCGGTCCGCGAGGTCAGCATGGAAGAGATCTCGGCGGCGATGTCCGGCCAGGGAGCCGGTTAGTGGCGATCGCGAGCGCGGCCGTGGCGATCGCAAGCGCGGCGTAGCCGGGCGCAGCGGGTCGCCACTACGGGGTGCAGCCGGGCGAAGCGGGTCGCCACCATCGGGACTAGCCGAGCAGCCGATCCAGCAGCCGGCGTCGTTGCGGCGGCGCCGGCTCCGCGGCCGCCGCGGCCGCGAGCATGGCGGACACGTCGGTGAACTTGTTGCGGGGCCGGCCGTCGCCGCTGCCGCGTGCGATTTCGGCGGCGTCGATGGCGCGCCACCCCGCCGCGTCGATCGCGTCGGGCTGACGGTCGTGCACCAGCCGGGCCAGCGCGTCGGGTTTGGCGACCGGCTCGGTCAGTCTGCCGGCGTTGAAATCGGCGACCAGGGCCTGCACGGTCTGCAGCGAGCAGGACTTGTTGGTGCCAATGAAGCCGCTGGGGCCCCGCTTGATCCAGCCCGCGACGAATGCGCCTGGCACCGGCCGCCCGGAGGCGGGGTCGACGACGCGGCCGCCGTCGTTCGGCACGACAGCCGACGATTCGTCATACGGAAGATCGCGAATCGGCTTGCCGCGGTAGCCAATCGACGTCAGCACCAGACCCGTTTCCAGAAGGCGCGTCTCGTCGGTGCCGGTGACGGAGAACTCCACGCCGGTGGCGCGCTGGTCCCCCAGCACCCGGTTCGGGGTCAGCCGATACGCCAGCCTGATCCTGGGGCGGTCCGACGGCACCGAATCGTCGCCGAGCGTGCTCAAGACTTCCAGCTTGCGCTTGGTCAGCGCGTCCGACGCGGTCGCGAGATCGGCCGCCACCAGCTGATGGTCCGCCGCGCTGAGCACCACTTCGGAGCTACCGGTGAGCCCGATCAGCTCGGGCAACGTGAACGCCGACTGGGCGGGGCCGCGCCGGGCGGCGACCACCACCTCGCGCACCGCCGAGCCCCGGAAGGCCGCCAGCGCGTGGTCGGCGATGTCGGTGCGGGCCAGGTCGTCGGGATCCGAGGTGAGCAACCGCGCGACATCGAGGGCGACGTTGCCGTTACCGACGATCACCACCCGCTCGTGGCTGAGATCGACTGGCAGATCGGCGAACTCGGGATGCCCGTTTATCCACGCGACCAATTCGGTTGCCGTTCCGGTTCCCGGTAGGCCCATGCCCTCGATGTCCAGCCGGCGGTCGTCGGGTGCACCGACGGCGTACAGCACGGCGTGGTGATGAGCCAGCAGGTCCGCGTGGCTCAGCTGGTTGCCGACCTCGACGTTGAGATAGAACCGGAACCGCCGATCACCGGCGACCCTGTCGAACAGCCGGGTGACCCGCTTGGTGTTCTGGTGATCCGGCGCCACCCCGGCACGCACCAAACCATAAGGCGTGGGCAGCTTTTCGAAGACGTTGACGCGAACGTCCCGCTGGGTCAGCAGTTCGTCGGCGGCATACATCGCCGCGGGCCCCGATCCGACGATGGCCACCGTCAGCGGCCTGCGCCGGGCGCGCACCTCGGCGGCCGGGATCACCGCCGCCAGCTTCGACGTCGGCGGCAGCTTCTCGTCCTTCGGCCGCTCCGGGTAGAAGGACGCGTTGATCTCGATGAAAGGCAGCTGCTTGGAGTCCAACCGGGTGTCGGGCGCGATCGCGCCGACCGGGCACGCGCTCACGCAGGCACCGCAGTCCACGCACGCCACCGGATCGATGTAGAGCATCTCCGAGGTGGCGAAGCCGGGCTCATCGGGTGTCGGGTGAATGCAATTCACCGGGCACGCGAAGACACAGGACCCGTCGTTACAGCACGACTGGGTAATAACGTGCGGCATACAGGAACTCGCAGTTGGTTACGCGGCCGGGACCGAGGCCAGGTGCTGGCGCTGCGGCTCGCTGCGGTACCGCGACGGCCTGCCGTTGATCTTGCACAGCCGCCACATCAACCGCGCCGAGCGCGTCTCCATCAGGCCGGTGTCGTAGGCCAGCATCCGCACGTCACCGAACATGTCACTCAACCACTTTCGCGATTCCGGCGACCGGAAGAACAGTTCCTTCTTGACGTCACGCGGGATGTCAAACTCGCGCCAGAACGCCTTGGGCGGCACCACGATTGCGCGACATAGCGCCTTCATGGTCAGCGGCAGATACAGCGCGGTCCAGAACCGCTGCCTCTTGGTCAATTCCGGGACCCGCTTGCGCAGGAACTCGTGGGCGAACGAGATGTGGCGTGCTTCCTCGGCCACGTGGATCGCCATCACCCGCTCCATGATGGGGTGCAGCGACTTGCCTTCGCGCAGAACATTTTTCTGCGTGTGGTCGATGGGCTCCTCGCCGGCGAGCACGCCGATGAAGAACGCCACCGGCAGCGGGCCGGCCACCAGCGGAACCAGCGGCGAGAGCCACTTGAGAACCCGCGGCATGCCCGGTACATCGACGCCGATGCGGTTGACCATCTCCTGGAACATCATCGTGTGGTTGCACTCTTCGACCGACTCGTGCAGGCAGTACCGGTACTCCGGCGAGCCGTTGGGCACCCAGAACGTGTAGTTCATCAGGCCCCGGATCAGGATGGACTCGAAGTGCAGACCCACCTTGGCCACGTTGGCCTGGCGCCACATCCCGATCTTGATCTTGCGCTCGTCCGACTGCGCCAGATACCAGGGATGCCGGCCCAGCGGGTCGGTCTCCGGCAGAATCCACCGCGGATCGTTCTCCGTGACAGCGAATTCCGGTGAATCCCAATCGATATCGGTGTACGGATTGAAGTTTCGCCGCACCGACCCCTCGGACAGTGTGGCAAGCATGTTGACGTATTCGGCGTCGTCGCGCACTTCCATGTTGCTTCGCCAACGCCGGACTAATCGCGTCCTAGCCATATCCAGGCCTCCCCAACGAGGTTTACATTTGGACGTGCTATGTCCAGACAGTACCGCAGGTACCGGATATTCACTAGACCCCTCCCAGGCACTGTGACCTGACCGGTGGTCATGAATTTTTTATGCCCCAGCTCACACCCGGCCAAACGTCTGGCCGCACCGAGCTGGCATTTTGTCCCGGCGGGCGGCGCCTGCGGTCGGGCCGCCGCACCGCCCCGTCAGGTTGGCTCACTACCCTGATGATCATGGCTGACCAGCTCGAGATCCCCGCTGACATCAAACCCCGCGACGGCCGCTTCGGGTGTGGCCCGTCGAAGGTCCGGCCCGAACAACTGCAGGCGCTGAGCACCACCGCCGCCCCGCTGTTCGGCACCTCGCACCGGCAGGCGCCGGTCAAGAACCTGGTCGGCCGGCTGCGGTCCGGGCTCGCCGACCTGTTTTCGCTGCCCGAGGGCTACGAGGTCATTCTGGGCAACGGCGGCGCGACCGCGTTCTGGGATGCCGCGGCCTTCGGCCTGATCGACAAGCGGTCGCTGCACCTGTCCTTCGGCGAGTTCAGCTCCAAGTTCGCCTCCGCGGTCGCCAAGAACCCCTTCGTCGGCGATCCCGTCGTCATCAAGGCGGACGCCGGCAGCGCCCCCGAGCCGCAGAGCGACCCCTCGGTCGATGTGATCGCCTGGGCGCACAACGAGACATCCACCGGCGTCGCGGTGCCCATCGGCCGGCCCGCCGATTCCGGCGACGCGCTGATCGTCATCGACGCGACCTCGGGCGCGGGCGGCCTGCCGGTCGACATCGCGCAGACCGACGCCTACTACTTCTCCCCGCAGAAGAATTTCGCCAGTGACGGCGGGCTGTGGCTGGCCGTCATGAGCCCGGCGGCGCTGGCCCGCGTCGAGTCCGTCGCCGCCTCCGGCCGCTGGGTGCCCGACTTCCTGTCGCTGCCGATCGCCGTGGAGAACAGCCTGAAGGACCAGACGTACAACACCCCGGCGGTCGGCACCCTGGCGCTGATGGCCGAGCAGGTCGACTGGATCCTGGGCAACGGCGGGCTGGACTGGGCCGTCAAGCGCACGGCGGACTCGTCGGGCCGGCTGTACTCCTGGGCTGAGGAGCGGGCCTACACCACGCCCTTCGTCACCGACCCGAAGCTGCGCTCGCAGGTGGTGGGCACCGTCGACTTCGCCGACGAAGTCGACGCCGCGGCCGTGGCGAAGATCTTGCGGGCGAACGGCGTCGTCGACACCGAGCCGTACCGCAAACTCGGCCGCAACCAGCTGCGGGTGGGGATGTTCCCGGCGGTGGACCCCGACGACGTCAGCGCACTCACCCAATGCATTGACTGGGTCGTCGAGCGGCTGTAACCAACCGGCAATCAGCGCGCAATCGCACAGCGTGTCAGCACAGGTGATGGGCGGTTGCTGGACTAAAGTGCGCACGTGACGGGTCCGTCGCTGACCTGCACGGAGCCTGCGAGGAGATAACCATGCGGGAACTCAAAGTGGTTGGGCTGGATGCCGACAGCAAATATGTCATCTGCGAGGGTGACGATGCCGCGGAGCAGTTCAAGCTAGCGGCCGACGACCGGCTGCGAGCCCTGCTGCGCGACGCAGCCCTGTCCTCTGAGCAACCGCAGCTCGAGATTGAAGTCACCAACATGCTGAGCCCCAAAGAAATTCAGGCAAAAATCCGGGCGGGCGCGTCCGTCGAGCAGGTCGCCGCGGCGTCGGGCTCCGAGATCTCGCGTGTCCGCCGCTTTGCCCACCCGGTGCTCTTGGAACGATACCGAGCCGCCGAACTGGCAACCGCCGCCCACCCGATGCTGGCCGACGGCCCCGCCGTGCTGACCCTGCTGGAGACGGTCAGCGCCGCGTTGGTGACCCGGGGCCTCAGCCACGACAAGCTCAGCTGGGACGCCTGGCGCAACGAAGACAACCGCTGGACGGTGCAGCTCGCATGGAAGGTCGGCCGCTCCGACAACCTCGCGCATTTCTGCTTCTGCCCGGGCGCCCACGGCGGAACGGTGACCGCCATCGACGACGCGGCCAGCGCGCTGATCGACCCCACCTTCGAACGTCCGCTGCGCCCGGTGGCCCGGGTCGCCCACGTCGACTTCGACGAGCCCGCGAAGCCGCCCGTCGCGGAACCCGAGGCGGTCGTGGAGCCCGACGAAAAGCCCGTGCACACCCGCCGCGGCAAGCCGGTCATCCCGGCGTGGGAAGACGTGTTGCTCGGCGTGCGCTCGGGCGGGCAGCGCTAAGGCCGATGGTGGCGACCCGCTTCGCCCGGCCACGCCGCGCTCGCGATCACCACTAAGCCCGACGGTGACGACCCGCTTCGCCCGGCCACGCCGCGCTCGCGATCACCACTAAGCCCGACCCGCGGCCGTCAGGGCCAGCAGCACAATCCACGCCCCCGCGACGCCCACCGCCGCGCCCAGCACGAACCAGCGCAGCACCGGGGTACGTCGCCACCCCCACAAGGTCGGTGCCAGTCCCCCGGCGGCCACGACGTTGAGCCCGACGGCCAGCAGCGCGTGCACCCGAACCAGGCCCAGGCTGAGCACCACGATCGCGGCCCCGGTGACCACCGCAACGAAAGCGGTCACCGTCAAACCCGTTGCCCAGGGGACGGATTCGTCTCTCATCAGCCGGAGCCTAGTCTGACTGTCCATCGCCGCCTCTCGTCGTCGAGCGGGCCCGCTCGTAGAACGCCAGCGCCGCCGCCGTCGCGACGTTGAGCGAGTCGGTGCCCCGAGACATCGGGATGCGCACCCGCACATCGCTCAACCGCAGGGTGGCCGGCGTCAGCCCCGGCCCCTCGGCGCCCACCAGCACCGCAACGCGGTCGTCGCGCGCGGTCGTCATCGCCTCCGGCAAGGCGCACGCAGTGCCTTGCGGGGTCATCGCCATAAGTCGAAAACCGTTCTCCCGCAACGTCTCAAGCTCGGCGGGCCAGCAGGCTGCGCGCGCATACGGCACCAGCAGCGCGTGGCCCATCGACACTCGGACCGCGCGGCGGTACAGCGGGTCGGCGCAGCCGCTGCCGAACACCACCGCGTCGACGCCGAGGCCCGCCGCGTTGCGGAAGATCGAGCCCAGGTTCTCGTGGTCGTTGACCCCTTCGAGCACCGCGACGGTTCGGGTCCCGGCGATCACGTCGGGGACGCTGAGTTCGGGCACCCGCCGGGCGGCCGCCAGCACGCCGCGGTTGAGGTGGAAGCCCACCACCTGGGCCATGACGTCGGCGGAGGCTCGATAGAACGGCACGGCGCTGCCGGCCAGATCATCCTCGAGTTCGGCGAGCCGGCGGTCGGTGCCCAACAGGGCATGCGGACGGAAGCGCGACGCCAGCATGCGCTGGACCACCAGCACACCCTCGGCGATCACCAGCCCCTTGCCCGACGGGAGATCGGGACGACGGTCGACGCTGTTCAGGTCGCGGAAATCGTCGAGCCTCGCATCGTCGGGGTCGTCAACGTCGGTGAACATTCAGGGCTTCGGTCCGGTAACTCACGGGCCTTCGTCGACCAGGGCCAACATCAGATCGGCCGCATTGCGGAGCGTGTCGCGTTGTTCGCTGTCCAGCGTCGCCAGCCGCTTGGCCAGCCACTCCTGGCGGGCACGACGGTTCGCCTTGACCAGCTCGGCCCCGGCCTCGGAGACCGAGACGAGCACCTGCCGGCCGTCGACCGGGTGCGGCGCCCGGTCCACCAGGCCCATCTCGGCCAGCGACGCGATCACCCGGGTCATCGACGGCGGCCGGACCCGTTCGCGGATCGCCAGGGCGCCCGGCGTCATCGGGCCTTCGTTGGTCAGCATCGCCAGCGCTGACAGCTGGGACAGCGACACGGGCGACGACGGGTTGCGAAACCGCAGTTGGCGGGCCAGCCGCATAACAGCCAGTGACAGGTCGCTGGCCAGCCGCGCATCGCTGTCAGGCATGGCGCGAGGTTACACGGAAGCCTGAGAAACCGGGACACGAACCGGCGAACGACCGGTGTGGAACCTTTTCGCTAAGCTTCGGAATTTTGCTCGAAACGCTTACCCGCCCGCCCATCCCGCCTTGCTCAGCGGTTTCCGATCATCCGTTTCGGCAAGTGGGTGCGCCGCCCGCGAACACCGGCGGCGGGCTATGTTAATCGCGATGTCTGCCGAACCCGGTGATAACCGCACCGCGCCGCCGCTGCCCGCCTCGCTGCTGCACGTGTGGCCCTTCATCGCGCTCGGCGCGCTGGGCTGGCTGGCCGCGGTGGCCGCCGCTTTCCTGGTGCCCGCCCTGCAGAGTTGGCGTCCGGTGGCCCTTGCCGGGTTGGGCGTGGGGGTGCTCGGCACGAGCATCTTCCTGCTGCAGCTGGCCGCGGCCCGTCGCGGTGCGCGCGGCGCCCAGGCCGGGCTCGAAAACTATCTCGACCACAAGTAATTCGCACACCTGGAGGAGAGATGGTAGCCCCGCTGTTGCAAACACACGTCGACATCGACGCACCGGTGGCCACCGTGTGGGGATTGATTTCCGATCTGCGGCGAATGCCGCAGTGGAGCCCGCAGTGCCGGTGGATGAAGCCCTTCGGCCCGGTCCGTCAGGGCACCAGGACCCTCAACCTCAACCGCCGCAAGCGGTTGTTCTGGCCGACCACGTGCACGGTCGTCGAGATCGTCCCCGACCGCAAGCTCGCGTTCCGGGTGGACACCAACAACACCATCTGGACCTATGAGCTCGAGCCCAGCGGCGAGGGCACGCGGCTGATCGAGAGTCGTCACGCCGAAAACGGCGTCACCGCATTTTCGAACCTGTCGGTGAATGCGCTCTTGGGCGGGACCACCAACTTCGAACGCGAATTGCTCGACGGGATGAACACCTCGCTGGCGCGCATCAAGGCCGCCGCCGAAACCGGCTAGTCCGGCGTTTCGGTCTGCGCCTGCGGCCCGGACTCCGGGGCCTCGGACACGGGCTCGGCGTCCAGCGTCTCCTCGGGCTGCTGCTCCGCGGCCTCGGGCTGCTGCTCCGCTGACTCGCCCTGCGGCTGCGCTTCGGACGCCTCCGGCGACTCCGCGGGCGGCGCGGACGGCTCGACCGGTGCCTGGGTGACGTCCAGCAGACCGTCGTCGTAGGGCTGGTAGGCCGGCGACCCGGTGCCCGCCGGGGCCGGGGTGTCCGAGTGAGCACCGCAGCCGTACAGCTTGTCGACGATGTGCCCGTCGGCCGACAGTTCGTTGCCGCACACGCCGAACAGCGCACCTAGGGATCCGGACAGCGGCAGGAAGAAGCCGCAGTCGCGGCACACCCGCTTGGTCGATCGCGCCATCGGCGATTCGGGGCCGTAATCGCCGGTGCGCCAGCGCTCGGCCGCCTCCGCGCGGCCCTCGGCGCTCATCACCCAACGCCGGCCCAGCCCGATTTCCGCGGCGGTCTCGTCGACCTGGGGGTCACCGCTCGCGGTGTAGCCGGGAACCAGCC
Source organism: Mycobacterium colombiense (assembly GCF_001665835.1). GTDB lineage: Bacteria > Actinomycetota > Actinomycetes > Mycobacteriales > Mycobacteriaceae > Mycobacterium > Mycobacterium colombiense_A. The sequence continues at coordinate 408,653 of NZ_LZSX01000073.1, read as the reverse complement.
GGGGATCGTCGGCGGCGGGCGCCAACAGGTCGCCGGGGCTCAGGTCCCCGGGCCGCACCCGCTGCTCCCAGGGCACCCAGTGCGGGGCCAGCAACGCCGTCGGCCCGGGCACCAGCACCACTTCGCTGATGGTGGCGTGATCGGCGCCGGGATACGCGGCCACGACGACCGCCCACTGCCAACCCTGGTAGCCGGGCAGATGCGCCAGGAACCGGTGGGTGGCGGTGTTCGGGTCTTCGTAGCCGACGCCCAGATAGTCGCCGACCATCTCTGGCCCGCTGAACTCCACGACCGCGGCCCTGGCCTGGTCTGCCGCGCCCGTGAGCACGGTCGCCAACCCCTCGGGCCAGTCGGCCACGGTCGCCACGGCGTACTCCACGGTGGGCTCCTCGATGGGTCGGGTCGCGCTGTCTTCTTTCTGCATTGCGGTTCCAATACTAGGTTGACGAGCCACGCCCCGTTACCTGCAGACGCATCAAGGCGGCATAGGGGAGAATCGGGACGTGTCTGGACGGCGGCAAAACAATCCGGGCCGGGTGGCCTCTCAGCCGGCCAGCCGGCCCCGCAATGGCGCTTCCTCCCAGCATCCGGGCGCGGCCAATTACCCCGCCGGCGGGGCCGCCGATCGGCGCACCCGCCGCCCGACGCCGGTGCCGAGCGCCAATCGCTACCTGCCCCCGCTGGGCCACCGGCCGGAGCCCGAACGCAACAGCGCCGAGGCGCCTCGCGGTCCGGCGTCCGGCGAGCGGATCACCGTCACCCGCGCCGCGGCGCTTCGCAGCCGCGAGATGGGTTCACGGATGTACTGGATGGTGCAGCGCGCCGCGACGGCCGACGGCGCCGACAAGTCCGGCCTGACAGCGCTGACGTGGCCCGTGGTGGCCAACTTCGCCGTGGACGCCGCGATGGCCGTCGCGCTGGCCAACACTTTGTTCTTCGCGGCGGCCACAGGTGAGAGCAAGGGCCGGGTCGCGCTGTATCTGTTGATCACCATCGCGCCGTTCGCGGTGATCGCGCCGCTGATCGGCCCGGCGCTCGACCGGCTGCAGCACGGCCGCCGCGTCGCCCTGGCCGCGTCGTTCGCCCTGCGCACCGCGCTGGCCGTGCTGCTGGTGATGAATTACGACGGCGCCAGCGGCAGTTTCCCGTCGTGGGTGCTCTATCCGTGCGCGCTCGCGATGATGGTGTTCTCGAAGTCGTTCAGCGTGCTGCGCAGCGCGGTGACACCACGGGTGATGCCGCCGAGCATCGACCTGGTGCGGGTCAACGCCAGGCTGACGATGTTCGGTCTGCTGGGCGGCACCATCGTCGGCGGCGCGATCGCGGGTGGCGTCGAATTCGTCTGCGCCCACCTGTTCAAGCTGCCCGGGGCGTTGTTCGTGGTGATCGCGATGACGATCGCCGGCGCCATGCTGTCGATGCGGATACCGCGCTGGGTCGAGGTGACCGCCGGTGAGGTTCCCGCCACCCTGAGCTATCGCCAGGACAGTGAACCGCTGCGGCGCAGCTGGCACAAGGAAGTCAGCGGGGCGCTGCGACAGCCGTTGGGCCGCAACATCATCACCTCGCTGTGGGGTAACTGCACCATCAAGGTCATGGTGGGCTTCCTGTTCCTGTATCCCGCGTTCGTGGCCAAGGCCCACCAGGCCAACGGCTGGGCCCAGATCGCCATGCTCGGGATGATCGGCGCCGCGGCCGGGATCGGCAATTTCGTGGGCAACTTCACCAGTGCGCGCCTGAAGCTGGGCCGGCCCGCCGCGCTGGTGGTGCGCTGCACGGTGGCGGTGAGCGCGGTCGCGCTGGCCGCCTCGGTGGCCGGCAACCTGATGCTGGCAGTGATCGCCACCCTGGTCACGTCGGGATCCAGCGCCATCGCGAAGGCGTCCCTGGACGCGTCGCTGCAGAACGACCTGCCGGAGGAATCCCGCGCATCGGGCTTCGGGCGCTCCGAGTCGACGCTGCAGTTGGCCTGGGTCCTCGGCGGCGCGCTGGGGGTGTTGGTGTACACCGAGTTGTGGGTCGGTTTTACCGCGGTGACTGCGCTGCTCATCCTGGGCCTGGCGCAGACCCTGGTCAGCTTCCGCGGCAACTCGCTGATTCCCGGCCTGGGAGGGAATAGGCCGATCATGGTCGAGCAGGAGGGCAAGCGCCGCGGTGTCGGCGCTCCGGCGGTGGTTGCCGAGTGAAATCCGGAAGCAAGCGGGGTGTGGCCGTGCTGCTCGCCTGCCTGGTGGCTGTGCTCTGCGTCGGCGCCGGCGTCGCAACCTGGCTGTTGGTGGGCCGCTCCGAACCGCGGCACCCCGAGATCAGCGCGTATTCGCACGGCCACCTGACCCGGGTGGGGCCGTACCTGTACTGCAACGTGCTCAACCTCGAAGACTGCGAGTCGCCGCAGAACCAGGGCGAGCTGCGGGTCAGCGAGCGCTACCCGATTCAGCTCTCGGTGCCCGATGCCATCTACCGGGCACCCTGGCGGCTGCTGCAGGTTTACGACGACCCCACCAACACCACCAGCACTATCTTCCGGCCGGGCACCCGGTTCGCCGTGACCATCCCCTCGGTCGACCCGCATCGCGGGCGTCTGGCCGGGATTGTCGTGCAGTTGCTGACGCTTGCGGTGGATCCCGCGGGCGAGCTGCGCGACGTTCCGCACGCGGAATGGTCGGTGCGGCTGACCTTCTGAGGATCGACCGCGTCGCTCAGGCCCCGTGGCCGGCGGGCACGCGTTCACCTTCTACCGGCGGCCCGGGAGGTGTGCCCGTCCCGAAGGGCTTGCCGCCCAAGCTCTCTCGCCCGTGCGGGGCTAGCCAGCCGGTCAGGTCCGGACCCTTGGGCACGATCCGGGTGGGATTGATGTCGGCGTGCACGATGTAGTAGTGCTGCTTGATCTGGACGAAGTCGACGGTGTCACCGAAACCCGGGGTCTGGAACAGGTCGCGCGCGTAGGCCCACAGCACCGGCATCTCGCTCAGTTTGCTGCGATTGCATTTGAAATGCCCGTGATACACGGGGTCGAAGCGGGCCAGGGTGGTGAACAGCCGCACGTCTGCCTCGGTGATGGTGTCGCCCACCAGGAATCGCTGATTGGTCAGCCGCTCGCTCACCCAATCCAGGGCGGTGAACAACCGGTCATAGGCCGCCTCGTAGGCCTGCTGCGAGCCGGCGAACCCGCACCGGTACACGCCGTTGTTGATCTCGGTGTAGACCCGCTTGCTCACCTCGTCGATCTCCGCGCGCAGCTGCTCGGGATACAGCTCGGGCGCTCCGTCGCGGTGGTAGGCCGACCATTCCGTTGACAGATCCAGGGTCATCTGCGCGAAGTCGTTGGTGACCACCGCACCGGTTCCGACGTCGACGATCGCGGGCACCGTGATGCCCTTGGGATAGTCGGGGAATCGCTTGAAGTACGCGTCTTGCAGTCGCGGGATCTTCAGCACCGGATCGACACCGCCCGGATCCAGATCGAACGTCCAACTGCGCTCGTCGTGCGTGGGGCCACAAAAGCCAATGGAGAGAACGCTTTCCAGGCCCAGCAAGCGGCGCACGATGATCGCGCGGTTTGCCCACGGACACGCGCGGGCGACGATCAGCCGATACCGCCCGGGCTCGACCGGATAGCCGTCGCGCCCATCGGCAGTGATGCGGGTGGCGATGTAGTTGGTGTCGCGGGTGAATTCGCCTGCCTGCGCAATATAGGAAGCCATGTCTCCCATCGTCTCTCAGCTCGGGCTGGTTACCGAACGATCGCCGGACAAGAACCGCCGGGCCAGGTTGTTCTCGGTGGAAGGGCCCTCTTCCCAGTGCGCGATCCACGGTCCGGTGCCCTCGGACTGATCGAGGATCCCGTCCTCGAGCCAGATATAACGGTCCTCCAGGAGATTGCGGGTGAGTTGAACGTCGCTGACGTCGGTGTTGTCCCACAACCCGCGGAACAACGTCTCGACTCGCAGGGTCGCCTGCTCGCAGAACACGCCAGCCAGCTCGTAGGCCTGCCGGCCAACCACCGGATCCGCGGTGCGCTGAGCCTCTGCCCGCACGCACGCCGCGGACATCGCGAACAGTTCTGCGCCAATATCGACGATGCGCCCGAGGAATCCCTGGCGCTGCTCCAGCTTGGCCTGCCAGCGCGCCATCCCATAGAAGGTGTTGCGGGCCAGCTTGCGGCTGGAGCGTTCGATGAACCGCAGGTGTGACGCCAGTGCACCGAACTCTCGATAGGCCCGCGGTCGCTGACCTTCACCGAAAACCAACTGCGGCAACCACTTTGCGTAGAATCCGCTCGCACTGACCGCTGCGGCGGCCTTCTGCCGCAGACCGGCGTCAGCCTTGGCGAGGTCGCCGGCAGCAGCAAGGTGAGCGTCGACCGCCTCGCGGGCTATGAGCAGCCTCATGATCTCGCTGGAGCCTTCGAAGATGCGGTTGATCCGTAGGTCACGCAGCGTCTGCTCGACCGGTGCCGCTCTTTCGCCGCGGGCGGCCAGCGACTCTGCGGTCTCATAACCTCGGCCACCGCGGATCTGCATGACCTCATCGGCGATCAGGCATGCCATCTCGCTGGACCACAACTTCGCCAACGCCGCCTCGATTCGGATGTCGTTGCGTCCCTCGTCGGCCATCTGCGCGGACAGTTCGAGTACTGCGTCAAGGGCGTAATTGGTTGCGGTGATGAACGAGAGCTTGCGCGCCACCGCCTCGTGTTGGGCAAGCGGCTTACCCCACTGCACCCGCTCACCGGACCACTCGCGCGCGATCTTGAGCGCCCACTTCGACGATCCCGTCGCGCTCGCCGGAATCGACAGCCGCCCCGCGTTGAGCGTGGTCAACGCGATCTTCAGACCGTCGCCTTCTCGGCCGATCAGGTTATTGCTCGGAACGCGCACGCGGTGCAGCCGCGTCACACCATTCTCGATGCCGCGCAACCCCATGAACTTGTTGCGCCGCTCCACGGTGATGCCGGGCGAATCGGCCTCGACAACGAAAGCGCTGATGCCGCCGCGATGCCCGTCGCTCTTGGGAACCCGGGCCATGACCACCAGCAGCTCGGCGACCACGCCGTTGGTGGTCCACAATTTCACGCCATCGAGTTCGTACGCCTCGCCGTCGTCGGTCGGAGTTGCCGTGGAGGCCAACCGCGCCGGGTCGGACCCAACGTCGGGTTCAGTGAGCAGAAACGCCGAAATGGCGCCGGCCGCGCACCGCGGCAGGAACTTCCGCTTCTGTTCTTCGGTGCCCGCAAGTTTGAGCGGCTCGGGCACCCCGATGGACTGATGGGCGGACAGCAATGCGCCGAGGCTGGGGTGAACGCTCGTCACCATCATCAGGGCACGGTTGTAGGCGACTTGCGACATGTTCAGGCCGCCGTACTCCGACGGTATCTTCATGCCGAAGCACCCGAGGTCAGCCAGACCCTTCACAAACTCGTCGGGAATTTGCGCATCGCGCTCGATGACGCTGCCTTCGACGGTCTGGAGAAATTGTCGTAACTCATCCAAGAATGCCCGGGTGCGCGCCTCGGCACTGTCAGAGGGTTTGGGAAATGGGTGTATCAGCTCCAGGGGAAATCGACCCAGAAACAGCTCCTGGGCGAAAGAAGGCTTATCCCAGCCGGTTTCGCGTGACTCTTCGGCAAGAGCCCGTGCCTGCTCCTCGGTGACTTGCGCTTGCTGAGCCATCGCAGCCTCCTCGCTCAACGACTGACGTCAGGTCGAGTACCCCCGCGCGGCGCTCGCCAAGCCGGCAGCTGCACACGTGTCGAGGTCCGTCCTCGCAGGCCACGCATCAGCGCGGGAGGGCGGCGTCAGGGTCAGGCGTCGAGCTCCCGGGCCACGGCCTTGACCACCTCGGAAACCCGGCGGGCGGTCTTGCGGTCCGGGTAGCGGCCTTTGCGCAACTCGGGCTGCACGGTGCTTTCCAGCAGGGTGATCATGTCCTCGACCATGCCGTGCAGCTCGTCGGGGTTGTGCTTGTGCTCGGCGGGCGCCTCGCGACGCGCCTTGGTCAGGCTGGGCGGCGGCTCAATCAGCTTGAGGCTCAACGCTTGCGGCCCGCGCCGCCCGGAGGCGATGCCGAACTCCACACGCTGGCCCGCCTTGAGGCCCTCGACCCCGGCGGGCAACGCCGACGACCGGACGTACACGTCTTCGCCGTCCTCTTGCGACAGGAAGCCGAAGCCCTTGTCAGCGTCGTACCACTTAACCTTGCCCGTCGGCACTGGTCTCACCTGCTTGTCTAACGAATCAGTAGAAATAGGCAACACAATAAGCGTCCCGCCTGCGCAGGACGCCGTATTAGGAGTCTGATCCTACTCGGATGCCCGGGTAACCAGCACCCCCGTTATCGGGTACTCGGTACGCTTGGTGGTACCCGCGGAGGAGATATGCGCCTGATCCTGAACGTCATCTGGTTAGTCTTCGGCGGCCTCTGGATGGCCGTCGGATACTTGGCTGCGGCGCTCATCAGCTTCTTGCTGATCATCACCATTCCGTTCGGATTCGCCTCGCTGCGCATCGCCTCCTATGCGCTGTGGCCGTTCGGCCGCACCATCGTGGACAAGCCGACCGCGGGGTCGGGCGCCCTGATCGGAAACGTTATCTGGGTAGTGCTGTTCGGTGTGTGGCTGGCGATCGGTCATCTTGTCAGCGCGGCGGCGATGGCGCTCACGATCGTCGGCATTCCGCTGGCGCTGGCCAACCTCAAACTGATTCCGGTGTCGTTGATGCCGCTGGGCAAGGAGATCGTTCCCGTCAGCTCGCCGACTCACGACGTGCCGGCGGTGGCCGCATGACCCTGACGACACTGGGCGTCCCGACGGTCCCGAGCCGCGACGGCGGCCCGGCCGTACCCGCGGACGCACCGACCACCGGCCCGCTGGTGGATACCCATGGGCGAGTCGCCACCGATCTGCGGGTGTCGCTGACCGACCGCTGCAACCTGCGATGCAGTTATTGCATGCCGGCGGAGGGCCTGAACTGGCTGCCGGGAGAGCAACTACTCAGCGCCGACGAGCTGGCCAGGCTGATGCGCATCGCGGTCACCCGGCTCGGGGTGACCAGCGTGCGGTTCACCGGCGGCGAGCCCTTGCTGGCGCGCCACCTCGAAGAGGTGGTCGCCTCGGCCGCCGGTCTGCAGCCGCGACCCGAGATCTCGCTGACCACCAACGGCATCGGGCTGGCTCGGCGGGCCGCCGGGCTGGTCCGGGCGGGCCTGGACCGGGTCAACATCTCGCTGGACAGCGTGGACCGGCAGCATTTCGCGACCATCACCCGTCGCGACCGGCTCGACGATGTGCTGGCGGGCTTGGCCGCCGCCAAGGAAGCCGGCCTGACGCCGGTGAAGGTGAACGCGGTGCTCGACCCCGCCACCGGATGCGAGGACGTGGTGGAGCTGCTGCGGTTCTGCCTCAACCTCGGCTATCAATTGCGCGTCATCGAGCAGATGCCGCTGGATGCCGGGCACCAATGGCGCCGCGACGCCGCGTTGAGCGCCGACGACGTGCTGGCCGCGCTACGCCCACACTTTCGGCTGCGGCCGGACCCGGCGCCGCGTGGATCGGCGCCGGCTGAGCTCTGGCTGGTCGACACCGGCCCAGGCACACCGAGCGGAAAGTTCGGCGTCATCGCGTCGGTCTCGCACGCCTTCTGCTCGACGTGTGACCGCACCCGGCTGACGGCCGACGGCCAGATCCGCAGCTGCCTATTCGCCGAACAGGAGACCGACCTGCGCGGCCTGCTGCGCAGCGGCGCGCCCGACGACGCGATCGAGGCGGCGTGGCGAACTGCCATGTGGGGCAAGCCCGCCGGTCACGGCATCAACGACCCGAACTTCATCCAGCCCGATCGCCCGATGAGCGCGATCGGTGGCTAGTCCCACGGGACAGACCCCTGTCCAAGCCAACGGTGTCCAGGTGACGGTGCGCTACTTCGCGGCCGCCCGCGCGGCGGCGGGTGTCGAGTCGGAGACGGTGGTGCTGCGCCCCGGCACCACGGTCGGCGAGCTGGTCGAGCGGCTCGCCGTTCGAGGGTCTCGCCTGGCCACCGTGTTGACCCGGTGCTCGTACCTGCGCGACGGGATCGCCGTCCGTGACGAGACCGCGGCGTTGCAAACCGGTGACACGATTGATGTTCTGCCGCCCTTTTCTGGCGGCTGAAACTGTGAGTTATCTCACGTAACGGATTCATAACGGCGCGGTCACGCTCCGATATCGCCCATATTGACCTGCGCAAACACTAAGTGTTCCTGCGGTTTTCGCGGATGGCCGAGAGGGAAACGCCGGGTTTCGCAAGACGTGACGGGACCAACAGAAACCGTTACCGTCTCCGAAGGCTCGCCAGCCATCCCGATTGGCGGACCTCCCCTCCCTATCGCGCCGAGCTCCATCCAATAGGCGGGGGCCACCGAACTACATGGATGGAGACGGGGGACCCACCGGTCCACCGTGATCGATTGGGGCCGCTCGCGGCCCCTAGGGGTGAAGCCGGCGTCGTCTCGCATGACGACCACGCCGGCCGGGTGGCCTCTCCAACCCGAACCCGACAGCTGACCTCGCAGGCGCGTGACGAGAGAGGAATAGACCGGCGCGTATGAGTGGACGTCACCGTAAGCCCAGCAGTTCAAACATCAGCGTCGCCAAGATCGCCTTCACCGGTGCGGTTCTTGGAGGCGGCAGCATCGCCCTTGCCGGCCAGGCGGCCGCGGCCACCGACGGCGAATGGGATCAGGTAGCCCGTTGCGAATCCGGTGGTAACTGGGCCATCAACACCGGCAACGGTTACCACGGCGGCGTGCAGTTCAGCTCGAGCACCTGGGCCTCGCACGGCGGTGGCCAATACGCGCCGTCGGCCGAACTAGCCACCAAAGAACAGCAGATCGCCGTCGCCGAACGGGTGCTCGCCAGCCAGGGCCGTGGCGCCTGGCCCGTCTGCGGTGGCCCGCTGTCGGGTCCCAGCCAGCGCGACGTGCCCTTGCCGGCCGGCCTGGACGCCCCCGGCATCAACGGCGCCCCGGCGCCGCTGGCCCCGCCCGCGGACGCGCCCCCCCCCCCCCCCCCGCCCCCCCCCCCGCCCCCCGCCCCCGTGCAACTGGCCTCGTTCGGCCGGCCGGCACCGCCGGACGCTCCTCCGCCACCCCCGGCGGATCTGCCGCCCGCGCCCGCCGTGGACCTGCCGCCCGCGCCCCCGGCGGATCTGCCGCCCGCGCCCGCCGTGGACCTGCCGCCCGCGCCCCCGGCGGACCTGCCGCCGGCACCGCCGGCCGATGTCCCGCCTCCGGCCGACGCGATGCCGCCCGCACCCCCAGCGGACGCACCGCCCGTGGTGGACACGGACTTCCACGGTTTCGTACCGGCCGGCATGCCGCAGCATGTTTCCGAGGCCGGCTACACCCAGCAACTCTGGGACGCCATCCGGGCCCAGGACGTTCAGGGCAACGACGCGCTGGACGCTCTCGCTCAGCCGTCGCCTAACGCCTGACCCGCCGCACTCCCCGCACGCCCCGAAAACCCTCCTGTTCGGGGCGTGTCGGGCACGGCGCACCAATCCGGCAGCGGACGTAAGGCCGACGTGACTACGGCGTCAGGCCGAGCCCACCCACTCCTCGGTGCCGTCGGCGAAGAATTGGTGCTTCCACACCGGTAGCCGCGCCTTGATGGTGTCCACCAGGTGCGCACACGTGGCGAACGCCGCCTGCCGGTGATCGGCGGCGACGGCCGCCACAAGCGCCGCATCTCCGATGCGCAGCGCGCCGACCCGGTGACTGGCGGCGACGGCACGCACGCCGCTGGATTGCTCGGCCACATCGGCCACCACTTCGGCGATGACCTGCTCGGCCGACGGGTGCGCCGAATACTCCAGTCGCACCACCCGCCGTCCGCCGTCGTGGTCGCGGATCATGCCGACGAACCCGACGATGGCCCCGGCCGACTGGTGGCCCACCAACTCTTCGTGCTCGGCCAGTGAAATCGGGTGCTCGGTCATCGCGGCGCGCACAACGAGCGTCATCGCTGGTGGTCTTTACCGGCGAGCTGGTCGAGCGCGTGGTCGAGCACACCGGCGAGCACGCCGAGCCCGTCGCGCACCCCTCCGGGCGACCCTGGCAGGTTGACGATCAGGGTCTGGCCGGCCACACCGCACACCCCGCGCGACAGCACCGACGTCGGCACCTTGGGCAGGCCCGACTGGCGGATCGCTTCCGCAAGCCCCGGAACCATGTAGTCGACGACGGCCACGGTCTGGTCCGGTGTGCTGTCGCTGGGCGAGATGCCGGTGCCACCGGAGGTGATGATGACGTCGACCTCGGCGTCGATCGCGGTGCGCAGCGCGTCGCCGACCGGCGGCCCGTCTGCGACCACCTCCGGCTGCACGTCTGAAAAGCCCCGCTCCGCCAGCCATTCGGCGATGATCGGACCGCAGCGGTCGTCGTACACACCCGACGACGCGCGGGTCGAGGCGATGATGATGCGGGCTGAACGGGAACTCATGGGCGCGCCCACCTTCCGGTTTTGCCGCCTTCCTTGCGCAGCACTCGAATGTCGTCGATTCGTGCGGCCGGGTCTACCGCCTTGATCATGTCGTAGAGCGTCAGGCCCGCGACGCTGACGGCCGTCAGCGCTTCCATCTCCACCCCCGTGCGGTCGGTGCTTCGCACGGTTGCGATGATCTCGATCTCAGACTCGCCCACGGTGAAGTCGATGTCGACCCCCGTGAGTGCAAGTTGATGACAAAGCGGGATGAGGTCGCTGGTGTGCTTCGCGGCCTGAATGCCGGCTATCCGCGCGGTGGCCAGCGCATCGCCCTTGGGCAGGCCGCCGGTCGAGATCAGCCCCACCACGTGCGCCGACGTGCGCAGGACGCCGGCGGCGACCGCGGTGCGCTTGGTGGCTACCTTCTCGCTGACGTCGACCATGTGGGCCGCCCCGTGATCGTCCAGGTGTGACAGGGCGCCCGAGCCGGAGTCTGCCGAAGCCCGGCTCGACGAGGCTTCGGAGGCCGCAGAGGCCCTAGCCATCTGGCGGCCTACCGATTGACGACGGTGACCGGGTGCAAGTAGGGCAGATCGGTGGAGGGCAGCGGGAACGCCAGCTCGCCGAAGGGGGACAGCGCACCCGTGCGATCGGTCACGAGTTCACTGACCGCATGGTCGTCGGGGTCCGTCGTCGGCCAGCCGTTGTCGACATACTTGGTCTTGCGGGCTTTGCCCTCAGCAGTGTCAGCCACGAGGTCCATTCTTACAGGTGGCCCGACGGCATGCGGCGCAAGACCGGGGTTCGGCGACGCGCGGCGCGCGCCGCCGATGCCCGCCGCCCCGGCGAGGCGATCACTCATCGAGCTCTGCTCGGTACCCGCAGCCTGCTTTACGCTGGTCAGCAATGACCGACAACACCCCGGATATACCGCTGGGGTCTTGGCTGGCCGAGTTATCCGATGAGCGGCTGATCCGACTGTTGGAATTGCGGCCGGACCTCGCCCAGCCCCCACCCGGCAGCATCGCCGCACTGGCCGCGCGCGCCCAGGCCCGCCAGTCGATCAAGGCCGGCACCGACGACCTCGACTTCCTGCGCCTGGCCGTTCTCGACGCGCTGCTGGTGCTGCAGGCCGACGCGGAGCCGGTGCCGACCGCGAAGCTGCTGGCGCTGATCGATGACCGCGCCCCCGAAACCGACGTCCTCGACGCCGTGGACGACCTCCGGCGACGCGCCCTGGTCTGGGGCGACGCCGCGCTGCGGGTGGCCGCCGACGCCGCGACGGGAATGCCCTGGCACCCGGGCCAGGTCATCCTCGAGGACACCTCGCGCGGCGCCGACGAGATCGCCGGCCTGATCGACGACCTCAACCAGGCGCAGCTCGACGTGTTGGAGAAACTTCTCGAGGGCTCCCCGATGGGCCGCACCCGCGACGCCGCGCCCGGCGCGCCCGCCGACCGGCCGGTGCCCCAGCTGCTGGCCATGGGGCTGCTGCGGCGCATCGACGCCGAGACGGTGATCCTGCCCCGCCACGTCGGGCAGGTGCTGCGCGGCGAGCAGCCCGGCCCCATGCAGCTGACCGCGCCCGACCCGGTGGTGTCGACGACCACGGCCGACGACGCCGACGCGGTGGCCGCCGGGGCCGTCATCGACTTGCTGCACGAGGTCGACGTCCTACTTGAAACTCTCTCCACCGCACCGGTTTCCGAGCTGCGCAGCGGCGGGCTGGGCATTCGCGACGTCAAGCGGCTGAGCAAGGTGACCGGCATCGAGGAGCCGCGGCTGGGATTGATCCTCGAAGTCGCGGCCGCGGCCGGATTGATCGCCAGCGGCATGCCCGACCCCGAGCCGGTCACCGGCGAGGCGCCGTACTGGGCGCCGACCATCGCCACCGACCGGTACGCCGCGATGTCGGCGGCCGAGCGCTGGCAGCTGTTGGCGAGCAGTTGGCTCGACCTTCCTGGTCGGCCGGCGCTGATCGGCACCCGCGGACCCGACGCCAAGCCCTACGGCGCCCTCACCGACGGGCTGTACTCCACCGCCGCACCGCTGGATCGCCGGCTGTTGCTCGGCATGCTGTCCGAGCTGTCCCCCGGCGCCGGCGTCAGCCCGGCGGCAGCCTCCGCGGCGCTGATCTGGCGGCGTCCGCGCTGGGCGAAGCGGTTGCAGCCCGGACCCGTCGCGGACCTGCTCGCCGAGAGCAACGCCCTGGGCCTGGTGGGCCGCGGGGCGATCAGCACGCCCGGTCGGGCGCTGCTGGACGACGACGGGGATCCGCAGGTCGCGATCGAGGCGATGAACCGGGCCCTGCCCAAGCCGGTCGACCACTTCCTGGTGCAGGCGGACCTGACCGTGGTCGTGCCCGGGCCGTTGGAACGCGACCTGGCCGAGCAACTCGCCGTCGTTGCCACCGTCGAATCGGCCGGCACCGCGATGGTGTACCGCGTCAGCGAGCAGTCGATCCGGCATGCCCTCGATGTCGGCAAGACCCGCGACTGGATGCATTCCCTGTTCGCCAACCATTCCAAAACCCCGGTGCCCCAAGGGCTTACCTATCTCATCGACGATGTCGCACGCCGACATGGCCAGCTGCGGATCGGCATGGCCGCGTCGTTCGTGCGCTGCGAGGACCCCGCGCTGCTGGCGCAGGCCGTGGCCGCGCCGGCGACCGACCAGGTGCAGTTGCGGGCGCTGGCGCCGACGGTCGCGGTATCGCCGGCGCCCATCGGCGAGGTGCTCGTCGCGTTGCGTGCCGCGGGCTTCGCTCCCGCGGCCGAGGATTCCTCCGGCTCCATCGTCGACGTGCGTCCGCGCGGCGCCCGGGTGGCCGCACCCCAGCAGCGCCGGCCGTACCGCCCGGTCCGGCGCCCGAACAGCGAAAGCCTCAACGCGGTGGTCGCGGTGCTGCGCAAGGTGACCGCCGCACCGTTCGGCAATATCCGCGTCGATCCCGCCGTCACCATGACCCAGCTGCAGCGCGCGGCCAAGGAACAAGACACCCTGGTGATCGGTTATCTGGATGCGGCGGGCGTGGCCACCCAGCGGGTGGTGTCGCCCATCACCATCAAGGGCGGTCAGCTGGTCGCCTTCGACTCCGCGTCCGGGCGGCTGCGTGACTTCGCCATCCACCGCATCACGTCGGTCGTGTCGGCCACCGCCGGATAATGGTGGGCATGCCCGCCGATGTGAACGCAGATGAGGAGGAGTGGCGCTGACGATGTCTGACGGACCGTTGATCGTGCAGTCGGATAAGACGGTGCTGCTCGAGGTGGACCACGAGCAGGCCGGCGCGGCGCGCGCCGCCATCGCGCCGTTCGCCGAGCTGGAGCGCGCACCCGAGCATGTGCACACGTACCGCATCACTCCGCTGGCGCTGTGGAACGCCCGCGCCGCCGGCCATGATGCCGAGCAGGTGGTCGACGCGCTGGTGAGCTTCTCGCGCTACGCGGTGCCGCAACCGCTGCTGGTCGACATCGTGGACACCATGGCTCGCTACGGCCGCCTGCAACTGGTGAAGAACCCCGCGCACGGCCTGACGTTGGTGAGCCTGGATCGCGCGGTACTCGAAGAGGTGTTACGCAACAAGAAGATCGCCCCCATGCTCGGCGCCCGCATCGACGACGACACCGTCATCGTCCACCCCAGCGAGCGCGGCCGCGTCAAGCAGATGCTGCTCAAAATCGGCTGGCCCGCAGAGGATCTCGCGGGCTACGTCGACGGCGAAGCGCATCCGATCAGCCTTGCTCAGGACGGCTGGCACCTGCGCGACTATCAGCAGATGGCCACCGATTCGTTCTGGTCCGGCGGCTCCGGGGTGGTGGTGCTTCCGTGCGGCGCCGGTAAGACGTTGGTGGGAGCGGCCGCCATGGCGAAAGCCGGTGCGACGACGCTGATTCTGGTCACCAACATCGTCGCGGCGCGGCAATGGAAGCGCGAGCTGATCGCGCGCACGTCGCTCACCGAGGACGAGATCGGCGAATACTCCGGCGAACGCAAGGAGATCCGGCCGGTCACCATTTCGACGTATCAGATGATCACCCGGCGCACCAAGGGCGAGTACCGGCACCTGGAGCTCTTCGACAGCCGGGACTGGGGGCTGATCATCTACGACGAGGTCCATCTGTTGCCGGCGCCGGTGTTCCGGATGACCGCCGACCTGCAGTCCAAGCGGCGCCTGGGCCTGACCGCCACCCTGGTCCGCGAGGACGGCCGCGAGGGCGACGTGTTCTCGCTGATCGGCCCGAAACGCTATGACGCGCCGTGGAAGGACATCGAGGCGCAGGGCTGGATCGCACCGGCCGAATGCGTCGAGGTGCGGGTCACCATGACGGACAACGAGCGGATGCTCTACGCCACCTCCGAGCCCGAAGAGCGGTACAAGCTCTGCTCGACGGTGCACACCAAAATCGCTGTGGTCAAATCGATCCTGGCGAAGCATCCCGGCGAGCAGACCCTGGTGATCGGCGCCTACCTCGATCAGCTCGACGAGCTCGGTGCCGAGCTGAACGCCCCGGTGATCCAGGGGTCCACTCGGACCAAGGAACGCGAAGAGCTGTTCGACGCGTTCCGGCGCGGCGAGTTGTCCACCCTGGTGGTGTCCAAGGTCGCGAACTTCTCCATTGACCTGCCGGAAGCCTCTGTGGCTGTGCAGGTTTCGGGGACGTTCGGCTCACGCCAGGAGGAAGCGCAACGGCTGGGCCGGCTGCTGCGACCCAAGTCCGACGGTGGGGGCGCCATCTTCTATTCCGTGGTGGCGCGCGACAGCCTGGACGCCGAGTACGCCGCGCACCGGCAGCGCTTCCTGGCCGAGCAGGGCTACGGCTACATCATCCGCGACGCGGACGACCTCCTGGGGCCGGCGATTTAGGTCGTGGCCGGCAACCGCTCAGCGTGCCGGCCGCGATGCGCTGTGATCAACGAATTCTATTCCGGCTCTTGACCTCTCTTCGAGACCGCCAACCCGCCAAGGGTAACGAGAGCAGCGCCGACTCCACCGACGTAGGCCTTGGCCATATCGCGGCCCGACACGCCAGGGCATTCCGACAGCGAAGCTAGCCACGCGACGGCGTCATCGCGTTCGTCGTTGTGGTACACCCGAAGCGGGCTTGGCATCCACTCGCCGATGGCGCGGCTGGTTGCCCGAATCCAGCCGATATCGCTCACGACAGCACACCCGTCGAGCAACCGCAGATAGCCCGTTCCGAGTCGCGCGTCCGCCCATAGCGCTCCTCCCGTAATGCGCTGGAATCCAGGGCCGAATTCGTATAGCAGGCGCAGTCGATTCCCTGTGCGCCGTGCCTTTTCGACCATCGGCGCGAAGATCCGCTGGTAATCCGCTGCCGTCACAGTCCCGGTGGTTTCGAGCGCATGAATGCCCGCAGGCATGTCCGTAAGTTCCCTCAGCACAGCGACTCCTCCTCGGCGCCGACGGGCGACAACGTTCCCGGTCACTCCGACACCCTAATTAATACCCCAGTGCAACTATTTCATAGTGCTATAGTAATCCCATCCATCACCGAGGAGGTGGGCACACGAAGATCGCCGTTGTCGGCGCCGGCATCGCCGGCCCCACGCTTGCGTACTGGCTGTCACGGTATGGCCACGAGCCCACCCTGATCGAGAAGGCGGCGCGTCTTCGCACCGGCGGCTATGCCGTGGACTTTTGGGGCGGCGGGTATGCCGTTGCCGAACGCATGGGACTTACCGCCGAATTGCATGCCGCCGGATACGCGGTCCAAGAGGTCCGGATCGTGGACCGGAATTCGCGGAAGGTGGGCGGCTTCTCGGCCGAATTGTTCCGGCAGAACCTCGATGGCCGGTTCGTGACCGTGCCCCGCGGCGATTTGGCGGCCATGATCTTTCGCGCCATCGACAACCATGTCGAAACTCTGTTCGGTGAAAGCGTTTCGGCCATCGAGCAACACGACTCGGGCGTGCAGGTCACCCTCGAGCGCGGCGGGTCACGACAATTCGACCTGTTGGTTGGTGCAGGTGGTATCCATTCGCCTGTGCGGAATTTGACATTCGGCCCGCAACCCCGCTGGGAGGCAGATCTCGGCTACCGAGTCGCGGCGTTCGAGGCCGAGGGTTATCAACCGCGTGATGAACTCGTCTACGTCGTGCACGCCATGCCCGGGCGCATGATCGGACGGTTCACGATGCGCGGCGAGAAGACGATGTTTCTTTTCGTTTTCACCCGTGATCGCATGGGCGGCCCCGATCCGCAGGATGTGTCACAGACCAAGACGACCCTGCATGAAGTTTTCGGCGACGCGGGCTGGGAATGCCCAGAGATCTTGCGCAAACTCGACGGGACCTCCGATGTGTACTTCGATCGCGTCAGCCAAATCGTCATGGACCACTGGTCGGATGGGCGTGTAGCGCTCATCGGTGACGCGGCGGCAGCGGTCTCGCTGCTGGCGGGTGAGGGAACGGGTCTCGCGATGGTGCAGGCCTACATACTGGCCGGCGAACTCAATCGCGCAGGATCCAATCACCAGGATGCGTTTCGCCGCTATGAGCGGCAGCTGCGTCCGATCGTTGAGGCCAGGCAGCGATCAGCACGGGCGTTCGCCACGATGTTCGCGCCGAGGACGGCGCTGGGCGTATGGACCCGCAACCAGGCGTCGAAACTGCTGAACGTTCCGCGGCTGGCCGACTGGGCCATTCGCAGCGAATTCCGCGACGACATCGCCTTACCCGAATATGCCCTATAGCCGGGTGATTGGACCTGAGAAGTGTTTGGGCTCAGGCGGTTAGCGCGACAGGATGGTCGCCGAGGCGGTGCCGGGCGCGCCGTAAACCTGGGCCAGCCCGACGCGCGGGTTGCCGGGTACCTGACGCTCCCCCGCCTCGCCGCGCAACTGCCGCACCAGTTCGTGCATTTGCCGCAGCCCCGACGCGCCGATCGGCTCGCCGTTGGCGATCAGCCCGCCGTCGGTGTTGACCGGCATCGAGCCGTGGATCTCGGTGGCGCCGTCGGCCAGCAGCTTCTCCTGCTCGCCGTCCGCGCACAGGCCGGTCTCGGCCATGTGGATCACCTCGGCGCCGGCGTCGGTGTCCTGCAGCTGCGCGACGTCGACGTCCTCCGGGCCGATGCCGGCAGCCTCGTAGGCGGCCTTGGCGGCATACACCGTCGGTGACGCGTCCTCGTCCAGCGGCGCCGAGGTGGCGTGCACCTCGTAGGCGCCGAAGCGCCGGGTGCGAATCTCGCAGGCGCGCACGTAGACCGGCTTGTCGGTGAACTTCTCGGCGATATCCGCGCGACACATGATGACCGCGGCGGCCCCCTCGTCGGGCGCGCAGAACATGTACTGCGTCAACGGGTAGTTCAGCGCGGGCGAGTTGAGGATCTCCTCGACGGAGATCTCCTTGCGCCGGAAGGCATTTGGGTTCAGTGCACCGTTGCGGAAGTTCTTGTTGGCCACCCGCGCCAGTGTTTCCTGCGAGATGTTGTGGTCGTGGATGTACTTGTTGGCCTTCATCCCGAAGAACTTGGTGGTGACGAACTGGCCGTTGTTGGCGTACCACTGGGGCAGCGCCAGCTTGGCGGGGTCGTCGGTGAAGGCGCCGCGCGGGTGCTTGTCGAGCCCGATCGCGATGCCGATGTCGTACTTGCCCAGCCGGATGGTGTCGGCGGTCTGCTGAATGGCGCTGGCCGCGGTGGCGCAGGCGTTGAACACGTTGGTGAACGTGATGCCGGTCAGCCCGACTAGACGGGTCACCGCGTCGGGATTGGAGACTTCGTAACTGCCGCCGAAGCCGAACTGGATGTCCTTCCAGTCCACGCCGGCGTCCTTGAGCGCGAGCTGGACGGCCTCGGCGCCCATCTGCATCGCGGTCTTGTCGAACCGGCCGAACGGGTGCAGACCCACGCCGATGATGGCGACGTCGTTGGTCATCTCAAATCCTCCTGGTTAGACGGTGGCGACCCGCTTCGCCCGGCTCCGCCGCGCTCACGATCGCCACTCAGACCGGCTGGAAAGCGAAGGTGATGATTTCGGCGCCCTCGTCGTCGGTCGCGAACGGCACCATGGTGAGTTCGACTTCCTGGCCGAACTGCAGCTTGGCCGGGTCGTTCTCGGTCAACCGGCCTTCGACGCGGATGACGTCACCGAGCTGGACCAACCCCACGCCGAACGGCACGAAGTCCTTGCCGGTCGGGCCAGCATAGGGAGCTCCGGGCGGGAAGCCCTGGGTGGTCCACGCCACCAGCGTTCCGCGCCGGGGCAACAGCACATCGGACATCTCGGCGGCGCTGCATCGCGGGCACCACTGCTGGACCGGGAAGGTGGTGGCCGCACAGCTGCCGCATCGGCTGCCGATCAGCTGCGGGCTCTCATCGGGCCAGGTAGAGATCTCGGGGGCTAGTGCCTTCTGCATCGAGGGATCCTCCAGGATTGTCCACAATCCGCCAACAGAATATTGCTCACTGAACCGTATAACAGCTTTCCGAAAAGTGGAAACCACATTCTCATCCACGGGAGGAAGGCCAGGCCATCGGCTGCCCGGGGCGCGGCGATAAGTTGGGCCCATGACGGTCACGGTGATACTCGAGCTCAGATTCAAGCCGGACGAGGTCGCTGCCGGGCGCGAACTGATGGGCCGGGCGCTGCAGGACACCCGGGCGTTCGACGGCAATGTCCGCACCGACGTCCTCGTCGATGAGGACGACGAAGCGCACTGGCTCATCTACGAGTTGTGGGAGACAGTCGAAAACGACGAGGCCTACCGCGCGTTTCGCGCCGGCGAGGGCAAGCTGACACAGCTTCCTCCGCTGCTGGCTGCGCCGCCGGTCAAGACCAGGTACACCACCAGCGACATTTAGCTCAGCGCGGGAATCACTTCGCGTTCGAACAGCTCGATGCCGGAGCGGTCGTAGGCGGCCTCGGGGAAGTAGCAGATCGCGTATTCGCACCCGAGGTCGCGGACCTTGGTGATCCGCTCGATGACTTGTTCCGTTGTGCCCGTTGCGCCCTCCGAGCCGCCGGAGAGCATGGCATCGGCCGCCGCCTCGGGGACGTAGCGGGACATGCGGTCGCGTATCCGCTGCCGCCGGTCTTTGACGTCGGCCTCGGAGGTGCCGATGATTGCGCTGAAGTTGGCCGAGCGCACGATGGCGTCGAAGTCGGTGCCCGCCTCACGACAGTGCTCCGCCAACACATCCGATTTGTGTTTGAAGGCCTCGAGCTCCGGCGTGAAGTTGGTGTATTGCGCGTACTGCGCGGCTATCCTCAACGTCACCTTCTCGCCACCACCGGCGATCCATAGCGGAATCCCGTTGTCTTGCAACGGTTTCGGCTCAACGATCGCGCCGTCGACCTGATAATGCTTGCCGTCCAAGCTGACCTTGCCATCGCGCCACGCATCGCGCATGATCTGCACGCCTTCGTCCAGACGTCCCAATCGCACACCTGCCGAGGGGAATCCGTAACCGTAAGCGCGCCATTCATGTTCGTACCAGCCGCCGCCGATGCCCATCTGGATGCGGCCACCGGAGATGATGTCGGCCGTCGCGGCCACCTTGGCGAGGTAGACGGGGTTGCGGTAGCTCATCGCCGTGCACATCTGGCCGAGTTTGATCCGCGACGTAGTGGCGGCGTAGGCCGCCATCAGCGACCACGCCTCATGCGTGGCCTCGCCGGTCGGCATCGGCACGGTGTGGAAGTGGTCGTAGACCCACAGCGAGTCCCACGCACCGTTGTCGGCGTAGGTGGCCAGGTCGCGCATCACCGTCCAGTGTTTTTCGGGTTCGATGTCAACCAGATCCATCCGCCAGCCCTGCGGAATGAAGAGTCCAAAGCGCATACCGGGACTGTAGCCCGCACGGGCTCACAGCAGATCGATAAGCCGCGCCCAGCCGTCGCTGACGCCCGGGCCGTACACATAACGCATGACAACCATCGGGCACCCCACCAATCTCGCCGGCGCTCGCCGTCGGCACGTCCACACCGCACCAGCGCTCTTCGCCGGCGCAGCCGCCATCGCGACCCTCGTCCTCTTCAGCGCCGCACCGCGGGCTGCAAGCGGCCCCGTCGTCGCCGCGGGACCGTCGGCCACCGCCCCCTTGCCCACGGACGACACAAATTTCGTCAACGACAACGGGCAGACCTCCGGCGACACCTTCACTCAGAATGCCCAAGACCAAAGCACCGCAAGCGGTGCAGGCACCTCCTGACGCGCCTCACGCACCCAGCGCATCGAGCGCGGCCGCAACCGACTTCTCGCGTAGCTCCTCGTGGGACGCATCGGGGAACTGCACGCAGCAGTCCTGCAAGCCGCCGAACGCGACCACCGCCCGAGTCGACTGCGCCAGCGTCGGCTTCTTACCGAAGACCAACCTGGCCAGCCGCTCACGCCACGCCAGCACGGTGTCGATGAGGTCGAGGTCGATCAGCGTGGACAGCTCGGTCAATAGCAGCACCAGATCCCGCCGGTGCCGGTAGTGGAAGTCGAAGTAACCCTCCAACAGCTCGCGCACATCGTTGTGGCGGCGGCCCTCGTGGTCGGCGACGAACCGTTCGCCCTCGTCGATCAGCGGCACCAGGATGCTGCGCACCAGCTCTTCACGTGACGGAAAGTGGTAGTACAGCGCGGGTTTGGTGATGCCCAGCTCATTTGCGATGTCCTGCAGGCTGGTGCGCTGCACGCCGCGCTGCAAGAACAGCTCGCGGGCGACCTCCTGGATGCGCTCACGGGTGTCCGACCGGGGCCTGCTCACCCCGCCAGCTTATCTGACTTACCGATAGGTAAGCGGGATGCTAAGCTTACCGAACGTTAAGTAAGTGCGGGAGGTGCTCATGCGGATCCTCATCTCTGGCGCCAGTATCGCCGGCCCGGTCCTGGCGTACTGGCTGACCCGGTACGGCTTCGACGTCACCGTTGTGGAGCGCGCGCCGACGCTGCGCAAAACCGGCGGCCACGCCGTCGACTTGTTCCGCCCCGCAATGAAAATCTCGGCGAAGATGGGGGTGCTGCCGCGCATCGAGGCGCGGGCCACCGGGACGGACCGGCTGATCCTGTACCGGGAAGGCCGGCCGAAAGCCATCGATGTCGACCTCACCAAGATCTACGCCGCCACCTCCGATTCGCACGTGGAGATCATGCGCGACGACCTGAGCGAGATCTACTACGACGCCGCCCGTGACGACGTCGAGTACGTGTTCGGCGACTCGATCACCGCGATCGAACACGACGGCACCGTGACATTCGAGCATTCGGCGGCGCGCACCTTCGACGTCATCGTGGGTGCCGACGGGTTGCACTCCCATGTTCGGCGCCTGACCTTCGGCGAGGAGGCCGAGCTGACGCGCTTCCTCGGGGGATACCTCTCGGTGGTGTCGGCGCCCAAGACGCTGGTCGAGTCCGGCCAGATGGTCGGCCACGTCGGTGTCGGCCGCTTCGCCGGGATTTATACCGCCGATCACCTGGACGACGCGCGCGCGGTGTTCATGTTCCGCAGCAAAACGGAATTGGACTACGGCCATCGCGATGCGTTGCGGCAGAAGGAATTACTGCGCGACGCGTTCGCCGGGATGCACGACCAGGTGGACAGCTGGCTGGACGAACTGCTGCGCACGCCCACCTTCTACTTCGACTCGATCACCCAACTGCGCACCGACCGGTGGTCGCGCCGTCGGGTCACCCTGGTCGGCGACGCCGGATACTGCCCGGGCCCGGCGGTGGGTGGCAGCACCAGCCTCGCCGTCCTCGGCGCCTACGTGCTGGCGGGCGAACTCGCCGAGGCGGACGGCGACCACTTGCGCGCCTTCGCCGCCTACGAACTGAAGATGCACGACCCGGTGCATCGCAGCCGGACATTTGCCCGCGGTGCCGCCAAAGGCATCATCCCCGGTTCACGAATTGGAGTGTGGGCGTTAACCCGTGGAGCCCAGCTGATCTCGGCGATGCCAGGGTCGCTGTCCCGGTCCGTGGCGAAGCTCAACACCAAGGGCATCCGGATGCACGATTCGATGCCGGTTCCCGAATACACCGGAAGCGACGTCTGACAGCATGTCCTGTAGAGCCGCGGCCCCGAGCAGCCGCGCGCCACGAAGGGAAGGCCACACATGGAACTGACCGGTGTTGGAATCTGGAGTAGTCAACTGCGCTACGGCGACCCGGCCGAATCCGCCGATGCCGCAGCCGAACTCGACGAACTAGGCTTCCCGGCGCTGTGGATACCCGACGTCGGCGGCCCGGTGTTCGACGCGGTGGGTCATCTGCTCGGCGCGACCAGGCGGACCGTGATCGCCACGGGAATCCTGAACCTGTGGATGCATTCGCCCGCCGATGTCGCCGAATCCTATGCGACGCTGACCGGCGAGCACGGCGACCGCTTCCTGCTCGGAATCGGTGTCAGCCACGCCCCGCTGATCGATGCCGGCCAACCCGGGCGATACCGCAAACCGCTGGCGGCGACGGCGTCATTTCTGGACGGCTTGGACGCCGCGCCGCGGCCGGTTCCCACCGACCGCCGGGTGCTTGCCGCACTCGGCCCCAAGATGCTGACGCTGTCCGCGACCCGCGCCGCCGGCGCCCACCCGTACCTCGTCACCCCCGAGCACACCGCTTCCGCCCGTTCGACTTTGGGCCGGGGCCCGTTGCTGCTTCCCGAACAGACCGTGATCCTGACGGACAGCGCCGACGAGGCCCGCCAGATCGGAACCGATTGGCTGCGTGCGTATTTGGCGCTGCCAACTATGCCAACAACCTGCTGCGCAGCGGCTTCTCCCAAGACGACCTGTCGCAGGTCAGCGATCGGCTCTTCAACGCGATCATCGCGTGGGGTAACGAAGAGGCCGTGATGCGCCGCGTCGCCGAGCATCGGTCCGCGGGCGCCGACCATGTCTGCGTCCAGGTGCTGCGGACCGATCCCCGGGCCTTCCCCCGGGAGGAATGGCGCCGCATCGCCGCCGCCTCCAGATGACCGGCCCGACGGGCCTAGGGTGAACTATGGCTTCCAAACGAACGCTGTTTCGGATCTTCTACCGCATCGGTTTCACCCCGTGGGATGGTCATCCGCTCGCGCAGAGCGTGCGGGATCTGGTCGAGGGAACGCGCGACGCCGCGGCCCTGCCCGTCGGGTCGGCCCTGGAAATCGGCTGCGGTACCGGTGACTGCTCCATCTACCTCGCCCAACACGGCTGGAACGTCACAGCGGTCGACTTCGTGGCCAAGCCTCTCGAGCGGGCGCGTGCCAAGGCACGCACGGCGGGCGCCGCGGTCGAGTTCGTCCAGGCCGACGTCACGCAGCTGAGCCGGACCGGCATCGGCGCGAACTTCGAGCTGATCGTCGACAACGGGTGCCTGCACAACATGAGCGACGCGGATCGAGACGCCTACGTCCGGGAGATCAGCGCCGTCGCGGCACCGGACGCGCGGCTGTTGATCGTTGCGTTCATCCCCGGCGGCCGGGTCGGGGTGCGCGGCATCGACCACGCCGAGATGGAACGGCGATTCACCCAGAGCTGGACGCTGTTGTCGGCCGGGGCCGAACGCGAGCTGGACCGCGCCGAGAAGACCCCGGCGCGGTACTACCTGTTCCAAAGGCGCCGTTAGCCTTTCGCGACCCCAACACGCCAAAGCCCCCGAAACCTCGTTGTTTCGGGGGCTTTGCGCTCGTGTGTGGTTACGTCAACGATGCCGGCGGCAGGAAACGATCGCCGTACTTGGCGGCCAGTTCCTTGGCCCGGGCCACGAAGGCTTCCTTGCCGACACCGTGCGCACCTTCGTAGCCGACGATGAATTGCGCGCTACCACCGGTGTACGGCGGGAAGCCGATGCCCATGATCGAGCCGATGTTGGCGTCGGCGGTCGACGTCAGCACGCCCTCGTCGAGGCACTTCTGCGTCTCCAGCGCCTCGGCGAACAGCATGCGATCGATCATGTCCTGCAACGGAATTTCCGCGCTGCCGGACTTGAACGTCTCGCGCAGGCCCGGCCACAGCCGCGTCCGCTTGCCGTCGACGTACTCGTAGAAGCCCGCGCCCTTCAGCCGCGACGGGCGTTCGAGCTCGATCATCTTCTCGACGACGGCCTCGGCCGGGTGCGGCTCGTAGGTGCCGCCCGCGTCCTCGACGCCCTTGCGGGTGGCCGACGCGATCTTGTGCATCAGTTCCAGGTTGAGCTCGTCGGACAGCTGCAGCGGCGGGGCCGGGTAGCCGGCCTGCGACCCGGCGTGCTCGACGCTCGCCGGCTCCACGCCCTCGCCCAGCATGGCCAGCGCCTCGTTGACGAACGTGCCGATGACGCGGCTGGTGAAGAAGCCGCGGCTGTCGTTGACCACGATCGGGGTCTTGCCGATGGCCAGGGTGTAGTCGAACACGCGGGCCAGTGCCTCGTCAGAGGTCTTCTCGCCCTTGATGATTTCCACCAGCGGCATCTTGTCGACCGGCGAGAAGAAGTGGATCCCGATGAAGTCCTCTTGGCGCTTCACGCCGGTCGCCAGACCGGTGATCGGCAGCGTCGAGGTGTTGGACCCGAGCAGCGCGTTGGGCTCGACGACGTCCTCGATCTCCTGGAACACCTTGTGCTTGAGTTCCTGGTTCTCGAACACGGCCTCGATCACGAAGTCGACGCCCTTGAGGTCGGCCGGGTCGGCGGCCGGCGTAATCCGGTCCAGCAGCGCCTTGCTCTTCTCCTCGGTGGTCTTGCCACGCTGAAGCGCTTTGGCCTCAAGCTTTTCCGAGTAGCCCTTGCCCTTCTGGGCGGCCTCGAGGCTGACGTCCTTGAGCACCACTTCGTACCCGGCCTTGGCCGACACGTAGGCGATACCGGCGCCCATCATGCCCGCGCCCAGCACACCGATCTTGTTGATCTTGACCGGCTCGATGCCGTCTGGGCGGGAACCACCGCCGTTGATGTGCTGCAGGTCGAAGAAGAACGCCTGGATCATGTTCTTGGCGACCTGGCCGGTGACCAGTTGGGTGAAGTAGCGGCTCTCAATGCGGCTGGCGGTGTCGAAGTCCACCTGCGCGCCCTCGACGGCCGCGTCCAGGATGGCCCGCGGCGCCGGCATCGGCGCGCCCTTGAGCTGCTTCTTGAGCAGCGCCGGGAACGACGGCAGGATGCCGGCCAGCGCTGGGCTGGCCGGGGTGCCGCCGGGCATCTTGTAACCCTTTTTGTCCCAAGGCTGGGTGTAAGCGTCGGGGTTGTCCTTGGCCTCTTTTATCCAGGCCTTTGCGCTCGGCACCAATTCGTCCACCGAGCCGACGAGCTCGTCGACCAGGCCGATCTCCTTGGCCTTGTCCGGCTTGAAGCGGGTGCCCTGCGACAGGATGTTCATGAACGCGTTCTGGATGCCGAACATCCGCACGGTGCGGGTCACCCCGCCGCCGCCGGGCAGCAGGCCCAGCGTGACCTCGGGCAGGCCGACGACCAGACCCTTGACGTCCGCGGCGATGCGGTGGTGACAGGCCAGCGCGATCTCCAGGCCACCGCCCAGCGCGGCGCCGTTGATGGCCGCGACCACCGGCTTGCCCAGGGTCTCCAGCGCGCGCAGATCACGCTTGACCGACTCGACGGTGTCGAACGCCTCTCCGGCGTTCTCCGGGCCGAGGTTGATCATGCCCTTCAGGTCACCGCCGGCGAAGAAGGTCTTCTTCGCGCTGGTGATGACCACGCCGGTGATCGAATCCTTCTCGGCGGCAAGGCGTCCCACAGCGTTGTGCATCGACTCGCTGTAGTGCTCGTTCATCACGTTGGCCGACCCGGTGGGGTCGTCCAGGGTCAGGGTGACGATGCCGTCGGCGTCCTTATCCCACTGAATGGTGTTCTCTGCCATGGTCTTAAACCCTCTCGATGATGGTGGCGACACCCATGCCGCCGCCGATGCACAGCGTGATCAGGGCGCGACGCGCGTTGCGGCGCTCGAGCTCGTCGACCATGGTGCCGGTGATCATGGCGCCGGTGGCGCCCAGCGGGTGGCCCATCGCGATGGCGCCACCGTTGACGTTGAGCTTCTCGTCCGGGATGTTGAGGTCGTTCTGGAACTTCAGCACCACCGACGCGAACGCCTCGTTGAGCTCGAACAGATCGATGTCGTCGATCGTCATGCCCGCGCGGTCGAGCACCTTGCGGGTGGCCGGGGTCGGGCCGGTGAGCATGATGACCGGGTCGGAGCCGCTGGTGGCGGTGGCCACGATGCGCGCCCGCGGGGTCAGCCCCTGCGACTTGCCCGCGGCTTCCGAACCGACCAGCACCAGCGCGGCGCCGTCGACGATGCCGGAGCTGTTGCCGCCGGTGTGGACGTGGTTGATCTTCTCGACGTAGTGGTACTTGGTCAGCGCCACGTCGTCGAAGCCGCCCATCTCGCCGATGCCGTCGAACGCGGTCTTCAGCTTGCCCAGGCCCTCCAGGGTGGTGTCGGGCCGCATGTGCTCGTCGTGGTCGAGGATGACCAGGCCGTTCTGGTCGCGCACCGGCACCACCGACTTGGCGAAGTAGCCGCCCGACCACGCCGCGGCCGCCTTCTCCTGCGAGCGCAGCGCGTAGCGGTCGACGTCCTCGCGGGAGAAGCCCTCGATGGTCGCGATCAGGTCGGCGCCGATGCCCTGGGGCACGAAGCCGATCCGGTAGTTGGTCTCGGGGTCGGTCGCCCAGGCGCCGCCGTCGGAGCCCATCGGGACGCGGCTCATCGACTCGACACCGCCGGCCAGCACCAGGTCGTCCCAGCCGGAGCGCACCTTCTGCGCGGCGGTGTTGACGGCCTCCAGGCCGGAGGCGCAGAACCGGTTGAGCTGCACGCCGCCGGTGGTCTCGGGCAGGCCGGCGGCCAGCACCGCGGTGCGGGCGATGTCGCCGCCCTGGTCACCGACCGGGGACACGACGCCCAGGATCATGTCGCTGATCAGGTTCTCATCCAGGTCGGGGAAACGCCGGCGGAGCTCGTCAACCAGGCCCACGACCAGGTTGAGCGGCTTCACCTCGTTCAGCGAACCGTTGCGCTGCTTGCCCCGCGGGGTGCGGATGGCCTCATAGATAAAAGCTTCTTCGGACATACGACTTCCTGTTCTCCGAATTGGGTTCGAATCCGTCTTCAAGACTAGGTCCCGCGCCAGCCTAACAGGGGCCCCGGCCAACCTGTTGGTTGGGCAAGACCGCGCAGCTCAGGGGCACCTTGTGACGGACACCACGCGCTCGCTTTGGCGGGTGGCCGCCCGCCCCGGGAAACGTGAAACTACTTTCACGCTCGGCGACGAACGTGCACCTGACTTCACATTGGGGCTCGGCGAGACGTCGGGCGCCGCCGTGGCACGCCCCGCCTAAGCTCAACCACCATGACGGTGTCGCGACTGCGCCCCTACGCGACGACGGTGTTCGCCGAGATGTCGGCGCTGGCCGCGCGGATCGGAGCGGTGAACCTCGGCCAGGGGTTCCCCGACGAGGACGGGCCCCCGGCCATGCTGAACGCCGCCCAGGAGGCCATCGCCGACGGCGTCAACCAATACCCGCCGGGCATCGGCATCGCGCCGCTGCGCCAGGCCATCGCCGCCCAGCGGCAGCGCCGCTACGGCATCGCATACGACCCCGACACCGAGGTGCTGGTGACGGTCGGCGCGACCGAGGCCATCGCCTCGGCGGTGATCGGCCTCATCGAGCCCGGCTCCGAGGTCCTGCTCATCGAACCGTTCTACGACTCCTACTCGCCGGTGGTGGCGATGGCCTCCGCCCAGCGGGTGGCGGTGCCGCTGGTCCCCCACGGCCGCGGCTTCGCCCTGGACGCCGATGCGCTGCGCCGGGCGGTGACGCCACGGACCCGGGCGCTGATCGTCAACTCCCCGCACAATCCGACGGGCACGGTGCTGAGTGCCGAGGAGCTGGCGGCCATCGCCGGGGTCGCGATCGAAGCCGACCTGCTGGTGATCACCGATGAGGTCTACGAGCATCTGGTGTTCGACGGGCGGCGACATGTGCCGCTGGCCGGCTTCGCCGGCATGGCCGAGCGGACGGTCACCATCTCCAGCGCGGCCAAGATGTTCAACTGCACCGGCTGGAAGATCGGATGGGCTTGCGGCCCAACACAACTCATTGCGGGGATGCGCGCGGCCAAGCAGTATCTGAGCTACGTCGGCGGTGCGCCGTTCCAGCCGGCGGTGGCCCTGGCGCTGGAGACCGAGGACGCGTGGGTGGCCGGCCTGCGCGCGACTTTGCAGGCCAGACGTGACCGGCTGGCCGCCGGGCTGATCGACGTCGGGTTCGAGGTGCACGACAGCGCCGGCACGTACTTCCTGTGCGCCGATCCGCGTCCGCTGGGCTACGACGACAGCAGTGCGTTCTGCGCGCAGCTGCCGGAAAAGGTTGGCGTGGCCGCGATCCCGATGTCGGCGTTCTGCGACCCGGCCACCACGCACGGCCCGGCCGACGTGTGGAATCACTTGGTGCGCTTCACCTTCTGCAAGCGCGACGACACCCTCGACGAGGCGATCAAGCGACTGGCTGCGCTGAAGAACGCATCAGCCGGCTAACCGACGGCACCCATCACGCGCTTGCGCAGGCCCTCCAGCGCGGCGTACAGGACCTTGTTGCCGGCCGAGCGCACCCAGAACCCGGGCAGCGGCGCCCGGAGCTCGATCGTGAGGCTGAATCGCACCCGGGTCTTGTCGTCGCCCTCACGCGCCAGGTTGTATTCGCCATGCTGCGCGTGCTGCTGCGCGGTCTTCTGCGCGTCCCAGACCATCCAGTCGGGGCCCCAGTGGTATTCGACCATTTCGGTATCCGCGATGCCGCTCACCCTGATCGTCATCTTCACGTGGTGTGGCAGGCCGTCGGGATACCTGTCCACGACTTCGACCCGCTTGTGCAATGGTGACCACGAGGGGACGGCGTCCATGTCGGCCAGCGCCTCCATGATCACTCCCGGGGGCGCCTCAATGACAATCTCAGACGATGCGCGTATGGCCACCAGCTACCAAATTTAGCAATCGCGCCGCCCGGGCGAGCCGAAAAATCCGGATTACGTTGCCTTGTCCGAATCGCCGTCGCCCATGACCAGCGCGCGCAGCCCGTTCATCGAGGCGTCGAGAACGCTCTCGGCCGCCCGACGCACGATGAACGCGGGCATGGGCCGGCCGGGTTCGACGGTGACGTCGAAACGCACCCGGGTCCGGTCGATCCCTTCGGGTTTGAGGGTGTACTCGACGTGCTGCCCATGCTGCTGGGAGGTTCCCTTGGCGTCGTAGACAACCCAATCGGGGCCCCAGTGATATTCCAGGACTTCCTTGTCGACCAACCCGAGAATCTTGATGGTGGTTTTGACGTGGTGCGGCCGGCCATCGGGATACCGGTCGATCACTTCGATGTTTTTGTGCAGCGGCGACCACGACGACAGGACGCCGACATCTGTCAGCGCTTCCATGACCACTTCTGGCGGCGCGTTGACGACAAATTCCCGTGATGCTTTTACGGCCACTGAGGATCAACTTAGCAACGCCGGCCCCGATACGGACCGATTCGCCGTAAACAGTTTCCTACCAGTTGATTTCGCTGAGCGGCGTGGTCGCCGCCGGGGGCGGCCCGACCGGGCCGGCCGGGGTCCGCGAAAAGCGTGGGGCGGGTCCGGCCTGATCGGCGCCGTGGGCGGTGATCACCGTGGACCGCGCCCGCAGGTGCTCATCGGCGGCGGCCTCGCTCCACGTCAGCACCGGGGTGACGCACGCGTCGGTGCCGGCAAAGGTCTGTGCCCATTCGTCGCGAGTCCGGCCGGCGAATCGCTGGGTGAAGACCTCGCGCATCCGCGGGTAGGAGGCCCTGTCGTGTTGGGCGGGCACGTCGTCAGGTGACAGGCCGAGCCCCGCGAGCAACGCCGCGAAGAATTGTGGCTCGATGGCGCCGACGGCGACGTATTGTCCGTCGGCGGTCTCGTAGCACCCGTAGAACGGGGCGCCGCCATCGAGCAGGAACGATTCGCGCCGGTCCGGCAGTGCGCCAGTGGACTTCATCGTCCACATCATCTGGGCCAGCAGGCTGACCCCGTCGACCATCGCCGCGTCGATCACCTGCCCCGTGCCCGAGCGTTCCCGCTCGTACAGGGCGGCCGCGATGCCGATCACCACCAGCATCGACCCACCGCCGAAGTCTGCGACCAGATTCAGCGGCGGCATCGGTGGCCGGTCGGCGTAGCCCAGCGCCGACAGCGCACCGGTCTGGGACAGGTAGTTGATGTCGTGACCGGCGGTCGGCGCCAGGGGTCCGTCCTGTCCCCAGCCGGTCATCCGCGCGTAGATCAGCCGCGGGTTGACCGCCGCGCAGTCGTCCGGCCCGATGCCGAGTCGCTCGCAGGTGCCGGGACGGAAGCAGTCCAGCAGCACGTCGGCCTTGCCCGCCAGCTCCAGCAGCGTCTGCGGCTGCGTCTTGACGTCGAGGTCGACGATTCGCTTGCCCCGGTGCAGCAGATCGCGGTCTTCGGCCGGCATCGTCGCGACCGCTTGGTGCCGACCCGCTTCGCCCGGCTGCGCCGAGCCTGCCATCGGCACGCCGCCGGGGCGGCGCACCCGCACCACGTCGGCACCCAGATCGGCGAGCAGCATTCCCGCGTGCGGCCCCGGTCCGATGCCGCCGAGTTCGATGACTCGCACCCCGGTCAGTGGGCCGCCCCCGCTCACGGCGGCTACTTGCCCTTCTTGACCTGGAGCACCCGCTCGCGCAGCGCCTTGGTCGCCGAATCGATCGTTCCCTTCACGGCGCGCTTGAGCACGAAGCCCGGCAGCGGCACGTTCGGGTCGGCGAGAAGCTCGAACTTGACCAGTGTGCCGTCGTCTTGCGGCACCAGGGTGTACTTCCCGTCCTGCGCCTTCTGCTGCGAGGAGCTGACCAGCTTCCAGCTGACCACGTTGTCGCCCCACGTGTAGGCGATCACCTGTTCGTCGGTGATCCCGGCGACCTTGACCTTCATCTTCACTTGGCGGGGGCGCCCGTCGTCGCCGGTGTCGAGGATCACCGCACTCTGATGCGGCTCCGACCATTCGGGCATCGCTTCGAAGTCGGCGATGACGTCCAGGATCTCCTCCGGACTGGCTTCGATGACGATGTCGCGGGATTCTCTGAGTGCCATGGCCCGCACGATACTGGCCTGGCGTCTCACCCGGAACGGATTGGACCGAGCGTACCGTCGTGCCTGTGACTGATGCCGCGACCGATCCCGCATACACCGTCGGTGACTATCTGTTGGACCGTCTCGCCGAGCTCGGCGTCTCGGAGATCTTCGGCGTCCCCGGCGATTACAACCTGGAATTCCTCGACCACATCATCGCCCACCCCAGCATCCGCTGGGTCGGCAACGCCAACGAGCTGAACGCCGGCTACGCCGCCGACGGGTACGGGCGGCTACGCGGAATGTCGGCATTGGTAACGACTTTCGGCGTCGGCGAGCTCTCCGCGGCCAACGCGGTCGCGGGCAGCTACGCCGAGCAGGTACCCGTCGTACACATCGTCGGCGGCCCGTCCAAGGACGCCCAGGGCACCCGCCGGGCGCTGCACCATTCGCTCGGCGACGGGGACTTCGAGCACTTCTTCCGGGTCAGCCGCGAAATCACCTGCGCCCAAGCCAATCTCATGCCCGCGACGGCCCGCCGCGAGATCGACCGGGTGCTGTCCGAGGTGCGAGAGCAGAAGCGCCCCGGCTACATCCTGCTGTCCACCGACGTAGCCCGCTTCCCCACCGAGCCGCCCGAGGCGCCGCTGCCCCGCTACACCGGTGGCACCAGTCCCCGCGCCCTGGCGATGTTCGTCGAGGCCGCGGCCGAACTCATCGGCGACCACCAGATCACCGTGCTCGCAGACCTGCTGGTGCACCGGCTGCAGGCGATCAAGGAACTCGAGGCGCTGCTGGCCGCCGACGTGGTGCCGCACGCCACGTTGATGTGGGGAAAGAGTCTGCTCGACGAGAGCTCACCCAACTTCCTGGGCATCTACGCCGGGTCCGCCAGCGCGCCGGCGGTGCGCAACGCGATCGAAGAGGCACCCGTGTTGGTCACCGCCGGCGTGGTCTTCACCGACATGGTCAGCGGCTTCTTCAGCCAGCGCATCGACCCGGCCCGGACCATCGATGTCGGCCAGTATCAGAGCAGTGTGGCCGGAGAAGTCTTCGCGCCGTTGGAGATGGATGCCGCGCTCGAGGCGCTGGCCACCATCCTGATCCGGCGCGGAATCTCGTCGCCGCCGGTGGTGTCGCCGCCGGCCGAGCCGCTGCCGCCGCCCCCGCCGCGCGACCAGCCGCTCACCCAGAAGATGTTGTGGGACCGCCTGTGCGTGGCCCTGACACCGGGCAACGTGGTGCTTGCGGACCAGGGCACCTCCTTCTACGGCATGGCCGACCATCGGCTGCCGCAGGGCGTGACCTTCATCGGTCAACCACTATGGGGCTCAATCGGTTACACGTTGCCCGCTGCGCTCGGGGCGGCGGTGGCGCATCCTGACCGCAGAATAGTGTTGATCATCGGTGACGGCGCCGCACAGCTGACGGTCCAAGAGTTGGGCGCATTCTCACGCGAGGGGCGGTCGCCCGTCATCGTGGTGGTCAACAACGATGGCTACACCATCGAACGGGCGATCCACGGCGAGACCGCGCCGTACAACGACATCGTCAATTGGAAGTGGACGGACGTGCCCCGCGCGCTGGGGGTTACCGACCATCTGGCGTTCCGGGTCCAGACCTACGGCGAACTCGACGACGCGCTGACCGCCGCGGCGGAACATCAGGACCGCATGGTGTTCGTCGAGGTGGTGTTGCCGCGGCTCGAAATCCCCAACCTGCTGGTCGAACTCGTCCAACCGACGTCACCGGACGGCAGTCCGCGACGCTGACGCTCTAGCGCGAGTTCGGCGTCCGATCCGCACTGGACGACCGCAGGATGGCCTGCACCGTCCGCCGGCAGCGACCGCAATCGGCGCCCGCACCGCACGCCTTGGCAACTTCCTTCGTCGTCGACGCCCCGCACGAAACGGCCTCCGTCACGGTCTGACTGGTGATTCCATTACACAGGCACACGAACAACGGCGAATCCTCAGTCCGCCTCGATGCGCATCATGTCGAAGAATCGGCCGACGAACAACGGCGGGTAGGCACCGATGCCCGCCCCGGACATCCACTGCGCCGCGGCATCGGGATGGTCGATCCACTCCCGGGCGCTGTCTTCGTCGGGGAACTCCTGCAAGATCAGCACTTCGTGGTCGTCGTCGAAAGCCTGGAATACCCACGTCTTTCGGATTCCGGCCGTGGTGAATCTGTCGATCGCCGTGCTGACTTCGGAGGTCAGTAGGGATACGTCGTTGACGGACGCGATGGCGGCGACCACGACGCCCGGTGCCGCCGGGTTTTTCGGTGGCTGCGCGATGAACCTTTCGACGATCTCGCCGGCGAAGACGGCGGGGATGTCTTCGACGCCGGCCTCGTCGAACCAATCGAAGAAGACGCGGGAGCGCAGCAGCTCCACGATCGGCTCACGGCTGTGCACGCCGATCATCACCAACACCCGACCGTGGTCGTGGGTCGAGGTGTAGACCAGCACGTGATGCGCGCCGATATCGGCGAGGGCGGCCTTGTTGCGTTCCAGCAGCGGCCACACCCGGGTGGGATCGGGGACGCGGTAGTCCGAGGCGATGACCATCGAGTGGATATCGCCGTTGTTCATCGGAGTTGGTCCTTCATCACTTTCCCCGTCGCGTTGAGTGGGAGTGAATTGAGGAACTCTACCGTGCGCGGCACCTTGAAACCGGCCATCCGGTCGCGACACCAGCCGATCAATTCGTCGGCGCTGACGTCGCCCTTACGGACCACGAACGCTTTTCCGACCTGGCCCATCCGCTCGTCGGGGACGCCGATGACGGCCGCCTGCGCGACGGCGGGGTGGTTGAGCAGGAAGCCCTCGATCTCGGCCGGGTAGGCGTTGAAGCCGCCGACGATGAACATGTCCTTTTTCCGGCCGACGATGCGCAGCCGCCCGGTATCGGTGAAGTCGCCCAGATCTCCGGTGTGCAGCCAGCCCTCGTCGTCGATCGCCTGGGCGGTGGCCTCCGGTTCGTCCAGATAGCCCTTCATGACCCCGTAGCCGCGGACCAGCACCTCGCCGTCGTCGGCGATGCGCACCTCGACCCCGTCGCACGGCACGCCTGCGGTGGTGGCGACATCCTCGAAGGAATCGCCGGGCAGCGAGAGGGTGACGTTGCCGGCCTCGGTGAGCCCGTAACCCGTCATCAGCGTCTGGAACGGCAGTTCGTCGTGGATGCGACGGATCAGCTCGACGGGGATGTCGGCGGCGCCGGTCACCCCCGCACGCAATGACGACAGCCCGGACTTGTCCTGCACCGTCAGCAACGAGTGATACAGCGTCGGCGGTCCGGGAAGCATCGTGATGCGTTCGCGTTCAATGAGATCCACCACCGTCTCGACGTCGAACACCGCGACGGGCAGCATCGTGGCACCGCGCAGGAAAGACGTGACGAGACCTGCCTTCAGCCCGAAGGTGTGGAAGTACGGGTTGATCTGCAAATAGCGGTCGCCCTCGCGCAGGTCCGCAAGGGTCGCCCACTCCTCATACATGCGCAACGTTTGACCGTGGCTCAGCATCGCGCCCTTGGGGCGCCCGGTCGTGCCCGACGTGAAGATGATGTCCGAGGTGTCGGTGCCGCTCACCGGTCGCTCGAATGGTGAACCGCTGGACAGGAAGTCGGACTTCAGGTCGATGACCGGCACGCCGGCGGGCGCGGTGTAATCCTGGTCCAGAAAGCCCTTTTGGACCAGGACGGCCTTCACCTTGCTGCGGACGATGATGTCGCCGGCTTCCTCGGTCTTGAACCGCGTGTTGACCGGGACGAGCACGCCACCCGCGGTGAGCAAGCCGAACGCCGCGATGATCCACTCGGCCGAATTGGGCGCCCAGATTGCGACCCGGTCACCCTTGTCCACGCCGAGGTCGGCGAAGGCGCCTGCGGCGCAACGGATTCGCTCGACGACCTGCCTGAAAGTCAAGCGCAGCGGACCGTCGACGACTGCTTCCGCGTCGCCGAACCGGTCCGCCGCGCTCGAGACCATCTCGGGGATGGTCTGCCAAGCGGGGGCCGCTGTCACACCGTGACGAGCCGACCGAGGTTGCCGCCCATGATTTTTGCCTGATCCTCAGCGGACAGGTGCGACAGCGCGTTGACGTAGAACGTTGGCTCCGCCAGGCCCTCGGGGTGCGGCCAGTCCGAGCCGTACAGCACCTGATCCACACCGACGAGGTTGACAAGATCGTCGATGCCGTCCTCGAAGAACGGGCTGACGTGGATTCGGTTCTTCACCATCTCGACGGGGTCGCTCGGGAAGGCCTCCGGGGCCTTCCGGAAGACCTCGGCCAGACCGTCCAGCAGCGGCGTCATCCACTTCGAACCGGCCTCGACGATCGCGACCTTCAGCTTCGGGTGGCGGTACAGCGCGCCGTGAATCACCCATGACCCCACCGCGTCCTGGATCGGCCGCCACTCGTTGAGGATGCCCATCGCATTGGTCTGGAACGGCAGCATCTCCTGGTCGGCGCCGTCCCACTCGGAGGTGTAGCGGGAATAGCCGCTGTCGCTGGAGTGCATCCCGACCAGCAGGTCGTGCTCGACGACCCGCTCCCAGAACGGGTCGAACTCCGGCAGCGCGAAGGACCGCGGACCGCGGAAGCCGGGCACCGGCGCCGGGCGGACCAGGATGCAACGCGCACCGCGCTTGACCGCCCATTCCAGCTCCTCGATCGCCTTCTCGACGATCGGCAGGGTGATCACCGGGGTGGTGAAGATCCGGTTCTGGTAGTTGAAGCCCCACACCTCGTCGAGCCATTCGTTCAGCGCATGGACCAGGACGTGGATGGCGACCGGGTCGTCGCGCAGCCGCTCCTCGAGCAGGCTGGCCAGCGTCGGGAACATCAGGGTGCGGTCCAGGCCCAGCTCGTTCATCTTCTCGAGGCGCGGGCCGGGCTCGAAGAACGCCGGGATCGCGCGCATCGGCTCACCGAACAGCTCGCGCTTGGTCTTCCCGTCCGGGTTGCCGAACTTGAAGTACTCCTCCCAGGCGCCCGGCCGGGCGACGACCTCGAAAGTCGGGTTGGGAATGTAGTTGCTGATCTGCCCCCGGATCGCGATCTTCGTCCGCCCGTTGACCTGCACGTACTGGACGAAGTCCTTGTACTCCTTGGGCAGGAACTTGGTCAGAGCTTCCGGCGGCTCGTATAGATGGTTATCCGCGTCAAAGATTGGAAACGGGACGTCTTCCCGGTGCGACAACTGCCCCATGAAATCCTCCTTCTTGATTTGTGAGAATACTATTCTCTACAGGCGCCTAATCGCAACGTGGCCCCGCCGAACCCCGGTTCGACGTGGTCAGCACGACACGACGATCTTGTAGGTGGCGTCGGCCGGTTCACCGGGTTTGTCGGTTCTGTAACCGTTGGCGGTGCCGGAGACGCTGAATTTGTCGCCCGTCATGTTCATGTCCGCGCTGCCGCCATCGCCCCGCGAGTACATGCCGCTGAAGCCACCCAGGTTTTGGATGTGTACAGACTCGACTGTCGCCGGTTGCGCGCTCTCGTCGATGACGAGTTTGGCGCCGGCAAAGTTGCCGCCGATTTCGATCGTCCGACTCCACTCCCGCTGGCCGCACTTCACGATGTGGAAGTTCCGGTCGTTACCGTTCACGGTGACTGACGCCGTGCTGGCGATTTGGGTTGGTGGCCGCGACGTGCACGCGCCAACCAAAGCCACGGTCAAGACCGCCGCGACCGCCACGATTCGGTTCCGCATGGGGTCACCTCCATCCTCGCTGACGAAAGTTCTTTAGCCTGCAGCGATGATGTTATTCTCGCGAAAAGAGAATGCCAATATCGGGTTCCTGTCGAGGAGCGATTACACACATGGTGGACCTGGAGATCGACGACGGGTTGGCGGTGGTCACCATCGACCGCCCACACGCGCGCAACGCCATCGGCCTGGACACCATGGACCAGTTGGAGAAGGCGCTCGACGCGGCGGCCGGCGCGCAGGCGCTGGTGATCAAGGGTGCCGGGGACAAAGCATTCGTCTCCGGCGGCGACCTCAAGGAATTGAGCGCGCTGCGGACCGAGGAGGACGCCGCGGCCATGGCCCGGCGGATGCGGTCCATCTGTGATCAGCTGGCCGATTTCCCCGCTCCGGTCATCGCCGCGCTCAACGGCCACGCGTTCGGCGGCGGGGCCGAAGTCGCCGTCGCCGCCGACATCCGCGTGGCCGCCGACGACGTCAAGATCGCCTTCAACCAGGTGCAGCTCGAGATCATGCCGGCCTGGGGCGGAGCCGAGCGGCTGGCCGCGCTGGTCGGCAAGAGCAAGGCGCTGCTGTTGGCCGGCTCGGGAACCGCACTTACCGCGGTCGATGCCGAACGCATCGGCTTGGTGGATCAGGTCGTGCCCCGCGGCGCGTTCGACTCGCCCGACCATGGCTGGCGGGCCGTCGCACGCTCGCTGGCACGCCTGCCGGCGACCGAGATAAAGCGGGTAATCCGCGGAGTTTCTCCGGAGGAGGCGATAGCATCCTTCGCACGGTTATGGGTTGCCGACCCGCACTGGCAGGCCGCAGAACGGGTGATGAACCGCAACGCCAAACCGCGCCCGGCAGCCGGAGGAGCATCATGACCACGATGAAGACAGTGATGGGCGTCAGCTCCATCGTGTCGTTGGCTTCGCTACTGGCAGCAGGTCTGCTGGTGGGAAGCGGGCGGGCGCATGCCGATGATCCGGTCATGCATCACGTCAGATACACCGTCAGCGCGCAGAATCCGATCTATACCAGCATCTATTACCTGGACCATCAGCCGGACAAGTTTTCCGACTACAGCCACAACCCCTACTCGTTCACACCGCACGTCGACATCGACCTCGCCCCGGGCAAGCCGTGGGGCTTCGATTTGGACATGTCGGACCCCGACCATTACGCGATGGTCGTGGCGAGCACGGGCACGGAGCCCGGCACGCCGGGGCTTCACTGTGATCTGGCGGTAGACGGCGCCGTCGTCGTGTCCAAGGACGGCCCCAAAGGCGTGCTCTGCTCGCTGCGGAACTGGTGAACCAGCCAGGTCTCCGGCACACCTTCGATCGGCTGCGGTTCGCCTTCCAGGCGGCGCAGGTAGTTCTCCACCAACTCCACCGTCTCGGCATGGCCGGCGGACATGCCGATCGCCTGCTCGAGCACCAGGAAGCGCGACAGGCTGCTCATCAGCACCGTCCACACCACCGGAGGGATCTCGATGTCCTGGCCCTCGTCTTGAATCCTGGACCCGTAGCGCTCCAACGCCGTGGCCACCGCTTGGCGCTGCTCTTCGCGGAAGCGCTCTGCGTAGTAAGCGATTTCGGCCCGCATGTCCTTGCGGTGATTGGCCAGTGCCATGAATTCCATGGAAATCCGCGTGAACGCGGGATCGGTGCCGAATCGCCACAGCGCCCACAGCGGCTGTGGCAACTGCAGCATTTGCGCGTGCGCCTCGAGCGCCTCTTCGGCCCGGCGCCGAAAGACTTCCAGGAACAGCTCTTCCATGGTGCGGAAGTAATAGTGCACCAATTGAGGCTTCAGCCCGGCCTTGTTCGCCAGGCGCCGCGACGTCACCGCCGCATAGCCCTCTTCGAGCATCAGCTGTTCGGCGGCATCGAGCAACAACACGCGGTTTTTCGCGTCCGGCGCCCCGATTCTGCGGGCCGATGTCATGTCCCTGCTCCGTACTGTGTGCCATCCCGTGCCGACCCCACGGATCGTATCGTGGCGCGGTGTTGCGACCTTGACCCTGACATTACCGCCATGCTAAGCAGGTGCTCAGCACATTTTCGATCTCGAAATCGGGCGGCCGTAGCGATGTGCCGCCGAACACCACCGGTAAACCCAGCCCAGGGAGACGCAATCCGATGAGCACCTTCGACTCGATCGACTTCTTCACCGATCCGTCACTGGTCCCAGATCCGCACCCGTACTTCGACTACCTGCGCAGTCAGAACCCGGTGCTGCGCCTGCCGCACTACGGCGTCGTCGCGGTCACCGGTTACGACGAAGCCTGCGAGATCTACAAGGACCCGGACACCTTCTCCAACATCGTCGCGCTCGGCGGGCCGTTCCCGCCGCTCCCGTTCACGCCCGAAGGCGACGACATCAGCCCGCAGATCGATGCGCACCGCAGCTCCTTCCCCATGTTCGAGCACATGGTCACCATGGACCCGCCGGACCACACCAAGGCCCGATCGGTGCTCGCCAAGCTGCTGACCCCGAGCCGGCTGAAGCAGAACGAGGAGTTCATGTGGCGCCTCGCCGACCGTCAGCTCGACGAGTTCCTCGGCATCGGTGAGTGCGAATTCATCGCCGAATACTCCAAGCCGTTCGCCACTTTGGTGATCGCCGACCTGCTCGGCGTTCCGGAGGAAGACCACAAGGAGTTCCGCACCGTCTTGGGCGCCGACCGGCCCGGCGCGCGGGTGGGCGCCCTGGATCATGAGTCGGTGGGCATCAACCCCCTCGAATGGCTCGACGACAAGTTCTGTAACTACATCGAGGATCGGCGCCGCGAACCCCGCGCCGACGTGCTGACGTTCCTGGCCGAAGCGAAGTACCCGGACGGCTCGACACCCCCGGTGATCGAGGTCGTCCGCTCGGCGACGTTCCTGTTCGCCGCCGGCCAGGAGACCACGGCGAAGCTGCTCAGCGCCGCCTTGCAGGTGCTGGGCGACCGGCCCGACATCCAGCAACAGTTGCGCGACGACCGCAGCCTGATACCCGGGTTCATCGAGGAATCGCTGCGGATGGACAGCCCCGTCAAGAGCGACTCGCGGCTGGCACGCAAGGCAACCACCATCGGCGGTGTCGACATCCCCGCCGGCACCGTGGTGATGATCCTGCCGGGCGCGGCCAACCGCGACCCCCGCCGCTTCGAGAATCCGCACGAGTTCGACCTGCGCCGCAAGAACGTCCGCGAACACATGGCGTTCGCCCGTGGTGTGCACTCCTGCCCCGGCGGCCCACTCGCCCGTGTCGAAGGCCGTGTCTCGATCGAGCGGATCCTGGACCGGATGCCGCACATCGAGATCAACGAAGCCCATCACGGGCCGGCCACCGAGCGTCGCTACAACTACGAGCCGACGTACATCCTGCGCGGCCTGAGCGAACTGCACCTGTCGTTCACCACTGCGGACGCGATCGCCCCGGTGGCTTAGGCCTTTTCGCTCGCGGGCGCTACCGGACCTGCATCCCGACGAAGTAACAGCCGAGCAAGACGACGGCGATCAACACCACCCACGCGTCGGTGAGTCGGCACAGCAGGACCGGGGCGTTTCGCACCTCCATGAACTCGCGAAAGATGATGCGCACCTTGACCAGTGCGATGACGATGACGCTCGACGTGACCACAGCGCTGGATTTCAGCGCCCCGCCGACCGAGCGGTCTATCCACAGATAAGCCAGCGTCAGGGCGGCCAAGATCGTCCAGACAAACAGCAATCTCTTGTTGAATCTGATTCCGATCACCTCACCACGTAGAGCAGCGCAAAGATGAGCACCCATAGGAAATCGACGGTGTGCCAATATGTTGCGCCGGTTTCGATGATTTCCTGGGAGCGCCGGGCCGGACTCAAGAGTTGGTAGACGATGACGCCGAGGACGACGAAGCCGATCAGCAGGTGGACGAAGTGGATCCCGGTGAGGAAGAAATAGAACGTGAAGAAGTCGTTGCGCTCTATGCCATTTCCGGCCTGGACCAACCGGGCCCACTCGAACACCTTGAAAAACAGGAACATCACCGCGAACGCTGCCGTGATGAAGACGTCCCTGAGAGCCGCCCCATAGGCGCCGGCGCGGGCCGACTGCACACACCGCGCCACCGACCATGAGCTGAGTAGCAGAACCAGAGTGTTGAAGACTCCGACGCGCAGGTCCAGGTGAGCCTGCGAGTGCAGGAAAAGCTCGGGATTGCGGCCCCGGGAGAACAGGTAGAAGCCGAAATATGCGGTGAATACCAGGGTCTCGAACAATACGAAGGCCCACATGTCGGGTTGGCCCGGCACGGCCCTTACGCGTCCGCGCCGGTCGGCTAGGTCGGTCACTGCGCGACCGCCTTCTTTCGCGGCAGGCCCGGCAGCTCACCGGTCCCGAAGTCTTCGCGGCGGATCATCTGAAACAGCATGACGATGAACGTGACTTGGTAGATGCCGAACACGACCATGTCCAGCCACCAAGCGATCTCGCCATCCCACGCGAACACCCCACGCCGGAAGATCCAGCAGGGCGCCACGACGACTTCGGTCAGCGCGTTGCACAGGTTGAGATAGCCGAACCACTTGGGGAAGACGCGGTTCTTGTCGAGCAGGATCGCCACCATCCAGATCAGCGAGCCGATCAGGAACACTCCCATAGTCCCGTCGAAAGACAAGAAGGCGAAGTCATAAAGCCAACCGATCACTCGGGGGTCGCGGTCCGGTCGCAGCGTGCCGACGATCAGCGCGATGTTGAGCAGCAGCATGCCGGGAACCGCGCTGAGCGAGTAGATGAGCAGATACGAGTATGCGAATGCGCGGCTGACGGACATGCGCCGCATGGAATACGCGATGAGGGCATTGTTGACCGCGATCATGCCGCTGATGGCGAAGATGACGCCGAAGCCGACGGGTATGCCGAGGTGACGTTCGGCGAACCAGTGTGCCTGCGTCGCGAGGTCCCAGGTGGGCTCCGGCGGCGGCTGGACTTGGGCCACGATGAAGAACATCGGGAAGAACAGGCCGTAGAACACCATGAGGATCCCCCACGCCAGCCACAGCTCTCGCTTGGGGTCGCGCCGCAGGTGCCAACCGATACGGTGATGCAGTGGGCCCGCGGGCGGCGTTGCGGGGGACGTCGGCGGGGTGATCACCGCACTCATGCGGTGACCAGTTCTTCTGGGCGCCTGCGGTTCTCGGCACGCTCGCGATAAACGGCTTGGCCCAGGACAACGCCCATCACGATGATCCAGATGGCAATGGCAATATTCTTTACCCAGAACGACAGCAAGCCGTCCCAGGCCAGCGGTCCGGTCAACGACACGCCGACGAAGGACGCCGGCACCAGCGCGGCCCCCACGACAAGATTGAAGTAGGCCACCCAACGGTTGAACACCGGGCGGGACGGATCATCGAAAAAGATTGCCAGGGCCAAGATTACGCATTGCCCGATGAAAAACGGGACCAGGATGGTGAAGGTGACCCAGCCGAGATCGTTGAGCAGCTGCGTCAGCTCGGGGCTGCGCTCGGGCCGAAAGGCTGCCAGCAGCCAGCAGACATCGGCGACAAGAAACAGCGTCGGACCGCCGGCCGCACACCCAAGCATGGCGTAGGAGAAGATCGGCGTCCGATGCGCCATGCGGCGGATCTGCAGCACG
The DNA here is from genome assembly GCF_001665835.1 of Mycobacterium colombiense. Lineage (GTDB taxonomy): Bacteria > Actinomycetota > Actinomycetes > Mycobacteriales > Mycobacteriaceae > Mycobacterium > Mycobacterium colombiense_A. Next base: position 365,823 of record NZ_LZSX01000073.1, on the reverse strand, counting down.
ATCAGGGCCAGGATCGGCACCAGGCACACCCCGAACCAGTTGAACAGGATCATGCTGGAACGGATCTGAGGAATGTGCGCGGGATCGCGGTAGAACGCGGCCACCTGCTCCGCCGGCATCGTGGGTGACATCGGCGGGTTGAAACCCGGGAACAGGAAGAAGGAGGCGATCCACAGGATCAGCGCCGCCGGCAATGTCCAGAGCAGGATCAGCTCGCCATCGGTCCGCCGCGAGACGGTTCGTGCAGATTGGTTACCGCGTGCATCGTTCGCGCCGACGTCGGACATCGGTACTCCTTCCTCGCACAAAATCGCCGCCGAAACTCGGCTAGTGAGCGAAGCTAGCCGATCGGCTAGCCAGGGTCAATAGCGTCGTCTAGTCTCGGTGCGTGGGAACAGCACGCCAGCCGGTCATCGGTGAGCAATTCTGGCTCATCGAGCACAGCCCGGCCCGGACGCGGGTACTCGACGCCGCGCTGGATCTGATCGCCACACACGGCGTCAGCGGTACGTCGCTGCAGAGGATCGCCGACGCCGTTGGGATCACGAAAGCCGCTGTCTACCATCAATTCCGGACCAAAGAGCAGATCGTCATCGCCGTGACCGAGCGCGAACTAGGTCGGCTTGAGCCCGCACTCGAGGAGGCCGAAGCCTACGACGACGGTCCTGCGGCACGGGATGCGTTGTTGGTACGTGTGGTTGAGATGGCCGTTCGCGATCGCCGGTTGGTGCGCACGCTGCAGTTCGATCCCGTTGTCGTCCGGTTGCTGGCCGAGCACAAGCCATTTCAACTTTTCATGGACCGTCTGTACCGGGTCCTGTTGAGCGATGCGGGGCTGGACGGGCGGATCGAGGCCGCCATGTTCTCTGGCGCCCTCAGCACCGCAGTCATGCATCCGCTGGTAGCCGACATCGACGACGAGACCTTGCTCGAACGGGTCACCGATTTGAGCCGGCGCCTGCTCGGTCTTCCGCGACAGACCCCCGAGTGACCGCTACGTGTCGGCGCGGACCCAGCTCGATATGCCGTCGTGAGCAATACAGATCAGGAACAGACCATCGGGCGACTGCGCGACGTAGTTCAGATAGTTCTGGCAGTCGGCGTTCTCGTCCTTGACTCCCGCCATCGGCGGTGAGCGGAACCATCGGGGCTGGTATCGCCTCGGCGAGCCGCAGAACATCAGCCGTCCTGGCTCCGAGGCGAAGGAAACGTATCCGTCGGCGACACCGAAGGCGTAGTAGGTGGTGTTGTCACACGGCGCACCGAGAACCTGATGAGGCATGATGCCCGGGGTGCAGGCAGGGTAGTCGCAGACGCTCGGCCCGGCCGAGGCTTGCGGCGCCGCCACCAAACCCGCACCGAGCAACGCGGCAACCAGAGCCACGAATGATCGCACCCGATTACTCTGCCACACCTGAAAAGAAAATTCTCCTGGTTGGAGAAGATCACCTGGACGGAACGGTGCCCGGCGCCGGACCATCCCGAACGCCACTGCGCCCCGTTACCCGGCGAGCGAGTATTCCCGCATGTAGGGGCGACGAGGGCAGCCGTCCGACGACGGCGTTGAGCCCAGGTCGGAGTGATAAGCTGCTTCTCCGTGCACGATCCGGAGGGGGCCAACGCCAACGATTCTGGTGACCCGAGGGATGTGACCGATCCCGACGAACCACAGTCAAGCGCAGGGGCCGACGGCGGCGACGGAGCGGCCGCGTCCGAAGCCGACCCAGAAGACGAAGTTGCCAAGGCCGAAGCGCGCGCCGAGGCGGCCCGGCAACGCCTCTTAAGCCTGCGCGGGGCAGCCGAAACCGGGGGCGTGGACGACGACGCCCAAGATGTCGAGCAGCGCCTCGCGAAGCGGATCCGGAAGCGGCTGCGCTTGCGGGGTCGTGGGCGACCACGGTGGCTCCGGCGCCCGGGACGCAAAACCGTGGCTGTCGGCGTCGGCATCGTGCTCGCCTCCGCTTCTCTTGCCGCGAGCGGCTACATGGTGTGGCAGCACCGCACCGCGGTGCATAATCGCCAACTCGCCCCGGAGTTCAGTGCGGCCGCCCGGCAAGGGATCACGGCACTGATGTCGATCGACCCCGATCATGCCAAGGAGGATGTCCAGCGCGCGATCGATGCCTCCACGGGCGACCAGAAGAACCAGCTATCCGTGCTGTCGACCCTGATAGTCAATAAGGCCGAGGAGACGAAGGTCGGCAACAAGGTCACCATCGAAGCCGTCGCCGTCGAGTCGTTGAGCGACAATTCGGGAGTCGTGCTTGTGGCGGCGAAAACCGATCCCTTTGGGCCGGATAACGCCAAACCGCCACCGGCCTTGTTTCGGCTCAGCGTCAATATGGACCGCGACGGCGGCCAGCTCAAGATGTCGAAAGTTGATTTCCTGCAATGACAGTCGAGGATGGCTCGTCGCCGGACGGCACGGAAAAGGCGATTGACGGTGCCCAGACTTCAACCGCCGACGAGGACGGGACGCCACCCGCTACCGAGCGATCGACACGCTTGCGCCGGCTGGCCGCGATTCGGCGCCGGGCCCTCCGCTATTTGGCAAGGTGGCGTTCGATCGTCGCGACAACGCTGGTTGTTGCCGCCGTGGCGGTCGCTGCGGGCGTGTACTTCATCCTGTACCGGCCGGATCAGCAGGTCGGTGACGCGGCGGCGCGCCGGGCAATCCGGGCGGCGTCAGATGGTGCCGTGGCGGTGTTGTCTTATTCCTACGACCATTTGAACCGCGATTTCGACAACGCGAAATCACATCTCACCGGCGACTTTCTGGCCTATTACAGCAAATTCTCCGACGAGGTCGTCGCGCCGGTGGCGCAGAAGGGACAACTGACGGCGTCCGCCAAGGTGATTCGGGCCGCAGCCTCGGAATTGCATCCCGAGTCGGCCGTCGTGCTGGTTTTCGTCGACCAGACCACGGCAAGCGTGCAAAAGAAAGATCCCGAGAAGACGCAGAGCAGCGTCCTGGTCACGCTGAAAAAAGTCAACGGTTCCTGGCTGATCGCGAAATTCGACCCGTCCGGATGAGCGCGGCAGATATTGTCCCAACCGTTACCTGGCGGGCCGAAGCGGTGTAACGTCATCGCTCGAGAACGCCGCAATCGACGGCGAAAAGGTGCCATAGGCACCCTCGGATTACGCGCTTCGAGGAGCACCTGATGCGTTCAGTCAAAACACTCACCACCGCAACGCTGGTGGCTGCCACCGCATTCGGCGGTTTGTGCACTGCATCGCCAGCCCAGGCGATAACCAAGGAAGACGTGGCCCTCAACGGGACTTTCCGCGCCACGTCCATTGGCGATTGGGCCCAGCGAAACGATCAGTACTTCGGCGAACCTACGGTCTACCAAGTATGGACCATCAGCTCGTCGTGCGACTCGACCTTGGAATGCCATGGCACGGTGACGAGCGACCAAGGATGGAGCGCGCCCCTATATATGAATGATGGGGAGATGTGGAAGGTGAGACGCGAAGTGCCGAACTGGGAGCGGTGCGAGGACGGCACCGCGTTCCCCGGCCAGCAGCAATTCTTTTTCTTCCCGGTGAACGACAATGGTGGATTCCAAGTCGGGTCGCGGGTCCTCTCGGGCAAGGACAAGACAGTCGGCCCGAGCGGTGCCTGCGGGCAAAACAATTGGCTTGACATCACGATGCCGTTGCGCCTGGACCAGCTCTCCTGACCGGGCGGCCGTAGCTTCATCGCCCCGCCCCTCGGGCCGCTTCGGCTCAGGGCGAATTCAGGTGGGCAGCATGTCCTTCCACGTCCTGGGCCCCTTCGGGGCGACGAGATCGGACTGCTGATACAACTTCCCGTCCGGACCGACATAACGACCGGTGCGCGGATCGTACTTCGCCACCACGACCGACGGCGCGGGCTTAGATGCGTTGGCTCCGAACGAGCTTGGCGCAGCCTGGGGGCCGCCGCCGCCGGCCGTGTCGGCCGGTGCGGAATCGGGAGGAATGGGCGGGCCCGGAGGCGGCGCTAGAGGCGGTGCCGGCGCGGCGGGCGGCGGGGGAAGTTCTCCCGCCACAGGGACGTCGAGTGGCGCTATGGGCGGCAGGTCCGCCGACATTCTCGACATCGGCGCCAGCGCGGGTCCCGACGACGGCACCGGGGGAACGGCGGCTCCCACCGTGCCCGGCGGCGGATTTTCTCCCCGCGGCCCCGCAGGGGCGCCGCGCGGCACCGCCCCCGGCGGCAGCGGCGTTCCCTCGACCGGGCCGAAGATCCTGTCATTGGTGGTGATTCGGTCATCGGGCGGGACACCCTGGGCTAGCAGATTCGGATCCAGCGGATAGGGACCGAGGGTGTGCTGGCGCATCGCCAGCGGCATGTACGGCTTGTCGCTGTTGCAGATTTCGACGGTCGGCGCGCGCTTACCCGGGTGACCCATGCAGGGATAGTTGCGGGCACCGCGTACCGCGATCGGTGAATCCTGCGGGAGTTTGCAATACAACCCGTCCGGCGTGTCGATGTCGGTCAGGTCGTCCGGGGATCGCCAGGTGTTGGGTGGCATGAAGCCGACCGTGCAAATAGGCGGATCGTCGACCGTGGCGGCGAAGTCGCCGTAAGCCTTACCGTCGGGATGGTTTTCACCCTGGGCGGCCTCCTCGATGGCAACCCCCGACGGCAGCAACACCAGCAGCTGCTCGATCGAAGGGTGGTAGGTGACGCCGATCTGCCCGATGGTGGTCAGGTTGGCAAGCAACACCGGCAGCGTCGGTTTGATTTGATCGAGAAGCCGGGATGCTTCGTTCGCGGCGTCAGGACCTTTCTCCAGGATGGTGCGGAAATGAGAGTCGTTGTTCACCAACGTATCCGAGATGCCGGCGAAGCTGTGTGCCCACGTTCTGATCGAATCGGTGGTGCGCGCCTGGGTATCCAGCAGCGGTCCGGTGTCTTCGGTGAGGGCTCTGGTGCGATCGACGACGCCGTTGGCGTCGCGGGACAGCGTCTTCGAGGAATCGAGCAGTGACCCCAGGTCGTAACCGGTGCCGTTGAAGCCCTGGAAGGACTCGTCAAGCAGTTGGCCGAGTTTGGTCTTCGGGATGCTTTGGACCAAGGCGTTGACCTGCTCGAGCATTGGGGCGACCGGCTGCGGAATCGTCGTGTCGCGCACGGCGATTACCGAGCCGTCGTGCAGGTAGGGCGGCGAATTGGTTTTGGGCCGCAGGTCGACGTACTGTTCACCCACCGCGGAGACACTGAGCACCTGCGCTGTCAGGTCCGCGGGGACCTTGGGTGAAGTGCTAAGCGACAGCGTCGCTTTCGCGCCCGTCGGGGTCAGACCCACCGACGTGACCTTGCCGAGCTGAACCCCACGGTAGGTCACGTTGGAAAACCGGTACAGGCCGCCGGTGGCCGGCAGCTCCAGCGTCACAGTCATCCGACCGATGCCCAGCAGGGTCGGCGCCTGGATGTAGAAGAGGACCATCGCGATCACGCCAATGGTTCCGGCGATCGCGAAAACCGCCAGCTGGATCCGAACGAAGCGAGTCAGCATTTATCCACCCGCTCCCGTCGAAGGCGCCTCTGCGGGCATCGGCGTTTGACCAAGACCCGCGTCGGGCACCGGGGCCGCGCCGGGCGGAGGCCCGGGCAGCGGAGCCGCAGCCGGCGCAGGCCCGGGCAGCGGGGCGGCGTTCGGCGCAGGCCCGGGCAGCGGTCCATAGTTCGCCGGCCCCGGTGCCGGCACCGCACCCGGCGGTGGTGGGGGCAGCGGCAACGCGTTGGGATCGATCCACGGTGGCCTCAGCGGGTTATGCAAAGGATCGAGTGTGTAATTGAAGCGATACGGGTCCCCGGGCACCGGCGGCACGGGCATATCCAGCTGCCCCCAGTGGGTTCCCAGGAACAAGCCCTTCTTGAGCCGCGGAATCGTCAGGTCGAAATCGAGATGCAGGTTGAAGAAGTCGCCTCGGACCGCTCGGTCGACGAAGTTCTGGGTGAACGGGAACACGAACGAGGCCGCGATGGCCGCGCCGAAGTCCGGTCCGACGTCGGCGAGCGCTTTGATGGTCGGCTCCAGGTTTTTGAGGTTCGTGACCAGGTCGGCCTGGGCGTCGTTGACCAGTCGGGTAGCGGTGTTGCTGAACACTCGAAGATGGTCCAGGGCGGCCGTCAGACGCGGCCGCTCCTTGATCAACACCTCGAGCGCCGGCGGTATCTTGCGCAGCGCTTCGGTGACAACGTCGCGTTGGTCGGCGAATGTGCCGGCAAGCCGATTCAGCGCCTGGATGGAGGCGACGAGGTTGTCCCGCTGGTCGTCCAGTGTGCCCACGAACGTGTCCAGGCGGGTGATCAGATCACGCACCGCACCCTCGTGCCCGGACAGGGCGGCCGAGAAATTGTGGATGACCTCCCCGATCTGTCCCAGTCCACCGCCGTTGACAACCGCGCCCAACGACGACAGCGTCTGCTCCGTCGACGGGTAGGCCGATGACCGGCTGAGCGGGATGGTGGCACCCGGCTGCAGCCGTCCACTTCCCTGCTGGCCCACCGGAGTATTGAGCTCCACATGCATCGAGCCCAGCAGGCTGGTCTGACCGACGGTGGCTACCACGTTGGCGGGGACCACCACATCGCGTTTGACCGAGATCTCGACGTCGGCGTGCCACCCTTGCACCCGCATCGTGCCGACACTGCCGACAACGACGTCGTCGATCATCACCGGCGAATTCGACTCCATCGTACCGACATTCGGGAGTTCGACGTGGTAGATGTTGGCCCCGGGCCCGCGTCCGACCGCACCGGGCAGCGGCAGTGAATTGAGGCCGTGGAACGCGCATCCCGTCGCCGTGACCACCACGCAACAGCCGGTGGCGAATACCCGCTTAGCCGCGACCCAGGCGCTCATTGTTGTGGCCCTTCGTCTGGCAGCAGCATGCCCGACACGCTCGGCGCCGGTGGTGGTGGCATCGGTGTCGACGGTGGCGGCGGCAGCGGCATCGCCGCGCCCGGTATCCGCTCGGGCGGCACCGCCCCCGGCGGTCCCACCGGATCACCCGGCAGGCCGGTGTAGGCCGACACCGCGGGCGGCATCTCTGGTGGTCCGGGTTTCGGGCCCTCGCCGCCGGGCGCCAGGCGCTGTTCGGTGTAGAGAACCCTGGCCGGGTCAATCGACTTGGCTATGAACAGGTTGATGGGAATTGGCGAGTTATTCCAGCTGGTCTGCCGCAATCCGGGACCGAGGAACAGGGAGCACAGCTTGCCCGATTCGACCGCGGTGATGTTCTCGATGGCGCCGATCTGCGTGCAGCCCGGAGTGGACAGCAGAACCTGACCGCCCCATGTTGGATTCGCCATATTCATCAGCCCGAACCCGCCGACGATGGTTCCGGTATCGGCGTTGTAGTCGTTGAAGAAGTTACCGAAGGCGTTCGGCGCGCCGTGCAGAATGTTTTCCAGGGCCATGTGGTGATCGACCAGGTTCTGCGTGACGTCGGCCAACCGGGCGATCTGCTCGCTGGTCTGGTTGCGAGTCTCGGCGATGAACCGCCGCACCTCGCCGACCGCCGTCGACAGATCGGTCAGCGCCGCGTCCAGGTCGGATTTGCTGTCGTTGACCACGCTGGTGAGCGTGGCCAGGCGACCGTTGAACTGCTCGATCTGAACGTTGCTGTCGCGCAGCGCGCCGACGAATGTCTGCAGGTTCTTGATGATGTCGACGATGTTGCCGCTGCCGTTGGCGAGTATCCGGCCCACCCCGGACAATTGACCGAGTGTTTGCCGCAGCTTGTCGCCGTTGCCTTCGAGCGCGTTGGCGGCACTGTCTATGAACCGGCCCACCGACGTGCCCGATACACCGCTCTTGGGTCCCAAATCGGTTGCCAGCCGCATCAACTGCGTCTTGACCTCGTCCCACTCGACCGGCACCGCGGTGCGCTCAACCGGAATGACTGCCCCGTCGCGCATGACCGGCCCACTGTCGCGATAGGCCGGTGAGAGCTGGACGTAGCGGGCGGACACCAGATTCGGGGCGACGATGACCGCCTTCGCGTCCGCCGGAATGGGCACGCCGCGGTCGACCTTGAGGACCATCTTGGCCTGTGTGCCCTGCGGCTGAATGGATTTGATGTTGCCGACTTTGACACCCGATACGCGCACCTCGTCATGGGGATAGATCGCGGTGGCGGTGGTGAAATAGGCGGTGATCGTCCGTGGGCCGAAGAACGCGTTGCGGACGACCATGGCGGCGCCCGCAACGATCAGCCCGACCAGGACGACCGCCGTCACGGCGGCCAGCCGCTTGCGCGGAATCCGGGAGATCCGAGAGGTCACTGCGATCCTCCGATCCGTCCGCCCAACGTGCAGCCAGGGCACTGTGGAATGGCGTTGTACGGCCAGGGCGTCAGGGCCCGAGGTACCGGCGACGGGAAGCCGGGACCCTTAGACGTATCGAAGGTGCGGAATCCCCAGAGATAGTCGAACAACTCCTGGAAGAGTTGCGGGAGAAGGAAGTTCGGGGCGAACGCCTGGTAGGCGTACATACCCGAGATGGCCTCACCGACCGTGATCTCGAATTTGGCGAGACCCGGCAGCGCTTTGCCGATGTTGTCCCGGTTCTTCTCCAAGACCCCGAGGACCCTGTTCAGCCGCTCCAGCGTTGGCGCCAAAGTGCTTTCGTTGTCGTGCACCAGGCCCGTCAGCTGCTTGGCCACCACCGAGGTGTTGGCCAGCAGGTCCACGATCTCTTGTCGCCGCGCCACCAGCACTTGGAGCAGAGAATCGGAGTTGAGGATGAGCTTGTTGACCTGCATGCTGCGTTCGGAAAGTATCCCGGTGACGTCGCCGGCGCTCTTGAACAACTCACCCAGGTTCTTGTTGCGACTGTTGAGGGTTCGCGATAACCGGGTGAGCGCGTCGAAGGCCGGCCCCATTTGGGGTGCGATCTGGTCGAGCGTCGCCGCCAGCGTGTCCAACGACTGATTCAGCGCCGTCGTGTTGGTGCCGGCCGTGTCCGACGTCAGGTCACTGACAGCTTCCGTCAATGAATATGGCGAAGACGTGCGCGAGACGGGGATCAGAGCCATCGGATGCATCGTGCCGCTGCCGGCGGACTCCACCGTCAGCATCCGCTCGCCCAGCAGCGAGCCGGTGCGGATGTGCGCGGAAGTCTCTGAACCGAGCAGAATGTTGCCCTTCATCGCGAACGTCACCAGAGCGTCGCCGTGGCTCAGCTTCACATCCGACACGGTGCCGACCTTCAGCCCCGACACAACCACGGGGTTGCCGGTGGCAAGACCGCCGGCTTCGGTGAACATCGCCTGGTAGCGAACCATCGTCGCCCACGAGATGAATCGGTCGGGCGACAGGCCCACCAGGATGACCATCACCGCCAGGACGACGCCGATGATTCCGGGCTTGACGAGCCCAGCTCCGCGATACTTGAGCATTAGGGTTCCGTGCACCTTCCTGCATCTGACCGGTAGATATTGGCGCGCACGGTCTTGCCTGAAAGATCCGTGCCGCGGATCCCGAACTGGCAGATGTAGTACGGGATGGTGGCGCCGTTCACGCCGAGCCGGACCAGCTTGCGGTAGTTTCTCGGTGCCCTTTGGAGGGCGGCGTCGAGGCGGTCCTTATCGCCATCGAGTACCGGCGCCAGCCGATTCAACTGAGCTATGGTGCCCGACAGCGGCGGGCGGGCCTCGGCCAGCAGATCCGCCAGCGAGGCGGTTCCCTTGTCCAGGGCGTCAATGGCGGATCCGATCGTGTCGCGGTCACCCGACAGGCCGCTGACGAGCTGCTCGAGGCGATCGATCGCGCCGGAGAACTGTTTGCCGTCCTTGGCAACCGTGCCGATCACGATGTTGAGGTTGTCGATCAGTTGCTGCACGGTTTGGTCATTGTCGGCCAAGGCATTTGAAAACGAGGTCGTCTTGGCGAAGAGCGACTCGAGCGTCCCGCCCTGACCCTGGAAGACCTGCAACAAACCAGAGGTCAGCTCGTTGACATCGCGCGCATTCAAGCCCTGGGTAACGGGTTTCAGCCCGCCTAGCAGCAGATCGAGGTCAAGCGCCGGCGCGGTGCGGCTGACCGGAATCTGAGCGCCGGCCGGCAGCCGCTTGGGCGAGCCCGGACCGTCGACGAGTTCAAGGTAGCGATCGCCCACCAGGTTGAGGTAGCGGACCGCCGCCCTGCTGCCCTCGGTGAGGACGACGTTGCGGTCGGCGTCGAATTTCACCACAACTTTCTTGTCCGGCTGCAGCGAAACACTATTGACCGTGCCCACCCGGATGCCGGCGACCCGCACCGACTGACCCGGCTTGAGACGCGATACGTCGGTGAACACTGCCGAATACTTGGTCGTCGAACCCGTCCGGTACTGGCCGAAGATGAAGAACAGGAAGGCGGTAAGCATCACCATCACGACCGCGAAGATGCCGAACTTGACCAGCGTGGCGCGCGTTCTCATCCGGGTTGTCCGATCTGCGCGGAGTTGCGTGGCGGTCCGGCGATCGGCCCGTACAACAGCTGTTTGAGGAGATCGGAGTTGATCAGCAGCTGTGGGTTTCCGTAATTCACGGGATTCGCGCCGGTATCGGTAATCAGCTGCGGTGGGGCCGTATTGAACGGCAGCTTCGGCAGACCCACGCACTGCGGGCCGCCCGTCGCCGCGACCTTGGGCAGGTTCGTCGGGTACCGATAACGCTCGGCGCCCCACGTGAGGCTCGCCGAGATGTTGATGCTCGGTTCCGACAACGGCGCCCCGTGCGATATCTGTACGAGCCCGGCGAAAGCGCAGTTGAGCGCCGGGGCGTACTCATTGGTCAGATCGGTCGTCGGCACCAACAGATGCAATACATCCGTCAGCGGTTGGCGGTTCGTCGACAAGACCTCGTTGCCGATGTCGGCCAAGCCGATCGCGCTGATCAGCAACGCATCCAGGTTGTGCTGCTCATCGACAAGTGTCTTGCTGATCCGGGTCACGTTGGCCGCGGTCTTCACCAGGTCGGGTGCCGCGTCGGCGTAGGCGTTGGACACCGCCGGTAAAACCGCGAGGTCATGCCGGAATGCGGGAAGGCTCGGCTCCAGCCTGGCCAGGAACGAATCCAGGTCACTCAGCGACTGGCCGAGCTGTGGGCCCCGCCCACTGAACGCCTGTGCCAGCGCACCCAGCGACTCGTTGAGCTTGGGCGGGTCGATATGACTCAGAACCGACACCAATTGCTGGAATACCGTGTTGATTTCGACCATGACGTGCTGGCCCTGCAGCGTCTGGCCGCTGTGTAGCCGCTGCGCCGAGGGCTGGTCGGGTGGCACCAGCTCGACGGACTTCGCGCCGAAGACCGTCGATGAGGCGATATTGACAAGCACGTTGCCGGGGATGAAGTGCAACTGCGACGGGTCCATCGCCAAGTGAATGGCCGCCTCGCCGTTGGGCAGCGGTTCGATCGAGTCGACCTTGCCCACCTGAACGCCGCGCATCTTGACCTTGGCGTCCGGGTTCATCACCAGGCCGGCTCGTTGCGAGATGACGGTCACCGGCACGGTTTTGGTGAAGGCGCCCTGAAACAGACCCACCGCCACGGCGAAGATCAGACCAATGATGAGGACGGTGGTCAGTCCGAGCAGGGGTGGCAGGTAATTCCGTCCGACCGGCGGCCGCGCATGGCCGCTGCGCGCGGGTCGGCCGGCGACCGCGCCGCGACCCGCTGGAACATTCTGCGTCATTGCTGTTTCACCTCCTCTGCTAACCGGACAGGTTGAAGTTGCCGTTCGTACCGTAAATAGAAAGCGAGACCAACAGCGTCACGGACACCACGACGATGAGCGAGGTACGCACCGCGTTGCCGGTGGCGTTGCCGACACCGGCCGGGCCGCCCGAGGCGAAATAGCCGTAGTAGGTATGGATCAGCAGGATGGTGAGCGCCATCAGGATGGCCTGCAGGAACGACCACAACAAGTCGATCGGGTTCAGGAACGTGTTGAAGTAGTGCTGGTACAGCCCCTGCGACTGTCCGAGCAGGAACGTCGTGGTGAACTGACTGGCCACGAACGACAGGATCACGGCGATGCTGTACAGCGGCGTGATAGCCATCATTCCCGCCAGAATCCTGGTGCTCACCAAATAGGCAACCGGCCGAATGGCCATGCTCTCCAACGCATCGACTTCTTCGTTGATCCGCATGGCGCCCAGCTGAGCAGTCACCCCGGCGCCGAAGGTGGCCGCCAGACCGATCCCGGCGACCACCGGGGCCGCGATACGGACATTGATGAAGGCGGCCAGGAAGCCCGTCAGCGCCTCGATGCCGATATTGCCCAGCGAGGTGTAACCCTGAATGGCCAGTGTGCCGCCCGCCGCAAGCGTCAGGAAGCCGACGATCACAACGGTTCCGCCGATCATCGCCAGAGTGCCCGCGCCCATGCTGATCTCGGCGACCAGTCGAACGACTTCGCGCGTGTAGCGGGTGGCCGCGAAGGGTATTCCGGCGAGCGCTTTACCGTAAAACTGGGCGTGGTCGCCGATCCGCCCCAGCAGGGCGACCGGCCTCTCGAGTTGGCGGGTTAATCGCGGATATGCGGCCCTCAGCGCCATTGTCGCCCTCGCCCTACTTCGCCGTCATCTTGATGCCGACCGCGGTGACGACCACGTTGACCACAAACAGGGACATGAAGGCATAAACCACGGTCTCGTTCACCGCGTTGCCGACAGCCTTCGCGCCCCCGCCGGTGATCGACAGGCCCCGATAGCAGGCCACCAAACCGGCGATGAGGCCGAAAAGGGCTGCCTTGACGCACGAAATAATCACCTCGGGCACGCCGGTGAGCAAGGTGATACCCGCGGCGAACGCCCCGGGATTGACGTCTTGGACAAACACCGAAAAGACGTAGCCGCCAAGGACGCCGATGATGACGACCAGGCTGTTGAGCAGAAAGGCCACCAATCCGGAAGCCAGCATTCGCGGTGTGACCAACCGCTGGATCGGGTTGATGCCCAGCACTTCCATCGCGTCGATTTCTTCGCGAATCGTTCGTGCCCCCAGGTCCGCGCACATCGCCGTTGCACCGGCGCCCGCCACGATCAACACGGTGACCAGCGGGCCGAGCTGAGTGACGGCACCGAACGCGGCACCCGCACCGGACAGATCCGCCGCGCCCAGTTCGCGCAACAGGATGTTGAGCGTAAAGCTGACGAGGACGGTAAAGGGGATCGCCACCAACAAGGTCGGAGCCAGCGACACCCGAGCGACAAACCAGGACTGCTCCAAGAACTCCCGCCACTGGAACGGCCGGCGGAACGCGTACTTGACCGCGTCGGCCGACATTGCGAACAAAGCTCCGACGGCCTGCATCGGCCCCGCGAAATTGAACTTGAGCCTGAGGGCGGGCAATCCCGCGGACCAGTGGTCAGCTCCCTTGGTTGCCATCGGCGGCAGCCCCTTCCCAAGCTACGAGACCGACAGTCTTGTTGTGGCGCAACGAGTGCGGTACATTCGGCATAGTTGACAGCTGTATAGGCGCGCTGACGAGAGCGAAATGCTCAGCGGGCAGCCATGTTCCGGCGTCGGTCCGCGATGCGACAGCTGCTAGTCCGCTCACCACAGACCTCCGTTCTGTCGCATAAGTGGGCGCCGCAAAGCGAGGGGCTCCACGTCTTGAAGCGTCCGGCGATTATGACTCATGCCGCGTCCAGGCGGAGCGAAAAATGCATAACCGTTATCGCGCACCTCGCCGCCGATACAAGGGCGCAAGGCAACTGCGTCCCAACGGAAGAGGCGATCGGCTCAAGCATGTCAGTGCTGCTCCAGTCCTAGGTGACGGCGCCGGCCGTCTTGAGTTCGATGATCCGGTCCCAGTCGAGGCCGAGCTCCATCAAGATCTCGTCGGTCTGCTCTGCGAATCCGGGGGCCGGCCCGGTCTGTGGCGCTGCGACGTCGAACTGTACCGGGTTGGACACCAACTCCAGTTCACCCGCCCGCACCATGTACTCATTCGAGCGGATCTGCGCGTCGTCGGCCGCCTGCAGAGTGTCCTGCACGGGTGCCCACGGCCCGGAGAGCGTGGCGAAGCGCTCGCTCCACTCCGCCAGCGTGCGGGTGGCGATGGCCTTGGTCAGCAGTTCTACCGCGTCGGCGGTGTTGGCCGCGATGTTCTCCACCGTGTCGAAGCGCGGGTCATCGGCCAGCTCCGGCAGGTCAACATGGCGACACACGTCGGCCCAGAACTTGGTGGGCTGCATCATCACGAACGAGATGTAGCGGCCGTCGGACGTCGTGTACAGGCCCACCAGCGGGTTGTTGGGCGCGCCGTGCACGCCGGGCGGTGGCGATTCCAGCCGCTGGTTCAGATGCCTTGTCAGCGCGACCGTGTGGCCCAGCGACCACAGGCCACTGCCCAGCAGCGACACATCGACGACGGACGGTTCGCCGGTGCGCTCACGCTTGAGAAGCGCCGCCGCGATGCCGCCGGCGAGGTTGGTACCCGAAATGGTGTCGCCGTACGCCGGTCCCGGCGGCGCGATCATGCCCGGCATGCCGGCGGGAGTAATGGTGGCGGCGGTTCCGGCCCGGCACCAGAAGGCCGTCATGTCGTAGCCGCCCTTGGTGGACTCTTCGCCGCGCGGGCCGAGCGCACTCCCCCGCGCGTAGACGATCTTCGGGTTCACCGCCCTGATGTCGTCGACGTCGATGCCGAACTTCTTCCGGTGATCGGGCAGGAAACTGGTCAGGAAGACATCCGCGCGGCGGGCCAGCTCGTAGAGCACTTCCTTGCCCTCGGGCACCGACATGTCCAGCCCGATGCTGCGCTTGCCGCGGTTGGCGTGCTCGATGTTGGGGTTGGGATCGCCTTCAACGCGCAGCATCCCGGTCTGCCGCAGCCCCCGCTGCGGATCACCGGTCACCGCGTGCTCGACCTTGACCACGTCGGCGCCCCATTCGGCGAGCACGGCACCCGCCGACGGAACGAACCCGTACATGGCGACTTCAAGTACGCGGATGCCTTCGAGCGGCCTCATGCACCGACTCCTTTCGCTGAGACGGCTGGCACGGCAAAGGTCTTGCTCTCCAGGAATTCCTCGAGCCCGGCCGCCCCCATCTCGCGACCCACACCCGACTGCTTGAAACCCCCGAAGGGGGTGTCGGCGCCGAAGTAGTTGCCGCCGTTGATGGAGAAGGATCCGGTCCGGATGCGGCGCGCCACCGCGAGCGCGCGGTCCTGATCGCGACTGAACACCGCACCGGCCAGGCCGTAGATCGAGTTGTTGGCGATGCGCACGGCATCGTCGTCGTCGTCGAACCCGATCACCACGAGGACAGGGCCGAAGACCTCATCCTGCGCGATCTCGCTGTCGGGATCGACGTTGGTCAGCAGCGTCGGCGCATAGAAATAGCCGGGATCCAACCGCTTGCCGCCGGTGACCAGGGTTGCCCCGGCGGCCACGGCGCGCTGCACCATGCCGTCGACCTTTTCCCGCTGTTGCTCGTTGATCAGCGGCCCCATATAAGTTGTCGGGTCGGCCGGGTCGCCGTGTCGCACCTTGGCGAAGTTCTGCGCGATCAGTTCGACGATTTCGTCATGGTGCGACTTGGGCACCAACAGCCGGGACGTGAGCGCACACCCCTGGCCGGCGTGGGTGACCATGCTGAACGCCGCGAACAGGGCGGCGTTGGCGAAGTCGGCGTCGTCGAGCATGATCGCCGCCGACTTGCCGCCGAGCTCCAGGAAGACGCGCTTGACGGTGTCGCTCGCGGCGGCCATGATCTTGCGCCCGACCGCGGTCGACCCGGTGAAGGTGATGACGTCGACGTCCGGGCTGGTGGTCAGCGCGACTCCCGACGCGGGATCCGACGAACTGAGCACGTTCACCACCCCGGCGGGAATGTCGGTGTGCTTGGCGATCAGCTCGCCGAGCGCCAGGGTGACCAGTGGTGTGTCCGGCGCGCCCTTGAGCACGACGGTGCACCCCGCGGCCAGCGCGGGCGCGAGCTTGGCCAGCGCGAGCTGGTTCGGATAGTTGTAGGCGATGATGGCACCGACCACGCCGGCGGCCTCCTTCTCCACCCAGCGGTGGTGGCGCATGCCCCGCACCTCTCGTTCGCCGAGGTCCTCGGAGAACTCATAGCTGCGCAGCAGGTCCGCGTAGAAGCGCACGATGCCGATCGGCTCGTCGAGCTGAGCGCCCTGGGTCAGCGTGCGTGTGGCGCCGACCTCGGCGATGGTGAGTTCCCGCAACTCGTCGGCGTGCTCGAGTAGCGCCCGGTGCAACTGGTCGAGGCAGCGGATCCGAAACTCGGCATCGGTGGGCCAGCTGGTGGTATCGAACGCACGCCGGGCCGCCGCGATCGCGGTTTGGGCCTCGGCGCCGCCGGCGTCCGGCGCGTGCCCGACGACGGCACCCGTCGCCGGATTGATCGAGGGGAATGTCCTGTCGGCGCTGACCAGCCGGCCGTCGATCAGCAGGCGACGGTCGACATGGGGCTCGGCATCCGCGATGGTCACCGTGGTTCCAGTGGCGGGCTCTGCCGTGTCCTGGGCAGGCATTCCGTACCCCCTAGTGTGGTGGCGATCACGATAATTTCATTCTCTTCCCCGGCGAATCTTACAGTCGAGTTTCGATAATTCAAGAAAGTCTCAGGAACGGGATCGAGGTGCTGACCAGCGCCGCAAAGAGCCGTACTCTGTCGGCCTGGGCCTCTCCGCGCAGGCTGGACGCGGTGTTGTGCGCGTGTTGCACGGCGCTCCGCGTGGAGAGTAAGGTTCTCATAATTGTAAGGGAGATTCTTTGTGACTGAAATGGCCCCCTTCGGAGCAGAGGCCACAACATGAAGACCGCGGTAGTCACCGGTGGCGGGTCTGGCATCGGTCTCGCCGTCGCGCACCGCCTGCGCGCCGACGGCTTGAACGTCGCCTCTGTGGACCTGCGTCCTTCGGAAGCCGACTTCGCTTACACCGCCGACGTCACCGACCGGGCGCAAGTAGATGCGGCGCTGTCGGCCATCCGCGCCCAGCTCGGGCCGGTGACGGTTCTGGTCAATGCCGCGGGCCTCGACGGGTTCAAGAAGTTCAACAACATCAGCTTCGAGGACTGGCACCGGGTGATCGACGTCAACCTCAACGGCGTCTTCCATACCGTCCAGGCGGTGCTGCCCGACATGGTCGAGGCGGGGTGGGGCCGCATCGTCAACATCTCGTCGTCGAGCACGCATTCGGGTGCTCCTTATATGAGTCACTATGTGGCGGCGAAGTCGGCGGTCAACGGCCTGACGAAGTCGCTCGCACTTGAGTACGGACCCAAGGGCATCACGGTCAACGCGGTGCCGCCCGGCTTCATCGACACCCCGATGCTGCGCGCGGCCGAGAAGAACGGATTCCTCGGCGACATCGACGAAACCATCGCGCGGACCCCGGTACGCCGGATGGGCACCCCCGAGGACATCGCGGCGGCATGCGCGTTTCTGGTGTCCGAGGAGGCCGGCTACATCACCGGTCAGATCTTGGGCGTCAATGGCGGTCGAAACACCTGAGCGTTGGCGATTCGTCAGCGGTGCCCGGCAACCAGTGTGAGAGGAGAAAGCCCGTGAAGGTCTGGGTGGATTCAGAACGGTGCCAGGGCCACACCCTGTGCGCGATGATCGCTCCGGAATCGTTCCAGCTCAGCGACATTGACGGCAGTTCGTCGGCGATCGACGAGGTGGTTCCCGCCGATCGCGAGGACCAGGTGCGTGAAGCCGCGCAGTCCTGTCCGGAGCAGGCCATCATGATCACCGACGACGCCTGAGCCGGCACGGTCCTCAGCTATCGAAACACGTAGGGAGACAGAGCGTTGAGTGTCGACGACGTCGTCAATGACAGCGACCGCAAGAAGAACCGGTACCACTTCGACCGGCATTCTTCGGAGTACCGGTCGAAGTTCAAGGCGATCACCGAAGAGATGCACGCCAAGTGCCCCATGGCGTGGACGGAAACCTACGGCGGGCACTGGGTTGCGGCCGGCAGCCACGAGGTCTTCGAGCTGGCCCGCTGCCCCGCCGTCTCCAACGATCACGACATTCACGGCGAACGCCGCGGCTACAAGGGCATTTCGATCCCCACGGCCAGCCGGGTCAGCGCGGTGCGCGGCGGGATCCTGGAGATGGACGACCCCGAGCACCGCACCTACCGAACCGTGCTCAACCCGTATCTGTCACCGGCGGCGATCAAGCGCTGGGAACCGTTCATCGACGACGTGACGCGCGCCTGCCTCGACGAGAAAATCGAGAGTGGCCGCATCGACTTCGTCGACGACCTGGCCAACATCGTGCCCGCCGTCTTCACGCTGGCAATGCTGGGTATCCCGCTGAAGAAGTGGAACATGTACAGCGAGCCGGTGCACGCCGCGGTGTACACGCCCGAGCACTCCCCCGACATCGAGCGCGTCACCGCGATGCACCGCGAGATGGGGCTCGACATGGTCAACAACATGATCGAGATCCGCGCAAACCCGCGGCCCGGAATCGTGAACGGCCTGCTCGAGATGCGCATCGACGGCGAGCCGGCCCCGGAGCTGGAAATCCTGGGGAACCTGGGCCTGGTCATCGGCGGTGGCTTCGACACCACGACCGCGCTGACCGCCCATTCGCTGGAATGGCTTTCGGAACACCCCGAGCAGCGCCAGCTGCTCAGCAACGAGCGCAAAACCCTGCTCGACCCCGCGACCGAGGAGTTCCTGCGCTACTTCACCCCGGCGCCCGGAGATGGCAGGACCTTTGCCGACGACACCGAGCTCGACGGCACGCATTTCAAAGAGGGTGAGCGGCTCTGGATTTCGTGGGCGATGGCCAACCGCGACCCCTCGGTGTTCCACGACCCCGACCAGATCATCCTCGACCGTAAAGGTAACCGGCACTTCAGCTTCGGGCTGGGCGTTCACCGGTGCATCGGCTCGAACGTGGCGCGCACCGTGTTCAAGTCCATGCTGACCGCGGTCCTCGACCGGATGCCCGACTATCAGTGCGATCGGGAGGGCACCGTCCACTACGAGACCATCGGCGTCATCCAGGGCATGCGTAAGCTGCCGGCCACCTTCACGCCCGGCCGCAAGGTCGGGGCGGGCCTGGACGAGACGCTGGAGAAGCTGCAGCGCATCTGCGACGAGCAAGAACTCGCCCGGCCGATCACGGAACGCAAGGAATCCGCGGTCATCGACTGACCGTCGCAATTTCTTCGAGTAGACCTGTTCGGCGTGACCGCGACCTATATTGGGGCAATTGCGTGTGCAGAGATGGGAGACGCACCGGTGAAGACTTTCGCAGTGAGCCTTGCGCTTGCCATGGCCGCGCTGACCGTCACGCCGAGCGCCCACGCAGACATGCTGTTTGGCAACTACAGGGTGGACACGAATCGGGATCCCGGCCACAGCTGGATTTGGTCGATTAGCCCGTGCGTCCAGCCGGCGCCGGGATGCCTGCAGGTGTACGCAACTCCGCAGCCCAACGGGCAAGCGACGGTCTATAGAGGCATAGCCCAGCTGTCCAACGGCCGCTACACCCTGGCCGTTGATGTGCCTGACGGTGTGCGCTGCGTGGTCCAGTTCTTTCCCTCGCATGACGTCTACTCGTGGGATGCGGTGACGCTGGCGGGTCAGGTCGACTCGACGTTCGACACCGGCTGCGGCGGCGGACCGGGGGGCACCAACAGCTGGCCGTTCTCGCTCGTGCGATGGTAGCCGCGTGAGACGTACAGGAGTCAGTAAGCACGATGGCTGAGGCGAAGAAACCGCCGCAAGATTCGGCCACCTCGAAAGCCGACGCGATGGCATTGCTCGAGGAAGCCGAGGCCGAGGCAGCCGAAGCCGAAGCGCTGGCCGCCGCGGCGCGCGCCCGCGCCCGTGCGGCCCGCCTCCGGCGTGAAGCTCTGGCCCAGGCTGAGCCAGAGGCCGAGACCGAGGCCACCGAAGAAGCCGCGGACGAGGACACAACCGACACCGCCGAGCCGGAGACGGAGGACGTCACCGACACGACCGACGCCGACACCTCCGAGGCAACCGTCGAAGACGAGACACAGGCCGAAGAAGGCTCCGACGAAACCGCCGAAGAGGCAGAAGCGGAATCCAAGCCGGCCCGCTCTCGGCGACGCCTGCGGCTGCCCTCGTGGTCCGTGGCATGGAAAGCAGCCGTCATCGTCCTCATCTGCGCTTTCACCGGGGCCAGCGGATACATGATGTGGCAGCGTCATGAAACCGTCGAGCGCAACCAGCGCGCCGCGAACTTCATCGCGGGAGCCAGACAAGGCGTCGTCAATCTGACTTCCATGGACTTCAACAAGGCCAAGGAGGACGTCCAGCGGGTGATCGACAGCTCGACCGGCCAGTTCCGGGACGACTTCCAGGCGCGTGCAAAAGATTTCACGACCGTCGTAGAGCAGTCCAAAGTCGTCACGCAAGGAACCGTGAATGCGGCGGCCGTGCAAGCCATAAACGGCGATGCCGCGTTGGTTCTCGTCGCGGCGACCTCGCACATCAACAACGCCGCGGGCGCCAAAGACGAACCACGCAATTGGCGGCTCAAAGTGACCGTCAAAAACGACGGCGGGCAATACAAGATGTCCAACGTGGAGTTCATTCCATGAGCGAGGACAAGCCCAGCATCGACCCGGCCGACGACTCTGCCGAACCAACCGACCGCAATGAAAGTAGCGCTCCACCTGCGCGGCGCAAGGTGAAAGTCGTTCCCGTGATTCTGATTGTGCTGCTGCTGCTTTCCGGTGGCGCGGCGACGTGGCTGTACTTCAAGCAGTACCGGCCGGATAAGCAGACCGACGCCAGCGTCGCTAGCGCGGTCGCCACTGCGGCGTCCGACGGAACGGTCGCGTTGCTGTCGTACTCGCCCGACTCGCTCGACAAAGACTTCGCCAACGCCAAGACGCACCTGTCCGGCGACTTCTTGTCGTACTACAACCAGTTCACCGAACAGATCGTGGCTCCGGCAGCCAAACAGAAGTCACTGAAAACCAACGCCCGGGTGCTGGGGGCCGCGGTTCAGGAGTTACATCCGAATTCGGCCGTCGTGCTGGTGCTGGTCGACCAGAGCACAACGAGCAAGGACAATCCCGACCCGGCGATGGCATCCAGCAGCGTGCTGGTGAGCTTGGCCCGGGTCAACGGCGCCTGGCTGATCACCAAGTTCGATCCGGTCTAGGCCGTTTCGCCGTTCGACCGTCGAGTGTGAACCCAGGGTTTTGCCGGTGAGCTGACGGCCACGACACGCCGACGGCGGCCGCTGTGGCCGCACACGCGAGGCCGCGGATTTGGCGAGTCCCCGATAGCGAGCCCATCCGGAATTAGAGCCGCGCCGTTGTAATTCTGCTGATATCTCGCAGGCCACGGCTAGCGGGCGCGGCTGTCTCGGTCAGCGCACACGGTGGTGTTCGGTAACCCAGGCCGGCTGCGTGTTGGTGCCCGTGGCCTCTTGCGGAGTCCTCTAACGCCCAAGGAACTACATGGCTTTTGAACCGGGAACGCAGCGGCTAAACCTGCGAGTCACGGCGCGGCGCTGGCGAGCAGTGAGGTCAGAAGAAGTTCGAATGCTCGATCGTCGGGCGGTACTGGGGCGCTGGTGAATCCGTCCTCGTCGGCGGACTCCGTCTGCTGTGCTGCGTTGTGCTTTTGTGCCAATCTCGCGAGAAGTATTGACCCTCGAACGAGTTCCGACACCGCGGAGTACGTGTCGTGGGCTGTCTGCTCGTCGAGACCGGAATCGATCATGTTGGCGATCGCTTTCTGCGTCTCCTGTTCGCCGAGCCGTCGTGCCAGCGGGCTCAGCGCGCCTCGAATGAGGATCAGGTCCGTCAACACCGGGTCGCTGAGGAAGGTCCGGCGCACGCCGCGTGCGTGCGCCTTCAACGACTCGCGCCAATCGTCCGACTCGGTGAACGCCGGTAATCCGCTGCGGCGCAACGCGCGGTCGGTCATGGCGTCGAGAAGCTCTGATTTGTTGCGTACATGCCAGTAGATGCTGGTTACGCCGACGTCCAGCGATTTGGCGACCAGCGGAATGCTGAGCTCCTCGATTGAGGACTCCGCTGCTATCGCGAAGGCTGTCTCCACGATCGCATCTTCAGTCAGCGAGCCTCGCGCTCGTCGGACGGATTGTTGCTGCGGCTTCGAAGCTTGCACCCTCACCTCCTTGCCCGCGGTGTGACGCTCATCGTGTCATGATCGGCAGCTTGGACCACCCCCGCACGCTGGCGGTATGGGCTTTGCTCGCACGCGCGTAATCGACGTCCCACTGCGGCCACCGCTTAAGGATCTCTTCCAGCAAGACCCTGGCCTGCATGCGTGCCAGCGAGGAACCGAGGCAGAAGTGCAGACCCTGCCCGAAGCTGAGGTGTCCACCTCGACGGTGAATGTCGAACTGCTCGCCGTTCGGGAAGTGCGCTTCGTCGCGGTTGGCGGATCCGTTGATTAGCAACATGATTGAGCCCTCTGCGATCAGCTGGCCGAGGCATTCCGTATCGTGGGCGACGTATCGCGCCTGCACCGGCGACGGCGCCTCGTAGCGCAGCACCTCCTCGATGGCACCCGGGATCAGTGCGGGGTCGGCCACAAGCTCGCGGCGCTGGGCCGGGTGATCGGCCAGCAGCTGGCACGCGAAACCGATGAGCCGGGTAGTGGTTTCGTTGCCGGCACCGGCGATCATGCTGGTGTAGGTGAGCACCTCGGTGCGCGTCAGCTTGCGTACTCCACCATCGTCTTCCAGTTCAGCGTTGAGCAGCTGCGTCATCAGGTCGTCGGATGGATGGTCGGCCCGCCAGTCGATGTACTCGGAGAACAACAGATACGACTCCTCGAACGCTTTGTCGGCGACCGCGAACTGACCCTCCTTCAGGTCGATAGCATTGTTCGTGGTGTCGCGGATCAGCTGCTGGCCGTGTTCGGGGATGCCGAGCAGATAACCTATGGTGCGCATCGGGATCAGGGCACCGAGGTCGGCGATGACGTCGAATTGGTTCCGCCCCATCAACGAATCGAGAGCCCGTACACAGAACTCGCGCGTCAACGGTTCGATGACAGCCATCCGGCGCGGGGTGAACACCTTCGACAGCAATCGCCGATGCAGGTCGTGTTGCGGTGGGTCCTCGAACAGGATCACCCCCGGAGGAACCTCGATGCCACTTTTGATGACATCCATGACGGTGCCGCGCCCCGACCGGTAGGTCTGCCAGTTCGGCAGCTCACGAGCGACATCATCCCATCGACTCAGCGCGTAGAAGTCGTGACGCTCGTTGTAGTACAGCGGCACTTCCTCGCGCATCCGCCGCCACACCGGATATGGATCCTCGTCGATGTCGAAGTCAAACGGGTCGTAATACAGGTCAACGATTTCCTGGTTCATCGTGTCAGCGCCGGATCTGACGGGTCACTATCGACGGGCCGGCCAGTGGCGCGCCTAGCAGTCCGGGCGCGGCGTCGATGACCGCGGGGATGGCGTTGATCGCCGCCATCGCCGTCGCGGCGACGCCGGGATTGGTGGAGTCGCCTGGTGCGGGGTCCAGATGTAGGTCGAGGGTCATGTTCGGGTTTCCTTCGATGCGAAACACCATGCCTCCCTTGCCGGGTTGCGCTGGGCGCGGCCAAGAGTCGGGCCACGGAGTCGAGGTCACCGCGGCGAAGTACTGAACCGAGACGACGGGACGCTCGTCGTGCATCGCGGCGAGTTGCCAGCGGTGGCCGCAGATGGTGCCCTTCGGGATCACCCCGAGTGCGGTATCCAGATCGTGCGGAGCCAGGATCGTCTCCCAGTCCAGTGCCACTCGTTGGACGTCCATGCCGAGTGTGTCGGCGATGTAGCGCACGACGGGTTCCCAGTCGTTGTTCACCTTGCCGACAGCGATGCGAATCGGGACGTGGCCGTTGGGCTTTCCGAAGCCCATCGACTCATGCAGCACCTCCCAGATCGGATAGGCCAAGTCGAGGTCGAGGGCGTACTCGTCCATGCGGTAGGTGTCGATCACCCCTGCACCCGCCAGCAGGGCGGTGGGCAGATTGAGACTGACGAAGCCGGGTTCGCACCCGGTGGCGTAGAAGGTCGAGCTACCTTCACGCGCGGCGTTTTCAAGCGGTTCGCGCCAATTGGCCGGTGCCGCCTTCGGATACACCATCGGAATGGCGGAGATGGTGACCACGTTGATGCCGGCTTCCAGGTAGCCGACGATGTCGGCGATCACCTCGTCTTCACGTCGGACGGCGGTCGCGCAGTAGGCGATGCAATCGGGCTTGGCGTCGAGGACTGCCGCCCGATCGTCGGTGGCCGCGATGCCGACATCGGGACGGCCGCACAACGCGCCGGCATCCGTGCCTACCTTCGCCGGCGAGGACACCTTGACCCCGATCAGGTCCAGTGCTGGGTCGTCGATGATTGCGCGCAGCGCAACGCTGCCCGTCATGCCGGTGCCGACGTGAACGACGCGACGCTTCGCGGTGTCAGGAGATGAAGTCACGGGTCTAGCCTCTCAGGGCGCTAAGAGCGGTTGCCAATTCGACAGTTCACAACTTACTGTAGGTGACACCAGTATGTCTTACCAGTAGCCGTTGCAGTAACGGTGCAGACGAGGGGTATGGCACACGTGTCGGAGCGGACCATCGTCATCACTGGGTCCAGCGACGGCGTCGGTGCAGCAGCAGCCCGGCGGTTGGCGGCGGCCGGCGACAACGTCGTCGTCGTCGGTCGCTCCGTGTCGAAGACGAAGGCGCTTGCCGACGAACTCGGAACCGACTATTTCTGTGCGGATTTCTCCGACCTCGCCCAGGTGCGTACGTTGGCCGGGGATCTGCGGCAGCGTTATCGGCGAATCGACGTGCTGGCCAACAATGCCGGAAGTGTCTTTGCGGCGGACGGCCTCACCGTTGACGGGTTCGACAGCGTGCTTCAGGTGAACTACCTTGCGGCGTTCCTACTTACCACCTTGTTGATGGACGTGTTGGTCGCCTCCAAGGCGCGGATCATCTGCACGTCGAGCTCGTCGCAACGATTGGTGCGTCCAGGTGTGTCGGTGGACGACCTGCTCTGCGTGAAGCCGGTGCGCCCGACGGTTGCTTACGGGCGGTCCAAGATCGCGCTCGTTATGTTCACTCGCGAATTGCACCGTCGCTACGGCGGGCTCGGTGTTTCCGCCGCGTCGTTTCACCCCGGCTTCGTCAACAGCAACTTCGGCCCGGCATCGGGTTCACGCCTTCTGAAGGTCATGGAGCGAGCGCACTCCGAACGGCTCGTCGGTATCACCCCGGAGGCAGCGTGTGATCAACTGGTGTGGCTGGCTGCGGACGAGAGTCAAGACTTCGAGCCCGCCGGCGATTACTTCGTGAAACGCCGCGTCGGTCGCGCGCACCGGATCACTTACGACCCTCGCCACAGCGACGAATTGTGGCAGCGGACGGCCACCCTGGTGAACCGATCCTAGGAGTTCCCGCAGATGGTCGACCAGGCGGCAGTAGCTTCGCGGCAGTCCGGATCTCGCGAATCGCTCATGGCGCAACGGGTGTATGGCGAGAACAAGCGCAATGCGGTCGTCGGCGTCGAGAACCGGTGCGGAGATGGTGGCGACCGGGTGCGCGCCGCGGGTGCTGTCGTCCGGCAGCGGGTCCGCAGAGGCGAACTCCACCGCAACTGGTTGATGACGGACCTCAGGTTGGGGGAATCGCGTCTATACCGGGCTTCAGGACTCTAGAACTGGTTGGACTCATTCACTGGAACACGCCAGATTCGCACCCGAGGTTGCACCCCCGCGCTGCACGCCGGACCGCCCAAGAATCCACCAAGGATTCGCCGAGGTCGGCATTCGATCCTTTTTTCACGCAGCTGGATCGCTGGCAGCTGAGAGGAGGAATCGCCATGTCGCTTCTGGGCAACCACATATCTCTGATCCACGGTTGGGTGCCGATCACGGCCCAGATCGTCACGCCGATCATGCTGGGGCTCGCCGCCGGGTGGCGCTCGCGTCGTTGGCGCCTGCTGTGGCTGCCCGCCGCCGCCGTCGCCGGAGTCATGACGGCCCTCGGGGCGCATTCCTGCATCGCCGACGGCGCCAGCAAGTCGGCGCCGGACGCGCTGTACGTGTGGATCGCGCTGCTCGGCATGGCCACGGCGGTGCTGATCCTGGGCTGGCGCGGCGCACGATTGTGGCGACGTGCACTATCGATCCTGGCGGTGCCGCTGTGCCTGCTCTGCTCGCTGCTCGTGCTCAACCAATGGGTCGGCTACTTCCAAACCGTGCAGAGCGCGTGGGAGCAGATCACCTCCGTTCGGCTGCCCAACCAGACCGACAAGGCCGCCGTGATCGCGTTGGCGGCGAAGGGAGCCAAGCCGCCGCACGGCGGCCTGGTGTCGGTGCAGACGCCCGATGACGCGTCGCATTTCAAGCACCGCGAGGAACTCGTCTACCTGCCGCCGGCGTGGTTCGCGAGTTCACCGCCGCCGCAGCTGCCGACGGTGATGATGATCGGCGGCATGGTCAACACGCCCGCCGACTGGGTGCGCGCCGGCAACGCCGTACAGACCGTCGACGCCTTTGCCGCCGCGCACGACGGCAATGCACCGGTGCTGGTGTTCGTGGACCCGAGCGGGGCGTTCGACAACGACACCGAAGGCGTCAACGGAACCCGCGGCAATGCCGCCGACCATCTGACTAAAGACGTTGTGCCCTATATGGTCTCGAACTTCGGCGTCAGCCCCGACCCGTCCCACTGGGGCATCGTCGGCTGGTCAATGGGCGGGACAACCGCAGTGGATCTCACCGTCATGCACCCCGACATGTTCAGCTCGTTCGTCGACATCGAGGGCGACCTGACCCCCAACACCGGAACCAAGGAACAAACCATCGCCGACCTTTTCGACGGCGACGCCGACGCGTGGGCAAAATTCGACCCGACCACAGTGATCAACCGCCACGGTCGCTACACCGGGGTATCCGGCTGGTTCGCCATCTCCTCTGGTGGTCCGCCGACGCCGCATCGCAACATCACGATTGTCGATAGCGCCGCGCTCTCTGTCGCAAGCCGGGGTGCGGCCTCTGACCCGGGCAACCAGGCTGCGGCCGCCGCTTCCCTGTGCCAGCTCGGCCGGGCGAACGGCATCGACTGCGCGGTGGTCGCCCAGCCCGGAAAGCACGACTGGCCGACCGCCGGCACGGTATTCGCCACGGCATTGCCGTGGCTGGCAGGCCAGCTCGGCACTCCGGACGCGGCCCGGATGCCGTTGGCCGGCAATGTCTCTCAGCAAGCCCTCTGACCGCGCTAGCCGCGCGGCAGGCCGAGCACCCGCTGGGCGATGATGTTGCGCTGGATCTCGGAGGTGCCGCCGGCGATGGTCCCGGAGAAGCTGCGGGCGTAGCGCTCGAACCAGCTGGCGAAGTAGTGGTCGAGGTTCATGTGCGCATACGGGCCCGTGAGCCCGGGGTGCACGAGGCCCTCGGATCCCGCGGACGTCAACGCCAGTTCCATGCCGCGCAACTCCGCTTCGGAACCGAGCAGCTTGAGCACCGAGATCGCGGCCACGTCATCTTCGCCGCGCGCGGCGCGGGCCAGGGCCGCCGAACCCAGCAGGCGCAGCGCCTGCCTGTCCATGATCGTGCTGGCGTATTGGTCACGCTCGACCTCGGTGCCGGGATGGAAGTCATCAATCATGTTCTCGAGGCGATCGGCGAAACCCAGCCACATCATGGTGCGCTCGTGGCCCAGCGATCCGTTGGCCACCCGCCAGCCCTGGTCGAGCTCGCCGACCAGGTTCTCGGCCGGCACCCGCACGTCGGTGAAGAACACCTCGTTGAAATCCAGGTCGTCGACGCCGCAGATCGACGGAAACGGCCGGCGCACCAGGCCCGGGATGTCGGTGGGGATGACGAGCGCGCTGATTCCCTTGTGCTTCGGCGCATCTGGATTGGTACGGACGAACGTCAGCAGGACGTCAGCGTCGTGGGCACCCGAGGTCCACACCTTCTGACCATTGACCACGAAGTGATCGCCGTCGAGTACCGCGCGGGTCCGCAGCGACGCCAGGTCGGAACCGGCACTGGGTTCGCTCATCCCGAGTGACGCGGTGATCTCGGCCCGCAGGATCGGGACCGCCCAGCGCCGCTTCTGTTCGTCGCTGCCGAACGACAACAGCGACGCCCCAACGATGTTCACGCCCTGCGGGTTGAAGCTGTGGTAGATCCGGCGGCGGCTGAGTTCCTCGAGGTAGACGAACTGCTGAATGACCGTCGCGTTGCGGCCGCCGAATTCCGGTGGCTGGCTGGGCAGCAGCCAGCCGTTGTCGAACAACAGCCGCTGCCAGGCGCGTGCCCACTGCGGCATGTGCGAGACCGACCGGGGCCGCTCGAGCGTTTCGCTTGCGGGGGGCAGGTTTTCGTCGAGGAACGCCGAGAACTCCGCCCGGAACTCCTCGACGTCGGAATCAAAAGTCAGCTGCACGGTATTCCTCCGCGATCCGCGCCCGGTGCTCCGCCGCGCCACCGAGCATCAGCTCACCCGCTTTGGCTCGTTTCAGCGCGAACTGCAGGTCGTTCTCCCACGTGAATCCCATTGCGCCATGGAGCTGCAGGCCGTGCCGGAACACCAGCGACTGGCACTCCCCCGCCGATGCCTTGGCCATCGCGGCCGCCAGCCGGCGGCGGGGATCGTCGGCCGCGATCGTCAGCGCGGCGAAGTATGCGAGGGCGCGGGCGCGTTCCACCGCGACGTGCATGTCGGCGGCCTTGTGCTGGACGGCCTGGAAGGAGCCGATCGCCACGCCGAACTGCTGACGGCTTTTGACGTGCTCGAGCACCAGGTCGAGGATGCGTTGGCAGGCGCCGACCATCGTGATGGCCATGCCGGTCAGCGCAAGGTGATGCGCGCGCTCGGCGTTGACGGTCAGCCGCTCGCTGTCGGGTACCCGAACCCCCGCGAACGACAGGTCGGCGACGTGCAGCACCGGGTCGAACACCGCCGAGCGCCGGGCCGACACCTGACTGGATTCAACGAGGAACACCCCCGCATCGGTCACCACGGCCAGCCGATCCGCGCGATCGCCGTCGAGCACGTGACGGGCCGTGCCGTCCAGCACCCAGCCCTCGGCGTCGCGGTGCGCCGCGACCCCGCCGTAGACCGCGGTGCCCGATTGGTGTGGGTCGAAGCGGTCGCCGGCGAGCGGCGCGAACTGGCTCATCGTCGCCAGGAACGGGGTGGGATCGGTGGCGCGACCGAGCTCCTCGAGCACGATGGCCAGCTCGACGGCGCTGTCCGCATCGCTGAGCTCGGTCCAGCCCTGGTCTACATACGATTTCCACAGCGGGCTCGGGTCGACGCCCTCTTCCGCCACGCTGCGCACCAGCGACGGCGGGCACTGCTTCGCGACGGCGTCGCGCACGGTGTCCTGCCACAGTCGCTGATCAGCATCGAACTCCAACAGCATCCGCGCCGCCTCTCGTCGTCACTGTCAGGCGAGAATAACATTCTCGGTTGCGGAAGTAATAATCTCCCAATCCGGGCATGGGGTCACCGTAAGGGCGGTGACGAGCGGAATTCCTACAGCGACCTAACCGCTGGTCACGAGGCCGTCGGCGGCGTTGTCCCAGCGGTCGAGGTTCACGAACTCGGCAAGCGGGCGGCGGCGCAGCGGCCCGTGATTGCCCTTCGGCCACCCGACCACGATGTGACCGGCGACCATCCAGCCCTCCGGTATGCCGACGGCTTGCCTCAGCAGCTGTTCACCGCCATACGAGGCCCAGCTGGTCAGGCAGGCGCCGAGCCCCTGGGCGCGCGCGGCCAGCAGGAAGTTCTGCATGGCGGGAAAAATCGAACCGCCGAGCAGCAGTTCCGACGCGGTCGGGTAGTGCGCCTGGACGAACAGCACCGAGGTGAATTCACCGGCGCGGTCGTGCAATTCGTACGTTGCACGGTAGGTGCGGGCGCGGCGGCTGTTGTCGTCGGCGGCCGGCCGGCTCATGCCGTAGACCGGCTCGATCACTTCCAGAGCGTGGGCCGCGGCCTTGGCCACCACGGCCCGCTGCTCGGGCGAGCGTAGCACCACGAAACGCCAGCCTTGCGCGTTCGCGCCCGAGGGCGCCCACCTGGCCGCCTCAAGGCAACGCGCCAGAGTCGCATCGTCCACCGGTTCGTCGGTAAAGCGCCGGATCGTTCGGGCCGTCGACATCACTTCCCAGATGTCCGCGCTTGCTCCGGTCACTGCTTCTCCTCTACTCCTGCTCCCTCACGCAACCTAGCGCGCAGCGCGGCCGCAGCGTCATACGCCGGCCCGGGCGATGTCGTCGTCGCCCATCCAATGCACGAACCGCTGCAACGGATACATCGCATCGTGCGGGCTACCGAGCACGTGCGCGTTCGCCGTTCCCAGCCGGCACAGACGTTGGGCCCCCGCGCTCGCCAGCCGATCCCGCAGCTGCGCCTTGCGTTCGTACGGGTACACACCGATGGTTTGAGTGGCGACGTTGACATAGCGGACCGCGTCATCGAGCGACGGGACCATGACAACATTCGATGTCTTGTTGGTGGGCTGAAATTCGACGGGCCGATCCGAAAGGATCACCAGGCCGCGCCCGTCGAAGCCGCCCCAGACCTTGAGATCGCCCATGGCCTCCATCACCTGGATCTCGTCGCGCACCTCCGAGGTCAGTGGCGGGCCCACCGCCGAGGCGAAATCGCGGTCCACGGCCAGCCGCTGCGCCAGCGCTGCGCACAACGATTCGACCTGGGGCCGTTCACCTTCCACGAACGCGAAGCGGCTCGCCAGGCAGGCCTCCTGGTTGAACACCGTGGTGTCGGTCGCCAGGCGATCCGCGACATCGGCGACGCGGTCGTCGGACTCGAACACCTCGCGCCCGATCATCGAGATGGAGGACTTTGGGTCGAAGGAGATCAGTTGGATCCCCGGGCCCAGGTACTGGATCACGTTGTTGATCGCCTCACCGCCTCCCCAGGCGACGATCTTGTCGAAGTACTGCGGCCGGTAGAGCGTGCGCTCGATGGTGGTGTCGCCGCCCTGCCAGTAGACCGCCGACATCGACTGCACGACGGGGTGATTCGGATCTATCTCGGCCATGGTCCGCAGCACCGCCACCGTGGTGAAGGGGTCACTCGAGGGCAGCTTGAACACGTTGACGGCCTTGACCAGGGCACCCTGCGCGATCGAGGCGACGCAGCCCGACGGGGCATTGCCCGCCAGCATGTGGATCATTCGGGACGGGAAGGCGCGTACCGCCCCCTTGTTGCCGTGAATGTCGACGCGCTCGACCCACCCGTCCAGCGCCTCGCGATCGGCGAAGTTCGAATCGATCATGCTGTTCAGCAGCGGCCTGGTCAGGTACATCGGGGCTTGGCGATAGAGATTCTCCACCACGCGCCGCGGCAACGGATTCGTGGCCGCGATCAGTTCCAGGCATTGCTGCAGGTGCGGGTTGCGATCCAACTGCAGGCGCTCACCGGTTTCCGCCAGGAAGTCGACGATCTCGGCGAGCTTGACGTCCAGCAGCGGTGGCAGCTGCGACCGCGGCATGACGAGTGCATCGAGATCGATTGCGGGAGTGACGAAGTCGGCGCCCAGATCGCGCGACCGGTGACGGTCTCCTTCCCCCTCGACCAATACGCCCTGGACGAAATGTGGCGCCGCCAATGTGGTCATGCGACGCCCCGGACATAGGCGTCGATGCTGCCGGCGCAGGTGATCTTGTCACCGCCGGGCAGGTCGGCGTACCGCGTGATCTCGCGGCCCACCGTCGGCCCCTGGTGGCCGCAGCGACATTTGCCGAAGCTGACACTGACCCGGTCCCCGCTGATCACGCCGCCCCAGCGGCCCTCGATCGACGCGTCGAAAAAAGCTGCCCTGGCCTCGATCTCGCCGTCAGCCGGATCCAGTAATTGCTCGCCGGCAGTATCCAGCGGCAGCATGATCACCCAGGGCGAAACGTGATACCGCCCCGCAGAGCACAGCGGGAAGGTCGCGTTGATCTCACGCATGCTGTACGCGTGATACAGCCGGTCCTCGGTGACGTTGAACGTCTCCAAGACGTATTCGCGGTAATTGTCCGGCAGCACAGCACCTTTGAGGCCGCCGGCGGCCATCATGGCATTGCCGGGATTGAAATCGTCACCGCCGTGCCCTTTGGCGCGAATGCCTTCCGCGATCTGATACAAGGTGGCGAACATGCCGGTGGCCAGCAGGGGCACGGCGCGGGCCTCGATCACCGCGTCGACGGCTTTCTTGGCCGAAGCCTCCATGTCGGCGCCGCGTTGCGCCGCGATGCGTTCGAAGTCCGCGATCTCGCTCGGGCGTGCGGTGCCGTCGGCCAGTTTGCGCCGCAACGTGATCATGTCGACCATCGACCCGACGGTGATCGGCTCGCCGTCGCCGAACTGGTAGGGCGGATATCGCGACGAAAAGCAATCGACCATCGCCTGGCGGATCGCATCTTCACGAGGAGCGGCGAATTGCGGGCCCAGGCCCAGGAATTTGCGGTCCTCACCGCGGGTGAGGCCGGTGGCCCACAGCAGCGCCTCGCTGTTGATCCGCGCCGAGAGTTCGATATCGCCCTCGGTGCACGACAGCATCGCGGGTTTGCCGGTGGTGCCACTCGAACACGACAGGTAATGGCCGACGGTCTCCAGCCGTTTCAGCCAGTCATCGAGCGTCTGCACCCCGCCGGTGTCGAGGCCGTCGACGTCACGGGTGGAGACGGTGGCCAACCACTTGCCCATCCGGTCCCACTGGCCGTCGTTGAGCCAGCCTTCGGCGTACGTCTTGTAAGTGGTGTGGGCGAAAAGCAACGGCACCAGGTCGGCGGGTTGCTTGATGCGCTCGACCCCGCCCGATTCCGCGCGGTTGGCCAACAGCGGAATGCGTTGCGACTGGGCCTCGAGACGCTCGTTGGCCGCTTGCAACTGCAGCGGCAGCAGTTCCGCGGGCTCGATGTCGAAGCAATCCTTCGCTCCGACCATTGTCACTAGACGCTCTACTGCAGAAGTCATCCGGCGCTCCTTGGGTTGACACCACCTGCAGTTAAGTAAACACCATCGTATATTAATGTTCCAGGGCCGCTGCCGAATTCGCACAGGTTCCGTTGCTTACCTTGCCAATTCGAGAGACGCCGACTCAGGCGCGGCGCAGTATGGCGCGCAGGAAGAGGTCGACGGCGTGCTGTAGGTGGTGCTCGTCCTCCTCACGACTGCGATAGATTCCGCAGTCGGCCAACCGCGCCGGCAAGTGCTCGACCAGCGCGATGAAGTGGCCGGCGGCCAACTCGAGATCATCGATCTCGATGGCCCCCGCCTCTTGGTGGCGACGGAGCAGGTCCATCACCTGCCGGTGGCGCGGGGACCAGGTCATGGAGTGCGCACTGACGGCGAATTCAGGAAACCGTGCCGATTCGTTCATCGCGATGCGCTTCAGGCGCACGATGTCGGGATCGATCGCGCGCTCGAGACCGGCCCGACCGACCTCGACCAGGGCGGTCCGCAGATCATCCTGGTCCACATCGTGCGTCTCTTCACGTTCCGTCCTGCGGGTGAGCGCCCAGGGAATGACATCGAGGAAAACCGCGCGCTTGTCGGGATAGCGCGCATAGAGGGTGCGCCGAGTGATGCCGGCCGCCTTGGCGATCGCGTCCATGCTGGTGCCGTCGTAGCCGTGCTTGACGAACGTCGCCACGGCCGCCTTGCGCAACTTCTGTTGCAGCTTCTTGGCTTCGGCGTGCGTCGGGCGTCCACGCCGGGTTGTCGTGACCACGGAAATATACATTAACGTGTAGATACCCGTCGGCGCGACGAAAGAGGTCAGGGCCACCGTGACCACCACGCAGTCCTTCATCAACGGCGAATCGGTGTCCTCGCCAGACGTGTACGACAACATCGATCCGGCCACCGGTCGATCCCTGGGACCGGTAGCGCGCGGCGGCAGTGACGAAGTGGATCGCGCCGTCCGGGCAGCGCGAGCGGCGTCGAAGCGCTGGCCGGAGACATCACCGGAGACCCGGGCAATCCTGCTGACACGGATCGCCGATGTCATCGACGAGAACCGCGAGCGATTGGCCCGAATAGAGTGCGAGGACACCGGAAAGCCGCTGAGCCAGGCGCGCACCGATGCCGCCGTGGCCGCGCGGTACTTCCGGTTCTACGGCCACGCCATCGACTCCTACTACGGCCAAACCATCCCGCTCTCAACGGATCTGCACGTGTACACCCGACGCGAGCCGTTCGGGGTGACCGGCCACATCATCGCCTGGAACTACCCGATGCAACTGCTCGCCCGCGCGGTTGCTCCCGCCATCGCGGTGGGTAACTGCGCGGTGGTCAAGCCCGCCGACGAAACCCCCAGAACGGCAGTGGAATTCGCTGCTCTGGCGGTGCAGGCCGGCCTGCCGCAGGGCGTGTTCAATGTGGTGACCGGCATCGGCGCCGAAGCCGGGGCGGCGCTAACCGCCCATCCCGATGTCGACCACCTCGGCTTTGTCGGATCGACTCAGATCGGATCGATAGTCGCTCACGCCGCCGCCGACCGCGTGGTCCCCACGACGCTCGAACTGGGCGGCAAGTCCCCACAAATCGTCTTTCCCGACGCGGATCTGGCTCGCGCCGCGGAGTCGATCACGAAGGCGATTCTGCAAAACGCCGGACAGACATGCTCGGCGGGATCGCGTCTGCTGGTGCACGACGCGATTCACGACACCCTGGTCGACATGGTCCGACAACGTTTGACGTCGACCACAATTGGGCCCGGGATCGAGGACCACGACCTCGGACCGCTGATCTCCCGAAAGCAGCAGCTCCGGGTCCAAACCATGCTCGCCGACAACGACGAAGGCGAAATCCTCTGCGGCGGAGAGCCTCCACGTGACGCGAGGCTGACCGACGGCGCCTACTTCTGCCCCACCATCATCGACGGAGCTGACCCCGCATCGCCGATCGCCCAAGAAGAGATCTTCGGTCCCGTGCTGACGGTCCACCGATTCCGCACCGAAGAGCAGGCGATCGAGTTGGCCAACGGCACACCCTACGGCCTGCTCGGCGCCGTATGGACCACCGACCTTTCCCGCGCGCACCGGCTGGCGGCCCAGGTCCGCGCGGGCCAGGTCTATGTGAACACCTACGGCGCGGGCGGCGGCGTGGAATTGCCGTTCGGCGGCTTCCAGAAGTCCGGCTATGGCCGCGAGAAGGGGTATGAAGCCCTCGACACGTTCAGCGCCACCAAGACCGTCATCGTTCGGCTCTGAAGGAGGAAAACATTGGATCGCGAAACCTACCAGCGGGGGCTCCGAATCCGCTCCGAGGTGCTGGGTGAGGAGTATGTCAACCGCGCGCTGGCCGACGCGGACGACTTCACCGGGCCCCTGCAAGACCTCGTCACCGAATATTGCTGGGGTGCCGTCTGGGGCCGCGACGAACTCCCGCGACAGACCCGCAGCATGCTCAACCTGGCGATGATCGCGGTGCTCAACCGGCCCAACGAATTACGCACCCACGTCAAGGCGGCACTGACCAACGGCGTCACCCGTGAGGAAATCCGCGAGGTCTTCCTGCAGGTGGCCATCTACGCCGGCGTGCCGGCCGCCGTCGACAGCTTTCGCATCGCCAATGAGGCGTTCGCCGAACTGGACCGGGGCTAGGGGCGCAACGTGGACATCGGGTTCATCGGGCTGGGAAACATGGGCTTTCCCATGGCATGTCGCCTCATTGATGAAAAGCATGACGTCGTCGCCTTCGACACGCGCGACGAGGCCCTCGAGCGCGTCGTCGCCCTGGGGGCACGCCCGGCGTCATCGCCCAAAGAGGTCGCCGATCGCGCCGACACGGTGATGGCCAGCCTGCCCACACCCGGCGCGTCACTCGCGGTGGCCACCGGTCCGGCTGGAGTGATCGAAGGCGCGCGGGTGAAGCGCTATGTCGACTTGTCCACTGTCGGCAGCCAAATGGCGGCGCAGATCCACGGCCTGCTTGCCCAGCGCAACATCGTGGCGATGGACAGCCCGGTCAGCGGCGGTGTCGGCGGGGCTGAGAAGGGGACCCTGGCGCTGATGGTGTCCGGCCCGCGCCACGAATTCGACGCCGTTCGAACCGCGCTCGAAGCACTGGGCCGGCCGGTGTATGTCGGCGACAAGCCCGGCTCGGCGCAGACGATGAAGCTGGCGAACAACATTCTGGCGGCAAACGTCTTGACCGCAACCGCGGAAGTCGTCGTGATGGGCGTAAAAGCCGGCCTGGATCCCGGCGTGATGATCGAGGTGCTCAATGCGGGATCGGGTGCGACGAGCGCGAGCCGCGACAAGTTCCCCCGCGCGATCCTGCCGCGCACCTTCGACTACGGCTTTGCCACGGGCCTGATGCTCAAAGATGTGCGCCTTTATCTCGACGAAGCCAGAGCGCTTGGTGTGCCCGCCGAGGTTGCCGAGACCGTCGGCCGGCTGTGGGAGGCGCTCGCCCGCGCCGAAGGGCCCGACTCCGATTTCACGACGGTGATCAAACCGTTCGAGCGGGCCGCCGGCGTCACGGTGGGTGGGTCTTCGGAGTAGCCCCTCGGGAGCCGGCCTTCGTGGTGACGAACGGCGCGGATCGCATCCGTCCGCCAACCCGGAGAATGGTATTATCCGGAATGAAGAACCCGACTTGCCCAAAGGATCGTAAAACGCCCGCTACCAGGGATGATGATTAAACGAAATGCTTACCGGAAACCCATTGATGGACCGCTGAAGAAAATGTTAGATTGGCTATCATATGACCTCGCACGGCCGGCTTTGGCCGCCGGAGCCGAAGGGTGGCTCTCGTGATCAAGCACGCTGACGGAACCAGCACACCGTTGATCGACGCGAGCGTGCACATCTTCTTCCCTTCCAACAAGGCGCTCCGGAAGACCCTGCGCGAACCGTTCAAGAGCCGCGGGTTCCCCGACTACGAGATGGACTGGTACGGCGCCCCCGGCGGTGAGTACGCGCCCAACACCGAGGGGCCGGACCGCCAGTATCCGGGTTCGGATCCGAATTTTGTTGCCAATGAACTGTTTTCGAAGCGTGGCGTCGATGTTGCGGTCCTGCATCCGATGGCGCGCGGCATCATGCCGGACCGGCACCTGGGCAGCGCGCTACACGCCGCGCACAACGAGATGATGGTGTCGAACTGGCTGGAGTCCAGCGAGTTCGGCGAGCGATTCCGCGGCACCATCCGGGTCAACCCCGACGACATCCCCGGCGCGCTGCGCGAGATCGAGAGATGGCGCGCGCATCCGCGGGTGGTCCAGATCGGCGTGCCGCTGCAGTCCCGCGATCTCTACGGAAAGCCGCAGTTCTGGCCCATTTGGGAGGCCGCCGTCGACGCCGGGCTTCCCGTCGCCGCACACATCGAGGTCGGCTCGGGTATTGCGTTTCCGCCGACGCCGAACGGGAACACCCGTACCTACGAGCAGTACGTCAGCTTCATGGCGCTGAACTACCTGTATCACCAGATGAACATGATCGCCGAGGGAGTTTTCGAGCGGTTCGACGGCCTCAAGTTCGTGTGGGGCGATGGCGCCGCCGACTTCATCACGCCGTTCATCTGGCGGATGGACACGTTCGGCCGGCCGCACCTGGAGCAGACACCATGGGCCCCGCGGATTCCCAGCGACTACCTGCCCGGTCACGTGTATTTCGTTCAGGGCAGCCTCGACGGCCCCGGCGACGTCGAGTTCGCCGGTGAATGGTTCGGCTTCACCGGTAAAGACGACATGGTGATGTTCGGCTCGAGCTATCCACACTGGCAGTGCGGTGATGTCACGAAGTTGCCCAGCGCGCTGTCCGCCGAGCAGCGCGAGAAGCTGTGCTGGCGCAACGCGGCGCAGCTCTACGGCATAGACATTCCCGCCGGCGTGGGCGCAGAGTAGAAGTATCGCGAAAGACTGAGGAGAGCCAGATGACGTTGACCCATTCGCAGGAGCGGGTTCCCGCTACCGAGCGCATAGCCGTCCGCTGCGTCGACTCGGATGTCCACCCGGCGCCCAAGCGCGGAGAGCTACTCCCATACATCCCCGAGCCGTGGCGCAGCAAGTACTTCCTCACTCGCTCCGTTGGCGAGCAGATCTACTACGACGCCCCGGACTACGCACACTCCTACGCCATGCGCGTGGACTCCTTCCCCGCCAACGGCGAGTTCCCGTGCAGTGACCCGGATTTGGCGTTCCGCCAGCTGATCATGGAGGCCGGCTCCGACATCGCGATCCTGGAACCCGCGGCCTACCCGGCACGCATTGCTGAAGCGCAGCATGCGATGTCGGCCGCGCTGAACGACTGGCAGGCCAATCACTGGCTGGACAGCCACAACAACTGGCACGAACGGTGGCGCGGGTCGATCTGCATCGCCATCGAGGAACCGGAAGAGTCGGTGCGCGAGATCGAACGCTGGGCCGGACACCCCTTCATGGCGCAGATTCTGATCAAGGCCGAGCCGCGGCCGTCCTGGGGTCACCCGAAGTACGACCCGATCTGGGCGGCCGCCACCAAGAACGACATCACCGTGAGCTGCCACCTGTCACGCAGCCAGTTCGATGAGCTGCCGATCCCGCCGGTCGGGTTCCCCAGCTACAACCACGACTTCATGGTGACCTACTCCCTGCTGGCGGCCAACCAGGTGATGAGCCTGATCTTCGACGGTGTCTTCGACCGCTTCCCGACGCTGCGGATCGTCTTCGTCGAGCACGCGTTCAGCTGGATCCTGCCGCTGATGTGGCGCATGGACGCGATCTACGACGCCCGCAAGTCGTGGCTCGACATCAAGCGCAAGCCGTCCGAATACGTCAAGGACCACATCAAGTTCACCACCCAGCCCCTGGACTACCCGGAGGACAAGACCGAACTGACCCGCGCGCTGGAATGGATGGAGTGCGAGAAGATCCTGCTCTTCTCCTCGGACTACCCGCACTGGACGTTCGATGACCCGCGCTGGCTGGTCAAGCACCTGCCCAAGCACGCCCGCGACGCGGTCATGTACAAGAACGGCATCGCGACCTATCACCTGCCCGAGACCGTTCCGGTCCTCGAGGGTCAGACCCGGGTGCTCTGAGTTGACGGAGGAAACCAAGCGGCCCGAGCCACGTCTCGCCCAGGGCCGCGAGCATGTGGTCGCAACGGTAGACGAAATCCCGCCGGGCACACACAAATTGGTACCGATTGGACGGCACGGCGTCGGCGTCTACAACGTCAACGGCACCTTCTACGCCATCGCGAACTATTGCCCGCACCAAGGCGGCCCGCTGTGTTCGGGACGAGCCCGGGGACGCACGATCGTCGACGAGACCGCGCCGGGTGACTCCGTCATGGTGCGCGACCTGGAATACATCTATTGCCCCTGGCACCAATGGGGTTTCGAGCTGGCGACGGGCACCACCGCGGTCAAGCCCGAATGGAGTATCCGTACCTATCCGGTGCGCGTCGTCGGCAACGACGTGTTGGTTCAGGCCTAACTACAGGAGAATCGGGTGCCTTCTATCGAGATCAACGGGGGAAACGTCGTCTACGAAATCCTCGGTGACTCCGGCGATCTCATTGCCCTGACGCCGGGTGGCCGGTTCAGCAAGGAGATCCCCGGCCTGCGTCCGCTGGCCGATGCCCTGGCCGCCGGTGGCTACCGGGTGCTGCTGTGGGACCGGCCCAACTGTGGCGCCTCCGATGTGCAGTTCTACGGGCAGAGCGAATCGCACATGCGCGCCGAGACGCTGCACAAGCTGGTGACCGGCCTGGGCTTCGAGCGCTGCATTCTGGCCGGAGGTTCCGGCGGGGCAAGGGATTCCATGCTGACCACGATGCTCTACCCCGAGATGGTCACCAAGCTCGTGGTGTGGAACATCGTCGGTGGCACCTACGGCACCTTCGTGCTCGGCTCCTTCTACATCATTCCCAGCATCCTCGCGGTACGCGGCACCGGCATGGACGGCGTGGTGAAGGTGGCCGAATGGCGCGAGCGCATCGAGGAGAACCCGAACAACAAGCAGCGGTTCCTCGACTTCGACTCCGGCGAGTTCCTCAAGCTGATGCTGCGCTGGCTCAACGCCTTCGTCTCCAAGCCGGGGCAGACGATTCCGGGTGTCGAGGACGAGATGTTCGACCGGATCAAGGTCCCCACGTTGATCATTCGCGGGGGCGAGAACGACATGGACCACCCGAAGCGGACGTCGCTGGAAGTCAGCTGCCTGATCAAGGGATCAAAGCTCGTCGATCCGCCGTGGCCCGAGGACGCCTGGGAGCGCGCGTCCGAAGACCGTGCCGCGGGCCGGGTACAACACTTCAACATGTTCGACACCTGGGTGCAGGCGGCACCCGCGATCCTCGAGTTCCTGGGCTCGTAATGGCGCTACACGGTGCGAATGTGGACCTCACAGTTGAGCGACGCCTCCAGCGCCGTGTGTACCCGGCTCTCGGGAATGCGTTCGAGGTCGGACTCCCGCAGCGTCACCTGGACGATGTCGAATCCATCATCGCCGGGCGTGCGCTCGATGTCACCGGTCAACCCGAACGCGGACAGCACCCCGTGCGCGTCGTCGTCGGTGCCCCGGCTGACAAACGTGATCACGCCCGGAGCGGGAGCACCACCGAACGCCCTGGCGCACAATCCGATCGCCGTGTCTTTGGCCGTGTCGCCGTCTTCGGCCGCAATGAGCAGTTCGACTTCGCGGCGGATTGCGGGCATGGACACGAGGTCGTTCTCGACCACGTCCACACCGGCCGTGGCCGCGAGTTCGAGGAGAGCCGCCATGCCGTCACGTAGCTGTGCGGACGTGAGCACGCTGTCCGAGTCGACGTTCACACGCACCACGGCAGTTCGCATGTGCGCAAGCCTAACCAACACGATGGCAGGCCAGCTTTGAACACCACCGAGTCCACAAGCATCACCACCGCGACCTTCCCCGGATGCACGCCGCGGCTGCTGAGTGAGCACACCGGCCAGGCCCGGGAAGATCTGGCGACCTATCGGAAGCTCGGCGGCTACCGCCCGCTTGCCAACCCCGACGAATTCCTGAGCGAAATCGATTCCAGTGGCCTGGTCGGGCGCGGCGGTGCGGCGTTTCCACTCGCGGTGAAACTGCGGACGGTGCGCGACAACGGACGCTCGCTCGGCGTTCCCGTCGTCGTCGCGAATGGCGAAGAGGGAGAACCGGCTTCGGTCAAGGACCGCTGGCTGCTGCGCAAGCGTCCTCACCTGGTCCTGGACGGGTTGCGGCTCGCCGCGACGATCGTTGCCGCTGACCGCGCCTACATCTACGTGTCCGACCCGGAATCGGCACACAGCGTCGAATCCGCGCTCGGCGAACTGGATCCCGACGCGCTGGGTGTCACGATCGAGATGCTCACCGTGCAGCCGGGATACGTCGCCGGCGAGGAGACCGCCGCGGTTCGGGCGATCAACGGCGGCCCGGCCAAGCCGACGGACAAACCGCCGCGTCCCTTCGAAGTGGGAGTCGACGACCGGCCCACCTTGGTGAGCAATGTCGAGACTTTGGCGAACCTGCCCTACCTGCAGGGCCACGGCTCGGCTGATTACCGGTCGCAAGGCACGACGTTGTCGCCCGGCACCTTCCTGGCCACCATCACCGGGGCCGGTAAGCCGCCGGTGCTCTACGAACTCCCTCTCGGCTTGGCGTTCACCGAATTGCTTACCTTGCATGGTGTTTCAGCCGACCAGGTCCGCGGTGCGCTGATGGGCGGCTACTTCGCCGGTCTGCTCAACCGCTCCGTGTTGGAAACGACCCTGGACCACGAGACGATGCGACGTGTCGGCAGCGGTTTGGGCTGCGGCGCGATTTCGGTCATCACCGACGACTGCCCCGTTGCGGTGGCGGCATCGGTGCTCGCGTACTTCGACCGCGAAAACGCCGGGCAATGCGGATCGTGCTTCAACGGAACGGCGGCGATGGCCGCGGCCGCCGGGGCGCTGCGCGACGGCGCCGCGACGGCAGAGGACGTCGAACGGTTGCGCCGTTGGTCGGTGCTGCTGCGTGGACGCGGCGCATGCGCCACGTTGGATGCGGCCACCAACATTGCCGCCAGCCTGCTCGATCAGTTCCCGGACGAAGTCGGTACGCATCTCGACGGCACGTGTCCGGACTGCACACCCGGCGCGTTCCGCGCGGACCGTCCCTACGAGGCGGAACCTGTGAGGCAAGCATGAAGATCCGGCTGGACCGCACCGTTTGCGACGGCTTCGGCATCTGCGCCAAGCACGCTCCGGGATATTTCTCGCTGGACGACTGGGGGTACGCATCCCTCATCGGGGACGGCACGGTGGCCGAGCCGGATCGCGACGCGGTCATGCGGGCGCTGCTCGACTGTCCCGTGCATGCCATCACCGAAATCGGCCAGCGCACCTCGCGAGCTTCTCAGCCGCCACTCGCCGACACCGAGGATCCGGCCGAGCACCTCAAAACCGAAGAGAACGAGGCAGAGTGGGGATTCACGCGCTGACCGGTCCTCTCCCGGAAAAGTCATGCCATGCAACTCACCTTTGACAGCGACGTAGAGGCGTTCCGCGCGGAGTTCGTCAACTTCCTCGCCGAACACCTGCCGACGCAGGCTCAAGCCGCGGAGCGTCCTTCGTCGACCTCGCACGTGCCCGAATGGTCGCGCCGCTGGCAGCGGCTCCAGTTCGAGCACGGGTGGCTACTGCCGGGCAACCCACCGGAATTCGGCGGCCGCAACGCAAACATCCTGCAGCAGTTCGTGCATCGCGAGGAGCTGTCACGGCGCCGGATCTATCACTGCTTCAATCCCCAAGGCGTCGGCATCATCGCGGCGTCGCTGTTGTCCTTCGGCACCGAGGAGCAGAAGCGACGTTGGGCCGTACCGATCCTGCGAGCCGACAAGACCGCGTCGCTGGGAATGAGCGAACCCGGAGCCGGCTCCGACCTCGCCGGGCTGCGCACGAAGGCGGAGCTGGTCGGCGATGAGTTCGTGGTCAACGGGCAGAAGGTATGGACTTCCGGCGCCCATGACGCCGACGTCATCCTGACCTTCGTTCGCACGGACCCAAACGCTCCCCGCCACAAGGGAATCAGCGCGCTGCTGATCCCGACCGACACTCCCGGGGTGCTGCGTCGCCCCTTCCCCTCGGTCTATGACTCCGATGAGCTGGACTTCAACGAGGTGTTCTTCAACGACGTCCGGGTGCCCGCGGACAACCTGGTCGGCCCGCTCAATGGCGGGTGGCAGGTCGCCAACGGCTCGCTCGGCCACGAGCGCACCCTGATGTGGATGGCCTTCGCGAACCGGCTCGAGCAACTGCTCGAGGACTACCGGCCCGCCGATGAGGTGAACGCGGACCACTACGGCACCATCGTGATGGACTACTACGCGTTGCGGCTGCTCGGGTCGGCCGCGCTGGGCCGAGCGGCCCGCGGTGAAGTCGAT
The DNA here is from genome assembly GCF_001665835.1 of Mycobacterium colombiense. GTDB lineage: Bacteria > Actinomycetota > Actinomycetes > Mycobacteriales > Mycobacteriaceae > Mycobacterium > Mycobacterium colombiense_A. The sequence goes on along the minus strand of NZ_LZSX01000073.1, from coordinate 322,484 downwards.
GTAGCCGCGTTGTCCGTGCTGAAGGTGTTCGGTTCGGAGGCCGAGCAGAGCGCGCTGCGGCACGCACTGGACGCGGCCGGGGTCGACGGATTACCCGACAAAATGCTGACCGCCCCGTACAACCCTTACGCGCCCGATCTTTTCACCGCCAGCTGGTTCGCGCGCTACATCAGCAGCTACGCGGGCACCATCGCGGGCGGCACGTCGGAGATTCAGCGCAACATCATTGCCCAGCGTGTCCTCGGACTGCCGTCACGCTGATCAAAGAGCCGGACACAGCGACGACAAGAACTGCTGGGTTCGACGGCGCGATTCGGCCCGTGCGGTTGCGTCCTTGCCCAACGGCACGATTCGCACCGCCAGGTCGGTGACGCCCGCGTCCCGATAGCGGCGCAACCGATCCAGGACGGCCGTCTCGTCGCCGGCCGCCATGGTGTCGCCGACGTCTTCGGCGTCACCGTGCTGCAGCAGCCGCACGTAGTTCGGCGAGAAATCGGCGTGCCCCAACACCTCGCTGGCGTAGGCGCGAGCATCCTCGATCTCACCGTCCGAGCAGAGCGCTACGGGAACGCCGGCAACGATCCGCGGCGCGGCCCGCCCGGCCCGGTCGGCCGCCGCAGCGATGCGCGGAACGACGTGGTCTCCGATTGCCCGCTCGTCCGCCATCCAGAGGATGGTGCCACCGGCCCGCTCGCCGGCGAGTTGCAGCATTGTCGGCCCGAGCGCCGATAACAGCACCGGCATCTCGAACGCATCCGTGACATCGACCGGCGAATGGACGCAATAGTTTTCGTTGTCGACGTCGACAGTCCCCGGTCCCGCAAAGGACGCGTCGAGCACGGCGAGATAGTCGCGTATCAACCGCGCCGGGCGATCATAGGGCAAGCCCAGTTGCGAGTTGACGATCCAGTGATGCGAGGGCCCGATGCCGAGCGTGAACCGCCCGCCGCACGCCACCTGGGTGGTCAAGGCTTGCTGCGCCATGATCATCGGGTGGCGAGTCTGAATCGGAACGACGGCCGTTCCGATCTCGATGCGACCGGTGGCCTGCCCGAGCAGGGCCACGGCGGTCATGGCGTCGAGGTAGCCGGGGACCTGCGGCATCCAAAACGCGGTGAATCCGTCGCCTTCGGCCGCGACACCGTCGTCTATCAGCCCGGCAAGCCGATCAGCGCGCGAGCGCTCCTTGTCGGAGCCAACCATCAAGTCGATGCGCACGCGACCCCTCCCCTATGGCACATACCGATCCCACTCGTATGGAACGACCGCGAAAAATGGTGCGGCGAAAAGCGGTTCGATGTCCGACTCGGCCCAGCGGGCCTTGAGCACCGGTCTCAGCCGTTCGGCGGTGGCTATGGGATCGTCATCGAGGAAGCAGTAGGTGATCGTCTGGTTCTCTCGGGCACTGGCCAGGCTGGCGTCGACCCGGCGCGACAACGCGGACCAGACACCGGCGACACCGTCGACCTCCACCAGCGGGTCCGGCGATGCCGATCCCCGCTCGACCAACACGAACGCGCCCCGCACGGGCAGCCAGGGCAGGACGTCCGACCCGACCCTGGCGCGCGGCGCGGCCGCCTTGCGTTGCACCTCGTACACGCCGCGCTCGACCGGTGGCAGCAGCGGGAGTTTGCGGCCGGCATTGCCCAATGCCGTTGACAGCTCATTGAAATCCTGCAGTCCGGCCGTGTCGGTGAAGAAGTACGTCATCACGTGGTCGACCGCGTCCAAGGGCCCCCCGCTGAGCGCGCGTGCGGCGCGGCAGGCCGGCGTGGACACCAGGCGCAACGACGCGCGCACCGCGGCCAGCCGGTGTTGCTCCGGGCGGTGGTCCAGGCTGTGCCAGCGTAGGTACTCGGCGTCCTTCCCGTCGGGGTGCCGGAGCGCCATGGAGACGAACAACGTGGCGATCTCGCCAGCCCCGGTGGCGAGAATCTCGGTGACCTCGTCCGATGGCGTGCCGGGAAGATGCATAGCGTCAGTCCTCAGGATCTCGTCGAATCATGTTTGGGCAGCGTGATTTCGGGATGGCGGGTCGCGACCATGCGCCGGAAGCCCTCGCGCCAGGACACCTTGGTGCGCCCGAGCACGTCGTGCATGTGGGTGACGTCCGGCCACAGCGGCGTGTGCGCCTCGGGCGTGTACTCGAAGATCGGTTCGACACCCACCAGTTCACCCATGAACGCGCAGTACTCTTCGACGCTGACCGTTTCGCTGCCGGCCCAGTTCACCACGACCGGCGGTACCGCGGCGACTTCCATCGCGCGGATGCCCAGCTCCACGTAGTCGTCTTCATAGATGGGGTTGTAATTGTTGGGCTTGTCGGGATGCAGCCGAATAGGCTTGCCCGCCAACATCGCATCGAGGCGGTCGCTGGGCGCACCGCCCTGGGGGCCGTACGTCGAACAGATCCTGATGATGGTGAGCGGAACCTGGTAGCGCTTGGCGACCCAGGTACACACCGCTTCCGCGGCAACCTTGGAGAAGCTGTAGTTCGCCCGCAGCGGCGCCCCCGGCGGATCTGCCTCGGTCAGCGGTCGCTGACCCTGGTAGGCGTAGATCGAGCCGGTGGAGCAGAAGACGAAACCCTTTGCGGCGCGGCAGTGGTGGAGCAATTCGCCCGAGTTTTGAGCGTTCGTTTCAACGCAGCGGTTCCAGTCGTCGGTGCCCGGGTCTACGGCCGCATGAAAGACGTAGGTGAAATCGTCCGGGAGGGCTGAGAAGTCGCCGGCGCTGATATCCAGCGCCACGGGCTTGATCCCGGCGTCCGCTAGTTTTTGCCGGGCCGCGGGATCTTTCAGGCGCGCAGCGCCCCACACCTCGTTTCCCGCCGCCGCCAGGGCACGCGCGATCGGGAACGCGATCTTGCCCGTCGCACCGGTGATCAGGATCTTCTCTGCGTCGAGCAACCAGCCCTCCGAATGTTAAGTACTTGATACCGCGCCCGCGAGCATAACTCCCGTCCGACACGAAACGCCACGAGCAGCCGGGCTCGGCGTCGCGTCGAATGTTTCATCTGGTCGCGCCGGTATCGACGGAATAAACTGACACCAGCCGGGGTCGCAATGGCCCCAACCGGGAGGCCCACCATGAGGTGGTTAATTGGTCGTCTGACCGCTGCCATCGCGGTCGCCTTCGTGCCGATGACTGTCGCGACGATCGCGACGCCGGCGGTCAGCTCGGCGCAGTGCGATCCCAACATGTCGTTCAATGTCTCGACGTGGGAGTGCAAACCGCTTCCGGCGCCGCCGCCGTGGTACAGCGCTCCGCCGGCATACGCGCCGTCATTCGCGGCACAGGACGTGCCACCGCCGCCACCGCCTCGGCCTTGGTGGTCACCGAACGCCCCGATGTGGAGCGTCGGCTTTCATCAATGGGGCGCCTATTTCGCCGGCGTCTGGGTGCCGTACTGACGGCGGGCGCCTGACATGCATTACCAGCACTACCTGCGCCGTCTGGATCCCACCTGCCTGGAGTGATAACGTAATTCTCCGATTTGCATAATGGCCCTACCGAGCCGGCCGTGCGACTTCCGGAGGTGACGTGTCAGCAGCACCGGGCCGCCCATTGCCCCAGGTCACGCAGGAGAACGAGTTTTTCTGGACCTCGGGTGCCGACGGAAAGCTACGGCTGCAGGAATGCAGGGCCTGCGACTCGCTGATCCATCCACCGGCGCCGGTGTGCCGATACTGCCGCTCGCTCGATGTGGGCGTCCGGGAGGTCTCCGGCCGGGCGACGCTCGCCGGATTCACCATCAACGAGCGATTCAGCCTGCCCGGGCTGCCGGCGCCCTACGTGATCGCGCAGGTGGCGATCGCCGAGGACCCCCGCGTCCGGTTGACCACGAACATCGTCGAGTGCGAACCCGATCAGCTCGAACTCGGCCAGCAGGTCGAGGTCGTCTTCGAGCAGGTCGAGGACGTGTGGTTTCCGCTGTTCAAGCCGAGTGCCGACGGGCAGTCCGCTCCCCTGCCGGTCGATGAGATCGCGCCGGAACGGTTCGGCGAACACGTCCGACCGATGCTGACCGCCGAGAAGTTCGAGGACAAGGTCGCGCTGACCGGGATCGGTGCGTCGCCGATCGGACGCCGATTGATGCAGCTGCCGCTGGCGCTGACGGTGCAGGCGTGCGAAGCGGCCATCGCCGACGCCGGCCTGACCTACGCCGACATCGACGGCCTGTCCACCTACCCCGGCGCGATCAATGTAGGCGGCTTCGGGGAGGGCGGCACCACGGCCCTCGAGGGCGCGCTCGGTATTCGACCGACATGGCACAACGGCGCCATGGAGACATTCGGCCCGGGTGGCTCGGTGATCGCCGCGATGCTCGCGGTCGCCGGCGGGCTAGCGCGTCACGTGCTGTGCTTCCGCACGCTGTGGGAAGCGACCAACGGCGAGCTGATGAAGCAGGGCAAGATCACCCCGTCGATGGGCCGAATGTCGGGCTGGCAGATGCCATTCGGCGCGACGTCGGCGGCGCACACGTTGGCGATGAACGCGCAGCGGCACTTTCACCGGTACGGCACCACCAGGGAAACGCTGGGCTGGATCGCGTTGAACCAGCGCGCCAACGCCGAACTCAACCCGACCGCCATCTACCGGACGCCGATGACGATGGACGACTATCTCCACGCGCGGCCCATCACCACGCCGTTCGGGCTGTACGACTGCGACGTGCCGTGCGACGGCGCCATCGCCGTCATCGTCTCGGCCGTCGACGCCGCCCGCGACCTGGCCAAGCCGCCGGTGCTGGTGGAAGCGGTGGGCACGCAGATCGTCGAGCGACTCGATTGGGACCAAAGCACTCTCACCCACGAGCCGCAGGTGCTGGGCCAGGCGGCGCACGTGTGGACGCGTACCTCGCTGCGGCCCGCCGACGTCGACGTCGCCGAGCTCTACGACGGCTTTTCCTTCAACTGCCTGTCCTGGATCGAGGCGCTGGGTTTCTGCGGTATCGGCGAGTCCAAGGAATTCCTGGACGGCGGCAAGAACATTGCGCGCGACGGCCTGTTGCCGCTCAACACCCACGGCGGCCAACTCTCGCACGGCCGCACACACGGCATGGGACTGATGCACGAGGCGATCACGCAGCTTCGCGGCGAGGCCGGTGACCGCCAGGTCGCCGATGCCCGCGTCGGTGTGGTCAGCAGCGGCGGCCTCACTCCCAGCGGCGTGCTTTTGCTGCGGGCCGACGCATGAGCGCGGCTCCCCGCCCGCGGCTCGTGATCGCGGACGGGGTACCGATGTCGGCGTTGGTCGCCGAAGTCGACGACCCCAAGGCCGTGATTGTGGCGATTCACGGGGGCGGAACCACCGCAACGTATTTCGACTGCCCGGGCCATCCGTCCTATTCCCTCGCCCGGACCGGCGCGGCAGCTGGATTCACCGTGGTGGCCCTCGATCGGCCCGGCTATGGCAGCTCGGCGCCCTATCCAGAAGCGATGGTCTCCGGCGAGCAGCGCGTCAACCTGGCTTACGGTGCTGTCGATCGTATCCTCGGCGAACGACCGCGTGGCGCAGGCGTATTCGTCTGGGGCCATTCGGGCGGCTGCGAGCTGACGATACGGTTGGCCGCCGACGAGCGCGGCGCCGATCTGCTCGGCATCGAACTGGCCGGTACCGGTCGGCACTACCACCCCGCGGCCAAGGAAATACTGAAAACCGCTACCCGCGAACGCCGCCCATCGGGCATGCGCGAATTACTCTGGAGCCCAGAGGAACTCTATCCGCCCGAGGTCCTCGGCGGCGCCAGGGTTTCACCGTCGGCTCCGTCTTACGAGGACCAGATGGTGTCGGACTGGGCGCGACAGACTTTTCCGGAGCTCGCACCCGCCGTGCGCGTCCCAGTGCACTTCAGCATCGCCGAGCACGAAAAGGTCTGGCAGACCGACGACGCAGCGGTGGCCGAGATCGGTGCCCTGTTCGCCGGAGCGCCGCGGTTCATCGTGCATCGCCAGCCGGACGCCGGGCACAACATCAGCCTGAGTCACGCCGCCCCCGACTACCACTCGAAAGTCCTTGATTTCGTGCGGGAATGCGTGGCGGAGGCGGCCTCGCGCCCAGACGGCTCCTCGAATATGACGCCCCGGTCACTTTCGAGCCCCAACGTGACTGCAGCGTCACGCTCGGCGGACGAGGAGGCGGGGTAATGCGCGTCGGATTCATCGGCTTGGGCAGCCAGGGCGGGCCCATGGCGCGGCGGATTGCCGAGGGCGGGTACCCCACCACGCTGTGGGCGCGCCGACCGGAGGCCCTCGAGGCGTTCGCCGACACCCCGGCGAAAGTCGCCGGGTCTCCGGCCGAACTGGCCGCGGCCAGTGATCTGGTCTGCCTCTGCGTGATCGGCGATGCCGACATCGACGAGCTCGCCTGCGGCGAAAACGGATTATTGACGACGATGCAACCCGGCAGCGTCATCGCCGTGCACAGCACGGTGCACCCGAACACCTGCCGGGAGCTTGCGAACAGGGCCGCCCCGCAAGGCGTTTCCGTCATCGACGCGCCGGTGAGCGGAGGTGGAGGCGCGGCGGCCGAGGGCCGGCTGCTGGTGATGGTCGGCGGCGAGACCGACGTCGTCGAGCGCTGTCGTCCGGTCTTCGAAACCTATGCCGATCCGGTCGTTCACCTCGGTGAGCTGGGTTCCGGACAAACCACGAAGCTGCTCAACAACCTGTTGTTCACCGCCAACCTGGCTACTGCGGCCGCCGCCCTGTCATTAGCCAAGGAGCTGGGCGTCGAGCCCGACCGTCTCACCGAGGTGGTCTCCCGCAGTAGTGGAAACAGCTTCGCGCTCAACGCCCTCGGCGGAATCGGTGGGTTGGATCGGCTGGCCGGTGTCGCGGGAGGGCTGCTGCAGAAGGACGTCCGGCTGGTGGTCGACCTCGCCGGCCGGGTCGGGGCGAACGGCGGAGCCGTGCTCGATGCGGCCGACGCGGCGCTGGCCCTGATGGACCACCCACGGTGAGGGTCGGATTCATCGGCGCGGGGCGGATGGGTCGCCCCATGCTAAGCCGTCTGGTGGCGGCCGGTCACGATGTCCACGTGCTGGGCCGGACCGTCGAAAAGCGCCGCGAACTCGAGCAACTGGGCGCGCGGGCGGTCAACGAGGCGGCCGAGGCCGGCGCGGACGCCGATGCGGTGGTGCTCTGCGTGTTCTCCGACCAACAGCTGCGGGATGTCTGCCTGGACACCGCACTGCTGCCCACCATGCAGCCCGGTTCGGTGCTGGTGGTACATACCACCGCGAACCCGAACACCGTCGAGGCTATTGCCGCGCGCGCCAACGGTGTTGACGTCCTCGACGCCGCGGTCAGCGGAGGCCCGCACGACATCGCCGCGGGCCGGCTGACGCTGTTCGTGGGCGGTGCCGACCAAGCGGTTGACCGGGTGCGACCGCTGCTCGGTTGCTACGGCGATCCCGTTCTGCACGTCGGGCTCACCGGTGCCGGCCAGAAGGTGAAGCTCGTCAACAATGCGCTGTTCGCAGCGCAGATCGGGCTGCTCGCCGAGTCAATTCGGCTGGGCGAGCGGCTCGGCGTGCCGGAGTCGACGTTGCTGACCGCTCTGGGGCACGGGAGCGCGACCAGCCGCGTGCTCAACCTCGTCGCGGCGGGTGGTTCCGTCGCGTCGTTCATCGAGGTCGCCGGTGACTTCGTGGGCAAGGACGTGGCCGTCGTGCGTGGTATCGCCGAAGAGCTGGGCAGCAGTCTGGGTGCGCTGGACGAGGCCATCGAGACCATCGACATCGCGAAGAGGGTTTGAAATGCCAGCGTTTTGGTCTTTCCGGTTCGTCACGAAGGTATTACCGTTAGCGTTACAGTCAGGGACTCCGCTGTAAAGGTTTCAGCCCGACCTCGCCGATGAGGAGCACGCAGTGACCAAACCGAAGGTCGTCTTCGACCCGTTCTCCGAGGACTACTTCAACAACCCGTTCGACATATATCGACGGATGCGCGAGGAAGCGCCGCTGTATTACGACGAAAAAGAGGACTTCTATGCGCTGACCCGGCACGAGGACGTCGCGGCAGCGTTCAAGGACTTCGAGACGTATTCCTCGGCGCGTGGATGCGACCTGGCGATGGTGCGCAAGGGCCTATCTCCTGAGCAGAAATCGATCATCTTCATGGACCCGCCGGAGCACCGGCACATGCGCAGCCTGCTGAATAAGGCGTTCACCCCACGGGCTATCCAATCGCAGCAGGAAACGGTCGTCGAGGTGATCGAGAAGTACCTGGGCGCGGCCGATCCCGACCACTTCGATGTGGTCCAGGACTTCTCCGGGCCGTTCCCGGTGGAAGTCATCACCCGGATGGCCGGGGTGCCGGAAGAATACCGCCAGCAAGTGCGACACTGGATCGACACCGGCCTGCACCGCGAACCAGGGCAGATCGAGGTCACCGAAGCCGGTGTGCAAGCAAACATCGATACCGCGATGTACTACTTCAGCCTGATCCAGGAGCGCCGTCAGGATCCGCAGGACGACATGATCAGCCGGCTGATCGCGGCCGAAATCCCTGGCGAAGACGGCCAGCCACGCAAGCTCGATGACATCGAAATCACCGGCTTCGCCACGCTTTTGGGCGGAGCGGGCGCCGAGACCGTCACCAAGCTGGTGGGCAACGCCGCGGTGATCTTCGCCCGCAATCCTGACCAATGGCAAAAGCTGCTCGACGACCGCAGCAAGATCCCGGGGGCGGTGGAGGAGCTGCTGCGCTACGAGGGGCCCGTGCAATACAACGTCCGCTACACACTCAAAGAGGCACACGTCAGTGGCGGCGTGATTCCGCCCGGCAAGCCGGTGTTCCTCATCGGCGCCGCGGCGAACCGCGATCCGGATGCCTTCACCGACGCCGACACATTCGACATCGAGCGCGACCAGACCCAGGCGCAGCACTTGGGCCTCGGATACGGGATTCACAGTTGTCTCGGCGCGGCCCTGGCCCGCATGGAGAGCAGGATCGCGCTGGAGAGGCTGCTCGATTTCATGCCGCGCTACGAGGTGGACTGGGACGGCTTACAGCGCGTCCACATGCAAAACGTCGCGGGCTGGAAGAATGTACCCGTCAAGGTGCTTCGGTAAGGGGGTCACGGTGACGAAGAAGATCGAAGTCGATTGGGGACTCTGCGAGAGCAACGGCGTCTGCATGGGCATCAACCCCGACATATTCGAACTCGGCGACGACGACATGCTGACGGTTCACCAGGAAGAAGTAACCCCGGAGAACGAGGCCGACGTGCGCGAGGCCGTCCGTCAATGCCCTCGGCAGGCGATCTCCATCGTCGGAGAGTAGCGATCAGAATCCGGAGAGGATGACCGCGTTGCAGTCGGCCGCGGCCTGCCGCAGTTTTGCTGCCTTTTGATAGCCCTCGGACGCGTACCACGCGCGAGCAGCATCCACCGATTCGAATTCCAGCACGACGGTCTGGTCGCCGTGCCAGTCGCCTTCAATGACTTTGGGCGCGGTGTCGACGGCAAGAATGGTGGCACCGTTCATCGCTGATCCGGCAGCTTGGGCATAGGCTTTCATGCCCTCTGGATCTTTGATCGCCTCGGTCAGGATGACATATCCCTTTGGCGCTTTTGCCACTTAAAGAATCTCCTACTGGTCGGTGTATTCGGTTACTTCTGGCTGATCGCCTGCTCGGGACAGCATTGGATTGCCTCCTGAGCCGCTGCCTCCAATTCCGTTGGAACGTCGGAATCTATGGCCTCGGCGTAACCGTCGTCGGTCAGGCTGAACACATCCGGGCACAGCGTCGTGCATACACCGTGACCGCGACACTTCTGGTCGTCTACCCAAACTTTCATGCCAGTGTGAACTCCAGGTGCAGTTCGGTCAGGCCACGCAGGATGTACGTCGGAACATACTGGTACCGGCGGTCATTCGCCGGCCCATGAACCTTCTCATCGATCCTGATGTCCGTCGTGCGGTCGAGCAGACGCTCGATCGCCACCCGCGTTTCGGCCCGCGCCAGCGGCGCGCCCGGGCAGCTGTGGATGCCGCGCCCGAACGAAATGTGCTGACGGGCGTTCTTGCGGGCCGGATCGAACGTGGCGGGTTCCTCGAACCGGCGCGGATCACGGTTGGCGGCGGCCTGCACGATCATCACCGTGGTGCCGGCGGGCAGATCGACGCCACCGACATTGACGGGCACCCGGTTCATCCGGAAGTCGCCCTTCACGGGGCTCTCGTGGCGCAGCGACTCCTCGATGAAGTTCGGGATGAGGCTGCGGTCCTTGCGTAACTGCGCCTGGATGTCGGGGCGCTCCCCCAGCGTCTGCAGGGACGCACCCAGCAGCCGCACAGTGGTCTCCTGGCCCGCGGAGAAGACGTTGGCGGCGACGCGGGCCACGTCTTCGACGTCGGGAATCGAGCCGTCGGGAAACGTCGCGGTCGCCAGCCCGGTCAGCACGTCGTCGCGGGGTTCGCTGCGGCGGTCGCGCACGTAGTCGGAGAACAGGCCGTAGAGGAACTCCAGCGGGCTGTGGGCCAGGGATCCCTTGGTGCCCCCGATGCCGCCACCCGCGTGCTCAGCGATGCCCTTGACGAACTTGTCGCGGTCCTCCATCGGCACTCCGAGCAGGTCGGCGATGACCAGCAGCGTAAACGGGCCCGCGAAGCCCTTGATCCACTCGCCGCGCCCCGGCGCGAGAAAGTCGTCGAGCGCCTGGTCGGCGAGCGCCCACATGGCGTCCTCGTTCTCCTTGAGGCGCTTGGGGGTGATCAGCCGCATCATCAGGGAGCGGTGGTTGGTGTGGGTCGGCGGATCAAGCGTGGGCAGCTGGTCACTGAAGGGCAACTCGTCGCGGTGCTGCTCGATCAACTCGGTGATGTCGTCACCCTCGATCGGGACCGGAAAGCCGGGAAATGGGCCGGTGACCGAGATGCACGAGGACCACGTCTCGGCGTCGTTGAGCACCGCGCACGCTTCGTCCCAACCGGTGATCATGGTGACGTCGTGATGGCTCTCCCGCGTCACGGGGCAGCGCTCGCGGAGCGCCTCGTAGTAGGGGTACGGGTTCTCGATGAGCTCGCTGCCGCGGAAGAAGTCCAACTCGGAGAATTCGCTCGCCATCTCCTGCTCCTTGAATCTCGGCTAGTGAGAACGTGCCTCTCGCGGATGAGTATTACATTTTCACACGGCCTGGTGGTCGTCAACGACGGACCCCAGTCCCGACGTCAAAACGCGGGCGAATCGCGCGGGCTGTGTGGTTTCGCGGCTCCCGGGTCGGCTAGCTGGCGGGGACCAGGTCGGAGGCGACCGAGGGCCATGCCAGCAGCCCACTGCGGAAGGTCTCCACGTGACCGATCGGGGCGGGCGGTGCGGCCGCGGCCGCCAACGCCTGGGCCTTGAACGTCTGCGCGGCCATGCTCAGCTGGTGTTGCACCAGGCCGACGCTTTCGTCGAGCTCGGACGGCCAGCTCTCCCCCCATAGCGTGACCTCGGTGACGCCGTGATCGAGGGCCTGCAGCACGCCCTGGCGCACCCGCGCGTCGCAGCCGAACAGGTCCGCCCCGGCGGCCAGGGCCTGCGGACGGGGCCGAGATTGCACCGACGCCAGCGCCTCTTCGAGGTCGAGCACCTGTGCGCCGATGATCTGCAGGGGCCGGTCGTCCGGGTGGTCTGCGACCAGTACGGTCACGTCCCAACCCGCCATCGACCGGTCGAAGATCCAGCCGCCGGCGAATCTCACCACGTCGACGACGGTGGCGGCGACGACGTCGAGCCGGTACCTCATCTCGTCTCGCGAGTCTTCGGGGGCGCGAAATCCCGCGCCAGTGTCTGGGCGTACTGCTTGAACACCTCGGATAGCGGTATCGATGGATCGAGCAACCATGTGGTTTCCATTCCGTGGACGAAGGCGAGGATTTCCACTGCCTTGACGGCGGGGTCTATGTCGTCGCGGTACCGGCCGTCGGCCTGGCCGCGACGGATGAGATCGGCGACGATGTCGGTCGCGGCCCGGTGCCTGGCCAGCATGCGGTCGTGCAGCGGGGCCTCGGGAAGGATGTTCTCGACCAGCAGCACCGTGAACGTGCCCACCAGTTCGGGCGCCCGGTGAATACGGTCCGCGACCGCGGCGATCTGGTCGAACAGGTCGCCGGTCCGGTCGGCATGGGTGTCGTCATCGAGGTCGCGGGCATCGAGCACGGCGTGCAGCAGCTGCTCCTTCGATTCGAAGTGATGCAGCAGCCCGGCCGGGGTGACGCCGGCTTCGCCGGCGATCTGGGCGAGCGTTGTGCTGCGCCAGCCGTTGCGGGTGAGCAGCCGTTGCGCGACGTCGAGAATCCGCTGTTTGCGGTCCTCGCCCTTGGCGAGGAGCGTGTCGTATCGCCGCGCGACGGGCACCGGAACTCCGTCTACCAACCTGCACCGACCTCGAAAAACTCGGGAAAACCAACCTAGTGAACACACAGTAGGTTAGTTTGCCCGCTGTGACAAGGGTCACGCGTGCCGAGTTTTTTGTGCGCGTGAGGCCGCCGCCGTCAGCTCACCAGCTCCACCAGCGTGGCGTTGGCGGTCCCACCGCCCTCGCACATGGTCTGCAGGCCGTAACGAATCCCGTTGTCGCGCATGTGATGTGCCATGCGTGTCATCAGCACAGCGCCGGATGCGCCCAGCGGGTGCCCCAACGCGATGGCGCCGCCCAGCGGATTCATCCGGGCCGGGGCCGCCCCGGTCTCGGCCAGCCACGCCAGCGGCACCGGCGCGAAAGCCTCGTTGACCTCGAAGACGCCCACGTCGGACAGCGCGACGCCGGCCTTGCTCAGCACCTTTTCGGTGGCCGGGATGGGGCCGGTGAGCATCAGCACCGGGTCCGCCCCGGTCACGGCGCCCGCCAGGTACCGCACGATCGGGGTCAGGCCCAGCTCGACCGCCATCTCGGCGGTGGTCACCAGCAGCGCGGCGGCGCCGTCGGAGATCTGTGAGGAGTTGCCGGCGTGGATCACCCCGTCTTCGGCGAAGGCCGGCTTGAGCGTGCCGAGCTTTTCGACGGTGCTGCCGCGCCGCACGCCCTCGTCGGCGGTGAACACGTTGTTGTCGGCGCCTTCGACGAAGACCGGTGCGATCTGCTCGGTGAACGCGCCGCCATCCAGGGCCGCGGCGGCCCGCTCGTGGGATTCGACGGAGAATTCGTCGAGCCGGGTGCGCGAGAATCCCCACTTCTTGGCGATCATCTCCGCCGACAGCCCCTGGTTGAAGGAGAAATCGTCATAGCGGGCAAGGACTTTCGGGCCATACGGCATACCGGTGGCCCGGGCCGAACCGAGCGGAACGCGGCTCATGACCTCGACCCCGCCGGCCACGACGACATCCTGCTGGCCGGACATGACCGCCTGCACGGCGAAGTCCAGCGCCTGCTGGCTGGACCCGCAGGCGCGGTTGACGGTGGTCCCGGGGATGGTTTCGGGCCAACCGGCGGCCAGGACGGCATAGCGGCCGATGTTGCTCGACTGGTCGCCCACCTGGGACACGCAGCCCCAGACCACGTCGTCGATGATGTCGGGACCGATGCCGGTGCGTTCGATGAGTTCGGTCAGGACGACCGCGGAGAGGTCGGCGGCATGCATGCCGGCCAGCGCGCCGTTGCGCTTCCCCACCGGCGTACGCACGGCCTCGACGATGACTGTTTCACGCATATCTCTACTCCGATTGCTTCTCGCCCGAACCTGATTCCACACCAGATTTCGATAGGGCCCACCGACCAGTAAACGATGGCTCCCGCCGCTGCGCGAAAGCGGCATAGGCCGCGGCGGTGTCTGCCGTTGCGAAGTTGACTCCCTGCGCGCGAGCCTCGTTGGCCAGTGCGTCACGCATGGTGCGGTCGGCGCCCTCGTTCAGCAATGCCTTGGTGTGGGCCAGCGCAATCGGCGGACCGGCGGCCAACCGGTCGGCGAGATCCGCGACGAAGTCGTCGATTTCCACGGCCGATACCACCCAGGTCACCAGGTTGAGGGCGCACGCCTCCTCGGCATCTATCGTGTCCGCCAGCAACGCGAGACGCTTGGCCTGTTGCAGGCCGACGATTTTCGGCAACAGCCAGGAGCCGCCGAGGTCGATCGACAGGCCGCGCTTCGAAAAGATCTGGCAGAACGTCGATTCCGGCGTGGCCACCACCAGGTCGCAGCCCAGCGCCAGGTTCCACCCCGCCCCGACGGCCACCCCGGTCACCTTTGCGATCGTGGGGACCGACAGCTCGTGCAGGGCCAGTGCCACGTCGGTCAAGCGCTGCAACTTGTACTTCGGGTGGATGTCCTCGGGAGCCGAGATGTCGGCGCCGGAGCAGAAGCTGCCCCCGGCACCGGTGATCACCAGGGCGCGCACCCCCGGATCGTGGCCGGCGGCATCGAGTGCGTCTCGCAGGGCGAGCCACAATTCTGGATTGATCGCATTCTTGCGCCCTGGCCGGTTGAGCGTGAGGGTACGCACCCCGTCGCGGTCTTCCGAGAGCAGCACGGGGCCATCTGTTGTGGTCATCGGCGTCGAGCGAGCGTCAGATCGCCATGCCGCCGTTCACCGGCAGTGGCCATCAGTAGCTTCTCGGCAACTTCAGGACGTTGGCTCCCAGGAAGTTCAAAATCATCTCCTGGCTGACCGGCGCGATCTTCATCAGGCGGGCCTCGCGGAAGTACCGTGTGATGTGGTACTCCTCGGCGTAACCCATGCCGCCATGGGTTTGCAGGGCCCGGTCCGCGGCGTCGAAGCCGGCATCGGCGCAGAGATACTTAGCCGTATTGGCTTCGCGCCCACACGATTTGCCGTTGTCGTAAAGCCAGGTGGCCTTGCGCAGCATCAGTTCGGCGGCATCGAGGCGGGCCAGTGAATCGGCCAGCGGGAACTGCAATCCCTGGTTCATGCCGATGGGCCGGCCGAAGACCTCGCGCTCGTTGCCGTACTTCACCGCCTTTTCCAGCGCCACCCGCCCGATGCCGAGAGCCTCGGCCGCGATCAGCATCCGCTCCGGGTTGAGGCCGTCGAGGATGTACTGAAAGCCCTTGCCCTCCTCGCCAACTCGGTCCTCGACCGGTACCTCGAGATTGTCGATGAACAATTCGTTGGAGCTGACGGCGTTGCGGCCCATCTTGCGGATCGGGCGGATGTCGACGCGGCTCCGATCGAGATCGGTGAGGAACAGCGTCATCCCGTCGGTCTTCTTGGTGACTTCGTCGTAGCTCTGCGTCCGGGTGAGCAACAGGATCTTGTCGGACTCCATCGCCTTGGAGATCCAGACCTTGCGACCGTTGACGATGTAGCGATCGCCTTCCCGCTTGGCGAACGTGGTGATGCGCGAAGTGTCAAGCCCGGCACCGGGTTCGGTGACGCCGAAGCAGATGTGCACCTCGCCGGTCGCGACGGCGGGCAGCGTACGGGCCTTGAGTTCATCGGAGCCATGCACCACGACCGGCTGCATGCCGAAGATGGACAGGTGAATCGAGCTGGCGGCGTTCATGGCGCCACCCGACTTGGCGACCTCCTCGAGCAGGATCGTCGCCTCGGTGATGCCGAGGCCGTGACCACCGTATTGGGTCGGGATGGTCATTCCCAGCCAGCCGCCATCGGCGATGGCGCGGTAGAACTCGGTCGGGAATTCGTGCGCCTGGTCTTTTTCCATCCAATACTGGTCGTCGAATTTCCGCGCCAGCTCCGCCACCGACCGACGAATCAGTTCCTGGTCATCGGTCAGCTCAAAGTTCATTCCAGCGCCGAGCACTGCTCAGTCTCCTTCGATCGAAATGCAGCAGCTTTCGGCCGGCCCGCTGCGCCCGGCTCGCCGCGCTTGCGACCGCCACCGGCGCGCGGATCCGTCCGATGGTGTGTCAATCCTTGTTGCCGGTAAGAGCTTTGGCGTTAGCCGTGAAATCCGCGAAGGACGAGCCGCCCCGGCTGTCCTTGTCGTGGCCCTTGGCCTTGATGGACACGTCGTGCCCCTCGGCGGATTTGCGCAGTGCACCGACGGTCGCCTGTTCGCGCGAAATGTGCGTGAACGGGTCGAACGAGTACCAGCGCATGGCGTTCTCGTAGGTCATCTTGTTGATTTCGTCGTCGGGAACGTTGTTGATGGACAAGACATCCCAGAGCTCTTCCGGCGCACCCGGCCACATCGAGTCGCTGTGTGGGTAGTCGGCTTCCCAGCAGATGTTGTCGATGCCGATCTCGTTGCGTAGCGCCACCCCGACCTTGTCGCTGATGAAGCAGGTCAGGAAGTGGTCGCGGAAAACCTCGCTGGGCAGCTTGCCCTTGAAGTCCTGGTGCGTCCAGGCGGAGTGCATCTCGAAGGTACGGTCCGCGCGCTCGAGGAAGTAGGGGATCCAGCCGGTTCCGCCCTCGGACAGCGCGACCTTGAGGTCCGGGTACTCCTTGATCGGCTTGGACCACAACAGGTCGGCGGCGGCCTGCACGATGTTCATCGGCTGCAACGTGATCATCACGTCCATCGGCGCATCCGGCGCGGTGATGGCCAGCCGCCCCGAGGAACCGATGTGCACGTTCATCACGGTGTCGGTGTCGCACAACGCCTTCCACAGCGGGGTCCAATAGTCGTCATGGAAACTGGGGTAGCCCATCGCGGCCGGGTTCTCGGTGAAGGTCAGGGCGTGCACACCCTTCTTGGCGACCCGTCGTACCTCGGCGGCGCACGCCTCGGCGTCCCAGATGACCGGTATCGCCATCGGGATGAACCGCGCCGGGTAGGCGCCGCACCATTCGTCGATGTGCCAGTCGTTGTAGGCCTGCACCAGCGCGATCGAGAAGTCGTGGTCGTCGGTGGCGAACAGGCGACCCGCGAAACCCGGGAAGGAGGGGAAGCAGATCGAGGCCAGGATGCCGCCGGCGTTCATGTCCTTGACGCGCTCGTCCACGTTGTAACAACCCGGCCGGATCTCGTCGAGCCCCGTCGGCTCGATGCCGTACTCCTCTTTGGGCCGTCCGGCCACCGCATTGAGCGCCACGTTCGGGATGACGGTGTCGCGGAACTTCCACATGTCCGAACCGTCGGCGTTGTGCACCAGCCGGGGCGCGTCATCCTGATACTTCTTCGACAGGTGGTTCTTGAACATCTCGGGCGGCTCGACGGTGTGGTCGTCGACGCTGATCAGGATCATGTCCTCTTTGTTCATGGCCGTCCCTTCCATCGGATCCACCGGAGCGATTACAGCCCTCGGCGAATCGCTGTCCCGTGCCAAGATCACTCAAATGAAAACTATCTTCTCGCCAGACGAGAATCAACATCCATAAGTTGCTCAGCCCGTCGGCACCCGCCTGACCAGCGGCCGAACGCGGGGACGAATTACGCGGTCCCCGCGCGGCAATGGCGTGAGGTAAGACCCGGCTGGGCATATCGGGACCGCGCCGCCACTGCGTTGACGCGAACGACAGCTATCCCGGCCGCCCGGGTGAGCCAGGCCGTGACCACACTCTTGGGCCCGGTGCGCCGGCATTGACCGGGCGCGCGTTTCGTGTCAGTCTGTTAGTTGCAAATGAGAATCTGATTCTCTTTCACCGAGAGGACACTGCTGATGCGCTTGCAGCCGCTGCCGGCTGACCAGTGGGACGAGGCGACCCGGCAGGCACTCTCGGCCATGCGTGGCGCGGCCACCAACAACGCGCTCTCCACGCTGGCTCACCACCCGGCGCTGGCCAAGTCGTTTCTCCGATTCAACGTCCACCTGTTGATGACGTCCACGCTGCCGCCACGCATCCGCGAGCTGGCCATCCTCCGGGTGGCCCATCGCCGGCAGTGCGCCTACGAATGGTCGCACCACGTGAGGATGGCCAAGGACGAAGGGATCACCGACGACCAGATCGCGGCCCTGCAACGAGGTGAGGCCGCCGATACGTTCGACCAAGCCGTGATCACCGGGGTCGACGAACTCGACGAGAAGTCGGAGCTGTCCGACCAGACCTGGGCGGCGCTCGGCGAGCGCCTCAACGACCAGCAACGCATGGATTTCGTCTTCACGGTCGGCTGCTACGCGCTGCTGGCCATGGCCTTCAACACTTTTGGCATTCAGCTCGAGCACGCCGAACAGCACTGACAAGAGGAGTAAGAACGTGCCGCACTTCCCCAAGCCAGCCGCCGGCAGCTGGACAGAAAACTACCCCGACCTGGGGACCGCGCCGGTCGACTACACCGACTCGATCGATCCGGCGTTCTTCGAGGCCGAGCGCGAAGCCGTCTTCAAGAAGACCTGGCTCAACGTCGGCCGGGTCGAGCGACTCCCCCGCACCGGCAGCTACTTCACCAGGGAACTGCCGGCGGCCGGCAAGGGCACTTCGGTGATCATCACCAAGACCAAGGACGGGACCGTCAAGGCATACCACAACGTCTGCCGGCACCGCGGAAACAAGTTGGTGTGGAACGACTTTCCCAACGAGGAGACCTCCGGCACCTGCCGGCAGTTCACCTGCAAGTACCACGCATGGCGCTACAGCCTCGACGGTGACCTCACCTTCGTCCAACAGGAGGAAGAGTTCTTCAACGTCGACAAGGGCGACTACGGCCTGGCAGCCGTCCGCTGCGAGGTCTGGGAAGGCTTCATCTTCATCAACTTCGACGACAACGCGGCGCCGCTGATCGACTACCTCGGGCCGCTGGCCAAGAGCATCGAGGGCTACCCCTTCGGCGAGATGACGGAGACCTACTCCTACCGGGCCGAGGTCGGCAGCAACTGGAAGTTGTTCATCGACGCGTTCGTCGAGTTCTACCACGCGCCGATCCTGCACCAGGGGCAGTACACCAAGGAAGAAGCCGCCAAGATCCAGAAGTTCGGCTACGAGGCGCTGCACTACGAACTGGCCGGCCCGCACAACCTGCAATCGACCTGGGGTGGCCAGGCGCCGCCGGTGGACATGAGCATGGTGAAGCCGATGGACCAGGTGCTGCGCAGCGGTCTGTTCGGTCCGTGGGACAAGCCGGAGATCATCGAGAACCGCGAGCTGCCACCGGGTGTCAACGTGAAGCGGGTGCCGCAGTGGGGCATCGACTCGTGGCTCTTCTACCCGAACTTCATGCTGCTGATCTGGGAGCCGGGTTGGTACCTGACCTACCACTACTGGCCTACCGCGGTGGACAAGCACATCTTCGAGTCCTCGCTGTACTTCGTGCCGCCGCGCAATGCGCGGGAACGCCTGGCCCAGGAGCTGGCCGCCGTGACGTTCAAGGAGTACGCGCTGCAGGACGCCAACACCCTGGAAGCGACGCAGACCATGATCGGCACCCGGGCCGTCAAGAAGTTCCTGCTGTGCGACCAGGAAGTCTTGATCCGCCACCTGCACAAGACGACCGGTGACTACGTGAAGGAGTACCAGCGCAATGGCGCTACCGTCTGAATTCGCCGCCCTCGAGCCGTTTATCGATTGGGACCTGGCGACCGAGCCCGAGCGCTACGCCAAGCGGCTGGCCTCGACGATGTCCCAGATGCAGGAGTTCTACGACGTCGCGTTCCCATTGCTGAACGACGTCATCGCCTACTGCGACAAGTTCCCTCTGAACGATCTGCCCGATGACGCAAAGACATTGATGCACATGATGCAGTCACTGGTCATGGTGTCGTTCCCCATCGAGGCGTGGAAACAACCGCGCGTCCCGGACAGCGGCGCGGCGTGGGTTGAAGTACTGCGGGAACCGGTGATCTAGCCGGTGCTGACGCTCAAGGCCGCAGGGCTGCTCGACGTTGACAGCGGCGAGATCGTTCGGCCCGGCATCCTGAAGATCGAGGACGATCGGATCGTCGGTGTCGGTGGCGACCCCGAAGGCGAAATCATCGATCTCGGCGACCAGATTCTGTTGCCGGGCTTGATGGACATGGAGGTCAACCTCCTGATGGGCGGACGTGGCGAGACGCCCGGGCTGTCCCAAGTACAGGACGACCCGCCGACGCGGGTGCTGCGCGCAATCGGCAACGCCCGACGCACGCTGCGCGCCGGTTTCACCACCGTGCGCAACCTGGGCTTGTTCGTCAAGACCGGCGGCTACCTGCTCGATGTGGCGCTGGGCAAGGCCATCGACGCAGGGTGGGTCGATGGGCCGCGAATCGTCCCGGCCGGCCACGCGATCACACCCACCGGCGGGCATCTGGACCCGACGATGTTCGCCGCGTTCATGCCGGGCGCGCTCGAGCTCACGGTCGAAGAGGGCATCGCCAACGGGGTCGACGAGATCCGCAAGGCGGTGCGCTACCAGATCAAGCACGGCGCCCAATTGATCAAAGTGTGCGTTTCCGGCGGCGTGATGTCACTGACCGGTGAGGCTGGTGCACAACATTATTCGGACGAGGAACTGCGCGCGATCGTTGACGAGGCGCACCGGCGCGGGCTGCGCGTCGCCGCGCACACCCACGGAGCGGAAGCGGTCAAGCACGCGGTCGCATGCGGTATCGACTGCATCGAGCACGGGTTCCTGATGGACGACGAGGCCATCCAGATGCTGGTCGACAACGACAGGTTTCTGGTTACCACCCGCAGGCTTGCCCAGGCGATGGACGTGTCCCGCGCCCCGAAAGCATTGCAGGACAAGGCGGCCGAGATGTTCCCCAAGGCCGAAACATCGATCAAGGCCGCCTACGAAGCCGGGGTGAAGATCGCGGTCGGCACCGACGCGCCGGCCATACCACACGGCAAAAACGCCGACGAGCTCGTCACGCTGGTGGAATGGGGCATGCCGCCGCTGGCGGTGCTCCGAGCGGCGACCATCACCGCGGCCGAGCTCATCGACTCGACCGACCGGGGGCGCCTCGCGACGGGCCAGCTCGCCGATATCATCGCGGTACCCGGAAACCCGTTGGAAGACATCACCGTTACCCGGAACGTCAGCTTCGTGATGAAAGGCGGCAAGGTCTATGTCGACACCCGATCAGCCTAAAAGCGGTCCAACCAGAACCGACGACCTGGTCGAAATTCAGCAGCTGCTCGGCCGCTACGCGGTCACCATCACCCAGGCGGACATCGAGGGCCTCGTCGCAGTGTTCACTCCTGACGGCACCTACAGCGCTTTCGGGGAAACCTACAGCCTGAGCCGATTCCCGGAACTGGTGGCCGCGGCTCCAAAGGGTTTGTTCCTCACCGGAACCGCGGTGGTCGACCTGGACGGGGATGCGGCCACCGGTACCCAACCGCTGTGCTTCATCGATCACGCCACTCACGACATGCGGATCGGCTACTACCGCGACACCTATCTGCGAACCGCCGACGGGTGGCGGTTGAAGACCCGCGCCATGACCTTCATCCGCCGCAGCGGTGTGCACGACTCCGGACGCCCGCACGCCATCGGGCGTCCCGCCGGTGACTCTGCGGCCCAGACCACGACATAAGGAGCCGACCAATCGAAGTGAATGTCGAGCAGTTCCGGGCCGACCTGCGGGCATGGCTCGACGACAACGATCTGACCCCCGAGCCCGACCACTCGCTGCAGGGGCACATGCGGCAGTTCGCCCGGGTCAGTCGTGCGCTCTACGACGCCGATTGGATGCGGTTCGGCTGGCCGGTCGAGGTCGGTGGATTGGGCGGTCCCGCCGTGCTGCGCGCGATCGTCGGCGAAGAGGTGGTGGGCCGCCGGCTGGCCGAACCCGGGCCTTACTCGATGCTCGAGGTGCTCGCGCCCACGATGATCGACTACGCGCCGGCAGAGCTCGCCAAGGAAATGGTGCCGCGCCTGCTCAGCGGCGAAGAGCAATGGTGCCAGGGCTTTTCCGAGCCGGGATCGGGCAGCGACCTGGCATCGCTGACGACCCGCGCGGTCCAGGACGGAGACAACTGGATCGTCAACGGCCAAAAGGTCTGGACCAGCTTCGCGCAGTTCTCCACCCGGTGCGTGCTGCTGACCCGCACCGCGCCCGGGCACGACGGAATCACCGCGTTCTTCGTCGACCTCGATACGCCGGGCATCACCGTCCGTCCGCTGCGGACGATGCACGGTGTCGACGAATTCTGCGAGGTGTACTACGACGACGTGGTGATCCCGGCCAGCCGGATGCTGGGTAAGCCCGGCGACGGCTGGCGACTGGCCATGGACCTGCTGCCCTATGAGCGTTCCGCCTGTTTCTGGCAGCGAATCGCCTACCTCTATTCGCGTTTCGACGACCTGATCACCGCGGCATCCGAAACCGGCGAGCCCGACGAATCCGCGCTCGGCGGAGCCTATCTCGCCCTGCACACGTTGCGCTGCCGGTCGCGTGCCACTCAGCACCGGATGCGCGACGGGGCCCGACTGGGACCCGACACCTCCATCGACAAAGTGCTGCTGGCCTCGGCCGAGCAGCGGCTCTACGACACCGTCCGCGACGCGTTGCCGGGGACGCTCGAGCTCGAAGACACGCCGTGGCGTTCGGAATACCTGTACTCGCGCGCGGCAACGATCTACGGCGGCACCGCCGAGATCCAGCGCAATATCATCGCCCGCCGGTTGCTCGACCTCGGGAAGGAGTGAACCGTGGCCCCTTCGGCAGACACCGAGTCAGACCCCGAATCGCTGCGCCTGCTGGCGGACTCGTTGCGGACGACGATGAGCGCGGCCTCGGGAGCTAAGCTTGACGCCGCGCTGACCGACCTGGGCTGGCGCGACATGCTCGACGAAATGCCGGACATCGCAATCCCTCTGGTGTTCAAGCTGCTCGGTGAGACCGGCGCGCATGCTCCCGTGCTCAACGATGTGGTGCTGCGCGCGGCGGGCGACGCGCCCGGGGGGACGCTGCCGCTACCGTTCGCCGGAGGCTCCTGGGTGCTGTGGGAGCGTCGCGACCACCCCGGCTCGGCGATCGACGAGCTGCTGCCGATACACCCTGTGCCGCAGGAAAATCCCTTGCCGTCAGCCGCCCTGCAAGCGGGTTGGCGAGCCCTGGGTTGGTGGCTGGCCGGCACCAGCCGCGCCATGCTGTCACTGGCCCGTCAGCACGCCGTGGACCGTGTCCAATTCGGCCGGCACATCAGCTCGTTCCAGGCGATCCGGCACCGGCTGGCGGAGACACTTGTCGCGATCGAGGGTGCCGAGGCCACACTGCAGGCCGCCACCGAGTGCGACGACCCGCAGGGACTGGCTTCCCTGCTGGCAAAGGCCGCCGCCGGGCAGGCCGCGCTGACCTCCGCACGCCACTGCCAGCAGGTGCTGGGCGGTATCGGCTTTACCGCCGAGCACCCGCTGCACCACCACATCAAGCGGTCGCTGATTCTCGACGGACTACTCGGTAGCTCTCGAGAACTCACGCGTGCCGCCGGAAAAGCGGTGGTGGCGGCCGGATTTGCGCCACGGCTCGCGCAGCTGTAACGGGACGTCCCCGGGGGCACGCGGGACCACCCGTCGTGCATCAGGTCGCGGTACGACCCATTTCTTGTCCCGCGGACGCAGCTCGGAGCAGACTGGGCGCGGCGGCCAACCGGCGCCGGCCGTCAGCCCCAGGAGGTTGGGACGTAATGAGTCACCCCGACGCACCACAAAACCAGTTCGGCGTCGCCTCGGTGCTGCTGGGCCTGGTCGGACTGCTCACCTGCTGGTTGCTGCTCGGAGTGCCCTTCGGCATCGCTGCGGTCGTGACGGGCGACATCGCCCGCCGACGGGTTGCCCGCGGGGAGGCGAACAACCCCCGAACTGCCGTCGCCGGCATGGTTTTAGGGGCGATCGCGATAGTGGCGGGTCTCGTCGCCATCGGCTACTACGCCCAGTTGGACGCCCGGAAGCACTGACGCGCAGCTCAATTGCGCGGCAGGCCGAGTACGCGTTCGGCGATGATGTTGCGCTGGATTTCCGACGTACCGCCGGCGATGGTCGCGGCGAAGGTGCGGGTGTAGCGGTCGAACCAGCTGCCGTAGTGGCTGTCCAGGTTGAGCGGCGCGAACGGGGCGGTGACCGCACGCAGTGCCAGTCCGTCGCCTTCCTTGGCGCTCAGTGCGTCCTCGCTGGCGCGTTGCATCGCCTCCGAGCCGAGCAGCTTGAGCACCGACTGGGCGGGCACGTCCTCCTCGCCGCGCGCGGCTTTGGCCAGTGTCGCCGACCCCAGCAGCCGCATCGCGTAGAAATCCATCACCAGCGTCGCATAGTGATCCCGCTGCACGGGCCCCGCGGGGCTGGACTCGGCGGTCAACGCGTGCAACATGTCTGCGTAATCCAGCCACAGCATCGCGCGCTCGTGGCCGAGCGAACCGGTCGCGACGCGCCAGCCGGCGTTGAGCTCCCCCACCAAGTTCTCGGCCGGCACCCGCGCGTCGGTGAAGAACACCTCGTTGAAGTCGACGTCTTCGATGTCGCCCACCGAGGCGAAGGGGCGACGGACTACGCCGGGGGTATCGGTCGGAATCAGTAAAGCGCTGATGCCCTTGTGTTTTGGCCCGTCCGGATCGGTGCGCACGAATGTCAGCAACACATCGGCGTGATGGGCTCCCGATGTCCACACCTTCTGGCCGTTGACGACGAAGTGGTCACCTTCTGCATCAGACGAGCGCACTGCGCGCGTCTTCAGCGACGCGAGATCCGAGCCCGCGCCGGGTTCGCTCATCCCCAGCGACGCGGTGATCTCCGCGCGCAGGATCGGCACCGCCCAACGCTGCTTCTGCTCGGCTGTGCCGAACGACAGCAATGACGCCGCGATGATGCCCACACCCTGCGGATTGAAACTCTGATAGATGCGCCGACGGGACAGCTCTTCCTGGTACACGTATTGCTGCAACAGCGTGGCGTTGCGCCCGCCGAACTCCGGCGGGTTGCCGGGCTGTAGCCATCCGCTGTCGAACAGCAGGCGTTGCCAACGACGGGCCCACTCCGGGATGTCCGAACTCGACTGCGGCCGCACCAGCGCCTCGGCCTCGGAAGGCAGATGCGTGTCGAGGAAAGCCACGAATTCGGCTCGGAACGCCTCCACGTCGGCGTCAAACGTCAGCTGCACAGCACTTCCCGGGATGTTCTGAGCGCACCGCGCCGTCGGTAGATTCGGGTTTCCGCCGACGACAGGGCTCACTCTTGCGAATAAGCTTCCATACACACGTCTAAGAGAATAGTATTCTCGCGGTAAGAAAGTTACAATCTCCGACACGTGATCCGTGAGGGGGTCGAGCGCAGCGATGTCACCGCGTTCTCCGGTAGAGTCCAACCATGTTCTCCCCTCGCGGCAATCACCTGAGCCGGCCGTGACCAGCCCCAGCGAAGAGCCGGCCTGGAAGCAGCGTGCCGTCGAGCGGTCCATCAAGACTGCGAAACTGCGCGCGGCGCAACGTGTTCAGCGCTTCCTCGACGCGGCCCAGGCCATCATCATCGAAAAGGGCAGCACGGACTTTACCGTGCAGGAGGTCGTGGACCGCTCCCGTCAGTCGTTGCGCAGCTTCTACCTGCAATTCGACGGCAAGCACGAGTTGCTGCTGGCGCTCTTCGAGGACGCCCTGAGCCGATCGGCCGACCAGATCCGCGCCGCCACCGAGAGCCAAGCCGATCCGCTGGAGCGGCTGCAGGTCGCGGTCCAGCTCCTCTACGAGGCGTCCCGCCCGGATCCCACGGCCCAGCGTCCGCTGTTCACCGACTTTGCTCCGAGGTTGCTGGTGACGCACCCCGCCGAGGTCAAGGTCGCTCATGCACCGCTGCTCGCGTTGCTGACCGAGCTGATGGACGCGGCCCACGACGCGGGCAAGTTGCGCACCACCATCAATCCCAAGCGGGTGGCCGCCATGACCATGCAGACGGTGATGTTCATCGCGCAATCCAGCGGCGGGCCCGACGACGCGACGATGCACCCCATCACCGCCGAAGAGGTATGGGATTTCTGCTCACGCGGATTCGTCGCGTAGCACACCCCGAGCCGGCCGCACTCACTCTCCTATCTCGTGAGCAAATAGCGCACGCCGTTTGCCGGTGAGAATGAGATTCTCTAATATCTAGAACCAGAGATAGCCGAAACGGATCCGTCATTGACACCCGTGACGGCCGAATGACAGAGTTCAAGGGCGGCAAGGCCCTCGGTCCTCCGAACGCGTTTGTTCCGCGCTGAGGCGTGCCGATCAGATCAAGTCAGGAGTTGAGGTAGCCATGACCGGACGTGTTGAGGGCAAAGTCGCTTTCGTCACCGGAGCGGCACGCGGTCAGGGCCGCAGCCACGCGGTGCGGTTGGCCCAGGAGGGTGCCGACATCATCGCCGTCGACATCTGTAAGCCCATCCGCGAGGGCGTGGTGGACACCGCGATCCCGGCATCGACGCCCGAAGACCTCGCCGAGACGGCCGACCTGGTCAAGGGGCACAACCGCAGGATCTTCACGGCCGAAGTCGATGTGCGCGACTTCGACGCACTCAAGGCGGCGGTGGACAACGGCGTCGAGCAGCTTGGCCGGCTCGACATCATCGTGGCCAACGCCGGAATCGGCAACGGCGGCGAGACTTTGGACAAGACCAGCGAAGAAGACTGGACCGAGATGATCGACATCAACCTGGCCGGTGTGTGGAAGACCGTGAAAGCCGGTGTGCCGCACCTGATCGCGGGCGGCAACGGCGGTTCCATCATCCTGACCAGCTCGGTGGGCGGACTCAAGGCCTACCCCCACACCGGCCACTACGTCGCGGCCAAGCACGGCGTCGTCGGGCTGATGCGCGCCTTCGGAGTTGAACTGGGACAGCACATGATTCGCGTCAACTCCGTGCACCCGACCCACGTCAAGACGCCCATGCTGCACAACGAGGGCACCTTCAAGATGTTCCGCCCCGACTTGGAAAACCCGGGCCCGGACGACATGGCGCCGATCTGCCAGCTGTTCCATACGCTGCCGATCCCCTGGGTTGAGCCGATCGACATCAGCAACGCGGTGTTGTTCTTCGCCTCGGACGAAGCCCGCTACATCACCGGTGTGACGCTGCCCATCGACGCGGGTAGCTGCCTGAAGTAGCCGCTAGAAGGGGCTGCTGTTGGACTGCCATTCGGCCGATTCGGGTCGCGGCCCGTAGCGGGCGATGTAGTCCTCGTGCATCCGTGCCTGTTTCCGGCGGGCGATCACGTCGACCAGGTTCGGGTCCAGCCCGTGGACCGCCAGCCGGTGGCGGCGCCAGACCTTGTTCAGGGCAAGGGTTATCAGCAGCGCCCAGATGTAGAGCGGCGCGGTCATCTCCGTGTGCACGTAGAGCGACGCGGGCAGCAGCCAGAACGGAGCAAGGACCAGCAGGGGTGGTATGGCCCACCTGATCATGTGCCGGCGGACCGCTCCCTCCCCGGCCAGATCGCGCGCCACCCAGGTGCGCATCGAGTCGGGCAGTCGCCGGCCGTAGGAATAGCCGATCCGCTGCCACAGATTGGGTTTCGCGTCGGTCATGATGGCTCCTCAGGGTGTCAGGATTGCAGTGCGCCGGCCGCCACGGCGGCGGCGTTGATACGGCCGAGGACCCGATGTAGGTTCTCGAGTTCGGCCAGCTCGACACCCAGACGCGCCACCACGGCGGGCGGAATCTCAAGTGCTCGCTCCCGCAAGGCGATTCCGCGCTGCGTCAGCATCACATCGGTGGTGCGCTCGTCGGCCGCGTTCTTCGCGCGGGTGATGAGCCCCTGCGCCTCCAGGCGCTTGAGCATGGGCGACAGCGTCGCGGAATCCAACTGCAACGCGGCGGCGATCTGCTTGACCGACAACGGGAACTGGTCCGCCGCGGGGTCCTTGCGGTGATCCCACAGCGCCAGCATCACCAGGTATTGCGGATGGGTCAGGCCGAGCGGCTCCAGCAGGGGCCGGTACACCGCCAGGACCGCCCGGTTGGTCGTCGCCAGCGCGAAGCACACCTGGTGTTCGAGCGCCAGCGGATCGATGTCGCGCGCAGTCGGAGCGGCCATATTTATATGGTGCCCTAATAGTTAGGGTGCTAGCTACATGATGTCTCTCACACCGTTTCCTGGGCGAGTAATACGCTCGGCATCCATGGACGATTTCGAGGGGCGCGGGGCGGTCATCACCGGCGGTGCGAGCGGCATCGGTTTGGCCACCGCCACCGAATTCGCCCGCCGTGGGGCCCGCGTGGTGCTGGCCGACGTCGATGAGTCCGCGCTGAAACGAGCCGTGGCGCACCTGAAGGCCGAGGGGTTCGACGCACACGGGGTGACGTGCGACGTGCGGCATCTCGATCAAATGGTGCGCCTCGCGGATGAATCCTTCCGGCTGCTGGGTCAGGTCGATGTCGTGTTCAGCAATGCGGGCATCGTCGTCGCGGGTCCGCTCGCGGCGATGTCGCACGAAGACTGGCACTGGGTCATCGATATCGATTTGTGGGGTTCGATCCACGCCGTCGAGGCGTTCGTGCCGAAGTTGATCGAGCAGGGCAAGGGTGGCCACATCGCGTTCACCGCTTCCTTTGCCGGACTGGTGCCCAACGCCGGCCTCGGGGCATACGGCGTTGCCAAGTACGGCGTCGTCGGGCTGGCCGAGGCGCTGGCCCGCGAAGTCAGGGACAACGGCATCGGCGTTTCGGTGCTCTGCCCGATGGTCATCGAGACGGGGTTGGTCGCGAACTCGGAACGAATTCGCGGCGCGGACGACGGGCTCGCGTCAGCGCCAGACCTGACGAGCGGCGTCGGACAGCTCCCGCCGACGCAGGATGACACGGTCTCGGTCGATGGCGTCGCGCGGCTCACCGCCGACGCGATCCTGGCCAACCGCTTGTACATCCTGCCGCACGAGGCGGCCCGGGCGTCGGTCAAGCGCAGGTTCGAGCGCATCGATCGCACCTTCGACGAACAGGCCGCCGAGGGCTGGACGCACTAGCTCGTCGGCCCCAGCCGGTAGTCGCCGGTCTGCGGGTCGTGATACCAGCCACTGGAGGCCTGGGTGCCGCCGTCGACGTGTAGCGTCTGGCCGGTCAGGTAGGCCGACATGTCAGAGGCCAGAAACACTGCGGCACTCGCGATTTCGTCGACATGGCCGGGACGCCCCAGCGGCACGATGTTGCCTATGGCGGTCGTGGCGGCATCGCCGCCAAGGTTCGCCAGCCCTTCGGTGAGCGTGATATCCGGCGCTATCGCATTGACGCGGATGTTGTGCGGGGCCAGTTCCAGCGCCGCGGTCTTGGTGTAGTTGATTACACCGGCCTTGGCGGCGGCGTATGCCGCGTAGCCCGGTGCGGCTCGTACGCCCTCGATCGAGGTGAGCGAGATGATGCTGCCGGGCACGTTCGCGGACACCATCTGCCGGGCGATCCGCTGGCTGCACAGCAGCACGTGGCGCAGGTTTGCGCGATAGAGTGCGTCCCAGCCGTTTTCGCTGGTCTCCAGCAGCGGCGAGGAGAACACGCCGCCGGCGTTGTTGACCAGGATCGTGGGTGTGCCGAGTTCGGCGCCGGTCCGCTGCAGTGCGGCGTCCACCTGCTCACCGTCTCGAACATCGGTGACGATGCCCAGGGCGCCAATGGATTCGGCTGCCTGCGCACAGGTCTCCGGGTCGCGCTCCCAGATCGCCACCCGAGCACCGAATGCCGCCATGCCGGTAGCGATGCCGCGCCCGATGCCGGCTCCCCCACCGGTCACCACGGCCACCCGGCCGGTGAGCAGAATGTTCGAGGGATCGATTGCCATGGTCGATCAGCTCCTCGCGCGCATGGCCGGCGCGCTGCCGATCACGCCGTCGGCTTCCAGGCCGGCGATCTCCGGATCGGACAGGCCCAGCCCGGACAGCAGCTCATGGTTGTGCTGCCCCAGCAGCGGCGCGTGCTCGGTGTGGAACTTGTGGGGCCCGGCTGAGAACCTCATCGGCACGCTGCTGAGCCTAGCCGGGCCGTTGACCGGATGGTCGACCTCTTCGAAGAAATCCCGGAACGCCAACTGTTCCAGCTCGGGTTGGCGGTGCGGTTGCATGACTTTGGCGACCGGTACGCCGGCGTCCCACAGAGTCGCGACGATGTCGTCGCGGCTGCGGTGCCCGCACCAGGCGGCGAGTTGCTCGTCGATGGCATCGTGGTGTGTGCGCCGGCCGGATTCGGTGGATAGCTTGGGATCGGTTGCCCAGGAGGGTGATCCGAGTGCCCGGCACAGACTGTCCCACTGATCGTCGGTGGCCACCGCGATGGCGACCCAGCTGTCGAGCCGGCCGAATTCGTCGATGTCGGCGCTGAGGTAGAGGTTCTGCGGCGCGGCGGTCGGTCCCCTGTTGCCGGCCCGCTCCAGCAGCGCCCCGTACGCCGTGTATTCGATCACCTGCTCGGCCGCGATGCTCAGGGCGGCATCGACCATCGCCGCCTCGACGAACACGCCCTCGCCGGTGCGGCGCCGGTGCTCGAGCGCGAGCAGTATCGCGTTGAGCGCGTGCACGCCCGCGTTCGGGTCACCGATCGAATACGGGTCATAGGGCGTTCGATCCGGATAGCCGGTAAGCCAACTCACACCGGATGCGGATTCGATGACGTAGGCGAAAGCGGGGTTGTCCCGCCACGGGCCTTCGAGGCCGAAGCCGGGCATCCGCACCATCACGGTGTCCGGCCGAATCGATTGCACCGTGGCGAAATCCAGCCCGATCTGGTCCAGCACCCGCGGGGTGAAATTCTCCACCACCACATCGCACGTGGCGATGAGCTCGCGCAGTAACTCCCGGCCCCTCGAACTCTGCAGGTCCAGGGTCAGGCCCTTCTTGTTGGTGTTGAGGGCCTCGAAGATCGGCGACTTCTCCCACCACTGGTCCTCGGTGATCGGTATGCCCGCGATCATCCGGGTGCCATCGGGACGGCGGGTCGACTCGACATGGATGACCTCGGCGCCGAGCAACGCCAGCGAATGGGTGCAGCACGGGCCTGCCCAGAACGTCGTCATGTCCAGCACGCGAATGCCGCTGAGCGGCAGCGCTTTCGCTGCGCCGGTCGGCGCCGGCCGCGCCGGAAGGGGTCCGGCGCGGTAGTGCTCGGTGTGCTCGCCCAGCCGCGGGGCCGGCTGCGGCGCGCGCAATCGCGCGGGCCGCAGGCGATACGGGTGGCTCGGCTGCCGGAAGCCATCGCGCGGATTGCGTGCGAATGAATCGCGCTCCACGAACTGATCGAAGGAAGTAACGTTGGCGCCGTTGGCTACCGGCGCATTGGGAATACGGAATGCCGAGGCCAGTTCCCGGATTTCGTCAACCGGCGTCTCGGCCAGCCAGGAGAAGAGCTCCTCGGCGTGGATGTTGGCCTGCTCGGTGATCGACAGCGGCGATTCCTCATCGATCCACTCCGGGTGGCCTACCATCGCGCACAGGTCGAACCACTGCTGCGCGGTCCCGCAACCGAGATCCACCAGCCCATCCTTGGCCTGGGCCACCCCCGGAATGGTCGGCCGTCGCATGTCTCGCCACGGCCGGCCGAGCAGTTCGAAGTAGGACACCGGGTAATAGGTGAGGCACAGAATCTGTGTCTCGAGCATCGATAGGTCCAGCAGTTCGCCTGCCCCGCCGTCGATTCGGCGCCAGCGCGACGCCAGGGTGGCAGCGCTGGCGTAGACCCCGGACAGGTACTCACCGACCTGACCGCCGACGAAGACGGGCGCACGCTCCTGCTCCCCGCGGCCGAGACCGACGATCCCGCCCGACCACGCCTGCAGGGTGAACTCGGTCGCGGCGCGGTCTCGCCAGGGGCCTTCCAGCCCGAACGGTGTGATCGAGGTGACGGTGAGATGCGGGTGGCGGCGGCGGATGGCGTCCGGCGTAAAGTCCGGGTGCTCGGCCACTTTCGAGCCGGCCGACCACACCACCGCGTCCGCAAACGCGAGCAGCCGATTCACCAGTTGGGCGTCGGCGTCGCCGGCGAGATCCGCGACGACACTGTGTTTCGCCCCGGCCAGGAAGCTGAACAGGGCGCCGTCACCGCCGGCCGGGACGGCGGCACCCGATGCCGACCACCGGCGCAGCGGATCACCCTCGGGTGACTCGATTTTCACGACACCGGCACCGCCGTCGGCGAGCAGCTTGGTGCAGTAGGCGCCGGCTATACCGGTGGACAAATCGATCACCGTATAGCCGTCCAGTGGCGGTTCGACGCGGTGTGGCGTCACTATTTCTTTCTCTTCGCTTCGGTGCCCTTGTCGGCACGCGCCTTCTTGCGCGCCTTCTTGCTCAGCCGCCATTCGGGGGGGAACTTGTCGTCGTTGTCCTTGACCGCGTCGCCCAGACCCCGCTTCATCGCGTCGTCGAGCATCAGCTCGTCGCCGCCATCCGGGCGCACGCTGGCGCCCATCGACTCGAAGACGCCGCTGAGCATGCTGCCGAGGTATTCGCCCTGAAACTGCTTCATGATCTCGAAGAAAACCTTCTGCATGAACACCGTGTCGGTAGGGCGGTTACTCGCGCAGGCCAACGCGTATCTCTCCACCTCTGCCTCGAGTTCGTCCCGCGGCACCACACTGTTGAGGAAGTTGCAGTCATACATCTCGGCGGCGGTGAAAGCCCTTCCGGTGAACACCATTTCCTGGAACTTGCGAATACCCATGGTCTGCGCCCACCACCACATCCGGGGACCCCAGCCGTAGTAGCGGAACGAGGGATGCCCGAACAGCGCGTCGTCGCTGGAGATGACCAGATCGGCATCGGCGGCCTGGTAGAAGTGCCAGCCGTAGCAGTAGCCCTTGGCCTCCAGGATGGAGATCTTCTTGAAGTCCTGCAGGCCGCGGATGCCCGAGTTCGGGTTGGCGTACCACTGGCCCAGGGTGGCGCCGTTGCGGAATGAACCCTGCGGCGGATACCGGACTTCGTCGGCGCCGATCCGGTATTCGGCAAGCCGCGGGCTCTGGTCCGGCGCGTCACGCATCCGCATGACCTCGGTCAGGTCCGCGCCGGAACCGAGGTCGTCACCCGCTCCGCGGACCACCAGAACCTTGACGTCGTCGTCAATGCCGGCCCGGTGCAACAAGTCCGTGTAGCGCAGGCGTGCGGCGACCGTTGGCGCGTTGAGATAGTCCGGCCGGTCGAACGTGATCGTGGCGATCCGCGTCGCGGCGTCTTTGTGGTACCGGATGATCTCTTCGGCCGCCGGCTCCGAGGGCTCGGGCATGGCTACGGCTGCCAGAACGGGCTCGCGGTGAGCACTTCGGGTCCGTCCGCGGTGATCAGGACCGCTTCTCGCCCGAATACCGCGCCGACTCCTTCTTCCCACACGTAGCCCGTCACAGCCAGCACCATCCCGGGCTCCAGACGTTCGTCGGCCGCGGTGGTAGGCAAGTGCTTGGACACCACGGGTGGGTCGAACCCCATGCCCAGGCCGCGGGCCACCGGCATCGGCGGCTCGGGCTCGTCCGCGGCCCGGTAGGCTTCGAGCAGTTCGGTCGCGCCCGCGCCGGGCCCACAGGCGGTAATCAGCTTGTCCCACAGGCGTTCCCATCGCCCGTGCAGGGCCGCCGCGCCGCCGGGCACGTGTCGGTTGTCGGCGGGCCAGGTGCGGCCCACTTCGCCGACATAGCCTCCCGCCAGCACTCCGGCGGAGAACGCCACCAGGTCGCCGTCCCGAATACGGCCGTCACCGTGGGCGCGCCGCCAGGGGTGCGTGCGCGACGTCACCCATGCGACATCTTGATTCGATGGTGTGCTAACACCGCCGGCCGAGGAGGCTTCGAGCGAGACGCCGGCCAGCGCCTGTTCGGTTACGCCCGGCCGCAGCTCGGAGACCGCGGCCGCCAGCGCAGACTCGGCCACCGCGATGGACTCGCGTAGCGCGGCGATCTCCTCGTCCGTCTTGATGCGGCGCGCGGCCCGCATGGCGAGCTCGCCGTCGACCAGCTGTGCGTTCGGAAATGCGGTCGGCAGGAGCTGCGCGAAAACCGGTGAGAGCGCGTCGGTTCCGACGCGCCGTGCGGTCGCCGCGCCGTCGATTCGCTGCAGGGCGGACATCGTGTTCATCGGGTTCCACGAGATGCCGTAGAGGTTCTCGTGCGGGATGTCCTCGGGAACGCCCTCGTCCCACGTGCTGAGGAGGTGCACGGCGCCGGTCTCACGCACCAGCACGCAGGTCGGGCCGAACGGCCGGGTGCCGGCGACCCACAGTTGCGGTGCCCCGGTCACGTAACGGACGTTGGCCTGGCGGCCGAGGACCAGGACGTCGAGATCGTGTGCCGCCATCTGAGCCAGCGCCCGCTGGCGGCGCCCCGAGCGCAGCGTGCGCTCGTCAGGGCAAACTTCAACTGACATGGGAGCCATAGGGGTCATAGGGGTAGTCGGTCAAACGGATCCAGCCTTCCTCGGTAATCACCAGGACCTCCTCGCTGCGGTAGCCGCCGGTGCCGTCTTCCCACACCACCGGTTCCAGCACCAGCACCATCCCGGCTCGCAGGACGAAGTTCTCGTCGAACTCCTGCCCGAGATCGGTTCCGATCATCGGCATTTCGGCGGCATTGACCCCGATGCCGTGGCCTAGGTAGAAGTGCGGCAGCCACGGCTTGGTGCCGCCGTTCGCCTTGATGGCCGCCCGGCCCAGATCCGCCGCGGTGGCGCCGGCCTTGGTGACACCGAGGACTGCACTCATGATCTCGAACCACTTGTCGAACTGCGCCTGCTGGCGGGGCGACGGGTCCCGCCCGACGATCCAGGTACGCCCGAAGTCGGAGCAGTAGCCCTGATAGGTGATGCTGACATCGGTCCACAGCACATCACCTTCGGCCAACTCGCGCTCGGTGGTCAGCAGCGGCAGGGCCAAATCGCCGTGTGTGGTCCACACTCCCTCGGCCTTACTCGGCGGCATCACCTGCCAGATCGGCTCGAGCATGCTGGCCGTGGCTCCCAGCTCGAATGCTCGGCGCAAAAAGCTTGCCGACAAATCGATTTGACGGATTCCTGGGGCCAGGCTCTTCTGGACCTCGACCATCGCTTCGTCGGTGATCCGGATCGCGGTGCGCATGCAGGACAATTCGTCCGGCGTTTTCACCGACTTGGCGGCGCTGACGATGGCCGCGGCGTCAACGGGTGCGCCGCCCGGGAACAGGAGCTTCGCGGCGCGCGACATGGCGCCGGTGAACTCGTCGACCGCGACTACCGCGTCGGCCGGAATGAGGTCGGCCAGCTGACGCGCGAAATGCTGCACACCCTCGTCGAATTCGAGGTAAACGGGCCCGTGCAAGTGGTCGGCGGGCAAGTCCGACTCCCGCGAGGCCCCCTCGCGGAAGGGCAGGAACAGGTGCGGCCGTTCGTCGTCGACGAGCACCACGGCCACCGGCCGTTCGACGTAGGACAATCCGGCGTCGCCGAGCGGCCAGCTGGCACCGGTGGCGTAGACCACCGCGTTGTTGCCCAGCAGGATCATCGCGTCGACCCCGCGCTCGGCCATCGCCGAACGCAGCCGGGCCCCCGTCTCGCGGCGCAGGCGAGCCAGGTCGGCCGTTTCCGGGATCACCGGTCCGTTGCCGGTGTTGGTATCCAGTTGCGCGAACGTCGTCACTACAGACCCAGGAACTTCGTGATGTTGTCGCTGACGATCTTCACCGCGTTCTCCGGACCCACGGCGTCCACAACGGATTTCAGCGATTTCTCGGAATAGCCGTAGGTGCTCTCGTTGTGTGGATAGTCGCTGGACCACATCACCTTGTCCACCCCGATCTGGTCGATCAGCCGCAGGCCCAGCGGATCGACCATGAACGATGCGCTCATGTGGGTGTCCCAGTAGTAGCGCGGTTCGTGCTCGAGGGTCCGGTTGAACATGTGTTGGTACGACCCCATCAGGTGGTCGGCATCCTGCAAAGCCCAAGGCACCCAGGCGATGCCGCCCTCGAACCAGCCGATTCGCAGCCCGGGATGATCATCGAGGATTCCGGTGAAGAGGTACTTGGCGAACTGCTCGCGGAAGCCGTCGATGTTGATCATCATGCCGACCACCACGCTGTTGAACTGACAAGGGGTTTTCGGCGGGGTCTCGCCGATGTGGTGCGTCACGGGAAGGCCTGCGGCCTCGATCTCGTCCCAGACCGGCTTCATTGCGGTGCTGCCGTAGTCGATGATGTTGCCGTCGTCATCCTTGCCGGGGTTGAGCGGCAGCAGGAAGGTCTTGATTCCCAATGACTTCAGCTCGGCCAGCGTCTTGCGGGCACCCTGCGGGTCCCACCAGTTGATCAGCCCGGCGCCGTAGAAGTGGCCGTTCGAGCGCTCCTGCAACTCCGCGATGTATTCGTTGTAGATGCGGAAGGCGAGCTCGCGAAGCTGCTTGTCCGGGTAGTGAAACAGAGCCAGCACCGCGTTGGGGAACGCCAGTTCCTTCTCGACGCCGTCGTCGTGCAGTTCTTGGATCCGGGCCTCGATGTTGGTGCTCGCAGCGCCGGGCAGGTCGTCGTACTGCATCAGCACGGCGCTGAAATCGCCCGGCAGGAACGACTGTCCCTTGCGGCCGACTTGGTAGGCGCCGTCCTCGTACCAGATCCGCGGCGCCTTGTCCTTCAGGTCGTCTGGGAAGCGTTGGTAGAAGATGTCATCCGCGAGCGAGATGTGGTTGTCGGCCGAGAAGACCACGGTCCCCTGCGGCAGGCCGATGTCGCTGCCGACGGCGTGGCCACGCCGATCCTTCGGGGCGCCATAACCTCCGGGTGGGTAGAGCGTGCTTGTTCGAGTCGTCATCATTGACCCTCCGTTCGGATCCGCAATTTTGATAAGTAGCGAGCTGGGCTACCAGGTCACCGGCAGTTCGTAGACGCCGTAGGCGAGTCGGTCATCCTTGAACGGAACCTCCTCGATCGGAATGGCAAGTTGCAGCGTGGGAATGCGCCGGGCGAGCGTGTGGAAGACGATCTGCAGCTCGGCGCGGGCCAGCTGCTGCCCCACGCATTGATGCCGTCCGTAGCCGAACGCGACGTTGCGGTCGGCGCCCGAGCGGTGCAGGTACAGTCGGTCCGGTTCGGCGAACGCGTCCGCATCCCAGTTGGCCGGGGCCAGATCGATGATGATGCCCTCGCCGGCACGGATCGTCTCGCCGGCGATGTGGATGTCTTCGAGCGCGACGCGGCGCTGACCGTTCTGAATGATGCTGAGGTAGCGCAGGAGTTCTTCCACCGCGCTGGCGACGACCTTCGGATCTTCGGCATCGCGGATGACGGCCAGCTGGTCGGGGTTTACCAGCAGGGCGAGCACGCCGAGCCCGATCATGTTCGAGGTGGTCTCATGTCCGGCGATCAGCAGCCCGGTGCCCAGCTGCGCGGCCTCCTTCACGCTGAGCTCGCCGGCCTTCACCCGCTCGGCGAGGTCGGAAACCGCGTCCTCAGCCGGATTCTCCATCTTGGCTTCGACCAGCTGGGCGAGGTATTTGTTCAGGCTCATCGCGCCTTTGACGGTGTCTTCACCCGTGGCGTAACGCGCGAGGCCGACGTTGGCGTGGTGCTGGAACATGTCGGCGTCTTCGTAGGGAACGCCCAGCAGCTGGCTGATCACCAGCGAGGGCACCGGGAGCGCCAGCGCGGTGACGATGTCGGCGGGCTGAGGTCCGGCGAGGATCGCGTCGATGTGCTCGTCGGTGATCTGCTGGATGGTCGGGCGCAGATTTTCGACTCGCTTGAATGTGAAGGGCTTCGACAGCATGCGCCGGAATCGGGTGTGCTCCTCACCGTCGGCGGTGAACACCGACCGCGGGCGCTTGTGCACCGTGGACAGCATGCCTTCGTTCCAGTGCGGGAATCCGGGCTGGCGGTCGTCGACGCTGACCCGTGAATCCGAAAACAGTTCGCGCACTTGCTCGTAGCCCGTAATGAGCCACGGCGTGCTGCCGTCCCAGATCCGCACCCGGGACATCGGCCTCGCCTCGGCCAGCGCCATGACGTCCGGTGGCGGTGCGAACGGGCAGCGTGGCTCCCTGGCCATCGGGTAGTCCGGGATATCGGAGGTCTGCGCTGTCGCGCTGCTCGTCAATGTGTCTGACATGTCATTCCTCGATGTGGATGGCAAGCGCGGGGCAGGCCGCCGCCGCCCGCCGCGCCCCTTCGGCCTGTTCGGCTGTGGGATTGGGATTGAGCAGTTCGACGACACCGTCGTCATCGCGCTGGTCGAACACTTCGGGCGCATTCATCACGCAGTTGCCCGAGGAAGCGCAAACATCTTGGTCGACAGTCACTTTCATCTGTGAATCCTTACTCGTACGCCGTCACGGGCGCCAGCCACAGGCCCACGATCGCGTCGATGAGTCCGGATGCCGCGGCCCGCCATGAACGATGAGACGTCACCGCGCCTGCGGCAAGCGCGCGTTCACGGTCAGCGCAGGTGTGCATCAACAGGTTTCGGGCCATGATGTTGCGTTCGAAGTGCACTTCGGCGGGCAGTTCGGGCAGGCAGCGGTTGATGCCCTCGACGACCTGGACCAGCGAACGGGAGCTGAGCGCGCCTTTGACGATGATGTTGTAGTAGGCCGGGTCGGTCATGGCCTGGGCCGCGAAACGCGCGTACCAGGTGGGGTTTCCGAGCTCGTCCAGGTGATCGGTGAGCGGGCGCACCAGACAGGCAACCCAGTTGCGCATTTCGGTCGGACCACCCGTGTCGAGCAGTTCGGTCACCATCTGTTCGCGCAGTTGCTCGACGGGCCCGCGGTGCTTCTGCTCGATCGCCCGCACCAGGTCCGCCTTGGTGCCGAAGTGGTAACCGACGGCCGCGTTGTTGCCCTGGCCGGCGGCCTCGCTGACCTGCCGGTTGGACACCGCGAACATGCCGTGCTCGGCGTAGAGGCGCTCGGCCGCCACCAGGATCGCCTCTTGGGTGGAACTGGCCCGCTCGGTGCGAACGGTCCGGCCGGCGGTGGTCATTTGATCAGTCAACCTCGTAGCGGAGTTTAAGTCAAGCGATTGATTTAATACCGCGATCGCGCCGACCGGCAGCCTCCCTGCGCGTCCACAGTTTGGCCCCGCCGGTGGCGGGTATTGCAGCTTCGCACTGTTCTTCAGACGGCAGGAACGGTTCTGCTTCTCGATTGACGGGACAGTGCCGCCGGGACGCGCGGCCGACCCCCCACGGTTTTCAGGAAGGGGCCCCAGTTGTTGCGCGTCGCCTCGGTGCCGGCGTCACACGTCTATGTTCGCCACCTCAGTGATTCGAACTTGGATTGCGTTGTGCGCCTGGATGATCCGGTTCCCGCGGATGGCCGTACCGTGCCGGGAGGCTGGTGGCCGCCGCTGATGCTGGAGCCCGGCTGGGTCAGCGACAATCACTCACGATTCGACGTGTTCCACATCCACTTCGGATTCGACGCCGTGGGTCCCGAGGTTTTGGCCGGAGTCGTCCACGAGCTCAAGACGCACGACAAGCCGCTTGTCTACACGGTGCACGACCTGCGTAATCCGCACCACCCTGCGCCCGAAGCCCACGCCGCGCAGCAGGACGTCCTGATTTCTGCCGCGGACGAACTGATAACGCTGACACCTGGTGCCGCACAGCTGATTCGGCAGAATTGGAGACGACGGGCCCGGGTACTACCGCATCCTCATGTGCTCGCGAAGGAGTGGATCGAGAAGCCCCGCAGCCGTAGCGAGCGATTCGTCGTTGGTCTGCACGCCAAGAGCCTGCGCGCCAACATGGAACCGTTGCCCATCGTGCACGCACTGGCGGTGATCCTGTCGTCGCTGCCCGACGCGATCCTGCAGGTGAACGTCCACGATGAGATTTTTGATCCCGACAATCACTGGTTTGCGCCGGAGACCGGCGCGGCGCTGCTGGCCTACGACTCCTGCGAGCACGTCCAGGTCCGGGTGCACCCCTACTTCTCGGACGACGAACTATGGGAATACCTCGCTTCGCTGACGGTGTCGGTACTGCCCTACCGGTTCGGCACCCATTCGGGCTGGCTGGAAGCCAGCTACGATCTCGGGACCGCCGTAGTCGCGCCCAGCTGCGGCTTCTATCACCAGCAACGCCCCTGCGGGGTTTTCGGCTTTGGGGACGAAGGCCTCGATCAAGCATCGCTCTGCCGCGCGATCCGCCGGGCATATGCCCGTTGGGCCGCCGGCCACCCGGCGCCCAGGGCCAACTGGGCGGCGCGGCTCGCCGAAAGACGAGAGCTCGCGTCCGCGCATCGTGCCCTCTATCGGAGCGTCCTGAGATGATGGAACGGCCACGCGTGGCCTTGATCGCCTCAACTCGCTATCCGATTCGGCAACCGTTCGCCGGGGGGCTCGAGGCACACGTCTGCCACCTGACCCGGGCGCTGGCATCCCGCGGTTATCGGGTGTCGCTGTTCGCGGCAGCCGATTCGGACCCCGGCCTGAAATGTCGGACGCTCCACGTACGCCCGTTGAATTTGTCGGAGGCGGCGCGACACGACGTATCGATGCCCCCGGCGGCCTTCATGGCCGATCATCACGCGTATCTGTCGTTGATGCTGTGGCTCGCGGGGCCCGGCAGCCAGGAGTTCGACGTCATCCACAACCACAGCCTCCATTACCTTCCGGTGGCGATGGCCTCGGCTTTGTCCACGCCGATGCTGACCACGGTGCACACACCGCCAACCCCGTGGCTCGAGTCGGCAATCGGCGCCTCCACCGGACAAGGCACCCGCTTCGCTGCCGTTTCCCAACACACCGCGGCGGCGTGGGAAAACCTGACCGGCGATATCACGGTGGTTCCCAACGGCATCCACACGGGCCAGTGGTCCCTCGGGCCGGGCGGGCCTTCCCTGGTGTGGTTCGGCCGGATCACCCCGGAAAAAGCGCCCCATCTCGCTATCGCGGCGGCCCAACGGGCTTGCAGGCCTTTGATACTCGCCGGCCCGATCTCCGACCAGAAATACTTCCTCACCCACATCGAGCCGCATCTGGATGGCGACGTCACCTATGCGGGCCATCTGGACCATGAGCGTCTGGTCCACTTGGTCGGTCATGCCGCAGCGGCGCTCGTCACTCCGACCTGGGACGAGCCGTACGGCCTTGTCGTCGCCGAAGCGATGTCCTGCGGCACCCCCGTTGTGGCGTTTGACCTCGGGGGCATACCCGAACTCATCAGCACCTCGTCGGGACGGCTCGTCGCCCCCGGTGACGTC
The DNA here is from genome assembly GCF_001665835.1 of Mycobacterium colombiense. Classification (GTDB taxonomy): domain Bacteria; phylum Actinomycetota; class Actinomycetes; order Mycobacteriales; family Mycobacteriaceae; genus Mycobacterium; species Mycobacterium colombiense_A. Next base: position 281,613 of record NZ_LZSX01000073.1, on the reverse strand, counting down.
ACCGCGATGGCGGACGCCATTTCCGCCGTCGTACGGCTGTCGCGAAAGCGGGTGCGTGAGCACGCCATTCGGCACTGCTCGGCGGACGCGATGGTGACCGCCTACACCGATTTGTACCGACAAATGATGGACGACTTCGCGGGCAGGCCCGCATGATCGGGTACTACATTCACCATCACGGTTTCGGACATCTGGCACGAGCCATCAGCATCTGCGCCCGGATGCGCCGGCCGGTGACAGCCATCACGTCACTGGATGTTTCCGAGCCACACCCGTTTTCGATGGTCATGAGGCTGCCGCGCGATGACGCGGAGCCGCAGCCGCGCGAGACCACCGCACACGGCGCGCTGCATTGGGCGCCCCATCACGACGCTGGGTTCAGCGCGCGGATGAGTGAGCTCGCGAGGTGGGTATCCGATGCGCGGCCCGAAGCCGTCGTCGTCGATGTCTCGGTGGAAGTGGCGGTGTTCATCCGCCTGCTTGGCGTGCCGGTGATCGTCATGGCGCTGCCCGGCGACCGGGTGGATGCCCCGCACGTACTGGTGCACCGTCTCGCCGATCACATCGTGGCGGCCTGGCCGCGGGCACTGTGTGTGCCGTCATGGCTGCGGCAGTGGGACGAGAAAACGAGCTACGTCGGTGGGATCAGCCGTTTCGAGGGCCGCAACGGCTGCGACGGCGAGTCCGGATCGTTGATGCCCGCCAAGCCGTTGAAGGAGACCCGGGTACTCGTGTTGAGCGGAGCCAGCGACGCGTTCGGCACATCGCTACAAGACTGCGCCGCAGCACATTCGGTCCATTCATGGACAACGCTCGGCGGTGAGGGCGGATCATGGAAACATGATCCGTGGCGCGAAATCCGCGAGGCGGACGTAGTAATCACCCACGGGGGTCAGAGCTGTATTGCCGATGTCGCGGCCGCGAGACGACCCGCTACAGTCATCCCGCAACCGCGCCCGTTCGACGAGCAGCGCGCCACGGCCCGGGTGCTCAAGCGCCACCGGCTTGCGGTGGTCGCCCAAGGGGTGCCCGACCCACGTGCTTGGCCCGCGCTGCTCACCGCCGCGACCGCGTCCGACCCCCGGCGGTGGCGGCGCTGGGAAGTGGATGGGGCCGCCAACCGCGCCGCCGAAGCGATCGAGTCGACGGCCCGTCGCTGTGGACCGGGCACGTAGTGCGGACCGCCGTCATCACCGTTGTCCACGGCCGAGGCGTCCACCTGCGTCGGCAGCTCGAAGGCCTGGCCGCCGGCGCGCTGCGGCCGGACATGCACATTGTGGTAGCGCTCGGTGACTCCACCGTCGCTGCCACCGTCGCTGAACTTGGGGCGCCGGCAAGGGTGGTTGACTGCCCGGCCTCCCACCCGTTGCCGTTGGCGATGGGGCGCAACGTGGGCGCGGCCACGGCGGTACGAAATGCCGCGGAGCTCTTGGTGTTTCTCGACGTCGACTGCATTCCCGGCGCGGAGTTACTCGACCGGTACCACAGCGTCGCAGCCAAATCCGAACACGAGAACGCGATCCTGAACGGGCCTGTCACCTATTTGCCGCCGCCGGGCCCCGGCGGCTACGTGATCTCAGAGGTACGGTCGCAACCCCAACCGCATCGCGCTCGGCCCGCACCGCCAGACGGCGCGGTCGTCTCCACGACGGACTACGCGCTGTTCTGGTCGCTGTCTTTCGCGGTGAAAGCCGCCACATGGCAGCGAATCGGGGGATTCTGTGAGCTGTACCGCGGCTACGGCGCGGAGGACACCGACTTCGGGCAATGCGCGGCGGCGCGACGAGTTCCGATGCGGTGGGTTGGTGGGGCACACGCGTTCCACCAGTACCACCCCGTCACCGACCCTCCGGTAGACCACCTGGACGACATATTGCGCAACGCCACGATCTTCCACCGGCGCTGGGGATGGTGGCCGATGGATGGCTGGCTATCCGCCTTCGCGGACAAAGGACTCATTTACCGTCACGACGACGGACGTCCGGTCCGTGCAGCGGCTCGAAGGTGACCGCAGTGCCACGTCCGTGCCGTTCGGTCATCCGTCGCGCTTCTTGGATCGAATCGGCTTGCCCGCCACGGTCCCACCGTCGACCGGCAGCACGGTGCCGGTGACATAGCGCGAGCGGTCGGTGGCAAAATACAGCGCCGCCTCGGCGACGTCGTCGGGCGTGCCCTCACGCTTCAGCGGTCGATCCTCCCGCATCGTTTCGCGGATCCGCGCCTCGAACTGCTTCAGTTGCTCGGGGTCCATGCCGGCCCCCGACTTCCCCAGGATGGGCGTCGGTATGTTGCCGGGCGCGATCGCGTTGACCCGAATCTCGTAGTACGCCAACTCAATTGCCGCGGCCTTGGTGAATTGAATGACGGCGGCTTTGGAGGCGCGGTAGATCATCACGCCACCGCCGGCCTGGATGCCGCCGATCGAGGTGATGTTGATGATCGACCCGCCGCCATGGTCGACCATGTGCCGCGCGGCATCCCGGGTACCCGCCATCACGCCCAGCACGTTGACCCCCATCACCCGGTGAAAATCGCTGAGGTCATCGTCGAGCAGCTTGCGCAGCGGGCTCGAGATCCCGGCGTTGTTCACCATGACGTGCAGGCCCCCGAACGTCTCAACGGCGCCGGACACCAGCGCTCCCACCTGTTCGGGGTCGGAGACGTCGGTCGGCCGGAAGACGGCGTTGGCACCCAGCGACTGCGCTAGCGCCTCGCCCCGCTCGGTCTCGACGTCGGCGATGACGACCCGCGCGCCCTCGGCCACAAACCGCTCCACAAGCCCGCGGCCGAGGCCCGAGGACCCGCCGGTGACGATGGCAACCTTGCCATCCAATTCGTTAACCACATGACGAGTTAATCGGCGTGCACAGCATTAAGTCAAGCAGTTGATTTAACGCGGCCGCAGACGGGTCCTCCGTCTGCGGGATGACCGCGGACCTCCCGGGGTTCCGACCCGTCGGCGTCTAGGCCATGCTGATGAGGCCAGTTCGTCGGGTAACGGGAAAGGCGTAATCATGAAGGTGTTGGTAATAGGTGGCAGCGGGCTGATCGGGTCACAGGTCGTCGCCAGGCTCACCGAACTGGGACACGAGGCGGTCCCGGCGTCGCCGAGCACGGGCGTCAATGCCGTGACCGGTGAAGGTGTCGCCGACGCCGTCGCAGGAGTCCACACGGTCGTGGACGTGTCCAACTCGCCGTCCTGGGCCGACGACGACGTCTTGAATTTCTTCACCACGTCTACCCGCAACCTGCTGGACGCGGAGCGGGCCGCGGGCGTACAGCATCACGTCGCCCTGTCGATCGTGGGCGCCGACCGGGCGGCCGAAAGTGGCTACATGCGAGCCAAGGTTGCACAGGAAAAAGTGATCGTGGAATCGGGACAGCCGTATTCGATCGTACGGGCAACGCAGTTCTTCGAATTCGTTGACGGCATTGCTGATTCGTTGGCCGAAGGCGACACCGTCCGTGCCCCGCACGGGGCGTTCCAGCCGATTGCGGCCGCGGATGTGGCCCTGGCGGTCACCCGTGCGGCGACGGGCGATCCAGTCAACGGGGTGATCAACATCGCCGGTCCCGAAAAGCATGGTATGGACGACTTCATCCGCACGCGGTTTGCGGCCGCAGGTGATGCGCGCACGGTGGTGACGGATAACGATGCCCGCTATTACGGTGCGGTTCTCGACGACCGCAGCATCGTTCCCACCGACGACGAACAAGTTGCCGTCTACCCCACCACCTTCAGCGACTGGATGGCTGCGCAGGCAGCGAGCGGTGCCCAGTAGGGCGAGAGTGCGCAAGTGGCGACATCGAGTATCGCTCCCTGCCCCCAGATACGTTTACGCGGAATCACATTGAAGTGATTGCGTACTGTCACAGCGCTCGGGAGTATGCCTCCGCGCGATCAGTGGTGGGTCTAGCGCTCGCGGTTGCGCTCCGCCTAGCATCCAAGCACGAGAACGTTGGGGCGAGCCAAAGACGAGGAGCACCGATTGCCCGTGCAGCCCACAAGCGGTGTCCCTGTCGGCAGAACTCGGCTCACCAGACGCGGTTTCATGGCCGCGGGCATCGCCGGCGGATTGGCGCTGACGGCGTGCAGCCAATCCAAACCGGATCCGACGGGCAACGCCCGGCTGACCGCCGCCATCACCGAAACCGAGGCCGCCCGGCCGCATAGCGGTCGCACCGTCACCGCCACGCTCACACCCCAGCCGGTCGAGGTCGACCTGGGTGGGCCGGTCGTGCGCACGCTGGCCTACGGCAATAGCATCCCGGGCCCGGTGGTCCGCGCCCGCACCGGTGACGAGGTCGAGGTGACGGTGTCGAATCGGCTCGATCATCCGACATCGGTACATTGGCACGGCATCGCGCTGCGCAACGACATGGACGGCGCCGAGCCGGCCACACCCAACATCGCCGCCGGCCACGACTTCACCTACCGATTCTCCGTGCCGAATTCGGGTACTTACTGGGCGCACCCGCACACCGGCCTGGACGAGGACACCGGTCTCTATCTGCCGGTCATCGTCGACGACCCGACCGAGGGCAATTACGACGCCGAATGGATCGTCGTCCTTGACGATTGGACCGATGGGGTCGGGAAGAGCCCGCAGCAGCTCTACACCGAACTGAGCAACCCGAACAAGCCCCCGCAGAACGCCCCCGAAGCGACGACCTCGACAACGTCGACAACTCCGACAACGACCGAGACATCGTCCGCAGAAACGACTACGGAGACGACGAGCGAGACGACATCGACCAGCACGACAACCTCGACGAGCCCGCCACCGCCGCCCGCCGCGGCGGGTGTCGGCACCAGCGACCTGCTCGGTGGCGACGCCGGTGATATCGCCTACCCGTATTATCTGATCAACAGTCGAATCCCCGCTTCCCCCACGACATTCAATGCCAAGCCGGGCCAGCGCATCCGGATCCGCTTCATCAACACTGCGTCCGACACCACCTTCCGGGTCGCACTGGCCGGCCATGCGATGACGGTGACTCACACCGACGGCTACCCCGTAGTCCCCGCGCAGGTGGACGCGCTGCTCATCGGGATGGCCGAACGCTACGACGTGACTGTGACCGCCGCGGACGGCGTCTTCCCACTGGTCGCGGTCGCCGAAGGCAAGAACGGCCTGGCCCGCGCGTTGTTCTCCACGGCTTCGGGCAGCGCCCCCGACCCGCAGTTTCAGCCGGGCGAACTCACCAAGCGGGTTGGAACCGTCGAAATGTTCACGGCCACAACGCCGGTCAACCTAGGACGTCCCGATCCCGGTCTCGATCTCCCCGTGGTCCTGGGCGGGAACATGATGCAATACAACTGGACGATCAACGGGGAGCCCTACGGCACGACGAATCCGCTGCACGTCCAGCAGGGCCAACGGCCCACCATCACGTTCGACAACACCACGATGATGTATCACCCAATTCACCTGCACGGGCATACGTTCCAGATAATCAGGGCTGACGGCAGCCCCGGCGCCCGCAAGGACACCGTTATGGTGCTGCCCAAGCAGAAGCTCGTCGCCGCCCTGGTTGCCGACAATCCCGGGACCTGGGTGATGCACTGCCACAACACCTATCACCAGGTGGCCGGAATGATGACCCGCCTGGATTACAGCTTCTGACACTCAGAGTGCGCCCAGGAAATCCATCAGCAACTCGTTGACCACCGAGGACTGCTCGATCTGGGGGCAGTGTCCGGCCTTGTCGACCACAACCGAACGGGCCCCGTCGATCTGCTTGGCGATCTCGGCGGACCAGCCGGTGGGAAGGAGCTTGTCCCCCGCCCCTTCGACGACAAGCGTTGGCACGCCGATGCGTTCGTAGGCCCGGGTGGTAGACGGGGTCGCGGACGGCGTGGCGCCGGGGCGCCGGAACCTGGCCGCGGCGATGGCTTCCCATGCTCCCGGCGCGGTGCTCGACTCGTAGCGGCGACGCACGTAGTCGTCGTCGGCGGGGTAGCCGGAGTCGAAGAACAGCGCGTGGACGATGCGGCGCATCGCGGGCAACGTCGCGTCGTAGTTCTGCAGCGCCTCGAAATGCTCGTTCTGCTGGATCTCTCCACCGCCACAGATGATTGCCAAGCTGCGCACCGAGAGTAGTGGTGCGTCGGACGTGGCGTCGGTGAGCAGGTTGATGGCGCCCATCGAATTGCCCACGAAGTGCGCCGTGTCGACGCCGAGCAGTTCGCAGAACCGCGCCACATGCCGGATCCGCATGCCGCGGCCGTCGACGAAGTCGATGACCTTCGCGGACTGCCCGAATCCCAGCTGGTCCGGCGCCAGGACGCGATACCGCGCGGCGAGCGCGGCGATGTTGCGTTCCCAGCCGAGTTCGGCGCCGGCGCCGAACTCACCCCCGTGCAGCAATACCACCGGGTCGCCGTCGCCGGCTTCCAGGTAGCTGGTGGCCAGGCCGTCAACCGACAGGGTTTTGCGCTGCATCATTTGATCGCGATCGGGTTCACCGGTGAGCCCACTGCCCCAACGAATCTCAGCGGTGGTGCGATGAGTTGAAACTCGTACACGCCGTCGGCGGCGCAATCGGCTGCCAGTGCGGTCAGGTCCCAGTACTCACCGAGCATCAGCCCCATGTCGCGCAGCGTCAGCAGGTGGAAGGGCAAGAACACACCGTCGACCCCGGACACCGGGTCTTCGACTTGGAGGTTGTCGGACGCGACCGCCGCGATTTCGTGATCGTGCAGCCACTGGGCACATCGCCAGTCCAGGCCGGAATATTGTTCGGTCTTGTTTCCCGTCTGCAGATACCTTGTCCACCAACCGGTTTTGATGAGAAGGATGTCGCCACGTCCGATCGCCACGCCCTGCGCCCGGACCACGTCGTCCAATTCCTCGGGCGTGATGGGGTTTCCGTGCTCCAGGAAGACCTCCGCGCCGCGATGACGCACCAGATCCAGCAGCACACCGCGTGAGGTGATGCCCTTACCGTCCACCTTCTCGATGCCGAGCCGGCGGGCACCGAGGCTGGTCACCGAACCCGCGGGGATCCCGTTGTAGAGCTGGTCGTCGTAATAGACGTGCGACAACGCGTCCCATTGGGTGGCCGCCTGCAACGGCATGATGATCATGTCGTCGTTGAACCGGAACAGGTTGTCGACGAAGTACGGGCCCATCTGCGCCGCCGTCGGGTTCCGGTCCCAATCCGGCCCGTACTTGGCCAGCGTGCTGGCGTCACCGCCGTCCACCGTCATCACGTGGATCGGATTGTGCCGAAAACCGAAGGCGCCCTGTGGCCCCGAGGAGCCGAAGTCCACGCCGAGTGGAAATACTTTGCCGTGTCGGACCAGGCCTGCGGCCTGGGCGATCTTTTCCTCGGTGATGAAGTTCAGCGTGCCGAGTTCGTCGTCATCGCCCCAACGGCCCCAGTTGCTGACATCGCGTGCGGTACGGCGAAAGTCGGTCACACTGGCCACGGGGCATGCCCTTCCTCGAGTTCACGCGCGATTGCGGCGCCCACGTTTCCGCCGTCGACCCACAACACTTGGCCCGAAATATAGCTGGCGGCATTGCTATTCAGGAACAGCAGCACCGCGGCCTGCTCGGCGGGACCGGAGACACGGCCCAGCGGCTTGGGAATGTCGTCGAGGAAACCCTGTCCATACGCGGTGCGCAGCTGGTCCAGGATCGGCGTCTCGGTGACCCCTGGTCCGGTGCAGTTGATGCGGATTCCCTGCGCGCCCAGCGGCGTTGCGCTGCGCATGGTGTAGAGGATGATCGCTTCCTTGGACAGCTGATAGCCGGTGCCCAGCGCATCGGGATGCCCGGCGCACCAGTCGATACCCTCCTGCATCGTCGCGGTGGAAAGCAGCGGCGCCACCTCCGCCAGGTGCTCCCGGTATGCGGCCGCCGCGAGCGATGACACGCTCACGATGGACGATCCCGCGGCCATCTTCGGAACGAGTGCCTCGGTGGCGTGGCGCATCCCCAAAAAGTTGATGGTCACCACGAGTGGCGGATCGCCGATCCCGGACGACACGCCCGCAACGTTGAACAGCGCATCGACCTGACCCGTCACCGCGCTGACCGCCGACTCGATCGATGTTTGATCGGCCAGATCGACCTCATGGAACTCGTCGATCGCGAAGTCCGGTCGCCGTTTGTCCAACCCGATGACTTCGGCCCCAAGCTCGGTGAGCTGACGCACCACGTGTTCGCCGATGCCGGACGCACATCCGGTCACCACCGCACGACGGCCGTCGTAGCGCCACAGCTCGTCGATCTCTCCCAAGGCTCGCCTCGAAATTCTCCCGGCTCAGATGCCGTCCGGCACTACTTCTGCTGGTCCTTTGCGCGCTGCGCCGCCTGTACGCGGCCTTCGTTGATCTCCGCCATTGCTTCGGGGATCTCGCTGGCGGTGAACTTACCGCCGCGACCGGTCGGGAGTCCACCGAACGAGTAATCCTCGTCGAATTGCGGGGCGGTCGATTTCGGCCGGCGCGCCTCCACCTTTTCGATGACGGGCTCCAGCCGTTTCGCCTTTTCCGCCACGGCCTTTGCGTCCCGCTCGATGAATTCGGGGAGCACCTCTTTGCCCATCAGCTCGATGGATTCCATGGTGCCCTCGTGGCTACGCGGGTTGAGCAGCAAGATGATCTCGTCGACGCCGCTCTCCTCGTAGCCGCGCAGGAACTCGCGCACCGTGGCCGGAGAGCCGATGGCGCCCCGGCCGGGCCCGTACGCCAGCGTCGGATCCTTCTCCACCTCTTCGAGGTAGCGCTTCCAGACTCCGGTGCGCCCCGGCGTGTGCACTCCGGTCATGTAGTAGTGCATGATGCCGAACGAGAAGAAGCCGCCGCCCTGCCCGAGCCGCTGCAACGCCTGCTCGTCGGTCTTGGCCACCATCATGGACAGGTCCCCGCCGATGGCCAGGATGTTCGGGTTGATCCGGGGAGTGACCGGCACGCCGTTCTCCTCGAATTCCTTGTAGTAGCCGTTGACCCGCTCGGTCAGGGGTCCGGGACCGGTGTAGGCGAAACTCAAGGCGCCGATCGCCTTTTGGGCGGCCATCTGCACACTGGCCGGCCGCGTGCAGGCGACCCAGACCGGCGGGTGCGGCTTTTGCAGCGGCTTGGGAACGACGTTGCGCGCGGGCATCTGGACGTGTTCGCCGTTGAAGCCGGTGAACGGCTCCTCGATCATGCAGCGGATCGAGACCTCGAGCGCCTCTTCCCATTGTGCGCGCTTGTCGGCGGGGTCGATGTTGAACCCGCCGAGCTCACCGACCGATGACGACTCGCCGGTACCGAATTCGACGCGGCCGTTGGAGAGCAGGTCGAGGGTGGCGATGCGCTCGGCCACCCGGGCGGGGTGGTTGACCACCGGCGGCAGGTGCATGATGCCGAATCCCAGGCGAATGTTCTTGGTCCGCTGGCTGGCCGCGGCCAAGAAGATCTCCGGTGCCGTCGAGTGGCAGTACTCCTCGAGGAAGTGGTGCTCGGTCAGCCACACGGTGGAGAAGCCCGCTTTGTCGGCGGCCTCGACCTCGTTGAGACAGTCCTGCAGCAGGACGTGTTCGTCGTCGGGTGCCCAGGGCCGCGGCAGAGCGAATTCGTAGAACAGTGAGATTTTCATCGTTACCTCCTATGAGTATTAACGGTTCGGTTGGCTGCTTGGGCCGCAATGTGTTTCGCCGCGACATAGCCGAAGGTCATGGCTGGGCCGATGGTCGCGCCCGCACCGGCGTAGCTGCGGCCCATCACCGGCGCGGACGTGTTACCCACCGCGTACAGGCCGGGCACCACGCTGCCGTCGGCCCGCAGCACGCGGGCGTGTTCGTCGGTCAGCAGGCCGCCCGAGGTCCCGAGGTCGCCGAGAACGATCCGGAAGGCGTAGTACGGCGGATCGCCAAGCGGATACAGGTTCGGGTTGGGCAGGGTGTGGTCGCCGTAGTAGTTGTCGTACACGCTGTCGCCGCGGTTGAAATCGTCATCGTGGCCCTTGCCGGCGAGTTCGTTGAAACGGCGGGCGGTTTCGGCAAGCTGGTCCGCGGGCACGCCGATCTTGGCCGCCATTTCGTCCCACGTCGTGGCCGCTTTGACGACGCCCGATTCCAGCCAGGCCGGTGGGATCTTGCGGCCGGTCGGCACCGGCGCTCCCGGAATCTTGGGTATCGGCAGGTGCCCCCCGACGACGTAGCGGTTGAACGACCTGTAGTCGGTGATCAGCCAGCACGGGATGTGCGTGACGCCGGATCGCTGGCCGTCGATCATGGCGTGACCGAAGTCCATGTAGGGAGCCGCCTCGTTGATGAAGCGCTTGCCGGCACCGTTGACGATGAACTGCGCCGGCATCATCCGTTCGTTGAGCATGAATTGCATACGGCCGTCCGGCCACTGGATCGCCGGAAACCACCAGGCCTCGTCGAGCAGATCCGTTGCGGCGCCCACCTCTTGGCCGGCGCGGATGCCGTCGCCCATGGCCGCGGGGTTGCCGAAGCTCCAGTCCTGGTCCACCTCGGGCAGAAGCTCTTTGCGCCAGGCGAGGTCATGGTCGAATCCGCCGGACGCCAGGATGACCCCCAGCCGCGCACCGATCCGCTGCGCCTTGCCGTCGCGCTCCACCACCGCGCCGGTGACCGACCCGTCGGCGTCGGTGAGCAGCTGCACCATCGGCGAGTCCAGCCAGAGCGGGATACCGCGCTCCCGCAACGCCAGCCGGAGCCGGGCCGCCAGCGACTGTCCGATCGCGGCCATCCGCTCACCGAACACCCTCGCCCGGACCATTCGCCCAATCAATTTGATCAGCACGCCCTTGCCCGCCCACGACTGCCTGATCCGATAGAACGTGCGCAGGTCCTTGGGCCCCAACCAGATTCCCTTCGGGGCCAGCGCCAGGGGCGCGAGCAGCTTCTGCTCGTCGGGACCCAACTTCCGCAGGTCGATCGCGGGCACGTTGATCGTGCTGCCGAGCTCGGAGCCGCCGGGCAGCTCGGGGTAGTAGTCGGCATAGCCGGGCTTCCAGACGAATTCGAACCATCCGGAAAGCTGCTCCAAGAACTGCAGCATTTGCGGCGCGCTTTCGACGTATTGCCGCAGCCGGGCCTCGCTGACCAATCCGTCGGTGATCAGCTTGAGGTAGCCCACCACGGCTTCGGGTGAGGGCACATAGCCCTCCCGCCGCTGCGCGGGAGCCCCGGGCACCCAGATGCCGCCACCCGACAAAGCGGTGGAACCCCCGAAGTGGGACGACTTTTCGATCACCAGTGCGTCGAGCCCGGCGGCCTGCGCCGTCAGCGCCGCGGTCATGCCGCCGCCGCCGGACCCGACGATGAGCACGTCGACAACCTGATCGAAACCGTCCAATGCCGCCGTCATTTCGGAAGTGCCGTTCTGATGGCGAAACCGGCGATCAGTTCGGGCGCGGGCTTGTAATAGCGCTCGGTGGTCTCGTAGGGCCCTGCCGCTTCCAGCGCCCCGAACGCCGCCACCCAGGTGCGGATCTCCTGCGCGGAGCTGCCGCCCTCATGGGAGACGAACGAATTCGACCACCCATCCAATTCGCTCAGCCATCCTCCGTCGATGATTTCCAGGAATCGCTGGTCCCACGTCGGGTTGAGCGCCTGCAACTCACTGTCGCCGGCGGCGAAACTCTTGGCCGCGTCGATGACGGCGGCTTGCCGGGCCTGCCGCTGCTCGGACGTCATCGGCCGGCCGTGCACGATCCGCTCCCGCACCGGGGCGGGCGCGGTCGCCAGGGTCGGCACCGGCGGGCTGTGCGAGAGCCCACCGGATCCCAGGATCAGAACTCGCTTGTCCAGGGTGGCCAGATAGTCGCCGACGGCCCTGCCGAGCGCACGGCAGCGATGCATCGGGCCCAGCGGCACGCCGATGGCGTTGACGAAGATCGGTATCACGGGACGGGCGGTGGCGTGGCCGAAGAGCTTTTCCAGTGGCTGAACCGTGCCGTGGTCCACGTCCATGCTTGCCGACACCGCGATGTCAACGCCCGCGTCGAGGACCGCCCTCGCGCATTCGGTCGCAAGCGTTTCCGGCACGTTCAGCGGACCGGCGTGGGTGCCGTAGTCGCCGACTCCGCAGGCGCTGGTGCCGATGCAGAAGGGCGGCATCACCTTGTAGAAGAAGCCGTTGTAGTGATCCGGAGAGAAACTGACCACCAGTTCGGGGTCATACTCCTCGACGAAGGCGCGCGCCGCGGCGATCGCGCCTTCGATGTCGTCAAGCAGGTCCTGCGACGGCCCCGGAAGATTCAGGAGAGGGCTGTGCGACATACAGCACAGAGCCAGTGCCACTTTGCAAATCACCCCCTCGCGGCGTGAGTGTGAGTGCGTCAAAGAGTGCGGCGCTCAGGTCGGGGGCGCGCTGAGCGATGCAGGCACCCGCGATGCACCGGTCGGGGCGCAGGAACAGCACCGAGTCGGAGTGGGCGTCGAACCAGGATTTGAGGCCACCGTGCCGGTCACCGACCACCACGACATCGGGGTCGTCGTGTCCGGTCCAGTGCAGTTGGGTCGCCGGGCGGAGCGCAAAGAACCGGGCGCCCAGGGCTTTCCAGTTCGCGAACGCCACATCGCCGAGAATCTTGCGCGGGTTGTTGTTCCAGCACAGCACGGCGAACCACGAACCGAGCACGTCGTCGAGCATCACGTTCTGCTGGTCCCGGGTATCGACGCGGGGCTGGATGAACAGGGTTCCGACCGGCGAATCGGTGCGGCCCGGCGCGGCGTGTACGACGGCCCCGTGTTCATAGCGCGGCATCGGCTTGAACCGCATCTCCAGCACATATCGCTTGAGCGACGGGACAATTGACGCCGAGCGCACCAGCAGATCCCGGGCGGTCGCCACCCGGCGGTTGGTCGGCGAGATCACCCGGCCCACCATGGTGGACAGGTCGATCATCGCGCGGGCGTGCTTGCGGCGTTCCACGTCGTAGGTGTCCAGCAGCTTGTCGTCGGCCCGCCCACTCACCACCGCGGCGAGCTTCCAGCCCAGGTTCGCCGCGTCGCGGATCCCGCTGTTGTACCCCTGGCCCTGCCACACCGGCATCAGGTGGGCCGCGTCCCCGGCCAGCAGCAGCCGGCCCTGGCGGAACGCGCCGGCGATCCGCGAGTGGTGGGTGTACACCCGGCGCCGGATCACGTCGACCCGGTCGGGGTGCGGCACCATCCGGGCCAGCATCTGCGTCAGGAACGCGGGATCTTCGGCCTGCTCATCGGTTTCGTCGGCGTGAATCATGAACTCGAAGCGGCGAATTCCGTGGGCGATAGAGATCGAGGCATACGGGCGTTCGGGGTCGGCGCCGACCTCACTGTTCGGATGGCCCAGCGGGTCGTTGGCGATGTCGACCACCAGCCACCGGGTCGACGACGTCGTTCCGTCGAACGACACACCCATCACCCGGCGGGTCATGCTGCGGCCGCCGTCGCAGCCGACCACATAGCGCGCCCGCACACGCGAGGTGTCACCGTCGTTGTCGGCGTCACCGAGTTCGACGGTCACCCCGTCGGCGCTTTCCTGGCATGCCGTCATCGGGCGTCCCCACCGCACCTGGACGTGTTCGAATCGGTCCAGGCCGGCCAGCAATTCGGCGTCCACGAGCGGCTGCACGAAGCCATTTCGCTTAGGCCACCCGAAACGTGCGTCCGGCGGCGCCATTTCGGCGAGCACTCGACGCTTGGCGTCGACGAACCGAAGAATCTGGTTGGGCACGGTGTGCGGCAGCACCCGCTCGGCGAGCCCGATCGACTGGAAGGTCCGCAGCGCCTCGTCATCCAGGCCCACCCCGCGGGGGTAGTCGATGAGGGTGTCCCGTTCGTCGACCACGACCGTGCGGATGCCTTGCAGCCCAAGGATATTGGCGAGGGTCAAACCGACCGGCCCTGCGCCCACCACGAGCACGTCCGTCTCGATGTCAGGTACCTCCTGCCCCGGTGCGGCCATTACCGGCCCAGCAGGAAATCGAGATGCAACTGATTGAAAGTCTTGGGGTCCTCGTACTGCGGCCAGTGGCCGCAACCGGGCATCATCTCGAAGCGCGCGCCCGGAATCATCGACGCCATGCGACGGCCCTCCGTCACGTCGGCGGTGGGGTCGTCACTGGTCCACAGCACCAGCGTCGGGGCGATGATCGACCCGTATTCGTCCGGGCCGAGGATGTTGCGCGCGCGGATTTCCGGATCCTGCAACGCCATGATGTCGCTCATGGCGGAGACGAATCCCGGTTGGCGATAAACCCGTTGGCGGCTGGCAACCAGGTCGTCGTAATCCTTCGACTTGTCGGCCATCAACCATTTGATGCGCGCCTGCACCGTCTCCCAGGTCGGGTTCTCGGCGGCGGCCATCGACAGCGTGATGATCCGTTGCATCACCGCGGGATCGGCCTGCGAACCGCCGGCGGTGTTGAGCACCAGGCGCTCAACCACATCCGGATGGTCGACCGCGGTGCGGGCGGCCACCCAACCCCCGAGCGATTCACCGCTGATGTAGGCGCGGTCCACACCGATGGTGCGCAGCACCGCCATCAGGTGTTCGACGTAGTGCGCGACTTCCAGCGGATGACCCGGCTTATCGGTGTATCCGTGGCCCAGCATGTCGATCGACCAGGTCCAGAAATGCTCGGCGTGCGCGCCCAGATTGCGGACGTACGCCTCGGCGTGGCCACCGGATCCGTGCAGCAGCACCAGTACCGGCTTGCCCGGATCGCCGGCACGCAGATAGCGGGTCCGTATTCCTCCGGCGTCGAGGTAGCCCTGCTCAAACGCGACGCCCTGGAGATCGCTCCAGATGCTCTCGAACTCCGCCACGGTGCTGTCCGGCCTCCAGATCGGGGAAATCTCGTTCTCGTTTTCGGCGTATCCTGTGTGCTAATATCGCACACTGATGTGCGTTATATATAGAGCTTCGCTCTCGCGGGAAGGTCTGTCAAGGCTGTGACGGGGTCCGGTACCGGTTCGCAGACCCTGGCCAGGGGTCTGACCGCGCTGCAGATGGTGGCGGACTCCCCCGGTGGACTGACGGTGCAACAGCTCGCCGATCAGGTGGGGGTCCACCGCACCATCGCCTATCGGCTGCTGACGACGTTGGCCGAGTTCCGGCTGGTGGCCAAGGGCGAGGACGGCCGCTACCGGCCGGCCGCGGGCCTGGCCGTGCTCGGCGCTTCGTTCGACCGCAACGTGCGACAAGTGAGTCTGCCGACGCTGCGGGCGCTGGCCGACGAGCTCGGCACCACCGTGTCCCTGCTCATCGCCGAAGGCGACCAGCAGGTGGCGATCGCGGTGATCGTGCCCAGCCATGTCGCCTACCAGCTTTCCTTCCACGAAGGCAGCCGCTACCCGCTGGACCGCGGCGCCGCCGGGATCGCCCTGCTCGCGTGCATGCCTCCACGCCCTGGGGAACGCGAGCTGGTTTCCCGTGCGCGCGAACGTGGTTGGGTGACGACCTACGGTGAGATCGAACCGAATACCTACGGCCTGGCCGTGGGGGTGCGCCGTCCGGTGCCGTCCCCACCGACGTGCATCAACCTCATCTCACACCGAGAAGATGTCGTGATGCGCGGAAAGGATGCGGTCGTCAAGGCCGCCAAGCAGTTGGCCGAGCTCCTGAGCTAGCCACTGAGCTGAAGGGATAGCAGTCCATGTCATGGGACCACGAAGTCGACGTCGTCGTGCTCGGCAGTGGCGGCGCCGGCCTCACCGCCGCACTGACAGCGGCCGTCGCGGGCGCCTCGGTGGAGGTCTACGAGAAGGCCCCGAGCGTCGGCGGCACCACCGCCGTGTCCGGCGGCATCGTGTGGATCCCCGCCCATAACCGTTCTCCCGACGGCGAATTGACGCCCGCCGACGCGCTGCGGTACCTGCGAGCACAGTCGCTGGGATCGATGGACGACGAGCTGGTGGAAACGTTCGTGCGCACCGGACCGGCGATGCTCGATTTCATCGAGGCACACAGCGGCCTTCAGTTCGAGATCGCGACCGGATTCCCCGACTACCGTCCCGAGTTACCGGGAGGGCAGCCGGGCGGGGGCAGGTCGCTCAGCGCGGCCCCCTTCGACCTGGCCCAGCTCGGCGAATGGGCTACGCAGATAACGTCTTTCCCGGCCGACTGGTCTAACGTCGGCTTCGACGCCGAGACCAGAGCGCGCCTGCACGCGGCGATCGACGAGCGAACCAGCCATCTGTGCGTCGCCGGCACCGCGCTGATCGCGGGCCTGCTCAAAGGCCTGCTGGATGCCGGGGTGACCCCCCACACCAACGCCCGGGCCGAAGGCCTCATCGCCGAAGACGGCGAGATCACCGGGGTGCGCGTGGCCCTGCCGGATGGGACGATCAGTGTTCGCGCGC
The DNA here is from genome assembly GCF_001665835.1 of Mycobacterium colombiense. Classification (GTDB taxonomy): domain Bacteria; phylum Actinomycetota; class Actinomycetes; order Mycobacteriales; family Mycobacteriaceae; genus Mycobacterium; species Mycobacterium colombiense_A. The sequence goes on along the minus strand of NZ_LZSX01000073.1, from coordinate 265,296 downwards.
GGCACGGGGTCATCCTCGGCACCGGCGGCTTCGAATGGGATCCGGCTCTGACACAAGCCTTTCTGCGCGGCCCCATGCACGGCGCGGTCTCGCCGCCCAACAACACCGGCGACGGCTTGCGCATGGCGATGGAGCACGGGGCCGACCTGGCCAACATGGGCGAAGCCTGGTGGGTGCCGATCGTGCAAATCCCGGGCGACACCATCGAGGGCAAGCCGCGCAGCCGCAGCGTGCGGCTGGAGCGAACACGGCCGCGCAGCATCATCGTCAACTCGGCCGGCCGGCGCTTCGTCAACGAGGCATGCGATTACAACTCGATGGCCGGCGCCTTCCACTACCTGGACCCTCGCGGCGGCTATGTCAACGATCGCGGATGGATGGTGTTCGACTCGATTCACCTGCAGCGCTACGGTTTTCTCGGCATCGAACCGGGACAACCTGTCCCGGACTGGTTCTGCGAGTCGGCGGACCTCGCCGAGTTGGCCGCCAAGACCGGTATCGACGCCGACGGCCTGACCCGCACGGTCGAGAGCTGGAACCGTCACGTGGCCGCCGGCGCCGACCCCGACTTCGGCCGCGGCTCTAGCGCCTACGACGGCTACTGGGGCGATGACAGCGCGACCACGCCGGCCGGTAAGACGCTGGGCCCGATCGATACCGCCCCGTTCTACGCGGTGCCGGTGAGCATCGGTGCGATGGGAACCAAGGGCGGGCCGCGCACCGATCACGATGCCCGCGTTCTGCATGTCGGCGGCGAACCGATACCGGGCCTGTTCGCTGCGGGCAATGCGATGGGCGGCGTGACCGGGCGGGCCTACGGGGGTGCCGGCGGAACACTGGGCCCGGCAATGGTTTTCGGTTACCGAGCGGGTCACGCGGCCGCCACCGGGAAGTCGGTCGACCTGAAGTAGCGGACGCCTTGTGCGCCGAGCATGGGCGGTTACGGCATCGGTCCCGACCCAGTTGCTGGCCGATTGTGCTACGCGGCGAGTTTGCGGTTGGCGGCCTCAGACAACAGTCGTGTCACGAGCGGATGAGGTTCCTCGACGGTCGAGCGATTCTGGGGAACGAACAACGTGGCGATGTAGTAGGGATGGCCCGGTAGTTCTAGGACGCGGGCTTCTTCGTCATCGTCGAGTCCGGTGACCCGCGGCCCACCTTCCTCTAGCGCCGTTCGATAGGCCGCATTCAACCCGAAGTTGCAGTAGTACTTTTCGTAGACTCGGCACTCCCCATAGCAGTGCGCGGCCACGGATCCCGGCTCAAGGTTGACCGGCATGGTCAGCCCCGCCAGGGAACAAGTCAGCGATGAGATGAACAGGCGAGACCCGTACGGGTCGTATTCGGCATGTTGCGCGTCTTGGAAGCCGAGTACGTTGCGTGCGAATTCAAGAACGATGTGCTGGTATCCGCCACATGTACCCAACGTTGGCACATGGCCTTCGCGCCCGAAGCGCAACGCAGCAAGGGCTCCGCGCAAGCTACGATAGGGGCTGCCGGGAGCGCACCACAACGCATCCGCGGTCGTGACCGGCCGGAGGTCCGTTTCGAGTGATTCGGTCGCCAGCCAAGTCACGGGAGCCTGCAAGCCGAGCAACTTCGCTGAATGGCTTATCGCGTTATTGGTGGCAACATGAGGCGCATACGAGCTGTCGAAATCGCCGATCACCACGACGTTTAACGGATCGTTCATCGCTGGCTCTTCCGTGCTGGGCCCTCAAGGGTGGCAGCCCGCGGTTCTACGCGCAAGTTGTTTCCGGTCAGAAGCGTATGCCCCCGACGACCACTGGTGCTGATTAATTCATGCTCGTACTGGCGCATTCGGTCCACCCTGCGTCATTCTGGGTTGATGGTCGCCTACGACCGGATCGGCGCGACCTATCGCAGTACCCGTCGACCAGACCCGCGGATTGCTTTGCAAGTGCATACCGCACTCGCCACGACGGACACCATCGTGAACGTAGGGGCCGGCACAGGCTCCTACGAACCGGCCCAGACCGTCGCCGCGATCGAGCCGAGCATGGTGATGATCGCCCAGCGTTCACCGCAAGCGGCCCCTTGTGTCCAGGCCGTGGCGGAGGCATTGCCGCTGCGAGACAAATGCGTTGACGCCTCGATGGCCTTGCTGACCGTGCATCACTGGAGCGATCTCCCCGCCGGGATCGGCGAGCTGCGCCGGGTCAGCCGTCACCGAATCGTGGTTTTCACCTGGGATCAAGCGGTGATCGACGACTTCTGGTTGCTGCGTGAATATCTGCCCGACGCCGCTCGGATCAACAAGGCGCTGTACGTACCGATTGAACGACTGGTAGAGCTGTTGGGTGGCGCGCAGGTGCGCACCGTGCCCGTACCGCATGACTGCACGGACGGATTCGGCGCCGCCTTTTGGCGCCGGCCGGAGGCCTACCTCGACGCCACCGTCCGCGCCGGTATCTCCATGCTGGCCTATGCCGACGAAGGCGTCCTAGCCGAAGGACTGCTCCGCCTTGCGGCCGACCTGCACTCCGGACGATGGCAACAACAACACGCGGAACTGCTTGAAAAACAACAGCTCGACGCCGGCTACCGCCTACTCGTCAGCGATTGCGAGTGAGACGCTCGGCTCCGGTAGCCGTCAAGCCGGCTGTGTGCCCGACCAATAGGTGAGTCTCATATGTGATAGCGCCGATGATAGCGCAAACCAAACTCACTTCATGCCAGCCAAACTGATACCCATGTGACTCGTGTGACCACCGAAGGTCGACGGCCCCGGAGCCGTCAGTCCTTGAGCGGCACCTCGACGCAGACGTGGGTGCCCACCGGGACGTCGAGAAACACCAGTGCTCCCCCGGCGGCCTCCACCCGGGCGCGGTGCGACGCCAGACCGATGTGGCCCTCCCCCAGGCGGCGCGCCACCGTCTCATGGCCGAACCCCACCCCGTCGTCGACCACGTGCAAAACGCAAGTCTGGTCAGTGATCCCGAGTATGACCGTCGCGCTGCGGGCCGCAGCATGTTGCACCACGTTGGACAACAACTCGCGCACCACGCCGAACATGACGGGATCGATGGCGCTGCGCGTCGAATACTCGATGTCGGTGGTGATGTCGATGCCGGACCGCTGTGCGGTGAACTCCGCGAGCTGCTGCACCGCGGCGCCCAGCCCGACCTGCTCGAGTACCGCCGGATGCAGTTCGAAAGTGGCCTGCCGCAATCGTTCCGAGGCCGTCTGCAAACCGGCCAGCGCCCGGCCGACCCGCTCATCGCCGTCGAGCACCGCGTCCAATTCGACGAGCTCTTGGCGCACGGCAAGGATGTCTTGCAGGGGCCCGTCGTGGATGAATTCCGAGATCCGACGCTGCGACACATCCGAAGCGTTCATCGTCTGGGCTAGTAATTCCTCTCGCAAGGCGCTCAATCCGGCCACCGAGCGGGTATGACGCTCCTCGATGCGCACCACCAAGAAGGCCGCGCAACAAAGGAATGCATAGAGCAGGAACCGAAATCCCGCCTCCGGCAACTTGACCTCGCTCAACATCACCGGATCTTGCAGCACGGCAATGGCGAATCCGAGCATGGAGAAGATCAGCACCACCGCCGCCCGGCGAGAGGAGACGTCAAGTCCCAACAGGACCGGCAACATCGCCATGATCAGCAGCGGGTAGACGCCGTTGGTGGACAACAGCTGGAAGACGGTCAGCACGACGATGTCGATGACGGTGAAGACAAACGGCTCCAACCGGCCGATCGCAACCAATCGGCCCATTCCGATCCATCGACGGAACGGAGCGAAAGCCAATCCCAGCGCGCTGAGCGCCACGAGCGCGTACAGGACGATCAGCACGCTTTCCTGCGGCCACTCCGATCGGCTGGTGCCGATGATCATGGCCGCGACCATCAGGCCGACCACACCGATCCGCAGCACCGAGCCGATGCGGTACGAGCGCAACTGGTGAACCGTGCGAACCCGTTCCAGCTCTACGTCATCGGCGACCGCCACCCGATCACCGTACTCATCCGCGTCTGCCGCCCCGAAGCAATCTCGAAAATGACTCATCATGCCGCCCCGAGAATGCGAACGCCGCTGTTGGGCAAGCCGCTACACTCGTCGCCATGGTCGGCGCGGCTACCCCCGAAACGGTGCGGGTGGTTGTCGGCGATGATCACCCGCTTTTTCGCGAGGGCGTGGTGCGCGCGCTGGCGTCGAGCGGTTCGGTCGACGTCGTCGGTGAAGCGGAAGACGGCTCTGCGGCACTGGAATTGATCAAGTCGCACGTGCCGGACGTCGCGCTGCTCGACTACCGGATGCCCGGCATGGACGGCGCCCAGGTGGCGGCCGCCGTGCGAACGCAGGGATTGGCCACCCGGGTGTTGCTGATCTCGGCGCACGACGAGTCGGCGATCGTGTACCAGGCGCTGCAGCAGGGTGCGGCCGGCTTCGTGCTGAAAGACTCGACGCGCAGCGAGATCGTCAAGGCCGTACTCGACTGCGCGCAGGGGCATGACGTGGTGGCGCCCGCGCTGGTCGGCGGCCTCGCCGCGGAGATCCGGCAGCGCGCGGAGCCGTCCGCGCCGGTGTTGAGTGCGCGCGAACGTGAGGTGCTCCAGAGGATCTCCCGCGGTCAGAGCATCCCTGCGATTGCGGGTGAGCTCTTTGTGGCCCCGTCGACGGTGAAAACGCATGTGCAACGCCTCTACGAGAAGCTCGGTGTCAGCGACCGCGCCGCCGCCGTCGCCGAGGCAATGCGGCAAGGGCTGCTCAGCTAGCGGCCGACCAGGGATTCGAATCTGGCACGGGCGGAATCTGTTGCGGCCGCACGGATGCCTTCGCCGAAGCCATCGCCTCGGCCACCAGGTGGCGTGCGCCCCGTTCCACCTCGTAGAGGTGGTCGCTGTCGCTGCCGGCCGCGATCAGTTGCCGACGCGTGAAGACCAGCGGGTCGACGGCCGCGGGGTGATTCGTGTGGTAAGTGATCGCCTCGACCAACGCGGGGCCGTCGCCGGCGCTCGCCAGGTGTACCGCCTCGGCGACCGAGTCGGCCACCGCCACAACGTCCCTGCCGTCGACCGGAAGCATAGGCATCGTGTTGAATTCGTAGGCGCGCCGACGGGCGTTGAATCCACCGCGGATGTTTTCAACGACGAACACCACCGGCAGCCGCCATTGCACGGCGATCCTTGCGGCAGTGGTGAACTCGACGGAGTGCGTGTCGCGGCCACCGATGACACACAAACTGACCTTGCCCTCGCCGGTCATTCGCTGAGTGTTGGCGTCACCCAGCGCAAACAGAGTCGATTGCCCGAGCGCTGTCTCGTTGGCCAGTGAGCGCTTCCAGTCGGCCGCCCCGCCGCCGGCGCGGCGCTTGGGGCCGATCGTCTCGGCGATGGCCGGCCCCAGCGGGAGGGCCAGGCCTACCTGCTGAGCGTGCCGGAACTGCGGCGTGCCGGCGTTGACCAGGTCGCCCGGCCTCAGCGCCGCAACCGTGCCGATAGCCACAGCCTCCTGCCCGAACTCCGCACGCGCGCCGTCGTCGATCAGACCGTCGACGCGCAGCTCATCCAACGCCATGTCGAGCAGTCGCAGAACCCACATCCGGTGATACAGCTCCAACCGGTCGTCGCGGACCAGTGCTGCCGAAGTCTGGGGTGTGTGAGTCATGTCGGTCTCCTACTCTCAAGCGAACACGCTCAACGTAGGGCGATTGCGCCCGGCCGCACCTCCACCAATCGGTCAGCAAAGGTGATGAATGCGCGTGTCCCCCGATCGGGGGACAGCGGGGCCGTCAGTCCGTTCCGGGCGACGGAGGTGAGATCAGCTGATCAGCGGCCGTGTATGGGTCCTGGTCGCCGTCGACGACCGCCTCGGCAAGCCGGTCGAGATCGGGCTGGGTCCGTAGCCGGGTTTGCGCCAGCGACAGAATCTGCGCTCGGGCGCGGGCCAGCCGTCGGGCGCGACTGTCGGCGCGGCGGTGGTCCTCGATGGCGGCCATCAGGTCTTCGATGCCCTCACCCCGCGCAGCGATCAGCGAAACGATGGGGGCGCTGGTTTCGGCCCGAAGGTCCCGAACCGTCTGTTCGGCGCCGTCCCGGTCCGCCTTGTTGACCGCCACGATGTCGGCGACTTCCAGCACACCCGCCTTGGCGGCCTGCACCGCGTCGCCCGCGCCGGGATTGAGGATGACGACGGTCGGGTCGGCGACGGCGGCAATCTCGATCTCGGACTGCCCCACCCCCACCGTCTCCAGCAGGACCACGTCGTAACCGATCGCGCCCAGCAACCGGATGGCCGCCGGCACCGCGGCAGCCAGGCCGCCCAGATGCCCACGGGTGGCCACCGAACGGATGAGTACGTCGGAGTCGTTGATATGCGCGGCCATTCGAATTCGGTCGCCCAGCAGGGCTCCGCCGCTGAACGGGGACGACGGGTCCACCGCCAGCACGGCCACCCGGCTGCCGCGCTCGCGGTAGGCGGCGACCAAGGCGGCGACCGTCGTCGACTTTCCCGCGCCCGGCGGCCCGGTGATGCCGACGACCGGCCCCGTGCTCTGCGGCGCGGGACCGATATTCTCCAGGACCTCGTCGCGCTGGTCGCCCTCGACCAGGCTGAGCAGCCGACCGGCCGCGCGGGGAGATCCGTTGCGCGCGCGGGCAATCAGGTCAGCGATGATCATGTACGCATTATGGAGCCGGGACCTCGATCACGGTCGCCGAGCCCATTCCACCGCCCGCGCACATCGCCGCGACGCCGATGCCACCGCCGCGGCGGCGCAATTCGTGCACCAGGGTGACCAGCATCCGGGCTCCGGTCGCCGCGACGGGGTGCCCCAGCGAGCAGCCACTGCCGCTGACGTTGACCTTGTCGGGGTCGAGCTCGAGCAGTTTGATGGTGGCCACGCACATCGCGGCGAAGGCTTCGTTGATCTCGAAAAGGTCGACGTCGGAGGTCGAAAGTCCGGCCCGCTTAAGGGCTTTCGGTATCGCCTCCACCGGCGCCAGGCCGGTGATCGCCGGGTCGACGCCGACGGATGCCCAGGACCGGATGGTGGCCAGCGCGGGCATGCCGAGCCGGTCGCTGGCGATGACGAGCGCCGCCGCACCGTCGTTGGCGCCGCACGCGTTGCCCGCGGTGATCGAAAAACCCTCGATCTCGGGGTGCAGCGGCTTGAGCGCGGCCAGTTTCTCCATCGTGGTGTCGCGGCGCGGGTGCTCGTCGACCGAGAACAGGCCGTGCGGCGTCTCGATCGGGACGATCTCCTCCTTGAAGCGGCCTTCGTCGATGGCGGCGATGGCATTGCGGTGTGACCGCAGCGCCCAGGCGTCCATCTCCTCGCGACTCACACCGGCCTTGACCGCGGCGTTCCAGCCCACGGTGATCGACATGTCCATGTTCGGCGCGTCGGGCCGGTCGGGGTGGGTCGGGGGGAACCAGTCGACCCATTCGCCGTCCACCTGGATGCGGGAGCGTGGCGACGTCGACGCCGCATTCACGCCGCCGGCGATGATCAGCTCGTCCATCCCGGCGCGCACGCTTGCCGCCGCGCTCTGCACCGCCGCCTGACCGGCCGCGCAGTGCCGGTTGTTGGCCAACCCGGGCACGTGCGACAGCCCGGCGGTGATGGCGGCGTGGCGGGCGATCACGCCGCCGCCATAGAGGCCCTCGCCCAGGATCACATCGTCGACCTGCGCGGGGTCGAGATCTCTCGCCGCTTCGGTCACCACATGCTGCGCCAGATCGAACGCACTGGTATCGCGCAGTGTGCCCTTGCGGGCGGTGCCGATGGGGGTGCGCAGGGCGGACACGATGACGGCTTCAGACACGGGTCTTCTCCAGTTCAACCAGCAGGTGCGGCGCCCCGAGAGGCGTCCGCACATCATGAGAATCATATTCTCTCATTGCGAGAGTGCGAGTCGCAACAAGCGCCCCGTAGCGGAGCGCGGCGCAGCGGCGGCGTCCACTAGTTGGTGCGGTTCGACCACCCTGGCGGGAGGTGTTCGGGACCGGTGTCGATGACGGTCTCGTCGTCGGTTCCGACGTATTCGAACAGGGTTATATAGGCGAATTCGGGGACTTCGTAGATGGGGTAGGTCGGTCCCCGGTCACGGTAGGCCCGCATCTCATCCAGGTGGTCGTTCTGGAAGCAGACGGTGTGTTCACCGTGCACGCGGATCCACTGCGGAAAGAAGATGACGCCGTGGATGCGGCGTTTGGCGGGCAGAACGTTGACGGCCACGCAGGTGCCGGTGGGTTCGGTCCAGGAAATTTTGAAACTGTCGTCGTCGAGTTGGACCAGGTCGACCTCCTGGCCTTTGACCCAGCGGCCTCCGACATGTCCGGAGTGGATGCGATAGTCGATGGTGCCGGCGTTCTTGACGTACATTTCGTACTGCCATCCGTTGGCGTAGGTGTAAATGAAGCGATGTCCGACGATTCCCGAAAGATCTTGCGACGGGATCGGATTCGTGACACTGGTCATTGCCGTTCCTCCCATTTGGGCCGCAGCTTCTATACTAGGAGATCCTGCCAGGAACGGGGGCTGCGGCGGCCGGGCCCGGCAACGTCGACCTTTCCTGGACAGTCAATGGACGACATCGGCCATGGCGATATGCGGTATGCGGATATGTGAGACTGATTCCGATGAGCCACCTGGACGAGGCCGCACGCCGGTCTCTGCTGCGGCGCGGATTTGCCCTCGAATACGCCACCCTGTTCTGGAACGCGGTCGGCATCGTTATCCTCGCGTCAGCCGCCATCGAGGCCGAATCCGTGGCGCTGGCCGGGTTCGGTTTGGACTCGCTGATCGAGATCGGTGCCTCATTGGCGGTGATCTGGGAGCTCTCCGGAACTGGAGCAGCCCGTCGACGAAAAGCGTTGCGGCTCATTGGCGCCGCCTTCGGAGCGCTAGGTATCTACCTGACGGTGCAGTCAACGACGGTCCTGGTTGCCGGCTTTCACCCCAAGCCCTCGTCCCTTGGCATCGCTTGGACGACGGTCACCGCAGCGACGATGTTCGCGCTTGCGGCCGGCAAGGCCCGAACCGGTGCCGCCCTGAGCAACCCCGTGCTCACCACCGAGGGCCGCGTAACCCTCATCGACGGCCTGCTGGCCGCCGCCGTGCTACTCGGCCTACTGCTGAACAGCATCGCCGGGTGGTGGTGGGCGGACCCCCTCGCCGGCTACGTGCTCGTGTTCTACGCGCTGCGTGAGGTCCACGAAATCTTCTTCACCGAGGGTGGATGAATGACTCAGGGAATGGTCGCGGTCCCGGGCGGCAACGTGTGGTTCAGGCGGACCGGCGGCGGCGCGGGTCTTCCGCTGCTCGTCATTCACGGCGGACCGGGCCTGCCGCACGACTACTTGCGGTCATTGGGGCGGTTGGCCACGGAGCGCGAGGTCATCTTCTGGGATCAGCTCGGTTGCGGAAACTCCAAATGCCCACCCGACCGCGATCTTTGGACGATGGAGCGCTCGGTGGCCGAGGTGGATGCCGTGGTGCGAGCCCTGGGCCTGGACCGCTTCCACCTCTTCGGCAACTCCTGGGGCGGAATGTTGGCCCAACAGTATGTGCTCGACGCGGCGCCCGCCGGCGCCGCGAGCCTGACCATTTCCAACAGCATCGCGTCCATACCGGAGTTCGCGAAGATGGTGGCGCGCTTGAAATCTGAACTGGACCCCGCCACCCAGGCCGCCATCGACCGGCACGAGGCCGCCGGCAGCACGCACGCGCCCGAGTATCAGGCCGCCATCCGAACCTGGAACGAAACCTACCTGTGCCGGGTACGCCCGTGGCCGCGCGAGCTCGAGGATGCGTTCCGCAACATGGGCGCCGAAGTTTTCGAGACCATGTTCGGCCCCAGCGACTTTCACATCGTGGGGACGATCCGGAACTGGGATGTGGTCGACCGGCTCGGCGAAATCGCCGCGCCGACACTGGTACTCGCGGGTCGATACGACGAATGCGTGCCCGAACACATGTGGGAAATGCACCAGCGCATACCGGGTTCACGGTTCGAGCTGTTCGAGGCCAGCGCACACATGCCGTTCATCGAAGAGCCGGACAGGTTCGATGCGGTGATGCGCGACTTCCTGCGCCGGCATGATGCCTGAGGCCGTCGGGCGGCTACAACCTCAGTTCTTCTTGGCCGCGTTGAATTTTGCGACGTTGGCCCGGAAGTCCTCGGTCACGAACGACTGGCTCTCGGCCGACAGCGCATAGTCCAGGCTGGCGAGCACGGCCCGCTCCAGATGAATGTTGAGCACCCGCTTGGTGCTCTCCACCGCCTGCTGAGGGAGCTCCAGAATCTTTTTGGCGCTGGCGATCGCCTCCGCGACCGGGTCGTCCGCAATGTGATTGGCCAAGCCGAGCTCGACGGCCCGCTGTGCGCTGATCCGGGTGCCGGTGAGGGCGAATTCCTTGGCCAGCAGCAGGCTGATGTGCAGCGGCCAGGTCAGCGGTCCACCGTCGGCGGCCACCAGCCCCACCTGCACGTGCGGGTCGGCCAGATAGGCGCTTTCGGCGATGTAGACGATGTCGCTGAGCGCAACCAGGCTGCAGCCCAGCCCGACGGCGGGGCCGTTGACCGCCGCCACCACCGGAATTCGGCAGCGGGCCATGCCCAGCACGATCTCGCGCCCGTCCCGGATGGTTTTGGCGCGCAGCTCAGCGTCGTTCGCCAGCTCCTCCAGATACGTGAAATCGCCGCCGGCCGAAAACGCCCGCCCGGCACCGGTGATCACCGCGGCGCGGGCGGTGGGATCATCGGTGAGTCGCTGCCAGAGCCGCGCGAGCCCGACGTGCAGGTTGTCATTGACCGAGTTGAGCGAATCCGGGCGGTTGAGCGTGATGATGCGCAGGGCACCGTCGGCCTGAACGTCGATTTCGGTAGGCATGTCGTACACGTCAGACTCCCAATCCCAAGATTCGTGAAGCGATGATGTTCTTTTGTATCTGCGATGTCCCGCCCATGACGCTCTGCGCCCGGCTGTACAGGTAGGCGCTCAGTAGATCGGGATCGCGGGTTCCCGTGACGGCAAGGGCCGCATGCCCCACGGATTGTTCGACCCACGTCATCAGCAGCTTGTCCAGCGAGCCTTCCGAGCCGTGCGATACCCCGTCGAGCTGTTCGGAGAGCCGCCGGCGGACGTGATGGGTCAGCATATCCGACTGAACCGCGGCCCACGCCAGCTCCTCGGGCACTTCACCGTCGTTGCGCGACAACAGCTCTCGGACGAGCTTGCCGTAGCGGGCCGCATAGCCGAGCGTGGAGGGCTCGCGTTCGTGCCCCACGACCGTCATGGCCACGGCCCAGCCATCGCCGGGAGCACCGACCATCCGGTCCGCCGGCACCGTCGCATCATCGAAGAACACCTGGCCGAATTCGTTGGTGACCCCGTTGATCATCTGCAGCGGGCGCTGTTGCACGCCAGGCTGTTTCATGTCCAGGACGAACGCAGACAGGCCGCGGTGTCGCTTGGCCTCGGGGTCGGTGCGCGCCAGCAACAGACACCGGTCCGCCACATCGGAATAGCTGGTCCAGATCTTGTGCCCGTTCACCACATAGTTGTCGCCCTCGAGGCGAGCGGTGGTGGTCAGCGACGCCAGATCCGAGCCGGCGCCCGGCTCGCTGAACCCCTGGCACCAGCGCTCGGTGCCGTTGATGATGCCGGGCAGGAAGCGCTTTCGGAGCTCGTCGCTGGCGTGGGCGCCGATGCCGTACACCAGATAGCCGACGCTGGGGCGCGGCGGCGCACCGGCACGCACCAGCTCCTCGTCGACGATGACGTCGTAGACCGGCGCCAGGTCCTGGCCGCCCCAATCGCGTGGCCAGGACAGGCCGAAAAAGCCGTTCTCGTACAAAGCACGGTGCCAGTCGGCCATGCGCACCCAGTACTCGTCGCCCGAGCCCGAGAACTCCTTGGCGTGTGCGGCAAGCCAGGTGCGCAGCCGCTCCCGGAAGGCGGCTTCGTCGGGTGAGTCACGAAAGTCCAAGATCGATCTCCTTCAACGCGACCGGCCACAGCTCGGTCGATGTGAGGGCACGGCGCAGGTAGACATGCGCCACGCATTCCCAGGTGTTGCCGATACCGCCGTGCACCTGGATGGCCGTCTCGCAGACGGTGCGGGTGGCGCGCCCGCAGTAGACCTTTGCGATCTGGGCGGCCCGAATGGCTTCGGCGGGGGCGAGCTCGTCGACGGCCCACGCGGCATGCCGCAACACGCTCACCGAACCCTCGATCAGCGCAAGGCTTTCGGCCAGCAAGTGCGCGATGGCTTGGTACGAGCCGATCTGCTTGCCGTACTGTTCGCGGATTTTTGCATAGTCGCACGCGACGGCGTGTGCGCCGCGGGCGATGCCCACCAGGTCGGCCGTCGTGGCGACCAGCGCGAGGGCCCGCCATTGTTCGGCAACCTCGGGCGACACGACGCCCAACGTCTCCGGCGATCCCGCGGTCGTGCCGTCGGCCCGCGTGAGGTCGACGCTCTGCGGCGAAACCTGCACATCGACGGCGAGAACCGTGCCACCCGACAGCGACAGGGCCTGCCGGGCGCCGCGGGCATCGATCACCCGATCGTCGACGGCCACGGTCGTCGCCGATACGTCGGCACCGACGTGGCGGCCCAGATCGTCGGCGAGCACGGGACCCAGGAACGGCGTGTCGACCAGCCGGCGGCCGAATTCCTCGGCCACGATGGCCACCTCCACACCGGAGGCCCCGTCGGAACGCAGCGCCCGCCAGCCGGTGTTCTCGATCTGCTTGTCCAGACGGGTGATTCGAGTCTGGTCGTCGAGATCCTGAACCGCTGCCGGCCCGAGATCGTCGGCCAGCTTGGCGGCGGCATCGCGTAATTGCTGTTGTTCAGCTGTCAGACGTACATCCATATCGCTCCTTCAGCACTCGGCGCAGCACCTTGCCGGAAGGCAGGCGAGGAATGTCGGGGACGAACACGACCCGGCTCAGATGTTTATATGACGCCAGTCTTTCGTCCACCCGGGCGGTCAACTCGGTGGCGACCGCGTCGGCGGCGTCGGCGTCCATGGGTTCGGATGCGGCGACCGCGGCGACGACGGCTTCGCCGTTCAGTCCGTCCGGAATCCCGAACACTGCGCAGTCTTTGACGGACGGATGACCGTGCAACACCGTCTCGATTTCGGCGGGCGCGACCTGGAAGCCGCGCACTTTGATCATCTCTTTGAGGCGGTCGGTGATCCGCAGCCAGCCGCCGGTGTCGAGCCAGCCGACGTCCCCGGTGCGGTACCACCCGTCGCGGACCGCATCGGAGGTCGCCTCGGCCGGGAGGTAACCGGCCATGAGCGATGCCGACCGGGCCTGGATCTCACCGACCTCGCCCGCGCCGACCGGCTCGCCGGTCTCCAGCGAAACGACCCGCAGGTCGACCCCGGGCACCGCGCGTCCGACGGTGTCGAGGCGCGGGTCATCGATCGGATTGCACGCTACGACAGGCAATTCCGTGGTTCCGTAGGCCGGGAGCCAACCGACTCCGGTGCGCCGGGTCACCGTCTCCGCGACGTGGGCGGTGACCGGGGTGGCACCCCACATGATGTAGCGCAGCGACGACAGGTCATAGGACTCGAGGTCGGGATGCGAGGCGATGGCCAGCGCGATGGGAGCGACCGCCATTTCCACTGTGATGCGGTCACTTTCGATGTGCCGTAACACCCGGTCGATGTCGAACCGGGGATGCAGCCGCACGCGGGCGCCGGTCTTCAGGGCGGTCAGCAGATTCAACAGTCCGAGGATGTGTGACGGTGGCGTCGCAACCTGGATGCGGTCGTGGCGGGTCAGTTGCAGCGCTTGGCGCCAGTGCCGCACCGCCTCGTCCAGCGAGGCGTGGGTGTGCCGGACGGCCTTCGGCAGGCCGGTGGTGCCGGAACTGAACACCAGCGCCGCGTCCGCCGCAGGCGGCGGTGCGCCGGCTGTCGGCTCTGCGGGTGCGACCGGCTGGTCCATGTGCAGCATCGGCATCAGACCGGCCAGCACCGGGTGGTCGCCGACGGCGTGCTCGGGGTTGGTCAGCGCGAGCGCATGGTCGACCTCGTCGCGCTTCCACGCGGGACTGATGAGCACCGCTGTGGCGGCCAGTCGCCAGATCGCCAGCACGACGGCGAGGAACTCCGGCCGATTGGAGGCCATGACGGCGACGCGTTGACCTGGCGTGACCCCATCTTTCGCCAGGGTGGCGGCCCATCCGTCGGCCAACGCGTCGAGTTCGGGCACGCTGAATCGCCGTTCCTCGAACACGAGCGCCGCCGGCTCGGTCACGTCCCGTCCTTCCCTGACAGACCGGGCTGACCCGACATCCATACAGTCTTGAGAAGATGCTATCGCTTCGTGAGAATAGTATTCTCTATAGTGAAGAATGCAAGTACGGAAGGGGGCGGTCTCAGTGACGGTCACCCGGATCATCGAGGAGACCCCACGGGTGACAGATCCGGCAACAAACGGCTCCAGCGCAGGAACGGTGACGATTCATCTCGACCGCAAGAAGGTCTCGGTGCCCATAGTCCCGGGCGAGACCCTGCTGGAGACCGCGCGACGGGCCGGGCTGGAACCACCTTTCAGTTGCGAGGCCGGCAACTGCGGTACGTGCATGGCCAAGCTCGAAGAGGGCCAGGCCACCATGCGGGTCAACGACGCTCTCGAAGAGGACGAGGTCGCCGAGGGCTACATTCTGACGTGCCAGGGCGTTCCGGATTCGGACTCGGTCACGGTGCGCTACGAGTAGCAGCCAGAGAGGTGGCTTGATATGTCCAAGATGGCCAAGGGCATCATCCTCGTGGAGAGCCGGCCCAGCTCACCCGAGCGCGAACTGGAGTACAACACCTGGTACGACGAGGTGCACCTCGGTGAGCTGGTAGCCCTGGACGGGTTCGTCTCCGCGCGCCGGCTACGGCCCGTTGACGGCGACGGACCCTATGTCGCCATCTACGAGATCGAGGGCGACGACCTGCAGGCGATTCTGGACAACATGATCGCCAACGCGGGGAAGCTGCACATGTCGGACGCCCTGCAGCTGGACCCGGCGCCGATTCCACGACTGCTCGAAACCACCACGGAGTGCGGCGGCTGACCGAGTTCGGCTCGAGTCGCGGCGCGGGAGAGGACCGGTTGATGAAGGTCGACGACCTGATTTTGGTGAGCATTGACGACCACGTGGTCGAGCCGCCGGACATGTTCCTGCGGCACGTGCCCGCCAAGTACAAGGAGGACGCACCCGTCGTCGTCACCGACGACAAGGGCGTGGACCAATGGATGTACCAGGGCAGGCCGCAGGGCGTCAGCGGCCTCAACGCGGTGGTGTCGTGGCCGGCCGAGGAGTGGGGCCGCGATCCCGCCGGCTTCGCGGAGATGCGCCCCGGCGTCTACGACGTCCACGAACGTGTCCGCGACATGAACCGCAACGGCATCCTCGCCTCGATGTGCTTCCCGACCTTCACCGGGTTTTCGGCCCGGCACCTCAACATGACGCGCGAGGACGTCACCCTGGTGATGGTGTCGGCCTACAACGACTGGCACATCGACGATTGGGCCGGGTCCTACCCGGACCGCTTCATCCCGATCGCGATCCTGCCGACCTGGACCCCCGAGGGCATGTGCGCCGAGATCCGCCGCGTCGCCGCGAAGGGCTGCCGGGCGGTCACAATGCCGGAATTGCCGCACCTGGAAGGACTTCCGAGCTACCACGACGAGGACTACTGGGGGCCGGTGTTCCGCACGCTGTCCGAGGAGAACGTGGTGATGTGCCTGCACATCGGCACCGGCTTCGGGGCGATCAGCATGGCGCCCAACGCGCCGATCGACAACCTGATCATTCTGGCCACCCAGGTGTCGGCGATGTGCGCCCAGGATCTGCTGTGGGGCCCCGCGATGCGCAACTATCCCGACCTGAAATTCGCCTTCTCCGAAGGCGGTATCGGTTGGATTCCGTTCTACCTGGACCGCAGCGACCGGCACTACACCAACCAGAAATGGCTGCGTCGCGACTTCGGCCACAAGCTGCCCAGTGATGTCTTTCGTGAGCACTCGCTGGCCTGCTACGTCACCGACAAGACGTCGCTGAAGCTGCGCCACGAGATCGGCATCGACATCATCGCCTGGGAGTGCGACTACCCGCATTCGGACTGCTTCTGGCCGGACGCGCCCGAGCAGGTGCTCGCCGAGCTGAACGCCGCCGGCGCCGACGATTCCGACATCAACAAAATCACCTGGGGCAACGCCTGCCGGTTCTTCGGCTGGGACCCGTTCGCCCGGACCCCACGCGAGCAGGCGAATGTCAAGGCCTTGCGCGCCAAGGGAATTGACGTGGACGTGTCGATCCGATCGCGTGCCGAATGGGCGCGTCGCTACCAGGAAAAGCAGCTGACGTAGCCCGGCCGGGTCAGCCCGCTGGCGGGTTGACGAACCAGACGTTCTCCTCGCGCAGGCTACGGCTGCGCCAGCCGTCGGCCGTGCGGGTCAGCTCGTGGTGGTAGTAGCCCCCGCAGTAACTCAGCTCCGCCATGCCCGGCAACTGCATCGGGTTGTAGAACATGGCGCGCACCGTCGCGACATCTCCGTCGAGATCCAGGATCTCCACGTTGGTGATGTAGTGCATCGACATCGGGATGGCGCCGAAGCCTTGTTCCAACCACGTGGCCACCTCGTCGCGCGGGCCCGCCGCGGCACCCGCCGATGAATAGTCGATATGCGCATCGTCGGTGAAGACCGACCGGTACAGGTCCCAGTCCTTGGCGTCGACGGCGCGGGCGTATTTGTTGAGTAGCGCGGCGATTTCGAGTTCATCGGCGACCCGCTGCTGATCCATCGTTGCACCCTATAACAGGCAGCTATCTCAGGTACAAGGACTTGGAGCACGCATCAGGCAACGTCTTTGAGTTCGGCTACCGCCCGCCCAAGTTGGTGGAATTGGTCGATGGCGGCGTCAAATTCACCGCCGATAGACGGAAGCAGCACGACGTGATCCGCGCCCGCCGCCAGGTGCTCGCCCAGCTTGGCCGCGACATCCGCCGGATCGCCATGCGCGACAAGCGCATTGACCAACCGATCGCTCACCTCGTCGATGTCACTCGCCGAGTAGCCCAGCTCCACCAGCCTCGACGCATAAGACGGCACGCCGAGTCTGGCCGACACCGCCTCGCGCGCGGCCTGGATGTCGCTCGCCATGGACAGGCCAACGACCACGACCTTGTCCGGCCCCAACGCCGCGCGGGCCTCGGCGGTGAACTCCGGCGGCAGCCCGGCGGGAAACGCCCCGTCGGCTTTTTCACCGGCCAGCGCAAGCATTCTCGGCCCGTTGGCGGCGACGATCCGCGGATACGGCGCATCCGGTGCCGGCGGCCACGTCGGGCCGTCCATCGCTTCCAGATAGTCGCGCATCGTCGTCAGCGGGCTGCCGAATTCGCGCCCGACGCTGGCCGCCTGCTCCGGATAGCCGACCCCGATGCCGAGCGCAAGCCTGCCCGGATACGCCTGGGCCAGTTGGGCGGCCGCGGCGTGCATCGTCTGGGCCGGCCGGGCCCAGATGTTGGCGACGCAGGTGCCAAGAGCCAATCGTTTGGTCGCGGCCAACAAAACGGCGAGCTGCACCAAGGCGTCCTTGCCGATGACCTCGTTGGTCCAGACCGCGCCGTACCCGGCGTCTTCCAGGCGGCACGCGGCCTCGCGCAACAGGTCGGCCGGTGGTGTGCCGGTGAACGAGACCGGCAGGCATACGCCCACCGGCCCCAGCGTCTTTCGGACCGTAGTGACCACTGTGTCAGCCATGGCGTCGCTCACTCGCCGAAGTAGTGGCCGGCATCGAGGTCCTCGAGCAGCCCGGGGCGTTCCGGGTGCCAGTCGAGGACTTTCTGCGTCAAGGCATTTGACGTCGGATTGTCCAGCGACGCGAAGAGCGCGAGAAAGCCGAAGTGGCCGGCGTTTTCGGCGGCGATGCTCGACGTCGGCACGTTCAGGTGGCGACCGATGACGGCGGCGATGTCCCGGAACGGCACTCCCTCATCGGCGACGCCGTGCAGACGCGTTCCAGCAGGCGATTTTTCGAGGGCCAGCCGGTACAGGCGCGCGGCGTCGAGCGTGTGCACACCGGGCCAGCGGTTGGCGCCATCGCCGATGTAGCCGGATACGCCGGTATCGCGGGCGACGTTGATCAGGTGGTGGGCGAAGCCATGGTGATCGAAATCGCTGTGCACCAGCGGCGCAAGGCGGATCACCGACGACCGAACCCCGCGCTCGCCGAGCGCGATCACCGCGTTTTCGGAGTCAACCCGTGGGCCGCCGGGCGCCGTGTCCTGTTCGGTGGCGACACCGCCCTGACCCAGGAGCGAGAGCAGCAGCGTTCCCGACGTGCTGACGAATGGCCGATCGGAACCGACGAGTGCTTCCCCGATGGCGCGGACAGCGCGCAGGTCCGTCTCGGCAGCTCCCGCGAAGTCGTCGAAGTCATGCTTGAACGCGAGGTGGATGACGCCGTCGGACGCCGCCGCCGCGTCGCGCAGGCCGTCGAGGTCGTCGAGATCTCCCCGGCGCGCTGTTGCTCCCGCGGCTTGCAGGGCGGCGGCGCCCACGTCCGACCGCGCCAAACCGGTGACCTGGTGCCCGGCGTCGAGGAGTTCGGTGACAACGGCGGAGCCGATGTGACCGGTCGCGCCAGTGACAAAGACGTGCATGAAAGTTCCCTTCTGGGTCCCGTGGGATGTATGCCATAAGTCAATGGCGGGGTGAAAGCCTTGTCCAAGCCCTGTTTCATATGACGCGATGCAATTCAGGCATCACGGCAGTTCACACCGGGTTCTGAGGCATAAAGCGACCGGGCTCTGATTACACTGAGCGCATGACGGACTCGGCATCGCCGGTGGTGGACCTTGACCTGCGGCTGGTGGGTTACTTCGTCGTCGTCGCCGAGCACCGGCACTTCGGCCGGGCCGCCTCAGCACTGCGCGTCGCGCAGCCGTCGTTGAGCCGCCAGATCCGCCGGCTCGAGCAGCAACTCGGCGTCCGCCTGTTGGACCGCACCCCGCAGGGCACCCGGCTCACGGAGGCGGGCGAGGTGTTTCTGCCCCGGGCCAATGCGCTGCTGCGTTCGGCCGCCCAAGCCACCGCGCAGGCGCGAGCGGCCGCGCAGCCCAGCCGGATCACCATCGGGTACACGATGGGCATGATCGTCACGCCCGCGGTGCGCGAGATGCGCCGCGCGCATCCCGAAGCCGATGTCCAAGTCACGCATTTGGATTGGGACCAGGCGCTCGATGCGTTGCTCGGCCATCGGGTGGACGCGGTGGTGACCCGGCTGCCGTTTCCGACCGAAGGGCTGCACGTGACGATCCTGTACGACGAGCCGCGGGTGCTGGCGATACCCGTCGACCATCGCCTGGCCGGCAGGGAATCGGTCACCCTCGACGACATCGCCGACGAACCCATGCCGCGGGTGCGGCATTCGGATCCGGCCTGGAGCGCCTTCTGGCGCATCGATCCGCGACCCGATGGTCGCCGGGCACCCGATGGCCCGTTCATCGATGCGCTGGAGGACAAGTTCGAACTCATCGCCTCGGGGCAAGCCGTGGCGATCACGGCGGGCGTTCACGGCAACGGTGTGCGGCCGGATATCACCACGGTGCCGTTGGAAGGTGTCGAACCCAGCCATGTCGTATTGGCTTGTCGCGCTGGGGATCGCAGCCGCCTGCTGGCGGCCTTCCGCAAGATCGCGGAGGCTGTCCTCACCGGGCCTGCGCCGGCCTGAGCAACGCGCTACTGGGGAAGCTCCGGCGGGGGCCGGTACTCGGGCTCATATCCGGAGACGTGGATCGGGCTCCCGACCAACCGGAATTCGCCCGCTGTGACGATCACCTCCGGGGTCGCCTCGAGCGCCTCGGGCATGGTTCGGACGGCCGCCGCCGGAACGCCAAGCGGGCGCAGTCGTCGTTCCCAGCCGACGGCGCTGTCGGTGGCCAGCATCGCGGTGACGATGGTCAGCACCTCGTCGCGGCGGGCGACTCGCTCGGCCATCGTCTCGAAGCCCCCGATCCCCGCTTCAGCGGCAAACGACTTCCAGAATCCGTCGTGCGTGATGAACAGCGCCAGATATCCGTCGGCCGTCGGAAAGAGCTGCGCCGGAACGTAATAGGAGTGGGCGCCGTAGGGGCGGCGCTGCGGTTCTACCCCGCTGTTGAGGTAGGCGGACGCGTGGTAGTTCAGCTGGGACAGCATGACGTCGCGCAGCGACACATCCACCTGGCCGCCGGTTCCGGAGATGATCTTGGCCAACAACCCCAGCGCCGCGGTCATTCCGGTGGAGTTGTCCGCCGAGGAGTAGCCGGGCAGCGTCGGTGGTCCGTCCGGGTCACCGGTCAGGGCGGCGGTGCCGACGCCCGCCTGCACCACGTAGTCGAAGGCCGGATCGTCGCCGCCGTAGAGGCCGAAGCCGGTGATCGCCACGCAGACGATCTTCTCGTTGTGCCGGCGTAACTCGTCGTAGGTCAGGCCCAGCCGGCGGATGGCGGACGGCTTCAGGTTCACCAGCAGCGCGTGCGATTCGGCGACCAGTTCGCCCAATCGCTGCTGTCCCGCATCGGAATTCAGGTCCAGTGTGATGCTGGACTTGTTGCGGTTGAGGCTGGCGAAGTAGGTGGCGCCGACGCTGCGGGAGATCTCGCCGCCGGCGGGTTCGATCTTGGTGACCTCGGCACCGAGATCGGCGAGCAGCATGGTCGCATACGGACCGGCCAGCATGGTGCCGACCTCGAGGATGCGTACCCCGGCCAGCGGCCCGGTGTTGTCCGCGGTCAACGCAATTCCGCGGCCAGTGAGGCGATCATTTCGCGGGTGCGGCGCTTGGATGCGACCAGCTCGTCGCGGTTGTCGCCAATCGGCAGCAGCCGCACCGACAAATCCGTCACGCCGGCGTCGGCGAATCGGCGCATCCGGGCCAGGATCGCCTCCTCGTCGCCGGCGGCGCACAGATCACCGACATCGCGGGCGTCGCCGCGGTCGAGCAGGCGCTGGTAGTTGGGCGACACCTCGGCCTCGCCCAGGATGCGGTTGGCCCGCTCCTTGGCCTCATCGACTTGCCCAGGGGCACATAGGCATACCGGGATTCCCGCGACGATCCGCGGTGCGGGCCGCCCGGCGTCGGCGGCGGCCTTGGTGATCTTCGGCGCGATGTGATCGCCGATCGCGCGCTCGTCGGCCATCCACAAAACGGTGCCGTCGGCGAGTTCACCGGCGATCTGCAGCATCACCGGTCCCAGCGCGGCGACCAGCACCGGCATCGGGGTGTCGGCCCCGATCGCCAACGGATTGTGCACCTTGAACGAATCGTTCTCGACGTCAACCGATCCCGGCCCAGCGACGGCGGCGCTGAGCACCTGCAGGTAATCGCGGGTGTAGGCGGCCGGCTTCTCGTACGGCAGGCCGAGCATGTCCCGGATGATCCAATGGTGCGACGGCCCGACGCCAAGCGCCAGCCGCCCACCGGCCACCGCATGCGTCGAGAGCGCCTGGCGGGCAAGGGCGATCGGGTGCTGGGCCTGCAGCGGCACCACGGCGGTACCCAACTCGATGCGCGAGCTGTGGGCGGCCATCAGCGACACCATGGTCAGGCAGTCGAAGTCGTTGGGCACCTGTGGCATCCACGCCGTGTCCAGGCCCGCGGATTCGGCCCATTCGATATCGGAGGTCAGTCTGTCGACCTTGCGGGCCATGTCGCCACGCTCGGCGCCGATCATTACTCCGACGCGCATGATTCCTCCGTGACTGGGTCGGAAGTTCCGGTCAGCGCGCGGATGTCGCGCACCAGGTTGTCCAACGGTGTCCCGGTGGGGAATACCGCTGCGGCGCCGGCGGAGAGCAGCTTGGGAACATCGGCGTGCGGGATGGTGCCCCCGACGACGACAGCGATGTCGGCGGCATCCGCGGCGCGCAGCGCCTCCACGGTGCGCGCGGTGAGGGCCAGGTGGGCACCCGACAGGATGCTCAACCCCACCACCGCCACGTCCTCCTGGACGGCGATCGAGGCGATGTCCTCGATGCGCTGGCGGATGCCGGTGTAGATGACCTCGAACCCGGCGTCGCGCAGGGTGCGGGCGACGATCTTCGCGCCGCGGTCATGCCCGTCCAAGCCGGGTTTGGCAACGAGAACGCGGACGGCCATCTAGAACACCACCGGTTGCTGGAATTCGCCCCATACCGCCTTGAGCGCGGAGACCATTTCCCCGACCGTGCAGTACGCGTTGGCGCAGTCGATCAGCTTGTGCATCAGATTGTCGTCTCCCTCGGCTGACCGCGACAGCGCAGCCAACGTGGATTTCACTGCGGCCGAATCCCTTTCGGCCTTGACCTTGGACAGCCGCTTGAGCTGCAGATCACGTCCTTCGGCATCGAGTTCATAGGTGACGACATCGTGCGCCAGCTCCTCGGTCACGAACCGGTTGACCCCGACGACGGGCCGGGTGCCGGCTTCAACGTCGCGATGCATGTTGAAGGCTTCGTCGGCGATCAGGCCCTGCAGGTAACCGTCCTCGATGGCCTGCACCATTCCACCATGCCGCTCGAGGTCGGACATGATCTCGATGATGCGCTCCTCGGTCGCATCGGTCAGCGCCTCCACGAAGTAGGAGCCGCCGAGCGGGTCGGCGACGCTGGCGACGCCGGTTTCGTGCGCCAAGATCTGCTGCGTGCGCAGGGCCAGTGTGGTGGTTTCCTCGGTCGGCAGCGCGAACGGCTCGTCCCAGGCCGCCGTGAACATCGACTGCACGCCGCCCAGCACCGCGGCCATCGCCTCGTAGGCCACCCGGACGATGTTGTTGTGGGCCTGCGGCGCGTACAGCGACGCGCCACCACAGACGCAGCCGAAGCGGAACATCGCAGCCTTCGCCGTCGTCGCCCCGTAACGCTCCTGCACGATCGTCGCCCAACGCCGGCGTCCCGCACGGTATTTGGCGATCTCTTCGAAGAAATCCCCGTGGGTGTAGAAGAAGAACGAGATCTGCGGCGCGAACTGGTCGATCGTCATCCGACCGCGCTCGACCACGGTGTCGCAATACGTCACCCCGTCGGCCAGGGTGAACGCCATCTCCTGCACCGCGTTGGCCCCCGCATCGCGGAAGTGCGCGCCGGCCACCGATATCGCGTTGAACCGGGGAACCTCGGCCGCGCAGAATTCGATGGTGTCGGCGATCAGTCGTAGCGACGGCTCCGGCGGCCATATCCAGGTACCGCGCGAGGCGTACTCCTTGAGGATGTCGTTCTGGATGGTCCCGGTGAGCTTCTCCCGCGGGATCCCCTTCTTCTCGGCGGCGGCGACGTAGAACGCCAGCAGGATCGCCGCCGTCCCGTTGATCGTCATGCTCGTGCTGAGCTTGTCCAACGGGATGCCGTCGAACAGGATCTCGAAGTCGGCCAGGGTGTCCACAGCGACGCCGACCCGGCCGACCTCCTCGCCGAACTCGGGGTCATCGGAGTCGTATCCGCACTGCGTGGGCAGGTCGAGCGCCACCGAAAGGCCCGTCCCGCCCTGCTCCAGCAGGTAGCGATAACGGCGGTTGGATTCCTCGGCGGTGCCGAATCCCGAGTACTGGCGGAAGGTCCAGAGCTTGCCGCGGTAGCCGGACGCGAAGTTACCCCTGGTGAAGGGGAACTCCCCCGGTTGCGGAGGCTCTGCGCTTACATCCGCCGGCCCGTATACGGGCTGCAGCGGGATACCAGACGGAGTGTGGGCCGTATTATCCATCGGTGAATAACGTACTTGCAAAAAAAGAGAATGCCAATACCACGTGCTTGACCAGGTAAAAGGAGGCTCCGTGCCCAACGGTTTGCTCGTCGATCGCACCGTCGTCATCTCCGGTGGCAGCCGCGGGATCGGGCTCGCGATCGGAATCGGTGCGGCCAGGCAGGGCGCCAACGTGGTGCTCCTGGCCAAGACCGACACCCCGCATCCCCGCCTTCCCGGGACCGTGCACACCGCCGCGGCCGAAGTCGAGGCCGCCGGCGGCAAGGCGCTGGCGGTCGTCGGCGACGTCCGTCGCGAAGAGGACGTGCAACGCGTGGTCGATGCGGCGGTGCAACGGTTCGGCGGCGTCGACGTCTGCGTCAACAACGCCAGCGCCATCGCGGTGGAACCGACCGCCAAGTTGTCGGCCAAGAAGTACGACCTGATGCAGGAGATCAACCTGCGCGGCACCTTCCTGCTGACCAAGGCGTGCGTGCCGCACCTGGAGAAATCCGCCAACCCGCACGTGCTCACCATCTCGCCACCGGTGAACATGAACCCCCGCTGGCTGGGCGAGCACCCGGCCTACACCCTGTCCAAATACGGCATGACGCTGCTGTCGCTGGGCTGGGCGGTGGAATTCGCCTTCCAACCCGGGAGAGTCGGCATCGGGGTGAATTGCCTGTGGCCGCAGACGTATATCGCCACCGCGGCGGTGGCGAACATGGCCGACGGGGACAAGCTGGCCGAGTCGTCGCGCAGCCCCGAGATCATGGCCGACGCGGCGGTCGAGATCATCTCTCGCCCCAGCCGGGAAGCGACCGGCAACTGCTACATCGACGCCGATGTTCTGCGGTCTGCCGGTGTCGAGGACCTGTCCCGGTACGGCGGCGGCGACCAACCGATTCCGGACCTGTTTCTCGACTGAGCGTCTATGCGCGGCAGATGATTTCGCCGTGCGGGATGGCGATCCAGCCATCCGGGGCGGCGGCCCATTCCCGCCACGCGGCCGAGATCTCCTCGAGCTGCGCGGTCGTCGCCAGATCGAGGCTCACCAGGTCGCGGGCCACGGTGGAGTGCAGAATTCGGTCGGCCCACATTCCGCCCCACCAATCGCGCGTCGCGGGCGTGGCATAGCACCACAGGCTGCCCGTGGGTGTGATGTCGCCGAATCCCGCCTGCTGCGCCCACGACAGCAATCGCCGGCCCGCATCCGGTTCGCCGCGGTTGGCGCGCGCGACGCGCTGGTAGAGGTCTCGCCACAGGTCGAGTGCCGGCACTTCGGGGTACCAGACGAACCCCGAGTAATCGGCGTCGCGGGCCGCCACGATGCCGTCCGGCGCGCGCACTCGCCGCATCTCCCGCAGGGCTGCGACCGGATCGGCGACGTGCTGTAGCACCTGATGGGCGTGCACGACATCGAAAGTGCTGTCGGGGAATTCGAGGTGGTGCACGTCGGCGGTCGCGAACGAGACGTTGGACAGAGTGCGCCGCTCGACTTCGGCGCGGGCAACATCGAGCACGTCGTCGACCTGGTCGACGGCGGTGACCGCCCCGGGCGCGACGAGGGCGGCCAGGTCGGCGGTGATGGTGCCGGGTCCGCACCCGACGTCGAGCACGGACAGCCCCGGCTTCAGGTGCGGCAGCAGGTATGCCGCGGAGTCCTCGGCGGTGCGTCGCTGATGAGAACGCAACACCGACTCGTGGTGGCCGTGCGTGTAGGCCGCTCGAAGTTCGTCGTCCACTGTGACCCCTTGCCTACCGCGTCTCGTCTGGCAGCTTACGCGCCGCAGCCACGATATGAAATTACCGTCTCATAATATGGGATGCCTCAGTCGACGGGAACGTTGAGAATCGGTTGGTCGATGCCGGCCCCCGGGCCGTCGAAATGCCACCACTCCCCCGAATACACCTTCAAGCCGCCGTAGTTCATGGCCGAACGCAGCGCAGCCCGGTTCGCGACCGCGTCGGGGCTGATGCCCTGGGTATTGAAAGCAGTTGCCCGAGAGGTGAAGTCGTCGAAATCGGTGCCCATGTCGGCCAGACAGAGCCCACCCGCGTGCTGCCCGGACGGGCACGGCTGCTGCGGCGTCGTGAAGGTCACGTCGACCGAACGCCCCGACTCATGGCTGCGCGCGTACGGACCCGGACGGGCCACCCACGCGGGGTCGGGGACCAGGTTGAACATCTTGACCTGAACGTCGTGCGGCCGATAGCAGTCCCAAAACACCAGCAGATGGCCCTGCGGGCGTAACGCGCCGGCCGCGGCGGCCAGGCCGGGCGTCATCGATTGGTGCACAAGGCATCTGGCGTCGGAGGGATAGAGCTGCGTGTGGGTGAAGTTGTTGGCGGTCGCGTAGCGCAGATCGAGCACCGCGTCGGGAACGACGGCACGGATGTCCACGAAGCCGGCCGCACGCGCGGCGTCGCTGACCGGCGGCACGTCAGGGCCTGCCTGGGCGGTGAGTGGTCCGCTCACCCAGGCAAGCGCCAGCGCCATCGTCAATAGCAGCACACACGCGAGACGCATCCGGTCATTATCCCGATTGGTCGGTCCGGATCGGGTGAAGCACTAGATGATGTCGCAGCCGACGGGGCAGCGGCTTCCGAAAGCTGGGAACGTTCGAAAATACCAGTGGGCTGGTGCGGAGCAACCGCACCAGCCCACCGTGATGTATGTGAGGTTCTTAGACGCTACTGACTCCTACTGCCTGGGGTCCCTTGGCTCCTTGCTCAACCTCGAACTGAACACGCTGGTTCTCATCGAGCGAGCGATAGCCGTTGCCCTGGATCTCGGAGTAGTGGACGAAGAGGTCCTTCGTGCCGTCGTCAGGGGTGATGAAGCCGAAGCCCTTTTCACCGTTGAACCATTTCACAGTTCCCTGTGTCATTTACTTACTTCTCTCATCAAATGCGGATGTACCAAACACATCCATGCGGACTCAGGGTAGCACGAGGCCGACCATATTTGGAAAATAGTTGCGTCGCTTGCTGATTCATTTATCAGCGAGTCGGGACGGCGTCCACGTGTGTGACCGGCGGAACTAGCGCGCCCAGGCCGTGACGGAGCCGCCCCCTTGGATGCAGAAAGGTCGCCACCGCAGCAGCTCACCTGAGTGCGGCATGCACGGCGCCGGCGGCCTGTAGAGTGGAGGGATCCGCGCTCTAGCGGTCACTCACCGCGAATCGCGAACGAATCACGAATGAGACCGCCGTGCGATTCGATCGTCGTCCGACGCCAGGTAACAATACGTATCGGCCGAACTCTTCATCCGGAAGGACAGCCCATGGACCAGTCGAACCTGTTTTCCCACCCCGAGGCACCGAAGTATGTCGCTTCGGGCGAAACCTCTGAGAAACCGGTCGAGCACCCGACGTTTTCCGATCGGCCCGATACAGAGGCTGTACGTCGTACAAATTGCGTCCCTGATGGGCGTTGAAGTGCTTGGACGTCAGGATGCTTTGGCGTACCTGCGGACCAATTCGCCTTCTCCGAACGTATCGGTTCGCTGCTGACCGTTATCGTCTCGACTGAAAAACGTCCACTGGGGCGGACCACTCTGCGGACCACTGATCATCTTGACCGTCAGACGCAATTCGGTGGGACGCCGCGTGCCTATGATGTCACCGACCCGGATCTGCGATGGGTGGATCTCAACCGCGTCGCACCAGTTCGCTATTGCCATGTAATCCGTCCTCGCCGTTGCCACCACCCTACCCGTCATCCCGCTCCAAGAGCAGATGACAAGCATCGTCTCCTCATCCCTTGCACCGCAAGAGGTTTGTTGCGGTGGCAATGACAAGCTTCAGCTACCGGGCGAATTTCCCAGACGCCGTCGGCCAAGCCGTGCCGTGCTTGCGCGCTGTCGCTGGCCACCCGACCCCCCGGGCGGGCCGTTGGTGGCGTAGCGTAAAAGACGAGCCGTTCGTTGTCAGCGGTGGTCCACCGCGCAGTCGGCGCGGACGATACACCCGGGCAATGTGATTCCTCCGTTGATCCCGCACCCGCGGGCTCGACGACGCCGAGCGCGAAGGAACCGCCCGTGGATCATGCAATCCCGGCCATCACCCAACGCCGGAAAAATCCGACAAATTCTGCGGATGACTGCACCTTCGTGAATAGGTGCGCGAATTGCCAACTGCGGTACTTCCGATGAGCTACGCGGCCAGGACCCGGCGCCAGGCCACTCCCATCCGGCTATCGGTTGCTCGCCACCTCGGCCGCGATATCGACGGCGCGTGGTGGCCGCGTGCAGATCGCATCACCAATGAATTACCCGAGCTCGTTGCGGTCTTGACTCCGTTGCTCGGGGATGTCACTTCCATCAGTGTGAACTGGTCATCGCTGCAGCGACCACCCGATTTCAACTGGCCGGGGTGGGAAGGCAAGCGCCAGCACGTCATGACGGTGAGCGGCGCACATGGTTGCGCGAATCTGCTGATCGTCTCTTACGCGACCCACAGTGCGTTGGCCCTGATGGTGCTGCGTTGCGCCGCGGACCTGCCCGTCGAGGCTGCCGACCGCGCCAAACCCGCATTTATTGCCGCAGAGGCGATCCTGCGGGCCGCACAACAACAATGTGAACGGGCTTCCGGCTACTAGCCAACGACCAGCGCTATATCCCGCCGAGGTATAACATCATCTACTACCAAATCTACTACCAACAAGTGAAACGCCTTGCGGCGCAAGAGTAACGCTCGTCAGTCGGCCTGGCTGAACTCGAGGTGCAACTCCTTGAGCCCGCGCAGCAAGAACGTGGACTCGTAGCGGTAGTCGCGGTTGGGCGCCACGCCGTGCTTGGCCTCACTGATCCGGATGTCGCGCGTTCGGTCCAGGAGGCGGTTGATGGTGACCTGGCCTTCCACCCGCGCCAGCGGTGCGCCCGCGCAGGTGTGGATTCCGCGGCCGAACGCGATGTGCTCGCGGACGTTCTTCCGGTCAACCTGGAATTCGTCGGGATTATCGAATTTTCGGGGGTCACGGTTGGCCGCTCCCAGGCACAGCATGATGACCGTGCCGGCCGGGATGTGCACTCCGCCCAGGGTGGTGGTCTTGCGCGCCAGCCGGAAGTCGACCTTGGTCGGGCTCTGCATGCGCAGCGCCTCTTCGATGAATGAGCCAATCAGGCTTCGGTCGGCTCGCAGCCGCGCCTGAAGCTCGGGTTGGTCACCGAGGACCTGCACCGCGGCGCTCAACAGCTTGGTCACGGTCTCCTGGCCGGCTGCGAACAAGAAGGTGGCCGGCCGCACGACCTCCAAAAGCGGTGGGGTCGAGCCGTCGGGGTACGTGGCGGTGGCCAGGCCGGTCAGCACGTCCTCGCGGGGGCGTTCCCGCCGATCGGCGATGTAGGCGCTGAACAGGCCATCGAGGTACTGCAACGGGTTGCTGCCCACCGGTTCGTGATCGAGCGCGCCCACCCTGGCGCCCGGCGCATTACCGGCCCCGAGATTGCGGCGAATCTCGGAACGATCCTCGTCGGGAACCCCGAGCAGATCGGCGATCGCCAGCGTCGCGAACGGCTTGGCGTACTCGCCGAGGAACTCGCACTGACCGTTGGCGATGAACTCGTCGAATTGCCGGTCCGCCAATCGCCAGATGTAGTCCTTGTTCTCCCG
Organism: Mycobacterium colombiense; assembly: GCF_001665835.1. Taxonomy (GTDB): domain Bacteria; phylum Actinomycetota; class Actinomycetes; order Mycobacteriales; family Mycobacteriaceae; genus Mycobacterium; species Mycobacterium colombiense_A. The sequence continues at coordinate 235,982 of NZ_LZSX01000073.1, read as the reverse complement.
CAGGCGACGCGGCGTCAGCAGCCGCCCGAGCAGGGAACGCGCCTTTTCGTGTTCGGGCGGATCCATGACGACCATGTGCTCGAAGATCGGGAACTCGTGGCGATGCGCTTCGATCTGGTCGCTGATGTCGTCCCCTTCCGGGGTGAACGGCAGCGGCGGGAACGGCCCGCCGATCGCGTTGACCGCGGAGAACGAAGCAACGTCTTTGAATGCGGCCTGGACCTCCTGGTAACCGGTGACGGCCACGACCCCGTAATGCGGCTCCCGGAACACCGGGCCCTGGCCGCGCAGGTAATCCCAGTAGGCATAGGGATCTTGCGCGATGTCCGCGTCGGTGAAGTAGTCGACGTCGGCGAGTTCAGTCATGAGTTCGATTCCTTTTCCTGGCCTACAAAAGGGCGCATCACGCGTCCCCCGGCGATCACGCTGATGGCCTGGCGTGGGCAGGCGGCCACGGCGGTCGTCATCGTCCCCTCCGTCCCGGCTGACTGCGGCTTACGTCATACAAAACTGATCGACCGACCAAATTGCTAGGATGCGGTATGCCTACCACGGATCGCGCGAGCCGGTCAAGCAAGGCCGGCGCGTCCAACCCCGCGGCGACCCGCCAAAACAGGAGGGGCGCCGATGCGGGCGCGCGCGGCAAGCTGATCGAGGCCACCGCTCGAATCATGCGCGAGGAGGGCTATGCCGCGGCCACGTCGCGGCGGGTGGCCGCAGAGGCCGGCGTCAAGCAGGCCCTGGTTTATTACTACTTCCCGACCATGGACGATCTGTTCGTCGAGGTGCTGCGCGCCGGCGCCGAGACCGCGCTGGCACGCATGCGCGCGCTGCTGGCCGACGACGACCCGCTGCAAGCGCTGTGGTTGATGAACAGCGATTCCGCGGTGACGACACTGAATGCCGAGTTCATGGCATTGGCCAATCACCGCAAGGCAATTGGCGCCGAACTCAAGGCCTACGCCGAACGGGTACGCGACATCGAGACGGCGGCTGTCACGATGGTGCTGCGCGCCAACCACGTCGATCTCGAGGAGTACCCGCCGGTGGCCATCTCGATGCTGATCGCGCAGGTGGCGCGCAGCCTGTGCAACGAGAGCGCGGTCGGCGTCACCCAGGGGCACGACGAGTTGCGCGCGTTCGTCGAACGCCAGATGAGTCTCCTGAAGGCGCCCGCGACCGGACCGATACCGAGCGGCTAGGGCCGGCCGCCGCTCCCGCGACGACCCCCGCGCTGCATCCGCCGCGCAGCACCAAATCGTGCGACCGTCCCGGCATCTGTTGACACTGCGGCCAAATGGTGCCACCCTTCCTGATCGATCGACAAATAATTGAAGTCGACCGAACCAAGGTGCGCCGGGCCGTCGTCATCCCGGCCTCCCGGATCAGTGAGGTGCAGTCATGGGCGGAAGAGTCGAGGGCAAGGTTGCGTTCATCACCGGGGCGGCCCGGGGCCAGGGCCGCAGTCACGCGGTGCGCCTGGCGCAGGAGGGTGCCGACATCATCGCCGTCGACATCTGCACCCCAATCAGCAGCAGCAGCGAGATCCCACCCTCGACGCCGGATGACCTGGCCGAGACGGCCGACCTCATCAAGGGGCTCAACCGGCGCATCGTGACCGCCGAAGTCGACGTGCGCGACTACGACGCCCTGAAGGCGGCGGTGGACGGCGGAGTCGAACAACTCGGCCGCCTCGACATCATCTGCGCCAACGCCGGGATCGGCAACGGTGGCCAGACTCTCGACAAGACCAATGAAGACGACTGGCGAGATATGATCGACGTCAACCTTTCGGGGGTTTGGAAAACAGTGAAAGCCGGTGTGCCGCACCTGATTTCCCAGGGCCAGGGTGGATCGATCATTTTGACCAGCTCGGTAGGTGGGCTCAAGGCCTACCCGCACACCGGTCACTACATCGCCGCCAAACACGGCGTAGTCGGGCTGATGCGTACCTTCGCAGTCGAACTCGGCCAGCACTTCATCCGGGTGAACTCCGTTCACCCGACCAACGTGAACACGCCGATGTTCATGAACGAGGGCACTATGAAGCTGTTCCGGCCGGACCTGGAGAACCCCGGCCCGGATGACCTCAAGGTAGCCGCACAGTTCATGCACGTGCTGCCGGTCGGCTGGGTCGAGCCGGTGGACATCAGCAACGCGGTGCTGTTCCTGGCTTCCGACGAATCGCGTTACATCACAGGCCTTCCGGTCACCGTCGACGCCGGGAGCATGCTCAAGTAGCGGCAGGCGTCAGGTCGCACCGGGCGGACCCGACGCACGGTTGCTGGAGATTGCAACGAAGTGGCCAACGGTGGCTCATAGTCGCGACATCTGGTGTCAATCTCGTCTTCATCCGCACCCGGTGCCGCCAGACGCTAAGCCGCAGGTAGTTCCAGCGAGCGGGGTCTTAGCTGGGCTTCACCGCCGGGCCAGCGCTGCCGAATTCCTCTAATCATCTTCAAATCTTTGCCGCACTTCGCAGAGCCGTCGTCGATGATAACGTGTGAATCACTGTGAATCTCTGGGGTTTAGGCAAACCACGACCATGGCGATCAGCTGTCGCGGTCATTGCCGCCCTTGCCCTCTTTGGCGCCCTCACAGGGTGCTGGGCGCTACGGTCGGCGCTCGCCGCGCCGGGCCCCGAACAACAGGTTACGGTGGCGCAGGCCGGGACAGATCTCGTCCGAGCCCACGTCGACGCTCCTAGCGAACCCACAAGTCGGTCTGACCATGGGCCTTCATCGACGAATCAGAAGCCATTCAAAAGTGCTGGGATAAAACGTGATCGGCCTCCGAACTGGTCGCGGTCGGCACCACCGGATCGGTCGTTTCCGACACCGGCCTCCATGGCCGGCCTGTTGACTCCGCGCAGTGCGCCCCAGTCACGTGCGCCTGCCAATCCTCCTGGTAGTCATGATTTTTTGACCCGCTTCTGCATCGCTCGACTCTGATCGGTCAGCGTCAGGCTTTGGGTGCCGCCTCATGCGGCCATGCACCCGGCCGGTGAACCTTTATCGCATCAAGTCCTGGTTCTTGTCGCGGCGCTTGATGCGCAAGCACGAATGCCGTAATCGCAAATCGGCGTAGGCCGAATCAGTTGCACCGCGGCGCGGCTACCACCCGCCGCCGGCACACATCCGTACACCCATGCCCTGCAGAGGAAGATCATGTTCGCGCGTGTACCTCAACTCACCACTCGCACAACCACAGCCGATATCCGTCGCAAACTCCCAGCGCCCATTGGAGAGGGATAGCGATGGACTTCGGAGCATTACCACCAGAAATCAACTCCGGACGCATATATTCGGGCCCCGGTGCGGGATCGCTACTGGCCGCTGCGATGGCGTGGGACACACTGGCCGGGGACCTGTACCTGGCGGCAACCGTATACGGTTCAGTGATCTCGACACTCGCCTATCACTGGGCTGGTCGTGCCTCGACAGCGATGACCGAGGCGGCGACGCCGTATGTCACCTGGCTGAGCACCACCGCCGGTCAGGCTCTGCAGGCAGCTAACCATGCCCAGGCAGCCGCTGACGCCTACGAGACCGCGTTCGCTGCGATGGTGCCACCGCCGCTGATTGCCGAAAATCGAGCAATACTGCTGCTGCTGGTCACGACCAACGTCCTCGGGCAAAACGGCCCCGCCATCGCGACCACCGAAGCCGAATACGAGCGGATGTGGGCCCAAGATGCTGCAGCCATGTACGGCTACGCCGCGTCCTCGGCGGCCGCGTCGGTGCTGACTCCGTTTCTCTCGCCGCCGGTTACGACCGACCCGGCGGGTATGTCCGAACAGGGCGCGGCCATCAGCCACGCGGCGGGCGACTCGGTTGGGCTGCGGGCGCAGGAGGCGATGTCGACCGGCTCTCAATTGATCACAACGGTTCCTCAAGCGCTGCGCGAACTCGCCACAACGCCGGCATCGACGTCGGGAGCCTCCACACCCGCGGCACTGTCAGGGGCGATGTCGAAGCTGAGCACTCTGGTGGAGACACCGGCAAAGATTGCCATGCATCCCCTCAACTTCATCAACAGCGCGCTGTCGTTGTCGAAGGGGGTTGGCGCGCCGGCGGCAGCCGCGATGTCGGTGAAATCGGAGCTCGCCCACGCGGTCGGCTCCGGGACGCGAGCGCTGAGATTGGGATTGTCGGGCCTCGGCGGCAGCGGCACCGCGATGACGACGGGCGTTGCCCGCGGGCTCTCGATCGGCGCGCTGTCGGTGCCGCTTGCCTGGGCAGCGGCACCGGTATCAAGCCCTGCTGTCATCGAGTTACCCAGTGCCAGTTGGCACTCCACTCCGATAGTTGAACCTTCAAGCAGTGCGCCGGCGGGTCTGCCCTTCATACCGATGGCGAATACCGCCGGACGTGGGATGAGTGATGCGGCTTCCCGATTCGAGCTCCGGCCCACCGTGGTTTCCCGATCACCCGCGGGCGGGTGAGTGCCGTGGGAATGAGGATACTGGGACTGTTCAAGCAGCGAAGCGCCGACAATATCGCAACTGATATCGGTTCGCGAGCTAGCCCGGCGGGACACCAACCACCGCAGACGGCTCGGTTGCTCGATTTCCCCGCCGCGACAACTGCAGCCGAAACGGCAATACCCCTACTCCTTTTCATGAATTGGGGTGTTGTTGCTGGCGATGATCACCGTGGAAGCGCCGGCGCTGGGTACCGGCGGCCAAAGAAAGCGCGGCGATTTCCGCGAGTGGTGAACTTCGTTCTGTCGCAACGACGTCGCATGATGCCCCCGCGGCGAAGGAGCTGAAAATTACGGCACAACTGGGAGCGGGCGGACGCTGGTCGATTATGGCCGTCTCGTTGGGAATAACGGCGAGCTCCTTCCTCTTCATCAACGGCATTGCCTTTTTGATCCCCTCACTGGAGAGCGCCCGCGGGATTCCACTGAGCGAGGCCGGCCTGTTGTCGTCAATGCCGAGCTGGGGCATGGTTGTCACGCTGGTTCTTTGGGGCTACGTGCTCGACCGAGTCGGCGAGCGGATCGTGCTGACGGTCGGTTCTGCACTGACGGCCGCCGCGGCCTATGCCGCGGCGTCGGCGCATTCACTGCTTTTGGTCGGCGCCTACCTATTCCTCGGCGGCATGACCGCCGCCAGCTGCAACACGGCCGGCGGCCGATTGGTATCCGCATGGTTCCCGCCGCACCAACGCGGTCTGGCGATGGGCATCCGCCAGACCGCCCAACCGCTGGGTATCGCGTTGGGCGCGCTGGTCATTCCAGAACTGGCCGAGCGCGGCCCGCGCGTGGGGCTGATGTTCCCGGCCCTGGCATGCGCGGTGGCGGCCGTCGCCGGTGCGATCGGAATAGTCGATCCGCCACGCAAATCTCGACGGGCAGCCACCGAGCAGGAATTGGCCAACCCATATCGTAAATCGTTCGTGCTGTGGCGAATCCACCTTGTGGCGAGTCTGCTGATGATGCCGCAGACGATCACCGTGACCTTCATGCTGGTCTGGCTGACCAAACATCACAACTGGTCGATCGCAGCGGCCGGCGGCCTAGTCACTGTCTCTCAGTTACTCGGCGGGCTAGGCCGCATCGCGGTGGGCCGCTGGTCGGATCGGGTCGGCTCGCGGATGCGCCCGGTCCGCACCATCGCCATCGTCGCGACCCTGGCCTTGTTCCTGCTTGCCCTCACGGATAACACTTCCTCACTTCTCGCAGTGCCACTCATGGTCGCAGTATCGGTAACCGCGGTGCTCGACAATGGACTGGAGGCCACCGCGATCACGGAGTTCGCCGGGCCGTTCTGGAGTGGACGCGCGCTGGGCCTGCACAACACCACTCAGCGAATGGTCGCCGCAGCCGGACCTCCGCTCTTCGGTGCGGTGATCACCGTCGCCGCGTATCCGACGGCTTGGGCACTATGCGGTTTGTTTCCTTTGCTGGCAATACAATTGGTGCCGGTCAGGTTAGTGCCGCCAGGCTTGGAAAGGAAAGCGCCACAGCTATCCCGAGCGCCATCGGGCGCGGGCCGCGCATCCACCGGCACAGCGGCACCCGGTCGATCAGCAGCGAGCGCAAAAGAAGCGGCCCGGCGCAAGGTTTACTAGGATCAGCCAGTGCGCGCGGTCGAACGCGGGCTGACCACACGAAACAAAGGGGTCGATCTGCGAACGATGGCCGCTGGGCGATGGCGACGCGCGCGCTTCGGATACGAACCCCGCGGGCACTAGAGCTCCCCGCCGAATCCGCCGCGGTACCGATCGACGACGACGCCGACGCACTGAGAACGCGAGGGCATGTCGATGACGACGAGCGATGAACCCAAGGCCGCAACCGAGGCGCCCGAGCCCGAGGCCGAACGGCCAAGCGCGTCAGAAGAAGACGGTAAACCCAGACACCGCGGCGTCATCCAAGCCTTCACCGCGCTCTGTGTCCGGTATGTCGAACGGCTGATGCCCGACCCCTACCTGTTCGCGGTCATCCTCACCGTCATCGTCGCCGCCCTGGTTGCGTTCTTGGTGCGCGGCGCATCGGCGAGCGGCATGCTCAAGGCGTGGTACGGGGGCGTGTGGGGATCGCAGAATATCTTTACCTTTGCCTTTCAGATGGTCTTGATCCTCGTGACCGGTTACACGCTCGCCGAGGCGCCGGTTCTCAAGCGGGCCATCGTCTACATCGCGGGCAAGCCGAGGAACCAGGTGCAGGGAGCCCTGCTCTGTTTCGGCTTGAGCGCCGCACTGTCCCTGCTGAACTGGGGGCTCGGGTTGGTCGCGGGTGCGCTGATCGCCCGCCAGGTCGCGAGGCGCTTCACCGACACACATTTCGGCTACCTCATCGCCGCGGCGTTCATGGGCTTCATTGTCTGGACGCAGGGACTGTCGTCATCGATCGCGCTGGCGAACACGGACGACGGCAGCCCAATCAACGTGATCCACAAGATGACTGGCGCCACGGTGCCGCTCAAGCTGACGATCTTCGAGCCTTACAGCTGGCTGTCGGTGATCGTCGTGCTGGCGCTGCTCGCGCTGGCTATCTGGCGCATGCAGCCGACGCAAAGCCTTGCGCCCCATCCCGCTGTGTTCGAGGACGAGGGCCAGTCCGGGGTCAAGACCGAGGGCAAGCGATCGTTCGCCGAATGGCTGGAAAACCAGTGGATTCTCAATGTCCTCGTGTTCGCCGCGGGCATTGCCTACTTCTGCCTCAGCGGTTTCGCGCTGAACATCTCGTCGATGATCATGTTGTTCACGATCACCAGTGCGCTGCTGCACCGTACGCCGATCCGGTTCATCCGGGCATTCACCGGCGCCGCGAAGGTGTCTGGTCCGCTCCTGCTGCAGTACCCGCTCTACGGCGGTCTGGTTGCTCTGCTCGGCTATGCGCCCTCGCACGCCGGCGGCAAGGCAGTGCCCCTGCAGACGCTGCTGGCCCACGGGCTGGTGAGCGGCGCGACGCAGTACACGCTGCCGTTTTTTACCTTCATCGGCTCGTTGATCATCAGCTTGTTCGTGCCGTCCGGCGGCGGGCACTGGGCCGTGCAGGGCCCGATCGCGGTCGACTCGGCGCGCGCGGTAGGCCAGACCTCGCCGGCTTACCTCGGGTTGATGTCCATGGCGGTCGCCGTCGGCGAAGGGGTCGCGAACATGATCCAGCCCTTCTGGTTGCTGCCCCTGCTCGCGATCGCGAAACTCAATGTCCGTCAGGTGATGGGCTTCACGATCGTCGCGTTCCTGATCGGGTTGGTGGTGTTGGGTGCCACCACTCTGATTGCGCCCTACGTGGTTTGACGCGGCAGTACGCCGACAACTCGCAGATCCTTGGTGGCCAGGGGCGGGATCGAACCGCCGACCTTCCGCTTTTCAGGCGGACGCTCGTACCGACTGAGCTACCTGGCCGGAGGGCAGCGATTGCCTCGCCGCGCTTGGCGACCCTGACGGGACTCGAACCCGCGACCTCCGCCGTGACAGGGCGGCGCGCTAACCAACTGCGCCACAGGGCCTTGCTGCTGCTCCGCGTCACCGCGTCGCGTACCCCCAACGGGATTCGAACCCGTGCTACCGCCGTGAAAGGGCGGCGTCCTAGGCCACTAGACGATGGGGGCCAGAACCGAATCACTCCGGGGTACTCGCAACGTGGTTTCGTTGGGAGCCACGTCAGCTTAGGTCACGGTGTGCCCAATCCTCAAACGAGCCGCGTTTTCGGTCCAAGTATCCTGAATCTCCGCGGCCCCTATAGCTCAGTTGGTAGAGCTACGGACTTTTAATCCGCAGGTCCTAGGTTCGAGTCCTAGTGGGGGCACCACAAAGCGCACGGCCCCGGCCGTGCGCGCCGGAATCACGGCTCATTGCCCGAGCACCGCGCTGCTGTAGGTGACATCGGCGAAGGCCGCGGCGACGTCGTCGTCGGCGTAGACAAACCCGTTGGCCGCATGCAGCTCCGCAATGGTCTGGGAGCTGGTCTGCCAGCCGCGCTGGCTCAGGTGGTCGACGATGTGGCTGCGCTGACCGTGGTAGACGAGATCGTTGAAGTCGAGCTCGAACCCGAGTTCGCTCATCCGGTCGTGGTGGGCGCGCCACCGCGGGTCGGCGAAAACGGCAGTGTCAGGCACGAATTCGAAGGCGAGACGGCTGCCGGGGGCACTCAGCGTCGTGATGTTGTCGAATAGCGCGTCTTGAGCTTCCTCGGGCAGGTACACCACCAGGCCTTCGGCGCTCCATGCCGACGGGGCCTGCGGATCGAATCCGGCAGCCTGCAGGGCCGAGGCCCAATCGTCGCGCAGGTCGATGGCGACGGTGCGCCGCTCGGCGCTCGGCTCGGCTCCCAGGTCGCCCAGCGTCAGCGTCTTGAATTCGATCACCTCTGGCATGTCGACCTCGTAGACGACCGTCCCCGGCGGCCAGGGCAGCCGGTAGGCGCGGGAATCGAGGCCCGACGCCAGGATCACGGCCTGGCCGATGCCGCTGCGGGTCGCGTCCAGAAAGAATTGGTCGTAGAACCGGGTTCGGCAGGCCATCCCCTGCGCCATCCGCTGCGGGTCGAACTCCGTGTTCCCGCCGGCGGCGATTTCCCCGTTCACCAACCGGACGTAGACGTCGATCCCTACCGCGCGCACCAGCGGTGCGGCGTACGGGTCGTCGATCAACTTCGCGTCGGATGACAGCGCCCGCTGAGCGGCCACCATCGTCGCCGTCGCCCCGACACTCGTCGCCAGGTTCCAACGATCACGTTCGGCGCGCGCCATGGTGCCCCCTTAATCGGGTCAGAAAAAACATAGACGATCTAGTTAGTATCACAAGGTCGCATTCCGGCGGCGGGACTACTCTCCGAGTTATCTGCTCCCGTTCTACGCCGGAGGACCCATGTCCGATTTCGCCCAGCGGACGATCGACCTGGCTCGCCGAAACGTGGACGAGGGTGGCCGCCCGTTCGCGACCGTCATCGTCCAGGACGGCGCGGTGCTGGCCGAGAGCGCCAACAAGGTGGCCCAGACGAACGATCCCACCGCCCACGCGGAAATCCTGGCGATCCGCGAGGCCTGCATGAAGCTGGGCACCGAGCACCTCGTCGACGCCACCATTTACGTGCTGGCCCATCCATGCCCGATGTGCCTGGGCTCGCTGTACTACTGCTCACCCAAGGAAGTCGTGTTCCTGACCACCCGGGACAGCTACGAGCAGTACTACCTGGATGACCGCAAGTACTTCGAGTTGTCCACGTTCTACGACGAATTCGCGAAGGAATGGGACCAGCGACGCCTGCCCATGCGCTACGAGCCCAAAGACGACGCCGTGCAGGTCTACCGGCTCTGGAACGAGCGCAACGGCGGCCGCCAGTCGACGGTGGTCCCGTCGGCCTGATCCGCGCCCTTGGCAGCCGAATCGACTTTCGCTAGTATTTGCGTATGCATGCAGATAATGGCAAAGGCCGACTGCCCGACGACCAGGCCAACCTGGTGGTCGAGGTGTTCCGGATGCTGGCCGACGCCACCCGCGTGCAGGCGCTCTGGTCGTTGACCGACCACGAGATGTCGGTGAAAGAACTCGCCGAGCACGTGGGCAAGCCGGCGCCGTCGGTTTCCCAGCACCTCGCGAAGTTGCGGATGGCACGCCTGGTCCGCACCCGCCGGGAGGGCACGACGATTTTCTACAGCCTGGAAAACGACCACGTCCGTCAGCTCGTCATCGACGCGGTCTTCAACGCCGAGCACGCCGGCCCCGGGGTGCCCGGTCACCACCGACGCGACAGCGGGCTCAAGGCCGTCGCCGAGTCGTCCCGCCCGCCCAGCCGGCAGCGCAGCGCCGGCCGCTGAGCGAGCAACAACCACAAGGCATTTCACAAAGGAGAGAACCGCAATGACCGAACAGCACACCCACGACACGCCGCATGCGCACGAGCACCAGCACGGCGACGTGACCCACGCCCATGCGCACACGAGCCACGAGCACGAGCACGTCGAGCACGAACACCCACACGCTCACGCCGACGGGACCGAACACACCCATCAGCACCTGCATCAGGCGGGCCTGGAAGACGTTCACGGTCACAGCCACGAATAGCGCGACCGGCGCCCGGTTGGCTCAGGAGACCGTCGGGCAGTAATGCTTTGGGTTACCGCGCTCGTCTTCGGGCGGCAGGTTGCGCGCCGGTGTCTGCACCAGGGGCGTATCGAGCGGGATCCGCCCACTGGCGCGGTCCAAGCCGGCCCGTGCCCGCGGGTGCTTGCGGAATCTGGGAGGCACCAGGGCGAACACGCCTCGGACGAGGTCGCCGAAGCGCCGGTGCAGCCACTCGTCGCGGCGTGACCAGCGATAGCCCATCAACTCCCGCACCGGTGGGTCGTACAAGCCGACCGTCACCCAGACGAAGAAGGGCGCCAACAGATTGCGTTGCGCGGCCCACAACAGATCCGGAATCCATTGCGCGAACGGGGGTTTCGGCAGCTCGGTCAAATCGAGCACGGCTCGGGCCGCCCAGTTGTTCTCCAGCACGTTGCGGCACATGTGGTCCCAGTAGACCTGGAATTCCTCCCAGGAGGCCGGCACCGGCCGCATGCTCATGCCGTACATCCGGTACCACTCGACGTGTTCGTCGAACAGCTGCCGCTTCTGTTCCTCGGTGATCCCGCCGCAGAATCGCTCGGCCACATGGATGGTGCCCATAAAGAAGGTGGAGTGCGCCCAGTAGAAGACGTCGGGGTTCAACGCGTGGTAGCGGCGGCCCTGTTCGTCGACGCCCTTGATGTCGGTGTGGTAGTCGCGGACCTCGGCACCCGTGCCCGGGGCGCGGTCCCCGTCGAACACGACTCCCCCGATCGGATACAACGAACGCAACAGACGCGGCCAGCGCTCGCGGAAGAACGTGGAGTGATCGATGACCGCCGCCCCTAGCTGCGGGTGCATGTTCTGCATCGAACCCGCCCACGGACCCTGCAGCATTCCCCGCCAGTCCCCGAAGTATCGCCAGGTCAGCGAGTCGGGTCCCAGCGGTGCGGGCGGCGCGTCGTACCCCGCCGGCGACACCGGGCAACCACCTGCGACACCGTCGGACGCGTCGGCCGGCCCGGCCGAAACCGACTGCTCAACGGCACCGACGACGTCGCTGCGTGCTACGTCGCTGGTCAGGGGGCGCGATGCGGACGTATCTTGAGTCACAATTGGTTCCCTGTAGGTATCGTTGGAATTTTTGACTACAACCGTTGTCACTTTAGAGCTTAGGAGCGATGTGCAGACGGGTCAACGACGGGGACGCTGGACCGGCGTCCCCTTGGAGAGTCGCCTCGCGCTTCGCCGGGACAACCTCATCAGCGCCGGCGTGCAGCTACTCGGCAGTCCGGAGGGGCCGGCGCTGACCGTGCGCGCGGTCTGCCGTGAGGCCGCGCTGACCGAGCGCTACTTCTACGAAAGCTTCGCCGACCGTGACGAATTCGTGCGCGCGGTCTACGACGACGTCTGCACGCGCGCGATGAACACCCTGACGTCGGCGACGACCCCGCGCGAAGCGGTCGAGCGATTCGTCGAGTTGATGGTCGACGACCCGGTCGGCGGACGCGTGCTGTTGCTGGCGCCGACCGTGGAGCCGATTCTGACCCGCTCCGGCGCCGAGTGGATGCCCAACTTCATCGACCTGCTGCAACGCAAGCTGTCCCGCATCGGGGACGCCGTGCTGCAGAAGATGATCGCCACCAGCCTGATCGGCGGGCTGTCCAGCCTGTTCACCGCCTACCTGCACGGACAGCTCGGCGCCACCCGCAAGCAATTCATCGACTATTGCATCAACATGCTGTACATCACGGCCGCGCCCTACGTCCCGGCCGGCGAGCTCGGCAAGTCGCAATAACGCGTTTTCAATTGCGCCGCATCGGCAAGCCGTACAACTAGACCTGTAAACCGCGGCAACTCGAAACCGGCATCAAACCGTCACATGCCGCGCCGGACCGGAACTTGATGCTACTGAAGTACACAGATATATTGACTGCTACCCATCGACACAGATAACTGGAGGCCGTATGTCAGCCGCGCTGACCGACTTACAGCTCCTGCACGAGCTCGAGCCATTCGTCGAGACGTACCTGAATCGGCACGAGAGCATGCACAAGAACTGGAACCCGCACGACTACATCCCGTGGTCGGACGGCAAGAACTACTACGCACTCGGTGGGCAGGACTGGGAGCCCGGTCAGTCCCAGCTGTCTGACGTCGCCCAGGTGGCGATGGTGCAGAACCTGATGACCGAAGACAACTTGCCCTCATATCACCGCGAGATCGCGATGAACTTCGGCATGGACGGCGCCTGGGGCCAGTGGGTCAACCGGTGGACCGCCGAGGAGAACCGGCACGGTATCGCGCTGCGCGATTACCTGGTGGTGACCCGCGCGGTCGACCCGGTCGAGCTGGAGAAGCTGCGCATCGAAGTGGTGAACCGGGGCTTCAGCCCGGGCCAGAACCAGCAGATTCGGGCCGATCTGTTCGCCGAGAGCCTGTTCGACTCCGTCATCTATGTCACGTTCCAGGAGCTGGCGACCCGGATTTCGCACCGCAACACCGGTAAGGCCTGCAACGAGCCGATCGCCGACCAGCTGCTGGCCAAGATCTCCGCCGACGAGAACCTGCACATGATCTTCTACCGCGACGTCAGCGACGCCGGTTTCGCGGCCGCGCCCAATCAGGCGATGAGGTCGCTGCACAAGGTGCTGCGCAACTTCCAGATGCCGGGCTACCAGGTGCCCGAGTTCCGGCGCAAGGCCGTCGTCATCGCCGTGGGCGGCGTGTACGACCCGCGCATCCACCTCGACGACGTGGTCATGCCGGTGCTGAAGAAATGGCGCATCTTCGAGCGTGAGGACTTCACCGGTGAGGCGGCCGCCATGCGCGACGACCTCGCGCTGCTGATCAAGGAACTCGAGCAAACCTGCGAGAAGTTCGAGATCTCGAAGCAGCGCCAGCTCGACCGCGAAGCCCGCACCGGCAAGAAGGTCACCGCAGCCGAGCTGCACCGGACCTCGGGCACGCTGACGATGAGCCGGCGGTAACCAAGCGGTGCGCATCGGTTCCATCGCGCTCGCCAGCCCGGTGGTTCTGGCACCGATGGCGGGCGTAACGAACGTCGCATTCCGGACGCTGTGCCGTGAGCTCGAGCAAGCCAAGGTCGGCACCGTCAGCGGGCTCTATGTCTGCGAGATGGTAACGGCGCGTGCGCTTGTCGAGCGTCATCCGGCCACCATGCATATGACGACGTTCGCCGCCGACGAGTCGCCGCGCTCGCTGCAGCTCTACACCGTCGACCCCGCGACCACCTACGTGGCCGCCAAGATGATCGCCGACGAAGGCCTGGCCGATCACATCGACATGAATTTCGGCTGCCCGGTGCCCAAGGTGACCAAGCGCGGCGGCGGGTCGGCGCTGCCGTACAAGCGGCGGCTGTTCGGTCAGATCGTCGCCGCGGCGGTGCGCGGCACCGAGGGCACCCGGATACCGGTGACCGTCAAGTTCCGCATCGGCATCGACGACGAACACCACACGCACCTCGATGCAGGCCGCATCGCCGAAACCGAAGGGGCCGCCGCGGTCGCGCTGCATGCCCGCACGGCGGCGCAGCGCTACTCCGGCACCGCCGACTGGGAGGAGATCGCCCGGCTCAAGCAGCAGGTGCGGACGATCCCGGTGCTCGGCAACGGCGACATCTATGACGCCAGTGATGCGCTGACCATGATGGCCACGACGGGCTGCGACGGCGTCGTCATCGGCCGCGGCTGCCTGGGCCGGCCCTGGCTTTTCGCCGAGCTGTCGGCCGCGTTCACGGGCAGCCCGCCACCCGAGCCGCCCACGCTGGGCGAGGTCGCCGATATCGTTCGACGGCACGGGCAGCTGCTTGCCGCGCACTTCGGCGAGGAGAAGGGCATGCGCGACATCCGCAAGCACATCGGCTGGTACCTGCACGGCTTTCCGGCCGGCTCCGAGCTGCGCCGGGCCCTGGCGATGGTCAAGACGCTCGACGAGCTGGACTGTCTGCTCGACCGGCTGGATGGCACCGTGCAATTCCCGGATGAGGCGACGGGCCCGCGCGGCCGGCAGGGTTCACCGGCACGGGTGGTGCTGCCGGAAGGTTGGCTGACCGACCCGGACGACTGCACGGTGCCGGCCGGCGCCGACGTCATGCACTCCGGCGGCTGAGCCGACAACTCGAGATCGCGTCTGGACCAATAACTCAGTACGATGTGGGCTTTGTTGCATGCGTTTGGGTGGCGGATGGGTTCCGTGCCGCTGCACCAGGGCAACAAAAGTGGTTGGCACCAGCGGGAGCGCTCGCAATGCGGGGCTGCGCTGACACTACGCACGGACACGCTGACGTCTGCATCAGAGCTTCGGAGGCCGGTACGACATGAGTGACGCCGAGAGCGACGCCACTCGTAATGGTCGGCGCGGCCCGGGCGGGGCGCACGCCCGCCCGATCGCGGCGGTCCCGGCGCCGTTGGGCGCCGCTCCCTGGGAGCGATTCTTCGAGCCTCCCGCCGACGACAACCTGCACCGCTGGCAGCCCGACGCCCCGAGCGAGCCCGTCGTGCCGCGCGAGGAAGAACCCGAACAGGGCGGATCCCACACCGGCGGTGGCGTCAGCGTCGCCGATCTGATCGCCAAAATCGGCGCGCCCGGCCGCCCCGTCCACCATCGTGCCGCTGCCGAGGATCCGGAGGTCGAGCCGTTCGGCGCCGAGCCGGGCCTGCCGATCGAGCTGCAGAAAACGCAGGTCATCGACGACCTGGCCTACTCCATGGACGCCGTCGCCGAGCTTCGCGCCCTCGAGGCCGCCGACTATCCGAACGACGACGACCCAGAGGACCTGGCCCCCGACGCCGGCGCCGAGGAACCGGGACGCCGGCGCCGACCGCTGCTGGTGGCCGCGCGGTCGACGGCCGCCCTGGCTGCGGTGCTGGCCCTGGCCATGACCGGTGGGGCGTGGCAGTGGAGTTCGTCGAAAAACGCCCGGCTGAACACGATCAGCGCGCTGGACCAGGACTCCAGCGATATCCGTGACCCGGGCGGGCAGTACGGCGACGAGGACTTCTTGATCGTCGGCCTTGACTCCCGGTCGGGCGACAACGGCAACATGGGCGCCGGAACCACCGACGACGCCGACGGAGAACGCTCGGACACGGTCATGCTGGTCAATATTCCGGCCAACCGTAAGCGCGTGGTGGCGGTGTCGTTCCCCCGCGACCTGGCGATCACCCCGATGCAGTGCGAAGCGTGGAACCCCGAAACCGGCAAGTACGGGCCCCTCTACGACCCGAAGACCAAGACCTACGGCCCGAAGATGGTCTACACCGAGACCAAACTGAACTCGGCGTTCGCCTTCGGCGGCCCGAAATGCCTGGTGAAGGAAATCCAGAAGCTGTCCGGCTTGAACATCAACCGCTTCATCGCCGTCGACTTCTCCGGCTTCGCGAAGATGGTCGACGCCCTCGGTGGCGTCGAGGTCTGCTCGAGCACGCCGCTGCACGACTACGAGTTGGGCACGGTCCTCGAACACGGTGGACGCCAGGTCCTCGACGGCTCCACCGCTTTGAATTACGTGCGGGCGCGCCAGGTCACCACCGAGGTCAATGGTGATTACGGCCGGATCAAGCGCCAGCAGCTGTTCTTGTCGTCGCTGCTGCGGTCGTTGATCTCCGAGGACACGCTGCTCGACCCCAACAAGCTCAACAACGTCGTCAACATGTTCATCAGCGACACCGTCGTCGACAACGTGCGGTCCAAGGACCTGATCCAACTCGGTCAGTCGTTGCAAGGCATGGCGGCCGGGCACGTCACATTCGTGACCGTGCCGACCGGTGTGACGGACCAGAACGGTGACGAGCCGCCGCGGATGGCCGACGTGCGAGCGCTGTTCGACGCGGTCATCAACGACGAGCCGCTGCCCGAGGAGAACGACCAGAACGCCCAGAATCTGAGCACGGCTCCGACGAAGGGCCCGTCGAAGGCGCCGACCACCAAGAAGACGCCCGCACCGGCGCCCGAGGCGCAACACGAGCAGATCACCACCACCTCGCCCACCGGCGTGACGGTGCGGGTTTCCAACGCGACCACGCAAACCGGCCTGGCTGCCACCGCCACCACCCAGCTCAAGCAGGACGGCTTCAACGTGATGTCGCCCGACGACTATCCGAGCTCGGTGAACGCGACGACCGTGCTGTTCTCGCCCGGCAACGAAGAGGCCGCCGCCACCGTCGCATCCTCGTTCGCCAACGCGAAAGTCCAGCGGGTTTCCGGCTACGGGCAGGTCGTGCAGGTGGTCCTAGGCCCCGACTTCAAGTCGGTCGCCAGCCCGCAGCCCAGCGGATCGTCGATGAGCCTGCAAATCGAGCGCGGTTCAAGCAATGCGCCGGCCAAGCTGCCCGAGGACCTGACCGTCACCAATGCGGCCGACACCACCTGCGAGTAACCGCTTTTTGACGGCGCTCCGCTGTCCGTTTCGGGCGGCGAGACCGTAGGCTTGGTGCTATGCGGACCGCCTACCACGAACAACTCTCGGAGTTGTCCGAGCGCCTCGGCGAGATGTGCGGCTTGGCAGGAATCGCCATGGAGCGGGCCACCCAGGCTCTGCTGCAGGCCGACTTGGTGCTGGCCGAACAAGTCATCTCCGATCATGAAGCCATCGCCGAGCTGAGTGCGCAGGCTGAAGAAAGCGCCTTCGTGCTATTGGCTTTACAGGCACCGGTGGCCGGCGATCTGCGAGCCATTGTGAGTGCCATCCAGATGGTGGCAGACATCGACCGGATGGGCGCGCTGGCGCTGCACGTCGCCAAGATCGCCCGTCGGCGCCATCCCCAGCACGCGTTGCCTGAAGAGGTCAACGGCTATTTCGCCGAAATGGGGA
The DNA here is from genome assembly GCF_001665835.1 of Mycobacterium colombiense. Taxonomy (GTDB): domain Bacteria; phylum Actinomycetota; class Actinomycetes; order Mycobacteriales; family Mycobacteriaceae; genus Mycobacterium; species Mycobacterium colombiense_A. The sequence goes on along the minus strand of NZ_LZSX01000073.1, from coordinate 218,642 downwards.
GCATCGCAGTCGAATTGGGCAACAGCGCCCAAGAGGTGGTGTTGTCGCGCGACCCGGAGAAGGCCGCCAGGATCCGCGAAGAAGACGACGCCATGGACGATCTGCACCGGCATTTGTTCTCAGTGCTGATGGACCGGGAATGGAAGCACGGCGTTGCGGCGGCGGTCGACGTGACGTTGCTCGGCCGGTTCTACGAGCGCTTCGCCGACCACGCCGTGGAGGTGGCCCGGCGGGTCATCTTCCAGGCGACGGGCAGACTGCCCGAGGAAGAAGCGAAATCCGCCTCGCAGTAAGCGACACTGCGGCGCCCGGCTAGCCGAAGCGGCCGGAAATGTAGTCCTCGGTCGCCTTCTGACTCGGGTTGGAGAAGATCTTCTCGGTGTCGTCGACTTCGATCAGCCGCCCTGGCTTTCCGACGGCCTCCAGGTTGAAGAACGCCGTATAGTCGCTGACCCGGGCCGCCTGCTGCATGTTGTGCGTGACGATGACGATGGTGTAGTCCTGCTTCAGTTCGCTGATCAGCTCTTCGATGGCCATCGTCGAGATCGGGTCCAGCGCCGAACACGGCTCGTCCATCAGCAGCACATCGGGCTGCACGGCGATGGCCCGCGCGATGCAGAGGCGCTGCTGCTGCCCGCCGGACAGTCCGCCGCCGGGCCGGTCCAACCGGTTCTTGACCTCGTCCCACAGGTTCGCCCCGCGCAGCGAATACTCGGCCGTCTCGTCGAGCATCTTGCGGTTGCGCACACCCTGCAGCTTCAGGCCGGCGACGACATTGTCGCGAATTGACATGGCGGGGAACGGGTTCGGCCGCTGGAACACCATCCCGATGGCCCGGCGCACGCCGACCGGGTCGACGCCGGCACCGTAGATGTCTTCGTCGTCGAGAAGCACGCTGCCATCGACCCGTCCGCCGGGCACCACCTCGTGCATCCGGTTGAGCGTGCGCAACACCGTCGTCTTGCCGCAACCCGACGGGCCGATGAACGCCGTCACGCTGCGGGGCAGAACCGATAGCGTCACATCCGCGACCGCGTGAAACGATCCGTAATAGATGTTGACGCCCTTGAGGTCCAACCGTTTGGCCACTTACTGCTCCTGCCTATGACTTTCTGACGCCCAGAAATTTCGCTATCACCCGGGCCGCGACGTTGATTGTGGCGATCACCAGGATGAGGGTTAATGCGGCACCCCACAACCGATCCGTGGGGATGGGGTTGAGGCTCGCGCCCGCCGTCGTCTGGTTGAACATCATGCCGGGCAGCGTCCCCATGAATCCGCTGAAGATATCGAAGTTCATCGATTGTGCGTAACCGACGAGGATCAGCAGCGGCGCCGTCTCCCCCATCACCCGGGCCATAGCCAGCAGTATCCCGGTGACGATGCCGGACAGCCCGGTGGGGATGACCACCCGGGCAATGGTTTTCCACTTGGTGATGCCCAGCGCGTAACTGGCCTCGCGAAGGTCCACCGGGACGATCCGCAGCATCTCCTCAGTTGCCCGCACGATCACCGGGAGCATCAGCAGGACCAGCGCCAGCGACACCGCGAACTCCGATCGGGGGAGTCCCAGTGTTGCCACGCACAGCGCATAGATGAACAGCGCCGCAACGATTGACGGCACACCGCTGAGGATGTCCACCATGAACGAGGCCAATCTGCCCAGCGCGGTGCCGCCGCCGTACTCGACCAGATAGATCGCGACCATCAGGCCGAGTGGGACGGATATCAGGGCGCATAACAATCCCTGCAACAGGGTGCCGATCAGGGCGTGGTAGGCGCCTCCCCCGGTCACGAATGCCGTCATCCCCGCTTGCGAGTGCGACCACCACGTGGTCGACGCCACCGCCTTGAAGCCCTTGGCGACCACCGACCACAGCACCATCACCAGTGGGGTCACCGCGACCAGCAGCGACAGCGAAACCAGCAGGGTCGCAACGTAATTCGTGATACGTCGGCGCCAGCTGACCGGCGAGAACGTCCGCGGCTTGAGTGGGCGGTCCAGCATCGAGGTCATCGGGCGCCCTTTCGCCCGGCTCCGGCGACGGCGCCCCGCGCGAAGGCGTCGACCACGAAGGTCAGCACGAACAGCGTCAGCCCGGCCGCGATGTACGCGCCGGCCTTGTACCGGTCGTCGAATTCGGCCGCGGCGCCGGCGATCTTGGTCGCGAAGGTGGAGCCGCCGTCGAACAGTGACCAGCCGAACGCCGACTGGGTGCCCCGCAGGATGATCAACAGCGCCACCGTCTCCCCCAGGGCGCGGCCCAGCCCCAGCATCGAGCCGCTGACGTAGCCCGACCGGCCGAACGGCAGCGTGACCGTCTTGACCACTTCCCAGCGGGTGGCACCGAGCGCCAACATGGCCTCGATCTGGTCCTGCGGTGTCTGGACGAACACCTCGCGCGTGACCGCGGTGATGATCGGCAGAATCATCACCGCCAGGACGATGCCGCCGGTGAAGATGGTGCCCCCACCGGCGGGCGACGCGTTGCCGCTGGCGAACAGAAAACACCAGCCCAGGGAACGGTTGAGCCAGACGGCGACGGGCCGCAGCTGCGGCGCCAGCACGTACAGGCCCCACGCTCCGTAGATGATCGAGGGCACCGCGGCCAGCAGGTCGACCGAATATGCCAGCGGGGTGGCGACCCGCCGCGGCGCGTACTGGGTGATGAAGATGGCCACGCCCAGCGCGACCGGCATGGCCAGGATCAACGCGAACAGCGACACGACCACGGTGACCGGGACGAGGCTGGCGATGCCGAAGTGCATCGCGGAGGTGTCCGTGGTGACCCACACACCGCCGTAGCTGAAGAAGTTCTCCCGATTGCGGTGCAGCGCCGGTATCGCGCGTCCGAGCAGAAACGCGGCGATCGCGGCGATGACCACGATGATGACCAAGCCCGACGACTGCGCGAGCCAGCGGAAGACCCGGTCCGCCACATGGGGCCGCCCCTCTCCCCAGGGGCTGGTGGGCGTGGCCTGCTTTTCCGGATACGGTGCGGCGACAACCGCACCCGAACCCGCGTGGATGGGGTTTGGCGTTGTCACTGTGATCCCGTCACAGGTCTGCTGTCGCTCCTTGAAACCAGATTCAATTGCTTTACTGCATCGCATTGATGGCCGTGATCAGTCGTTCCCTGACCTTATCGGGCAGCGGGGTGTAGCCGGCCCTCGCGAGTTCGCCCTGCGCGCTCGTGGCGGATATGGAGAGAAACGATTTGACGGCCGCGGCGGTCTGCGCGTCGTAGCCCTTTGAGCACACGATCTCGTAGGTGACCAGCAGCAACGGGTAGACACCCGGTTCCTCGGAGCCATACATGGCATTGAGGTCGAGCACCAGGTCGTCGCCCTCGGCCAGGAATCGGGCCGCGTTCACGGCGTTCCCGGCCGTGTCGTTGGTCAGCGGAATCACGCCGCCGCGGGTGGCGATTTTGGCGTAGGGCACGCCGGCCTGGTCGGCGAAGCCCTTCTCGACGTATCCGATGGAGCCCGGGGTGGCCCGTACCGCCTGGATGACGCCGGCAGACTTCGCGGCGCCCTCGCCGACGCCGCCCTGAAATTCCGTGCCGACCCCTTTGGACCAGCTCTGCGGCGCGGCCGCGGTCAGATACTTCTGGACGTTGTCGGTGGTTCCCGACGAGTCGGACCGGTAGATCGGGGTGATCTTGGTGTCGGGCAGCGCCGTGCCCGGATTCAGGGCGGCCAGGATCGGGTCGTTCCAGCTGGTGATCCTGCCGGTGAAGATCTTGGCCAGCGCGTCACTGTTGATCACCAGGGCGGGATTTCCGGGCAGGTTGTAGACGATCCCGATGGGGCCGAAGACCAGCGGCAGGTCCCACGCCGGGTTCCCGTCGCAGCGTTTGGCGGCGGGCCCGATCTGGTCGGCGACCAAGGGAGAGTCCGCGCCTGCGAAATCGACATGTCCGGCGATGAACTGCTCACGGCCGGCACCCGATCCGGTCGGGTTGTAGGCCAGGCCCTTGCCCGGGCAGTACTGGCCCCAGACCTGGTTGAACACCGTGACGGCGTTCTGTTGAGCGGTCGAGCCCTCCGCGGTCAGCTTGTCCTTGCCGCCGCACCCCGCCGTTCCGGTGACGCCGGAGCTGGGCGCACTGACCCCGCGGGGGTTTTCGTCGCTGCCGCAGCCGGTCAGTGCTCCGGCACCGAGCGCCGTCGCCAACGCCATGGTGGCCAGCGCCCTGCCCTGCCTGTCGAGCCTCACCGATCTCGCTTTCCTGACGCGTCCCCGGACGCATTTAGGCGCCGCTGGCCATCTCTGATGTGAGGTTGCCAAGCGACGGCGAAAATATGCGCCGACGCGGCCCACAGCAACGTCGGTGGCCAGAACCAGATTAACGATCTGGGTAGGTGCCGCTCGTACCCGCGCTCAGTTGGCCGCGGGTACGACCGCGTATGCGGTGTCGACGCTGTAGGTGATGAAGCCCAGGCGCTGGTAGGTGCGCACCGCGGCGACATTGTCCGACTCCACGTAGAGCATCACGGTGGGGTCGGGGGCGTCGGCCAGGCGTCGCGCCAGCCAGTCGATGCCGACGGCGGTCAGCGCCTGCCCCAACCCGCGGCCCTGCGCCGACGGGTCGACGCCCAGGACGTATACCTCGCCCAGCCCGGGCCGATCGAGGTGCACCTTCGTCCAGTGGAAACCCAGCAGCGTGCCGGGCTGGTCGCTGCCGGAGTCGTCGAACGCCAGGAACAGCCCCGCCGGGTCGAACCACGGTTCGTTGCGGCGCTCCGCCAGCTCGACGTCCGTCCAGCCGCCCTGTTCGGGATGGTAGGCAAACGCGGCATTGTTGACCCGCAGCAGCTCGGCGTCGTCGGCGCTGCCCGCATAAGTGCGGATCATGACCCCGGGCACCGACGGCACGGTCTCGGGTAGATCGCGCAGCGAGCGTCGCATCTGCATCAGTTCCCGCACGGGCGCCAGTCCCAGCGCCGACGCGGTCGCTCGGGCCGGCTCGAGCGTGCCGTGCGCCCAGAACCGGTTTCCCGCACCGGTTTTGGCCAGCGCCGCGCGTGCCAGCGTGGACCCGATGCCGCGGCGGCGCGCCTGCGGGTGCACCACGAGTTCGGCCATCCCGGTCTCCCCTTCGCGTGGCGGGCTCAGGTTGAGGTAACCGACGATCGCGTCGCCGGCCGGGGCGGGATTCGTGATCAGCAGATGCTCGGTGCGGTCGTGGCCGAGTTCGCGCAGCACCTGCTCGCCAACGGGCGCGACTCCATCGGATTCGGTTGCCGCACTGACGAGTTCGCGTACGCCCCGCTGCTCTTCGACGGTCAGCGTCCGGCGCCAGTCGGGCGCCGTCACTGCGTGTGCAACGGATCGACCAACGGGTCTTGGACGTCCTGCGATTCGGATTCGGATTCGGCGTCGGCCTCGTCGGGTTCGTCGGGCTCGGCGACCGGTGTGCGGCCCCGCGCCGGGCGGACGGCCTTGTAACCGACGTTGCGGACGGTGCCGATCAAGGCCTCGTACTCGGGACCGAGTTTGGCCCGCAGCCGGCGCACGTGCACGTCCACGGTGCGGGTGCCACCGAAGAAGTCGTATCCCCAGACCTCATGCAGCAGCTGCGCGCGGGTGAACACCCGCCCGGCATGCTGAGCCAGGTACTTGAGCAGTTCGAATTCTTTGTAGGTGAGATCCAGCGGGCGGCCCCGCAGCCGGGCGGTGTAGGTGCCTTCGTCGATCACCAACTCGCCCAGGCTGACCTTGCCGGCGCTCTCCTGGTCCGCGAGCCCGCCGCGACGGCCAATCACCAGCCGTAGCCGCGCGTCGACCTCGGCCGGCCCGGTGGTGGGCAGCAGGATCTCGTCCAGGCCCCAGTCCGAGCTGACGGCCACCAGCCCGCCCTCGCTCACCACGGCCAGCACCGGGACCGACCGGCCGGCGGTGCTCAACAGGCGGCACAGTCCGCGCGCCGACGACAGATCGGTGCGCGCGTCGACGAGCACCGCGTCCGCGGTCCCGGCCTCGAGCAACGAAGAAGGTTCTGGCGGCGCCGTCCGTACGGCATGCGGAAGCAGGGACAACGACGGCAGGACCGGGTCGGGATGAAGCTCCGAGGTCAGCAGTAGTAGCTCCAACTAGCCCCTCCAGCTCGGGGGAACGGCATCTCCCAATTTCACAACGCCATTAAGCGTTAGTTACCAGGTCATCTAACGATAACGTGTCACCTGGCTGTTTCGCGTGGCAGACGAGCCGGTGTGAGCCCCACCACTACCGATCCGGCGGCGACCGGCCCTTTGGTGTTACGCCACAATGTGCGGGTGCGCAAGTTGCTGATTGCTGTGACCGTGACGGCGATCCTGGTTGCGGTGGTCGCCCTGGGCGCGATCGGTTTCGACTACGGGACCAGCATCTACGCCGAATACCGGCTGTCGTCCAGCGTCCGTAAAGCGGCCAAGCTGGGCACCGACCCGTTCGTGGCCATCGTGGCATTTCCCTTCATTCCGCAGGCGATGCGCGGCAACTACAGCCAGGTGGAGATCAAGGCCAACGCCGTCGACCACGCGATGACCGGCAGGGCCACCCTGGAGGCCACGATGTACTCGGTGGACCTCGCCCGGGCGTCGTGGCTGATCAGCCCGGACGCGAAGCTCGCGGTGGGCAAGCTGGAGAGCCGCATCATCGTCGACTCGACGCACCTGGGCCGGTTCATGGGCATCAGCGACCTGATGGTGGAGGCGCCGCCCAAGGAAACCAACACCTCCACCGGCGGCGTGACCGCATCGGGCATCTCGGGTAGTCACGGGCTGGTGTTCACGGGCACACCCAAATCGGCGGGCTTCGATCGCCGGGTCAGCGTCTCGGTCGACCTGTCCATCGCCCCCGATGACCCGGCGACGCTGGTGTTCACCCCGACCGGCGTGCTCACCGGCTCGGATACCGCCAACCAGACCGTGCCGGCGGACAAGCAGGACGCTGTGCTGCGCGCGTTCAGCGGAAGGCTGCCCAATCAGCGCCTGCCTTTCGGTGTCGCGCCGACCACCGAGGGCGCTCGGGGATCCGACGTCATCATCGAGGGCATCACCCATGGAGTAACCGTGACCCTCGATGGGTTTAAGCAGTCATGACCGTCATCGTCGTGATCGTCGCGGTGCTCGCCGCGGCAGCTCTGGCCGGGTGGTTGCTGACCCGGCGCTCCGGACGCATCCGGGAAATCGACACGAAGCCGGATCGGGACACCGACGCCGACATCGCGGCGCTGGGGCTGTCCCGCAGCGGGCCGACCGTGGTGCATTTCAGCGCCCCGTGGTGCGGGCCGTGTGATCGGGTCCGCCGGGTCGTCGAGCAGGTCTGCGACGACCTGGTCGACGTGGCACACGTCGAGGTCGACCTGGACGCCAATCCGGAGACCGCACGCCGGTATTCGGTCCTGTCCCTGCCCACCACGTTGATCTTCGACGTCGACGGCCGGCAGCGATACCGCACGTCCGGAGTGCCCAGCAGCGCCGACCTGCGGTCCGCCCTGAAACCGCTGTTGGCCTGACCACCGTGTCATTGGGTAAGCTGACCGACGTGTTAGCCCGCCTCGAGCCCATGCTCACCCAGCGTCGCGCAGTTGAACTGTGCCGCACTGCGGGCTGTTGTTGTTGCTGTTGCTGCTGAGTAGCCGCGCTTCCGCGTAGCACTCGGAGCGGCCCGGGTTCCAGACCGTGGCACGTCTCCATTCGTCGTTTCCGTCAGCAACAGAGGTATCGAGGAGTAGTACCTTGCCAAGCAGCAACACCACCACGCAGCCCGACCTGGTCGACGTGCGCGGACCACGATTCGCAGCTTGGGTCACCACCGCAGTCTTGGTGCTCGCGCTGGCCGTGTCCGCGGCAAGTCCGCCGGCCGCCGCGGTGATCCTGGCCGTCCAAGCCGTCATCTTCGCCGTCGGCGCGGCCGCGGGGCCGCGCAAGCACCCGTACGGCCGCATCTTCGCCACCGTCGTCGCGCCGCGGCTGGGCCCGGTGCAGGATCGCGAACCGACTCCACCGCTGAAGTTCGCCCAACTAGTCGGCCTGATCTTCGCGGTGCTCGGCACCGCCGGATTCGCCACCGGCGCCGTCCTATTCGGCGTCATCGCCACCGCGGCCGCCCTCGCGGCCGCGTTTCTCAATGCGGCCTTCGGCATCTGCCTGGGCTGCCAGCTCTACCCGCTGGTGGCCCGCTTCCGACGCCCTGCGCGTCCTACCTGACCTGCTGTAACAAAAGCGATTGAAAGGATCCACTCCATGGCACGCTCCGACGTCCTGGTCTCCACCGACTGGGCTGAGAGCAATCTCGACGCCGCAGGCGTCGTCTTCGTCGAAGTCGACGAAGACACCAGCGCTTACGACGCCGGCCACATCCCCGGCGCGATCAAGCTGGACTGGCGCTCCGACTTGCAGGACCCGGTCAAACGCGACTTCGTCGACGCTCAGCAGTTCTCCAAGCTGCTCAGCGAGCGGGGCATTTCGAATGACGACACCGTGATCCTCTACGGCGGCAACAACAACTGGTTCGCCGCCTACGCCTACTGGTACTTCAAGCTGTACGGCCACGACAAGGTGAAGCTGCTCGACGGTGGCCGCAAGAAATGGGAGCTCGACGGCCGCGCGCTGTCCAGCGACACCGTCAGCCGGCCGGCGACGTCGTACACCGCCGCCGCACCGGACAACAGCATCCGGGCTTTCCGCGACGACGTCATCGCCGCCATCAACGTCAAGAACCTGGTCGACGTGCGCTCCCCCGACGAGTTCTCCGGCAAGATCCTGGCGCCCGCGCACCTGCCGCAAGAGCAAAGCCAGCGGCCCGGCCACATCCCCGGCGCCATCAACGTGCCGTGGAGCAAGGCCGCGAACGAGGACGGCACCTTCAAGTCCGACGAGGAGCTGGCCAAGCTCTACGCCGGCGCCGGCCTCGACGGCGAAAAGGAAACGATCGCCTACTGCCGCATCGGCGAGCGGTCGTCGCACACCTGGTTTGTTCTTTATGAATTGCTCGGGCATCGGAATGTGAAGAACTACGACGGCAGTTGGACGGAATACGGCTCCCTGGTGGGTGCCCCGATCGAGTTGGGAAGCTGATATGTGCTCTGCACCGAAACAAGGACTGACGTTGCCCGCCAGCGTCGACCTGGAGAAGGAAACGGTGATCACCGGTCGCGTCGTGGATGGCGAGGGCCAGGCAGTGGGGGGCGCGTTCGTCCGCTTGCTGGACTCCTCGGACGAGTTCACCGCCGAGGTGGTGGCGTCGGCCACCGGTGACTTCCGGTTCTTCGCCGCGCCGGGATCCTGGACCCTGCGTGCCCTGTCGAAGGCCGGCAACGGCGACGCCGTGGTGGCGCCGTCCGGTGCGGGCATCCACGAGGTCGACGTCAAGATCGCCTGACCCGCCGGCCGCCCCCGACGGGGACGCCGCGGGACGAATAGACTTGTCCCCGTGGTGCTGTTCTTCGAGATCATGCTGGTTGTGGCGGTCGTGGTGATTTCATGGTTCGCCCTGTACACCCTCTATCGGCTCATCACTGACGAGTCGTGAGTCCCGAAGAACCGCTGAGTTCCGCCGGATCCGGCGACCGGGCGGTGGCCGCCGCCGCTGAGCGCGCCAAGCTGACCGCCGGCCGCAACATCCCGTCCTACGATGACCTGCCCCTGCCCGCCGACACCGCGAACCTGCGCGAAGGCGCCAACCTGAGCGATGACCTGCTGGCGCTGCTGCCGCTGGTCGGTGTGTGGCGCGGCGAAGGCGAAGGCCGTGGGAACGACGGCGACTACCGGTTCGGCCAGCAGATCGTGGTTTCGCACGACGGCGGCGACTACCTGAACTGGGAAGCCCGCTCCTGGCGGCTCAGCGAGACGGGCGACTACCAAGAACGCGGCCTGCGCGAGACCGGTTTCTGGCGCTTTGTCACGGATCCCGACGACCCCGGCGAATCGCACGCGATCGAACTGCTGCTGGCCAATTCGGCGGGCTACGTCGAACTGTTCTACGGCCGCCCGCTGACCCAGTCGTCGTGGGAGCTCGTCACCGACGCGCTGGCCCGCAGCAGGTCGGGCATGCTGGTCGGCGGTGCAAAACGCCTCTACGGCATCGTCGAAGGCGGCGACCTCGCCTACGTCGAAGAGCGGGTGGACGCCGACGGCGGTCTGGTGCCGCATCTCTCGGCACGGCTGTCCCGCTTCGCCGGCTAGTAACGACCTCCAGACATGGAGCGGCCCCCGAGCCGTGTTCCTGGTTGGACAAAAACCGGAAGCTCGGGGGCCGGGTGACTGCGGGGAATTCGCTAGCGCACTTGTGACGCCAGCTCTTCCGAGCAGGTGCTGCTAGCGCGCAGCCACCTCACATGTCCATGAAGCTATCAATTTCGCGGACCACCTCCTTCCTTGTGTACGACCGACCGTACCGGCGGATCGGCCAGCCGACAACAGAATTCAGCGCTCAGCGATCGCTGACGACGGCGGCGTCGATCAGTTCGGCGAAGTCCGTCGCCATCGGTGACGGCTGCAGCGGGCGGCCATCGAGGGTGTGCACGCGGGCGGCCAAGGTCATGCTGGAGATCAGCCAAACACCTTGGGCGGCATCCAGATCCGCGACGCGCAGCGCCCGGTAGTCGCAGTCATAGCCCTTGTCCCTGGCCACCTCGAACAGGGCCTGCTGAGTGGTGCCGCGCAGGATCGGATACCACGGCGGCGGTGTCAGCAGGCATGGTGTCTCGGAGGCGGTGGCGATCACCACTGTCGAGCGTGGGCCTTCCAGGATGTAGCCGTCCGTGCTGACGAAGATGACGTCACCGGCGTCCTGACGGGCGGCATGGCGCAGGGCCGCCATATTGACCGCGTAGGACAGGGTCTTGGCGCCGGCCAGCAGCCACGGCATCGCATCGACACCAGTGGCGGGCAGCCCGCGGTCGAGCGTGATCGCCGCCAGCCCGCCCCGCCGGACCGCCGTCACCCGTTCGGGAACGGCGTTGACCATGACGAACGCCGTCGGCACCGAACCGCCCTCGCGCCCGCGGCTGTAGATCAACCGCATCGCGCCCTCGTCGGCGCTGCCCGCGCACCACCGCCGGGTGGCTACCTCGATCGCGCTTCGCCACCGCGGCAGATCCGGCCCGGGCAGATCGGTCAACGCGGCCGACTGGGTCAGCCGCTGCAGATGCGACTCGATCAGACAGGCCCTGCCGTCGCGGACCAACAGCGTCTCGAAGACACCGTCGCCGCGGACCGCAGCCAGGTCGTCGGCGTGCAGCAGGGGCGCGTCGGGCGAATGTATTTCGCCGTCCAGCGTGACGATCACACCCGTTGGGCCGGCCATGGTGGAGAAGCCTATCCAATGACCCCAGGCCCGCGACCGCAAGCGCGGCCACGCAGGGCCGCAAGCGCCGGCCGATCCGTAGAGTTGACTCGTGACCCGCGCTGTTCCCGCACCCGAGACCGGACCCGACGCCGGAGCGATCTGGCATTACGGCGACCCGCTCGGCGAGCAGCGTGCGACCGACACCGAGGCGATACTGGTCGACCGCTCGCACCGCGGCGTGCTCACCCTGACCGGAAACGACCGGCAGACCTGGTTGCACAGCATTTCGACGCAATTCGTCAGCGACCTGCCCGACGGCGCCAGCACGCAGAACCTCAGCCTCGACGGCCAGGGCCGCGTCGAGGATCACTGGATCCAGACCGAGCTGGCCGCCACCACCTACCTGGACACCGAGCCGTGGCGGGCCGAGCCGCTGCTGCAATACCTGCGCAAGATGGTGTTCTGGTCGGAGGTCACCCCGGCCGGTGCCGATCTGGCCGTGCTGTCGCTGCTCGGGCCGAAGCTGGCTGACCAGGCCGTTCTCGACGCGCTCGGGGTGGACGCGCTGCCGGCCGAGCTGACTGCGGTTGCCGTCGGCGACGGGTTCGTGCGGCGGATGCCGGGCACCCCGGCCGGTCAGATCGAGCTGGACCTGCTGGTTCCGCGCGCCGCGGTCGGCGATTGGCGAAATCGCCTGACGGAGGCCGGGGTGCGATCCAGTGGGGTGTGGGCCTACGAAGCCCATCGCGTCGCGGCGGTGCGGCCCCGCCTCGGGGTCGACACCGATGAGCGCACGATTCCGCACGAGGTGGGATGGATCGGTGGCCCCGGCGCAGGGGCCGTCCACCTGGACAAGGGCTGTTACCGCGGGCAGGAGACGGTCGCACGGGTGCACAACCTGGGCAGGCCACCCCGGATGCTGGTGCTGCTGCACCTCGACGGGTCGGTGGACCGGCCGTCGACCGCGGATCCGGTGCTGGCGGGCGGGCGCACGGTCGGCCGGCTCGGCACCGTGGTCGACCACGTGGATCTCGGCCCCATAGCGCTGGCACTGCTGAAGCGCGGGCTGCCCGCCGACACGGAATTGGCGACCGGAGCGGAGGCCTCGGTGGCTGCGGTGATCGATGCCGATTCCCTGCCTGAAACCGAGCAGATCGGCGCCGGGCGGTTAGCTGTTGAACGGTTACGGGGCGGTGCGGGATAATGAACGGTAACGTCCGCCACAGCAAGCAGGGGGCGCCAACGCCCGGTGGCGGGGCACGGTAAACTGTTGGCAGGACAATACGACACCAGGAGATCGGAGCCGCCTACTCGTTAGGCCGCTCCGTTATTGCGCGAGGGGGTTCCCCCATGGGCCGCGGCCGGGCTAAGGCAAAGCAGACCAAGGTTGCTCGAGAACTCAAATACAGTTCTCCGCAGACCGACTTCGAGCGGCTTCAGCAAGAGCTGTCCGGAACGGGTTCGGACGAGTCCAACGGACTGGGCAGCGACGGATCCGACGAATCCTGGGACGACCAGGACAGCTGGCGGCGGTAGAGCCAACGCCCGGGCGCCGATGCGTAGTGCACCGGCGCCGCGTTAGTTGTATCGGGTACGAGCTCCCTAGAATCTCGGGTGCTGACCGACCATCTTGGCCCGCGGGCCCTCTTTTCCGCCTTTGCCGACGGTGCCCAGCACCCAGCAGTCCAAGTGCCGGGCGGTCAGGATGGCCAGAGCGCGATCGGTGTCTTCGGGAGCCACCATGGCGATCATGCCGACGCCCATGTTGAACGTCTTCTCCATCTCCTCGCGCGTCACCCGGCCGCGCTGGGCGATCATGGCGAACACCGGAGCAGGCGTCCAGGTGCCGCGGTCCATCTCGGCGACCAGCCCGTGCGGGATGACGCGTTGCAGGTTGCCGGCCAGCCCGCCGCCGGTGACGTGGCAGAAGGTGCGGACGTGGGTTTCGGCCGTGAGCGCCAGGCAGTCCTTGGCATAGATGCGGGTGGGTTCGAGCAGCTCTTCACCCAGGGTGCGGCCGAATTCCTCCACATAACCCTCGAGGTTCATCCGGTCGATCTCGAGCAGCACGGTGCGCGCCAGCGAATATCCGTTGGAGTGCAGGCCGGACGAGCCCATCGCGATGATGACGTCACCGGGTTTGACCCGGTCGGGCCCGAGCACATCGTCAGCCTCGACGACACCGATGCCGGTGGCCGAGATGTCGTAGTGGTCCGGTTCCATCAGACCGGGATGTTCGGCCGTCTCGCCGCCCAGCAGCGCGCAGCCGGCCCGCACACATCCCTCGGCGATGCCACTGACGATGGCGCTCAACCGTTCCGGCACCGTGCGGCCCACCGCGATGTAGTCCTGCAGGAACAGCGGTTCGGCGCCGCACACCACCAGGTCGTCGACCACCATCGCGACCAGGTCCAGCCCGACGGTGTCGTGCTTGTCCATCGCCTGGGCGACCGCCAGCTTGGTGCCGACGCCATCGGTGGACGCCGCGAGCAGCGGCTCGCGGTAGTCGCCGCGTAGCGCGAACAGGCCGGCGAATCCGCCCAGGCCGCCCCGAACCTCGGGTCGCGTGGCTTTTGTGGCCAGCGGCTTGAACAGTTCGACGGCGCGATCGCCGGCTTCAATGTCCACCCCGGCCGACGCGTAGGTGATGCCCTGACTGCCGTGGTGGCGTCCGGGGCTCTTTCCGGGATCCGTCATCGCGATAAAGGCTACCGGGCGGCGCTGACGGCCGGTATCAAACGTCGGTGAAGGTGTGCAACCGAGTCCCCTCAGTGCACGACGGGCACTTCGTCGGCCGCGAGATCGTCGAGGCCGGAGCCGCGCGCGGCATTGGCGAGCATGTGCTCGATGACGTTCTTGCCCAACGCGGATTCCCCGGGCAGTTCGATCGGATACTGGCCGTCGAAGCACGCGGTGCACAGCCGGGAGGCCGGCTGTTCGGAGGCCGCGACCAGGCCGCGCAGCGAGATGTAGCCCAGCGAGTCGGCGCCGATGGCGTGCCGCACCGCTTCGAGCATCTCCTTCTTGTCTTCGACCGCGTTGGCGATCAGTTCGGCCGGCGACGGGAAGTCGATGCCGTAGAAGCAGGGCCATTTGACCGGGGGCGACGCGATCCGGACGTGCACTTCGACGGCGCCGGCCTCGCGCAGCATCCGCAGCAGGGCACGCTGGGTGTTTCCGCGCACAATCGAGTCGTCGACGACGATGAGCCGCTTACCGCGGATGACCTCGCGAAGCGGGTTGAGCTTCAGCCGGATACCGAGTTGGCGGATGGTCTGTGACGGCTGGATGAAAGTGCGCCCGACGTAGGCGTTCTTCATCAGGCCCTGGCCGTAGGGGATGCCCGACTCCTGCGCGTATCCGACCGCGGCGGGCGTGCCCGACTCGGGCACGCCGATCACCAGGTCGGCGTCGACGGGACGCTCCCGGGCCAACCGGCGACCGATCTCCACCCGGGTCGCGTGGACGGACCGGCCGGCGATCGTGCTGTCCGGTCGCGCCAGGTAGACGTACTCGAAGATGCAGCCCTTGGGGGTGGGGTTGGCGAAGCGCGTGGAGCGGACGCCGTCGGCGTCGATGGCCAGCAGTTCGCCCGGTTCGATGTCACGCACGAACGAGGCGCCGACGATGTCGAGCGCGGCCGTTTCAGAGGCCACCACCCAGCCGCGATCCAGCCGTCCGAGCGAAAGTGGCCGCACCCCATGCGGATCGCGGCACGCATACAGGGTGTTCTCGTCCATGAAGGTCAGGCAGAACGCCCCGCGCACGGTCGGCAGCAGCTCCAGCGCCGCCTGCTCCAGGGTGGCGTCCGCCGCGCCGTGGGCCAGCAGCGCGCCCAGGATGTCCGAGTCCGTGGTCGCCGGCGCCGGGGCGCGCTTGGCGATCAGCCCCTCGTCGCGGGCGCGGGCGGCGAGCTCGGCGGTGTTGACCAGGTTCCCGTTGTGTCCCAACGCAACCCCGGTGCCGGCTGCGGTGTTGCGGAACACCGGCTGCGCGTTTTCCCAGGTGGTGTCGCCGGTGGTCGAGTAGCGGCAGTGGCCGATGGCGACGTGGCCCGGCATGGCGCCCAGCGTCTGTTCATCGAATACCTGGCTGACCAGGCCGAGGTCTTTGAAGACCAGCACCTGGGATCCATCGGCGACGGCGATGCCGGCGGCTTCCTGGCCGCGATGCTGCAGTGCGTACAAGCCGTAATAGGTGAGTTTGGCGACGTCCTCGCCCGGGGCCCAGACCCCGAATACACCGCATTCTTCACGGGGTGCGCTGAAATCCTCTTCGGGCTCTTGAACGGTCACGATTAGGCAGCTCCCCGGGGAACGGTTGGTGACGTAACGGAGTCTACGGGCACCGTGGCCGCGCCGACGAATCCGCCGGGCGTGTTGACCGGCGAATTGCCGGTGAAATTCCCTAAACCTGCAGTTCAGGGTTATGTTCAGCCCACATCGAACAGGGGCAGCCAGTGTCCAATCTCACCGGCTCGCGAGCCGGAAAGCCGCAGTACACCTGTGCTCTGCGCCTCGGCGAACGACGATTTTCCGGTGGCCAGCAACAGCCAGGTCCGCGGGTCGGTCTCCACCACATTGGGCGGCGTGCCCCGGGTGTGTGTGGGCCCGGCGATGCACTGCACGGCGACGAACGGCGGGATGCGCAGCTCCACGCTTCGCCCGGGCGCCACGGCGGCCAGGGTGCGGGCGGTCAGCCGCACGGCCGTCGCCAATTCCTGCCGGTCGGGCACCGGACGGGATTCGTCGAGGAGCCAGTCCGCGACGGCCAACACGGCCTGCCGGGTCTTCGCCGGATCGGCTTTGTCGCGGGGGGCCATGCCCTAGGGTCTCAAAATCATGGAGCCCCGTCGCTCACGGGCGCGGCCGCCGTACAAGGTCGCCGGTCTGGTGACGATCGTGGTCACGGGGTTGATCGGGTCGCTTCTCTATCTGCAATTTCGGGGCGATCTCACGCAAAACACGAAGCTGACGATGGTGGCCCCGCGGGCGGGCCTGGTGATGGATCCCGGCTCCAAGGTCACCTACAACGGGGTACAGATCGGCCGGGTGTCGAGCATCTCGGAGACGACGCATGACGGCAAGCCGGCCGCCAGGGTGGTCCTGGACATCACCCCGAAATACGTCAAGCGGATCCCGGCCAACGTGGCGGCCGCCGTCAAGGCAACGACGGTGTTCGGCAACAAATATGTGGCGCTGAGCGCACCGACGAACCCTGCGGCGCAATCGATCACGCCCTCGATCGTGATCGATGCGACGTCGGTGACAACCGAGTTCAACACCCTCTTCGAGACGCTCACCTCGATCGCGGAGAAAATCGATCCGGTCAAGGTGAACCTCACGCTCAGCGCGGCCGCCCAGTCGCTGACGGCACTGGGCGAAAAATTCGGCGCCTCGCTGGTCAACGGTAACGCCATCCTCGACGACCTGAACCCCCGGATGCCGGCCCTGCGCACCGACGTTCAGCGGTTTGCGGCCCTGGGCGATACCTACGCGCGCGCCTCCCCCGACCTGTGGGACGCGCTCGATCACGTGGTGACCACCGCGCGCACCCTCAACGCCCAGCAACGCGACCTCGATGCCGCCCTGCTGGCGGCCGCCGGATTGGGCGACGCCGGCGCCGACGTCTTCGGGCGCAGCGGACCATTCTTCGTCCGCGGCGCCGCCGACCTGGTTCCCAGCAGTCAACTGCTCGACGAGTACAGCCCCGAAATCTATTGCACCATCCATAATTTCGATGAGGTCGCACCGAGAATCCACAACGCGCTGGGCGATAACGGCTACTCGCTGGGCGCCCACGCCTCGGGCGCCATCGCCGGGGCCCCCAACCCGTACATCTGGCCGGAGAACCTGCCACGCACCAACGCCAGGGGCGGCCCCGGCGGACGAGCCGGCTGTTGGCAGAAGATCACCCGAGAATTGTGGCCCGCCCCGTTCCTGGTGATGGACGCCGGCGCAAGCATGGCTCCCTACAACCACTTCGAAGTCGGCTCGCCACTCGCGGTCGATTTCGTGTGGGGCCGCCAACTGGGTGACTACACCATCAATCCGTGACGACGGGTCAGCGGTTCGACGCCTGCACGGCCAGCACGGCGATCGCCCCGGCTTCGTTGATGGCCAGGTGCGCGAGCATGGGTGCGGCCAGGCTGCCCGACCGGTCGGCCAGCCAACCAAAGAGCCAGCCCGCGATCCCGGTGACCAGCACGGTTGCGGCCACCGGCTCACCCGCCGCGCGCGCATCGGTGATGTGCGACAGACCAAAAGCGCTGGCCTGCAACAACCGTCCGCCGTGTGGCCCGAAAGCGGCGGAGCCGGCGGCGGCCAGCGCCCCGCGAAAGGCGGACTCCTCCGACCACACGGTGGCCACCGGTATCCGCAGCAGCAGCCAGTCCGGCGCCGTCGCCGGTGGCTCGCGGCCGGCCATCGATCGGCGCACCGGAGGCAGCAGGGTTGTCGCCGCGACCGCGCAAGCAGTCGGGACCGCGGCCAGCGACCCCAGCCGCAGGCCGGCCCGTAGCCGGGGCGGACCCAGGCCCAGGGGCGCACGCGTTATCGACACCAGCAGGCCGACCACGCCGGCTTGCAGCACCGCTCGCCACGAGGCCGGCAACCGGGGACTGATGAAGCTCCAGCCGACCAGGGCGGCGGCCAGGGACAACGCGAAGGTCCGACGGAAATGCCTGTCAGACATCAGGTTTCGCCGCGGGCACTCATCCGAAGAGCCGCGGCAGCACCGCCTCGAAGGTCTCGCGCAGTTCGGCCAGCGAGACCGTGAACAGTCCCTGGACCTCCACCGCGTCGGACGCCTGGTCGACCACGCCGATGCGCATCGCCGGCAGTCCCCGCGCCTCGCACATCGAACGGAACCGGCTCTCCTCGGTGCGCGGCACCGCCACCAACACGCGGCCCGCCGACTCGGAGAACAACGTCACGAACGGGTCGGCATCCTCGGGAAGCACGATGCGACAACCGGTTTCGCCGGCCAGGGCGGCTTCGACGATGGCCTGCGCGAGGCCGCCTTCGGACAGGTCGTGCGCCGCGGACACCAGGCCGTCGCGCGACGCCGAACGCAGCACCTCGCCCAGCAGCTTCTCGCGCGCCAGGTCGACCTTGGGCGGCAGCCCGCCGAGATGGTCGGCGGTCACTTGCGCCCAGGTCGAACCGTCGAACTCGTCGGCCGTATCCCCAAGCAGCATCAGGGTTTCCCCGGGCTCGGTGCCCAGACCGGTGGGGATGCGCCGGCCGACGTCGTCGATGACGCCGAGCACCCCTACCACCGGGGTGGGCAGGATCGCCGTCGATCCGGTCTGGTTGTAGAAGCTGACGTTGCCGCCCGTCACCGGAATGCCCAGGGCCACACAGCCGTCCGCCAGGCCGCGTACCGCCTGCGAGAACTGCCACATCACTCCGGGGTCTTCGGGCGAACCGAAATTCAGGCAGTTGGTCACCGCGACCGGGGCCGCCCCGGTGACGGCGACGTTGCGGTAGGCCTCGGCGAGGGCGAGCTGGGCGCCGGTGTAGGGATCCAGCTTCGTGTAGCGGCCGGACGCGTCGGTCGACAGGGCGATGCCGCGGCCGGTGGTTTCGTCGACGCGCAGCACGCCGCCGTCGGGGTGCTCGGCCAGCACGGTGTTGCCGCGCACGTAGCGGTCGTACTGCTCGGTGATGAATGCCCGGCTGCACAGGTGCGGACTGCCCAGCAGCGCAAGCAAAGTCGCGCGCAGTTCGTCACCGGTGGCCGGCCGTGGCAGCCGCCTCGAGCTGTCGGCGTTCAGCGCGTCCTGCGTGTCGGGACGGGCTACCGGGCGCTGGTAAACCGGGCCTTCGTGGGCGACGGTGCGCGGCGGCACGTCGACGACCGTCTGGCCCTGCCAGGTGATCCGCAACCGGTCGCCGTCGGTGACCTCGCCGATCACTGTGGCCAGCACGTCCCACTTGCGGCAGACCGCCATGAAGGCGTCGACGTTTTCCGGGGTGACGACGGCACACATCCGCTCCTGGGACTCGCTGCACAGGATCTCCGCGGGCGTCATCTGGTTGGTGCGCAGCGGCACGGTCTCGAGCTGGATCGCCATCCCGCCGTCGCCTGCGGACGCCAATTCTGAAGTGGCGCATGATAATCCGGCGCCACCCAGGTCCTGGATGCCGACCACCAGGTGACCGGCGTACAGCTCGAGGCAGCACTCGATGAGCACCTTCTCCATGAACGGGTCGCCGACCTGAACCGAAGGCAGCTTCTTGCGGGAACCCGCGCTGTCGAAGGTTTCGGACGCCAGCACCGACACCCCGCCGATGCCGTCCAGCCCGGTGCGGGCACCGAACAGGATGATCTTGTTGCCGGTGCCGGAGGCGAAGGCCAGATGCAGGTCCTCCTGGCGCAATACACCGACGCACATGGCGTTCACCAACGGGTTGCCGGCGTAGCACGCATCGAAGACGGTCTCGCCGCCGATGTTGGGCAGGCCCAACGAGTTGCCGTATCCGCCGATACCGCGGACCACGCCGTCGACCACGCGGCGCGTATCCGGCGCGTCCGCGGCGCCGAACCGAAGCTGGTCCATCACCGCGACCGGCCGCGCGCCCATCGCCATGATGTCGCGGACGATCCCGCCGACTCCGGTGGCCGCACCCTGATAGGGCTCGACGTAGGACGGGTGGTTGTGCGACTCGACTTTGAAGGTGACCGCCCAGCCGTCGCCGATGTCGACGACGCCGGCGTTCTCGCCGATGCCGGCCAGCATCCCGGTGCGCATCTCGTCGGTGGTGGTCTCGCCGAAGTAGCGCAGGTGCACCTTGGACGACTTGTAGGAGCAGTGCTCGCTCCACATCACCGAGTACATCGCCAGCTCGGTGTCGGTGGGGCGACGGCCGAGGATCTCGCGGATGCGCTGATATTCGTCGTCTTTGAGGCCCAGCTCGGCGAAGGGCTGCGGTTCGTCGGGAGTGGTGGCGGCGTGCTCGACGGTGTCGATGGCCTGGGTGCGCGCACTCGTCCCGGAGACAGTCACGCCAGACAGTCTAGGGCTGGGCGGCGTGCAGGCGCTTTCGCCGCCCTTCAGTCAGGCGGTACCTATCCGCCGCGAAGCAGGTCTGCGCTTTCGGTGTCGGCGGGGTAGAACAACTCGACGGCCAGTTCGGCGAGGGTGACGTCGAGCGGGGTCCCGAACGTGGTGAGCGTCGTGAACATCGACAACCGTCGACCCCCACCGACGTCGAGGACGAACGGGATCAGCAACGACGCGCTATCCGGGGGTGCGCGCCGCGCGTCGGCCGCGGCCGCGACCCCTGGGTAGTCGCGTACCTCCTCGTCGAGTGCCGCCAATTCTGGGTCGTCGGTGAGCGCGATGGTGCGCCGCAACTGATGCAGCAGGTAGCCGGCCCAGTCCGGGAAATTCAGGGTTCGCCCGGCCAGGCCGTCGGGGTGCAAGCACAACCGGTAGACGTTGGCCGGCGGGCCCAGCAGCTTCTCGGGTAGGCCGGTGGTCAGTGCGGAGGCTGCCGCGTTGGTCCCCACGATGTTCCAGCACCGGTCGATGACGATGCCCGGGTAGGGATGGTGCGCATCGAGCAGGCGCTGCACCGCGTCCCGAGCCGGGGAGAGTGCGGCATCCTCCAACGGGCGCGATTGGTAGCGCGGCGCGAAACCGGCGGCGAGGAGCAGCGTGTTGCGTTCCCGCAGCGGTATATCGAGGCCGTCGGCCAGGGTGAGCACCATTTCCGGACTGGGGCGCGAGCGTCCCGTCTCGATGAAGCTCAGATGCCGCGCCGACACACCGACACTCAGCGACAGATCGAGCTGACTCACCCGTCGGCGCGTCCGCCATTCGCGCAACAACTCACCAACCGCCGCATGGCCCACCAGGCAACGGTAACCACGCCGGCGCACTCACGGCGATGACCTCGGAGGTAATTGCGGGGCCGCACAACGCGGCGACACGCTTGCTGTACGCGCTCGATCGGAGCGCCCGATCCAAGGAGGAACCATGACAGACGTCCAATCCGCGCCCAAGTTCAGCGCCGAGGTTTTCGCGGCATACTGGGCCGCACCGACCATGTCGCGCGGCTTCGACATCCTCGCCGAGGACATCGTCGGCTACTGGCCCGGCGATCCGGAGCCGGTGCGGGGGATCGAGGCATACACGGCGAAAATCGCCGAATTGCTCGAGGCCGCACCGGATTTGCGGCTCGAGGTGATCGACAGCGCTACCGTCCCCGCCGCCGCCGAAGGTGAGGAACTGGTGTTCTTGCACTACGTCGGTCGGGGCACCGGCCCGGACGGACCTTTCCGGATCCGGGGCATCGACCGCGTGCGCACCCGCAACGGGATCGTGGTGGAGAACGTCATCCGCTACGACCCGCTCTTCCTCGACCAGGGCTGAGACCGCTAGGCGATCTCGGCCAGCGCGGCCGCCGCCTCGAGGTCGGCGTAGGCGAACGAATACCGTTGTGCCAGAGCGACCGAGACGTCGGTGCGCTGCCACTCCCCGGCGCTGGCGGTCACCAGCCACAGCGTCAGTCCGTGTGCCACCGATGCCCGGTAACGCAACCAGATCTCATCAGCGCTGGGCATCTCGTCGACCGGCAGGGCGAGCGCGTCGCGATACTCCTCGAGTAGCGCGCGCTCGCTGCGCCGGCGATCCTCGACGGTCAGGGCGCCCTGCAGGAAGTAGCCGAGATCCAGCGACCAGTTGCCCCGGCGGGCCACCTGCCAGTCGAGGAACCCGACCTCGCCGCTCGGCAGCAGATAGGTGTTGCCGATGTGCGGATCGCCGTGCAGCAGGGTCTGCGGCGAGGTCGTCAGCGTCCGGATGTAGGGCTTCCAGATCGACTCGATCAGCCCGTCGATGGTCAACGACATGACCTCGCGCGGCGCGTCGGCGCCGAGGCGTTCCAGCGCGACTGGCAATGGTGCCGCCTGCATGCCCTCCCAGGTGACGAAGGGTTCGAGCCACTGCAGCGCGGGCTCGCGCCGCACGCGCTCTCCCCAATACTTGCCGTGCATCCGGCCCAGGCCCCGCACGCCGGTGGCGACCTCGTCGACGGTCATCGGCCGCGTGCCGTCGCGGGGATCGGCGCCGCGGGCGCGCAGATCTTCCATCACCAGAACGAAGTCGTAGTCGGCCTCGTCGATCAGCGCGGTGTAGACCGCGGGATGCTCGAGCGGCAAATCCACTCCGCAGGTGAACAGTCGCGGCTCGTGGAACATGCCGCTGGTCAAGCGAATCAGGGCCTTGTGCGCGGGATCGGCGGCCTTGACGAAGACGGTCGCGGGACCCGCGCCATCGCGGTAGGTGACACGCAACCGGGCACGTCGGTTGGTGCCGTCATCGCGAAGTTCGACGCCTACCGTGTCGACCTGCGCGCCCGGGAAGTGCGCGGCCAGCGCCGCCGACATCCATTCGGGGGTGATGTCGTCCCAGGTCCTGGGCACCGACAACGAAATAGCGCTCACCCGCGAGCCCCTTCCTAGAAACGACACGTATCGTTTCCTACACTGTCGGGATGAAGGTAGCCCAATCCGACCGCCCGCCGCCACTGCCCGACGAACGGGTGGGCCGGCCGCGGGACACCCGGCTGAATCAGACGATCCTCACGGCCACCCGCGAACTCCTCACCACCGGCAGTTACGCCGAGCTGTCGATGGAAAGCGTCGCCACCCGGGCCGGCGTCGGAAAGAAGACCCTCTACCGGCGCTGGTCGTCGAAAGCCCCGTTGGTCGCCGAGGCGGTGTTGGAAGCGTACGGAGGATCGGGGTCCTTCCCCGTCGCCGAGACCGGGGACGTGCACGCCGATCTGCAGCGTTGGCTTGATGAGCACGCGGAATTCTTAGCCGAGCCGCCGAACGCCGCGTTGGTCAGGGCGTTGGTCGCCGCGTCGGCCGCGCGCCCGGCCGACGGCGCCGATCTCTACCGACAGCTCAGCGCGCCGCAGCTCGAGGGATTGATGACCCGGCTACGGCGTGCCGTTGCGGACGGCGAACTGCGCGCCGACGCCGACCTCGATGCCGTGGCGGATGCCCTCATCGGAACGCTGCTCTTCGACGCGCTGACGCATCCGGGCGATCGCAGCACGCGACGATTCGACGGTCTGCTCGACGCACTGCTGAACGGCGTATCGGTCGATCACTGACCTGCGACGCAGAACACGTTGCCCTCCGGGTCGGCCAGCACCACCCAGCGGAACTCATCGCTGATTTTGCGTCCGCCCACCTTGGTGGCCCCGGCCGCAGTCAGCCGCGATACTTCGGCGTCGACGTCCGCCGCGCTGAAATCGAGGTGTACGCGATTCTTGCCCGGAGTCGGTTCGGGCACTTTCTGGAATCCGAGCCGGGGACCTTCCGGCCGCGTCACCGCGACGAATTCATCGGGAAGGAGTTCTTGCGTAGTACCGCCAAACTGCGCGGCCCACCATCCGGCCAACGTCGCCGGATCGCCACAATCGAAGGTGACCATTTCCACGTTGAGCGCCATACCGCCCGACGTTAGGCCGTCACTCGGCTGCTAGAAAAGCCCGCATCGCGGCCGAGTAGGCGGCCACGTCATGCGCGCCCATCAGCTCGCGCGCGGAGTGCATCGCCAGCTGCGCGGCGCCGACGTCGACGGTGGGAATGCCGGTCCGGGCCGAGGCCAGCGGCCCGATCGTCGACCCGCACGGCAGGTCGGCACGATGCTCGTAGCGCTGCAGCCCAACTCCGGCCCGCTCGCACGCCAGCGCGAAGGCCGCCGCCGTCCGGCCGTCGGTGGCGTAGCGCAGATTCGGGTGCACCTTGAGCACCGGCCCGGCGTTGATCGCGATCGGATGACCCGGCTCGTGCCGCTCCGGGTAGTTGGGGTGGGTGGCGTGTGCCATATCGGCCGAGGCGAGCAAGGAGGCCGACAGGCGCCGCAGGTAGTCCTCGCGGCTGCCGCCCGCGGCGAGCACGATGCGCTCCAGCACGGTGCCCAGCAGGTCGGACTGCGCGCCGTGATCCGACGACGAACCAACCTCCTCGTGATCGAAAAGCACCACCACGGGCAGATAGGCGCCGGCCCGCTCCACGGCCAGCAGCGCCTCCAGCCCCGCATAGCAACTCGCCTGGTTGTCCAGCCGGGGCGCGCTCAGTAGGTCGGTGTCGGCGCCGATCACCCTGGCGGGAGTCAGGTCGTGCGTCATCAGATCCGCGGCCAGCACGTCGGCCGGCGCCACCCCGGCCCGCTCGGCGACATAGCCCACGAACGATCGCGCTTGGTCGCCAACGCCCCACACCGCGTTGACATGTCGCTGCGGATCCAGCGTCAGCGATTTGCGATCCTCGGCCAGATGGATGGCCAGCTGCGGCACGCGCAGGATCGGGTCGTCGATCCGGACCAGTCGATGGTCGACACCGCTGCCATCACGTACCGACAACCTGCCGCTGATCCCGAGGTCGCGGTCCAGCCACGAATTGAGCCAGGCTCCCCCGTACGGCTCCAGCGCGACCACCTGCCAGCCCGCGACGGCCCGGTCGGGATGCTGCTTGACTCGCAGATTGGGACTGTCAGTGTGCGCGCCGACAATCCGGAACGGCCCGCTGGACTCGACGCTGTTCCATGCGACCAGCGAGCCGGCGCGAACGGTGAAGTAGCGGCCCGGTTGAGCGGGCCACGGGTCGGATTCGCGGAGTTCGGTGTACCCGGAGGCAAGCAGCCGGCCCGCCACGGTGGCGCAGACATGGAACGGCGACGGGGAGGCGTCGATGAATTCGCAGAGGCCTGCGGCGCTGGCCGACATGTTCACCATCATGGCTGCCGGTGACGGCGCAGTTCACGCTGGGCCTGATTGCGCGGCTCCTTGCTAAGGTCGCCCATGTGCCTCCGGTTCAGCCGCAGCCCGTCCTCGCGCCGTTGACGCCTGCGGCGATCTTCCTGGTGGTGACCGTCGACGACGGCGGCGAGGCGGCGGTGCACGACGCGCTGCCCGACATTCCCGGGCTGGTGCGCGCGATCGGTTTCCGCGAACCGCAGAAACGGTTGTCGGCGATCGCCTCGATCGGCTCCGACGCGTGGGATCGCCTGTTCTCCGGACCGCGGCCCGCCGAACTGCATCGGTTTCCCGAGCTGAACGGACCGCGGCACACCGCGCCCGCCACACCGGGGGATCTGTTGTTTCACATCAGGGCCGAGAGCTTGGACGTCTGCTTCGAGCTGGCCGACCGGATCCTCAAATCGATGGCCGGTGCGGTCACCGTGGTCGACGAGGTGCACGGTTTCCGCTACTTCGACAACCGCGACTTGCTCGGATTCGTCGACGGCACCGAGAACCCGGACGGCGCACTGGCCACCAGCGCCACCGCGGTCGGCGACGAGGACCCCGACTTCGCCGGCTCTTGCTATGTGCACGTGCAGAAGTACGTACACGACATGTCGTCGTGGAATGCGATCCCGGTCACCGAGCAGGAGCGCGTGATCGGCCGCACCAAGCTGGACGACATCGAGCTCGACGACGACGTCAAGCCGGCCAACGCCCACATCGCCCTCAACGTGATCACCGACGATGACGGCACCGAGCTGAAGATCGTGCGGCACAACATGCCGTTCGGCGAGCTCGGCAAGAGCGAATACGGCACGTACTTCATCGGCTATTCGCGCACACCGCAAGTCACCGAACGGATGCTGCGCAACATGTTCCTCGGGGATCCGCCCGGCAACACCGACCGCATCCTGGACTTCTCCACGGCCGTCACCGGCGGATTGTTCTTCTCCCCCACCCTCGACTTTCTCGACGATCCGCCGCCGCTGCCCGAAGCGCCGGCGGCGGAAACGACTGTTGCACAGAACGGCTCACTTTCGATCGGCAGCCTGAAAGGAACCACGTCATGAACAACCTCTACCGCGATCTGGCACCGGTCACCGAAGCCGCCTGGGACGAAATCGAATTGGAGGCGACCCGCACCTTCAAACGCCACATCGCCGGGCGCCGGGTGGTCGACGTCAGCGAGCCCGGCGGACCGGTGACCGCCGCGGTGAGCACCGGCCGGCTGGCGAACGTGGCGTCCCCCACCGACGGGGTGGAGGCTCACCTGCGGGAAAGCAAACCCCTTGTCCGACTGCGGGTTCCGTTCACCCTGTCGCGTTACGAGATCGACAACGTCGAGCGCGGCGCCAACGACTCCGACTGGGACCCGGTCAAGGATGCCGCCAAGAAGCTGGCGTTCGTCGAAGACCGGGCCATCTTCGAGGGCTACGCCGCGGCATCCATCGAGGGCATCCGCTCCGCCAGCTCGAACAAGTCGCTGACCCTGCCGGCGGATCCGCGCGAGATTCCCGACGTCATCACCCAGGCGATCTCGGAACTCCGGCTCGCCGGTGTCGACGGCCCCTACTCGGTGCTGCTGTCCGCCGACGTCTACACGCGGGTCAGCGAGACGACCGAACACGGCTATCCGATCCTCGAGCACATCGACCGGCTGGTCCCCGGAGACATCATCTGGGCGCCGGCCATCGACGGTGCCTTCGTGCTGACCACCCGCGGCGGCGACTTCGACCTGCAGCTCGGGCACGACGTGTCCATCGGGTACACCAGCCATGACGCGGACACCGTGCAGCTGTATCTCCAGGAGACGCTCACCTTCCTGTGCTACACCGCGGAGGCGGCCGTCCCGCTCAGCCCGTAGGAATAATTACCGGCGAGCCACTGCTTACCCGGAGAGAAAACGAACTTCTCTCTTGGAGGCAGGGTTTCGATGGCAACAACTTTGGCCGGCTCGACCGCATTGGTGACCGGCGCGACATCGGGGATCGGCCGCGAAATCGCATTGCAGCTTGCAACTCGCGGCGCCGAGGTCGTGGTGCAGGGCCGCAATGCCGAACGCGGCGCCAAAACCGTTCGAGACATTGAAAATGCCGGTGGCAAGGCGCGTTTCGTCGCGGCCGACCTCAACGTCGCCGCCGATGTCCGGCGGTTGGCCGCCGAGGCGGGGCCGGTGGACATCCTGATCAACAACGCCGGCATCTACGAGTTCGGCCCCACGGCGGACACCGACGACGCGACCTTCGACGAACACGTCAACGTCAACCTGCGTGCGCCGTACATCCTGGTGCAGCAGTTGGTGCCGGCCATGGCCGCTCGGGGCAACGGCGCCGTGGTCAGCGTGAGCACCCTCGCCGCGTCGGTGGCAACACGCGGGGCGGGGATCTACGGAGCCACCAAAGCCGGCGTAGAGCAGCTGACGCGTGTCTGGGCCGATGAATTCGGCGAGGCGGGCGTGCGGGTGAACGCGGTGGCCGCGGGGCCGACCGACACGCCCGGGGCCGCGGCACTTCCGGGTGTCCTCGACACCATTGCGGCGATCACCGCCCTGAAGCGGGTGGCCGATGCGAGTGAAATCGCCAGTGCAGTGGTCTTTCTCGCCTCTCCGGAGGCCAGTTATGTCAACGGCGCTATCTTGCACGCAACCGGAGGGCAGCAAGCAATCGTCGCCTGAGGACTAGAGATCGAGCACCACGTCGGTCTCGGGGGCAGCGGAGCAGATGAGGACCGACCCGTCACCGGGCGGCTCCAACGGCTGCTGAACGTAAGTGGTCGTCCCGGCAACGATTCCGGTCACGCACACGTGACACACCCCGCTTCGACAGGAGAATCGGGTCGGCACGTCGCAGGCTTCGGCGAGATCGAGGATACTCCGGTATGCGGGTGACCAGTCGACGGTTAATCCGCTGCGCGTGAAGGTGATCGCGGGCCCGGTTCCCGGTGGCCCGACGGGTGGGTGGGGTGGCCTGCGCTCGCCTGTGTCGACAACTCCCGGGTTGATCGCGGGTAGCGCACCGAACAACTCGCTGTGGATGCGGGCCGGGTCGAAACCCATGCCGGTCAGAGCGTCGCGCATGTCCGCCATGAACTGCGTTGGACCGCAAAGGTAGACGGTGGCGCTGGCGGGCAGGCCCAATTTCGCGATGGACTCTCGGCGCAGCCGACCCTGCGTTTCGGTGTAGAAGACCTGCTGCCTGGCGTGCGGTAACGAATCGATGAGTTTCGCGACTTCGGCTGCAAAGACTTGGGTTTCGCGGTTGCGGGTGGTGTGCAGCCACCAGATGTCACGCCCACTCCGGGCCACCGACAGCGCATGCAGCATTGCCAGGACGGGCGTCGCGCCGATTCCGGCGGAGAACAGGACAACCGGACCGCTGTCTTCGGCGAGGTAGAAGTCGCCGCGTGGGGCGGCCGCCGCTATCACCGATCCCGGCTGGATGTGGGCATGCAGCCACCGGCTCACCACGCCGTGGTCCTCGCGCTTGACACTGATTCGGTAATAGCCGGCGTTGGAATCGTCCGACAGGGAGTAGCTGCGCAGCGGCGCGGGCTCGCCGGCGCCGGTGACCTTGACCGTCAAGTACTGGCCGGGAAGCGCCGGTGGCAGCGGACTGCGGTCAACGGCGTCGAGCCGGATCGAAAGAACTTGGGCACTCTCCCAACGTGTTTGGGTGACCCGCAAATCACGAAAGCCCTTCCGCCCCGGTTCGACCCCGATTGGTGGCGCTACCGCGGGTCCCCCGTCATCGTGTGCGGCCAGCAGCTCGTGAAAAGACTGCTGCCAGCCCGGGCTGAGCGCCGGAACGTCGATGGCCTTGCGCAGCGTTTCGACGCTGCGGTCGGGCAGATAGAGCAGGGCGTCGACGTCGGCGACGCTGAGTTCGTGACGGCCACGGCGGCTGCGCACGATGTCGTCGCCGGCCCGCACATGGCCCTCGGTGATCACCCGGAGGTAGAAGCCCGGGCGATGTTGAGAGACGAGCAGATTGGGCATGTCGGGCTCGTCGAGGCGGATGCCGACCCGAAAACAGGTGACACGTGGCTGGGTGACCTCGAACTCGGCATCGCCGATCCGATAGCGATCCCCGATGCAGACGTCATCGTCGGCGAGCCCGGTAACGGTGAAGTTCTCGCCGAAGTGTCCGGGTTGCAGGTCGTCGCGACCCAGGTAGGCCTTCCAGAACTCGTAGGCCTCGGTCTGGTACACCATGACGGCGCGTTGCTCCCCACCATGACCGGCGAGGTCCCCCTGGCCGTCGCCGTCGACGTTCAGCCGGCGCACCATCGCTGGCCCCTCGATCGGGGCCTTCCAGATCCCGGTGTAGACGGTTTTGTCCCGCCATTGGACGTTCTTGGGCATGCCCACGTTCACCGAAACAAGCCTGCCCACTGTGTCACCTCGAACCAGCTTGTATTCGTACCGAGCCCCAACTGGGATGGTTCGCCCAGAATATGGCAGGCCGGTCCGCACGGCAATACATCGGCTTCACGGGCTGTCGCGAGCCGCCCGTTTGGTGCATACTGGGTCATACAACCCATAAAACTGGGGTCTGGGTTCCGCGCACCTCCATCGGACGCCGCCGCGGCGCACGATGCTGAAATGCATTGAGTCAGGAGGAATGCCATGCCTGCGGTTCATCATCGCTACGCCACCGTCGACGGCCATCGGATCTTCTACCGGGAGGCCGGGGATCCCGCCGCTCCCGCGGTGGTTCTCCTGCACGGGTTTCCCACCAGCTCGTACATGTTCCGCCACCTGATCCCGGCCCTCGCCGACAAATACCACGTCATCGCGCCGGATCACCTCGGCTTCGGGCTGTCCGACGCTCCACCGGTCGACGAGTTCGACTACACCTTCGACGCGCTGACCGACCTGACGGCGGGTCTGCTGGGGACCCTGGGCGTCGACCGGTACGCCATGTACGTCCAGGACTACGGCGCACCGATCGGCTGGCGGCTCGCGCTGCGCGAGCCGGCCGCCATTACCGCGATCATCAGCCAGAACGGCAATGGCTATGACGCGGGATTCGTCGAGAGCTTCTGGAAGGTCGTGCAGGCGTACCAACAGGAGCAGACGCCGGCCACCGAGGCGCCGGTGCGCCGGTTTCTCACGCTCGATGCCACCCGCTGGCAGTATGTCACCGGCGTGGCCGACGAGACACTGATCGATCCCGACTCCTGGCATCACGACTACGCGTTGCTCTCCCGGCCCGGCAATGATCTGGTGCAGCTCAAGCTGTTTCGCGATTACGCCACCAACGCTCCCCTGTATCGGCGCCTGCACGAATACTTCCGCGCCAGCCGGGTGCCGCTGCTCGCGGTGTGGGGCCGTGGCGACGAGATCTTCGGGCCGGCCGGCGCCGAGGCGTTCGCCGACGACCTCCCGGACGCCGAGATCCACCTGCTCGACGGCGGCCACTTCCTCTTGGAGTCCGCGTGCGACGACGTCGCCCAGCTCATCCGTGGCTTCCTCGCCAAGCGAGTCACGGCCTGACCTGATGTATGGGCTGGAGATCCCAAAAATGGGGGCGCTCCCGGGTTAGCCTGGCGCGATGGCCCATCCCGATGTTCACGACGAACAACGGTTGACCGCCAAGGGGCGCGCCACCCGCGACCGGATCGTGCAGGCGGCGGCCCAGCTGATCGTCACCGAGGGTCTGTCCGCGTCGAACATGGACAACGTGCGCCGCGCGGCGTCGGTCAGCGGCTCACAGCTTGCACACTATTTCGCCGACAAGGCGGCGCTGATACGCGCGGTGATCCGGCGCCAGATCGGCGTGGTCTTGGACTTTCACCGCCAGCCCACCCTTCGGGACCTGGGTTCGCTCGACGACTTCGAGCGGTGGATCGATCTCAACATGCGCTACCTGCGCCGCATCGGCTATTTCGGGACCCCCACCTATCACGCACTCACCGCCCAGCTGGCGAAGTCCGACGACGCCACGCGCGACGCCCTGGCCACCGGCTACTGGCAGTGGATCGAGTTGTTAGAGCGGGCAATTCAGCGAATGAAGGATGGCGGGCTGCTGGTTCGCGATGCCGATCCGCGCCGGCTCGCCATGGTGATCGTCGCCGCGCACCAAGGAGGTGGCGTGCTGACGTTCACCTATCAAGAGGAGTGGCCGCACGCCGATGCGATCCGCTTCGCGGTGAACTACCTGCGCCTGTTCGCCACCGACAGCGCCGAACGAGTACCCCGTCCACCGCGCCGGTCGCGGGGGCGCCGGCCGGCGCGACGAGCAAGCTGAGGCTCTCAGAGGTGACGACGTGACTGAACGGCCCGCATCGCGGTTCACCCGCAAGGGACTGGCTACGCGCGCGCGGATCATCGAGGTGGCCGCCCGGCTGATGTTCGAGCGTGGCGTCGCCAACACGAGTGTCGACCAGGTGCGGCGCACGGCCGGGGTGGGCGGATCCCAGATCTCGCACTACTTCACCGACAAGCGCGACCTGACCCGGCACGTCGTCGAGGCGCGCCGTAATGATGTGCAGGCCTTCCACACTCGGCCGCAATTCGCCGAACTCGACAGCTTCGAAGCGCTGCAGGCATGGGCCGATGCCTGCGTGTGCGACATCGACAGCGTGTACCGCATCGGAGGTTGTGTCTATGGGTCCTTGGCCGGCGAGCTGATCGAGGCCGACCGCGAAATACACAACGACCTCGCCGCGGGATACGACCAATGGATTGAGCTGTTTCGGGCCGGCCTCGAGTCGATGCGCGATCGCGGCGACCTGCGCCCCGACGCCGACCCGCGGCATCTGGCCGTGTCGCTGGTCACCGCACATCAGGGCGGCGCGATGCTCACCCACGTCACCGGCGATCCGCAACCGTTGCGGGCCGCCGTCAATGCTGCCGTCGACTACGTGCGCTCCTTCGCGGCCCAACCCCCGCTTAAGGGTCGATCCGCGTCGTCTCGCGATCAGCGCAAAGCCTGAAGTAGTGACCTTTCGCTGGACATGGTGGATCTGGCCGCCCATAATAATGGGTCAGTTGGCCCATTATTATGGGCCGTCGCCAGCCGGCGTCGTCGCCAGCCAACGGTTATGAAAGAGGCATCGATGTCCACAATCGAGTCACCTCAGTTGCCAACCGCGCCGGCGGTCGTACGGGAGCAATCCGGTGGGCCAACCATGCGGGCGATCGTCTTGGAGAAGTTCGGCGGTCTGGACAGCCTGGTCTACACCGTCATCCCCAAGCCGCTGCCCAAAGACGGCGAAGTCGTAATCGCGGTCAAGGGTTTCGGCATCAATCACGCCGAGATCCACATGCGTCGCGGGGAATGGGCGGAGGCGGCCGAGGTCAGCGGGATCGAATGTGTGGGCGTCGTCGACTCGTGCCCGGGCGGCGAGTTCCCGGTCGGGGCCAAGGTCGCGGCGCTGATGGGCGGTCTCGGGCGCACCATCAACGGGAGCTACGCCGAATACACCCGCGTCCGCGCGGCCAATGTCGCGCCCATCGAATCCGACCTGCCGTGGTCGCAGCTGGCGGCGCTGCCGGAAACCTATGCGACGGCGTGGACGTGCCTGTACCGCAACCTGAATTTGACCGCGGGACAAACGTTGGTGATCCGCGGCGCGACGTCGGCATTGGGTCAGGCCGCACTGAAGATGGCGGTGATCACCGGCGCCAATGTCGTTGCCACGGCCCGCAGCCGTGAACGCTTCGGCATGCTAAAAGAACTGGGCGCGACCCGTGTCGAGGTGGAGCGCGGCGACCTCGCCGCCCACATCGCGGAAGCCAACCGCATCGACGCCGTCCTCGACCTTGTCGGTAACAGCACCATCCTCGACTCCCTGGACATGCTGCGCCGCGGTGGCACCGCCTGCCTCGCCGGATGGCTGGGGGGCCTGGCACCCATCGGCGACTTCAACCCACTCGCGCGAATGGCCAGCGGCGTGAACTTCAGCTTCTTTGCCAGCCCCGTGTTCGGCAATCCCGGATTCCCGGTATCGGATGTGCCTTTTGGTGAAATCGCCCAGCAGATCGCCGATGGCAAGCTCCACGCGACACCGGCGCGGGTCTTCTCCTTCGACGACATCCGCGAAGCGCACCGTGTCGCCGAGACGGGTGAAGCCGCAGGAAAGCTCGTCGTCGTCATGGAGTGATGCCGGGCCCTGAACACCACTGCGCGAACGAGTTGCAGAAAAGGACGGGCTCCACATGGGTTTGGCATGGCAACAAGGCCCGCTGGCGACGGGATCACTCGGACACTTTCTCACCGAACAGCCGATGCCACCGCGGCTGTTGTTCGCCGAACCGTTGCGTCGCCGGATGCGGGTGCGCTTCGCGGATCGGTGGATCGCCGACAGCGGCGACGTGATTCTCTTACACGAACCAGGCCGCTACCCGGTCGCCTATTTCCCCCGCGGTGATATTGAAGAGGGAACGTTGCTCGCCGAGGATCGGGTGACGCAGCACCGCGACCTCGGGGCCACCCAGTGGTTCACCGTCAGGGCATCGGGACGCGAGACCAACCACAGCGCCTGGGAACACGCTGGCTTGCCCGCCCATGCGGCGGTGCTTGGTGGCCGGGTCGCGTTTGCCTGGCGTGCCATGGATGCCTTCTACGAAGAAGAAGAACGGATTGTCGGGCACGCCGCCGATGCCTACCATCGCATCGATATTCGTTCTACCGCACGGCATCTCGTTGTCCGGGCCGGCGACCAGGTGATCGTCGACACGCATCGCCCGTTGGCGCTGTATGAGTCCGGCTTTGCGCCCAGATGGTACGTTCCGCGCGAAGATATCAACGAGTCGGCGCTCAAACTCATTGATATCCAGACGTTTTGCCCATACAAGGGAATCTGCTCCTACTATGACATCGGCAGCCACCAGCGCGCGGCCTGGTCTTACGTCGACGCTTGGACGGAGGTAGCACGGGTCCGCAATCTGGTGTCCTTCGAACCCGACAAAATCGATGTGAGCCTTGACGGCAAGCAACTTCAGCTCGAGCCCGGCCAAACTGTCATTCCACACGGAGTCGACCGCGGGCTCGACACAGACGAGGTGTTAGGGCAGAGCCGGAGCGCCTCGTGAGGGCGTCCGTCGAAGTTATCATCCTGCCCGTCGCGGATCCCGATCGCTCGCTCCGGTTCTACCGTGACCAGGCTGGCTTCACCCACGACGTCGATTACGCCCCCACCCCCGAGTTCCGGGTCATCCAGTTGACGCCAGAGGGCTCGGGCACCTCGATCCAATTCGGTGTGGGCATGACCGATGCGCCGAGCGGCTCGGTGCGGGGCCTATACCTGGTGGTCTCCGACATCGAGGCCTGTCGCGCAGAGCTGACCGGTCACGGCATAACCGTCAGCGAGATACGCCACAAGGACACCGACGGCGGGTGGAGCGGCAGGTTCCTCCCAGGAACCGACCCGGATCGCGGTGACTACGCGAGCTTTGCCGACTTCCGCGATCCTGACGGCAATGCTTGGGTGGTGCAGGAGCGGAACTATAAGCCGGCCTGAAAATGGCTCAGGCGCATCGCGGCAGATGGGAGGTAGCGGTGGCGGAAGGAGACACCACTCCTGAGCGGGTGCGGGGGTTCTCGGACGGCGTGTTCGCCGTGCTCATCACGATCCTGGTGCTGGAGCTCAGGCCGCCGAGCGCCCACGGGTTCCGCGCCCTGTTGCCGCTGTGGCCCACCGGGCTGAGCTATGTGGTCAGTTATCTGTTCATCGCGATCGTCTGGGTCAACCACCATCACCTGTTGAACTACGCCCAGGTCGCGACGCCGCGGTTGGTGTGGTCGAACTTTGCGCACCTGTTCTCGGTGTCGCTGATCCCGTTCACCACCGAGTGGATCGCCGACAGCAGGCTGGCCGCGGCGCCGGTGTCGCTGTACGCCGCGGTCTTCGTCCTGGTCAACATCACCTACCTCGCCCTGTGCTGGGAAGCGGTCGATCGGCCCACCCACGAAGACGTGTCAGCGCGGATGCGAAAGCTGCTGCAGATGAGGTCGTTCATCACGCTAGGCGTGTTCGTGACGGCGGCGCTGGTCGCCTTGTGGTGGCCGGTGGCGGCAATGGTGTTGATTGTGTTGTGCCTCGTGGGGTATCTCCGACCGGATATTCCGCAACGAAAGAATGTCGAGCACTAGCCATGGCAACACCGTCCGTCCTCGTCTTCGACGTCAACGAGACGTTGCTCGACATCGAGTCCATCGCACCGCTTTTCGGCGAGCTGTTCGGTGACGAGCGGATGCTGCGCGAATGGTTCGCGCAGCTCGTCATGTACTCGATGTCCATCACGTTGGCCGGCAACTACGTGACGTTTCCGGTGCTCGCCCAGGGCGTGCTGCGGATGCTGGGTGACATCCACCAGGTGAACGTCACCGAGAACGACGCGGACCGCCTGAAGACCGCGCTGCTCACCATGCCGGCACACCCGGACGCCGTCGACGGGCTTGCCGCGCTGCGTGACAACGGATTTCGGCTGGTGACCCTGAGCAACTCCCCGCCCAATCCGGACGGCCCGACGGCACTGCAGCATTCCGGGCTGGCGGGCTTCTTCGAACACCAACTCAGCGTCGACGCCCGCGGCGTCTTCAAGCCCTCGGCCGCCGTCTACCGATATGCGTGCGAGACGCTCGGGGTGGCTCCCGCGGACTGCAAGATGGTCGCCGCACACGTGTGGGACACCATCGGTGCGCAGAGTGTCGGATTCAGTGGGGCTCTGATCACCCGGCGCGGCAACGCGCCGCTGCCGGTGGACGGCCTGCCGCAGCCCGACATTGTCGCCAGGGATCTGCGCGAGCTCGCCGAGCGCCTCGGATCCCGCGATAATTGACCCATGGCCACCACAGACGGATTCCATCCAGACTTCGACGACGCGGCAGCGCCCGCCGCGCGCAACCGGGTACGCCACATCAAGGCGTCGGAAATCAGCTCCGACACAGCACAATCGGAGGGGCTACGGCGCTTCGCCGCCCTGTCCGGCAGCTCGGTCGGCGCGGAGAAGATCTGGATGGGCGAGACGCACGCGTCGCCGCGATCGGCTTCGGACAACCACCATCACGGTGACTCGGAGACCGCCATCTATGTGCGAAGTGGCAACCCGGAATTCGTCTTCCATGACGGCACCGAAGAGGTCCGCATCGCCGCCGCGCCCGGCGATTACGTCTTCATCCCGCCGTTCCTGCCGCACCGGGAGGAAAACCCCGACCCCGACACCACCGCCGAGGTGGTGATCGCACGCAGCAGCCAGGAGGCCATCGTGATCAATCTTCCGGCCCTGTATCCGCTGGCCGACCCTCAGTAGACGGCGATCTCGATCAGGTTGCCGTCGATGTCACGGCAGTAGTGCGAGGTCATCGCACCCAGCGCCCCAATCTTGGTGACCGGTCCGGAGATCACGTCCACGCCACACGCGGCGAGGTGGGCGCGAACGTCATCCGGACTGGCGCGGGTGACGAAGCACAGGTCTGCGGAACCGGCGGCCTCGACTGCCCCGGTGGACCAGTCGGGATCGTCGGCGAGAGCGCCCACCGGTCGCAGATTGATCTTCTGATCCCCGAAGCACAGCGCCGTTCGCTGCGACGGCCCGAACGTCTCGCGCCGCGTGCCCAACACCCGCTCGTACCACGCGGCGGTGGCCTCGACGTCGCGACAATTCAGGACAATGTGGTCGAACCGTTCCACGGTGAACGCCACCTTCGGTCCTCCTGACCCGCGCAAACGGTCCACCCGTCTGTAAACGCGCGAAAAGCATTCGCTACCAGACTAATCCGGCCGTCGGGCCGCCGGCACGGGGACGCATTGCTTTACGCCCCGCGCATAGAACGTTTTAATACATCTCGTGGCTCCCGATCAGCTGGACCTTGACGTCGCCGACCTCCGGATATCCCGTGGCAGCGTGCCGGCCAGCACCCAACTCGCCGAAGCCCTCAAGGCGGCCATCGTCAAACAGCGTCTGCCCCGCGGCGCGCGATTGCCCACCGAGCGAGAGCTCATCGATCGCACTCGCGTGAGCCGGGTGACCGTGCGCGCGGCGGTCGGGCTACTCGAGCGCCAGGGATGGCTGGTCCGAAAGCAGGGCCTGGGCACGTTCGTGGCCAACCCGGTCAAACAAGAACTCGGGCCCGGCGTGCGCACCATCACCGAGGTACTGGCCGGCTCCGGCATCACGCCGAACGTCGACGTCCTGTCGCATCGCGTCGAAGACGCTCCGCAACGGGTTGCCGAAGTACTGGGCCTGCCCAAAGTCCTGTGCGTGCACCGGCGTTTTCGCGACGGCGACCAGCCGCTCGCCCTGATGATCGCCTACCTGCCACCGGGCTTGGGCACGGCCGTAGAACCACTGCTGAAATCCGCAACCGACGAGCAGACCGCGCAGGCGATGGAAAGCACCTACACGATGTGGGAGCGCCGGCTGGAAGTACCGATCTCCCGAGCCAACTATGAGATCCATGCGGCCGGCGCAACGCTGGAAGTGGCCGGCGCTCTGAACCTGCCGCTGGGGTCTCCCGTCCTGGTGCTCGAACGCACCAGCTACGGCCATGACGACAAGCCCCTCGAGGTCGTGGAATTCCACTACCGCCCCGAGAGGTACAGGTTTTCGGTCACGCTGCCGCGCATCGTGCCCAGCCCCGGCGCCGGCATCGTGGAACGGCGCGAGCCCTGCTGACCGCGGCAAAACCCCTGCCAGCCGGCGCTCACTCAGCCGATTCTCAACAGATTCTTCGGTGCCGCTTCGCTCGTCTCCAAGCATTCCCAAAGCCACGGGGCGCACCATCGAACTCATGACGAATGAGCAGCTGTG
Organism: Mycobacterium colombiense; assembly: GCF_001665835.1. Classification (GTDB taxonomy): domain Bacteria; phylum Actinomycetota; class Actinomycetes; order Mycobacteriales; family Mycobacteriaceae; genus Mycobacterium; species Mycobacterium colombiense_A. Next base: position 180,835 of record NZ_LZSX01000073.1, on the reverse strand, counting down.
CGCGAACCTGGTCGAACGTTACCTGCGCACCCGCGGGCGGCGATATTTTCGCGGCCACCATGACGGCGAATACTTCTTCGTCACCAACGCTCCGCGGCGCTTGCACGTTCACTTCGAGATCTCGCCCGCGCACGACGACGTGTTGATCATCCGTGTCACTCCCGGATGCTATTTCCCGGCGGCCGACCGCCCGTGGCTGACGTACTTCAGCGACCGGTGGAACCGCCTCGACCGCGAGGTCACCGCGATCGTGCACGGTTCGTCGGACCCGCAGCGCATCGGCGTGACGGCCCGAAAGTCGCAATGGATCCGAAACGACGTCTCCTTCAACGATTTCGCTTCCTTCGTCGACCGGACCGTCGCGGATGCCACCGAGCTGTTCGGTGAGCTGGGCCCCACTGCAGAATTGCCTTCCACGGAACGGCCGTTGCTGCGCGACGCCGGCTGAAGTCCGGGCGGGCTACCTACTCCACGGAGCATCCGGGCGCGGCTCACCCAACTTGGTCCGGATCGCGCCCCACGGGTCCGCGTAGCGTCCGGGCGTATCCCGATAGGCCGCACGACTTTTGAGGAACCGTCGCGCCAGCGGCGAGATCAGCCGCATCGGGTAACGCCGCCATCCGGCGGCGGCTCGCATCTCGGCGACCATGTCCGGCCACGAGTGGCGCTGGAACTGAAGAGCCTGCTGGGCACGAACCGTATCCATCCAGTCCGTGACAAACCAGTCGTCGTCGCTGTCCGGATCGCCAGGCCGGCCAACGGGCAAAACGTCGACCAGACCGCGCGCGGCGGCCAGCGCCTTACCGACGTCCCCCTGCCGAAGCAGGTGCGACTCGTCACCGGCGATCAGCAGCGTCTCACCGGCGACGTCGGCGGTGACCGCAGCGGCGAACGCGCGCGCGACATCGCGGACGTCGACGGTGTGAATGCGGCCATCGGCTGGCAGGGCGCTTTCGAAGAACAACGCATCGGCACTGAACGGCATCGCGTCCGGTTCGACGCTTATCACCCCGGCCAGGCGCAAGATCACCCACTCGAGATCCGAAGATCGGAGGTGCTGTTCCGCTTCGGCCTTGTGTGCGCCGTACAGATCGGCCGGCTTCATCGGGGAGTCCGGGCGCAACAGCTCGTGATGCCGGTGCGGGTTGCGCGCGCCGTACACGGCGTTGCTCGACGCCTGAATGAACCGCATCGGACGGGGCCTCGACTGCGCCGCGCGTAGCAGCGTGACGGTCGCGTCGACGTTGACGCGGCGCCCCAGCGCGGCCTGGCGGTAGATGACCGGCGGGATCACCGCGGCCAGGTGAACAATGGCGGTGGGCGACACCTCGGCCAGTAGCCGATCAACCTGGCCCGGATCGGTCAGATCCGCCCAATGCGCCTCGGCGCCGGCCGGCAGCGCTCCCGCCGCTTTGCGCTGGGCGGCAGTGCCCAGGTCGGTCGCGACGACGCGATAGCCGTCGGCAACCAACCGGCGTACCGTTTGCGAGCCGACGAGCCCGAAACCCCCAGTAACCAGAACCTTTTCGGACATGCTCCCCCAATTGCGCGGCTTCCTCCAGCAAACGATTATGACATTCTCTTTAATGGAGAGTAACATATGTCAACCGGGGGCTGAGGTTTGAGACGGGCGTCACACCGGCAACAACTAGCAAAGAGCAGAACGGACGGCGGGGAGCCATGAAGGGCAACGGTGTGGACGCGGCGGACAATCACGAAACTGCCAAATGGGATCCGGCCTTCACCGAACAGGTGGCGAAAGTGCTCGGACCGCCCATCAAGCGGTATTACCGGGCCGAGGTGCGAAACATCGACAACGTCCCGTCCTCGGGCGGAGCCCTGGTGGTTTCCAACCACTCGGGTGGCATGCTGACCCCGGACGTGCTGATCTTCTCCCCCGCCTTCTACAACAGGTTCGGCTACGACCGCCCGGTCTACACATTGGCCCATTACGGACTGTTCATGGGGCCGTTGGACGGCTGGCTGCGCCGCCTCGGCGTCATCGAGGCCAGCCGCGAAAACGCCGCCACGGCCCTGCATTCCGGCGCGGTGGTGCTGGTGTTCCCCGGCGGCGACTACGACTCCTACCGGCCGACCTTCAGCGCGAACACCATCGACTTCAATGGCCGCACCGGCTACGTGCGGACCGCCATCGAAGCCGGGGTGCCCATCGTGCCGGCGGTGTCCATCGGCGCCCAGGAGACGCAGCTGTTCCTGACCCGGGGCAACTGGCTGGCCCGCAAGCTGGGGCTAACCAAGGCGCGGATGGACATCCTGCCGATCAGCGTCGGATTCCCCTTCGGGCTGAGCGTGATCTTCCCGCCCAACGTGCCCCTGCCGGCAAAGGTCGTCACCGAGGTGCTCGAGCCGATCGATATCACCGCCGAATTCGGCAATGACCCCGACGTCGACGAGGTCGACGCCCACATACGCGGCGTCATGGAAGCCGCGCTGCAGCGGCTCGCCGGCCAGCGCCGGTTCCCGATCCTGGGCTGACGGCGTCCGGGGCCGCTGGAGGTGGCGTGTGAAAAGACTCAACGGTATGGACGCGATGCTGCTCTACAGCGAGACGCCCAACCTGCACACGCACACACTGAAGGTGGCCGTCATCGACCCCGCCGACTCAGACGGCGAATTCGGTTTCGAGGAGTTCCGTCGCCATGTGCGTCGCCGACTCCATCTACTAGAACCGTTGCGCTACAAGCTTGTTGACATTCCCTGGCATCTACATCACCCCATGTGGCAGGAGAACTGCGACGTCGACCTGGACTATCACCTGCGGCGGGTGCAGGTGCCCGCGCCGGGTGGCCGGCGCGAGCTCGATCAGGTGATCGGCGAAGTGGCGTCCACTCCCCTGGACCGTAGTCGCCCGCTGTGGGAGTTCCATTTCGCCGAGGGGCTGGCCGGTGGCCGATTCGCCTTGATCGGCAAGGTTCACCATGCGCTGGCCGACGGTGTCGCCTCGGTCAACCTGCTGGCTCGCGCGATGGATCTGCGCGACGGGCGCACCGAAGAGCGCGACAACGACGAGGCCGGCGTCAGCACGTCCAATGCCGACCTGTTGCGTGCGGCGGCGCGCGACCACGTCCGGCAGATCGGTGAACTGCCCAGGCTGCTCAGGGACGCGGCCGTCGGGATGATGCGGGTGCGCCGCCGGTCCAGAGAGCGCGGGGATCACCCCGACCTGGCCGACGCGTTCGACGCACCGCCGACGTTCCTCAACCATCTCGTCTCGCCGCGGCGCTGGTTCGCCAGCACGTCGTTGTCGCTGCGGGAGGTCATAGCGACGGCAAAGGCGTTGGGCATCACGGTGAACGATGTGGTGCTGGCGATGGTGGCCGGCGGGCTGCGGACGCTGTTGCTGGCTTACGACGGCGCGGCCGAGCGCCCGATCATCGCCTCGGTGCCGACGGCCACCGACAAGTCGGACCGGATCAGCGGCAACGAGATCAGCGGTCTGATGATCTCGCTGCCGGTCCATGTCGGCGACCCGATGGAGCGGGCCCGGCTGGTCGCCCTGGCCACCAAGATCGCCAAGGAAGACCACGAGGTCCTCGGCCCGGAGCTGTACGGAAAAATGATGGCCTACCTCCCGGCCGCATTCGCGCCCGCCGCATTTCGGTGGCTGGGCCTGCGTGACGCGCCGAACAAGCTGATGAACGTCGCGGTGTCCAGCGTGGTGGGGCCGCGCGAGCGCGGCCACTTCGGCGGCGCGGCCGTCAGCGAGATCTATTCAACCGGCGTGCTGTCACCGGGCGCGCCGGTCAACATCACCGTGTGGAGTTACGTGGACCGACTCGGCGTCGCGGTGCTCACCGACGACCGGACGTTCAACGACCCGCACGAGGCGACGGATGCCATTGCCGCGTCATTCGCCGAATTGCGCGATGCCGCAGGCGTTTCCGCTCAGCCGGCGAGCACGCCGTCCAGCACGGAATAGAACAGGCCCAGGCCGTCGTCGGAAGGCCCGGTCAGTGCCTCGATGGCGTGCTCGGGATGCGGCATCAGGCCCACCACGCGGCCGTTGGCGGAACTGACCCCGGCAATGTTGTGCAACGACCCGTTGGCGTTCTCGTGGTAGCGGAACACCACCCGCCCCTCGCCCTCGAGCTCCTCGATCACCTCGGCCGGTGCCACGTAGCGTCCCTCGCCGGACTTCAGCGGGACCAGCAGATCGGCGTCGGGCTCGAAGCGCGACGTCCAGGCCGTCGAGGTCGAGGCCACCCGCAGCCACACGTCGCGGCAGATGAAGTGCAGGCCCACGTTGCGGGTCAGCGCCCCGGGCAGCAGTCCGGCCTCGCAGAGCACCTGAAAACCGTTGCAGATGCCCAACACTGGCATGCCGCGCCGGGCGGCCTCCACCACCTCGGCCATGACCGGGGCGAACCTGGCGATCGCGCCGGCCCGCAGGTAGTCGCCGTAGGAGAAGCCGCCGGGCACCACCACGGCGTCCACACTCCGCAGATCGGCGTCGGCATGCCACAGGTTGACCGCCTCGGCGCCGACCCGCCGCGCGGCGCGGGCGGCGTCCACGTCGTCGAGTGTGCCGGGGAAGGTGATGATCCCGATGCGTGCCGTCACGGCGTCTCCCGGCTGATCGTCCAGTCTTCGATCACGGTGTTCGCCAACAGCGATTCCGCGATCTCGGCGAGCGCCGAATCGTCGACGCTGTCGTCCACTTCGAGCTCAAACCGCTTGCCTTGCCGCACTTCTGAGATTCCCGGATGTCCGAGGCGACCCAGCGCGCCCACAATCGCTTGTCCTTGCGGGTCGAGAATCTCCGCTTTGGGCATCACGCTCACGATCACCCGGGCCACCGGCGCTCCTCCTCAGTTGGCGTTGTCGGCGCCAACTCTACCGGCGAAAGCGCAGCTCGGGGTCACGGGCACGAGGCTATGTAGGCCTCGCACAGGGGTGCGCTCATGGCATTGAGCACCGGATCGTCCGCCATCGCCGGCCAGGCCGTCTGCGGCGGGGCGGTCGACCAGAGCGCGACCTCGCTGATCGTGCTGCTGGCCGGGTTGGCGAACAGATAGATGTGCATCACCACCGGGCCGCTGATCACGGCGGCCATCCGATTCGATTCGTCGGTGGTCAGCGACGGAGACTCCTGCGGTGCACGCTGCTGGCAGGCCCGCAGCGCGGCGACGGCGTTGCTGAACGCCGTGGTCGCGATCGCGCCACCGCGCGAGGTGTCACCGCGCCAGTGCAGGACCTGGGCCTGCAGCTGCCATTGCCCGTCCGGATGCTGCGCCGTCGCGCGGGCCGCCACGGCCGAGTCGCGGGGATCCTGGGGAATCGCCGGCGCGGCGCACAGCTCCTCGAACCGGAACCGCGGACCGGGCGCCGAACCGGTGGTCTGCGCGGCCTGGCCGGCCAGCGCGGGCCAGTGGTACACGCCGTCCAGCGGGACGGCGTGCTGATCGATCCACGCGGTGTTCGGGATCCGGTCGCACAGTCCCGGGCAAGTCTCCGGGTCGGCGTGCGCAGGAACGACGACGATCAGAGCAACTGCGAAACTGCCGGCGACCAGCATCGTGGCCAGGATCACGCGCATCGGCAGCTTGTCCATCAAGGCACAATCGTAGATATGCAACTGACGCATTTCGGCCATTCGTGCCTACTTGCCGAGTTCGACCACACCCGCGTGCTCTTTGACCCCGGTACCTTCGCGCACGGATTCGAGGGAATCACCGGCTTGACCGCCATCTTGATCACCCATCAGCATCCCGACCATGTCGACGCCAAACGGCTGCCGGCATTGCTGGAGGGTAACCCGGATGCGGCGCTTTACGCCGATCCGCAGACCACCGCGCAACTGGGCGCGCCCTGCCGCGAGGTCCACGTCGGCGACGAGCTGCACATCGGTGAGCTGACGGTTCGCGCGGTCGGCGGCAAACACGCGGTCATTCACCCGGAAATCCCTGTGATAGAGAACATTTCGTTTCTGGTGGGCGATGCCGGCCATCGTGCCCGGCTGATGCATCCCGGTGACGCGCTCTTCGTGCCCGGCGAGCCGGTGGACGTCTTGGCCACCCCGGCGGCCGCGCCGTGGATGAAGGTGTCCGAGGCGGTCGATTACCTGCGTGCCGTGGCTCCGGAGCGCGCCGTTCCCATTCACCAGGGGATCATCGCCCCGGATGCGCGGGGCATCTACTACGGACGCCTGACGGAGATGACCAGCACCGACTTCCAGGTGTTGCCCGAGGAAGACGCCGTCACGTTCTAGCGGCCGGTTGGCCCCCGTCCGCGGCTAGGTGATGTCGTCGGCGGCGCCGCGACCGGCGGCGCGGCCGGAGAAGATGCAGCCGCCCAGAAAGGTGCCCTCCAGGGCGCGGTAGCCATGCACGCCGCCACCGCCGAACCCGGCCACCTCGCCGGCGGCGTACAGACCGCTCAGTGGCGTGCCGTCGTCCTTCAACACCCGTGAGGCAAGGTCGGTTTCGATGCCGCCCAACGTTTTTCTGGTCAGGATGTGCAGCTTGACCGCGATCAGCGGTCCCGCCTTCGGATCGGTCAGCCGATGCGGCGCCACCACCCGGCCCAGCCGGTCGCCCAGATACTTGCGCGCCGCGTGGATCGCCGTGATCTGCCCGTCCTTGCTGAACTTGTTGGCCACCTCCCGATCTCGGGCGGTGACCTCGGCCTCCACCGTGGCGTAGTCCAGCGGCTGCACGTCGGGCAGCTTGTTCATCGCGGTCACCAGGTCGCGCAACGAGTTCGCGCTGACGAAGTCCACACCGCGGTCGACAAACGCCTGCACCGGCCCCGGCGGCCCGGAACGCGCCCGGTTTCGCAGCAGCTCGCGGACGCTCTGTCCGGTCAGGTCGGGATTCTGCTCCTGGCCGGACAGCGCGAACTCTTTCTCAATGATCTTGGCGTTCAACACAAACCAGGTGTAGTCGAACCCGGATTTGGTGATGTGCTCCAAGGTGCCCAGCGTGTCGAAACCGGGGTAGAGCGGGACCGGCAGCCGCCTGCCGCTCGCATCCAGCCAGAGCGAAGACGGACCCGGAATGATCCGGATCCCGTGCAGCGGCCAGATCGGGTCGTAGTTGGTGATGCCCTCGGTGTAGTGCCACATCCGGTCGGGGTTGATCACCCGCGCGCCGGCCCGCTGCGAGATGGCGATCATCCGGCCGTCGACGTGCGCCGGCACCCCGCTCAGCAGTTGCTCGGGAACGCGGCCCATGCGTTTCGGCCAATTCTTGCGCACCAGTTCATGATTGGCGCCGATGCCGCCGCTCGTCACGATCACCGCGTCGGCGCGAAATTCAAACTGCCCTATCGGTTCTCGCGACGACGCGACGCCCCTTGGCGTGGCCGAGGGCTCCAGCACGGTGCCCCGGACGCCGGTCACCGCCTCGCCCTCGACGATCAGCTCGTCGACCTGATGGCGGTGCGCGAACCGGACCGACGCGCGGTCGCGCAGTTGGCGGGCGAAGATCTCGACCAGCGCGGGCCCGGTGCCCCAGGTGATGTGGAACCGGGGAACCGAATTGCCGTGTCCCTGTGCGTCATAGCCGCCACGCTCGGCCCAGCCCACCAGCGGGAAGAGCTTGAGCCCGCGCGAGCGCAGCCAGCTGCGTTTCTCCCCGGCGGCGAAATCGACGTAGGCGTGCGCCCATTGGCGTGGCCAGTAGTCCTCGGGACGGTCGAAGGCCGCCGAGCCGAGCCAGTCCTGCAACGCGAGTTCATGGCTGTCGCGGATACCCAACCGGCGCTGCTCGGGACTGTCGACGAAGAACAGGCCGCCGAAGGACCAGAAGGCCTGCCCGCCCAGGTTGGCGCTGTTCTCCTGATCGACGATGAGTACCCGTAAGCCGCGATCCACCAGTTCGCAGGCGGCGACCAGGCCGGCCAGGCCCGCCCCGACGACGATGGCATCAGCGTCGAACCCCGCAACCGAAGAATCGCTCATGTCGGACCAGGGTAGTGCTCCGACGAGCAGGTCAGACAGTCGCTTCGTCAGGCGGCGTCGAGCACCGCTTTGGCCGCCTCCCAGCGATACACGGTGGGTGTGCAGGCGTGCATCAAGGCCAGGTCGACCGCGTCCACCATGGCCTGGAGCGGCCCGGGCTTGCGCAGGTGACGAGCCGCCACCGCAACCCGCACAATGCCGCCGCGGCGAGCGATCCGCTCGGCGGACAGCACCACCATTCGGCACCACCACGGCTCGGTGAGGAAGCCTTCGCCGATGCCGAGGACGCGTGCGCGCACGGTGTTGTGGCGGACCAGGTCGGTGATCCCATGCAGATCGGCCAGCAAGCGGAATCCGTTGTCCGGCAATGCTTTCACAACGCCGGGTGACACCACCCAGCCGGGCGCGGCGAATAGCCGGGTACGCAGCCCGAGGTGCTCGAGCACCCGGTCGGCGGCCATCAATCGCAGATTTGCCTCGTGCGCCCGCAGAATCGCGAATTCGCCGCGGCGCTTCTTGGTGGCGGCGTCGTCGTAGCCGTGCAACACGATGGCGTCGCCGCCGGCGCGACGGGTGGTCAGCCAGTCGACGGTTTGTGGGTCGCGGTCGAGCCGGTAGTCACCGGACAGGCGGGGAGCCACCAGCAACGACACCGGTACCTTGCGGGCGTCCATTTTCGCGCAGAACGCCTCGACGTCGGGAAGGGTGCGTTCACCGATCCCCGAGACCGAGACGATCAATTTTCCAGACACACCAGCAGTTTGCCGATCCCAAGTGTCGGAATGGTGAAGGACACGCAGACAGCAGGCGTATATGCACGCGCCCAAGCGCGATAACTGATTTCGGCGGCTGTCAGGCCTGGGCGGGCCACATCCGCCGCGAGCGTCAGCCGATGTGATCAGTTCGATATGCTAAGCAACGCCATGGATGAGGCCTCGTACGCAGCGGCCAAAACGCCGCTGCCCCACGCCCCCACCGGGCAGCCGGGTGTCGAGGAACGGGAATATCCCGACAAGCTCGATGCCGCGCTGTTGCGGATCTCCGGTGTGTGCATCTTGGCCACCGTGATGGCGATCCTGGACGTCACGGTCGTCAGCGTCGCGCAGCGCACCTTCATCGACCAATTCGCGTCCTCACAGGCCGTCGTGGCCTGGACGATGACCGGCTACACCCTCGCCCTGGCGACCGTGATCCCGATAACCGGGTGGGCGGCGGACCGGTTCGGCACCAAACGGCTCTTCATCGGTTCCGTGGTGGCGTTCATACTGGGCTCGCTGCTGTGTGCGGTTGCCGCAAACATCGTGCAGCTCATCGTCTTTCGCGTGGTGCAGGGAATCGGCGGTGGCATGCTGCTGCCGTTGGGATTCATGATCTTGACCCGCGAAGCGGGCCCGGGACGGCTCGGGCGCCTGATGTCGATCCTGAGCATCCCGATGCTGCTCGCCCCGATCGGCGGGCCGATCCTGGGCGGCTGGCTGATCGACACCTCGAGCTGGCGGTGGATCTTTCTGATCAATGTGCCGATCGGGTTTCTCACCATCGCGCTGGCCGCCGTCATCTTCCCGCGGGATCACCCGGCCCGGTCGGAGACCTTCGACGCCGTCGGCGTGCTGCTGCTCTCGCCGGGTCTGGCGATGTTCTTGTTCGCGGTGTCCTCCATCCCGGGCCGCGGCACCGTGGCCGACCGCCACGTGGCGATACCGGCGGTGATCGGGCTGGCATTGATCGCGGGCTTCGTCGCGCACGCGTGGCATCACGCCGACCACCCGCTGATAGACCTGCGGCTCTTCCGCAACCCCGTGCTCACACACGCCAACGTGACGATGCTGGTGTTCGCCGGCGCATTTTTCGGCGCGGGCCTGCTGCTCCCGAGTTATTTCCAGCAGGTGCTGCACCAGACGCCGATGCAGGCCGGCGTGCACATGATTCCCCAGGGGCTGGGCGCCATGCTGACCATGCGGCTCACCGGACCGCTGGTGGACAGGCAGGGCCCGGGCAAGATCGTGCTGGTCGGGATCGCGCTGATCACCGCCGGCCTCAGCGCCTTCGCCTTCGGGGTGGCCACCCAAGCCCACTACCTGCCCATCCTGCTGGTCGGGCTGGCGATCATGGGCCTGGGCATGGGCTGCACGATGATGCCGCTGTCGGTCGCCTCCGTGCAGGCGCTGGCGCCCCATCAGATCGCCCGGGGAACGACGCTGATGAGCGTCAGCCACCAAGTGGGCGGCTCGATGGGAACCGCGCTGATGGCGGTGATCCTGACGAACCAGTTCAATCGGAGCCCCGACATCGTCGCAGCAAACAAGCTCGCCGCCCTGCACCAGAAGGCGGCGGCCAACGGAGTGCCGGTCGATCCGTCGGCGATACCCGCGCAGTCGCTTGCCCCCGGGTTTTGGAGCAATGTGGTGCACGATCTTTCGCACGCCTATACCGCGGTATTTGTGATCGCCGTCGTGCTGGTGGTGTGCACCTTCATTCCGGCGTCGTTTTTGCCGAAAAAGCCGGCATCCGAAACGGCCGGCGAATAATACAATCTCCCGATAACCGCGCGACCAGGCCCTTTGTCGGTTAAGCGACAGTGCAGGACGCAATATCCGCGGTGCAAATTACACGCGTGCGAATAAGCGGATACGGGTAAAAACCTTCTGCCGGGGCAACCCTGTGGATATGCTCAGCGGCGCCATGCAGAAGACCCGCTCCGCAGCTTTCAGTGTCCCGTCGCCCGCCGGCCCGGGATCGCCGCTGCGCACCGACGAATACCCCGAGAAGCTGGACGCCGCGCTGTTCAGGATCGCCGGGGTGTGCGGCCTGGCCTGCATCATGGCGGTGCTGGACAGCACCGTCGTCGCCGTCGCGCAGCGCACCTTCATCGCGCAGTTCGGGTCCACCCAGGCCATCGTCTCGTGGACGATCGCCGGCTACATGCTCGCGTTCGCCACCGTGATCCCGATTACCGGATGGGCGGCGGATCGGTTCGGCACCAAACGCCTGTTCATGGGCTCGGTGCTGATCTTCACACTGGGATCGCTACTGTGCGCGATCGCACCAAACATACTGTTACTCATCCTGTTTCGGATAGTCCAGGGCATCGGCGGCGGCATGCTGTTGCCGCTGAGCTTCGTGATCCTGACGCGCGAGGCGGGACCGAAGCGGGTCGGCCGCCTGATGGCGGTGGGCGGAATCCCGATTCTGCTCGGCCCCATCGGCGGGCCCATCCTGGGTGGCTGGCTGATCGGCGCCTACGGCTGGAAGTGGATCTTCCTGGTCAACCTGCCGATCGGGCTGACGGCCTTCGCCCTCGCGGCGATCATGTTCCCGAAGGATCGCTCGGCCCCGTCGGAGGCGCTCGACATCACCGGCGCGCTGCTCCTGTCGCCCGGCGTTGCGATCTTCTTGTGCGGGGTGTGTTCGATCCCGGGTCGACACACGATCGCCGACCGCTACGTGCTGGTCCCAGCCCTCCTCGGCCTGGTTCTGATCGCCGCGTTCATCCTGCACGCCTGGTATCGCACCGATCACCCGCTGATCGACCTGCGATTGTTCCGGAACCCGGTGGTCACCCAAGTCAACGTGACGCTGCTGGTGTTCGGCGCCGCCTCGGTCGGCACCGGCCTGCTGGTGCCGAGTTTCTTCCAGATCGTCGGCCACGAGACGCCGATGCAGTCCGGTCTGCACATGCTGCCGATCGGGATCGGCGCGGTGCTGACCATGCCGCTCGGCGGAGCCTTCATGGACAAGCGCGGGCCCGGCAACATCGTGCTGATCGGGCTGCCGCTCATGGCGGTGGGGCTGGGTGTCTTCACCTACGGCGTCGCCAGGCAGGCCGCCTATTCACCGGTCCTGGTGACGGGGCTGGCGATCATGGGGCTGGGCATCGGCCTCACCACCACGCCGCTCTCCGCGGCACTCATGCAGGCTCTGGCCCCGCATCAGGTCGCCCGCGGGACGACGCTGATCAGCGTGAATCAGCAGGTTGGCGGGTCGATTGGGGCCGCGCTCATGGCGGTGATCCTGACCAATCAGTTCAACCGCAACGAGGCCCTGATGGCGGCGAACGAGATGGGCGGGGCGCGCCCGGGCGCCGGTAAGCACAGCCTGCCGGATCCGTCCGCCGTCCCGCGACAGCCGCTTGCCCCCGACCTGGCCAGCCACGTGTCGCACCACCTGGCGCACGCCTATACCGCGGTGTTCGTGCTGGCCGTCGTGCTCGTGGCATTCACCATAATCCCGGCATCGTTCTTGCCGAAGAAGGCGCCGAGCCAGCCGGCCGGCGAATAGCGCGTCACCCGGCGAACAGCATCGTCGCGATCCGTCGCACCGTTTCCATTGGGTCGGTAGCCCTGATCTGATCGTTGACGGCGTCGTTGAGCCACAGCGTCGCAAATCCGTGCACCAGCGACCACGCCGCCAACTCGGCGCCACGGGGGTCGGCGCGTGCGTCGGGATCCTGCAGCGTCGCCACCCCGCGAGCAAGCTCCGTGGCGGCGGCTGCCTCGGCCGCCGCCAGCTCCGCGTCTGACGCATCGAGCAGCGACTTGTCGAACATGATCCGGTAGTGGCCGGGGTGGTCGATGGCGAATCGCACGTAGGCGAGTGCGGCGCCGACGAAGTCGCCGCGGGCGTCGACCAGAGCCTGTGCCAGCAGCGCAAAGCCGTGTGCGGCCAGCGCGGTGAACAGACCCCGGCGATCGGTGAAGTGGTGCGCCGGTGCGGCGTGGGAGACGCCGGCGGACCGGGCCAATTCGCGCAGCGAGACGCCGTCGGCGCCGCGCTCGGCGACCAGCCGCGCGGCCTCGGCCAGGATCACCGCGCGCAGGTCGCCGTGGTGGTAGGTCTGCCGACTCATGGGGCCAGCATACCGGCAATCTTGACATTGACTAGATAGAGGTCTAGCTTTAGCAGCGGCAATCTTGTCACTGTCTAGATTAGGAGGTCGCGATGGCGCCCTTGATCACCCTGCTGGTGGCCAGCGTCCTCGCGCGGGCCGTCGGCTGGCTCGGCGTGGCCTACGTCGGCAACTGGACGGCCGCCATCGCCGTCGGGCTGGCCGCGATGTTCGTGCTGACGGGCATCGCGCATTTCGCCCCGCCGATGCGCGCCGACCTGGTCGTGATCGTTCCGCCCCGGCTGCCCGCACCCGGCCTTCTGGTCACCCTGACCGGCGTGCTGGAGTTGCTGGGGGCGGCCGGATTGCTGTTGCCCGCCACCCGGGTGCCGGCCGCGGTGTGCCTGCTGTTGCTGATGCTGGCCATGTTCCCGGCCAACATCTACGCGTCCCGGATGCCCGACCCGCCGAAATCGATGACGACCCGGCTACCGCTGCGGGTCGGCGCCGAGATCGTCTTCCTGGCCGCCGCCGTAGCGGTCGCCGTCGGCGGCCGCTAACAGCCACGCGTATTGGAAGGCGGCTTCCTCCCAGCCCTTGTAGCGGCCGCTGACGCCGCCGTGTCCGGCATTCATCTGGGTCTTCAACAGGACCGGACTGCCGTCGCCATTGGCATGGCGCAGCGCCGCGACCCACTTGGCCGGCTCCACGTAGTAGACCCTCGTATCGTTCAGCGACGTCATGGCCAAAATCGCCGGATACCGCTTGGCCTCGACATTCTCGTACGGTGAATAGGACTTCATGTAGGAGTAGACATCCTTGTCCGCCAAGGGATTTCCCCATTCGTCCCACTCGGTGACGGTCAGCGGCAAGGAGGGATCCAAGATGGTGGTCAGCGGGTCGACGAACGGGACCTGCGCGAGAATGCCGGCGAAGAGCTCCGGCGCCAGGTTGGCCACCGCTCCCATCAGCAATCCGCCGGCGCTACCGCCCAGCGCCACCAGCTGACGCGGCCGGGTGACGCCGGAATCCACCAAATGCCTTGCGACCGCGACAAAATCGGTGAACGTGTTCCTCTTCTCCAACAGCTTGCCGTGCTCGTACCACAGCCGGCCCATCTCACCGCCGCCACGCACGTGGGCGATGGCGAACACCATGCCGCGGTCCAGCAGCGACAATCGGGCGATGGAGAAGCTCGGGTCGGTGCACAGCTCGTAGGCGCCGTAGCCGTAAAGCAATGCCGGCGCAGGGAATTCAATGCCGGCGCGGTGCACGATGGACACCGGGATCCGGGTGCCGTCGTCGGCAACCGCCCAGTCACGCCGTTCCACGTAGTCGTCGGGCCGGTAATCGCCGAGTACGGGCTGCTCGCGCAGCAAGGTGCGTTCGCCGGTGGCGAGGTCGATGTCGTAGACCCGGGCCGGAACGACCAGCGATCCCGCCCTGATCCGCAGCTTGGGCGCCTCCCAGTTGGGGTTGCCGGCCGGCCCGGCCGTCATCAGCTCGGAGTCGAACGAAATCTCTTCGGGCTCACCATATGTGCCGTCGGCGTTGATGGGCCACAGCTGCATCCGGGGCAGCGCCTCACGCCGGTAGCTGACGACCAGGAGGCCGGCGAAAGCGTCGACCCCATCGAGCCGGACGTCGTCGCGGTGCGGGATCAGGGTGCGCTGCTGTGTCGGATCGCTGACCGGCGCCTCGGTGAGGGTGAAGTTGACGGCGCCGTCGTTGTGAAGAATCAAGAACCGGTCCTGCCCGCCGATGACCGCGTGCTCGACCGCGTACTCGACGCCCTCGCGGCGCGGCAGCACGACGGTGAACTGTGCCTGCGGGTCGGCGGCGTCGGCGTAGCGGTACTCGGAGGTGATCGAGGATCCCGAGGCGATGAAGACGTAAGCCTCGCTGCGAGTGAGTCCCACACCGAGCCAATACTTTTCGTCCTCTTCGTGATAGACCAGCTCAGCCTCGTCGCCGGAGCCCACCCGATACCGCCACACTTTGTCGGGGCGGTGCGCGTCGTCCAGGGTCAGGTAGTACACGGTGCGGTTGTCGGCGGCCCACGTCGCACCCGCGCCGATATCGGCGATCTCGTCGGGAAACAGCTCGCCGGTGCGTAAGTCCTTGAACCGCAACGTGTAACGCTCGTCGCCGAGGGTATCGACGGAGTATGCCAGCAGGTTTCCGTCGAGGCTCACCGTCGCGGCCCCCAGGGAGAAGAACTCGTGTCCCTCGGCTTCGGCGTTGGAATCGAGCAGGATCTGCTCACCCGGGATCTCGGTGTTCTCGTCCAGGGTCGGCGGATCCCAGTCGTCGGGTCCGCTTATCGGACAACGGCATTGCACGCGGTATTGTTTGCCCTCGTAGGTGCGCGCGTAATACCACCACTCACCCTGCCGGGTGGGCACCGAAAGATCCGTCTCCTTGGTGCGCGCCTTGATCTCGTCGAAAATCTGCTGCCGCAGCGGTTCGAGGTGGGCGGTCATCTGGTCGACGTAGGCGTTCTCCGCCTCGAGGTAGGCGATGACTTCTGGGTTGGTCTTTTCGCGCAGCCACTCGTACGGGTCGACGAAGACGTCGCCGTGGTGCTCACGCCGACTCTCCACCCGCTTGGCGACCGGGGGCACCGAGCCGTCCAGGTGCATTTCGGTCATGCGCTGGGGCCGATCCAGTCGTTGAAGCTCAGGCCGGAAATGCGTTCGTAAGCATCGATATAGCGATCGCGGGTGGCGTCGATGATGTACTTCGGCAGTGGCGGCGGAGGTTGTGTGCCGTGGCGGTCCCATTCGGACTCGGGCCCGGTCAGCCAGTTGCGGACGAACTGCTTGTCGAAGCTGTTCTGGACGACGCCGACCTGGTACTCGTCGGCCGGCCAGTACCGCGACGAATCCGGCGTGAAGATTTCGTCGGCGAGCAGCAGGTTGCCGTCGCGGTCGGTGCCGAACTCGAATTTGGTGTCCGCGATGATGATTCCCTTCCGGAGCGCGTGATCGGCGGCCTGCACATAGGTCTGTAGGGTGCGGTCGCGCAGTTGGTTAGCGGGCACGGCACCGACCATCTCGATGACCCGGGCGAAGGGGATGTTCTCGTCGTGGTCGCCCAGTGCGGCTTTCGTCGCGGGGGTGAACAGCGGTTCGGCGAACCTGCTGGCTTCGACCAGTCCCGGCGGCAGCGTGATGCCGCAGACCGTTCCGGTCGCCTGGTAGTCCAGCAATCCCGAACCGGTCAGGTAGCCGCGCGCCACACATTCCACCGGGAGCATCTCCAGCTGGCGCACCACCAACGCGCGGCCCAGCACCTCGTCGGGGATGCGTGGGTCGTCGGGCGGCCCGGCCAAATGGTTGGGGGCATCGACGAGGCCGAAGAAGAAGACGCTCATCGCGGTGAGGATGCGGCCCTTGTCCGGGATAGTGCTGTCCAGGACGAAGTCGTACGCCGAGATCCGGTCGGTGGCGACGAGCAGCAGGTGTTCGTCGTCGACGCGATACAGCTCGCGGACCTTGCCGCTGGCCAGGTGCTGGTAGTCGGACAGTGCAGGCATCCGGTCAGCCTATCGGGCACCTGCAAATGCGCTTTGTGCTGGGATCGGGGCTATGACACTGCGGTTTCTGCCCTACTCCACCAGGCCCGGCCGGCTGGCCGTCCAGCTGTTCAGCGACTTGGCCGTCGTCATCTGGACCGTGCTCTGGCTGCTCGTCGG
This sequence comes from Mycobacterium colombiense, assembly GCF_001665835.1. Classification (GTDB taxonomy): domain Bacteria; phylum Actinomycetota; class Actinomycetes; order Mycobacteriales; family Mycobacteriaceae; genus Mycobacterium; species Mycobacterium colombiense_A. The sequence continues at coordinate 164,392 of NZ_LZSX01000073.1, read as the reverse complement.
GCTGGCCGTCTACGACGCCATCGCCACCATCGCCGACGCCGGCCGGCAGGTGGAGAGCGGCGCCAACGGAATCGCCGGCAACCTCGAGTCGGCCGGCCACGGCGCCCAGCACATCCCGGTGGTGGGCGACACGGTCAGCAAGCCGCTCAACTCCGCCAGTCATGCCGCGCTGGACATCGCCGGCGCGGGCCACGATCTGGACAGCGCGGCGAGCTGGCTCGCGGTGCTGCTCGCGATGGCCGTAGTTGCGGTCCCGATCCTCATCGCGGCGCTGCCGTGGTTTTTTCTGCGGCTGCGATTCTTTCGGCGCAAGTTGACGGTGACCGCACTGGCCGCGACCCCGGCCGGTGCGCAATTGCTTGCGCTGCGCGCGCTGACCAACCGCCCGCCCCGGAAGTTGATCGCCGTCAGCGCGGATCCGGTCGGCGGGTGGCGCCGTGAGGATCCGGCCACCATCGGGGCCCTGGTCGCGCTCGAACTACGGTCGGCCGGCATCGCGCTGCGCGGGAGCTAGCAGCAGCGCCCGCGCCACCAGCAACAGCCCGGCGACGACCACAATGATCCAGGCGGCCAACGCATCCCAGAAGAACACCAGCGAGACGGTGAGCAGCGAGTGCTGGCCGAGCTCGACCGCCATCGCGAAGCTGGCCGCGGAGTACATGCCCAGCGGGAACACGAACGCCCACCACACACCGGTGAATTGCAGCATGTTGGGATGCCGCCTGATGCGGTGCAGTGCAAAGTAGATCAGCGGCGGTATCCACAGGGTGGCCGTCACCCAGGTCACGATGCTGAGCGCGCGTACCGGACCGGCCAGCCAGGCGGGAGCCACGGCATGGATGTTGTCGCCGGCCAGCGTCGCAATCGCCATGCCGCCCATCAGGATCCAGGTGTCGGGTTCGAAGCCGTCGCGGTCCTGGCGTTCGTTGACGACACGCCAGAGGGTCAGCCACGTCATCAGGCCGTAGATGCACAGCGCCGCCACCCACCCGGCCACGGCCACCGCCAGCCACCAGTGATGTCCGGTGTGTCGTGCCGCCCGGGCGATCACGATCGCCAAGCCGGAGGCGCCCACGCTGCCCAGCTGCCAGGGGCCGTGGGCGCGGTCGCGCAGCTCTGTCCACCGGTGCGCCAACATGTTTCGTGCGCTGAACAGGATCAGCACCACCCAGGACGCCAGGGCGACCGCGCCGAGCACCCGCGCCACCCACACGTTGGACGACAAGCGGGTGTCGATCACCGCGCAGGCGGCGACGAAAGTGATCAGGCGCAGGGTGACGTCAGGATCGGTCATGTCCCACCCCAGCTTCTGGCCGGGAATGGCGACCTTCGCGACGACCAGGCCAACCAGAAGCAGCAGCCCGACAGTGGCGATGACGCCCATCGTGTCGCTGATCAGCCGGTATCCATGATCGTGCGCGCCGATCGACAAGATTCCCGTCGCCATCACCGCGGCGAACGCATCGGGTGAGGGCTCGACATCGGCGAACCGGATCGTCACGGTTGTTCGCGTAGCTCCACGACGAGATGCCGAATGCCGGTGTGCCGATTGCTGCGGGCCCATTCGATCGGCCGGACGACTTGGACCCCGCCGAACCGGGACAGCAGCTCCTCGAACAACACCCGTAGCTCCAGCCGGGCCAGGTTGGCGCCCAGGCAATAGTGCACACCCTGGCCGAAGCCCAGATGCGGGTTGGGCTTTCGGGCGATATCGAACTCGTCGGCGTTCTCGAACACGCCGGGGTCGCGGTTCGCCGAGCCTTCCCAGATCTGTATCTTCTGCCCGGCCTCGATCGACTGCCCGCCCAGCGTGACGTCGCGGGTGGCGGTGCGGCGCTTGGACGGCGAAGGCGACGTCCACCGCACCATCTCCTCGACCGCCGTCGGCAGCGCGTCGAGATCGCCGCGCAGTGACCGCAATTGGTGCGGATGATCGGCCAGCGCCAGCAGGCCGCCCGCGACGGCGTTGCGGGTGGTCTCCGCACCGGCGCTGAACAACAGGCTGAAGAACAGGTACAGCTCGAGGTCCGACATGGCGGATCCGTCGTCGCCACCGGGGCCGTCCAGCATCGCGTTCGCCACCACCGACAACATGTCGTCGGTCGGGTTCTCCCGCTTGGCCGCGATCAGCTGCTGACCGTACTCATACATCCGCGACCCGGCCGCTGCGTCTCTTTCGGAGACCGACAGCTGCGACAGTGCGGCCTTGCGCGAGCCGCCGAAATCGAATTGCGGCTCGATCGCCTCGAACAGCCAATGCCGTTCGGATTCAGGCACTCCCAGCAGGATACAGATCATCTGCATCGGCAATTCGGCGGCGATGTCGACCAGGAAGTCGAACGGCTCGCCCGGCACCACCGCGTCCAGCAGCCGACGTGCCCTGGTCCGCAGGTCGTCCTCGACCAGCCGGATCATCCGCGGTGTCAGCCCGGAGCTGACCAGCCGCCGAATCTGCGAATGCCGCGGGTCGTCCATCATGTTGAGCACCTGACCCGCGATGGCCAGGTCCTGCAACAGCGTGCCACCATACGGGCGCGGGCCACCGGTGACCGATGAATACGTCACCGGATCCTTAAGCACCTCAAGCGTTTCCACGTAGGTGGCCACCGACCAGAAGCCTTCGCCGTCCGGGGTGTTGTCGGTCGGTGCATGCCAATACACCGGCGCCTCACGGCGATGGATCGCGAACAGATCGTGCGGAAATCCGTTGGCGAAGTTGTCCAGATCGGTGAAGTCGATCTCCGCGAGCGCACCGGCCAGCGTCACAGGATCGCACCCGGGGCGTACTTGGCCGCGTCCGGGTAGCGGTTCACCAGAGCGTCCACCTGCGCCGCCACCTCGTCCACCTGGTCACCGGCGGCGCCGGTGAACGCCTTCTTGTCGGCCAGCGCGGCGTCCAGCGCCGCCCGGTCCAGCGGCAACCGCTCGTCGGCCGCCAGCCGCTCCAGCAGGTCGGGCTCGGCGCCGTGTTCGCGCATGGCGAGCGCGGTGGCCACCGCATGTTCGCGGATCACGTGATGCGCGGCCTCGCGACCGACGCCGGCACGCACCGCGGCGATCAAGACCTTGGTGGTGGCCAGGAACGGCAGGTAGCGGTCCAGTTCGCGACTGATCACCGCCGGATAGGCCCCGAACTCGTCGAGCACCGTCAGGAACGTCTCGATCTGCCCGTCGATGGCAAAGAAGCTGTCCGGCAACGCCACTCGGCGCACCACCGAACAGAACACATCGCCCTCGTTCCACTGCGCGCCCGCCAGTTCGGCGGCCATCGAGGCGTAACCGCGCAGCACAACCTGCAACCCGTTGACCCGTTCGCAGCTGCGCGTGTTCATCTTGTGCGGCATCGCCGAGGAGCCGACCTGTCCGGGCGCGAATCCCTCGGTGACCAGTTCATGCCCGGCCATCAGCCGGATGGTGTGCGCCAGCGACGACGGCCCTGCGCCCAGCTGCACCAGCGCCGAGAGCACGTCGTGGTCCAGCGAACGCGGATACACCTGCCCGACGCTGGTCAATACCGTTGCGAATCCAAGGAATTCGGCGACGCGGCGCTCGAGGTCGGCGAGCTTGGCCCCATCCCCGTCCAGCAGGTCGAGCATGTCCTGCGAGGTGCCCATCGGGCCCTTGATGCCACGCAGCGGGTAGCGGTCGATCAGCTCTCGCAGCCTGGTCAACGCGATCAGCGTCTCCTGTGCCGCCGAGGCGAACCTCTTGCCCAACGTGGTGGCCTGTGCGGCGACGTTGTGGCTGCGTCCGGCCATCACCAGGTCGCGGTAGGCCACGGCCCGCTCGGCGAGCCGCGCGGCGACCGCCACGCCGTGACCGAAGACCAGTTCCAGCGAGCGCCGGATCTGCAGCTGCTCCACGTTCTCGGTCAGGTCGCGACTGGTCATGCCCTTGTGCACGTGCTCGTGACCGGCCAGCGCATTGAATTCCTCGATGCGCGCCTTGACGTCGTGGCGCAGCACCCGTTCGCGGTCCGCGATCGACGCCAGGTCGACGTCGTCGATCACCCGCTCGTAGTCGGCGATCGCTTCGGAAGGCACCGATACGCCCAGTTCCGCCTGCGCGCGCAGCACCGCCAGCCACAGCCGCCGCTCCGCGACGACCTTGGCCTCCGGCGACCAGATCGCGACCATCTCGGCACTGGCGTACCGAGTGGCCAGCACATTCGGAATGCTCACTTGGTCCTCACGAACACACAGCTTACGGTCGCGGCCATAGCCTATGCGGATGTACTTCGCCGGCGTCGACCTCGCCTGGGCGGGTCGTAACCCGACCGGCGTCGCCGTCGTCGACTCGGGCGGCGCTCTGGTGAGTGTGTGCGCGGTCCGCGACGACGACGAGATCCTGACCGCGTTGCACCCCTATGTGCGGGGCGACTGCCTGGTCGCCTTCGATGCGCCCCTGGTGGTGACCAACCCAACCGGCCAGCGTCCCGCCGAGACCGCGCTCAACCGCGATTTCCGCAGGTACGAGGCCGGTGCCCACCCCTGCAACACCGGAAAGCCCGAGTTCACCGACGGCCCGCGCGCGGGCCGGCTGGCCGCGGCGCTGGGCCTGGATCTGGATCCCCGATCGCCGGCCGCGCGGCGCGCCATCGAGGTCTACCCGCACGCGGCGACGGTCGCGCTGTTCCGCCTGGAGCGGACCCTGAAATACAAGGCGAAGCCCGGGCGAACCGTGGACGGGCTCAAATCCGAGCTGTTGCTGCTGATGGATGGCGTCGAGCGGCTGGAGCAGGCCTCGGTGCCGCTGCGGGTAACCGGGCACGCCGGCTGGGTCGCGCTGCGCGAAGCCGTCTCGGCCGCCCAGCGCAAAAGCGAGCTGCGCCGCGCGGAGGATCCGGTCGACGCCGTGGTCTGCGCCTACGTGGCGTTGTACGCGCGGCGCAGCCCCGGGAACGTGACGATCTACGGCAACCTGGACACCGGGTACATCGTGACGCCGTCGCTGCCGGCGGATCCGGTCCGCGCGTAGCGGTCGGTCAGATCTGCACGGGCCGCTGATCGATGGGCGCGAGCACCTCGATGAGGTCGACCACCGCACCCTGCGCCGCCGCGCGCGGATCCCGGCCCTCCACCAGGGCCGACACCACCGAACCGTCGACCGCGCAGATCAACGTGCACACCAGTTCGATGTGCACCGAACGGCCCGAGCGCTCGATGGCCTCGGCGATCGCCTCGGCACGCTGGCGCAGGCTGCGGCGCATGGTCTCGCGCAGCGCGGGCAGGCGGGTGCACGCGATGTGCCGCTCGTATCGCGAGATCAGCTGATCGGTGCGGCCCGGGCCGGACACGTCGCCCACGAGCAGATCCGCCAGCACCTCGGCGATGGTCTCCGGTCCCCGGCGCCGCCGCGACAAGCCGCTGACCCGCGACCGCAACTGCGCCACCTCGATCATCGCGATGTGTTCGACGGCGCGTGCGATCAGATCGTCGAGGGAGGAGAAGTAATAAGTGGTGGACGCCAGTGGCAATCCGGCCCGCCGGGCAACCGCCCGGTGCCGCACCGCTTCGAAGCCGCCCTCGGACAGCAGCTCGGCGGCGGCGCTGACGAGCGCGTACCGTCGACGTTCTCCTTTTGGAGTAACCGCTGCAGTCACGAGTAGCCATCGTGCCAGCCAAAGTGGTACTGCATTGCCATTTCGGCCAAACGGCCAGGGCATAATGGCCCGCATGCCCGACTTGAGCCGACGCGCCCTGCTCGGCCTCGGCGCCAGCGCGGCCGTGGGCGCGGTGGGCGCCTACGGGCTCGACATCCTGTTAGAGCCCCGCACATCTCACGCGATGCCGGCATCGACGGCCGCCACCCGGATGCCGTTGGCACCGCCGCCCGGCCCACCTCGCGACCCGGCTCCGCCGGCGGCGGCCGCGCCGACGATGGTGACCGGTTCCTTCGCCTCCGCCGCGCGCGGCGGGGCGAACACCAACTGGGCCATCGCGCGTCCGCCGGGCCAGACGAAGCCGCTGCGACCCGTGATCGCGCTGCACGGCAAGGGCAGTGACGCGTCCACCGTGATGGCGGGCGGCGTCGAACACGGTCTGGCGCAGGCCGTCGACGCCGGACTGCCACCGTTCGCCGTGGTCGCCGTCGACGGCGGTGGCGGCTATTGGCACAAGCGGTCGTCCGGTGAGGACAGCGGCGCGATGGTGCTCGACGAGCTCATCCCGATGCTGGGCAACCAGAATCTGGACACCTCACGGGTGGCGTTCCTGGGCTGGTCGATGGGCGGCTACGGCGCGTTGCTGCTGGGCGGCCGGCTGGGACCGGCCCGCACCGCGGCGATCTGCGCGGTGAGCCCGGCGCTGTGGATGTCCTCGGGTGCGGCCGCACCCGGAGCCTTCGACGGGCCGGACGACTTCGCGGCCAACTCGGTGTTCGGCATGCCCGCCCTGGCCTCGATCCCCATCCGGATCGATTGCGGCGACAGCGATCCGTTTTATGCCGCGACAAAGCAGTTCATCGCGCAACTGCCCAGTCCGCCGGCCGGTGGCTTCTCGCCCGGCGGGCACGACGGGGCATTTTGGAGTTCGCAGTTGCCCGCCGAGCTGACCTGGATGGCACCGCTGCTGACGGCGTAGCGAGTTACGCTCGCGGAGGTGACCGCACCTTTCGACTGGAACCTCCCGTACGCCTGGCCACGCAAGCCCATCCTGGCGGAAAACGTCGTGTGCACATCGCAACCGCTCGCCGCCCAAGCGGGTCTGCGGATGCTCGCGCGGGGCGGCAGCGCGGTGGACGCGGCCATCGCCACCGCCATCACCCTGACAATCGTGGAGCCCGTATCCAACGGCATCGGTTCAGACGCCTTCGCCATCGTGTGGGATGGCGAGCAACTGCACGGGCTGAACGCTTCGGGCCGATCGCCCGCGGCGTGGACGCCGGAATACTTCGGCGGCAAGGGCGTTCCGATCCTGGGCTGGAATTCGGTGACCGTGCCCGGCGCCGTGTCGGCGTGGACCGAACTGCATGCCAAGTTCGGCAAATTGCCGTTCGAACGGCTCTTCGAACCCGCAATAGCATACGGCCGCAACGGCTTTCCGGTCTCACCGACCGTCGCGGAGCAATGGGCGGCCCAGGTGCCGCTCTTTGAAAGCCAGCCCGGTTTCGCCCCGGCGTTTCTGCCCGGCGGGCGCGCGCCGAAACCGGGTGAGCGTTTCAGCCTGCCGGACCATGCCACGACGCTCGAGACGATCGCCGCGACCAACGGCGAGGCGTTCTACCGTGGCGAACTGGCCGCCCAGCTCGAGGCGCACGCGCTGGGCAACGACGGCGCCATGCGGGCCGGCGACCTGGCGGCTCACCGCGCCGACTGGGTGGGCACGGTCGACGGCGGCTACCGCGGGTACACGGTGCACGAGATCCCGCCCAACGGGCAGGGCATCGTCGCGCTGATCGCGCTGGGCATCCTGGAGCATTTCGACATGGCCTCGCTGCCAGCGGATTCCGCTGACAGCGTGCACTTGCAGATCGAAGCGTTGAAGCTGGCGTTCGCCGACGCCCAGGCCTATGTCGGCGACATCGAACACATGCCGGTGGGGCCGGAACGCCTGTTGGACAAGGAGTACCTGAAGCAGCGCGCGGGACTGATCGACCGCGGGCGGGCCAAGCCCGCATCCGCCGGGGCCGCGGCGGGCGGAACCGTCTACCTCACCGCGGCCGACGCCGCGGGGATGATGGTGTCGATGATCCAGTCGAACTACACGGGGTTCGGGTCGGGCGTGGTGGTCCCGGGCACCGGGATCTCCCTGCAGAACCGGGGCGCGAATTTTGTTGCCACCCCTGGACATCCGAACTCCGTGGCGCCGAACAAGCGTCCGTACCACACCATCATCCCGGGATTTGTGACCAGAGACGGCGCACCGGTCATGAGCTTCGGGGTGATGGGCGGAATGATGCAGCCCCAGGGTCACGTGCAGGTGATGGTGCGCATCGCCGACCACGGGCAGAATCCGCAGGCGGCATGCGACGGCCCGCGGTTCCGGTGGGTGGAGGGTATGCAGGTCAGCTGCGAAAGGGGTTTCCCGGACTCGACGCTGGACGAATTGCGCCGGCGCGGACACGATCTGGTCGCCGTCGACGACTACAACCAGTTCGGCAGCTGCCAGGCGATCTGGCGCCTCGAGGGCGGCTACTTCGCGGCCAGCGATCCGCGCCGGGACGGCCAGGCCGCCGCCTTCTAGACGCGGACCTTCCCGTCGGCCGCCAATTGGGCGATGTCACTGCGGAAATGGCTGCCCGGCAGCCGAATTGAACGCACGACCTCGTAGGCTTGGGCCCGGGCGGCCGTCAGATCGGCTCCGGTGCCCACCACCGACAGCACCCGGCCACCCGACGAGACGATCTCGCCGTCGTCGCGCCGCGCCGTGCCGGCGTGCAGCACCCCGTCGGCTTCCGAGCCCACGATGACGTCTCCCACGCGGGGGCGCCCCGGATAGCTCTCCGCCGCCACCACCACCGCCACGGCCGCGCCGTCGTGCCAGCGCAGCTCGCCGAAGTCCGCCAGGGTGCCGCTGGCCGCCGCATACAACAGCTGGCCCAGCGGCGATTCCAGCAGCGCCAGCACCGCCTGCGTCTCGGGATCGCCGAAGCGGCAATTGAATTCGACCACCGAGGGTCCGTTCGCGGTGATCGCGAGTCCGGCATACAGCAATCCGCTGAACGAGCTGTCCCGCACAACCATCTCGGCCGCAACGGGTTCGACGATGTTGCTGACCACGTCGCGATATACCTCGTCGGGAAGCCACGGGACCGGCGCGTAGGCGCCCATGCCGCCGGTGTTGGGCCCGCTGTCGCCGTCGCCGACACGTTTGAAGTCCTGCGCCGGCAGCAGCGGCACCACGGTTGCGCCGTCGACGACGCAGAACAGCGACACCTCGGGGCCGTCCAGGTAGGACTCCAACAGCACCGGGTGCCCCGCCTCGAGCAGCCCGGCGGCGTGCGCGCGTGCGACACCGCGATCCGCGGTCACCACGACGCCCTTACCGGCGGCCAGGCGGTCGTCCTTCACCACCCAGGCCGCATCCCCCGCCGGCGGGCCGAACCGGTCCAGGGCGGCGTCTAAATGCGCGGGGGTATCGACGATTTCACTGGTCGCGGTGCGCACCCCGGCCGCGGCCATGACCTCTTTGGCGAAAGCCTTGCTGCCTTCGATGCGGGCGGCGTCCTTGCTGGGACCGAAGCAGGCGATGCCCGCGGCCCGCACCGCGTCGGCCACCCCGAGGACCAGTGGCACCTCGGGACCGATGACCACCAGGTCGGCGCGGACCTCGCGCGCCAGGGCGACGACGTCGTCGGCCGAGGTGACATCGACGTCGTGCTGGTCGGCCAGCCGCGCGGTGCCGGCGTTGCCGGGAGCGATCGCCAGCCCCGTGACCTCGGGGTCTTTGCGTAGCGCCAGCAGCAACGCATGTTCACGGGCACCGGAACCAATCACCAGGACGCGCACGACACGTCAGACTAGCCCGGTCAAACGGCCCACGCCCACCGTCCCCAGATTCAGACGATTTTCTCCAGCAGCGCCCTGAGGTCGTTGCGCTGCGCGACGGTGAGGCGTCCGAGGCGCTTGTCGAACTCGTCGGAGAGCAGGCTCAGGCCTTTCCTGGCGGCCTGGCGTCCGGCCGGGGTGAGCAGCAGCCGGTGGCGACGCAGATCGCACGGGTCGATCTCGCGGCGCACGAACCCCGCGGCCTCGAGCCGCTTCAGGTACAGCGTCACCGTCGCCTTGGGCATGCTCAGCGTCGCGGCCAGTTCGGCCGGATAGGGATGCTCGTCGATCTCGGCGAGCAGAAACAGTTCCTTGGACTCGAGGCCCAGCGCGCAGATATCGGCCTCGGCGCACGAGATGACCGAGAGCAGCACCCGGTAGTTCAGTGACCAGATCTTGGCCGCATCGACTGCAGACATTCGACTTGCCATATCGTTCAGCTATGAACTAGTTTTGTTATGAACAATCTCATAACCGAACAACCTACCAGGGAGTGGGCCTCATGCCGCTGGATCAATACGTGACACTCGGGCGATCCGGTCTGCGCGTCAGCCCCCTGTGCCTGGGCGCCATGACGTTCGGCGAAGACCTCGGCTGGGGCACCAGCGTGGAAGAGTCCCAACAGATCATCGATCGATACCTCGAGCTCGGCGGTAACTTCATCGACACCGCCAACTTCTACACCCGAAGCCACTCCGAGAAGATCATCGGGGACCACATCGGGCGCCACCCCGCCCGCCGCGATCGACTGGCGATCGCGACCAAGTTCAGCGGCAACCTGTATCCGGGCGATCCCAACGGCGGCGGCTCGGGCCGCAAGTCGCTGATCAATGCCTGCGAAAACTCGTTGCGGCGCTTGCAAACCGACTACATCGACTTGTACTGGCTGCACATCTGGGACGCCAACACCCCCATCGAGGAGACCATGGCGGCGCTCGAGGACCTCGTTCGGGCCGGCAAGGTGCGCTACATCGGGGTTTCGGACACCCCGGCGTGGAAGATCGCCCAGGCCAACCTCATCGCCCAGTTCCGCGGCTGGTCGTCGTTCGTCGGGCTGCAGGTCGAGTACTCGCTGCTGGAACGCGCCATCGAACAAGACCTCGTCCCGATGGCCTCCGAATTCGGCCTCGGCATCACGCCGTGGTCGCCGTTGAAGGGCGGCGTCCTGAGCGGCAAGTACACCCGCGCGAACAGCGGCCGGCGCAACGCCGACCGCGGCGCCATGGTCGACGCCTTTCTCAACGAGAAGACCTACGCCGTCATCGACGAACTCGAGGCCATCGCCAAGGCGCACGAAACCAACGTCGCCAGCGTGGCGCTGGCCTGGGTGCGCGCGCAGCGCGCCGTCTCGTCCGTCATCATCGGGGCGCGCCGGCTCTCCCAGCTCGAGGACAACGTCCGGGCCGTCGACGTGAATCTGAGCGTCGACGAGCTGGCCCGGCTCGACGCGCTGACCAAGCCGCGGTTCGGATTCCCGCACAACATGCTGGAGATGGCGCCGGGCATGATCAACGGCGGAACGACGATCAACGGGTTCGCCGGACCGATCTCCGAGTACGTGATGCCCGAAGGCGTTCAGCCGTATTGAGATTGGTGGATCACTCGCGCGAGTGCATCTTCAACGCGGCATCCACGTTGGCCTTCTTGTCCTCACCGGAGCCCTTCGCTGCGGCCTTCTTGCGCTTGGCGACGACGGCGTCGACCGCGCCGTTGAGCGCCGAACCCAGCGGGAAGCCGAGGTAGTGGGTGAGGAAGACGGCCATTTCCTTCAGCTCGGTCTCGGTGAGCTCGCCGTTGAGCAGTGCGGCGTTGATTTGGATTTCGGCCAGGTCGCGGTTTCCGATCGCGGTCACCGCCGTCAGCGTCATGATGCGCTTGTCGCGCATCGACAATCCCGGTCGCGTCCAGATGCTGCCGAACAGGTGGTCAACGGTCAGGTCGAAGTACGCGTCGCCTTCGATGTTGGGCATCTCCCAGCCGTAGACCTCGTTCATCTTCGCGAGACCCTTGCTGCGCAGCTCGTCCATCACGCCTCTTTCTCTGTGTGCGGAACCCCAAGGCTCGCGGCCAACCGCCGGTAGGCCAACTCGGCGAGCGGCAGGTCGACCGAGACCGCCTCGCCCAGGGCCAGCGCCAGGCTCAGGTCCTTCTCCCCCAGTCCCCGAGTGTGCAGGAAGGGTTCGTACAGGAAGTTGTCCGGCTCAAGGTCTTTCATGTTGTCACGGACCATGATCGCCCCCGGACCGCTGGTGAGCGCGTCGGTGTGACGCACCACCCGGCCCAGGGCCTGCAGATCCAGCCCGGCCGCCTCGGCCAGCTTCATGGCCTCACACGCCGCGGCGTACGAGGTGAATGTCAACATGTTGCGCGCCAGCTTCATTCGGGTTCCAGCGCCCGGATCGCCGGCGTGCACGACCATCGCCGCCCAGTGTTTGAACGCCGGCTTGATCTTCTCGTAGACCTCACGCTCGGCGCCCACCATGGTGGCCAGCTCGCCCTTCGCCGCCGCGGCGGCCCCACCGCTGACCGGCGCGTCGACGATATGAATACCGTGCGGCTTGTGCTCGGCCGCGAGCTCGACCGCCGTGGTGTCGCTGATGGTCGAGTGGATCGCGATGACGGTGCCGGGCTTGGCGTGCGCGGCCAGTTCGCCGACCACCTCACGCACCTGGGCGTCGTTGAGCACGGTGATGTGGATGAGGTCGGCGGCGGCGACGTCGGCGACGCTGTCGGCCAGGCCGGCGCCCTTTTCGACCAGCGGGGTCATCGCCTCGGTCCGAATGTCGTAAACCGTTACGCCGCCGGGCCATTCGGTCATCTTCGTGGCCATCGGCGCGCCCATGTTGCCCAGCCCGATATAGCCGAGCTTCAGATCGTCACTCATGGCGCCGCTCCTCTCCCCCGCAAGCGGGTGGGGGTACCTCCCACTTGTGGGGGCGTGCCCCCACACCGCTCTTGCGCTCTGCATCGTCGTCGGCGCGACTCATGATCGGATTATCTGCCCGCCGTCAACGTTGAAGATCTGTCCGGTGATCCACGACGCCTCGTCTGAGAGCAGGAACAGGCACATGCCGACCAGATCCTCGGGGGTTCCCATCCGCGACAGCGGCAGACCCTTGACGATGTCGTCGACCATCTCTTTGGGGGTGGTGGTCCGGTTGGCCTCGGTGTCGATGGGCCCGGGGGCGATCGCGTTGATCCGGATATTCTGGCCACCCAGTTCGCGGGAGAGTTGTTGCGTCAGGCCGTTGAGCCCGACCTTGGCCAGGGCGTAGTAGTTCGCGTAAAGCCAGGCGGCGGTGGACGACTGGTTGACGATCGCTCCGCCGCCGCGCTTGGCCATCTTCTTGTACACCGCACGGGTGCACCACAGCGCCCCGTCCAGGTTCACGCTCATGAACTTGCGGTAGTACTCCGGGTCGATGGTGAGCAAGAAGTCGAGCTTCATGCCGCCGAAGATCGCGGCATTGTTGACCAGGTAGTCGATGCCGCCGAACTCGGCCAGCGTGCGGTCGGCCATCTCCTTGGCCGACACGGGGTCGGACACATCGACCGGGATGCTGATGGCGGTTCCACCGTCGGCGACGATCTGCTTGGCGACCGCGTCGGCGGCCTCGGCGTTGATGTCGGCGACCACCACCGCCGCGCCCTCGCGGGCCAGCGCCTCGGCGTACGCCTGCCCGATGCCGCCACCGGAACCGGTGACGATGCCGACTTTATTCTCGAATCGCATGTTTTCCTCTCGCTCGCCTGTTTGGCGCGGTCACTGCACAGCTGTGGCAATGGTCTTGATTTCCAGGTACTCCTCGAAGCCGGCCAGGCCCATTTCGCGTCCGTTGCCGGATTGCTTGTATCCGCCGAACGGCGCGTCGGCGGAGTACCAGACACCGCCGTTGACATTGACGGTGCCCACGCGCATCCGCGCGGCGAAGTTGGCCGCACGCTCGGGGTCGGCACCGAACACGGTGCCCGACAAGCCATATGGCGAGTCGTTGGCGATGCGCAGCGCGTCGTCTTCGCCGTCGTAGGCGATCACGGTGAGCACCGGCCCGAAGATCTCCTCCCGGGCGGGCCGCGCGTCGTTGGTCAGGCCCGCGATCACGGTGGGTTCGATGAAGAACCCGCGGTCCCGGTCCGCCGGGCGGCCGCCGCCGCAGGCGAACGTCCCGCCCTCGGCGATCGCCAGATCGAGGTAGCTCTGCACCCGCTCGCGTTGCCGGGCGGAAATGACTGGCCCACACACCGTTCCGGAGTCGTCGGGGTCGCCGGGCTTGATCGAGCCCATGGTGCCCGCAGCGATGGCGACGGCCTCATCGTAGCGGGCCCGCGGCACCACCAGCCGGGTCGTGATGGCACAGCCCTGTCCAGCGTGCATGGCCGCGGTGAACGCCGACATCGAACACGCCCCGCCCAGGTCGGCATCGTCGAGAACGACGAACGCGGACTTGCCGCCGAGCTCCAGGAACACCCGCTTGATGGTCGCGGCGGCATCGCCCATCACGCTGCGGCCGGTCGCGGTCGACCCGGTGAACGAAACCATGTCCACCCGAGGGTCTTTCGAGAGCAGCGCCCCTACCCGGTGGTCGTTCGACGTGATGATGTTGACGACGCCGGGCGGGAAGTCGGTGTGTTCGGCGATGATTTCGCCGAGCACGGCGGCACACCAGGGGGTGTCCGGTGCGGGCTTGAGCACCACGGTGTTGCCGGCGGCCAGCGCGGGACCCAGTTTTGCGAGGTTGATCTGGTGCGGGAAGTTCCACGGGGTGATGGCGCCGACGACACCGACGGCTTCCCGCGCGATCGTGCGCCGGGTCGGGATGCCCATCGGCGATGCCTGGCCGAGGTCGGAGTTCCACTCGTATGACTCGGCGGTGTCGGCCGCAAAGCTCAGGTCCCCGACCGGTCCCTCCAACTGGGCGGCCGAGGTGAGCATCCGGGGGGCGCCGACCTCGGCGATGGTGATGTCGCGCAGTTCTTCGATGTGCTCGCGCATCGCGTCACGCAGCTGTCGTATGCAACGCACCCGCAATTCGGTGTTGCGGGACCAGTCCGTCTCGTCGAAGGCGCGTCGCGCGGCGTCGATGGCACGGTCCATGTCGGTGGCGTCGGCGTTGGCGGCGACGCCCAGCACCTCTTCGGTCGCCGGGTTCACCGTGGGGAAGTTGCCGGCGCTGCCGGGCGACAGCTTGCCGTCGATGAAGAGTTCACTCACGCCGTCGGCCAACAAGGCCATGTCCCGCTCCCGTCTGTGCGCGGCAAACCCGGCACGCCAATCTGGTGGACAGTTGTCCGATATCGTCCGATCGAACCATAGTCGCCAGGTCGCCGACGGTGCAAGAGCCGATCTCGAACGTTGCGCAAAACACTCCGATAAATGGCGATTAAACAGCATATTTGTGCTGCGGGCTTGCTTCATGCCGTCTCGGTCCACTAGCTTGGACATGTGTCCAGCGACGCACTGGTGACGATCACATCCGACGGCGACCGCCAGACCGGTCAGCCGGCGCGCAACCGTCGCCAGGAGGAGACCTTCCGCAAGGTACTGGTGGCCGGTATCGAGACCTTGCGGGAGAAGTCCTACGCCGACCTGACCGTGCGCGCGGTCGCCGCCCGCGCCAAAGTCGCCCCGGCCACCGCGTACACCTACTTCTCGTCGAAGAACCACCTGATCGCCGAGGTCTACCTGGACTTGGTGCGGCAGGTTCCGTTCTTCACCGACGTCAACGACCCGATGCCGGTCCGAGTGGACAAGGTGTTGCGCCACCTGGCGCTGGTGGTCGCCGACGAGCCGGAGGTGGGCGCCGCGTGCACGACGGCACTGCTCGGTGGTGGCACCGATCCCGCGGTAGGTGCCGTCCGCGACCGCATCGGGGCGGAGATCCACCGGCGCATCGCGACGGCGATCGGGCCCGGCGCCGACCCGAACACGGTGGCCGCGCTCGAGATGATGTTCTTCGGCGCATTGGTGCAGGCCGCCAGCGGCCAGGTCACCTATCACCAGATCGCCGACCAATTGGCCTATGTAGTGAGCCTGATCCTGCCCGGCCCCCGGAACACAAGCCAGGAGACAAGAACTTAAATGACCGTCCATGTGGGCGACCACGAGCTGGTCCTCGATCCCTACGACTACGACTTCCACGAAGATCCGTACCCCTACTACAAGCGGCTGCGCGACGAGGCCCCGCTGTATCGCAATGACGAGCTGAAATTCTGGGCGCTGTCGCGGCACCAGGACGTGCTACAGGGATTCCGCAACAGCACAACGCTTTCCAACAAGTACGGCGTCTCGCTGGACCCGGCGTCACGAGGCCCGCACGCCAGCAAAACGATGTCGTTCCTGGCGATGGACGATCCCGCCCACCTGCGGCTGCGGACGCTGGTCTCGAAAGGCTTCACCCCGCGCCGGATTCGCGAACTAGAGCCCCGCGTCACCGAGATCGCGACACAGCATCTCGACACCATGCTGGCCAAGGCCAAGGACGGTGCGGTCGACTACGTCGACGAGTTCGCCGGCAAGCTGCCGATGGACGTCATCTCCGAATTGATGGGCGTCCCCGAGCCAGATCGGGATCAGGTGCGAGCCTGGGCCGACGGGGTGATGCACCGCGCGGAAGGTGTCAACGACGTGCCGCCCGAGGCGGTGGAGGCCTCCCTCAACCTGATCGTCTACTACCAGGGCATGGTGGCCGAGCGGCGCGAGAAGCTGACCGACGATCTGACCTCGGCGTTGCTGGAGGCCGAGATCGACGGTGACCGGCTCACCGACGACGAGGTGCTCGGCTTCATGTTCCTGATGGTGATCGCCGGCAACGAGACCACCACCAAACTGCTTGCCAATGCCGCATTTTGGGGTCACCAGAACCCGGATCAACTGACGCCGGTCTACGAGGACCTGTCGCGGGTGCCGCTGTGGGTCGAGGAGACCCTGCGCTACGACACTTCCAGCCAGATCCTGGCCCGCACCGTGTCCGGCGAGCTCACCCTCTACGACACCACCATTCCCGAGGGCGATGTGCTGCTGCTGTTGCCCGGGTCCGGGCATCGCGATGAGCGGGTCTTCGACAACCCCGACGACTACCTGATCGGGCGCGAAATCGGGCCCAAACTATTGAGTTTCGGTAGCGGCGCACACTTCTGCCTGGGCGCGCATCTGGCGCGGATGGAAGCCCGGGTTGCGCTCACCGAGTTGTTCAAGCGAATCCGCGGCTACGAGGTGGACGAGGCCAACGCCGTCCGCGTCCACTCGAGCAATGTCCGCGGATTCGCTCACCTACCGATGAGCGTGGAGGTCCGCTGAATGCCCCGGTTTGAACCCTTGCCCGAACGCCGACCCGCCATCGTGGCCGGTGCGTCCTCCGGCATCGGAGAGGCAACCGCCATCGAACTCGCGGCGCACGGTTTCCCGGTCGCCCTGGGTGCGCGCCGGGTCGAGAAGCTCGACGACATCGTCGGCAAGATCAACGCCGATGGCGGCGAGGCGGTCGGATTCCACCTGGACGTCACCGATCCGAACTCGGTGAAATCCTTTGTCGCACAGTCGACTGAGGCGCTCGGCGACATCGAGGTGCTGGTGGCCGGTGCCGGTGACACCTACTTCGGCAAGCTCGCCGAGATCACCACCGACGAGTTCGAGTCGCAGCTGCAGATCCACCTGGTCGGCGCCAACCGGCTGGCCACCGCGGTGCTGCCCGGCATGCTCGACCGGCAACGCGGCGACCTGATCTTCGTGGGTTCCGATGTGGCCCTGCGGCAGCGCCCACACATGGGCGCCTACGGCGCGGCCAAGGCCGCGCTCGTCGCAATGGTCACCAACTTCCAGATGGAACTCGAGGGCACCGGCGTGCGGGCCTCGATCGTGCATCCCGGCCCGACGAAGACGTCGATGGGCTGGAGCCTGCCGGCGGAGAAGATCGGCCCCGCCCTCGAGGACTGGGCCAAGTGGGGCCAGGCCCGCCACGACTACTTCCTGCGCGCGGCGGATTTGGGACGCGCCATCACGTTCGTCGCCGAGACACCGCGCGGTGGCTTCATCGCGAACATGGAGCTTCAGCCCGAAGCCCCGTTGGCCGACGACAAAAATCGCCAGAAACTCGCACTCGGCGAAGAGGGGATGCCAGGACAGTGACCACCGCTATCGTGCCGCGGGTTTCCGGCGGCGAACAAGAGCACGGCCACCTCGAGGAATTCCGTACCGACCCAATCGGTTTGATGAAGCGAGTCCGTGACGAGTGCGGTGACGTCGGCTGGTTCCAGCTGGTCGACAAGCACGTCATCCTGCTCTCCGGCGCCGGTGCCAACGAGTTCTTCTTCCGGTCCGCCGACGAGGACTTGGACCAGGCTGCGGCGTACCCATTCATGGCGCCGATCTTCGGTAAGGGTGTGGTGTTCGATGCCAGCCCGGAGCGGCGCAAGGAGATGCTGCACAACTCGGCGCTGCGCGGCGAGCAGATGAAGGGCCACGCCGCGACCATCGAGGCTCAGGTGAAGGGGATGATCGCCGACTGGGGCGACGAGGGTGAGATCGAGCTGCTCGACTTCTTCTCCGAGCTGACCATCTACACCTCGACGGCGTGCCTGATCGGCGTGAAATTCCGCAACCAGCTCGACCACCGGTTCGCGGAGTACTACCACGAGCTGGAACGCGGCACCGACCCGCTGTGTTACGTGGACCCCTACCTGCCGATCGAGAGCTTTCAGCGTCGCGACGAGGCCCGCGTCAAACTCGTTGCGCTGGTGCAGGAAATCATGAACCAGCGGCTGGCCCACCCGCCGAAGGACAAGGCCGACCGTGACATGCTCGACGTGCTCGTCTCGATCAAGGACGAAGATGGCCAGCCGCGCTTCTCGGCCGACGAGGTCACCGGGATGTTCATCTCGCTGATGTTCGCCGGGCACCACACCAGTTCGGGGACCTCAGCGTGGACCCTGATCGAGTTGATCCGCCACCCCGACGTGTACGCCGAGGTGCTGGCCGAGCTCGAGGAGCTCTACGCCGACGGCCAGGAGGTGAGTTTCCATGCGCTGCGGTCGATTCCGAAGCTGGACAACGTGGTCAAGGAGACGCTGCGGCTGCACCCGCCGCTGATCATCCTGATGCGGGTGGCCCAGGGCGAGTTCGAGGTGGAGGGCTTCCCGATCCACGCCGGTGATTTCGTCGCGGCCTCCCCGGCGATCTCGAACCGGATTCCCGGGGACTTTCCCGACCCGGATGCGTTCAAACCGGACCGCTACAACAAGCCCGAGCAGGCCGACATCGTCAACCGGTGGACCTGGATTCCGTTCGGCGCGGGCCGGCACCGCTGCGTCGGCGCCGCGTTCGCCCAGATGCAGATCAAGGCGATCTTCTCGGTCCTGTTGCGCGAGTACGAGTTCGAGATGGCGCAGCCTGCGGACAGCTATCACAACGACCACTCCAAGATGGTGGTGCAGCTGGCCCGGCCGGCCAAGGTCCGCTACCGCAAGCGCAGCGCGTAAGGAGTAAGTCCGATGGGCCGATTCAGAATCGAAGCGGATCTGGATTTGTGTCAGGGCCACGCCATGTGCGAATTGGAGGCGCCCGACTACTTCCGGGTGCCCAAGCGGGGCAAGGTCGAGATCCTCGACGCCGAACCGCCCGAAGACGCCCGCGACGAAATTGAGCGCGCGGTCGATATGTGCCCAACGCAAGCACTTTTCATCAAAGAGAAAGAAGACTGATGACAATGGCGTCACACTCGCGCGAAGATCTCGAGGCATGGGTCGACCGCTGGCTGCAGGCCAACAAGGACTGCGAGAAGGCCGGCGACTGGCGACCGTTGGCGGACTTCTACACCCAAGACGCCACCTACGGCTGGAACATCGGCCCCAAGGAAGACGTGATGTGCGTCGGCGTCGACGAAATCCGCGACGTCGCCCTGGGCCTGGAGATGGAGGGCCTGGAGAACTGGGTGTACGAGTACCAGAAGGTGCTCATCGACGAGAAGCAGGGCGAGATCGTCGGCTTCTGGAAGCAGATCGTCAACAAGACCGACGGCACCCAGGACGAGATCTACGGCATCGGCGGCAGCTGGTTCCGGCTCAACGGCGACCAGCGGATCGAATGGCAGCGCGACTTCTTCGACTTCGGCCACGTCGCGTCCATGTTCGGCAAGCTCATCGAGTCCGGCGACCTGAGCGAGGGCATGCAGAGGCGGATCGAGCGCAGCATCGCCGGCGAAAAGCTGCCCGGTTACTACCCGCTTGGCGAGGCCCCCGTCCCCATCTGGTGACAGCGGGAGCCAACCAAGCATTTGATTTGTTGCACGCGCTATGCTGACGCGACAAGGGTGCCTGTGGCACCCGTCACCTAGCTGGCCGGCATAAAGGGGCCGGTCAGCGCTGATCAATTCAAAGGCGAAATGGGGTCAGGACCATCGTGAAGACAAAAGGCGCACTGATCTGGGAGTTCAACCAGCCGTGGTCTATCGAGGAAATCGAGATCGGCGACCCGCAAGCGCATGAGGTCAAGATCCAGATGGAAGCGGCGGGCATGTGCCACTCCGACCATCACCTGGTCACCGGGGGTATCCCGATGGCCGGATTCCCGGTGCTGGGCGGCCACGAGGGCGCGGGCATCGTCACCGAGGTCGGTCCGGGCGTCGAAGACATCGCCCCGGGTGACCACGTCGTGCTGTCGTTCATCCCGTCGTGTGGGCAGTGTCCGACCTGTCAGGCGGGCATGCGCAACCTGTGCGACCTGGGCGCGGGCCTGCTAGGCGGCGCCGCGGTGTCAGACGGCACCTTCCGCATCCAGGCCAAGGGGCAGAACGTCTACCCCATGACCCTGCTGGGCACGTTCTCCCCGTACATGGTCGTGCACCGCAGCTCCGTGGTGAAGATCGACCCGTCCGTCCCGTTCGAGGTCGCCGCGCTGGTCGGCTGCGGCGTCACCACGGGCTACGGCTCGTCGGTCCGCACCGCTGACGTCCGCCCGGGCCAGGACGTCGCCATCGTCGGAGTCGGCGGGGTCGGCATGGCAGCGCTGCAGGGAGCCGTCAACGCCGGCGCCCGCTACATCTTCGCGATCGACCCGATCGAGTGGAAGCGCGACCAGGCCCTCAAGTTCGGCGCCACCCACGTCTACCCGGACATCTTCGCCGCGATGGCGGGCATGGCCGAGGTCACCTACGGCCTGATGGCCCACAAGGTCGTGGTCACCGTGGGCGAGCTGCAGGGCGCCGACGTCGACAGCTACCTGAACATCACCCAAAAGGGCGGCACCTGCGTGCTGACCGCCATCGGTAGCCTGCTGGACACCAACGTCAACCTGAACCTGGCGATGCTGACGCTGATGCAGAAGAACCTGCAGGGCACCATCTTCGGTGGCGGCAACCCGCAGTACGACATCCCGCAACTGCTGTCGATGTACAAGGCCGGCAAGCTGAACCTGGACGACATGATCACCCGCCAGTACAAGCTGGAGCAGATCAACGACGGCTACCAGGACATGCTGGACGGCAAGAACATTCGCGGCGTCATCCGGTTCACCGACGCCGACCGGTAACCACTTATCAGCCGCGTCCGCTCAGTGACCGGCTTCGGCCACCTCATGGCGCCGGGACGAATCGGCGCCATGAGCGTGCGCAACCGCCTGGTCATGTCTCCGATGGAGACGATGTACGGCACGCCGGGCGGGCTGCCGTCGGAGCGCACCCGCGACTACTTCGCGGCACGCGCCCGTGGCGGGGTCGGGCTGATCACGTTGGGCGCCACCGGGGTTGACCACCATCACCCCGAGACACCGGGCGGCCTGCACCTGAGTACCGACGACGCGGTGAGCGCGCACCGGGCGCTGGTGGAGGTGGTGCACGAGCACGGCGCCAAGATCCAGCCCCAGATCGTGCATGCGGGGCCCGACGGCCTGGGGCCCGAGATCTTCGGAGTCGAATCGTTGGGGCCCTCGGTGATTCCCTCCTACCTCACCGGGCGGCCGTCGGTCGAGATCAGCGCGCAGCAGCTGACCGAGGTGTTCGGTCTGTTCAAGGCCGCGGCCCGGCGTGCCGTCGAGGCCGGCTACGACGGCATCGAGCTGCACGCCGCGCACGGCTATATGCTGCTGGGCTCCTTCCTTGCCCCGCAACGCAATCGGCGCACCGACGACTATCGCGGCGACTCGGCGCGCGGCCGGGTGCGGGTGGTGCTCGAGACGCTGGCCGCGATCCGCTCCGAGATCGGCGATGCCCTGCCGATCACACTGCGCATCTCCGGGTACGAACGCGTCGCCGGCGGCCGGGCCATCTACGAAACCGCCAGGCTGGCACCCGAACTCGTCGCCGCCGGCGTCGACGCCTTCCACGTCAGCGGCGGGGTGATCGATCGGCTGGTCACCGGCATGGTCAACGGCGCCGACGACGGCGACGAACTCAACGTCGGGGCCGCGGCCGCGGTCAAGCAGGTGGTCGATGTGCCGGTGATCGCCGTCGGCCGCATCCACGACCCGGCCCGGGCCGAACGGATCCTGGCCGACGGCCGGGCGGACTTCATCGCCATGGGCCGTCCGCTGCTGGCCGACCCCGACCTGCCGCGCAAGATTGCATCCGGCGAGGCGCACCGGGTCCGTAAGTGCATCTCGTGTGAAAACTGCATCGACGCAATGGAACAGCGCTTCTCCGTCGACTGCGCGGTCAATCCGCGCACCGGCAAAGAGCGTCAGCTGTCCGCGGCCCGCACCGACCGCGCGAAACGGGTGATGGTTATCGGCGGCGGACCGGCGGGGCTGGAGGCCGCACGCGTCGCCGCCGAACGCGGCCACCAGGTCACGCTGTTCGAGCGCGGCGCGCAGCTGGGCGGGGCGTTGCGCTGGGCGTCGGTGCTGCACCCGGAGAACCAGCCGTTTCTGCGCTATCTGTGCGACGAGCTCAAGGCGGGCACCACCGAAGTGCGACTGGGCCACCCGGCCTCGGTGCGCGACATCGTCGCGGCCGCACCGGACGCCGTGGTGGTGGCCACCGGCGGCCGCGTCGTCGTGCCCCCGATTCCCGGCGCCGATCGCGCGCACGTGCACACCGGGCCCGGGCTACGTGAGTTACTCGGTGGCCGTGCGCAATCCGGCGCCCCGGCCTGGCAGCGCATCGGCGCCTCGGCGTTGTCCGGCTGGCCGCAGCGGCTGTTGCGGCCAGCCGCGATCCGGTTCGCCAGCCGGGCCTGGATGCCGATAGGACACCGCGTCGTCATCGTCGGCGGCGACCTGGTGGCCCTCGAATTCGCCGAATTCCTTGCCGGCCGGGGCCGGTTGGTGACCATACTCGAAGCCGGCAAGGACATCGCGCCCGAAGTGGGCAACAAGCGCAGGACCGAACACATGGACCGTCTCGACCGGCTGGGCGTCACCGTACACGTCCGCGCGTCCACCGAACACATCACCGCCGATGCGGTGGAGTTCACCCCCGCGGCCGGAACCACCCGGCGGCTATCCGCCGACAGCGTCGTGTTGGCCGGCACTGTCGAGCCCGACACCGCCCTGTTCGATGCGATCGTCGACGCCCTGCCGGGCGCCGAGGTGCACGCCGCCGGCGACTGCACCGGACTCGGCCTGATCCGCAAAGCCACCGAGGAAGGCGCGCGCGCCGCGTGCGCTATCTAGTGACAGGAGAAACAACGATGACCCAAACCGCCCAATCCCCCGCACTGACGGCGTCGCAATCGTCCTGGCGTTGCGCACAGGGCAAGGACCGCGAGGGCTGGCTCGCGCTGATGACCGACGACGTCGTCATCGAGGACCCCATCGGCAAATCCGTCACCAACCCCGACGGCACCGGGGTGCGCGGCAAGGCAGCCGTCGGCGAATTCTTCGACAACAACATCGCGCAGAATCAACTGACCATCACGTGCGAGGAGACCTTCCCGTCGAGTTCGCCCGACGAGATCGCTCATATTCTGGTGCTGCAGAGCAGGTTTGAAGGCGGAGTCACCAGCAAGGTGCGCGGTGTGTTCACCTACAAGGTCGACGAAGCCGGCCTGATCACCAACATGCGCGGGTACTGGAACCTCGACGTGATGGAGTTCGGCAAGGAGGACTGAGGCGGCCTTGGACCAACGGCGATCTTCCTAGCGGCGCGTGAAGATCAGATGCGCCACGCCGCTGGGGCTGCTCACCGACTCCACCGTGTCGAATCGCTGTTCAAGGCGCTCCAGCCCCTCCCACACCGGCTCCCCGCGCCCCAAGATGATCGGCACCACCGCGATGTGCAGATGGTCGACGAGGTCCGCGGCAAGGAATTGGCGGACGCTCGACGGTCCCCCACCGAGGCGAATATCGCTGTTGCCAACGGCTTTTCGTGCAATCTGGAGTGATTCGATGGGACTTGCGTCGATGAAGTGGAAAGTGGTGCCACCTTCCATCTCGATCGAGGGCCGGGGGTGGTGGGTGAGCACGAAGACCGGGGTGTGAAAGGGCGGCTCTTCTCCCCACCAGCCTTTCCATTCTTCACCGCTCGCGTCACGGGTCCATGGTCCGCGCTGCGGCCCGAACTTGTTGCGTCCCATGATTTCGGCGCCGATGCCCGGCGCCCATTGGCTGGCCAAGGCGTCGTCGATGCCGGTGGACCCGCCCGACTCGCCGTGCATTGCGCGGAAGGCCCGTGTCGCGAAAAACCACTCGTGTAGCCGTCCGCCGGCGTGCCCGAACGGCGCATCCATGCTTTGGCCGATACCCGTACCGAAGCCGTCGAGGGAAACCGAAAAGTTGTGCACACGCACTCGTGACATGGTGAGATCTCCTGAATCCATCCGCGTTGTGGGGCGTCGCAGGATTGACCCGAGACAGTGGCCGAACTCATCGGTACGTCGCCGAGATTGCTTTGCGGCTCGTGGTGCGAGGGCGACCACAGCCGCTACCGCAATTTGGACGCACCTATGCTGGGGCCATGGCGTCGATCTTCACCAAGATCATCAACCGTGAACTTCCCGGCCGTTTCGTCTACGAGGACGACGACGTCGTCGCGTTCCTGACGATCGAGCCCATGACACAGGGGCACACGCTCGTCGTGCCCCGCGCCGAAATCGACAACTGGCAGGACGTGGACGGTGCGGCCTTCGCCCGGGTCATGGAAGTGAGCCAGTTGATCGGCAAGGCGGTGTGCAAGGCGTTCCGAACCGAGCGGTCCGGCGTGATCATCGCCGGGCTCGAGGTGCCGCACCTGCACGTGCACGTCTTCCCCACCCGCAGCCTCAGCGACTTCGGCTTCGCCAACGTCGACCGCAACCCGTCGCCGGAATCGCTGGACGAGGCGCAGGCCAAGATCAAGGCGGCGCTGGCTCAGTTGGCGTGAACCGGCTCGGCTGCGGACACGTCGCTGATGCGTGGCAGCGTCACCCGGAAGCGACAGCCCTGGCCGAGCGCGGTGGTCACGCTGACGGCACCGCCGTGCGCACGCACCAACGACTCGACGATCGATAGCCCCAGTCCGGTACCGCCGCTGGCCCGCGCCCGCGACGAGTCGGTGCGATAGAACCGCTCGAAGACGCGCGACGCGTCCTGCTGATTCATGCCGGGACCCTGGTCCGCCACTTCGAGCACCGCGTCGTCGCCGTCCGTGCCGACCCGCACGGTGACGTCCGCGCTTTCCGGGGTGTGCTGCAGGGCGTTGACGACCAGGTTGCTCAACACCTGGCGGATCCGCGCCTCATCACCGAGCACCTCCGGGGTGCCGGGACCATCCAGGACCTCCATGGTGATGGTGCGCCTGGGGTCCATCGCCCGTCCGTCGTGCACGGCGTCGCTGGCCAGCGCCAGCAGGTCCACCCGATGGTGTTCGAGGGGTCGTTGGACGTCGAGGCGGGCCAGCAGCAGCAAGTCGTCGACCAGTAGGCCCATCCGGGACGCCTCGCTCTCGATGCGCGACAACAGCATCGCGACGTCGCGGGCGGCGCCCTGCCGGTACAGCTCCGCGAAGCCGCGGATGGTGGTCAGCGGGGTACGCAGTTCGTGGCTGGCGTCGGTGATGAACCGGCGCATCCGGTCCTCGGAGCCGCGGGCCTTCTCCGCGGAGGACTCCGAGGACGCCAGCGCCTGCTGAATCTGCGCAAGCATCCCGTTGAGCGCCTGGGATAGTCGGCCCACCTCGGTTCGCGGATCTCGTTCTGGCACACGGCGATCCAGCTGACCGGAGGCGATCGCCGCGGCCGTCCGCTCGACCTCGACCAGGGGCCGCAGGCTGCGCTGCACCACCGCGAAGCTGGCGATCCCGACCACCGCCAGCACCGCCACCCCGATGCCCATCTGCAACCAGACCAGCGAGCTGACCGTGTGCTGAACGTCGGACAGGTCGACCGCGACCGTGGTCAGCCCGTGCGGACCGTGCACCGATACGGCCCGCCACTGAATGTCCGAACCGTGCACCGAGGGCAGCGTCGTCGGGTTGGGGCCCACGTCGTTGTCCGCCGGTAACGCCGGTTCGGCATTGCGGTCGTTGATGGCGGTGAACGGGGTGCCGTCGATGCCGACGCCGCGCACATAGAACTTCGACGGCGGACGGCCCGGGTCGGGCCCCTCGTAGGGCGGCGCCGACTGCCGCCGCGGGGCCTGCGCCCAACCGCGGGACGCGTCGAGCAGTGTGGAGTCGATGCGGCTGACAAGGCTGTGCTGCAGGATCGACGTGACCGCGATGCCCGACACGGCGAGGCCGCAGGCGACCAGGGCCAGGGTTGCGGCGACGAGCCCTATCCGAAGGGGCAGTCCACGTCGAGGCTTGATGTCCATTTATCTACTTCTGCCCACCGGCTCAGCGCGGTTCCCGCAATACATAACCCACTCCGCGCAGGGTGTGTAGCAGCCGCTTTTCCCCGGTGTCGATCTTGCGGCGCAGGTATGACACATAGGACTCGACGACATTGACGTCACCTCCGAAGTCGTAGCGCCACACGTGGTCGAGGATCTTCGGCTTGCTCAACACCGTGCCGGCATTGATCACAAAATAACGCAGCAGCGTGAATTCGGTCGGCGACAGCGATACCGGCTGACCTGCCTTCCACACTTCGTGGGTTTCCTCGTCGAGCTCGATGTCGGCGAAAGTGAGCCGCGCGCTGCGCGGTTCGGCGCCGCCTTTGCCGGCGCGGCGCAGGATGACCCGCAGCCGGGCGACGACCTCTTCGAGGCTGAACGGCTTCGTCACATAGTCGTCGCCGCCCAGCGTCAGGCCGGCGATCTTGTCCTGCAAGGAATCCCGCGCGGTCAAGAACAGTGCGGGGGCATCGATGCCGTCGGCGCGCAGCCGGCGCAGCACTCCGAACCCGTCCATGCCCGGCATCATCACGTCGAGGATCACCGCGTCGGGCCGGGCCTCCCGCGCCCGATCCAGGGCTTGTGCGCCGTTGGTCGCCGTATGGACCTCGAAACCCTGAAATTTCAGACTTACCGAGAGCAGCTCGACGATGTTGGCTTCGTCATCGACGACGAGGACGCGGGCCTCCGGTTTCGTGTCATTGGGGGTTGTCGATGTCATCAGATCTCATGTTCCTTGCTTGAACGTTTGCTATGTGAAGGTTGTGTGCTTGCTGAAAGCTCAGTGCCAACGGCCTGATAGTAGTCTGCCAGGATCATCGCATTGCCTTGGGACGTAAAGCCCTTTCCCGGCCGGCGTCGCGAATAGACTCGTGGGATGAACCTCGCCAGAAACATCGTGTCGGCTGCGACCGCGCCCGCCCGGGTGGGGCTGGCCGCCGCGGATGCGGGTTTGGGCGTCGCGAGCGCGGCCGTCGGCGTCGCGAAGCGGGCGCTGGGTGAGGGAGGTGCCGGCGGCACCACTGCCATGACGTCCATGCTGGGGATCGACGACGCGATCGTCCGTGCCAACCGGCTGGCCAGGCTGCTCGACGACGACGCCCCACTGGGCCGGGCCATAGCGGCGGACGGGCCCATCGACCGGCTGCTGCGCCCGGGCGGGGTGGTCGACATGCTGACGGCGGAAGGCGGCTTGCTGGACCGGCTGACCGTCGAGGGCGGCGCCCTGCACCGCACGCTGCAGCCCGGCGGGCTGGCCGATCAGCTGGTCGCCGAGGAGGGTCTGATCGAGCGGCTGCTGGCCGAGGACGGGCTGGCCGACCGGCTGCTGGCCGAGGGCGGCCTCGTCGACAAGCTGACGGCCAAGCACGGGCCGCTGGATCAGCTCGCCGATGTCGCCGACACCCTGGCCCGGCTCACGCCCGGGATGGAGGCGCTCGAGCCCGCCATCGCCACGCTGCAAGACGCCGTCATCGCGCTCACCATGGTGGTCAACCCGCTGAGCAGCATCGCCGACCGGATTCCGCTGCCGGGGCGACGGCGTCCGTCGTCGCGGGCGGTGCGCTCAGCGCGCGTGATCGACACCGGCGACTGACCGATTAGGCTGGGTCCGGTTTACCCCGCCTCCTTAGCTCAGTGGTAGAGCACTCGCCTTGTAAGCGAGCGGTCGTCAGTTCAATCCTGACAGGGGGCTCTCGTTCTGTGCCGCTGTTTGTACTGGCAGGCGCGGTACAGGCGTTTGCCAGCCGCGCCTAGGCGCCTTCGTCGAAATGATGGCCCTTAAGGAGTCGCCATGGGTGCACCCGCTTACCTGATCACCGGTGCCGGCGGCGGTACCGGCGGGGTGAGCCGACAGGTGGTAGAGCTACTGCGCCAGGGTGGGCATCAGGTGCGCGCAATGGTCCACCACGACGACGCCAGGGCTGACCAGCTGCGCACAATCGGCGCGCAGGTCGTTGTTGGAGACCTGACCGAGCCGCAAGACGTCGTTCATGCGATGGCCGGCGTTGATCGGATGTTCTTTTCCATGAGCGTCTCTTCAGACTATTTGAAGGCAACTGCTGTGATCTGTGCTGCCGCAAGAGAATACAGCGGCCTTGAGGTGCTCGTAAACATGTCTCAGATGACCGTTTCCCAGATGACGCTGACAAGTAAAGACGAGTCCCACCAACATCGCCTGCACTACCTGGCCGAGCACGTCCTGAACTGGTCGGGTGTACCAGTCGTGCACATCAGGCCGACCGCTTTCCTCGACAATCCGATATTCACTTGGCTCGCCGCTCCGGCTGTGCGCCAGCGAAACCTCTTGGCGTTGCCATTCGGAAGTGGCCGGACGTCCCCAATTGCCACGAGCGATGTGGCCCGCACGGTGGCAGCCGTGCTCGTCGATCCCACGAAGCGCATCGGCGATATCTACGAATTGACCGGCCCGGTCAGCCTCGACATCGATGGGCTGGCAGCCGAATACACCCTCGGAATTGGCCGACCGATACAGGGCACTGACATTGCTCATGACCTCTGGGTGCAGGAGGTGCTCAGGCCGCTCGGTCTGCCCGCACACCTCGAACAGCATCTGGCCACCATGGCGCTGCTCCACCGCGCCGGACGCTATGACCGCGCCACCGACGACGTCGAGACGGTCACCGGGCAGCCAGCATCGACGGTGGCCCACTACATCGCCGAACACCCCGACCTATTTTCGTAAGTTCTCATTACGCAAACAGGTTGCGATATTCGGTTAATTCACAAGAAGATCCGATGCAACGGACATGCGCCGCCGCTAGGTGGGCCCTAAGACAGACGAGTGACGTCTTTTCGTCGTAACGGTCAGCCCGATCTAGCCGGCCAGCTCACGCGCTTCGGCCTCGGGCAATCCCTACTTCTCCAGGGTGAACTGGTTGACGTCGATGTAGCCGATCCGGAACAAATCGGCGCAGCCGGTCAGGTACTTCATGTAGCGCTCGTACATCTCGTGGGACTGAATCGCGATCGCCTCGTCCTTGTGCGCCTCGAGCGCCTCTGCCCATAGGTCGAGAGTCCTGGCGTAATGAGGCTGCAGCGACTGGCGGCGAGTCAACGTGAAACCCGCTTTCGCAGAATGCTCCTCCACCATTTCGATCGACGGCGTCGCGCCGCCCGGGAAGATCTCGGTCAAGAGGAACTTGAAGAACCCGACGAGCTCGGCTGTAATCGGCAAGCCGCGATCGAACATTTGCTGTGCCGTCAAGCTGGTGATGGTGTGCAGCAGCATCACGCCGCCGTCAGTGGGCAGAATATTATGGGCCAGCGAGAAGAAGTCGTCATACCGGTCAGGG
Source organism: Mycobacterium colombiense (assembly GCF_001665835.1). GTDB lineage: Bacteria > Actinomycetota > Actinomycetes > Mycobacteriales > Mycobacteriaceae > Mycobacterium > Mycobacterium colombiense_A. The sequence continues at coordinate 134,853 of NZ_LZSX01000073.1, read as the reverse complement.
CCGAAGTGCTCGAACGCACCGATCGACACGATGCGGTCGACGGGCTCGTCGAACTGTTCCCAGCCGTTCAGTAACACCCGCTTGCTGCGGGGGCTGTCAATCTCGTCGAACAAACTCTGTACATGGGCGGTCTGGTTTTTCGACAACGTCAGGCCGACGACGTTCACGTCGTACGTGTCGATCGCCCGCCGCATGGTCGCGCCCCAGCCGCAGCCGATATCGAGCAGCGTCATGCCCGGCTGCAGGCCCAGCTTGCCAAGCGCCAGGTCGATCTTGGCGATCTGCGCCTCTTCCAGCGTCATGTCGCCGCGTTCGAAGAACGCGCAACTGTAGGTCTGAGTCGGGTCCAGAAACAGGCGAAAGAAGTCGTCGGACAAGTCGTAGTGCGCCTGCACATCCGCGAAGTGCGGCGTCAGCTTGTTGGCCATAATCTTGTGCGCCCTTCTGGGCCCAGGAGGACCGCGCCCCATCGCCGAGGTTACGCCGAAGCACCACCGAGCGGGCGCTGTAACGACGGAAAAGCAGTGGACCCCGCACAACTAACGGACCCCAGCCGCTACGCGTGATCTTCGAGGCAACCGTCCAGCGCGGCGGCTCGCCTGCCAACGATCATGTGGCGCGGCGGGATCTCACTTCGCGCCTCAGCTCGATTACCTCTTTTTCCAGGTCGATGACACCCTTGGCGCACATGGCAGTGAGGCCGATGAGTTTCACGACAGCGGCCCAGAGCGGGTTCTTTCCGGTAAAGGACTGATCGAACTGGGAGAACCGGTCGCGGAGCTCCTTGCCCACGACGGATTCAGGGTCGAGCTCGATCTCTCTCATCTTGTGGAACGGCGAGAAATCGGGGAGTGCCTCTGGTTCGGGTGCCATGGCAAAAAAGTTTAGGCCTGGAGTCCGAGCATTCTGAAGGGATCACGATTGATGTGGCCACTCGGCTGCTACACCAGTCAGGAGAACGACAGCGTGAAGCTCCCCTGAAACTCCGACTCGTCGCTGATCAGCTGGTCAACCTTCTCCCGGATGGCTGCGGTTGATCCGGCGAGCCACTCGGGAGGGTTGCACTCCTGGCAGTGCATTCGCGTGTAGTCGTCGTCGCGCTCCCTCGGCCAGCGCTCCCGTGCCGCTTCGGGCCGTGAGATTTCGGTTGGCTGATGCGCTGCTTGCTTGATCAGCGTGGCCGCAACATGCCCCCGTGGGCAGAGCAAGGCAAGCGTCGCCAGGCCTGTGTCCGTCATTTGCCCAGCCTCTCCGACTCATCGGCCACAGTCATCGTCTTCACGTGATCAATCGCTGCCAGTGGACAGCGGCGTCACGAAGAAGTCGAGGTCGATATCCAGCACTCGCTGCACAAAGTCGACGTTACCGTTCAGGCCGCCGATTGGCCGAGCCACAGTCGGAGAGCATTTGGCTGTACCTGCGATCGGGTGGTGCCCACAAATTGCCCACAATTTCCCTACGGTTGCAGGCCACCGCCTTCGGGCGAGCAAGACGCGCCCACCCGGATTACGGGTGGCCCGGGATGGCGTCCAGCCCACCCTGTATGTCGTGCAGTTTCCCTTGGATGCCTTGCAGGTTCCGTTCGATGTCCTGCAAATCTGACAACGATTTCTGATAATCCGGCTGCGTCGGATCCGAACCTGTGGGTCGGGACTGGGGACAGTACGACATGATGGCGCCCGCGGTGACCTTCGCGCTTTGATCCGCGTCCCAGATCGAGTTGCGCTGCACGAACCCGACCGCATCGGCGAAGTTCGGCTGGTGCGCCAGGAATTCGCAGACCGCGTGCCCCTGGTTCGTCACGTATTCCTGACTGGGGACCGGCACGCCCTCCCGCTTCAACGCCACGACGAACGCCGAGTCGGCGACATTGACTGGCGGAGCGGACGCCTTCGGCACGACCGGTGCGGAGGGCGCTGCCGACGGCGGGTCGTCCTGCGGCAGTGCCGACGAATCCTGGCGGTGGAGCGCGAACATCACCACCACCGCGGAGACCACGGCCACCAGAGACAGCGGTAACGCCGCGAACAAACCCAACCGGCGCAGCGCGGCGACCTTCCGTCGCCGAGACGCGAGCACGCGTGTCTTCCCGTCGCGCGGAAAGTCGGCGGCCATAACTTCGGTTTCCCAGTCCGCGAACGCGCCGGGCTCGGACGACCCCGCGCCGTGGGCCAAGATCTCGTCGAGCAGCGCATCGGCCTCTAGGGACGATGGCCGGCCGCCCTGCTCGCGGATCGCCTGGCGCCGCAGCGCGATGAGCCGCAATTCCGAGTCGATCTTCTCGCGGTCGCGCATATCAATCAGTTTGAGAGCACCGCGCGATTGTCACAACTACCGGCGGACAAAAGACCGTCACCACATTGAACTAACCCGGTCCGATGCGACACACTCGCGATGAGCCAACCAACCGGAGCCGGGGGATTCGAGGCAATGGACGGACGTGATCACCGTGAGCCGTGACCGGCGCGCCGCACCACTCGTCGTCGGCGCGATCGTGTTCGCGCTCGTCGGGTGTTCGGCGGCGCATCCCACGGCGGCGACCGGCCCGACCACGTCCGCACGCGTCGCCGCGGCGCCGGCGTCGACGACACGCATGATGCCCGCCGACGCGGGAACGCCCGGTGGCGCGCAGCCGCGACTGGCGTCGGACCCCGCGCAGCTGGCCGACGACCTCGTCGCCGACGAGCGAGCACTGCGTGATCCGGGGACAGCCGAGCCTGCGCTGACGGCGGCGGCGCATCGCGAGCAGGCGGCCTACCGCGCCATCGGCCGCCACCCCGAATGGGACGCCACCACGCGCCCGCGCATCCCGCCGGAACTGGTCGATGTCTACGACCGCAACGTCGACGCCCGCCGCCAACTCACCGCGCTGACCCCGGTGCGAGAAACCCTGCCGGCATGGCGAATCGAGCCGCCGGCGCCGGCCGACGAGCTGCTGAACTACTACCACCAGGCGGAGGCGGAATCCGGCGTCAGCTGGAACTATCTCGCCGCGATCAACTTCGTCGAAAGCCGCTTCGGCAGCATCGTCGGCGCGAGCACCGCCGGCGCCCAGGGACCCATGCAGTTCCTGCCCTCGACGTTCGCCGGCTACGGCCAGGGCGGCGACATCCACTCACCCCACGACAGCATCCTGGCGGCGGGCCGCTTTTTGGCCGCCAACGGCTTCGCCAACGATCGTGATCACGCCATCTACGGCTACAACCACGCCGGCGAATACGTGCGCGCCGTCGACCAGTACGCCGCGCTGATTGCCGCCGATCCCGCGACGTTCGCCGCCTACTACCGGTGGGACGTCTACTGCCTGACGACGGCGGGCGACGTGCTGCTGCCCATCGGTTACGACGAGGGGTCACCGGTCCCGGCCGCCGCGTACGTGGCGGCGCACCCGCAGTAGGCGGGGATGCGCGCTCAGACGTACTTGCGGGCGATGTCCTGTAGGTGCGATCGCACGTCTTGACCGGTGGCCTTCTCGAGTCTGATCCCGAGCTCGCCCGCGAGATTGACGAAGCCCATCAGCAGCATCAGGTCGCCGTCGGGCTCGTCGAGCACGTTCTCGACCAGCCGGCTCCAGGTGAAGTCAGGGCCGCCGTCGGACGACCAAGCCGTCATCACGTCGATGGCTCGGCGAACGTTCTCTCTCACGTCCATTCCCGGAGCCTGCCATGCCGGCGACCCCGCCGCAGGGTCGAGAGAACGCCCCGGGGACGCGTCAGCGGGCGCGCCGAAGAACGGCTGCGCCCGCTGACACCGGATCAACGATCAGTACAGCGGCACCCACACACCGAAGAACCAGTAACCCCAACCGCCGTACTGCCAGTTGAAGACGGGGACGACGGTGAAGGTGTTGTAGTTGAAGGGCCCGAAGTCGCGCCGCCCCGCATCCCAATCACGCGGCGGACCGTCCCACGGCCGGTTCCAGCCCCCCGGAGGCGGCGGACCGTCCCAGCCCCCCGGGGGCGGCGGGCCCTCCCAATGTGGCGGCGGGTGGCCCGGGGCCGGGCCGTCGTTCCACCCGTAGCCGTGCTGGCGCGGCGGCGGGGGCGCCCCGCGACCCGGGATGCTGAATTGGACATCCGGACCGCCGGGGCCACCGATCTGCGCGTTGGCGGTGACCACGTCGTGGCGCGGAATGTACGGCGGGTGCGGCGGCTGCGTGGCCGGCGGATTCAGCGCCTCGTACCGCGGCCTGTTGTTCGGCGGCGGGTTCTGGTTCACCGGAGCATTGGGCTGTCCGCCCTGGGCCGGCGGGTTTTGGCCATGCTCGTTGGGCGGGTTGTTCTGCCCGGTCTGTTGCGGGTACTGCCCGTGCTCATTCGGCGGGTTGTTCTGACCCGTCTGGGCCGGATACTGCCCGTGCTGGTTGGGCTGCGGGCCGTTCTCGCCGCCCTGCGGGGGATTGGTCTGGCCGCCCTGCGGCGGGTTGGTCTGCCCACCCTGCGCCGGCGGACTGTTGTGCCCGCCCTGCGGGGGGTTGGTCTGCCCACCCTGCGCCGGCGGACTGTTGTGCCCGCCCTGGGGCGGGTTGGTCTGGCCACCCTGCGCCGGCGGAGTATTACCGCCGCCGGGCTGACCACCTGGCTGGCCGCCCGGCCCGCCGGGGTTGCCCCCGCCGCCGCCACCGCCGTGGCAGTTCGGGCACGGGGGCGGCGGGTCGAGCGGAGCGGAGTAGGCCGACCCTGCGTTCAGGGTCGCCGCGGAAATACTGAGGCCAGCGGCCAACGCGGCGGCGCTGACCACACGTTTCATAGACATAGCTGCGTCCCCTCTTGGGAGTTGTCGGCCTGCACTACGGGCAGGTGAGATCCAACTCGAATGGCTTGGTTACCTGCTGCGGTTGCTGCGGGTTGCTCATGTCGGTACCGGTAGCGGTGCCCTTGATCGCCCAGTCCTTGCCCTTGACCGCGGCTCCGGCACTGCCGCTTTGGTTGGGCGCGGCATCGGAGAAGCCGAGCGCGACGCCGTTGACGGTGCCCAACCCGACGGAGTGCACCAGCGGCGGATTGCCGTTGCTGACCACGGCACCGAGGCCGGCGGTCGGGTCACCGATGCCGATGGTGATGTTGTCACCCGCGGCGTTGCAGGTGACCTGCCCGCTGATGTTTTGATTCTGCCCGTCGACGGTGAGCACCGGACCCGCCGCGGCCGCCGCGGCTGACGACGAACCCGATGACCCGGTACTGGACTTGTTGCTCGAACATCCGGCGCTGGCCGCGACCACCAGGGCCACCCCGGCTACGCCGACCACGATCCCACGCTTCACTACTGCTTCCCTTCGTGTCGCTGGTTCCGCTGCCTCTTGCTTGGCCGCGTCAACACTGGTGAACTGCCCGGCGCCTGCGAGCCGACGCGTTCCGGCCGGTCCACCTGATACCCGGTACCCGAGAATTGCAAACGCTACGTTACGTGCCCGGGTCGGCCTGGTCACCGACCGTGCGCGCCTCTCACGGAAGCACATGCAGGCCCCACTTGCCCAGCAGTGGATTGATGAGCATGAAGTAGGTGGTGTAGTCATCGCCGTCGGGCGATGACATCAACAGGCCGACCGCGCTGACGGTGCCGTCCGGGTTCATCACGAAGCCGGGACTGCCGCTGTCGCCGTCGAGGCTGAACACGCTGGCTTCGACGACGTCACCATTGATGCCTTTGACGACGCCGCACGTCTCGCCGGTGACGGCACCGATCTTGCAGAACGGCATACCGACCTGAATCTGTTGGCGGCTCAACACATCCCGGACCTGATACCTGCCGCCAACGTCACCCACCGGCATGCCGACACTGGGCTCCAGGCGGATGATCGCGGCGTCTCGCTTATCGCCGTCGTGCTCGCTGGCGGAGATCCTGCCGAGCGGGGCGTCGTTGCCGTACGTCCATTCGGTGCCGTCGTGCGAGTCGCAGTGCCCGCTGGTCATCAGGTAGTAACTGCCGTCGGAGCCCTGCGCCGCGAATCCTGCTGTGCACCTGCCGGATTCGTGATCGACGCCGATGCCCGGCGAGGGCGGGGGCGACGGCAGAGCCGGAGGCGGCGCTGCCAGAGCGGTTTTCGCCACCGCCGTCGCGGCCACCATCACCGCCCCCAAGAACCCCAACCCCCGCAACCACCGTATGGTCACGCCGTCCCCCTCCGCTTGCGCCCGGCAGATACTAGCAGCACTGCCGACCTGAAATGAGGTGGCGACCAGTCCATTCCGGGCACGTGGTTCACCCGACGTGCCGCGCAAGGAAGTCCAGCACAGCGCCGGCGAAGATGTCGTTGCGGTCACCGGCCACCATGTGCCCGGCGCCACGAACATCGGTGAATTCGACCTGCGGGAAACGCGCGAGGAATTCGTCGGCGCGCTCCTTGCTGACCAGGTCGCTCATCTGGCCGCGGACCAGCAGCATGGGCACCCCGCCGCGCAGGATCGCCTCGACGGCGGCGTGCATCCGGTCGGGATCGGTGACCTCAAAAGGAGGGAAAGCCGCAGTGCCGCTGATGAATTGCGGATCCCAATGCCAGTACCACCGATCGCCGCGGCGACGCAGGTTGGTGGTCAGACCTTCCAGGTCGGTCGGCCGCGGCCGGTGCGGGTTGTATTCGGCGATCGCGTCGGCGACCTCGTCGAGTGAGCCGAAACCCGACTCCACCCGATCGGCCATGAAAGCATGGATCCGATTCGCGCCCGACTGGTCCATGTTGGGCACGATGTCCACCAACACGACCGCACTGGCGATGCCCGGGGACAGCTCCCCGGCGAGCAGCATGGACGTGAAACCGCCCAGCGAGGCACCGACCAACACCGGTTGCGGGGGCAGCGTGCGCAACACTTCTTGGACGTCGGCGGCGAAACTGACGACGCGGTAATCGCCGTCGCCCGACCAGTCCGATTCGCCGTGCCCGCGCAGGTCCACGGTGACGGCCTGCCAGCCACGCTCGGCGACGGCGGCCGCCGCCTTCCCCCAGGACCTTCGGGTCTGTCCGCCGCCGTGCAAGAACACCACGGCGCGCGCCTGCGGATCCCCGAGGCGGTCGGCGACGATCTGCACGCCGCCGGGGCCCTGGATCGTAAACGGTTCGGCTGCCGTGGGCATCAGGTGATACTAAGGCGCACCCACGAGAAGCTCGCGTTGGCTTAACGTCAACGGCATGCAGCGGCGCCAATTTGGAGGACGCCGGGCACGCGCACCCGGGCCGGAGCCAAGGAGAACGCATGCATCTTGACGAGTACATGTCGCTGGATGCGACCGCCCTGGCCGAGCTGGTCGAGCGCAAACAGGTCGCCCCGGCCGAGCTTCTCGCCCTGGCGCGGCAACGGGCGGACGCGGTGAATCCGCGGCTGAACGCCATCGTCTGCCGCCTCGACGACGTCGCCGACCGCCAGGCCGCCGACCCGAATCTGAGTGGGCCGTTCGCCGGTGTGCCGTTCCTGCTCAAAGACCTCGGCCAGGAATACCGCGGCTTTGCGACGTCGTGCGGGTCCCGCTCGCTGGCCCACGACGTGGCCGACCGGCACGCGCTGGTCACCCAGCGGTTCCTGGACGCGGGCCTGGTGATCTTCGGGAAGACCAACACCCCGGAGTTCGGGGCCAAGGGTGTCACGGAACCCGACTACTGGGGCCCAGCCCGCAACCCGTGGAATACCGGGCACACCCCCGGCGGCTCCTCGGGCGGATCGGGGGCGGCCGTGGCGGCCGGCATCGTTCCCGCCGCCGGCGCCAACGACGGCGGCGGGTCGATCCGCATCCCCGCCGCCTGCAACGGGCTGGTCGGCCTCAAGCCCAGCCGGGGTCTGGCGCCCTACGGCCCGCAGACCGGTGAACTGATGCTGGGCATGGCGACCCAGGGCGTGGTGTCGCGCACCGTACGAGACAGCGCGGCGCTGCTCGACGCGATCGTCGGACCCCACCCGGGTGCCGCCTATCGGGTTGCGCTGCCCGACAAGCCCTTTGGAGAACAGATCAAGCACCGCCCGGGCACCCTGAAAATCGGCTACTCGGCGCGCTCGGCGATCAACGCGCGGCCGGACCGCGAGGCCGTCGCCGCGGTCGAAAAGGCCGCGGCGCTCCTTCGCGAGTTGGGCCACCAGGTCGACGAGGTCACACCGCCCTACGACGACGCCGCGCTGGGCCGTGACTTTCTGACCATCTGGTTCGCCCAGCTGCACCAGCAAGTCGCCGACATCAAACAGCGAACCGGCGCGCACGACAACGACTTTGAGGCCGACACCCTGGCCATCGCCGAACTCGGCCGGTCCGGCGGCGTGCTAACCGTCATGTCCGCGCTGGAAAACCGGAACGACTACATCCAATCCCTGGCCGCATTCCACGCCAGCTATGACTTCTTTTTGACCCCGACGCTCGCCGCCCCGCCCCTGGCGGTCGGTGCCACGACGACGTCGGCGGTGCTGCAGCGAGTGGCCCGGCTGGTCAGCAGGGTGCGGGCCGGAAAGCTGATGGGGCTCAGCGGAATCCTCGACGACCTCATCCAGGAGAGCTTGGGCTGGGTGCCCTACACGCAGCTCGCCAACCTCACCGGCCGTCCGGCGATCAGTGTGCCGCTGCACTGGACGGATGCCGGACTTCCGCTGGGTGTGCAATTCGTCGGGAAGCTGGGCGCAGACGGCGATCTGCTGCAGTTGGCCGCCCAGCTCGAAGAGGCGCGCCCGTGGGCCGACCGCCATCCGGCACCCGTGGCACCGAATTAACCTGTTGCTGAACGAGTTTTACGCGGCAGGGCCGTTATCTTCGCCCTCGCTCGGGCCTCGCCACAGGCTGGCGAAACGCCGGGCGATGGCACCGAGGCGGCCGCCCGCGTGCTGCGAAGCCTTGATGCGGCCAAGGGTTTCCCGTCCCTCGTTCGCGTAGTCCTTGACGGATTCGTCGCCTTCTTCGGCGCGCATGTCTGCTCTCCAATCGTGATCATTATTCCGGCGCTTGGCGCTCGGGTGGTTCTGAGGGCGTCAAGCGCTCGGGCGGTTCTACCGGCGTGAGCCGTTCGGGCGTTTCCGTCGGGAGCCGCTCCGGCGTCTCGTCGGGAGTGCCCGGCTGCGTGGGCTCCGAATTCTCCGGCCGCTCCGCCGAAAACGGCCTGAGGCGGGTGTCAGTCATGCTCAGTCCTCTGTTCCGCTCATGGCCGCGTACCCGTCGTACCCGGGCAGCCAAACGCCCGCGGTGGTATCAGAACCTCTGCGCCGGCGATCCCTAGTGGCGGGTGGAGTCCTTGTACGCCTTGATCGGCGCGGTGCTGGGCGGCAGCTTGAGCAGGTTGCCGCGTAGGCTGCCCCGGGCGGTGCGGATCGTCACCAACAGCCAGGTGAACAACAGGCCCGCATAGGCGATGGCCGCCGCCACCCTGAACGCGGGCAGCTGGGTGTGACCGGCGAGCTGCGAGGTCCCGGTGACGAAGGTGCCGACCGGGAAGGTCAGGCTCCACCACGTCAGCGCGAACGGCATTCCGCGGCGCAGCGTGCGCACCGTCAACGCGGTCGCGAGCGCGATCCACAACACTGCGAAACCCCACACCGGAACGCCGTAGAGGATGGCGAATGCATTGAGGTCCTCGGCCACCTCGGGGTCGACCGCCAGTGCCGCGTTTGCTCCCAAAAGTCCTGCGGCCGTGATGGATTGGCCGAGCGGACCCAACACGATCCACAACGTCGGCACCCGCGCGGAACCCGAGGTGCCGTATAGGGTCAGGCGGCTCCAGATCATCGCGATGATGTTCAGCGAGGCCAGCAACGACAAGCCGAACATCGCGTAGCAGCCGTACAGCATGGTCGTGCGCCCGCCGCCGGCCACCATGTGAGGGAGCAGCAGCGCCCCCGTCGCCGCGGTAACCATGGGCGGAACGACCGGCATCAACCAGCCACCGAAGGCCGCGTCGGGCTCGACGTCATGCTGGGTGAACATCAGGAACGGAATGCTGACGGCGGTGAACAGCCCGCCCAGCGTGCCGGCGGTCCACAGCACCCAGTCCAGATCGACGGCGATGCGCTCACCGATCAGGTCCCTGCCGACCAGCACGGCTCCCGCGCCGACCGTCATCAGCGCCATCGGGGCCGCGCCGTAGAAGTGCGCCATCTGCGGATTGCGGGCGTGGGTGCGCGCCACGGTCGGATGGCGCAGCCAATGGCCACCGACCACCGCGATCAGCGCCACCAGCAGCGCGGCCGCGATCACCCAGACCACCAGCGCGAATGCCCGCAGCCCCGCCACGTGGACGGGCAGGGCGGCGCCGGCGGTCGCGACGATTCCGGTGCCCATCACCAAGGCGAACCAGTTCGGCCCGATGTTGCCGAGTACCTCGACCCGGGTGTGCGCCGGGGATGCGTCGTGCGGGTTCGCAATTGCCACAGGTGAAGAACCTACTGCGCCGTGCGCTGAAGCCGCCGGACCTGCCGCTTACACTCCATCCGTGGTTAATCCGGCGCAACCGATCTCGGCGGTCAAGAGAGTCCCGCTGATCGTCGGCGTTGCCATCGTCGTGCTTCTTGCCGTCCTCGCGGCACCGATCAAGCAACGATGCGGTGCGCCGGGGTTTTCGTGCGCGTCGGCGCTGGATAACGACGGCAACATCCACTTCTACTACGAGGTCGAACCCGTCGGGGTCTACCTCGCCGAAATCACCACCGGGACCGACATCCCGCTCTTTTACAGCTCGGGTGAGGACTTGGTCAAAGCCCGGTAACCGGCGGTGGCGGTTTGCTGGACCGGTCGGCGCGGCAACGGCCCACCGGGCCGTATCCGCTCGATAACAACTTCGGCTCGATCCGGGCGCCGATGTGGCCGGTCCGAGACCTTCCGGAGACCACTGCGGCCGCGGCCCGTCAAAAGGTACTGGTAGAGCGAGTACGACGAGCGCGAATCGCGCCTGGTCGGCCCGACGAAGGCGCCCGCGCCGACCGTGTGACGGGTGCTCTCGATTGGGGGCTTGATAGCAAGCTAACGCATACTTGTGACCATGCTTGAAGCGACATCGCCGCGAAGCACCGTTGCGGTGCCTGGTGATGTGCTGGGCGTGGGCAGAGGTTTGTGATGGCCCGCTCGGGCGGCGCCCATCGCCGTCATCGAGCCGTCCGTCAACCCTCCCGTTTACGCAAAGGGGTGACGCGCACCCTGGGCGCGCTCGTCTCCGTGGCGGCCGTGGGGCTCACCGGGGCGGGGTATTACGTGGCGCACGGCGCGCTGGGCGGCATCACCGTCTCGAACGCCCTGCAGCCCGACGATCCGCGCTCCAGCGGCGACAACATGAACATCCTGCTGATCGGGCTGGACTCGCGTAAGGACCAGGACGGCAACGACCTGCCCAACTCGATCCTGAAGCATCTGCACGCCGGCGACTCCGACGACGGCGGCTACAACACCAACACGATGATCCTGGTGCACGTCAGCGCCGACAACAGAGTCGTGGCCTTCTCGATCCCCCGCGACGACTGGGTGCCCTTCACCGGGGTACCGGGATACAACCACATCAAGATCAAAGAGGCGTACGGGCTGACCAAGCAGTACGTCGCCCAGAAACTGGCAAACCAGGGCGACAGCACCCAGAAGGAACTCGAAACCAAGGGCCGCGAGGCCGGCCGGGCGGCGACGCTGCGCGCGGTGCGAAACCTAACCGGCGTCCCCATCGACTACTTCGCCGAGGTCAATCTCGCCGGCTTCTTCGACCTGGCGCAGACCCTCGGCGGCGTTGACGTCTGCCTGAATCACCCCGTCTACGACTCGTATTCCGGCGCCGACTTCCCGGCCGGCCGACAGCGGCTGGACGCGTCCGAGGCACTGTCGTTCGTCAGGCAGCGGCACGGCCTGGACAACGGCGACCTGGACCGCACCCACCGGCAACAGGCGTTCATCTCGTCGGTCATGCAGGAGCTGCAGGCCGCGGGCACGTTCACCAACATCGACAAGCTCAAGAACCTGATGGCGGTGGCGCGCAAAGACGTGGTGCTGTCGGCGGGCTGGAACGACGACATGATCCAACGGCTCGGCGGGCTGGCCGGCGGCAACGTCGAGTTCAGGACGCTGCCGGTGGTGCGCTACGACAACATCGACGGCCAGGACGTCAACATCGTCGACCCGGCGGCGATCAGATCCGAGGTGGCGGCGGCGATCGGCTCAGACACGTCGACGACGACAGCGCCGGCCACCACCGCCGTGAAACCCGACCCGTCCACGGTCGTCGACGTGGTCAACTCCGGCAGCATGAGCGGCCTGGCCAGCGAGGTGTCAAGGGCGCTGAAAAAGAAGGGCTACACCCCCGGCCAGGTCCGCGACCGCGAATCCGGCGACCCGACCAGCACCGCGGTGGAGTACGGGGCCGGTGCGCAGACCGATGCGCAGAACCTGGCCAACCTGCTCGGCGTGGACACGCCCAAGCAGCCCAGCCCCAGCATCGCGGCCGGACACATCCGGCTCACCGTGGACACGAATTTCTCGATGCCCACGCCTGACGAGACCCAGATGGACGACTCGACGAGCACCAGCTCCAGCACGACCTCGACCAAGGCCAAGAGCTACTACTACAACGGCACGACCACGACGTATCCGACGCCCGATCAGGGAAGGCCGATCGACGGCGGCGGCGTGCCCTGCGTCAACTAGCGGCGATCGTAAGCGCGGCGAAGCCGGGCGCAGCGGGTCGCCGCCATCAACTAGCGGCGATCGCAAGCGCGGCGAAGCCGGGCGCAGCGGGTCGCCGCCATCAACTAGCCACGCTCTAGGCGTGCGTGCCGCCGTCCATCCGAATCTCGGTGCCGGTGATCCAGGCGCCGTCATCTGAGACCAGCATCGCGATCACGCCGGCGACCGCTTCGGGCCCGGCCATCCCCGCGCCGCTGGATTCCGTCGTGGTCGGCAGGATCGGCATCAGCCGGGGAAACAGCGACCAGTCGGCGTCTTTCGGGATGTATCCGCCGGTGGCATCGGTGATGCCGGACTTGATGCTGCCCGGGGCGACGCACGCCGCGCGCAGACCGTCCTTGGCGTATTCCAGCGCCAGCGAGTGAGTGAAGGCCTGGATGCCGCCCTTGCTCGCGGCGTAGGCGGCCATATAGGGATGGGCAAACGATGCCGACGTGGAGCTGAAGTTCACGATCGCGCTGCGGGGATTCGCCAGCAGGGACGGTAGCGCTTCGCGCACCACCAGGAAGGTTCCGGTCAGGTTGACGGCGATGATCCGATTCCACTGCTCGAGGGTGGTCTCGTGGGTGTGCCAGGCGCGCAGGATGCCCGCCGCGTTCACCAGTGAATCCAGCCCGCCCAACTTCTCGACGGCCGAGCCCACGGCGTCGATCACCGAGTCCTCGTTGCCGACGTCCATCGGCATCGTGGTGAGCCGGTCGGCGGTGCCGGCCTCGTCGGCATGGCCTTGCGTGTTGCTCAGACCGTCAGTCGAAACGTCGGCGGCCACCACGCCGGCGCCCTCGCTCAGTAGCCGCAACGCGGTGGCCTGACCGATCCCCGACGCGGCGCCGGTGACCAGGATCCGTTTGCCCTCAAGCCTTTTCATCTGATACTCCCGGCTAGACCACTCCGCGTAGCGCGTCGGCGCCGAAGGCCGGTTCCAGCATCGCCGAGAAATCCGGGCCGCGACGCAACAGCACCCCGCCGTCGACGTTGATGATCTGCCCGGTCACATAGCTGGAAGCATCGCTGAGCAGAAACATCGCCACATTCGCGATGTCTTCGACCTCGCCCGGTCGGGGCAGCGGCGTGATGGCGCGGTAGTCCGCGCTCAGCTCGGGCGAATCGAGGATGGGGGCCACCAGCTCGGTGCGGATCAGGCCGGGGCGAATGCTGTTGACCCGCACCCATGACGCTCCGAGTTCGTCTGCGGCCAACTGCATCAAGTGGTCCAGCGCCGATTTGCCGACGCCGTAGGCGCCGAACCAGCGGTGGGTGTTGCTGGCCGCGATCGACGAGATGCCGACGAACGATCCGCCGCCACCGCGCACCAACTCGCGCGCAGAGTGCTTGAGCACGTACATGGTTCCGTTGACATTGAGGTCGATGGTCCGTCGCCACAACTCCGAGTCGATCTGCGTGATCGGCCCGATGGTCTCCGATCCGCCCGCGCAGTGCACCACGCCGTGCAGCCGGCCATGCCAGGCCGTCACGGCGTCGACTGCGCGCGCCGCCTCCTCTTCGCTGGTGATGTCGGCGGGCTCGTAACGAATGGAGCCGTCGCCGGGGAGGGCTTCGATCTCCTTGACGGCATCCGCGAGCCGATCGGCGTTACGGCCGACGATCATGACGGAGGCGCCGGCCGCGACCAGCCCTGCGGCCACGCCCTTGCCGATCCCGCTGCCGCCGCCGGTGATCAGATAGGTCCGGTCTTCGAACGAAAGCTGCACGCGAGGCCCTTTCAAAACTGGAACAAGTTCTAGCAATAGAAGCATGTCCCCTCGGGGTGAATATCGCTACCCCCGGTCTCGTTAGGCCCTCTGCGGCGCGGCGCTACGGCGTGTCGCGGCGCGCCACCTTCGTCGGCTTCGCGTCACGCCAATCCTCGACGTGCGGAGGCTGGCCAACCGGCCAGCGGTTCTCGTTGAACGCCGCCCAGTGGGCATGCCCCAGCAGGTGCACGTGGAACGCGTGCCGCAGCGCCTCGGTGTAACCCATCGCATCAGAGGCGGCATTGACCGAATCCTTGATGAGCAGCGAGGCCATCGTGGGCCGCTCGGCGATGCGTCGCGCGAATTCTAGTGTCTTTTCCTCTAATTCGTCGACCGGGAAAACCTTCGACACCATGCCCAGCCGGTGAGCCTCGTCCGCGTCGATCGAATCACCGGTCAACAGCAGCTCTTTGGCCTTGCGCGGCCCGAATTCCCAAGGGTGGGCGTAGTATTCGACACCCGGCATGCCCAGCCGGACCGCGACGACGTCGCTGAACTTCGCGTTGTCGGCCGCGACGATCAGGTCGCACGCCCAGATCAGCATCAGACCGGCCGAGATCGCGTTGCCCTGCACCTGGGCGATGGTGATCTTGCGCAGATCGCGCCAGCGGCAAGTGTTTTCGAAGAAATAGTGCCACTCCTGGTGGTACAGCTTCTCCATGATCGGCTCGAGCGTGGCCCCGCGCGAGCGGAAGCTCGGATGCTGCCCCGGCCCCGGTGCGCGCTCGGCCAGTGCCTGCTCGGAACCCAGGTCGTGGCCGGCGGAGAAGTTCCTGCCGCGCGCCGCCAGGATCACCACGCGAACCGTGTCGTCGGCCTCGGCCCGGCCGAACGCCTCGTCGAGCTGGACCAGCAGGCCGCGACTCTGCGCGTTGTGGGCATCGGGCCGGTTCAGCCAGATCCGGGCGATGCGACCCTCGTCGAGGGTTTCGTAGGCCACCAGTTCCGGGGCGTTGGCGTCGGCCGCCCCGGCGTCGGCTTGCTCGGAGACTGTCATTCCGCCCACCTCGTTCGTCGTTGAATTGGCCTTGTTTACAGATTACGGCCAGTGTGTAACCGCGCACGCGCTGGGGTGATCGGCCGCCGGGCCCCGGTGACCATGCGGTCTCACCCGGCGGTCTCGGGCCGCAGGCCCAGCGGCAGCAGCCGATGGTCGCGGGTGAACACCAACCGGACGATGCCCATCGCGACGACCACGGTGGTGGCCGCGACCGAACCCAGGATCAAGAACATCACCACGGCCTGCACCAGCACGGCCTGCAGGGGCGGCACCCCGGCGAGGATCAGGCCGGTCATGGCCCCCGGCAGGAACACCAGGCCGGTGGCCTTGGTCGTCTCGATCTGCGGAGATATCGCCGAGCGCAAGGCGATTCGCAGGTAGGGCGCCGCGGCCTGCCTCGACGGTTGCCCCAGCGCGAGGCGGGCCTCGACCTCGTCGCGTTTGTCGCGCAGCTCGTCGACCAACCGCCGGGCCACCAGCACCATGGCGGTCATCGAGTTGCCGATCATCATCCCGGCGACCGGCACCAGCGTGCGCCCCTGCAGCGGGAACACCCGCAGGCCGAAAATCACCCCCAGCGTCACCACCGCCGCGCCGGCGAACGCGGCCACGGCCAGCGGCGCAAACCGCGGCACCTCCGGCGCCCTGCGCCGCGCGACATCCCCGGCATAGGCCACCATTCCTGCGACCCACGCCCACGACCACCACAGCGACCGGCCCGGCTCGAACAGCAGCGTCAGCGCACCGCCCACGAGCAGCAGCTGCACCAGCGCGCGGGCCGCGGCCCACAGCAGCTGCCGCGCCAAACCCAGCCGGCGCCACAGCGAGATCCCGCCCGCGAACGCCACCAGGATCAGCGAGATCGCCAGGCCCACCCAGCCGACTTGACCGTTCATCACGCCACCGGGCCGTCGCCGGGCTTGGCGGCGACCGGGCCCAGGCCCAGGCTGCGACCGGACTCCAGGCGCAGGACCCGGTCGGCTGCCCTTTCCAACTGCGCCGAGTTATGGGTGACCCACAGGGCGGGAATGCCGTCGGCGGCCAGCTCGCGCACCGCGCGCTCGATCACTTCGGCCGCCTCGGTGTCGACGGCGGAGGTCGGTTCGTCCAGCAACAGCACCTGGGGTTGTGCCATCAGGGTGCGGGCCAGGCACACGCGTTGCGCCTCGCCACCCGAGAGCGCGGCCACGTCGCGGTCCAACCACGATCCGGTCAGCGCCACGCGGGCCAGCGTTTCGCGCAGCCGCGCGTCGGACGCGTCGGGATCGGCGGCCCGCAGGTTCTCGGCGACCGTGCCGGGAAATGGCGTCGGCCGCTGAAAGCACATGCCCACCCGGCGCCGCAGCCACAGTGGGTCGATCCCGGCGATGTCCGACCCGTAGAACAAGGCCCGTCCGCTCGTCGGCAGCTCCAGCCGGTTGCACAGCCGAAGCAGGGTCGATTTGCCCGAGCCCGACGGCCCGAACACCGCCGTCACGCCGCGACCCGGAATGGCGGCGGTCAGCCCGTCCAGAGCCCGCACTCCCTGCCGTTCCACGACTACATCGACGAACTCGAACACCACGTCATCGGCGTCCTGATCGACCACCTGCTTATCCTGCATCACCGCGGCGACGGTCGATCGTGTCTTCGCGAGCGGCGCGGCGAACCCCTGCAAACCAGCCATAAATGCGGCTAGAGCCCGTTAGCTGGTGAGACGGCCTGCGACCGGTCACACGCGTCGCCTACAGTTAAGTCATGCCTACAAAATCTGATCCTGGCGAAATCGGCGACGTCGAGCCGGTGGCCGACGACACTGCGAGCCAGGCCAGGCGGGTCGTCGCGGCGTACGCCACCGACGCCGACGAGTGCCGGGTGTTTTTGTCCATGCTGGGTATCGGGCCGGCGAAACTCGACGCGTAAATGTCTCCCGGGGGAGGGCGAGGCGCGAAGGCAGCCAAATTCGGCAATTCCGACTTCGTCGTGGTTGCCAACCGCTTGCCGGTCGACCAGGAGCGCCTTCCCGACGGCACCACAGCGTGGAAACGCAGCCCCGGGGGACTGGTCACCGCCCTCGAACCGCTGCTGCGTCGCCAGCGCGGGGCGTGGGTCGGCTGGCCCGGGATCGTCGACGAGGACACCGACCACGACGGCGAGCCCATCGTTCAGGACGACCTGGAGCTTCGGCCGGTCAAGCTGAGCGCCGACGACGTCGCCGAGTACTACGAAGGTTTCTCGAACGCCACGCTGTGGCCGCTGTATCACGACGTCATCGTCAAACCGATCTACCACCGCGAATGGTGGGATCGCTACGTCGCCGTCAACCGCCGCTTCGCCGAAGCCACGTCGCGCGCCGCCGCAAAAGGCGCGACGGTCTGGGTGCAGGACTACCAGCTGCAGCTGGTGCCTGCGATGCTGCGCGAACTGCGGCCCGACCTGACCATCGGCTTCTTCCTGCACATCCCTTTCCCCCCGGTCGAGCTGTTCATGCAGCTACCGTGGCGGACCGAGATCGTCGAGGGCCTGCTCGGCGCCGACCTGGTCGGCTTCCATCTGACCGGCGGCGCACAGAACTTTCTGTTCCTTGCCCGGCGGCTGATCGGCGCCAACACCTCGCGCGGGGCGGTGGGCGTGCGGTCGCGGTACGGCGAGGTCGAGATCGACTCGCGCGTGGTCCGGGTGGGCGCCTTCCCCATCTCCATCGACTCCAGCTCGCTGGACCAGGCGGCCCGGCACCGCGACATCAAGCGCCGTGCCAGCGAGATCCGGGCCGAGCTGGGCAATCCACGCAAGGTGCTGCTCGGCGTCGACCGGCTGGACTACACCAAGGGCATCGACGTTCGGCTGAAAGCCTTTTCGGAGCTGCTCGCGGAGGGCCGGGCCAAGCGCGACGACACGGTGCTGGTCCAGCTGGCGACGCCCAGCCGCGAACGGGTGGACAGTTATCAGCAGCTGCGCAACGACATTGAACGCCAGGTCGGCCACATCAACGGCGAGTACGGCGAAGTCGGGCATCCGGTGGTGCATTACCTGCACCGGCCGGTCCCCCGCGACGAACTCATCGCGTTCTTCGTCGCCGCCGACGTCATGCTGGTCACCCCGCTGCGCGACGGGATGAACCTGGTCGCCAAGGAGTATGTCGCCTGCCGCAGCGACCTCGGCGGCGCGCTGGTCCTGTCCGAATTCACCGGTGCCGCCGCCGAACTCCGGCAGGCCTATCTGGTGAACCCACACGATCTCGAAGGCGTCAAGGACACGATCGAGGCCGCGCTGAACCAATCCACCGAAGACGGACGGCGCCGGATGCGGTCACTGCGCCGCCAGGTCCTCGCCCACGACGTCGACCGCTGGGCGAGGTCGTTCCTCGATGCGCTCGCCGAATCCCGACCCGGTGACGCCGATTAGCCCGCATGGGCAAGGCCCCATGGTGTTGACGTCCGAACGCTGTGATACTCAGGTTCAGCGTCGCACGCGAGGGAGGGGTATCAGATGAAGCTCCGTCACGGCATGGCCGCGGGTGCCGGCATCGTCACCGCCGTCGCGGTGGGAATCGCGCTGCAGTCCGGTGAACCGGCCAAGGCGCTCGGACCACCGGCCGACGGCACCTACAACTTCAACGAAGCGGGCGTGTCCGGGGTGACCTGGACCATCTCCGCGCTCTGCGATCAGCCCTCGGGCACCCGGAACATGAACGACTACAACGACCCGATCGTGTTCGCGATGAACTGCGCGCTGAACATCGTCAGTTCGACGCCCGAGCAGATCAGCGCCGCGGACAAGCAGCAGAACTTCAGCGGCCGGGCCCGGATG
Source organism: Mycobacterium colombiense (assembly GCF_001665835.1). Lineage (GTDB taxonomy): Bacteria > Actinomycetota > Actinomycetes > Mycobacteriales > Mycobacteriaceae > Mycobacterium > Mycobacterium colombiense_A. The sequence goes on along the minus strand of NZ_LZSX01000073.1, from coordinate 115,692 downwards.
TCCAGCATGCTGTGGACCTTCAAGGTCGACAAGGCCGACGGTGTGGCATGCCCGGGCGGTGGCAGCGCGCCCTCCACCGAAACCTTCGCGTTCAGCGACGAGACGATGAGCGGCACCCACACCACGCTGCACGGCGCCGTGTGCGGGATGCAGCCGGGGATGAAGAAGGAACCGTTCTCGCTGGCGATGATCGGTCCGCCACCCAGCCCGATCAACCGTTACCCGTTGTACTGCAACGGCATTGCGATGTGCTACTGAGTCAACCGGCGAGGTTAGATCGGCGTGATGTAGGCGATCAGCCACTGCTTGCCGACCTTCTTGAAGTCGACCCGCAACCGGCTGCCGTCATACAGCGGCTGGCGTGACTTGTCCGTCACGGTCCGGTTCATGAAGACCATCACCGACGCCGATTCCCGCTTGGCCGACATCACCCCCACGCCAACGACATTGGCCTGCACGACCACTTCGCGCTTCTTGGCCTCGGGGATGATCTGGTTGTTGGCGCTCTTCTGGAACTCGGCGCGGTAGTCGGGGGTCAACAACGGATACGCCGCCGACAGGCTGCGCTCGACGGTTTGGTAGTCGTACGCGAAGACCTCGGGGATTTCCTTAGCCGCCAACCCGGGCAGCACCGCACGCGCCGCCTGCTCGCCGCGGGTCTGCACCCGGTCCCAGTACATCCAGCCGGCCACCGCGGACAACGCGACGAACGCCACGGCAACGAGGTAACCCGCGACGACCAGCAGCCAACGCCGCCATCGCATCAATTACCCCCGTCTGGATATTTCAGGTCGTAGCCGGTCATCTTCCCGGCGTCGTCTTCGTGCACGATGACGCGCAAGCGATACGGCATGGACGGCTTGTTGACCCCGTCGATGTCGGCGACGGTGACGCGCACCGAGACCAGCACCGACGCGTTATCGCTAACGGCGTCAATACCTTCCAGCGCGGCGCCGTTGATGACGGCCTCCGACGTCGCGTTGGTGGAGCGGAACAGGCCCTTGAGGTTCTCGACGTTGTTGTTGGCGCCCAGCATGCCACGCAGCGGGCCGCTGGTGCCGTTGACGAAGCGGTTCACGCTCTCGTCGATGTTGTCCTGCTTGTAGCTGAACATGTTGACCACCGTCTGCGTGGCGGTGTCGACGAAACGCTGATCGCGCCCCTGCGCCGCGGTGGCGTGACGCTGCTGAACGAGCAGCGCTGCCACACAACCGGCCAGCGCCCCGACCGCCAACAGTGCCGCGGCGAACGAAATCCACGCGACCAGGGCGCGGTGCGGCTGCCGTCGTGGCGGCGGCTTGATGGACTTGAAGGCCTTGCCGGGTTTCGTCGACGGCTTGGGCGCGGCCGGCGCCTCGGCCTGGATCGTGACGTCCCGGGCCGGGTCACCCTTGGCCGGGCCCGCCGCACGCGAAGCTCGTCGACGAACCCGCGGCGTGGTCTTTGGTTCGTCTGCCACGGCAGGGTCCATTACATCGGCCTTGGATCAAGCATGAGGTCCACCCAGTTCTCGGCGCCGGAGGTACCGGTAGCGCCGGCCGCGAAGATACCAGTGCCACCGGCCGGATCGACAAACGCGCCGGTCTTCTGGTCGTAGGTCGCATATGCCGGCGGTCCGCTGGCCTGCGGCTGCCCTCCGGGAGGCGGACCCCACGGCTTCTCCGGACCCGGGCCCGCCGGCGGCGGGTTGATGCCCTCCGGCGGTGCCGGCGGGGGCAGCCACTTCGGATACGGGAGCTGAGGCGGCACCGGGGGTATCCCGGGCGGCTGCCACGACGTGAACGGCGGTGGTGGCCCGTTGTCGTTGGGCGGCGGCGGGTCGAAGGCCGGCTGCTTGTTCGGCAACGGCCCCGGCCCCGGCACCACGCCCGGGGGCGGCGGCCCGACGATGGGGGTACCCGGATCCGGCTCGGCGCCCGGCGGAATATACGGAAACTTGTTGGGCGGCAATGTGTTCAACCCATTGGTGACCGGGGTGTCATACGGCACCGGCGGGCCGCGCCACGGGTTGCGGCCGACCGGCACGTAACCCTTGGGATCGCGACACAGCTGGACCGTCGGGGCGCGCTTTCCGGGGAACTCCTGGCACGGGTAGTTGCGCGCGCCGCGCACGGTGCTCGGATCGTTCTGCGCGGTCTTGCAGTACATGTCCTTCGGCAGTTCGCGCACCGTCTCGTCGGCCGGGGTCCGCATCAACGGCGGTGGCAGGAAGCCGACGGCGCATGGCGGCGGGTCGTTGAGGTCGAGCTTGAAGTCCAGCTTGGCGCCTTCATCCTGCGGCCCGCCGCCCGCGGCGGTGGTGATGGCCGCGAACAGCGCCGGCAAGACGACCAGCAGCTGCTCGATCGACTTGTGGTAGATCACGCCGACCCGGCCGAGGTTGGCCAGGCTGGCGGCCAGGGCCGGGAACGAGGGGCGGATACCGGAGAACGCGGTGCTGGCCTCGTCGGTGGCGCCCGGGGCCGTCGCCAGCGTGTCGCGAAGCTGGGGGTCGGCCTGACGCACTTCGCTGGTGAACCGCGCCAGCCCGTCGGACAGCGACTTGATGTCGCCGCCGGCGCGAATCTGGGCCTGCAGGAAGGGGCCCGCCTGATCGATCAATTGCGAGACTTGCGGATAGTTGGTGTTGGCCTCGTCCACCAGCAGCCGGGCGGACTCGTAGAGCCGGGCCATCTCCGGGCCGGAACCGTTTGCCGCGATGAACGTCTCGTGCAGCAGCTCGCGCAGCCGGGTGTCGCCAAGGCTGTTGACCAAGGTTTCCGAGCGCTTCAACAGGTCGGCGACGTCCTGGCCGATCCGGGTGTTCTGCCGCTGGATGCGGGATCCATTGCTCAACTTCGTCGATGCCGGCGAGCTCGGCGGCACCAGGTCGATGTATTGCTCGCCGACCGCCGACACGCTCTTGACGGTGGCGGTGACGTTCGACGGGATGGCGGTGCCGCTGTTCAGCCGCATGTCGGCGATGACACCGTTGGGGCTCAGGCCCACCGACTCGACGCGGCCGACGGCGACGCCGCGATACGTGACGTTGGCGTTCTTGTACAGCCCGCCACCGGCAACGAAATCGGCACTCACACCGTAGGTTCCGATACCGAACGTCGCGGGCAGCCGCAGATAGAAGATCGCCATCACGGTCAGGGTGATAACCGTGATCACGGCGAAGATCGCCAGCTGGATCTTGGTCAGTCTGTCGTGCATCTGGGCCCGCCCCCTACTGTCCTGAAGCCGTGCCGGGCGGGATCTTGAACGGATCGGCCGCCTGTCCGGACAGGTTGGCCATCTCGCCGGTCAAGAAGTCGGGCGGGTTGAGGATCTCGTTCATGTGGGCCATGTTCGGGTCGAAATACGCGGTGGTGAAGAACGTTTCACCAAGGCGCCGCAGGGTGAGGTCGAAGGTGGTGAACACGTTGAGGTAGTCGCCGCGCACGGCCTGCTTGATACCGAAGTTGGGGAACGGGAACGTCAGCAACAGCTGTAGCGAGGTGACGAAGTTCCTCCGGTTGTCGTTCAGCGCCTTGACGACCGAATACAGGTCCTTCATGTCGGCGGCGAAGTCCACCTTGGTTTTTGCCAGGATGTTCGAGGTGACATTCGCCAGTTTGTGCAGCGCGCTGAAGGCCTCGACGATGTGGCCGCGGTTCTTGTTGAGCACGCGAATCGCCTCGGGCAGCGTGTCCAGCGCCCGGCCCAGGTTGTCCTTGTCATGCGCCAGGGTCGCCGAGAATCGGTTCAGTCCGTCGACGGCATCGATGATGTCGTTGACCTGACGGTTCAGTCCCGAGGTCAGCTCCGCGAGCCTGGGGATCAGGTCGACGAACTGGTCCTGACGCCCCGCGACCGCCCGGTAGGTCTCGTCGGTGATCTCTTCCAGGGCACCGACATTGCCCTTGTTCACCACCACGCCGAGCGCCGAGAGCACCTCTTCGGTGGTGGGATAGCGGCCGGTGTTGGCCTCCGAGATCTTCGACCCGTCCTTCAGCTTGCCGACGGCCGGCTTGTCCTTCGGGCGGGCCAGGTCGATGTGCATCGAACCGAGCAGCGACGTCTGGGCGACCGTCGCGGTCGAGTTGGCGGGCAGCACCACGTTCTTGTCGAGCGCCAATTTCACTGCCGCATAGAATGATCCGTCGGCCCGCTGTTCGGCCGAGATGCCGGCGACACTGCCGACGGTGACGTCGTCGACCATGACCGGAGAGTTCTGCGGCAGGGTCGCCACGTCGGGCAGTTCCACGGTGATCGAGTAGGCACCGCTGCCGTGACCGGCGGTGCCGGGCATCACCAACGAGTTCAGCCCGCTGAACTGGCAGCCGGCCAGCAGCATGCTGCCCGTCGCCAATCCGCCGGCGCGCAACCACATTCGGTTCATCCGCCACCGCCCAAGTCGGCCGCCGGCCCGCTGGGCGCCTGGCCCGGAGCCGGACCCGGCAGCGGACCGAACGCGCTTCCGGGAGCGGGGCCGGGCGCGGGAGCGGCGCCCGCCGGTGCCGGCTGGCCAGGCCCGGGAGCGGCCTGCGGGGCCGTCGGGACCAGCAGGGCCTGCAGATCCGCCGGGTTCTGCGCGGCGGGCGGCGTCTGGGCACCCTTGGCAGGGACCCAGGTCAGTTGCGGCACCGGGGTCGCCGACTTGGCCTGCGTCTCCGGGGTGTCGTAGATGATCTGGCCCTTATACGCCGTAATCGTGTTGAGCGGGTGGAACATCAGCGGCGGGTAGTTCGCGGTGAGCCGGCGCAGCACCGGTCCCAACCGCTCACGGCAGAGTTCGGCGCGCTTGAAGTAGTCGGGCGCCCGGGGCCCGGCCGCGGTCTCGAAGGATCCACCGCAGATGAACTGCACGGGGTTGGCGAATTCCGGTATCGACAACAGACCGTTGAGCGTGCCCTGTGCGGGGTCATAGATGTTGTAGAAGTTGGCGATACCCGGGCCCGCGACGTGCAGCACCTGCTCGATGTTGTCGCTCTGGTCGCTGAGCGTCTTCGCGAAATCGTTGAGGTTGTTGACCGTATCGACGATCGTCGAGTTGTTCTCGTGCAGGAAACCCCGGATGTCCGACAACGCCTTGTTGAGGGTCCCCAGCGTGGTGTCGAGGTGACGCGAACTGTCGGCCAGCACCTGCGACACCGAGGCGACGTTGCCGGCGAACTGGACGATCTGCTCGTTGCTGGACGACAGCGCGTTGACCAGCACCTGCAGGTTTTTCACCGTGCCGAAGATGTCGCCGCGCGAATCCCCCAGCCGTCCAGCGGCTTGCGAGAGCTCACGCAACGCGTTGTGGAAGGACTGGCCCTTGCCGTCGAAGGTGTCGGCGGCCTGGTTGATCGCCGCACCCAAGGGGCCCTGCATCGATCCGGCCGTGGGACCGAGCTGTACGGCCAGCTGGGTCAGCGACTCCTTGACTTCGTCCCATTCCACTGGGACCGCGGTGCGCCCCGGCCCGATGCTGGCGCCGTCGGCCATCCCCGGACCGCTGGTGTACGCCGGCGTCAGCTGAATGAACCGGGCCGCCACCAGGTTTGGCGACATGATGATCGCCTTTGCGTCCTTAGGGATCTTCACGTCCTTGCTCACCGACATGGTGATCTTGACGTCGGAAGGCCGCGGGTCGATCGTGTCGATGGTGCCGACCGGGACACCCAGAATGCGCACCTGATCACCGGGGTACAGGCCGACCGCGGAAGCGAAGTAGCCGACGATCTTGCGGTTATTCGCTTGCGACGAAAGCACATACACGCCGCCCACCAGCACCGCGACGAGCGCGATGATAGTGGCGTAGCGCAGCCCCCTGCTGCCGAGGATCCGCTGCGTCATGGCGACTTCGGCCTGATGATCCAGCGTTCCTGAATCAGGCCACGCAGGTAGTCGGCGAGGCTGGCAGGCATCTTGCCGGGCTGATAGAAGAAGTCGAACATGGTGGCAAGCAACGGCGCCGGGATCACGCCGTAGACGTTGACGTTGAATCCGGGACCCGAACCGACGACCTCACCCAGCTCGGTGGCGTAGGTGGGCAGCCGCTTGAGGGCCTCGGTGATGTAGTCGCGGCGCTCGTTGAGGTTGGACAGCACGTCGTTGAGCTTGTTCAGCGCCGGACCGAATTCCTTGCGGTTATCGGCGACGAAACCGGAAATCTGCGTGGAAAGGTCCTGGATCCCCGAGATCAGCTGACTCAAGGCGCTGCGCCGTTCGTCGAGCGCGGCGAACAACTCGTTGCCGTCATCGACCAGTTTGTTGACCTGGTCGGCGCGCTGCGACAACACGCCGGTGACCGACTTCGCGTGTGCCAGCAGGCTTTGCAGAGCCTCATCGCGGCGGTCCAGCGTGCGCGACAGCGACGTCACGCCGTCCAGCGCACCGCGCAACTGCGGGTTGGCGTCGTGCAGCGTGTCGGTCAGCACGTTCAGCGCCTTCTCGAACTGCGGCTTGTCCAGGTTGTTGGCGTTCTGACCCAGATCCTCGAGCGCGCCGGCAAGCGTGTACGGCGTCGTCGTGCGGCTGAGCGGGATGGCGGTCGCCTTGCCGCCGCCGGCCGGGGTGACCGAGATGGATCGCTCACCGAGGATGGTGTCGGTGCGGATCGCGGCCAGCGACTGGTCGCCGACCGCGACATGGCGGTCGACGCTGAAGCTGATCTTGGCGCTGTCACCGGCCAGGCCCACCGAGGTCACCTTGCCGACCTTGAAACCCGAAACATAAACGGCGTTGCCGGGATTGATGCCACCGGCGTCGGTGAAATAGGCGTCGTAGATCTTGCCCTGTGGCCAGAACGGTAATCCGGAGTAACCGAACGCAATGAGCACGACACACACCACCAGCACCACGCCGAAGATGCCGGTGCGCAGTGGATCGCGCTCACGCCTTGAGTTACTTGGCAAAAGCGCACCTCCCCTTGCTGGGATCCACCTGGCCACCGAGCGGCAGCAGGATGTCGCTGCCGGCCGGGCCGTTGATCTTGATCGTCACGGAGCAGAAGTAGATGTTGAAGAACGACCCGTAGGCGCCGAGGGCGGACAGCCGCAGGTAGTCCTCGCCCAGCTGCTCGACGTCGTTGTTCACCTCGGCCTTGCGGTCGTCCAGTTCGGTGGCCAGCGGGCGGGTGTTCTCCAGGATGCCCTGCAGCGGGCGGCGCGAATTCTTCAGCAGCTGAGTCAGATCCGTCGTCGTCGACGCCAACGGTGGAATGGCACCGGCGATGTCGTCCTTGTGCTCGGCCAGCCCGGTGATCAGTTGTTGCAGTTGATCAACGCTGGTCGAGAATTGCGCGCTGCGTTGGTCCACGGTCGTCAGCACCGTGTTTAGGTTGTTGATCACGTCGCCGATGAGCTGGTCGCGCTGGCCCAGCGCCGAGGAGAACGCGCTGGTGTCCGCCAGCACATTCGACAGAGCCCCGCCCTGGCCCTGCAGCAATTGGATGACCGCGCTGCTGATGGTGTTGACCTTGTCGGCGTCAAGACCTTTGAGCACCGGTCGCAGTCCGCCCAGCAGCGCGTCGAGATCCAGTGCGGGCTGGGTGTGTTCGCTGTTGATCGTCGCGCCGGCCGGCAGCTTCCGCAGCTCCCCAGGACCCGACGTGATCTCTAAAAATCGATCGCCGACCAGGTTTTCGTAGCGGATCACCGCGCGCGTGGACGAATAGAGCGTGTAGCGCTTGTCGACCCCGAACTTCACGTCGATGGTGTTGTCGGGGTTGAGCTTGATGCCCGACACCGCGCCGACCGGCACCCCGGCGATGCGCACCTTCTGGCCGGACTTCAGCCGAGACACGTTGGTAAATGTTGCGTGGTAAGTGCTTTCGGGGCCGAAGCGGAAGTCGCCGAAGACCACCACCAGCCCCGCGGACACCAGCACCATGGCCACCGCGAAGATGCTGACCTTGATGATCATCTCGCGGTGCGACGGCATTCCCGAGCCGGCCATCAGAAGTCGTCCCGTTCCGCGAAGGCGCCGTGGAACAAGAACTGCAGCGTGGAGGGCGCGTCGAACTGCAGCTCGGTGAACGGCTCGTACGGGATGTTCGCGTTGTCGGTCACCAGGAACGGGGAACGGAAGAACGATCCTCCGGTCTGCTTGGTCGGAATGTCAGGCAAGCCACGGCAATTCGGGCCGCCCGAGGCGTTCACGATCGGCAGCGATTCCGGGTAGGTGTAGGAAGGAGCACCCAGCACGAAACTCGACGACGTGAAAAGGCCCGCCTTGCGAACACCGAGCAACGGGGCGAATTCCTTGATACCGCGCTCGACGCCGGCGAACAGACAGCCGAGTTCCGGCGAATAATCGGCGGCCACCTTGAGCGGGGCCCGCAGCCGGTTGATGGTGGCGATGAAATCCTCTTCGGCCGGCGCCAACGTCTCATACGCGTTGTTCGACAGGCCGATCGTGGCCAACAGCGTGCTGTCCAGGTTCTTCTGCTGGTCCACCACCGTCTTGTTGATCGTCGGCAGGTTGTCGATCACGGTGGTCAGGTCCGGCGCGGCGTCGGCGTAGGTGTTGGCCACCACCGCGGTCTTGCGGAAGTCCTCCTGCAGCGCGGGCAGCTTCGGATTCGCCTGCTGCGTCAGCGTATTCAGGCCGGTCAGGATCCCGCCCACGTCGTCGCCGTGGCCGCGCAGGCCTTCCGCGAACGCACTCAGCGTGCCGTTGAGTTCGACGGGGTCGATCTTGTGCAACAGGTCCATCAACGACTGGAACAAGGTGTTGACTTCCAGCTGCACCGAAGAGGCCGCCACGTGCGCGTCCGGACGCAGCGATGTCGGCGAGGGAGCTTGCGGCGGAACGAATTCCACCGCCTTGGCACCGAAGATGGTGTTGCCCGCGATGTGCACCGTCGCGTTGGACGGGATGAAGTGCATGTCGTCGCTGTTGATACCCAGCGTCAACCGCGCCTGGTCACCGGAATAGTCGATGGTTTCGACCTTGCCGATCTGAATACCCCGGTATTTGACCTTGGCGCCCTTCTCCATCACCAGCCCGGCCCGGGGCGCCGACACCGTGACGGTGTCGATCGACGCGAAAGCCGCCGTGTACGAAAGGTAAGTCAGCACAGCGAAAGCCACCATCAGGCTGGCCAGCACTGCTGCTGCCAGCCGGACGGTTGTGCGGCGCGCGTCTGTTTCTGCCATGTCCCTTTTAAGCGGTCCTCTTATCCGGAGAGGTTGAAGTTACCGGACGCCCCATACACAGCGAGCGAGATGAACAATGTAATGACGACCACGACGATCAGCGAAGTCCGCACGGCCTGGCCGACCGCGATCCCGACTCCGACCGGACCGCCGTGGGCGTTGTAGCCGTAATAGGTATGGACGAGCATCACCGCGATGGACATCACGATTGCCTGCAGGAACGACCACAATAGGTCCGACGGGATAAGGAACGTATTGAAGTAGTGGTCGTAGAGGCCCTTCGACTGCCCGTTGATGTACACCGTGGTGAAGCGGGCGGCGAAGAACGCGGCCAGCACCGACAGCGAGTACAGCGGGATGATCGCGATGAGGCCGGCGACCAGGCGGGTCGATACCAGGTAGGACACCGAGTGCACCGCCATGCATTCGACGGCGTCGATCTCCTCGGACACCCGCATGGCGCCCAATTGGGCGGTGGCGCCGGCGCCGATGGTGGCGGCCAGCGCGATGCCGGCGATCACCGGCGCGACGACCCGGACGTTCAGGAATGCCGACAGGAATCCCGTCAGCGCCTCGATGCCGATGTTGCCCAGCGACGAATACCCCTGCACGGCAATGACACCGCCGGAGGCCAAGGTCAGGAAGGCCGCCACACCGACCGTGCCACCGATCATCACGAGTGCGCCCGCGCCCATCGTCATCTCGGCGATCAGCCGGATGGTCTCCTTGCGGTATCGGGTGAGCGCATTGGGGACATACCGCATGGTCTGCCCGTAGAACAACGCCTGCTCGCCGAAGTCGTCGACCGGCTCTTGCAGCCGGGTGAAGATGCGGCGGAACCGCAGTGTGGCGTCGTAACTCATGGCGTGCGTACCCGTCCCATCACTTAGCCGAGATCCGCACGCCGATGGCGGTCATCACCACGTTGATCACGAACAGACAGATGAAGGCGTAGACCACGGTTTCGTTGACCGCGTTGCCGACGCCCTTGGGCCCACCCTTGACGGTGAGGCCGCGGTAGCAGCCGACCATGCCGGCCATCACGCCGAACAGCAGCGCCTTGAATTCGGCCAGCACCAGCTCGCGCAGGCCGGTCAACACGGTCAACCCGTTGATGAACGCGCCGGGGTTGACGCCCTGCAGGAAGACGGAGAACACGTAACCACCGGAAAGACCGATGGCGCATACCAATCCGTTGAGCAGCAGGGCCACCACCGTGGAGGCCAGCACACGGGGCACGACCAGCCGCTGGATCGGGTCGATGCCGAGCACCCGCATCGCGTCGATCTCTTCGCGGATGGTGCGGGCGCCGAGGTCGGCGCAGATCGCGGTGGCACCGGCACCGGCCACCACGAGCACCGTCACCACCGGCCCCAGCTGGGTGATGGTGCCGAATGCCGTCCCGGCGCCGGACAGGTCGGCGGCGCCGATCTCGCGCAGCAGGATGTTGAGGGTGAAGGCCACCAGGACGGTGAACGGGATGGACACCAGCAGCGTGGGGACCAGCGACACGCGCGCGATCATCCACGTCTGATCGAGGAACTCACCGAATTGAAACGGCCGGCGAAAAGCTGCCCGGCCGGTATCCAACATCATTTCGAAAAATCCGCCGACTGCGCGGGCGGGAACCGCAAGTTGTTCCCTCAACGCGTTCCCCCTCGGTTTGGTCTCGGCGAAGTCTATGTCTGGCCTTTGCGTCGTCTACGGTCGCACGTGGCTCGGTGTGAGCCGGATCATATTAACTCAGAACAAGTTCACCATGTCAATGAACAGCACGTCTTTATCCGAACCGTTAATTCGCCAGGTCAGACGCACTTGTCACGTGTCAAACTGACACACGTTCTACCTGGCGATTCCCCCCAATCAACCAGCCTTTTGTGGCTATTGCTCCATTAGCGCGCCAGCCGAGAAATTGTGCTCAGGATCACGGCCAGCAAAGTAATCCTGCAGCGTCGCACTCAGCTGAGCGGGGTCCCAAGCGACGCCGTCGGCGCTGAATTTCCGCTCCACGGTCGGCGCGGCGACCAATGTCACCTGTGGACCGTAGACGATGAACACCTGACCGTTCACCTCGGCGGCCGCCGGGGACGACAGGAACTTGACCAGATTGACCACATGCTCGGGCGACAACGGGTCGACGCCTCCCGCTTCCACCTCGGGTGCTTCGCCGAACACGTCGGCGGTCATCGCGGTGCGCGCGCGGGGGCAGATGGCGTTGGCGCACACGCCGTAGCGGCCCAGCGCCCGTGCGGCCGTGAGGGTGAGCGAGATGATGCCCGCCTTGGCGGCGCCGTAGTTGGCCTGCCCGACCGGACCGACCAGCCCGGCCTCCGATGCGGTGTTGACGATGCGCCCGAAGATCTGGCCGCCGGCCTCCTTGGCCTTGGAGCGCCAGTAGGTTGCCGCGTTACGGGTCAGCAGGAAGTGCCCACGCAGGTGCACCGCGATGACGAGATCCCACTCCTCGTCGGACATGTTGAACAGCATCCGGTCGCGAGTGATCCCGGCGTTGTTGACCACGATGCCGAGGCCCCCCAGTGAGTCGGCCTGAGCAACCAGTTCGTCGGCCGTGGCGCGTTCGCTGATGTCGCCGGCCACCGCGACCGCCTTCGAACCGGCCGAGTTGATTTCGTCGATGACGTCGGAGGCGTCCAACGCCGCGGCGATGTCGTTGACGACGACGGTCGCACCCTGGCGTGCCAGACCCAACGCCTCGGAGCGTCCCAGGCCCGCGGCCGCACCGGTCACCACCGCGACCTTCCCGGAGAGATCGGTCGCGTTCGTGCTGCTAGTCAATTTATGAATACCTCTAGTTTCGGGTTACGCGCTCTGGGCTCGGATTAGTCGCCGCGCTGAAGTGCCGCGCGCGGGCATTCGGCGATCGCCTGCTCGGCCAGTTGCTCCTGATCGGCGGGAATCGGGTCGAGCTTCACCACGGCGTAGTCCTCGTCGTCCAGGTCGAAGATATCTGGCGCAATTCCCAAGCACACTGCGTTACCTTCGCACCGATCACGGTCCACGATCACCCGCACAGCACCCTCCTTGAACCTGGCTTTCAGCTGAGGACACGCCTCATCAGTATGTAGGTCCACCATAGGGCCCCGACACCTCTGGCGAAACGGTCGCTGGATTCCCAGACTAGAACGTGTTACAACCGGGGAGGCGAACGGGTAGCCGTTGGTCGAGCTGCAGCCTGTGACGAGGCTTGTTACTCCGAACGTCGTGAACCTCAAGGACGGCCGAAATGCGTATCAGTTACACCCCGGAACAAGAGGAGCTGCGTCGCGAGCTGCGGTCGTACTTCACCGAGCTGATGACCCCCGAGCGCCGGGAGGCGCTGACCTCGACGCAGGGCGAGGTCGGCACCGGCACCGCCTACCGCGACACCGTCGCGCAGATGGGCAAGGACGGATGGCTCACCCTGAACTGGCCCAAGGAGTACGGCGGCCAGGACCGCTCCCCGATGGACTCGCTGATCTTCACCGACGAGGCCGCCATCGCCGGCGTGCCGGTGCCGTTCCTGACCATCAACAGCGTGGCGCCGACGATCATGGCGTTCGGCACCGAGGAACAGAAGAAGTTCTTCCTGCCCAAGATCGCCGCCGGTGAACTGCACTTCTCCATCGGCTACTCCGAGCCCGGCGCCGGCACCGACCTGGCCAACCTGCGCACCACGGCGGTGCGCGACGGTGACGACTACGTCATCAACGGCCAGAAGATGTGGACCAGCCTGATCGCCTATGCGGACTGGGTGTGGCTGGCGGTGCGCACCAATCCCGAGGCCAAGAAGCACCGCGGCATTTCGATGCTGACCGTGCCGACGACCGCCGAGGGCTTCTCCTGGACACCGGTGCACACCGTGGCCGGCGTGGACACCAGCGCCACCTACTACTCCGATGTGCGTGTCCCGGTGACCAACCTGGTCGGCGAGGAGAACGGCGGCTGGAAACTGGTGACCAACCAGCTCAACCACGAGCGGGTCGCGCTGGTCTCGCCGCAACCGATCTTTTTGGCCCTGCGCGAGGTTCGCGAATGGGCGCAGAACACCAAGGACGCCGGCGGCGCCCGGCTGATCGACTCGGAATGGGTGCAGATCAACCTGGCCCGCGTGCACGCCAAGGCCGAGGTGCTCAAGCTGATCAACTGGGAACTCGCCTCGGCGGCAGACGAAGCGCTGTCGCCCGCCGACGCGTCGGCGGCCAAGGTGTACGGCACCGAGCTCGCTACCGAGGCCTACCGGCTGCTGATGGAGGTGCTGGGTACCGCCGCGACGGTGCGCCAGAATTCGCCGGGCTCGTTGCTGCGCGGCCGGGTCGAACGGATGCACCGGGCCTGCCTGATCCTGACGTTCGGCGGCGGCACCAACGAAGTGCAGCGCGACATCATCGGCATGGTCGCCCTCGGCCTGCCCCGGAACCGCTGAGCCGCTACGTAATAGAAGGACGGACGTTCATGGATTTCACCACCACCGAAGCGGCGAACGACCTCGGCAACCTGGTCGACACCATCGTGGACTCGGTATGCACCCCCGAACACCAGCGTGAGCTCGACGGGCTCGATCAGCGCTTCGACCGCGACCTGTGGCGCAAGCTGATCGACGCCGGCATCCTGTCCAGCGCCTCGGCTTCGTCGCTGGGCGGCGACGGCTTCGGCGCGCTCGAGCAGATCGCGATCCAGGTTGCGCTGGGACACCAGCTGGCCGCCGTGCCCTACCTGGAGTCGGTGGTGCTGGGCGCCGGAGCGCTGGCCCGGTTCGGCTCCGAAGAGCTGCAACAGAGCTGGGGCGTCCCCGCGGTCAACGGGGAGAAGACGCTCGCCGTCGCCCTCGACGGCGAGATGGGCGACGGGCCCGTGCAGGCCGCCGGCGTCGGCGGCGGGTACCGGCTGACGGGGACCCGCACCCAGGTCGGCTTCGGCCCGGTGGCCGACGCGTTCCTGGTGCCAGCCGAAACAGACTCCGGCACTGCGGTTTTCCTCGTCACCGCCGACGACCCCGGCGTCACGGTGACCGCACTGGAAACCACCGGCCTGGGCAGCGTCGGGCACCTGGCCCTGGATGGGACCGAGGTGGACGAGGGCCGCAAGGTCGGCGGCGCCGAGGTCGTGACCTGGCTCGGCACGCTGGGCACATTGGGCCGCAGCGCTTTCCAGCTCGGGGTGCTCGAGCGGGGCCTGCAGATGACGGCCGAATACGCGCGCGAGCGTGAGCAGTTCGACCGCCCGATCGGCAGCTTCCAGGCGGTGTCGCAGCGGCTGGCCGACGGCTACATCGACGTCAAGGGGCTGCGGCTCACCCTGACCCAGGCAGCCTGGCGGGTCTCGGAGGACATTCCGGCCGAAATCGATGTCGCCAGCGCGGCGTTCTGGGCGGCGGACGCCGGTCATCGGGTGGCGCACACCATCGTGCACGTGCACGGCGGCGTCGGCGTCGACACCGATCACCCCGCGCACCGCTACTTCCTGGCCGCCAAGGAGACCGAGTTCGCCCTGGGCGGTGCCACCGGGCAGCTGCGCCGGATCGGCCGGGAGCTGGCCGAGACGCCCGCTTAGGCGCAATGGATCTCACCGACGACCTGACGGTCACCAAGCTGCTGGCGCCGCTGACCGAGATCGACGACCGGGGTATCTACTTCGAGGACTCGTTCACGAGTTGGCGCGATCACCTGCAGCACGGTGCCGCCATCGCCGCGACGTTGCGGGCGCGGCTCGACCCCGGCCGGCCGCCGCATGTCGGCGTGCTGCTGGAGAACACCCCGTTCTTCTCGGCGATGCTGGCGGCGGCCGGAATGTCGGGGATCGTGCCGGTGGGGCTCAATCCGGTGCGCCGCGGCGAGGCGCTGCGACGCGACATCGCAAGGGCCGACTGCCAACTGGTGCTCGCCGACTCGAAGTCGGCCGAGACGCTGGGCGATATCGAGCACCTGAATGCCGACTCGCCCGAGTGGGCCGACGAGATCGCCGCACATCGCGACGCGCAGCTCTCCTTTCAGAACGCCTCGCCGGCGGACCTGTTCATGCTGATCTTCACGTCGGGAACCAGCGGCGAGCCCAAGGCGGTCAAGTGCAGCCACGGCAAGGTCGCGATCGCGGGCGTGACGATGTCACAGCGCTTCGACCTCGGCCGCGACGACGTCTGCTACGTGTCGATGCCCCTGTTTCATTCCAACGCGGTGCTGGTCGGCTGGGCGGTGGCGGCGGCCTGCGAGGGTTCGATGGCGTTGCGGCGCAAGTTCTCCGCCTCGAACTTCATCGTCGATGTGCGTCGCTACGGCGCCACCTACGCGAACTACGTGGGCAAGCCGTTGTCGTACGTGCTCGCCACGCCCGAGCGCCCCGACGATGCGGACAACCCGCTGCGCGCCGTCTACGGCAACGAAGGCGTGCCCGATGACATCGAGCGCTTCGGGCGCAGGTTCGGGTGCGTCGTGCAGGACGGGTTCGGTTCGACCGAAGGCGGCGTGGCCATCGCGCGCACGCCCGATACGCCGGCGGGTTCACTGGGCCCGCTTCCCGACGGCATCGACATCATCGATCCCGAGACCGGCGCGTCATGCCCGCCGGGCGTGGTCGGCGAACTGGTCAACACCGCGGGGCCGGGTCGTTTCGAGGGTTACTACAACGACGCGGCGGCCGAGGCGGAGCGGATGGCCGGCGGGGTGTACCACAGCGGTGATCTCGCCTACCGCGACGACGCCGGCTACGCCTACTTCGCTGGGCGGCTGGGCGATTGGATGCGGGTTGACGGCGAAAACCTTGGCGCGGCCCCGATCGAGCGGGTGTTGCTGCGCCACCCCGACGTCATGGAGGTCGCGGTATACCCGGTGCCAGACGCGATAGTCGGCGATCAGGTGATGGCCGCGGTGGTGTTGGCGCCGGGCACCGAATTCGACGACGGGAAGTTCCGGGCCTTCCTGGCCGAGCAGCCGGACCTGGGACCCAAACAGTGGCCGTCGTACGTGCGGATCAGCGCCGAACTCCCGCGGACGGTGACGTTCAAAGTGCTGAAGCGGCAGCTGGCCGCCCAGGGCGTCGATTGCGGCGACCCGGTGTGGAAGATCCACCGATAGCGCCCCGGCGGCGGGCGTTGCCGCCTGTTGCGCCGTCCTGGCAGTAAACTCAGCGCTTGATGAAAATCCGCGAACTCATCGCAGGCTCGATCCTGGTCGGGTCAGTGGGCGCGGCCGCGCTCGGCCTGGGCGCCGGTTTCGCCGCGGCGGAGCCGCCCCCGCCGCCTCCGCTGCCGCCCCCGCCGCCGCTGGTGTGGTCTCCGCCGACCCCGGACCCCGAACAGTGGGAACCTCCCCCGCCGGAGCAAGGGCCGCCGTTGCCGCCGCTCCCGCCGCCGGCGGGCTGACGATCTTCCCCGCACACGCCGCGGACGAATGCGGGGCCGCAATGAAAATGCCGCAAGGACAAGGAGACGCGATGGTAGACGCGCCGGTCGCCGCCGTCAGCGTCACGCGCGCCGATAGCGAAATCAGCGCATGACCGCACGGCCGCTCGAACTCGCGCTGGAAGCCGGCTTCGAACAGCTCTCCGCCGCGGCGCCGGCGAACGTCGGCGTCGCGATCGCCCGGCCGGACAGAACGTTTTCCCTGGGCAGCTGGTGGTCGGGCGTGGCATGGTCGACGATCAAGGTGCCCCTGGCGATAGCGGCGCTGCGCAACGATTGGCTGGGCTCGCGCGATCTGGTCGTGAAGGCCATCACCGAATCCGATAATCGCGCCTCCGAACAGTTGTGGTCGCAACTGGGCGAGCCGATGGACGCGGCGCGGTGGGTCCAGGGCGTGGTGGCCGAAGGCGGTGACACCGCGACGGTGGTCGAATCGCGGCGACTTCGCCGCGGCTTCACCGCTTTCGGCCAAACCCAGTGGAGCCTGCAGCGCCAGGCGCGGTTCGCCGCGGAGCTGTCGACCATCCCCGACGCCGTCGAAGTGATCGACCTGATGCAACGGCTGGTTGCCGGCGACCAGTGGGGGCTGGCCGCCAAAGGCCATGCCGCGAAGGGTGGTTGGGGCCCGGGCGTGCACAGCGGGTATCTGGTCCGCCAGTTCGGCATCGTTCCGACGCCGTCCGGCCAATGGGGTGTGGCGCTGGCCGCGGACGCGGATGACGGCACGTTCGAAACGGGCGTCGAAGTGGTCAATACGATGACGGATTGGCTGCTGAGCCGGCTGCCGACCCTAGCCCGCTATTGACGGCACCACGGCGTCGATCAGATGCGGCCCGGGCTCGGCGAAGGCGGCCCGCAGCGCATCGGCCAATTCCTCGGCCGTCGTGACGCGCCGCGCGGGTACTCCCATGCCCTCGCTGATCTTCACGAAATCCATTGTGGGATCTGATAAATCGAGCAGCGCGAGCGCTTCGGGCCCGGGTGCGGACCCGGCGCCGACGCGCTGCAGCTCGATCCGGAGGATGTCGTAGGCGCTGTTGTTGTACAGCACGGTGGTCACGTTGAGGTTCTCGCGGGCCTGGGTCCACAATCCCGAAATCGTGTACATCGCCGAGCCATCGGATTCCAGACACAGCACCGGACGGTGCAGGGCGGCCACGGCGGCGCCCACCGCGGCCGGGATGCCGTAGCCGATCGCCCCGCCGGTCAGGGTCAGCCAGTCGTGCGCCGGCGCGCCGGCGGTCGCGCCCGCAAGCAACACACCGGAGGTGTTCGACTCGTCGACCACGATCGCGCCTTCAGGCAACAGCGCCCCGATCACGTCGGCGGCCGACGCGGAAGTCAGCGGGCCCGTCGGCAGCTGGGGACGCGATGCGGGCGCCACCGGCGCTTCGATGCCCGGCGCCAGCTGATCGGCCAGGGCGATCAAAGCGTCTGCCGCGCCGCTGTATTCGGCGAGCACATGCACCTCGCAGCCGGCCGGTACCAGATCGCTGGGCATGCCCGGGTAGGCGAAGAACGACACCGGCGACTTGGCGCCGGCCAGCACCAGATGCTTGGCGCCGTCCAGCTGGGCAGTCGCGGCCTCGGCGAAATACGCGAGCCGGTCGACCGCCGGGACGCCGGCGCCGCGCTCCAGCCGGGCGGGGAAGGTTTCGCACAGCACGCGGGCACCCGTGGCCGCCGCGATGCGGGTGGCCGCCGCCAGCCCGGCATGGCGGGTGGCGTCACCGCCCACCATGATCACCGTTGGCTCCCCGGACCGAAGCACCTCGAGCACCTCGGGCGCCAGCAATGGATCGGCGCCCGTCGGCTGCGCCTCCAGGTTGGAGAACAGCTGGGCGCCGTCGGACCAGGACACGTCGGCGGGCAGGATCAGCGTCGAGATCTGCGAACCCCAAAGGCTGGCCGCGATGCCCTCGACGGCGTCGGCCGAGACCTGGGAGGCGTCACTGGTGCGGCGCACCCATCCCGAGACGCTGCCGGCAAGCGCGTCGATGTCGGATTCCAGTGGGGCGTCGTACTTCTTGTGATACGTGGCATGATCGCCGACCACCACCACCATCGGCACCCGCGCGCGGCGGGCGTTGTGCAGGTTGGCCAGGCCGTTGCCCAATCCGGGGCCCAGGTGCAGCAGGACCGCGGCCGGGCGATCGGCGATGCGGGCATAACCGTCGGCCGCGCCGGTGGCGACACCCTCGAACAACGCGAGCACGCCGCGCATCCGCGGCACGGCGTCCAGTGCGGCGACGAAGTGCATCTCCGAGGTGCCCGGGTTGGCGAAACACACGTCGACGCCACCGTCGACCAGGGTGTTGATCAGGGCCTGGGCACCGTTCACTTCATTGCCTCCAGTCGGAAAACTCGTTCGGCGTTGCCGCGCAGGAAGTCTCGGCGAGCCTCGTCGGACAACCCGACTTCGTCCAGTCCCGCCAGCGCGTGCTCGTGTGTGATCATCGGATAATTGGTGCCGAACAACACTTTTCGTTGCCCGGTGCCGGTCTTCATGAATCGGACGAGTTCGTCAGGCAACCGCTTGATCGTGTAGGCCGAGGTGTCGATATAGACGTTTTCGTGCTTGCGGGCCACCGCGACCATCTCCTCGGTCCACGGGTAGCCGACGTGGCCGCAGACGATCACCAGCTCCGGGAAGTCCAGCGCCACCTGGTCGATGTAGGGAATCGGCCGGCCCGTCTCCGACGGGCGCAGCGGGCCGGTGTGACCGACCTGGGTGCAGAACGGCACCCCGGATTCCACGCACTGGGCGAACAGCGGGTAGTAGCGACGATCGGTGGGCGGGGCATTCCACAACCACGGCACCACCCGCAGGCCCACGAATCCGCCGTCGGCTATCCGGCGCCGCAACTCCCGGACGGCTTCCATCGGGCGGTCCAGGTCGACGGTGGCCAGGCCGGCAAGCCGGTGCGGATGCGCGGCAATCCATTGCGCCACCTCGTCGTTGGAGACGAGGTCCGCTCCGCCCGGCCCGCGCCAGGCGCTGAGCACACCCACCTCGACGCCGGCGGCGTCCATCGAGGCCAGTGTCGTCTCGATCGGGATGTCGGTGTCGGGGATGGTCCCGCCCGTCCACCGCCGCAGGGATGCCAGCATGTCGCTGCGCAGGAACCGCGCAGTCGGGTGCTGCATCCAGACATCGATCGTCATGCGATTCGACTCTAGACCGGGGCCCGCCGCGGACCGAGGTCAGATGGTCAGCGCCGCGCGGGCGCAGGCGTGCGTCTGCTGCACGTACCCGCCGCCGAACAGCACGACGTGCGCCAGCAGCGGGAAGAGCTGGTGCAGCCCGATGCGGTCGCGCCAGCCGGGCCGTAACGGTCGCACCTCCTGGTATCCGGCGATCACCGCGTCGTAGTGCGGACAGCCGAACAGCGCGAGCATCGCCAGGTCGGTCTCGCGGTGACCGGCGTGCGCGGCGGGGTCGATGAGCACCACACCGTCGGGCGTCCACATCACGTTCCCGCTCCACAGATCGCCGTGCAGCCGGGCCGGCCGATCGTCGTCGTCGAAATCGCCTGCACGGCAACGCGCCGCGACAGAGTCGACGGCGTCACGGGTACCGGCATCGAGCCGCGGGGCCGCGAGTTCGGCCATCGGGGCCAGCCGTTCCTCGGCGTAGAACTCGCCCCAGTCGCCGTGCCTGCGCAGCGACATCGGCAAGGGCTGCGACAGCGGCCCGAAAAAGCCCGGCCCGTCCCAGCCGTCCGGACCGGCCCCGAACGCCGGGGCGGCGGCGTCGTGGGTGATCGCCAGCCGGCCGCCGAACGTGCGCGCGGCCTCGGGGGTCGGGCCCACCGATTCCAGGCGCCGCAGGGTCAGACTCGCGTCGTCCACGGAGACGACCTGCGCGCACGGGACGCCGCCTTCGACGGCCGAAAGCCATAGCAGCCCTGCGGCTTCGGCTGCGAAGAAACCGGTCGGTGCGGCCGGATTACGTTTGACGAAGTCGGTCACGCAGTCGCGTGAGCCGCATGCACGTCGTCGGCGGGCCGCGCTTCGGTCTGCTCCTTGGCCCAGCGGTAGTCGGGTTTACCCGCGGGCGAGCGCTTGACCTCGTCGACCAGCCACAGGCTGCGCGGCACCTTGTAGCCCGCGATCTCGGAGCGCACGAAGCTGTCCAGCTCGGACAGCGCGGGCCGGGCGCCCGGCCGGGGCTGTACGACGGCGGCGACGTGCTGCCCGTACCGGGGGTCGGGCACGCCGACCACCAGGGCGTCGAAGACGTCGGGGTGGCCCTTGAGCGCGGCCTCGACCTCCTCGGGGTAGATCTTCTCGCCGCCGCTGTTGATCGACACCGAGCCGCGGCCCAGCATCGTGACGGTGCCGTCGGCCTCGACCTCGGCGAAGTCGCCGGGGATGGCGTAGCGCACGCCGTTGAACGTCTTGAACGTCTCGGCGGTCTTCTTCTCGTCCTTGTAGTAACCGACCGGGATGTTGCCCTTCTTCGCGATGAAGCCGCGCACACCGGAGCCGGGCTTGACCTCGTTGCCCTCCTCGTCGAGGACGACGGTGCGGTGGTCGATAGTCACACGCGGGCCACCGGCGTGCGGCGCGTCCTTGGCGACGATGCTGGTGCCGCCGAATCCGGTTTCCGAAGATCCGATCGAGTCGGTGATGACCCGGTTGGGCAGCAGTTCGAGGAACTTCTCCTTGATGCTCGGCGAGAACAGCGCCGCGGTGGAGGCGAGCAGGAACAGCGACGACAGGTCGTACGCCTCTTTCCCTTCCGCGCCTTCCTGCGCGGCCAGCAGCGCGTCCAGCAGCGGCCGCGCCATCGCGTCGCCGGTGAAGAACAGCAGGTTCACCTTGTGGTCGTGGATCGTGCGCCAGACCTCGTCGGCGTTGAATTCCGGTGCCAGCACGGTGGTTTGGCCCGAGAAGATCGACATCCAGGTGGCCGACTGGGTGGCGCCGTGGATCATCGGCGGGATCGGGTGGCGGACCATCGGCGGGTTGGCCGCGGCGGCCTTGGCCAGGTCGTACTCGTCCTTGATGAATTCGCCTGTGGCGAAGTCGGTTCCGCCGAACAGCACCCGGTAGATGTCCTCGTGACGCCACATCACGCCCTTCGGGAAACCGGTGGTGCCGCCGGTGTAGAGCAGGTAGATGTCGTCGGCGCTGCGCTCACCGAAGTCGCGCTCGGGCGAGCTGCCCGCGATCGCGGAGTAGAACTCGACACCGCCGTAGCGGCCGAAGTCGTTGTCGCTGCCGTCCTCGACGACCAGGATCGTCTTGACGTCCGGGGTCTCGGGCAGCACGTTGGCCACCCGGTCGGAGTACTGGCGCTCGTGGACCAGCGCGACCATGTCGGAGTTCTCGAACAGGTAGCGCAGCTCGCCCTCGACATAGCGGTAGTTGATATTCACCAGGATGGCGCCGGCCTTCACGATGCCGAGCATCGCGATGACGATCTCGATGCGGTTGCGGCAGTACAGTCCGACCTTGTCGTCCTTTTTCACCCCCTGCTCCAACAGGTAGTGAGCCAGGCGGTTGGCCTTCTCCTCTAGCTGGGCATAGGTCAACTTCTCGTCGCCGCAGATCAGGGCGACACGCTCGGGCACAGCGTCGATCGCGTGCTCTGCAAGGTCGGCAATATTCAAGGCCACGGCCACCAAATTAGAACGTGTTACATTTCGAGGCAAGCTCGTGCCCATTGTCGAGGGAAAGGCGGTAGCCGTGTCCGTGGAGAATGCCGGAACCCCAGCAAACACAGAAAACGGGGAGACCGGCCCCTCTGAAGCCGATGCGCTGGTGGAACAGCGTGGTCACACCCTCATCGTGACCATGAATCGGCCACACCGCCGCAACGCCCTGAGCACGGAAATGATGGAAATCATGGTCCAGGCCTGGGACCGCGTCGACAACGACGACGACATCCGCTGCTGCATCCTGACCGGCGCCGGTGGCTACTTCTGCGCGGGCATGGACCTCAAGGCAGCAACCCAGAAGCCGCCGGGTGAGTCGTTCAAGGACGGCAGCTACGACCCGTCGCGAATCGACGCATTGCTCAAAGGCCGTCGGCTGAAAAAGCCACTGATCGCCGCCGTCGAGGGCCCGGCCATCGCCGGGGGCACCGAGATCCTGCAGGGCACCGACATCCGGGTCGCCGGCGAGAGCGCCAAATTCGGCATCTCGGAGGCCAAGTGGAGCCTGTACCCGATGGGCGGCTCCGCCGTCCGCCTGGTGCGCCAGATCCCCTACACCGTGGCCTGCGACCTGCTGCTGACCGGACGGCACATCACCGCCGCCGAGGCCAAGGAGATGGGCCTGATCGGCCACGTCGTTCCCGACGGGCAGGCGCTGACCAAGGCGCTCGAGATCGCCGAGGTCATCGAGAACAACGGGCCCCTGGCGGTGCAGGCGATCCTCAAGACGATCCGCGAGACCGAGGGCATGCACGAGGAAGAGGCCTTCAAGCCCGACACCGCGAACGGCATTCCGGTGTTCCTCTCCGAGGACTCCAAGGAAGGCCCGCGGGCGTTCGCCGAGAAGCGCAAGCCCAACTTCAAAAACCGCTAGGCGCCTGGTCGCCGACCCCACTTCGCCGAGTGTGAACTCAGGGCGGCTTTTCGGCGATTTTCGCCCTGAGTTCACGCTCGGCGCAGAGAATCAGCTCAGCAGCGGCGCGCTCGGGGTGAACACCACCGGCATCGCTTCCAGGCCGCTGACGAAGTTCGCCGGCCGCAACGGCAGGGTCGAGTCGTCGTCGGCCAGCCGCAGATCCGGCAGCCGCTTGAGCACCCGCTCGGTCATCATCGAAAGTTCCAGGCGGGCCAGCTGGTTGCCCAGGCAGAAGTGCGTGCCGAAACCGAAAGCCATGTGGCTGTTGGGGTTACGCCGGATGTCGAAGTGGTCCGGATCCTCGAACACCGACTCGTCGAAGTTGCCCGACTCGAACAACAGCATGATCTTCTCGCCCTCACGCATTGAGGTGCCGTGGAATTCGGTGTCGGCGGTCAGGATCCGGCACATGTTCTTCACCGGTGACGTCCAGCGCAACATCTCCTCGATGGCGCAGGGCAGCAGCGAGGGATCGCGCACCAGGGCACCCCACTGGTCGCGGTGGCGCACCAGCTGCTCGGTTCCCCCGCTCAACGTGTGGCGGGTGGTCTCGTCGCCGCCGATGAGGATGAGCAGCGTCTCCATGACGATCTCGTCGTCGGACATCCGCTGACCCTCCACCTCGGCGTTCACCAAAATGGAGAACAGGTCGTCGGTGGGCTCGGCTCGCCGCTTGGTGATGATGTCCATGGTGAACGCGGTGTAGGCGGCGAAAGCGTTCATCACGCTCTGGGCGGTCTCCGATTCCGGGTCGATGTGCGAACTCAGCCCGCAGACCAGGTCGTCGGACCACTTCAACAGCATGCCGCGTTCCTGGGGCAGCACGCCCAGCATGTCGCCGATCACCGCCATCGGTAGCGGGGCGGCGATGTCGCGAACGAAGTCACACTCGCCGCGCTCACACACCGCGTCGATCAGGGTGTCGCACAGCTTGGCGATGGACGGCTCCTTCTCCTTCACCCGCTTACGGGTGAAGCCGGCGTTGACCAGCTTGCGCCGCACCAGGTGTGCCGGATCGTCCATGTCGATCATGTAGGGCATGCCGGGCTGATCGGGACGGATGCCGCCCGTGCTGGAGAACAGTTCCGGATTGCGCTCGGCGTCGAGGATGGCTTGATACGTGGTAGCACCGGCCAGTCCGTTGCAATCACGAAACACCGGTTGGTTGGCCCGCATCCAGCGATAGGCCTCGCGCGACGTGTGACGGTCGGCGTAGAAGTTGCCGTCGGTCAGGTCGATGTTCGAGATTGCTTCGGGGATGGTCGAAGTCATTCACAGCCTCCAAATATTGACGAGCGGATTACAGTAAGCGGCATGCCTGAGTCACAACACGTAGTTGCGGGGACAGTCCTCACCATGCCGGTGCGGATACGAAAAGCGGACGTACACACCGCGATGTTTTCGGTGGATGCGCAAGCGGCACAACGCCTTATCGACTACAGCGGTCTGCAGGTCTGCCAGCCCCGCCCCGGCCGGGCGGTGGTGAACCTGATGCTGGCACGTTACATCGACGGCGATTTGGGGCAGTACCACGAATTCGGTACCTGCGTCATGGTCAACCCACCCGGCTCGACGGCGCGCGGCTGGCGGGCGCTGGGCGATGCGGCCGCGTTCATCCACCATCTGCCCGTCGACCAGAGCTTCACCCTGGAAGCCGGGCGCTCGATCTGGGGATTCCCGAAGATCATGGCGGACTTCACCGTTCGCGAGCACGGCCGGTTCGGATTCGACGTCAGCGCCGACGGTGCGCACATCGCGGGCATCGACTTCGCCCGCGGAGTGCCGGTGCCCTCGATGTTCACGTCGCGCCCGCAGGTGCTCAAGACCTACACCTTCGCCGACGGCACCACCCGGGAAGTGCCCTGGGAGATGCGGGTGCGCGGGCTGCGCGGTCAGCTCGGCGGAGCGAAATTGCGACTGGGCGATCACGCCTACGCCGAGGAGCTGGCGTCGCTGGGCCTGCCAAAGCGGGCGATGGTCTCTGGATCTGTCGGCCACGTCGAGATGACATTCGGCGACGCCCACCCGCTCGGCTGACCGGCCGGGCCGGAGTCCATTGCCCGGCTCGCCCCCGCAAGCGGGTGGGGGTCCCCCCAGCCGCGTAGCGGCGAGGGGGCGTACCCCCGCCTCATCGCGCTGCGCGCTCTGCATCGTCGTCGGGCCTGCCATCCGGACAATCTAGAACGCGTTCTAAGCCCCTGGCAAGAAAATTAGAACGTGTTCTAGATTGTCGTGGGCGGGTGTCAGATCAGCGTCGCCAGCTCTCGGACCTGCTCCGTACTGCGGCCGGACACCACCATCATGGTGACGCCGGCGGCCTCCCAGGCCTTGATCTGCTTACGCACGTAGTCGAGGTCGCCGACGATCGCGGCGTCGTCGATCACCTCGTCGGGGATGATTTCGGCGGCCTTGTCCTTCTGGTTGCTGCGGAACAGCTTCGTCACGTCGTCGACCACTTCGGAGTAGCCCATCCGGCGGTAGACGTCGGCGTGGAAGTTGGTGTCCTCCGCGCCCATCCCACCCATGTAGAGCGCGATGTAGGGCTTCATGGCGGCGAAGGCGGCGCTGCGGTCCTCGGTGACGACGATGTTGGCCGTCGCGCAGATCTCGAAGTTCTCGCGGCTGCGGCGTGCGCCCGGCCGGGCGAATCCCTCGTCCAGCCATTCGTTGTAGGTGTCGGCCATGCGCGGCGTGTAGAAGATCGGTAGCCAGCCGTCGCAGATCTCGGCGGCCAGCGCGACGTTCTTGGGTCCCTCGGCGCCCAGCATGATCGGGATGTCGGCCCGCAACGGATGAGTGATGGGCTTGAGCGGCTTGCCCAAACCCGTTGCGCGCTCGCCGGTCAGCGGCAGCGGGTAGTGCGGTCCGGCGCTGGTCACCGGGGCCTCGCGCGCCCACACCTGCCGGATGATGTCGATGTATTCACGGGTGCGGGCGAGCGGCTTGGGGAACGACTGGCCGTACCAGCCTTCGACCACCTGCGGGCCGGAGACGCCGAGGCCGAGGACGTGCCGTCCGCCGGACAGGTGGTCGAGCGTCAGGGCCGCCATGGCGCAGGCCGTCGGGGTGCGGGCGGACAGCTGGATCACCGAGGTGCCCAGCCGCACCCGCGACGTCGACGCACCCAGCCAGGCCAGCGGTGTGTAGGCGTCCGAACCCCAGGCTTCCGCGGTGAAGACGGCGTCGTATCCGGCCTCCTCGGCCGCGGCGACGAGCTCGCCATGGTTCTGCGGCGGCTGCGCGCCCCAATATCCCAGCTGCAATCCCAGCTTCATCGTCTTCGCCCTTCCGGTGGTCGTCCCGATCCAAGAAAGATTTGAATCCGTTCTTAGAACCTGTTCTACTCGATGGCGTGACAGCCAGCTCGAGTAGCCCGCCCCTGATTGATCACCCTGAGCCACCGCTCGCCGCGCCACTGACGTTGTCCTTTGACTACACCCGTTCGGTCGGACCGACGCTGAGCAAATTCTTCACCGCGCTACGTGATCGCCACGTCCTGGGTGTGCGCGGATCGGATGGCCGGGTGCACGTTCCGCCGGCGGAATATGACCCGGTCACCTATGAGCCGCTGGGCGAGATGGTACCGGTGTCCAGTGTCGGCACCGTGGTCTCGTGGACCTGGCAGCCCGAGCCGATCGAGGGCCAGCCGCTGGACCGGCCGTTTGCCTGGGCGCTGATCAAGCTGGACGGCGCCGACACCCCGCTGATCCACGCGGTGGACGCGGGTGAGCCGAAGGACATCAAGACCGGCACCCGGGTGCATGTGCACTGGGTGGACGAGCCGGTGGGCGCCATCACCGACATCGCCTATTTCGCGCTCGGCGACGAAGCCGAGGCCGTGACCGAGCAGTCGGACGGCGACAAAGACCCGGTGACCATGATCGTCACGCCCGTCTCGCTGACCATCCAGCACAGCGCCTCGCACGAGGAGAGCGCCTACCTGCGGGCCATCGCGCAGGGCAAGCTGCTCGGCGCGAAGACGGGCGAAAACGGCAAGGTCTATTTCCCGCCGCATGGCGCCGACCCGGCCACCGGTCAGCCGACGACCGAGTTTTTGGAGCTGCCGGACAAGGGCACCGTCACGACGTTCGCGATCATCAACATCCCGTTCCAGGGCCAGCGCATCAAGCCGCCGTACGTGGCGGCCTACGTGCTGCTCGACGGAGCCGACATCCCGTTCCTGCATCTGGTCGCCGACATCGACGCCCACGAAGTACGGATGGGCATGCGCGTCGAGGCGGTGTGGAAACCCCGCGAGGAGTGGGGATTCGGCATCGACAACATCGAGTACTTCCGGCCGACCGGGGAACCCGACGCCGACTACGACACCTACAAGCACCACCTGTAAAGGGCTTACCTGCACATGAGCGCTCGTAACGTTGCGGTGGTCGGCTTTGCCCACGCGCCGCATGTCCGCCGCACCGACGGCACCACCAACGGTGTCGAGATGTTGATCCCGTGCTTCGCCCAGCTGTACGAGGAGCTGGGCATCAGCAGGACCGACATCGGCTTCTGGTGTTCCGGATCATCCGATTACCTTGCCGGACGGGCATTTTCGTTCATCTCGGCGATCGACTCGATCGGTGCCGTCCCGCCGATCAACGAATCACACGTGGAAATGGATGCGGCCTGGGCACTTTACGAGGCCTACATCAAGATCCTGACCGGCGAGGTCGACACCGCGCTGGTGTACGGCTTCGGTAAGTCCTCGGCAGGCGTCCTGCGTCAGATCCTGTCGCGGCAGACCGACCCCTACACCGTCGCGCCGTTGTGGCCCGATTCGATCTCGATGGCCGGGCTGCAGGCGCGCATCGGGCTCGACACCGGCAAGTGGACCCAGGAGCAGATGGCCCGGGTGGCCTTCGACTCCTTCGCCAACGCGCGCCGGGTGGACAACGTGAAGGGGTCGATCAGCGTGGCAGAACTGCTCGAGCGGCCGTTCTTCGCCGACCCGCTCCGCCGTCACGACATAGCTCCGATCACCGACGGCGCCGCGGCCATCGTGCTCGCGGCCGGCGACCGGGCGCGCGAGCTGCGCGAAAACCCGGCGTGGATCACCGGGATCGAGCATCGCATCGAAACCCCGTCGCTGGGCGCGCGGGATCTCACCGAGTCCGTTTCGACCAAGGCCGCGGCGCACGTGGCCACCGGCGGGCGGACCGACAACCTCGACGTGGCCGAGATCTGCGCGCCGTTTACCCACCAGCATCTGATCATCGAGGAAGCCATCCGGATACCGGGACCGACCAAGGTCAATCCGTCCGGCGGCGCGCTGGCGGCCAATCCCATGTTCGTCGCTGGTCTCGAACGCATCGGCTTTGCGGCACAACACATCTGGAACGGGTCGGCTGAGCGCGTGCTGGCGCACGCCACCAGCGGGCCTGCGCTACAACAGAACCTGGTCGCGGTGATGGAAGGAAAGAACTGATGGCCGGTGCAGGGCCAAACGTCGCTGCGGTACTAGGTACCGGACAGACGAAGTACGTCGCCAAACGCCAAGACGTTTCGATGAACGGCCTGGTGCGCGAGGCGATCGACCGGGCGCTCGCCGACTCCGGCAGCACGTTCGACGACATCGATGCCGTCGTGGTCGGCAAGGCGCCGGATTTCTTCGAGGGCGTCATGATGCCCGAGCTGTTCATGGCCGACGCCATGGGCGCCACGGGCAAGCCGCTGATCCGCGTGCACACCGCGGGATCGGTCGGTGGGTCCACCGGGGTGGTGGCCGCCAGCCTGGTGCAGTCCGGCAAGTACCGGCGCGTGCTCGCGATGGCCTGGGAGAAGCAGTCGGAATCAAATGCCATGTGGGCGTTGTCGATTCCGATCCCCTTCATCAAGCCGGTGGGCGCCGGCGCGGGTGGCTACTTCGCGCCGCACGTGCGCTCGTACATCCGCCGGTCCGGTGCGCCGACGAACATCGGTGCCATTGTCGCGGTGAAGGATCGGCTCAACGGCAGCAAGAACCCGCTGGCGCACCTGCACCAACCCGACATCACGGTCGAGAAGGTGATGTCGTCGCCCATGCTGTGGGACCCGATCCGCTACGACGAGACCTGCCCGTCGTCCGACGGCGCCGCCGCCGTCGTGATCGGCAACGAGGAGGCCGCCGAAGCCCGCCTGGCGCAAGGACATCCGGTGGCCTGGATTCACGCCACCGCGTTGCGCACCGAGCCGCTGCAGTTCTCCGGACGCGACCAGGTCAGCCCGCAGGCCGGCCGCGACGCGTCCGCGGCGCTGTGGAAGGCCGCCGGCATCGAGAGCCCGATCGACGAGATCGACGCCGCGGAGATCTACGTGCCGTTCTCCTGGTTCGAGCCGATGTGGTTGGAAAACCTCGGCTTTGCCGCCGAGGGCGAGGGCTGGAAACTCACCGAGGCCGGCGAAACCAAGATCGGCGGCCGGCTGCCGGTGAACCCGTCGGGCGGCGTGCTGTCGTCGAACCCGATCGGCGCCTCCGGCCTGATTCGCTTCGCCGAAGCGGCCATTCAGGTGATGGGCAAGGGTGGCGACCACCAGGTGCCCAACGCGCGAAAGGCGTTGGGACACGCCTACGGCGGTGGCTCGCAGTACTACTCGATGTGGGTGGTGGGCGCCGACAAGCCCGCGGCCCAGAAGGTCGATGCGTGAGCGGGCATCCCGCGCACGAGGCCGGGCGCCGCTCCCGCGAGGCGGTGGCGGCCCGGAACAAGGACGCCTGGCTGGCGGTGTTCGCCGACGACGCCATCGTCGAGGACCCGATCGGGCCTTCGGTATTCGACCCGGAAGGCCTGGGGCACCGCGGCCGCGACGCGATTTCGGCCTTCTGGGACAAGGCCATCGCCCCCACCACGAAGATCGAGTTCTTCTTCCGCGACACGTACCAGTGCGGCAACGAGGAAGCCAACGTGGGCCACATCCTCATCACGACGGGTGAGTACCAGACGACCGCCGAGGGCGTCTTCACCTACCGGGTCGACGCCGAGGGCAAGATGGTGGCCCTGCGCGCCTACTGGGAGATGGAGCGCGCGGCGGCCAACACCCGCAAGGTCTAGAGCGGATCCAGCCCGGCCAGATGCCGCAGGGCGAGGTCGCGATAGGCCTGCGGGTTCAGCTTGATCCACATCTCGGCGCCGGTCCCGGCGACCGGTCCCCTGATCTGGGCCGGGGCGCCGACGGCCAGCATCCCGGGCGGAATCTGGGTCCCGGCCGTCACCAGCGAGTGCGCGGCGACCAGGCTGCGCGCGCCGATCACCGCCCCGTCCAGCACGGTGGCGTGGTTCGCGATCAGCGCCTCCTGCCCGACGTGAACCCCGTGGATGACGCACAGATGCGCGACCGTGGCACCGGGACCGATGTCGACCGGGATACCGGGAGGCGCGTGCAAAACCGACCCGTCTTGGACGTTGGCGCCCTCGCGCACCACGATGGGCCCGTAGTCGCCGCGCAATACGGCGTTGAACCAGACCGAGGCCCCCGCCTCCACCACGACGTCGCCGATCAGCGTGGCCGTCGGGGCCACGAAAGCGGTGGGATCGACCCGTGGCCTGCGGCCCTCGAACGCAAACAGCGGCATCGTTTAGATATACCCCAGCGCGCATATGTCATGGCCAGGCTCGCCGTCGTTGCGCGCTCCCGCCGCAAAACTGTAACGTGTTCTAGTTAGAGGCCCAGTGAGTTGGAGGTGACAGGTGAGTACCGACACCAAGTCGGTCGGCATCCGGGAAATCGATCCCGGCGACTTGCCGACCAGATACGCCCGCGGCTGGCACTGCCTGGGCGTTGCCAAGGACTTCCAGGACGGTAAGCCGCACTCGATCGAGGCGTTCGGCACCAAGCTGGTGGTGTTCGCCGACTCGCAGGGGGACATCAAGGTTCTCGACGGGTACTGCCGCCACATGGGCGGGGACCTGACGGAGGGCACCATCAAGGGCGATGAGGTCGCCTGCCCGTTCCATGACTGGCGCTGGGGCGGCGACGGCCGCTGCAAGCTGGTCCCCTACGCCAAGCGCACACCCAAGACCGCGCGGACCCGGTCGTGGACGACCGACGTGCGCGGCGGCCTGCTGTTCGTCTGGCACGACCACGAGAACAATCCGCCGGACCCCGCCGTGCGCATTCCGGACATCCCCGAATCCCACAGCGACGAGTGGACCGAGTGGCGCTGGAACAGGATCCTCATCGAGGGGTCCAACTGCCGCGACATCATCGACAACGTCACCGACATGGCGCACTTCTTCTACATCCACTTCGGATTGCCGACGTACTTCAAGAACGTCTTCGAGGGCCACATCGCGTCGCAGTACCTGCACAACGTGGGCCGGCCCGACGTCAACGACCTCGGCACGTCGTACGGTGAAGCGCACCTGGATTCGGAGGCGTCCTACTTCGGGCCGTCGTTCATGATCAACTGGCTGCACAACAGCTACGGCGGCTACAAGGCCGAGTCGATCCTGATCAACTGCCACTACCCGGTGACCCAGAACTCGTTCATGCTGCAGTGGGGTGTCATCGTCGAAAAGCCCAAGGGCATGGACGAAAAGATGACCGACAAGCTGTCGAAGGTGTTCACCGAGGGCGTCAGCAAGGGCTTCCTGCAAGACGTCGAGATCTGGAAGCACAAGACCCGCATAGACAATCCGCTGCTGGTCGAGGAGGACGGTGCGGTCTACCAGCTGCGCCGCTGGTACCAGCAGTTCTACGTCGACGTCGCCGACATCGAGCCGGAAATGGTGGAGCGCTTCGAGATCGAGGTGGACACCACCCGTGCCAACGAGTACTGGAATGCCGAGGTCGAGGAGAACCTCAAGACCAAAGACTCCGAGGCCGACGAGACGGTCACCGACGACGTGCCGGCCAAGCAACACTAGGAATCATGGGCGACGATCAGCCGGCGGTACCTGACGTCGATCAGCTTGCGCGGTCGATGTTGTTGCTGCATGGCGATCATCACGACCACGACGAGCATCCGGCCGGTCCCGAGCGCAAGGGCGGAGCTCGTTCTCGTTTAGCGTCGAAATCAACGGATTTCGCCAATGACCCACAGCGCGCCGCGGCGGTGGCCGTGGCCAGTCGCGCAGACCGCGAGCGTTACCTGAACTCGGGCCTGCTGCCGGTGGACTGCCGGTTCTGCCACGTGCGGGTCACCGTTCGCAGGCTCGGGCCGGGACACACCGCGGTGCAATGGAACACCGAGGCGTTGCAGCGCTGCGCGTACTTCACCGAGGTGCGCGAGTCCGGGGGCGATACCGCACGCACGAAGTCGTGCCCGAAACTCGGTGACAGCATTGAACATGCGGTCGCCGAGGGTTATCTCGACGACGAGCCGGACGACGACTGAGCGAACGTCGCGCCCGGGTGGCGCCTGTGACTTACAGGCCCGCGAACCGCTCCTTGACCGTCTCGGTGCTGAGGCCGTAGTCGGCCAGCGAGTAGGTGTGCTTGGGCGCCCGCGCGCCGGACTGGCTGTCGGCATGGGTCTTTTCCATGGCAGCCTTCGCCTCTTCGGTCAACGTCAAGCCGAAGTGCCGGTAGATG
This sequence comes from Mycobacterium colombiense, assembly GCF_001665835.1. Taxonomy (GTDB): domain Bacteria; phylum Actinomycetota; class Actinomycetes; order Mycobacteriales; family Mycobacteriaceae; genus Mycobacterium; species Mycobacterium colombiense_A. The sequence continues at coordinate 83,097 of NZ_LZSX01000073.1, read as the reverse complement.
TCGGCCACAGTGCCCATCGGGTCGGCGATCAACTCTTTGTAGTCCACGTCGTAGAACTGCGACGGGCTGTATTTGGCCCGCGCGGTGTTGAACCGCTCCAGGCCTCGCGACCACGTTTCCATTGCGTCAGCACCGATTTGGGCGCCGGTGAACGACGTCGACCATCCCTCGGCGGTGTGCTGCGCCAGCGAGCACATCGAGGCCATGATTGTTTCGACCGGACGATGAGTCTGGATCACCAACGCGTCGGGATAGGTCGCCATCAACGCGTCCAACGCGAACAGGTGGCTGGGATTCTTCAGCACCCACCGTTTGTCGGCGTCGTTGAGCCCGATCAACTGAAGGTTGCGGCGGTGCCGCTGATATGACGGCGTCCAGTCCTGCTGGGACAGCCACTGCGAGTAGGTGGGCAGGTGCGCCAGCGTCTCATAGGACGCCGAATGCACCGACTGCCGCAGCAGCTGCCAGCACTCCTCCAGCTCGTACGCCGCCATGAAATGCAGACCCGTGTAGTCGGGGTTTTCGGCATGATGCTTCTCGAACTGTGCGTTCAGTTGGCTGTAAAACGGGTTGGAATCCCAGGTTTCACGAGGCGGGCGCGGCTGCGGAAATTCGGCCAACCACAGATGCAGGCCCTGGTGCGCGGGATCGGCGCCGAGCAGCCGATGCAAGGCAGTGGTGCCGGTGCGCACCAGCCCGGTGACGAAGATCGGCCGCTCGATGGCGACGTCCGCGTGCTGCGGGTATTGCTTCCAGGCAGATTCGGAAAGCAGCCTGGCAACCAGCGCACCGCGCAAGAAGAACCGATTCATCTTGCTGCCCAACGGCGTCAAGTCGGCGTCGCGCCGGTAGGAGTCCAGCAGAACTTCCAGCGCTTCGAGGTAGTTGTCGTCGTTGCTGCCGAAATCGTCCAGCCCGATCATCTTGCTGGCCGACGCCTTCAGGTCGTCAACGGTACCGACATCGGTGCGTTCTGCCATTAGGTGTGGTACTCCCCGCAATTGACGTCCAGGGTCTGCCCGGTGATGCCGCTGGACAGGTCGCTGGCCATGAACAAGATCGCCGAGGCCACCTCGTCCTCGGTCGGTAGCCGCTTCAGGTCGGAGTCGGCCGCGGTGGCCTGGTAGATCTGCTCGGCCGTGGTGCCGTACTTGCCGGCCTGGTGGTTGAAGTAGCCCTGCAGCGTCTCGCCCCAGATGTAGCCGGGTGCAACGGAATTGACCCGGATCCCCTGCTCACCCAGCTCGGTGGCCAGCGAATGCGACATGGACAGCAGCGCGGACTTGGCCATCTTGTAGGCGCCGTACTTCGCCTGCGAGTGCCGCAGCACCATGGAGTTGACGTTGACGATCGAGCCCTTCGACTCGGCCAGCGCCGGCGTGAACCCCTGGATGAGCCGCAGTGCGCCGAGCGCGCTGAGTTCGATCGCGTCGCGGATATGCTGAAAGCTGGTGCCCGAGAATGGTTTCAGCGACGGCACCCGGAACGCGTTGTTGATCAGCACGTCGACCTTGCCGTAGGCCTCCAAGGTGGCATCGACCAGGTTGCTCACCTGGTCGTCCTCGGTGATGTCGGTGCGCACCGTTGTCGCACGGCCTCCGAGGTCGGCGATCTGCTTGGCGACGTCGTCCAGGCGTTCCGGCGTGCGGGCCGCCAGCACCAGGTCGGCGCCTTCTCGCGTGCATCGGTGCGCCAGCGTCGTGCCCAGACCCGGGCCGACGCCGCTGATCACCACTACCTTGCCGTCGAGCAACTTCGTCATCCCAGCATCCTTGCCTGAATCTGTTGGTGGCGCAGGGCAATTCGGGCGCGCCAGTCGTCCTCCGAAATCTTGTTGTGCTCGAAGTACGGCAACGCCGCCGGAACCTTGTCGATGTCTACCACCTCGACGGTCGGACCGTCGGCGTCGGTGAGCTGACGCGACACCCGCTGCCAGCGGAACTGCAGGAAGCCACGCCGGTGGCCGACCGTCTCGGCCCAGTTGGTCACTCCCGGGTTCTGCTCGGCGACGACGATGCGGACCTTGCCGTCCGGATCCGCCTGCGCCTGAGTGTTGTTCAGCGAGGTTTGGTGGTTGATGTAGTCCAGCGAGATGTACCAGAGGCTGCCCAGCTGGAAGCCGAGGTAGGGCGCGTCGGAGACCGGGATGGTGATGACCATCGCCTGATCCGGTCGCAGGTCGAAATGGCCGACCGACGAGTACTGCGTGGACAGTCCGCCCGGAGTCAGCCGCGGCGGCACCATGGTGTTGACCGGCAGGTCGAGATAAAACCATTGGGGGAATTGCAGCCAGGTCTTCACCCGCTGGACAAGCTGCTTTCCCGCTGTGGCGTAACGCTTTTCGATGAGCTCACGGGTCAAGGGCGGCGGTGCGGTGCCTGCCGTGTCGAGCCGGGAGATCGCCAGCGTGCCGCGCTGCGCCGCCCAGTCGCCGTACACCTCGCGGATCACCAGTTGCCCGGGACTCGTCGGCCGCACCCGCCACTCGAAGCTGCCGTCGGGCGCGATCTCAAGCTCGCGGTCGTCGAACGCGGCCTGGCTGACGGGCACGAAGTCGTCGGTGTACTCGCCGCCGAGTAGCTGGAAACTCAGGTCGGTGGTGGTCCCGCGCCTGCCCGTGACCACGTAGTCGTGGTTGGCGTGCACCCGGGTACCGAAGTAGAGGGTGTCGGGGTTGTCCAGGCCCATCTTGGTGAACGGCCCGGTACCCGACTGCAGGAAGGGATGGTCGCGGTCGTAGTCCACGGCCAGATGAATGCAGCCCGAGATACAGCCGGCTAGGTACTGCAATCCTTCGAGCAGGTCGGCTTCGGTCTCGATGAACGGTGCATCGGCCACCAACTGCTCGGCCTCTGCGATCGCAGCGGTGAGGGAATCAGAGAACACGCCTAGACGCTAGAACGTGTTCTACTTTTTCGTCAATGGCGAACGTTCCCCCGCGTCGGCGACAGGGTTCAATGACGACGCCGACTCACTAGGGTGGGCACGAGTGGGAAAGGTCGATCAGGTGCTGGCGGACGTCGGGATGCCGATTGAGGTAGTCGAGGACGTTGCCGTTGCCGCCCTCAGCCTGTGACTTGGCCTGCAGTTGCTGGTGGAGGTCGGGATGCCGCTGCAGGTACGAGTCGATGGATGAACCCACGTCCTGATTGCATTGCGGATCCGCGTTGGCGATGCCCGCCACGGGTAGCGCGATCACCGTTGCGGCGGTAGCGGTCAGTAACCCCCCGGCGAGCAGGCCGTACAGCCCGCGGCGACGGGCGCCGACTGTGTTGGATGTGCTCATGGGAGCCAGGGTACCCGCGACGCCTTTGTGTAGCATGTGTGCGCCGTCGGCCGAACGGGCGGGTCAGCGCGAGGGCGCGGTACCGCTCTCCTGCTCGCGCTTGATCTCCAGCGCGATGTCGATGAGTTGGTCTTCCTGGCCGCCGATGAGTTTGCGCTGGCCCGCGCGGTGCAGCAGCTGGTGGGCCGGCACACCGTAGCGTTCGGACTGGCGGATGGCGTGCTTGAGGAAGCTCGAATACACGCCGGAGTACCCCATGATCAGGGCGTTGCGGTCGAGGAGGCACTCGGCGGGCATCGCGGGGGCGACCACGTCTTCGGCGGCGTCGGCGATGTCGAAGAAGTCGATCCCGGTCTTCACGCCGATCTTGTCGAACACCCCGATCAGCGCCTCGACGGGCGCGTTGCCGGCCCCGGCGCCGAACCGGCGACACGAGCCGTCGATTTGCTTGGCGCCCGCCCGGACGGCCTCGACGCTGTTGGCCACCCCGAGCCCGAGGTTCTCGTGGCCGTGGAAGCCGACCTGGGCGTCGTCGCCGAGTTCGGTGACCAGGGCGGCGACCCGGTCACGCACGCCCTCGAGAACCAGCGCTCCGGCCGAATCGACCACGTAGACGCACTGGCATCCCGCGTCGGCCATGATGCGGGCCTGCGCGGCCAGCTTCTCCGGCGAGATGGTGTGGCTCATCATCAGGAACCCGACGGTTTCCAGTCCGAGTTCGCGGGCCAGGCCGAAGTGCTGGATCGACACGTCGGCCTCGGTGCAGTGCGTGGCGATCCGGCAGATCGAGCCGCCGTTGTTCTGGGCCTCTTTGATGTCTTCCTTGGTGCCCACGCCGGGCAGCATCAAGAAGGCGATCTTGGCCTCTTTGGCCGTCTCGGCGGCCAGCTTGATCAGCTCCTGCTCGGGAGTCTTGGAGAACCCGTAGTTGAAGCTCGAGCCGCCCAGACCGTCGCCGTGGGTGACCTCGATGACGGGCACCCCCGCGGCGTCCAGGGCGGCCACGATGGCGCCGACCTCATCCTTGGTGAACTGGTGGCGTTTGTGGTGGGAACCGTCCCGCAACGACGTGTCGGTCATCCGGACGTCCCAGACCGGATTGAAGAAGATGTCGGTGGTCATGATTGCGCTCCTCCGGCCGTCGCGCTCAAGGATTCCTTGGCGATCTCCTCGCCGACCTTGGTCGCCGCGGCGGTCATGATGTCCAGGTTGCCCGCATATGGCGGCAGGTAATCGCCGGCGCCCTCGACCTCAACGAACGTGGTGACCAGCGCCTGGCCGCCGGAGTGGATCGACGGGTCGTCGAACTGGGGCTCGTTGAGCAGCCGATAACCCGGCACATAGGTCTGCACCTCGGCCACCACGTCATGGATGGACTTGGCGATCGCGTCCCGGTCGGCGTCCTCCGGGATGGCGCAGAAGATGGTGTCGCGCATGATCATCGGCGGGTCCGCCGGGTTCAAGATGATGATCGCCTTGCCGCGTTTGGCGCCGCCTATGGTCTCCACACCCCGGCTGGTGGTCTTGGTGAACTCGTCGATGTTGGCGCGGGTGCCGGGGCCGGCCGACAGCGAGGCGACCGAGGCGACGATCTCGGCATACGGCACGCCGCCGAGGTCGGCGAGGGCGCGTGACACCGCGTAGACGATCGGGATGGTCGCCTGTCCGCCGCAGGTGATCATGTTGACGTTCGGTGCGTCCAGGTGCTGGCGCAGGTTGGCCGGCGGGATCACCGCGGGGCCCACCGCGGCCGGCGTCAGGTCGATGGCGCGGATGCCGGCGGCCTCGTACTTAGGGGCGGCGTCGCGGTGCACGTAGGCGCTGGTCGCCTCGAACACCAGGTCGGGCTTCTCCGGCTGGGCCAACAGCCAGTCGACGCCCTCGTGGGTGGTCTCCAGACCCAGCTTGCGGGCACGGGCCAAGCCCTCGCTGTCCGGGTCGATGCCGACCATCCAGCGCGGTTCCAGCCAGTCCGATCGCAGCAGCTTGTAGAGCAGGTCAGTACTGATGTTCCCCGACCCGACAATGGCCACAGTCGCCTTAGTCGGCATGATGCCCCTTTTCGAAGCTTTTGAGATTTAAGTTAGACGATTTAATTCGAGCTTATTCGAACGATAAACGCACCGAGCCCAGGCCCGCGAAGTCGGCGACGAAGTTGTCACCGGGATGTGCGTCGATCGCCCGCGTGCACGATCCGGGCAGCACCACGTCGCCTTTGCGCAGGCGGACGCCGAAGCCATCCACCTTGCGGGCCAGCCAGGCCACCGCGGTGACCGGGTTGCCCAGCACCGCGTCGGTACGGCCTTCCGCGACGACCTCGTCGTTGCAGCGCAACACGGCGTCGATCCCCTTGACGTCGATGTCACGGGGGGAAACGCGCGCCTCACCGAGCACGAAACCGGCCGACGACGCGTTGTCGGCGATGGTGTCGCACAGTTCGATCTTCCAGTCGGTGATCCGGGTGTCGATCAGCTCGATCGACGGGACCAGCGCCTCGGTCGCCGCCAGCACGTCGTCCTCGGTACAGCCGGCTCCCGGCAGGTCCGCGTTCAGGACGAACCCGACTTCGACCTCCACCCGGGGGTACAAGTAGCGGTTCGCCTTGACCGGGGTGTCTTCGAACAGCTGCATCTCGTCGAGCAGGTGTCCGTAGTCCGGCTCGTCGACGCCCATCATTTGCTGGATCGCCAACGACGACAGCCCCACCTTGTGGCCCAGCACCCGGGCCCCCTCCGCGACTCTCTGGCGGATGTTGATCAGCTGAATCTCGTAGGCGTCGACGACGTCGATGTCCGGATAGGCGGCGGTAAGCGGGGCGATCGGCTCGCCGCTCCGCTCGGCTTGCGCCAAGTCGGCAGCCAGCTCGTCGCGCGTGGCAACACTGAGCATTTTTTCACGTCTCCTCGTACGGTCGACCGGGCCAGTAGCGGCCGCCCGGGGCAATTCTATAACGTGTTCTACATGTCAGCGCAGGAGTACGACGTCGTCGTGGTCGGGAGCGGCGGGGCCGGCATGGTGGCCGCCCTTACCGCCGCTCACCGGGGTCTTTCCACCATAGTCATCGAGAAAGCCCCCCACTTCGGCGGTTCGACCGCACGCTCAGGCGGCGGCGTTTGGATCCCAAATAACGAAGTCCTCAAGCGTGACGGGGTCCGCGATACCGCCGAGGCCGCCCGCACCTATCTGCACGGGATCGTCGGCAACGTCGTCGAGCCGGAACGCATCGATACCTACCTCGAGCGCGGCCCCGAGATGCTGTCGTTTGTGCTGAAGCACACCCCGCTGAAGATGTGCTGGGTGCCGAAGTACTCCGACTACTACCCCGAGTCGCCGGGCGGCCGCGCGGAGGGCCGATCGATCGAGCCGAAGCCGTTCAACGCCCGCAAGCTCGGCGCCGACGAAGCCGGCCTGGAGCCGGCCTACGGCAAGGTCCCGCTCAACGTCGTGGTGATGCAACAGGATTACGTGCGGCTGAACCAGCTGAAGCGTCACCCGCGCGGTGTGCTGCGCAGCCTGAAGGTCGGGGCACGCACCATGTGGGCCAAGGCGACCGGCAAGAATCTCGTCGGCATGGGCCGGGCGTTGATCGGGCCGCTGCGGATCGGGTTGCAGCAGGCCGGGGTTCCGGTAGTGCTCAACACCGCGCTCACCGACCTCTACGTCGAAGACGGTGTGGTGCGTGGTGTTTACGTGCGCGGCGCCGGCGATGCCGAATCGGGCGAGCCCCAACTGATCCGGGCCCGGCGCGGCGTGATCCTGGCATCGGGTGGGTTCGAGCACAACGAACAGATGCGGGTGAAATACCAGCGCGCACCGATCACCACCGAATGGACCGTCGGCGCGGTGGCCAACACCGGCGACGGGATCCTGGCGGGTGAAAAGCTCGGCGCCGCACTGGATATCATGGAAGACGCCTGGTGGGGACCGACTGTCCCGCTGGTGGGTGCACCGTGGTTCGCGTTGTCCGAGCGCAACTCGCCGGGGTCGATCATCGTCAACATGTCGGGCAAGCGGTTCATGAACGAGTCGATGCCCTACGTCGAAGCCTGCCATCACATGTACGGCGGCGAATACGGTCAGGGCCCGGGGCCGGGCGAAAACATCCCCGCCTGGCTGGTGTTCGACCAGCAGTACCGGGACCGCTACATCTTTGCGGGATTGCAGCCCGGACAACGCATTCCGCGCAAGTGGCTGGAGTCGGGCGTCATCATCACCGCCGAGACGTTGGCGGAGCTGGCGCAGAAGGCCGGCCTTCCGGTGAGCGAATTCACCGCGACCGTGGAGCGTTTCAACGGCTTCGCGCGCTCCGGCATCGACGCCGACTTCCAGCGCGGCGAGAGCGCGTACGACAAGTACTACGGCGACCCGACCAACAAGCCGAACCCCAACCTCGGCGAGCTCAGTCATGCGCCGTACTACGCGGCCAAGATGGTGCCCGGTGACCTGGGCACCAAGGGCGGCATCCGCACCGACATCCACGGTCGGGCGCTGCGCGACGACGGCAGTATCATCGAAGGCCTTTACGCCGCCGGCAACGTCAGTGCTCCGGTGATGGGCCACACGTACCCCGGTCCGGGTGGCACCATCGGACCGGCCATGACGTTCGGCTACCTGGCCGCCCTGCACATTTCGGAGGAGCGCTGAGATGCCCATCGACGTAGACGTCGCGCTGAATGCCGAGCTGGATCCCATCGAATTCTCTTGGGCCAGCAGTGATGTGCAGCTTTACCACCTCGGGCTGGGCGCGGGCGCCGATCCGATGGACCCGCGCGAGCTGCGCTACCTGGTCGACGACACCCCGCAGGTGCTGCCGACGTTCGGCAACGTCGCCGCCACCTTCCATGTCACGAAGCCGCCGACCGTCAAGTTCCCCGGCATCGACATCGAGCTGAGCAAGGTGCTGCACGCCAGCGAGCGCGTCGAGGCGCCCGCACCGTTGCCGCCGTCGGGCTCGGCCAAGGCCGTCACCCGGTTCACGGACATCTGGGACAAAGGCAAGGCCGCCGTCATCTGGAGCGAGACGACGGTGACAGCGCCGGACGGCACGCTGCTGTGGACGCAGCGCCGGTCCATCTTCGCCCGCGGCGAAGGCGGAGTGGGCGGCGAGCGTGGACCGTCGACATCGGACGGCGCGCCCGATCGTGCCCCCGATCTCGAGGTCGACGTGCCGATTCTGCCGCAGCAGGCGCTGCTCTACCGGCTGTGCGGCGACCGCAACCCGCTGCATTCCGATCCCGAATTCGCCGCTGCCGCAGGGTTTTCCCAGCCCATCCTGCACGGGCTGTGCACCTACGGCATGACCTGCAAGGCGATCACCGATGCGCTGCTCGACGGCGATACCGGAGCGGTGGCGGCCTACGGCGCACGTTTCGCCGGGGTGGCTTTCCCCGGCGAAACGCTCAAGGTCGGCATCTGGAAGGACAACGGCCGCTTCCTGGCCAGCGTTGTCGCGCCTTCGCGCGACAACGCCGTCGTGCTGTCGGGCGTCGAACTGGTGCCCGCCTAGGGGTTGGCCCTTTTCGCCCCGAGCGTGACACTGTAGTCACATTCGAGCCCCAACGTGACTGCAGCGTCACACTCGACGCGCGCGAGCCTCTCTCACCCTGCGAACGATGTCGGCCGGCCGGTCGCCGGAGACTACCCTCACCACGATCCAACCCCGTCGCTGTAATCGCTCGAGTCGCCTGATATCCCACGTGTATTGAGAGCGATCGCTGCGATGCTGGTCGCCGTCGTACTCCACAGCGACTTTGACGTCCTCCCAGCCCATATCGAGATAAGCGAAGGCGCTGCCGAATTCGTCGACCACTGGAATCTGGGTCTGGGGCCGAGGCAAGCCTCCCCGGATCAAGACGAGCCGTAGCCATGTCTCCTTCGGAGATTGTGCGCCTGCGTCGACGAGGCCGAGATTGACGCGCGCACGCTCGAGTCCGCGGCGTCCGCGGTATCGGGCCGCCAGTAATTCGGCGTCGGCAACCTTGAGATCAGTCGCGCGAAGCAGGGCATCAATCGCCGCGACTGCCGTCGTCGATGAATACCAACAGGCGAGGTCGAGCGCAGTGCGCGCAGGGCTGGTCACGTCGACGCCGCCGAGGAGCTCAACCTCATCACTCTCAAACCGGTCGCCCCAGACCTGCAGTCCTGACGGTGCATGGCGGTTGTCGTGAATGATGTCGACGGGCCGTGCTGCGTCGACCCACTCGCTTCCATGAAGGCTCGCGGCCGAAAGGCCCGCGATGACGCCACGACGCCCCGACCATAGCCAGGCTGCCCGGGCGCGCACATCATGTGTCAGCTCAGTGCCTTCAGTGACGTACACATCCCGGAAGACACGCGTGTACCTGCGGCGCAACTGACTATGCGAAGCCACTCCTGCCGCTACGGCCTCACTGCCGATAAACGGTTCTGCCATGGCGGGAGTGTGCCATCAACCACTGACAGCGCCTCGAGCGTGACAGTGCAGTCACATTCGCGCCCCAACGTGACTGCAGTGTCACACTCGGCGGAGAAGGAGAGGGAGGGAACCTAGCCCAGGATCAGGCCGGAGGTGGGCACACCGGTTCCGGCGGTGACGAGGACGTGCTCGACGTCGGGCACCGGGTTGACCGAGGTGCCCCGCAGCTGCCGCACGCCCTCCGCGATGCCGTTCATACCGTGGATGTAGGCCTCGCCGAGTTGGCCACCGTGGGTGTTGATCGGCAGTCGCCCACCGATCTCGATGGCACCGTCGGCAATGAAGTCCTTGGCCTCGCCTTTGCCACAAAATCCCAACTCTTCCAACTGAATCAGGGTGAACGGCGTGAAGTGGTCGTACAGGATCGCGGTCTGAATGTCGGTCGGCTTCAACCCCGATTGTCCCCAGAGCTGCTGGCCCACGACCCCCATCTCGGGCAGGCCGAGCTCGGGCCGGTAGTAGCTGACCATCGTGTACTGGTCCGGGCTGGAGCCCTGGGCCGCCGCCTCGATGATCGCCGGTCGCTGCTTGAGATCCTTCGCGCGCTCCGGCGACGTCACCACGATCGCGACCGCGCCATCGGTCTCCTGGCAGCAGTCCAGCAGCCGCAGCGGCTCGGCAATCCACCGCGAATTCTGGTGGTCCTCAATGGTTATCGGCTTCTCGTAGAAATAGGCCTTCGGGTTCTTGGCCGCATGCTTGCGGTCGGCCACCGAAATCGCACCGAAGTCCCGGCTGGTCGCGCCGGACAGATGCATGTAACGCTGGGCGATCATGGCAACCTGCGCGGCCGGCGTGGACAGCCCGTGCGGGTAGGAGAAGGAGTTGTCCGCCGCGGTCGAATCAGCTTGCACGCCGGCGTTTCCCACAAGCCGGCTCTGCACCTGACCGAACCGCATGCCCGAGCGCTCGTTGAACGCCCGGTACGCCACGACGACGTCGGCCACCCCGGTGGCCACGGCGATCGCCGCCTGCTGGACGGTCGCGCACGCGGCACCGCCGCCATACCCGATCTGCGAGAAGAACTTCAGGTCACCGATGCCGGCCGCACGCGCCACGGCGGTCTCGTTGTTGGTGTCCATCGTGAACGTGGTCAGCCCGTCGACGTCCGAGGGGCTCAGCCCCGCGTCGTCCAGCGCATCCAGGACCGCCTCGGCCGCCAGCCGCAGCTCGCTGCGGCCGGAGTCCTTGGAGAAGTCGGTGGCGCCGATGCCGACGATCGCAGCCTTGCCCGACAACATCAGGCACCCCCGATCGTGAGCGTCACGTTAGCGATGACGTGATCACCAAGGCTGTTGCGGCCGAACACCTTCAGCGTGATCAGACCGTCGTCGATCGCGGTCACCTCACCGGAGAAGGTGACGGTGTCGTAGGCGTACCACGGCACGCCCAGCCGCAGCCCGATCGATTTGATCCGCGCCCTCGGGCCCGCCCAGTCGGTGACGTAGCGCTGCACCAGGCCGGTGTCGGTGAGGATGTTGACGAAGATGTCCTTGGAACCCTTGGCCTGGGCCAGGTCCCGGTCATGGTGCACATCCTGAAAGTCCCTGGTGGCCAGGGCCGTTGAGATGATGAACGTCGGCGTACCGTGCAGCTTGAGTTCGGGCAGGGTGGTGCCGACTTCAACAACGGGCGCGCTCATGCTTGATCTCCCAAGGGCTCCCAGGCGTAAAGGCTCCACTCCGGGCCGGACTCACCGGCCGGGAAGTCGATATAGGTTGCGCGGACCGGCATTCCGATCTTGATCTCGGGGTGGTCGACGTCACGTAGCTCGCCGAGCATCCGAACGCCCTCTTCCAGTTCGATCAGTGCGATCACGAACGGAAGCGTGCGACCGGGCACCTTCGGCGCGTGGTGCACCACGAAGCTGAACACCGTGCCGCGGCCGCTGGCGACCGTGTAGTCGATGGGCTCGGCCTTGTCCTGCCACACCGCCGGCACCGGCGGGTGCTGCAGGGTGCCGTCGGCGAGGCGCTGGATGCGCAGTTCGTGCGCTTTGACGCCCTCCCAGAAGAAGGCGGTGTCGCGCGACACCGCGGGACGCATCATGGCATCGGCGTCCAGGTCCTGCGGGACGGAGCCAGTGGCACCGGATTCCTCGCGTGGCCTGAACTTCAGGATGCGCCAGGCCATCTCGGCGACGTCCTCGTCACCGACCCGCCAGGTGATGTGCTGGTTGATGAACCAGCCCTCACCGAGCCCGGTCTGCTTGGGGCCGACCACGTCGCGCATCTCGGAGTGGACGGTGACCTGCTCGCCCGGGCGCAGATACCGGTGATAGGTCTGCTCGCAGTTGGTCGCGACCACACCGATGTAGCCGGCCTCGTCGAACAGCTGCATGATCGGGCCCATGGGGTCGTCGGTCGGGCGTTCGCCACCCAGTCCGAACATGGTCCACACTTGAATCATGGCCGGCGGTGCGACGATTCCGGGATGACCGGCGGCCTTGGCGGCCGCCTCGTCGACGTAGATCGGGTTGGCATCGCCGAGCGCCTCGACCCAATTGTTGATCGTCGGCTGGTTCACCGGATCCCGGGCGTCCCGCGGCTTAGCGACGACGGTGGCGGTGATTTCCGCGACCGCTTCTTTGATATCGGTCATCGAGGTACCCTCGGCACCTTGAGGCCGGACGCGGCGATCATCTCGCGCATCACTTCGTTCACGCCCCCGCCGAAGGTGATGACCAGGTTGCGCTTGGTCTGGGAGTCCAGCCAGTTGAGCAGGTCGGCGGTGTCCGAATCGGCGGGGTTGCCGTACTTGCCGACGATTTCCTCGGCGAGCCGGCCGATGTACTGGATGCGCTCGGTGCCAAAAACTTTCGTCGATGCGGCGTCGGCCACGTTGATGTCCTCGCCCGCGGCGGCCACCTGCCAGTTGAGCAGCTCGTTGATCCGCCACATCGCGTGGATCTCACCGAGCGCCCGCTTGACGTCCTGGTGGTCGATCGGCGTGACGCCGTCGCTGCCCGGCTTGGACGCCCAGGCGTGCACCCGGTCGTAGATGCCGGCGGTGCGGCCCGCGGGGCCCAGCATGACCCGCTCGTTGTTGAGCTGGGTGGTGATCAGCCGCCAGCCGCCGTTCTCCTCGCCGACCAACATGTCCGCGGGCACCCGTACGTCGTTGTAGTAGGTGGCGTTGGTGTGGTGGGCGCCGTCGGACAGGATGATCGGAGTCCAGGAGTAACCGGGATCCTTGGTGTCGACGATCAGGATCGAAATGCCCTTGTGCTTCACGGCTTCCGGGTCGGTGCGGCAGGCCAGCCAGATGTAGTCCGCGTCGTGGGCACCGGTGGTGAAGATCTTCTGCCCGTTGACGATGTACTCGTCGCCCTGGCGCACGGCGGTGGTCCGCAGGGATGCCAGGTCGGTGCCCGCCTCGGGCTCGGTGTAGCCGATCGCGAAGTGCACCTCACCCGCCAGGATGGCCGGCAGGAACTTCTTCTTCTGCTCATCGCTGCCGAACTGCTGCAGAACCGGGCCGACCGTCTGCAACGTCACCGCGGGCAACGGCACGTCGGCCCGGTGCGCCTCGTTCACGAAGATCGACTGCTCGATCGGGCCGAAGCCCAAGCCGCCGAACTCCTTTGGCCATCCGACGCCGAGCTTGCCGTCGCGGCCCATCCGCCGGATCACCGCGCGATAGGCCTCGTTGTGACGGTCCTGCTCCATCGCCTTCATCTCGTCGGACGAGATCAGGTTCGAAAAGTATTCCCGCAGTTCCGCTTGGAGCTGGCGCTGCTCCGGGGTCAGGTCTATGAACATTGCGCTCCCACCAGATCGAGACGATGAGAAGGACCGCCCAGCAGCCGGGACAGGTCCTTGATCGTGGAGTAGTACCGGTGCATCGGATAGGTGATGTCCATTCCCATCCCGCCGTGCAGGTGATGGCAGATCTGCATCACCGGCGGCGCCTGCGAGGTGATCCAGTAGCCGAGGACATCCAGATCGTCTTGTACTTGAGGGGCGGATCCGCCCCTTTCCGACAGCCGCCAGGCAACGGACTTCGCCACTAAATCGATGGTCCGCGAGACGATGTAGACCTCGGCGAGCTGGGCGGCCACGGTCTGGAACGTCGACAGCGGCTTGCCGAACTGCTTGCGGTTGGCCACGTAGTCGGCGGTCAGGCGCAGCGCCCCGGCCACCAGCCCGTCGGCGTAGGCGCCGATGGCGGCCAGCACCAACTGGTTGACCCGGGAAGCCGTCGCGCTCGCCAGGACGTCGGAGTCTGCGACCGCGACGTCGGCGAACGTGACCGTGTACTCCTCGGAGCCGTTCGAGGTCGGGGTTCGAACCACCTCGACCCCGTTGGCCTTCGACGACACCACGACTACCGCGCTGTCGGCGGTGACGATGATCCAATCCGCTTGTCCGGCATAGCCGACGCCGACCTTGGTGCCCGACAACCGCCCGTTGGCGAACGTGGTCGAGGGCCGATCCGGCAGCGCGGTACCCGGCTCGTTGAGGGCGGCGGTCAGGACCGCGCCCTTGGCGACGCCGGCCAAAAACCGGTCCTGCTGTTCGTCGGAGGCCAGATCAAGCAGCGGCAGCACACCGAAACCCAGGGTGGCCAGCGCCGGCGTGATGGCGCCGTGCCGGCCGATCTCGGTCAGCACGGTGGCGACCTCGGGCAGACCCACGCCGTCCCCACCGAGGCGTTCGGGCACCGGAAGCGCCGTCACACCGCCGCTGACCAGAGCGTCCCAGCTCAATTCGCGCTCGGACACCGACGTCACCACATCGGCGACGGCCTGTTGCGTCGCGGTGAGATCGAAGTCCATCAGGGGGTCACCGCAGGCTTGCCGACGTAGTCGACCTGCCAATGCTTGATGCCGTTGAGCCAGCCCGACCGCAACCGCTCGGGCTCGCCGATCGGCTTGAGGTCCGGCATGTGATCGGCCACCGCGTTGAAGATCAGGTTGATCGTCATGCGGGCCAGATTCGCACCGATGCAGTAGTGGGCGCCGGTGCCGCCGAAGCCGACGTGCGGGTTCGGGTCGCGCAGGATGTTGAAGCTGTGCGGGTCCTCGAAGACCTCTTCGTCGAAGTTGGCCGACCGGTACGACATCACCACCCGCTGACCCTTCTTGATCTGCACGCCGCTCAACTCGGTGTCCTCGTTGGCGGTGCGCTGGAAGGCCGAAACCGGTGTGGCCCAACGGATGATCTCGTCGGCCGTGGTCGACGGGCGCTCCTTCTTGAACAGCTCCCATTGATCGGGGTTGTTCGCCATCGCGATCATGCCGTGCGTGATCGAGTTCCGCGTCGTCTCGTTGCCCGCCACGGCCAGCATCACCACGAAGAAGCCGAACTCGTCATCGGAGAGCTTCTCGCCGTCGATGTCGGCCTCGATGAGCGTGGTGACGATGTCGTCGGTGGGGTTCTTGCCCCGCTCCTCGGCCATGGCCATCGCGTAAGTGATCAGCTCCATCGACGACTGCGCGGGATCAACGGTGGCGTACTCGGGGTCGGTGCCGCCGGTCATCTCGTTAGACCAGCGGAAGAGCTTGTCGCGATCCTCCTGCGGGACACCCAGCAGACCCGCGATGGCCTGCAGGGGCAGCTCGCACGACACCTGTTCGACGAAGTCACCGCTGCCCTCTTTCGCGGCGTTCTCGGCGATGTTCTGGGCGCGCTGGGCCAGCTCGGCTTCCAGCCGTCCGATGGCCCGCGGGGTGAATCCGCGGGAGATGATCTTGCGCAGCCGGGTGTGATGCGGCGCGTCCATGTTGAGCATGACGCTGCGCTGCAGCTCGACCTGCTCACGCTTCATCTCCGGCGGCCAGGTCGGGATGGCGCCGTTCATCCAGCTGGAGAAGATGTCACTGCGCTTCGACACCTCCTTGACGTCGGCGTGCTTGGTGACGATCCAGTATCCGTGGTCCTCGAACCCGCCCGCACCATTCGGGATGTCAACCCAGTGGATCGGCTCTGCCTTACGCAGCTGGGCAAGCTCCTCGACGGGCAACCCGGCAAGGTTGACGTCGGGGTCGAGAAAGTCGAAGTCGGCGGGAATGTTGGGGGGTGCCATGTAGAGTGCGCTCCTTTTACAACACTAATTGCAACGTGTTCTAGTGCCAGTAAAACATGCCTCCTGCGCAGATAAAAGGCAGGTCACCATCCTCGCTTGTCAGAGTAATGAAACGTGTTCTAGCCTGACGGAATGGGTAACCCTGTCATCGTTGAAGCCACTCGTAGCCCCATCGGCAAGCGGAACGGATGGCTGTCCGGTTTGCACGCCACCGAGCTGTTGGGTGCGGTCCAGAGGGCACTGGTCGAGAAGGCCGGCATCGACGCCGGCGACGTCGAACAGGTCATCGGCGGCTGCGTGACACAGTACGGCGAGCAGTCGAACAACATCAGCCGGGTCAGCTGGCTGGTGGCCGGGCTGCCGGAGCACGTCGGCGCCATGACCGTGGACTGCCAGTGCGGCAGCGGCCAGCAGGCAAACGGCCTGGTCGCCGGCCTGATCGCGGCGGGCGCGATCGACATCGGCATCGCGTGCGGCATCGAGGCCATGAGCCGCGTCGGACTCGGCGCCAACGCCGGCCCCGACCGCACCATCCTGCGGCCGGCGTCGTGGGATATCGACCTGCCCGACCAGTTCACCGCGGCCGAGCGGATCGCCAAACGACGCGGCATCACCCGTGAGGACATCGACGAGTTCGGCCTGGCGTCGCAGACCAAGGCCAAGCAGGCCTGGGAGGAGGGCCGCTTCGACCGCGAGATCTCCCCGATCGAGGCCCCGGCGCTCGACGAGAACAAGCAACCGACGTCCGAGCGCGTCACCATCAGCCGCGACCAGGGCCTGCGCGAGACGACGCTGTCGGGCCTGAGCTCGTTGAAGCCGGTCCTCGAGGGCGGAATCCACACGGCGGGAACGTCGTCGCAGATCTCCGACGGCGCGGCGGCCGTGCTGTGGATGGACGAGGACAAGGCCAAGGCTCTGGGCCTGCGGCCGCGGGCCCGCATCGTCAGCCAGGCGCTGGTCGGGGCCGAGCCGTACTACCACCTGGACGGCCCGGTGCAGTCGACGGCGAAGGTGCTGGAGAAGGCCGGGATGAAGATGGGCGACATCGACATCACCGAGATCAACGAGGCATTCGCTTCCGTGGTGCTGTCGTGGGCGCGGGTGCACGACCCGGACATGGCCAAGGTCAACGTCAACGGCGGGGCCATCGCGCTGGGCCACCCGGTCGGCAGCACCGGCAGCCGGCTGATCACCACGGCGCTGCACGAGCTGGAACGCACCGACCAGACCACCGCGCTGATCACCATGTGCGCGGGCGGCGCCCTGTCGACCGGCACCATCATCGAGCGCATCTAGCGCCCGATCGTTTTTCGTCTCCTGGTGAGCGTTTCCGACGACAGCCGCATCGCCGCGGCGCAGGCCTACATCGACGCGTTGATCAACCATGACGGTGACTCCGTTCCGTTCGCCGTCCACTGCACCCGCATCGAGCAGGGAATCAAGAACGGTTTCTCCGGAAATCACCTGCGGCGCAGCCTGAATCGCGGGCTGCAGTACCGGTTGCTCGCGGACACGACGCCGCCGGACTACCGCATCGACGGCGACCGGGTGCACGCGACATACCAGGTGCTGACCAAGGCGGGATTCGGCGGCCGGCGGCTCGCCGCGCACGTCAACGAGACCTTCGTGATTCCGGCCGAAAGCCCAAGCGGGAGGGCTGAAATCCACCACATCAAGGTTCGCTTCCAACCCTTTATCCAGCGTTAGGGACGTCAAGGAGCAGCATGCCGAAACCGAAGCCACGTTCACTGAATGCGCCCTGGGTCAGCTTCATCATCAAGTGGATGGCCAAGGGCAACACGTGGATCTACCAGCGCAGCAACGGACGGTTCGGCGACACCTTCCAGAAGGCTCCGGTCGCGCTGCTCACCACGACGGGCCGCAAGAGCGGCGAACCGCGGGTCAGCCCGCTGCTCTACCTGCGCGAGGGGAACCGGGTGATCCTGGTCGCCTCCAAGGGCGGCAGCGACAAACACCCGCAGTGGTACCTCAACCTCAAGGCCGATCCCAAAGTCTCTGTGCAGATCAAGGACGAGGTCCTGCAGCTGCAGGCGCGCGATGCCACCGAGGCGGAACGCGCCGAGTACTGGCCGAAGCTGGACGCCATGTATCCCTCGTTCGACGACTACCGGGCCTGGACCGATCGGGTCATCCCGATCGTCATCTGCGACCCCTAAGTTTCCATTTGGCCCAGCCAGGGAATCATCTGGGCACCATGTCCGACCGCCGCTGGATTCGCAATTCGCGCCCGATTGCGCTGCTGCTCAAGTATTTCGCGCGCGCCCATGTCTGGGCGTACCGACGAACCAACGGCAAGGTCGGCGCCAAGCTGCTGCGGTTCCCGGCGGCCTTGTTGACCACCACCGGACGCGAGTCCGACGAGCCGCGGACCACCGCGACGCTCTACCTGCGCGACGGCGAGCGGGTGATCCTGCCCGCGTCCTTCGGTGGGCGCGACGAGGATCCACGGTGGTATCTCAACCTCAAAGAGAATCCCGACGTGCGGGTGCAGATCCGCGCCCAACGCCTGGAGATGATCGCCCGCGACGCCACCGATACTGAGCGCGAACGGTATTGGCCACGATTGACGCGGATGTACCCGCCCTATCGCAAGTACCGCGAAACCGCCGACCGGGTGATCCCGCTGGTGGTGTGCGAGCCGCGCTAGGCGCCGTAGACCGGGACCGGCCGGCGCGCCTTGGCAAGCAGATCGGCGACGACGCGACCCAGTTCCGCGGGATCCCACCTCGCACCCTTGTCGATCTCCGGCCCGTGCGCCCAGCCCTCGGCGACCCGGATCTTGCCGCCCTCGACCTCGAACACCTTGCCGGTGACGTCGCGCGATTCGGCGCTGCCCAACCAAACCACCAGCGGTGAAATGTTTTCCGGCGCCATGGCGTCGAAGTCCTGGTCCTGCGTCGCCATCATCTCGGCGAACACCGTCTCGGTCATGCGGGTGCGGGCCGAGGGCGCGATGGCGTTGACGGTGACGCCGTAGCGCCCCATCTCGGCGGCGGCGACCAACGTCATCGCCGCGATGCCCGCCTTGGCGGCGCTGTAGTTGCCCTGCCCGACGCTGCCCTGCAGGCCGGCGCCCGAACTGGTGTTGATGATCCGGGCGTCAACGGTTTTGCCCTCCTTGGACAGTCCCCGCCAGTACGCCGCGGCGTGGCGCATCGTGGCGAAGTGCCCCTTGAGGTGCACTGCGATGACGGCGTCGAACTCCTCTTCGCTGGTGTTGGCCATCATCCGGTCGCGCACGATGCCGGCGTTGTTCACCAAAACGTCCAGACCGCCGAAGTTTTCGACGGCGGTCTGGATCAGGCTCGCCGCCTGGTCCCAGTCGGCGATGTTGGATCCGTCGGCGACGGCTTCGCCACCGGCGGCGACGATTTCGTCGACCACACCCTGGGCGGCGCTGCCACCGCCGGCCGGCGAACCGTCCAGGCCCACCCCGATGTCGTTGACCACCACACGTGCGCCTTCTTCGGCGAAGGCCAGCGCATGCGCACGACCGATACCGCCGCCCGCTCCGGTGACGATGACGACGCGGCCGTCAACCACTCCCATGCTTTTGTCTCCTCTACTTGATCGCGCTCGCGTTCGTGCTGGCCAGATAGTGCGGCGGCTCGCCGCCGCCGTGCACCTCCAACGAGGCCCCGCTGATGTAGGACGCCATGTCTGAGGCCAGAAATGCTGTGGCCCAACCGATATCGGCGGGCTCGGCCAGCCGGCCGAGTGGCACATTCTTCGAGATCGCCGCGATGGAGTCGGCATCGCCGTAGAACAGTTCGGATTGCTCGGTCTCCACCATGCCGACCACGCAGGCGTTCACCCGGACCTTCGGGCCCCACTCCACCGCCAGGGTCTGCGTCAGGCTTTCCAGGCCGGCCTTGGCCGCCCCATAGGCGCCCGTTCCGGGAGACGGCCGGCGGCCGCTGAGGCTGCAGATGTTGATGATCGACCCGCCCTGCTGCTGAGCTTGCATGTGAGCGTTCGCGTGCTGCGAAACCGACAGCGCACCAATCAGATTGAGTTCGATGATCTTGCGGTTGAACTTGGCGCTGGACTCCGCGGTCAGCACATAGGGCGATCCCCCGGCGTTGTTGACGACGACGTCGAGTCGCCCGTGCCGGTCCACGATGGTGTCGATCAATCCCTTGACGGCGTCGTCGTCGCGGACGTCGCACGAGTGGAATTCGTAGGGCAATCCGTCCACCGCCCGTCGCGCACAGGTGACGACGGTCGCGCCCTGCCTGGCGAAAACGGAGCTGATGCCGGCACCGACCCCGCGGACACCGCCGGTGACGAGAACCACCCGCCCGGCCAGCCCCAAGTTGATGGCTTCAAATGGGGGGCATGCTTCGGCGCGAGTCACTGTGCTAGCGTACCAAGCAAGTGCTTGCTTAGGTAGTTACCCCCACAAGGAAGTGGCACCTTGCCCATCACATCCACCACGACCGAACCGGGCATCGTCGCGGTCACCGTCGACTTCCCGCCCGTCAACGCCATCCCGTCGCGCGGCTGGTTCGAACTTGCCGACACCATCACCGCGGCCGGCCAAGATCTCAACACCCACGTGGTGATCCTGCGCGCCGAGGGCCGCGGCTTCAACGCCGGGGTCGACATCAAGGAGATGCAGCGCACCGAGGGATTCACCGCGCTGATCGACGCCAACCGCGGCTGCTTCGCGGCGTTCCGCGCGGTCTACGAGTGCGCGGTGCCCGTCGTCGCCGCCGTCAACGGGTTCTGCGTCGGCGGCGGCATCGGGTTGGTCGGCAACTCCGACGTCATCGTGGCCTCCGACGACGCCACCTTCGGGCTGCCGGAGGTGGAGCGCGGCGCGCTCGGCGCGGCGACGCACCTGTCGCGACTGGTTCCGCAGCACATGATGCGGCGGCTGTTCTTCACCGCCGCCACCGTCGACGCCGCCACCCTGCACCACTTCGGTTCGGTGCACGAGGTGGTGCCGCGCGACGAGCTCGACGAGGCCGCCCTGCGGGTCGCGCGCGACATCGCCGCCAAGGACACCCGCGTCATCCGCGCGGCCAAGGAAGCGCTGAACCTGATCGACGTGCAACGAGTCAACTCGAGTTACCGCATGGAGCAAGGCTTTACGTTCGAGCTCAATCTCGCCGGGGTGTCCGACGAGCACCGTGACGCGTTCGCCGGTACCGAGAAGGGCAAGCAGTAGTGGCCGACAAGAGAACCACCCTCGACGAGGCCGTCGCGCAATTGCGCAGCGGCATGACCATCGGTATCGGCGGCTGGGGATCGCGGCGCAAGCCGATGGCGTTCGTGCGTGCGCTGCTGCGCACCGACATCACCGACCTGACGGTGGTCACCTACGGCGGGCCGGACGTGGGCCTGCTGTGCTCGGCCGGCAAGGTCAAGCGGGTCTACTACGGGTTCGTCTCGCTGGACTCCCCGCCCTTCTACGACCCCTGGTTCGCCAAGGCCCGCGCCAACGGCGCGATCGAGGCCCGGGAGATGGACGAGGGCATGCTGCGCTGCGGACTGCAGGCCGCCGCGCAGCGCCTGCCGTTCCTGCCGATCCGCGCCGGGCTGGGCAGCTCGGTGCTGGACTTCTGGGAGGGCGAGCTGCAGACGGTGACCAGCCCGTATCCGGCACCCGGCGGTGGGCACGAGACCCTGATCGCAATGCCGGCGCTGCGCCTGGATGCCGCGTTCGCGCACCTCAACCTCGGTGACGCGCAAGGCAATGCGGCCTACACGGGAATCGACCCGTACTTCGACGACCTGTTCCTGATGGCCGCCGAGAAGCGCTTCCTGTCGGTGGAGCGCGTCGTGTCCACCCAGGAATTGGTCAAGGCGGTCCCCCCGCAGGCGCTGCTGGTGAACCGCATGATGGTCGACGGTGTGATCGAGGCGCCGGGCGGCGCCCACTTCACCACCGCCGCACCGGATTACGGCCGCGACGAGAAGTTTCAGCGGCACTACGCCGAGGCCGCCTCGACGGACGAGGGTTGGCAGCAGTTCGTGCAGACCTTCCTCTCGGGCAGCGAAGAGGACTACCAGGCGGCCGTGCGCGCTTTCAAAGAGGAGGCCTCGTCATGAGCGGCGAAGCGATCACCCGACCGGAGATCTGCGCGGTCGCCTGCGCCGAATTGTTCCGGGACGCAGGCGAGATCATGGTCAGCCCGATGACCAACATGGCCTCGGTCGGCGCGCGACTGGCGCGGTTGACCTTTTCACCGGATATCCTGCTGACCGACGGCGAGGCGCAGCTGCTGGCCGAGACCCCGGCCTTGGGCGCGTCCGCTCCCGTCGAGGGCTGGATGCCGTTCGGCCGCGTTTTCGAAACCCTGGCGTGGGGCCGGCGGCACGTGGTGATGGGCGCCAATCAGGTTGACCGCTTTGGCAATCAGAACATCTCGGCGTTCGGCCCGCTGCAGCAGCCCAAGCGCCAGATGTTCGGCGTGCGGGGTGCGCCCGGCAACGCCATCAACCACGCGACCAGCTACTGGGTGGGCAACCACTCCAAGCGGGTGTTCTGCGAGAAGGTCGACATCGTCTGCGGAATCGGTTGGGACAACGTGGACAACGACAATCCGGCGTTCCGTTTCGCGAACACGTATCGGGTGGTGTCCAACCTCGGTGTGTTCGACTTCGGCGGGCCGGACCGCACGATGCGCGCGGTGTCCCTGCATCCCGGTGTCACGGCCGACGAGGTCGCCGAGAACACCTCGTTCGAGGTGCACGGCCTGGACGGCGCCGCAGAGACCAGGCTGCCGACCGACGACGAGCTGCGCCTGATCCGCGAGGTCATCGATCCGAAGGCGCTGCGCGACAGAGAGATCCGTTGATGACTATTCCGCCTCCTCCTCATCGCTTCGCTCTGCATCGTCGGCGGTGGGTATGAAGCTGCGCACGCCGCTGACCGAGCTGGTCGGTGTCGAGCACCCGGTGGTCCAGACCGGGATGGGCTGGGTGGCCGGTGCCCGGCTGGTGTCCGCCACGGCCAACGCCGGTGGGCTGGGCATCCTGGCCTCGGCCACCATGACGCTGGACGAATTGGCCACGGCCATCGCGAAGGTCAAGGCCGCCACCGACAAGCCGTTCGGCGTGAACATCCGCGCCGACGCCGCCGACGCCGGCGACCGCGTCGACCTGATGATCCGCGAAGGCGTCAAGGTGGCGTCCTTCGCCCTGGCGCCCAAGCAGGAACTCATCGCCCGGCTGAAAGAGGCTGGTGCCGTGGTGATTCCGTCGATCGGAGCGGCCAAGCACGCCCGCAAGGTGGCGAGCTGGGGCGCCGACGCGATGATCGTGCAGGGCGGCGAGGGCGGCGGCCACACCGGGCCGGTCGCCACCACCTTGCTGCTGCCCTCGGTGCTGGACGCGGTGCAGGGCAGCGGGATTCCGGTGATCGCGGCCGGTGGATTCTTCGACGGGCGCGGCCTTGCGGCCGCGCTGAGCTACGGCGCCGCCGGCGTCGCGATGGGCACCCGCTTCCTGCTGACCTCGGATTCGACCGTGCCGGAGGCGGTGAAACGCCGTTACCTGGAGTCGGCGCTGGACGGCACGGTCGTCACGACGCGTGTGGACGGCATGCCGCACCGGGTGCTGCGCACCGGCCTGGTCGAGAAGCTGGAAAACGGCACGCCGATCAGGGGTCTGACCGCCGCGGTGCGCAACGCCGCCAAGTTCAAGCACATGTCGCAGATGACCTGGCGGTCGCTGATCAGCGACGGCCTGGCGATGCGCCACGGCAAGGAGCTGACCTGGTCGCAGGTGGTGATGGCGGCCAACACGCCGATGCTGTTGAAGGCAGGCCTGGTTGACGGGAACACCGATGCCGGCGTGCTGGCTTCCGGACAGGTGGCCGGCATTCTCGAGGACCTGCCGTCGTGCGCCGAGCTGATCGAATCGATCGTGCGCGACGCCGTCAAACACCTGCAAGCGGCAGCCGGGCTGGTGGAAGGGCCGTAACCGGCCGCTCCCACCTATTGAAGTGTATAGCTAAAGTCTTGCTTTATTAAGCTATAATCTTCACATGGCCCGGATGAAGCCATCTTCTTCACCGCGCGCGACGCTCATCGGTGACGTCGTCGGCTCCCGGCGTGCCACCGACCGCTCAAAGCTGCACCGGGCCCTCGCGAGCGCCCTGCGGCACGTCGCCGGCGACGCCATCGACCCGCCGGCATTCACCGTCGGCGACGAGTTTCAGGGCAGCTACCCGACCGTGGGTGCCGCGATCGATGCCGCCCTGTCGGTGCGGCTGGCCGTCGGCCCCGAGGTCGACGTCCGGTTCGGCATCGGCTGGGGCACGGTCGCCATCCTGGATGCCGCCGCGGGAATCCAGGACGGGCCGGGCTGGTGGACCGCGCGGGAGGCCATCGAGCAGACCGCAGCGGCCCAGCGGCAGCCGGGCTTCGCGCTGGTGCGCACGACGTTCCGGGCCGACGGCGACACACGCGACGACGTCGCCGCGGTCAACGCGGCCCTGATTTGTCGGGACCATCTGCTTGGATCTCTCGATGAAAGATCGTTGCGGATTGTGACGGGGTTGATGACAGGCCGGACCAAAAAGGAGCTCGCCGCCGACGAGGGCATCAGCCCGTCGGCGGTGTCCCAGCGCGCGAGTCGCGATGGCTTGGATCTGGTTGTCCTTGCCAGCCAGTATCTTCGGAGCCTGCCGTGAGCGCCATCGCGGTCTTTCTCATCGCACTGGGAGTCGCCGACCTCTGCCGGCGGGCGACCCGCGCGGTCTGGCCGCCGCTGTTGATCGGGCCGATCGTGGTGCTGGCGTGCGCGGCGCTGGGGGCCCTGTGGCACGCCGGCGACATCGCATTGCTCGTGTTGGCGGCCGCGGCGGTTATCGCCTGGGAATGGCTGTGCGCGCGAAGCGAGCGCAGCGGCGCCGCGCAGGGCGCACCGTTGGCCGTCTTCGGCTGCGCGCTGGCGCTGCTGGCGGTGTCGTCCGGCTGGTCCTCGCCGGCCAACGGCGCTGTCGCGCGGTGGTCGGCCTGGGTTCACCTGCCGCTCGACCATGTTGCGCCAACCCGCCTGCTGATGCTCGTCGGCGTGGTCCTGGCTCAGTTCGCCACCGCAAACCAGTTGGTGCGCTTGGTGCTTGGCTCGGTGGGCGCGGTGCGGCCGGCCGGCGAACCGCAGCCCTCGGACCGGCTCAAGGGCGGCAGGCTGCTGGGACCGATGGAGCGCCTGCTGATCCTGAGCCTCGGTGTCGGCGGACAGGTGGCCGCGGCCAGCGCCGTCGTCGCCGCCAAGGGCATCATCCGGTTTCCCGAATTGAACGCTCAAACAAACCGCAACGGCGACGTCGGCATCGACGAGGTGACCGAGTACTTCCTGGTCGGCAGCTTCACGAGTTGGCTGCTCGCCCTGGGCAGCATCGGCCTGGTCGTGGCAACCCGGTAAGGGGTCGCCCACGCATGATCGCGTCGGGAAACCGCGTTGGGACGTTCACAATCCGCGTGAAGAGCTGTGGAAGGTCCGGCACACTATGAAAGTGGCAGCTGCACCAACAGCCCGGCATCTCCTTCGCGCCAAAGACCTGGTCGACGCGCATTATCACGAGCCGCTCTCCGTCGCCGATCTGGCCGCGGCCGCAGGCCTATCACCTGCCCACTTCAGTCGACGCTTCAAGCAGACGTTCGGCGAGTCGCCGCACCAGTACCTACTGACGCGGCGGCTCGAACGAGCCGCAGCATTGCTTCGCACAACCGATTGGACGGTCGCCGCTGTTTGCTTCGCCGTCGGTTGGGAAAGCGTCGGCTCGTTCACCACCAGCTTTCGCCGCATGTTCGGCGGCACGCCGCAGGCGTACCGGGACAAGTTCCCGCCTGCCGACCACCACGTGCGGATTCCACGCTGTGTCGTGCTGGCCTACGGGCGTCCGCTAAACCGCACGTTTCGAGAAGACTGCGAACCCGCGACCCCCGTAGCTTCGAAACGACAGACCAAAGTCAGGAGAATCGATGCTCAAGATCGCTAACGCCCAATTCTGGGTGCATGACCAAGACGCAGCGCTGGAGTTCTACACCAAGACGCTCGGCTGGGAGATCCGAGCGGATGTGACGATGGAGGCGTGGAACTTCCGGTGGCTGTGCGTCGGACCCGTCGGGCAAGATGACGTCGGGCTGGTGCTGATGCCCGTTCCAAAACCACCAATGCTCGACGCTGGGTCCAGCACACAACTGGCCGAACTGGTGGCCAAGGGCGCAGGCGGCACCTTGTTTTTGGAGACCGACGATTGCCAAGCTCTTTACGACGAATTGTCCGCTCGCGGCGTTACATTCAACGATCCTCCCACCCGGCAGGCGTACGGCGTCGACACTTCCTTCCGTGACCCGTCCGGCAACAACATTCGGCTCACCCAAGTACTCGAGTTCGATCCGACCCGGGGTTGATCGCTCGCGCCTTCCAGACGGCTACAGACGCTCGATGATCGTGACGTTGGCCGTGCCGCCGCCTTCACACATCGTCTGCAGGCCGTAGCGCCCGCCGATGCGCTCCAGCTCGTTGAGCATGGTGGTGAACAGCTTGGCGCCGGTGGCGCCCAGCGGGTGGCCGAGCGCGATCGCGCCGCCGTTGGGGTTGACCTTCTCCGGGTCGGCCTTGATCTCCTTGAGCCACGCCAACACCACCGGCGCGAAGGCCTCGTTGATCTCCACGGTGTCGATGTCGTCGATGGACAGCCCGGCCTTGTCCAGCGCATAGCGGGTCGCCGGGATCGGCCCGGTCAGCATGAAGACCGGGTCGGCGGCGCGGGCGCTGATGTGGTGGATGCGCGCCCGCGGCGTCAAATTGTGCTCCTTGACGGCCTTTTCGGACGCCAGCAGCACGGCACTGGCACCGTCGGAGATCTGGCTGGCCATGGCCGCCGTCAGCCGGCCCCCTTCGACCAGCGGCTTGAGGCCGGCCATCTTTTCCAGCGACGACTCACGCGGGCCCTCGTCGACCCGGAACGGCCCGGATTCCGTTTCGACGGTGATGATCTCGTTGTCGAAGTGGCCGCCGCGGATGGCCGCGAACGCGCGCTCGTGACTGGTCAGCGCGTACCGCTCCATCTCCTCGCGAGACAGGTTCCACTTCTCGGCGATCAGCTCCGACCCGCGGAACTGCGAGATCTCCTGGTCGCCGTAGCGGTGCAGCCACTGCTTGGACTCGTTGGTGGGCGAGGTGAATCCGAATTGCTCGCCCACCGTCATGGCCGACGAGATCGGGATCTGGCTCATGTTCTGCACGCCGCCGGCGACGATCAGGTCGGCCGTGCCGGACATAACAGCCTGCGCCCCAAAGGAAATGGCCTGCTGGCTGGAACCGCACTGCCGGTCGACGGTGACGCCGGGAACCTCTTCGGGATAGCCGGCCGCCAGCCACGAAAGGCGGGCGATGTTGCCGGCCTGCGCGCCGATGGCATCGACACAGCCGGCGATCACGTCGTCGACGGCGGCGGGATCGACGTCGACCCGGTCAAGCAGTCCGCGCCAGCCCAGGGCACCCAGATCCACCGGGTGGACCCCGGCCAGTGATCCGCCGCGCTTGCCGACCGCGGTACGCACAGCGTCGATGACGTACGCCTCTGGCATTTCAGACTCCTTCTTCGATCTTCTTTGATTCCGCAGTAATTCCGCCGAGAACGATGGCGAGGTATTGCTGGCCGACCTGCTCCGCGGTGAGCGGCCCGCCCGGCTGATACCAGCGCACCGACACCCACGTGGTGTCCCGGATGAAGCGGTAGATCAGGTCGACGTCGAGGTCGGGCCGAAAGCAGCCCTCCTCCACGCCCTGATTGAGCAACTCGAGCCACATCTTGCGTTGCTGCCGGTTCATGTCCTCGATGTAGGAGAACCGGGGCTGGGACAGCAGCCGCTGGGCCTCGTCCTGGTAGATGACGACCTGCGCGTGCCGGTGCTCGATCGCCTCGAACGACACCATGAACAATCCTTTGAGCCGCTCCAGCGGATTGGCCTCGCTTTCCACGATCTCGCGGTAGCGCGCGAACAACCAATCCAGGAAACTGCGCAAGAGCTCGTCGACCATCTCCTCCTTGGAGGAGAAGTGGTGATACAGGCTGCCGGACAGGATGCCCGCGCTGTCGGCGATGTCGCGCACGGTGGTGGCACGCAATCCACGCTCGGCGAACATGGTCGCGGCAAGCTCCAGTAGCTCGTCTCGCCGGCTGTTGGCCTGACCGGGCACTCGGTCCACCCGATCAGCGTATCAACCAAGCGCTTGCTTGGCCACCGAGGTGTGGTTTCCGGTCGCCGGAGCCGCCGCAAGCGTCAGCGCAGCGAGACCACGACGTCAGCGATGTCGCAGCTCACGGGTGCTGGCTGGACACCGAGATGACCTCGCCGGTCAGGTAGCTGGAGTAGTCGCTGGCGAGGAACGCAATCGTGGCCGCCACCTCCCACGGCTCGGCGGCCCGCCCGAAGGCCTCGCCGGCCGACAGCCGGTCGAGCAACTCCGACGACGACGTCTTCTCCAGGAACTTGTGCCGCGCGATGCTCGGCGACACCGCATTGATCCGCACGTCGTACTCCGCGGCTTCGATTGCGCTGCAACGGGTCAGCGCCATCACGCCCGCCTTGGCGGCGGCATAGTGCGCTTGCGAGTGCTGGGCCCGCCAGCCCAGGACACTGGCGTTGTTGACGATCACCCCGCCGTGCGGCGCCTCGCGGAAGTAGCGCAGCGCCGCACGGGTGGCGCGAAACACCGACGTGAGGGTGACGTCCAGGACGCGGTCCCATTCCTCGTCGGTCATGTCGACCACCGGTGTCTGCCCGCCCAGCCCGGCGTTGTTGACCAGGACGTCGATGCGTCCCATCCGCGCGGTGGCCGACGCGAACAGCCCATCGATCTGCGCGGTGGATGTCACGTCGCACAGCACGCTTTCGACCCGGCCCTGTCCCAGTGCGGCGAGCTCGTCGGCGGTCTCCCCCAGCCGGCGTTCGTGGTGATCCGAGATCACCACGTCGGCACCCTCGGCCAGCGCCCGTCGTGCCGTTGACGCGCCGATGCCGGTGCCCGCGGCCGCGGTCACGACCACCACCTTGCCCTGCAGAAGCCCGTGTCCGGCAATCTCTTTCGGAGCTTCGGACAGACTCATCCTTTGACCTCTCGGGGTAGGCCGAGCACCCGCTCGGCGATGATGTTGCGCTGGATCTCGTTGGATCCGCCGTAGATGGTGTCGGCGCGGGTGAACAGGAACAGCCGCTGCCATTCGTCGAACTCGCCGTCGGTCAGCGTGAGTCCCGGCTTGCCGATGACGTCCATGGCCAGCTCGCCCAGATCGCGATGCCAGTTGGCCCACAACAACTTCGACACGTTGTCCTGGCCGGGCTGCTCCACGTCCATGGTGGCCAGCGCGTAGCTGCGCATGGCGCGCAGTCCGGTCCACGCCCGGGTCAGCCGCTCGCGAATGAACGGGTCGTCGGCCGCACCGGTGCGCTGGGCGAGCTCGGCCAGGTTGGAAAGCTCACGGGCGTAACGGATCTGCTGTCCCAGCGTCGACACGCCGCGCTCGAAGGTCAGCGTCCCCATCGCTACCCGCCAGCCGTCACCGGGCTCGCCGACCACCAGGCCGGCCTCGGTGCGGGCGTCGTCGAAGAACACCTCGTTGAATTCCGAGTCGCCGGTCAGCTGGATGATCGGGCGGACTTCCACGCCCGGCTGATCCAGCGGCACCAGCAGATACGACAGCCCGGCGTGGCGCTTGGACCCCTTCAGGGTGCGTGCGACCACGAAGCACCACTGCGCCCAGTGCGCCAACGACGTCCACACCTTCTGGCCGTTGATCACCCACTCGTCGCCGTCGAGTTCGGCGGTGGTCGCCACGTTGGCCAGGTCACTGCCGGCGCCGGGCTCCGAATAGCCCTGGCACCACAGCTCGGTGACGTCGAGAATCCGCGGCAGGAAGCGCTGCTGCTGCTCGGGCGTCCCGAAGGCGATCAGCGTGGGACCGAGCAGCTCCTCGCCGAAGTGGTTGACCTTGTCCGGGGCGTCGGCCTTGGCGTACTCCTCGTAGAACGCCACCCGGTGCGCGGTGGACAGCCCGCGGCCGCCGTGCTCGACCGGCCAGCCCAGGCAGGTCAGGCCCGCCTCGGCGAGGTGCTGGTTCCATGCCCGGCGCTCCTCGAACGCCTCGTGCTCGCGTCCGGGCCCACCGAGGCCCTTGAGAGCTGCGAATTCGCCGACCAGATTGTCGGCGAGCCACTGACGGACCTCCGCCCGGAACTCCTCGACCTCCTGCATGCCCTGTAGGCTAACCTACCAAGCACTTGCTTTGTTAGGCCGTCGGTGACTGCGCTTCGCGGGCGGAACTCTCTAGGAGCATTCGATGACCAACGATCCGCGCACGGTGCCCGCGGCGCTGGATCGTTTCGCGGGCCAGCTCCCCGATCACGACGCGTTGATCACCGACGAACGGTCCTTCACCGCGGCCGCGCTGCGCGACGAAGTGCACCGGGCCGCCGCCGCCCTGATCGACCTCGGTGTGCGGGCGGGCGACCGGGTGGCCGTCTGGTCGCCGAACACCTGGCACTGGGTGGTGGCCTGCCTGGCGATCCACCACGCCGGGGCGGCGATGGTGCCGTTGAACACCCGCTACACCGCCGCCGAGGCCAGCGACATCCTGGCCCGCACCCGCGCGCCCGTGCTCTTCGGGATGGGCCGATTCCTCGGCAACGATCGCATCGCCGACCTGGACCGTGCGGCGCTGCCCGCGCTGCGGCACGTCGTGCGGATACCGATCGACGCAGACGATCCTGTTCCGGGAACCTGGGACGAATTCGTCGCGCGCGGCAGCGACCTCGACGCGGTTGCCGCTCGCGCGTCTGCCGTCGTACCCGATGACGTCAGCGACATCCTCTTCACCTCCGGTACCACCGGCCGCAGCAAAGGCGTGCTGTGCGCGCACCGGCAGTCGCTGTCCGCCTCGGCGGCCTGGGCGGCCAACGGCAAGATCACCAGTGACGACCGCTACCTGTGCATCAACCCGTTCTTCCACAACTTCGGCTACAAGGCCGGCATCCTGGCCTGCCTGCAGACCGGCGCGACGCTGATCCCCCACCTGACCTTCGATCCGCTGCGCGCGCTGCAAGCCATTGAGCGACACCGCATCACGGTGCTGCCCGGGCCGCCCACCATCTACCAGACGCTGCTGGACCACCCGGCACGCAACGACTACGACCTGAGCTCACTGCGGTTCGCGGTGACCGGTGCCGCGACCGTGCCGGTCGTGCTCGTCGAGCGCATGCAGTCCGAACTCGACATCGACATCGTGCTGACCGCCTACGGGCTGACCGAGGCCAACGGCATGGGAACCATGTGCCGCGCCGACGACGACGCCGTCACCGTGGCCACCACCTGCGGACGCCCGTTCGCCGACTTCGAACTGCGCATCGACGCCGACCCACCCGGGGAATCGGGCGAGGTGTTGCTGCGCGGACCGAACGTGATGCTGGGCTACCTCGAAGACGCGGAGGCCACCGCGGCCGCCATCGACGCCGACGGGTGGCTGCACACCGGTGACATCGGCGCCGTCGACGCCGCCGGCAACCTGCGGATCACCGACCGGCTGAAAGACATGTACATCTGCGGTGGATTCAACGTCTACCCCGCCGAGGTCGAGCAGGTGCTGGCGCGCATGGACGGCGTGGCCGACGCCGCCGTGATCGGGGTTCCCGACGAGCGGCTCGGCGAAGTAGGCCGGGCGTACCTGGTGACCCGTCCCGGCGCCCAACTCGACGAACAATCCGTGATCGCTTACACCCGTGAGCATCTGGCGAACTTCAAGGCACCGCGGTCGGTGCGGTTCGTCGACGCGTTGCCGCGCAATGCGGGCGGCAAGGTGGTCAAACCACAACTGCGAGAGCAGGACTAATGGATCTGGAACTCGACGAAGAC
Organism: Mycobacterium colombiense; assembly: GCF_001665835.1. GTDB lineage: Bacteria > Actinomycetota > Actinomycetes > Mycobacteriales > Mycobacteriaceae > Mycobacterium > Mycobacterium colombiense_A. The sequence goes on along the minus strand of NZ_LZSX01000073.1, from coordinate 51,433 downwards.
ACCTTGGCCTTCCAGGCCGAGGTGCGGGACTTCTTGTCGGCCAACGCCGATTCGATCCCGACGAAGTCATACGACAACGCTGAAGGCTTTGAACAGCACCGGCATTGGGATCGCGTGCTGTTCGACGCCGGGCTCTCGGTGATTACCTGGCCGAAGAAGTACGGGGGCCGTGACGCGCCGCTGCTGCACTGGGTGGTATTCGAGGAGGAGTACTTCCGCGCCGGGGCGCCCGGCCGGGCCAGCGCCAACGGCACCTCGATGCTGGCGCCGACGCTGTTCGCGCACGGCACCGAGGAACAGCGCGACCGCATCCTGCCGAAAATGGCCAGCGGCGAGGAGATTTGGGCGCAGGCGTGGTCGGAACCCGAGTCGGGCAGCGACCTGGCGTCGCTGCGGTCCACCGCCACCCAGACCGACGGCGGCTGGCTGCTCAACGGGCAGAAGATCTGGAGCTCGCGGGCACCGTTCGCCGAGCGCGGTTTCGGGCTGTTCCGCTCCGACCCCGGCGCCGAGCGGCACAACGGGCTGACCTACTTCATGTTCGACCTGAAGGCCCAGGGCGTCACGGTGCGGCCCATCGTCCAGCTGGGCGGCGACACCGGGTTCGGCGAAATCTTCCTCGACGACGTCTTCGTGCCCGACGCGGACGTGATCGGCACCCCGCACGAGGGCTGGCGGGCGGCCATGAGCACCTCGAGCAACGAGCGCGGCATGTCACTGCGCAGCCCGGCCCGCTTCCTGGCCACCGCGGAGCGACTGGTGCAGCTGTGGAAGGACAGTGGCTCTCCCGACGCGTTCGCCGACCGGGTCGCCGACGGCTGGATCAAGGCGCAGGCCTACCGGCTGCAGACCCTCGGCACGGTGACCCGGCTGGCCCTCGGCGGCGAGCTGGGCGCCGAATCGTCGGTGACCAAGGTGTTCTGGTCTGACCTCGACGTCGAACTGCACCAGACCGCGCTCGACCTGCTCGCCGCCGACGGCGAGCTCACCAGCCGGTGGACCGAGGGCCTGCTGTTCGCGTTGGGCGGCCCGATCTACGCCGGCACCAACGAGATTCAGCGCAACATCATCTCCGAGCGGCTGCTGGGCCTGCCGCGCGAGAAGTCCGGGGGCAAGAAGTGAAATTTGCGCTAGACGAACAGCAGCGCGACTTCGCGGCCAGCATCGACGCCGCGCTCGGCGCGGCGGATCTGCCCGGTGCGGTGCGCGCGTGGTCCGCGGGCGATACGGCGCCGGGCCGCAAGGTGTGGGAGCAGCTGGCCAACCTCGGCGTCACCGCCCTGGCCGTGCCGGAGAAGTTCGACGGCATCGAGGCCGATCCGGTCGACCTCGTCGTCGCGATCGAGCGCCTCGGGCATTGGTGCGTGCCGGGACCGGTGGCCGAATCCATCGCCGTGGCACCGCTATTGCTCGCCTCTGACGATCACGCCGAGCGCTGCGCCGGATTGGCGTCCGGTGAGCTGATCGCCACCGTCGCGCTGCCGCCGCAGACACCGCGTGCCGTCGACGCCGACGTCGCCGGCCTGGTGCTACTGGCCGGCGAGGACGGTGTCACCGAAGCGACACCGGGCGAGGTCCACGAGTCGGTCGACCCCAGCCGGACGCTTTCCGACGTGACCGCCACCGGCACGGCGTGGCAGGCAGACGTCAAGCGCGCCTACGAATTCGGCGCACTGGCCACCGCGGCCCAGCTGATCGGTGCGGCCGAGGCGCTGCGCGACGGCGCGGTCGAGTACGCCAAGCAACGCACCCAGTTCGGCCGGGTGATCGGCTCGTATCAGGCGATCAAGCACAAGCTCGCCGACGTGCACATCGCCATCGAACTGGCCCGGCCGCTGATCTACGGCGCGGCGCTGACGATGAACCCGCGCGACGTCAGCGCGGCCAAGGCGGCCGCCTCCGAGGCGGGGCTGCTGGCGGCGCGCTCGGCGTTGCAGACCCACGGCGCAATCGGTTTCACCCAGGAACACGACCTGTCGCTGTTGCTGCTGCGCGTGCAGGCATTGCGGTCGGCCTGGGGGACACCGGAGGAGCATCGGCGGCGAGTGCTGGAGGCGCTATGAGTACCACTCGCGCCGCGACGATGCAGAACGTAGCAATGGAGGAGCGGCGCCCATGACTGAAGAACGCGAGCTACTCCACGAGACCGTCGCCGCCCTGGTAGCCAAGCACGCCGGCCCGGCGGCCGTGCGCGCGGCCATGGAATCCGACCGCGGCTACGACGAATCACTGTGGCAGCTGCTGTGCGAGCAGGTCGGCGCCGCGGCCCTGGTGATACCCGAGGAGTTGGGCGGCGCGGGCGGCGAATTAGCCGACGCCGCAGCCGTTTTGCAGGAGCTCGGCCGCGCCCTGGTGCCCTCCCCGCTGCTGGGCACCACGCTGGCCGAGCTGGCGCTGCTGAGCGCAACCGAGCCGGACGCCACGACGCTGGAAGGCCTCGCCGAGGGAACCTCGATCGGCGCCCTGGTGCTCGATGCCGACTACGTGGTGAACGGCGATGTCGCCGACGTCGTGGTCGCCGTCCAGGACGGCAAGGTGAGCAGGTGGACGCGATTCGGTGCGGAGCCCGTCACCACCATGGACCCGACCCGGCACCTGGCGCGACTGACACCAGAGGAGACCGAGTCGATCGGCACCGACCCGGGGCTGGCGGACATGGCGGCCGTCCTGCTGGCCGCCGAGCAGATCGGCGCCGCCGAGCGCTGTTTGGAACTGACCGTCGAATACGCAAAGGACCGAGTGCAATTCGGCCGGCCGATCGGCAGCTTCCAGGCCCTCAAGCATCGGATGGCCGACCTGTACGTCACCGTCGCCGCCGCGAAGACCGTCGTCGCCGATGCGTGCGATGACCCCACTCCCACCAACGCCGCCGCCGCCCGCCTGGCCGCCACCGAGGCGCTGAACACGGTGGCCGCCGAGGGCATCCAGCTGCACGGCGGCATCGCGATCACCTGGGAACACGACATGCACCTGTACTTCAAGCGTGCCCACGGCAGTGCGCACCTGCTGGATTCGTCGCAAGAATTGCTTAGGCGACTGGAATCCGAGGTACTCAAGACGCCGTGACCGACCGTGTCTCGCTGCGCGCCGGCATCCCACCGTTTTATGTGATGGATGTCTGGCTGGCGGCCGCGGAACGCCAGCGCAGCCACGGCGACCTGGTAAACCTGTCGGCGGGCCAGCCCAGCGTGGGGGCGCCCGAGCCGGTGCGCGCGGCCGCGGCCGCCGCCGTGCATTCCAACGACCTGGGTTACTCGGTGTCGTTGGGCACCCCCGAGCTCCGCACCGCGATCGCCGCGGACTATCAGCGCCAGCACGGGCTCGACGTCCAACCCGACGCGGTGGTGATCACCACGGGCTCCTCGGGCGGCTTCCTGCTCACCTTCCTGGCGTGCTTCGACGTCGGTGACCGGGTGGCGCTGGCCAGCCCCGGCTACCCGTGCTACCGAAACATCTTGTCGGCGTTGGGGTGCGAGGTGGTGGAGATCCCCTGCGGCCCGGAGACGCGTTTCCAGCCGACCGCGCAGATGCTCGCCGAGCTCGACCGGCCGGTGCAGGGCGTCATCGTGGCGAGCCCGGCCAACCCGACGGGCACGGTCATCGAGCCCGCGGAGCTTGCCGCCATCGCGTCCTGGTGCGACGCGTCCGGAGCGCGGCTGATCAGCGACGAGGTCTACCACGGCCTGGTCTACGAAGGGGCACCCCAGACCAGCTGCGCGTGGCAGACCTCGCGAAATGCGGTGGTCGTCAACAGCTTTTCCAAGTACTACGCGATGACGGGCTGGCGGCTGGGCTGGCTTCTGGTGCCGCCCGAGCTGCGCCGCGCGGTGGATTGCCTCACCGGCAACTTCACCATCTGCCCGCCCGTGCTGTCCCAACTCGCCGCGGTGGCGGCCTTCACCCCGGCGGCCACCGCCGAGGCCGACGGCCACCTGCATCACTACGCGACCAATCGCTCGCTGGTGCTAAACGGGTTGCGCAGCATCGGCATCGAACGGCTGGCCCCGACCGACGGCGCCTTCTACGTGTACGCCGACGTCTCGGACTTTACCGACAACTCGATGGAGTTCTGTTCAAAGTTGTTGGCAGAGACCGGCGTTGCGATCGCACCGGGCATCGACTTCGACACCGCGCGCGGCAATTCGTACGTGCGGCTGTCCTTCGCGGGGCCGACGAACGACATCGAGGAAGCGGTGCGGCGCCTCGGTCCCTGGCTCCCGGCCCGCTAGCCAGAGCGGCGGACGCCTACGCGTCGAGCACCTGCGCGATGCGCGCCTCGAGCGCACCGTGGTCGCCGATGGCCGCCACATCGATGCCGAACCGCTCGCCGAGCACGTCGACGACCGCCGCCGCGTCATCCAGGCGGATCTTCTCGCTGCCGTCGGCGCGGTGAATGGTCAGGTTCCGCCCGGCCAGGTTGTAGCGGGCGTCGTCGGTGGTCAGCGCGACCGTCAGGCCGGTCACGAAGATCGACGACGGGTGCGTGGACACATACCAGCTGCCCACCCGCAGATCGACCTGCGGCGCGGTCTGGGTGCCGAACACATAGAGCGGTTGCCACTCGTCCCGGATCAGGGCTTGCAGGACCAGGCCGTCGCCGCGGTCGTTGAGCCGGTACGGCTCGTGCGTGGTCTGCTGCGCGTTCCCGGTCTGCAAGCGAATGGGTGAGGTCAGCGTCTGGCCACCGAACCCGACGTCGACCAGGAACGAACCCTGCGATCCCGGGAACGTCACCGCGAGCACCGTGTGTGTCTGGGCGCCCACGGGGCTGTCGGGCGCCAGCATCCAGACCACCCGGCCGGCCAACCGCCGCACGCGGAACCCGATCTCGGTTAGCACGTACCCCATCAGGCCGTTTTGCTCGTAGCAGTAACCGCCGCGGCGCCGGCGGACCAGCTTGTCGGTCAGGGCTTCCGGGCTCAGGTCGTCGACCGGTACGCCCATCAGCGGATCGAGGTTCTCGAACGGGATCGACCCCGTGTGCGCGGTCATCAGGTCCTGCAGCACCTCGAGGGTCGGCTCGGCGGCGCCGCGGTAGTTGATCCGGTCGAAGTACCCGTCCAGGTCCAGCGTCATGACACCATTCTGTCCGAGCGGGCGAGTCTCAACATCCTGGTGGGTTCGAATTTTCCTAAGGCCGATTGCGATCAGGAGGCCCTCGGCGAGACGTGGCTGGCCTCGCGGTAATCGTCGAACTTGTTTGATTCGTGCCGAAGAGGGCAATCGGCTAGGACGGGCCAGCCCGTAAATAGCAAAGATCGATTCATCAAACGGAGCTCGCCATGAGTACCAACCAGATCGCCTGGATTGTCATCGCCGCAGTAGCAGTCGTGTTGATTGTTGTCCTGATCATCGTGGCCAGGAGGGCCACGATCCAGCGCCGTCAGCGCCAAGCCGCACAGATCCGTCAAGAGGCCAGTGTGCAGACGGAGAAAGTCGAACGCCGTGAAGCGCTTGCCGCGGAGACGGCAGCAAAGGCGCGTGCCGCGCAGGCGGAGGCCGATGCCAAGGCCGCGGAGGCGGCGCGACTGCAGAGCCGGGCGGGAGCGCACCAAAGCGAAGCCGCGACATCGCGCGAAGAGGTCCAAGAGCAATGGGAGCGCGCCGACAAGGTCGACCCGAGGGTTGACGCCGACCGGGGCGCGGCTACGGATCAATCCGGCGCCGAGCGCGATACCGGGTGGAGGGGGGAGCAGCCAACCGACGCCGACCTGCCCCGGCACGGCAAATCCTCCGACTATCGCGACACGCGATAATCATTGCCGCTTTTGCCACGGCCCCGTTCGCCCGTCAGAGCTGCCGGGCATCGCGACGGCATTGGCGAGCGATCTGCTGTTCGCGCGCATACATCATGCCAAAGGTAAAGCCGTTCTCTCCGACCGTGGTTCCCGCCGCCGATCCCATCCTGCGGAGCGCTTCCGCGGCGACCACGGAGTCCTGATGGTCGCCCAGCGTGCTTTGTATCCGCTTGTAACGCTTGATGGTTCGTTTGGCGCGATTTCGCTTGCCCAAAGAATCGCAGAGTTCGGCGGCGTACCGGGCACGCTTGGCCGCTTTGCGCGCACGGTGCAGCAGTGCGGCTTCTTCCGATTCGAGCGCGGCCGCCAACCGCCGGTCGGCCTTGCGCTGTGCACGGCGCGCCCGCTGTCGCAGCGTTCCGGCCGTCACGGCCCCGGCAATGGGAGGTTCGGTGCGCCAGCGTCGTAGCGCGGCCATCATGCTCTGGTAGCGCGCGGATTCCATTGTCTCCCTCACGTGTTCGCGTGCCGGAAGCTCGATGGACGCAAAATGACTGCCGATCCGCGATCTGACTGGACCCAGTATCAGTTCGTCGGGCATGGCGTCGAGCACCCGGTCGAACCGGGCGCGTTGGACTTGGCAATCGCGAACATCGCCGAGCAGTCCGGCAAACCACTTGAGTTCGGTTTCCATACCCTCGATTTCCGATGCGTCCAGCGCCTTGGCGAACACTCGCAGTGTGCTGCGCAACCGCCGGATCGCCACCCGGGTGTCGTGAATGGTGTCGTCGCCTTCACCATGGCGCAGAGCGACGTCGCCCGCCTCTGTCCGATCGATTTGCGTATTGAGATAGTCGACCAGCGTCCGGGTGCCCCGGGCCGTACGGACCTGTGAAGGCGCGGTCGCGTGCATGCGTCACGCATTCCCGCCCGAGCGCGTGCGAAACATCGGAGGCAGAGCAGGGCGTCTCTAGCAGATCGTTGGACGCGAAGTCCCGGCCGGAGCGAACGAGTCGGGATCGGCCGCGTCCCAATCTGACCGCCAGGTGGCAGGGGCATGATCCAGCAGCCCGCCGGTCGGCAGCCATTCGTAAAGCTCGGCATACGAGCGTTGTTCGACGGCCGAGACGCGCTTGCGCAGCATGTGGGGGTTCAACATGGACGGGTCGGAGACACCCATCGACCCCATGATCAGCATCGCCTGTGCGACGGTCGCCCGCTGGTAGCGGTATACGCGCTCGCTTTTGTCCGCGACGTCCAGTGCGCGCGCCCGGGCCGGGTCTTGGGTTGCCACCCCGACCGGGCAGCGGTTGGTATGGCATCGCTGGGATTGGATGCAGCCTGCCGCCATCATCATCGACCGGGCGGAGTTGGTGTAGTCCGCGCCCTGGATGAGACGTTTGACGATGTCGTTTCCGGTTGCGACCTTGCCGCTCGCGCCTATTCGGATGCGGTCGCGCAGGCCCGTACCGACCAGCGCGTTGTGCACGATCATCAGCCCATCGGTGAGGGGCAGACCAACGTGGTCTTCGTATTCCAGCGGCGCGGCGGCGGTACCGCCTTCGGCGCCGTCGACAATGATGAAATCGGGCGTCACCCGCTCCGCGAGCATCGCCTTGCAGATTCCCAGCACGTCGGTCCTCGACCCGACACACAATTTGAAGCCCACCGGCTTGCCCTTGGCCAACTCACGCAGCCGCGCCACAAAGCTGATCAGCTCGCGCGGAGTGGCGAACTCCGAGTGTGCCGCCGGGCTGATGCACTTCTCACCCATCGGCACACCGCGGTAGGCGGCGATCTCCCTGCTGACCTTCGCGGCTGGAAGGACGCCACCGATGCCAGGCTTCGCGCCTTGACTCAGCTTGATCGAGATGCACTTCACCAACTCGTGAGCGGCCTTGTCCGCGAACTGAACTGGATCGAACGCACCGTCCTTGGTCCGGGTTCCGAAGTAACCGGATCCGATTTCCCAGATCACGTCCGCACCGCCGAGATGGTACGGCGTCAGCCCACCTTCGCCCGTGTCATGCGCGAAGCGACCCTTGCGTGCGCCGTTGTTCAGCGCCCGCAGCGCATTACCGGACAGCGAACCGAAACTCATCGCCGAGATGTTCATCAGCGCGATGTCGTAGGGCTGCGTGCAGTCGGGTCCACCGATTCGAACCCGATAGGGTTCCGGCGGCGGTTCGACCGGGGCCGTCGAGTGAACCAGGTATTCGTAGCCGTCCCAATCGATGTCGCGCTCGGTGCCATATGACTGCTCGGCGACTGTCCCCTTGGCGCGCTGGTAGATCAGCGAGCGGACGTCGCGGTCGAATGGCCGGCCGTCGAAGTTGCGTTCAACGAAGTATTGCTGCACTTCCGGGCGCAGCGCCTCCAACATGAACCGCAGATGCCCCAGCACCGGGTAGTTCCGCAGAACGGAGTGCTCACGCTGGATGAGGTCGTAAGAGCCTACGGCGGCTACCGCCGCAACCATCGTCGCGACGATCCACCAACCCCACGATCCCGTGATCGCCAGGAATGCCGATACCGCCGAAACGGCGACGAGCAAAGCCACGCATCCGAACCGAATCAACGACGACCCGCCTTCCCGGGCTGGGGTGATCTACCGACCTCGTCGTATTACATACCCCGGCTTACCAGTCGTCAGACACGGGATACGACCGGGACAGCTCAGAGCCAGGTGTCCTGCGTGGTGGTGGTCAGGAACGCTTCCAGATCGTCGCGCCACTGCGCCGGCGTCGTCTTGTCCGGCTCGATCCCGGTGTATTCGCCGCGATAGAACAACAGCGGCCGGGGCTTGATCTTTGGTGCCTCCGAAAGCGACTGCACCGCACCGAAAACCACGAAGTGATCGCCCCCGTCGTGCGCGGAAGCCACCGTGCAGTCGATGTAGGCCAGCGACCCGTCGATGATCGGCGAGCCGAGCTCGGAGGGGTGCCAGTCGATTCCGGCGAACTTGTCGGACTCCTTGGAGCCGAATCGGGCCGAGACGTGCTTCTGCTGTTCGGTCAGCATGTTGACGCAGAACCGGCCGCTGGCCTCGATGGCCTTCCACGACCGGGACACCTTGGTGGGGCAGAACAGCACCAGCGGCGGGTCCAAAGACAGCGCCGCAAAGGACTGGCAGGCGAAGCCGACGGGGGCGTCGTCGTGCACGGTGGTGATGATGGTGATCCCGGTGCAGAACTGGCCGAGCACGCTACGGAACGTGCGCGGGTCGATCGGCGCGGCAGTCATAACCTCGAAATTACCCCTTGAAGCCGACGCTGAAGTCGTGGCCCCACAGGCTGATCGCGGTGCTCTCCCGGGCGATCCAGTCATCGTCTTCGACTTGCCGTCCCTCGCAGCCGAATTCGATATCGAATCCGCTGGGTGTCTTCATGTAGAAGGACAGCATCAGGTCGTTGACGTGGCGGCCCAGGGTCGCCGACATCGGCACCTTCTTACGCAGCGCCCGGTCCAGACACAGCCCGACGTCGTCGGCCTCTTCGACCTCGACCATCAGGTGCACGATGCCACTGGGGGTCTGTCCGGGCATGAAGGCCAGGCTGTGGTGGCGAGGGTTGCAGCCCAGGAACCGCAGCCAGGCCGGCGGGCCATCGGCGGGCCGGCCGACCACCTGGGGCGGCAGCCGCATCGAGTCGCGCAGCTTGAAGTCCAGCACATCGCGGTAGAAGTGCAGTGTCTCTTCGTCGTCGCGGGTGGTCAGCACCACGTGCCCCAGGCCCTGCTCGGCGGTGACGAACTTGTGGCCGTACGGGCTGACCACGCGGCGGTGCTCCAAGGCGGCGCCGTGGAAGACCTCCAGGCAGTTTCCGGACGGGTCGGAGAACCGGATCATCTCGTCGACCCGGCGATCGGCCAGTTCGGCGGCGGTGGCCTCCTTGTAGGGCGTGCCCTCGACGTCCAGCCGGTTACGAATCTCTTGCAGGCCAGCCGCATTCGCGCACTCCCAGCCCGCCTCGATCAGCCGGTCCTGCTCCCCGGGCACGATGACCAGCCGGGCCGGGAAATCGTCCATCCGCAGATACAGCGCACCTTCGGTCGCGCCCTTGCCCTCGACCATGCCGAGGACCTTCAGGCCGTACTCGCGCCAGGCCGCCATGTCGGTGGCCTCGATACGCAGGTAACCCAGAGAGCGGATGCTCATCGCGCACCTCCCAGGAAATCGATGGTGAGCTTGTTGAACTCGTCGAACTTCTCCACCTGCGCCCAGTGCCCACATTGCCCGAAAACGTGAAGCTGCGCGCGCGGAATGGTTTTCAGCGCGACCAGCGCCCCGTCCAGCGGGTTGACCCGGTCCTCGCGCCCCCAGATCAGCAGCACCGGCTGACGCAGCCGATGCACCTCGCGCCACATCATGCCGAGCTCGAAATCGGCTCCGGCGAACGACATTCCCATCGCGCGCGTCGCCGTCAGCGATTCGGGCGTGCTGGCCAATTCGAACCGCTGGTCGATCAATTCGTCGGTGATCAGTTTCTGGTCGTAGACCATCACCCGCAGGAACGCCTCGAGGTTTTCGCGGGTGGGCTCGGCGGAGAACTTGCCCAGCCGCTTGACGCCCTCGGTCGGGTCGGGCGCGAACAGGTTGACGCTCACCCCGCCCGGCCCCATCAGCACCAGGCGTCCGGCCCGGTCCGGGTAGTCGAGCGCGAAGCGGACCGCGGTGCCACCGCCCAGCGAATTCCCAATCAGCGGAACACGTCCCAGACCGAGCTGGTCGAAGAGGCCCTTGAGCGCCCGCGCCGCGTAGTGGTTGAACTGCCCGTGCTCGGCGCGCTTGTCGGAGTGGCCGTAGCCGGGCTGGTCGACGGCCAGTACGTGAAAGCGCTGCGCCAGCACCGGGATGTTGCGCGCGAAGTTGGTCCAACTCGCCGCGCCCGGGCCGCCGCCGTGCAGCAGCACCACCGTCTGGTCGTTACCCACGCCCGCCTCGTGGTAGTGCAGCTTCAGCGGCCCATCCACGTCCACCTCTGCGAAGCGCGAGGTGGACTCGAAGGTCAATTCCTCGGTCTTGGACTGAGAGACCGTCATGGATCAGACCATGGTGTCGCCGGGCGGCAACCCGAACTCGTTGTTCCCGAAGATCTGGTAGGCCCGCTCGGGGTCGTTGGCCGCGTGCACCCGACCGGCGTGCGCGTCGCGCCAGAACCGTTGCACCGGTTGGTCATTGCCCAGAGCCGTGGCACCGGAAGCCTCGAACAGCCGGTCGATGGAGGCGATCGCGCGGCCGGTGGCGCGCACCTGGTCGCGGCGAGCGCGGGCACGCAGGTCGAACGGGATCTCCTTGCCGGCCGACAGCAGCGCGTACTCGTCGGCGACGTTGCCGCTGAGCTGGCGCCAGGCCGCGTCGATGTCGCTGGCCGCTTCGGCGATGCGGACCTTGGCGAACGGGTCGTCCTTGGCCTTCTCACCGGCGAACGCGGCGCGCACCCGCTTGCCCTGGTGCTCGACGTGCGCGTCGTACGCGCCGTAGGCCATGCCGACGATCGGCGCCGAGATCGTGGTGGGATGCATTGTGCCCCAAGGCATCTTGTATACCGCGGCGGTGTTGTTCTCGTATCCGCCCGCGGTGCCGTCGTTCATCGCCTTGTAGGACAGGAACCGGTGCCGCGGCACGAAGACGTCCTTGACGACGACGGTGTTGCTGCCCGTGCCGCGCAGGCCGACGACATGCCACACGTCGTCGATGCGGTACTCGCTGCGCGGGATCAGGAAGCTGCCGAAATCGACCGGGCGGCCGTCCTTGATCACCGGACCGCCGAGGAACGCCCACGTGGCGTGGTCACATCCCGACGACCAGTTCCACGAACCGTTGACCAGGTAGCCGCCGTCGGTCACCACGCCGGCACCCATCGGGGCATACGACGACGAGACCCGGGTCTTGGGGTCCTCGCCCCAGACCTCCTCCTGCGCCTGCTGGTCGAACAGCGCCAGGTGCCAGTTGTGCACGCCGATGATCGAGCTCACCCAGCCGGTGGAACCACACGCGCTGGCCAGCCGCCGCACCGCCTCGTAGAACAGCGTCGGATCGCACTGCAGCCCGCCCCACTGCTCGGGCTGCAACAGGGTGAAGAAGCCCACATCCTGAAGGTCCTGAACGGTCTCGTCGGGCAGCCGCCGCAGGTCCTCCGTCGCCTGAGCGCGCTCGCGAATCTGCGGGAGCAGATCATCGATGCCAGCCAAAACCGACTGGGCATCACGCTGTTGAATGGACGTCACTTACGTTTGCCTCCTGCGCCAGACTTACTCAGCGGACTTACACCAGAGACTAGAACACGTTCCGATTTGTGTCGAGCAGGGTATTCCTGCGGCTGGTAGCGATACGAATCCACTTTTCTGTAACATGTTCTAGTTGCAACGAAAGGAAGGGACGGGCCTTGACCGAGGCGATTCCCGACGAGCCACTCGGTGACCACGTCCTTGAACTACAGGTCGCCGAGGTCATCGCCGAGACCGACGATGCGCGGTCCCTGGTGTTCGCGGTACCCGACGACGCGGGCGACCCCGCCGTCCCGCCCGAGCGGCTACGGTACGCACCGGGCCAGTTCCTGACGCTGCGCGTTCCCAGCGAGCGCACCGGCTCGGTGGCCCGCTGCTACTCGTTGTGCAGCTCGCCGTTCACCGACGACGCGCTCACCGTCACGGTCAAACGCACCGCGGACGGTTACGCGTCCAACTGGCTGTGCGACCACGCGCACAAGGGCATGCGGATCCACGTGCTCGCCCCGTCGGGCAACTTCGTCCCCAAAACGCTGGGCGACGACTTCCTGCTGATGGCCGCGGGCAGCGGGATCACGCCGATCATGTCGATCTGCAAGTCGGCGCTGGCCGAGGGCAGCGGGCAGGTGACGCTGGTCTACGCCAACCGCGACGACCGGTCGGTGATCTTCTCCGACGCCCTGCGCGAGCTGTCGGCCAAATATCCCGACCGGCTCACGGTGTTGCACTGGCTGGAATCGCTGCAGGGCCTGCCCAGCGTGGCCGCGCTGGCCAAGCTGGCCGCCCCCTACACGGATCGGCCCGTCTACATCTGCGGCCCGGGCGCCTTCATGGACTCGGCGAGAGAAGCGCTGGAAATGCTGAAAGTGCCTGCGCCGCAGATACATATCGAAGTGTTCAAGTCGCTGGAGTCGGACCCGTTCGCGGCGGTGAAGATCGAGGACACCGCCGAAGGTGACGAGCCGCCGGCGACCGCGGTGGTCGAGCTGGACGGCGAAACCCACACCGTGTCATGGCCGCGCAACGCCAAGCTGCTCGACGTCCTGTTGGCCAAGGGCCTCGACGCGCCCTTCTCCTGCCGCGAGGGTCACTGCGGCGCGTGCGCGTGCACGCTGCGCAAGGGCAACGTGAGCATGGAGGTCAACGACGTGCTCGAGCAGCAGGATCTGGACGAGGGCCTGATTCTGGCCTGTCAATCTCACCCGGAATCTGATTCGGTAGAAGTCACCTACGACGAATAGTCGCGCGGTTGAGTTCACCCTGGGGTCAGAGGGAAGGGAAGCATCGATGATGCGGCTGGTATCGGGATTCGCAGTCGTCGCAGTGATGCCGATGTTTCTGCCCGCCGCGGTGTGCGCGGCGTCGAGCAACACCGCCACCACACTGTTCCCGCTCGACGGGCCCAATCAACTGGAGACGCGCGTCATCCTCAATTGCTTCAAGGCCGACGGCCACTGCGACTTCACCGCCGGGGCGGACATGCTGACGCCCGGTGGGGTGACCGGCTTTCCGCCCGGCCTGTGGGCCCGGCAGACCACCGAGATCCGCTCCTCGAACCGGCTGGCCTACCTCGACGCGCACGCCGACGGCCAGTACGAGCGGGTGATGAAGTCGATGGGTTCCGACGAGATCACCACCATCTACATGGGTGAGGGCCCGCCGGAGAAGTACCAGACCAACGGGCGCATCGACTCCACCGATTGGCAGACCGGCCAGCCCAAAACCGACAACAACGTCATCGCCTGCAGCCACATCCAGGTGGTCTACTCCGGGGTCAACATCACGTCGCCGAGCACCTGCGCGGTCACCACGTTCTCCTAACCCCTACTCCGGGTAGTCGCCGGTCTCCAGGTCGTCGAGCAGGCTCGGACCAGTGGGGTTCCAGCCGAATCGCAGGCGGGTCAGGGTGCTGGACGAGGGCTGGTCGACCGCGAACATCGTTCCGAGCGGCCCGAAGGCCCCGGCCGGGGCGGATTCGACGGGTACCCCGAGCCGGCGACCGATCACCTCGGCGATTGCCCGCATGGGGTCACCTTCGTCACCCACCGCGTGCAGTACCGAGCCGGGCGGGGCCTGTTCGAGGGCGAGCCGGAACAACGACGCCGCATCGTTGCGATGTACAGCAGGCCAGCGTTGCGCGCCGTCGCCGACGAATGCCGACACGCCGCGCTGGCGTGCGGCTTGGATCAGCAGGCCGGCGAACCCATAGCGCCCGCCGGCGTCGTGGACCGACCGCGGTAGCCGCACCACGGCAGATCGGACGCCGCGCTCGGCCAGCTCGATCACGGATTGCCCGGTGCGACCGCGTCCGGCCATCGGCCCGTCGACATTGAAGGGATCGTCTTCGGTGCTCGTACGTCCGGCAACCGCGGGGGTACCGTTCGCCAGCACCAGCGGTTTATCGGTGCCGACGAGCGCGGCGCCGATCGCGGCGACCGCGCGGGACTCGTCGCCGATCGCGTCTCCGGTACTGGTGAAGTCGTGCGAGAACGCCAGGTAGACAATGCCATCGGTGTTGCCGGCAGCCTCCCGCAAGACGTCGAGTTCGTTGATGTCGCCGCGCAGCGGCTCGGCGCCGAGTCCGCTGATGGTCTCAGCCGACGCCTCGGAGCGGGCCAGGCCCACGACGCGATGGCCGGCGGCGAGCAGTTCCGAGACGACGGCTGAGCCGATTCCTCCGCTGGCACCGGTGACGAATACGCGCACGAGCAGCTCCTTCAAGTGATGCGACCATGGTCCCATCACCATACAGCAGTGACGGGACCATGGTCGCATCACTAAGGTGAGGCTATGGCCCGTTGGCAACCCGACGCGCGCGAACGCTTGGTCGCCGCGGCACTCGACCTGTTCAACGAGCGCGGATACGACCAGACGACCGTCGCGCAGATCGCCGAGCGCGCCGGGCTTACGAAAAGCACGTTCTTCCGGCACTTCCCGGACAAGCGTGACGTGCTGGCGGCCGGCCAGGACGCGATCGCGCAGCTACTCCGCGAGGGCATCGCCACGGCGCCCGCCGATGCGACACCGCTGGCCGCCGTGTGCTCCGGCTTGAAGTCGGCGGCTTCGGCGTTCACATCGTTCAACCGGGAACTCGCGCCGAGGCTCAAGGCCGCGATCGCGGCCAGCGCCGAACTTCAAGAGCGCAACGCGCTCAAGCAGATTGGGCTAGCGCTTGCGATGGTCGAAGCGCTGCAGGTCCGCGGCGTACCGGAGTCGACCGCCGTTTTGGCCGCCGAGCTCGGTGCGCTGGCTTTCAAGAAGGCCTACGCCCGCTGGGCCGAACCCGGCGAAAGCGGCGAGCTGGGCACGATGGCGTGCGAGGAGCTACGCGAATTGCACGCCGCCGCGGCCGATCTCGGCTAGCGGGGCAGGCCGAGGAGCCGCTCGGCCGCGACGGTCAGCAGGATCTGCTCGGTGCCGCCGGCGATGGTCAGACAGCGGGTGTTGAGGAAGTCGAATACCGCTCGGTCGTTGTCCGCCCGGCGGTCGACGAGTCCGCCGCCCTCGGCGACATCCATCGTGAATTCGGCCAGGGCCTGGCGGTAGCGGACACCGATGAGCTTGCGCACGCTCGATTGCGCCCCGGGGTCTTGGCCGCCGACGGCCAGCTGGGCGATCCGCTGGTCGAGCAGCGCGCCGGTCTGCGCCAGGATGATCAGGCGCCCGAGCCGGTCCTGCTCGGCGACGTCGAGATCCCTAGCCGCCAACAACTTCAGCAGCTCTTCCATCGGGTTGCCCAGCGCCGTTCCGTTCGCCATCGCGACCCGCTCGTTCGCCAATGTCGTTCGGGCCAACCGCCACCCGTCGTTAACCTCGCCGACCACCATCTCGTCGGGCACGAACACGTTGTCCAGGAACACCTCGTTGAACAGCGAGTCACCGGTGATCTCGCGCAGCGGCCGGATGTCGATGCCGGGCGATTTCATGTCGATCAAGAAGTAGGTGATGCCCTTGTGCTTCGGTGCGTCGGGATCGGTGCGCGCCAGGCACACACCCCAGCGCGCCTTGTGCGCGGCCGACGTCCACACCTTCTGCCCCGTCAGCAGCCAGCCGCCATCAGCGCGCACCGCCTTGGTGCGCAGGGAGGCCAGGTCGGAGCCCGCGCCGGGCTCGGAAAACAGCTGGCACCAAAGGAATTCACCACGCAGCGTGCCCGGCACGAATTGCTCCACCTGTTCCGGCGTGCCGTGCTCGAGGATGGTCGGCGCCGCCCACCAGCCGATCACCAGGTCGGGCCGGGTCACGCCCGCCGCCGCCAGCTCCTGATCGATCAGCAGCTGCTCGGCCGGACCCGCGCCGCGCCCGTAAGGCGGCGGCCAGTGCGGCGCCTGCAGGCCCGCCTCGGCCAGGGCCGCCTGCCGCTTCTCCTCGGGCAGCTCGGCGATCCGGGCGACGGTGGCGGCGATCTCCGCCCGCTGGTCCTCGACCTCGGTCAGGTCGATCCCCAGCCGGCGCCGCACACCCGCCTGAGTCAGCGCGGTGATGCGGCGCAACCAGGTCTCGGCCCCGCCCAGGAATCGGCCGATGGCATGCGCCCGGCGCAGGTACAGGTGCGCGTCGTGCTCCCAGGTGCAGCCGATGCCGCCGAGCACCTGGATGCAGTCCTTGACGTTGGCCTTCACGGCGGCGATGCCGGTGCTCGCGGCCAGGGCCGCGGCGATGGAGAACTGGGATTCCTCGCCCTCGGCGGCGGCGCGGGCGGCGTCGGCGGCGGCCACCTCGGCCTGCTCGGCGCGACACAGCATTTCGGCGCAGATGTGCTTGATGGCCTGGAAGCTGCCGATCGGCTTGCCGAACTGCTCGCGGACCTTGGCGTAGTCGACGGCGGTCTCCAGTGACCAGCGGGTGATGCCGGCCGCCTCGGCCGCGAGCACCGTCGCGGCCAGCTCCTCGACCCGTGCGCGGGTGTTCGACACCACGGTGGCCGGGGCCGCGTTCAACAGCACCCGGGCCAAGGGCCGGGAGAAGTCGCCGGCAGGCAGGGACTCGATCTGCACGCCCTCACCGCCGGTGTCGATCAGCAGCCACTTCCCGTCGGCCGGTGCCAGCAGCACGGCGCCCTCGGCGACACCCAGCGCGAACGGCAGGGTGCCCGACGCCTTTGACGTCGCGCCGTCGAACTCGATGTCGCCTTCCAGCGCCAGCCCGGCGAAGCGCTCACCGGAGGCGAGGGCGCCCAACAACTCGGGGTCGGAGACCACCAACGTGGCCAGCGCGGTGGTGGCCACCGGCCCGGGGATCAGCGCTTTAGCCGCTTCCTCGACCATCGCGCACAGGTCTTCGATGCTGCCGTCCGCGCCGCCCAACTCCTCCGGGATCGCGACGCCGAAGATCCCCAGGTCGGCCAGCCGGGAGAACACCGGCCGCCAGGCGTCGGACTTGCCCTGCTCCACGTCGCGGATCGCCGCGGTGCCGCCCGGCCCCGACGTCGTGTTGCGGGCCCAGTCGCGCACCAGGGCCCGCGCGGCGAACTGCTCGTCGGTGACGGTCGCTACCACCCTGAGGACCTCCGCGTCCTTGACTCGACGTGACAAGGGGGTTGAATCCCTGTCCTGATTGTCCGATCTGCCCGCCAAGCGGGTATCTCCATCACGTGTTGGCACGCAACCCGCTCTCCGGAGACTAGAACGTGTTCTAATAGTGCCAGTGATCGACCGTCAAGTCGAACGCCATTACAGCAGCACAGCGCTTGTCCACGGCGGTATGGAGGTGGGAAATTCACACGCAGAATGCGTATCGTTTGCAAACGAACCGCCGGGAACAGGAGCAAACCGTCACATGCCAGCCAACGCAAATCCGAGCCGCGTGTCTGACGCGCAGCCGCGCGAGGTCATAAACGTGGCGGTACTGGCGGAATCCGAACTGGGGTCCGAGGCGCAGCGGGAACGCCGCAAGCGCATCCTGGACGCCACCATGGCCATCGCCTCCAAGGGCGGCTACGAGGCAGTTCAGATGCGGGCGGTGGCCGATCGCGCGGATGTCGCGGTGGGGACGCTGTACCGGTACTTCCCGTCGAAGGTGCACCTGCTGGTGTCGGCGCTGGGCCGCGAGTTCAGCCGCATCGACGCCAAGACGGACCGCACGGCGATGACCGGTGGCACGCCCTTCCAGCGGCTCAACTTCATGGTGGGCAAGCTCAACCGCGCGATGCAACGCAATCCTCTGCTGACCGAGGCGATGACGCGCGCCTACGTGTTCGCCGACGCGTCGGCGGCCAGCGAGGTCGACCAGGTCGAGAAGCTCATCGATTCGATGTTCGCGCGCGCGATGGCCGACGGCGAACCGACCGAGGACCAGTACCACATCGCCCGGGTGATCTCGGACGTGTGGCTGTCGAACCTGCTGGCGTGGCTCACCCGGCGGGCCTCGGCCACCGACGTCAGCAAGCGGCTGGACCTGGCCGTGCGGCTGCTGATCGGCGACCAGGACTCCAAGTAGCCCGGCTCACGCCGGCGGGCCGGCGGTGCGGCCCCGGACCAGCTCGGTGTCCAGCAGCTCGACGGCCGGCAGACCCGAACGCGGCGGCTTCAACAACAGCTCCCCGGACCGGCGGCCCTTCTGCAGGCTGGATTGCGACACCGTGGTCAGGCCGCGGTTGATGGCCTCGGGCACGCCGTCGAATCCGGTGACGGTCATCTGGCCGGGCACGTAAATGCCGTGCGCGCGCAGGTAATCCATGGCGGACAGGGCCAGGATGTCCGCGGTGCACATCAGCGCGGTGATCCGCGGATTGGCCTCCAGGGCCACCTTGGCGGCCGCCCCACCCGATTCGGGCAGGTGCTCGTAGCTTTCCACCACGGTCAGGGAATCGGGGTCGACGCCGGCCGCCGTCATCGCCTCCCACACGCCGACGATGCGCTCGCGCTGCACGTCGAAGGCGGGTGAGCGCAGCCGGTCGGCGTCCACCAGACCCTGGCGCCGGTCCCGGCCCAGCCGCATGGTCAGCAGCCCGATCTCGCGGTGCCCCAGGCCCAGCACGTAGTCGGCGAGCTCGCGCATTGCGGCGCGGTCGTCGATGCCCACCCGCGAGACCCCGGCGAGCCCCTTGGGTTGGTCGACCACCACGACCGGCAGCCGGCGCTGCAGCACCACCTGCAGGTAGGGATCGTCGTCGCACACCGAATACACCACGAAGCCGTCCACGCCGGCCGAAAGCACCGCGGCCGTCCCGTCTTTGAGGCTGCGGCTGGGCCCGACGGCCACCAGCAGCAGCCCCTGCCCCAGCGCCTCGCACGACTGCGCCACCCCGGTGACGAAGTCCCGCGCGGCGGGGTCGCTGAAGAAGTAGGTGAGGGGTTCGGCCATCACCAGCCCGACCGCGCCGGACTTGCGGGTGCGCAACGATCGCGCCACCGGGTCGGGGCCGGCGTACCCGAGCCGCTTGGCCGTCGCGAGCACGCGCTCACGCAGGCCCGGCGAGAGCTGATCGGGCCGATTGAAGGCATTCGAGATCGTCGTGCGCGAAACGTTGAGCTCATCCGCCAACGACGCCAGAGTCGCACGCCGGCGCGGTGTGGGACTCACGTTCGGTGAGGCTACAGCGGATCGCGGCCCGCGCGTACGGGCTACCGCTTGCGGCTTTGTAATGGAAACGGTTTTCATTAATATTATGGATCGGCTGACTGGCCGGCGGGAGGAAATCGGACGTGCGCATGGCACCGACGCGGCAGCGAACGGCCAAGGCCAGAACCGCCGATGCGACGCGGTGGCTGGCGGCGCTCTGGTGTTGACCGGCGGGGCGATCCTCACCGGCTGCAGCGGCACCGCGCACTCGCGCGCCATCTCCGTCGTCGCCTCCACCGACGTGTGGGGCCCCGGCGTGCCGGTGTCGGTCTTCGTCGCGAGCATCTCGTTTCTGATCTATCCGGTCTGCTGGATGATCGGGCGCCGGCGAGAGTCCGCCGCATAAGCTGGTTGCACACATTGGCCCCACGTCCGGGAGGCAGTGGTGCGCGGGCGAATCGCGTTCCTGGCGCTTGCGGCGGTGTGCGCCCTCACGGCCGGCTGCACCACCGTCGTCGGCGGCCGCGCGTCGCCCGCGGACACCTCCGGCCCAGTGCCCCAGACCCCGCTGACCGCCGCGGCTCTCGATGGGCTGCTGCTCGACAAGGACCAGATCAACTCCCTGCTCAGCGCGGGGATGCGGCTCCGCTACGGCGTGCAGGACATGTGGGACTGGAGCTCGACGTTCAGCGACAAGAACTGCCTGGCAATGGACGGCCCGGCCCAGGCGGCCGTTTACGCGGACACCGGCTGGACCGCGATGCGTGGCCAGCGCTTCGACGACAACTTCGATGACCCGGCGGTCCGCAACGACTCCGCCATCCAGGCCGTGATCGCCTACCCGTCCGCGCGGAAGGCCAACACGTTCTACGACGCCTCGGTGCGACGGTGGTTCGCCTGCGCCAATCGCAAGTTTTCCGAACGTCCCACGGGCAAGCCCGAAATCGTGTGGGCGGTAGGCGAGGCCCACAAGGTCGAGGGCACCCTCAGCACGTCCGAAGTTCAGGACAGCAGCGACGGCTGGACTTGCCAGCGGGCGCTGACCGCGCGCAACAACGTCGTCATCGACGTCGCCACCTGCGGCTCCTTCCTGCCCGGCGGGTCCGCGGTCGACCTCGCCCAGCAGATCGCGGCCAAGGTCACCACGCAGTAGCCGGGCGCCGCACGGCCTCCTCGCCTAGGCCGGCGCGACTGCGCCCCCATAAGCTGGGCGGGTGGCCGGTATCGACCTTAACGCCGACCTGGGCGAGGGCTTCGGCGTCTGGCGCCTGGGTGACGACGACGCCATGCTCGGCATCGTCACGAGCGCCAACGTCGCGTGCGGCTTTCATGCCGGCGACCCCGCGGGCCTGCTGCGGGTATGCCGGTCGGCCGCCGCGCGTGGGGTCCGCATCGGGGCGCAGGTGAGCTATCGCGACCTGGCCGGGTTCGGCAGGCGCTTCATCGACGTCGCCGCCGAGGACCTTATCGCCGACGTGGTGTATCAGATCGGCGCGCTGCAGGCGCTGGCGCACGCGGCCGGCTCGTCGGTGTCCTACGTCAAACCACATGGCGCGCTGTACAACACAATCGTGACCCATCCCGAACAGGCCGCCGCCGTGGCCGAGGCGGTGCGTCTGGTGGACGCCGGGTTGCCGGTGCTGGGCATGGCGGGCTCGGCTTTTTTCGACGAAGCCGCCCGCCGCGAGTTACGCACGGTGGCAGAGGCTTTAGCCGACCGGGCCTATCGGCCCGACGGCCGGCTGGTTTCCCGCCGGGAGCAGGGCGCGGTGCTGCACGACCCGGCGGAGATCGCCGACCGGGTGGCCGCCATGGTCACCTCGGGGCAGATCACCGCGACCGACGGCACGCAGCTTGCTATGACGGCGGAATCCGTTTGCGTGCATGGTGATTCGCCGGGAGCCGTGCAGATCGCCACCGCCGTTCGCGACCGCCTCGAGGCGTCCGGCATCGAGATCGGGGCCTTCTGCTGATGCGGCTGAAACTTGGGCGGCCCGACATCGCGCGGTATGCGGACCGGTTCAACGCGCCCGCCGCCCAGGCCAACGCGCCCTCGGTGACCTGGATGGGTGTGGCGACCCTGCTGATCGACGACGGCTCGTCGGCGTTGATGACCGACGGCTACTTCTCCCGGCCGAGCCTGGCCAGGATCGCGGCCGGCAAGGTGGCGCCCTCGCCGGCGCGCGTCGACGGATGCCTTGCCCGGGCCAAGGTCTCGCGGCTGGCGGCGGTCATTCCGGTGCACACCCACATCGACCACGTGCTGGACTCCGCCCTGGTCGCCGATCGCACCGGCGCGCAGCTGGTCGGCGGGCAGTCCGCGGCCAACGTCGGGCGCGGGTACGGGCTGCCGGAGAACCGGATCGTCGTCGCGGTCGACGGCGAACCGATTCGGTTGGGCGCCTACGACGTCACCCTGATCGAATCGCATCACTGCCCGCCCGACCGGTTCCCCGGCGTCATCGACGAGCCGGTGACCCCGCCGGTGAAGGCGTCGGCGTACCGCTGCGGGGAATCCTGGTCGACGCTGGTGCACCACCTGTCCACCGACCGGCGGCTGCTGATCCAGGGCAGTGCCGGCTTCGTCAGGGGCGCCCTGGCCGGCCACCGCGCCGACGCCGTGTACCTGTCCGTCGGGCAGCTGGGGCTGCAGCCGCGGTCATACCTGGTCGACTACTGGACCGAGACCGTGCGCGCGGTGGGGGCGCGCCGGGTGATCCTCATCCACTGGGACGACTTCTTCCGCCCGCTGACAAAACCGTTGCGCGCCTTGCCCTATGCGGGTGATGACCTGGACGTCTCCGTCGGCATCCTCGACGAGCTGGCCGCACAGGACGGCGTCGCGGTGCACCTGCCCACGGTCTGGCGGCGCGAAAACCCTTGGCAGTGAAGCGGTTCTGACGTTGGCCCTGACGCTTGCGCTGTTGCTGCTTGCTGTTGTCCTGGCGTTCGCCGTCGTGCGCCCCGGGGGCTGGCCCGAGGCGCTGGCGGCCGTCCCTGCGGCCCTTATCCTGGTCGCGGTCGGCGCGATCTCGGTGCACCAGGCGGCGAGACAGGTCGCCGACCTGTCCGGCGTGGTGGCGTTCCTGGGTGCGGTGCTGGTGCTGGCCAAGCTGTGCGACGACGAGGGCCTGTTCGAGGCCGCCGGCGCGGCGATCACGCGGGGACGGGTGGGGTCGGGCGGCCTGCTGCGGCGGGTGTTCGTCATCGCCTCGGTGATCACCGCGGTGCTGAGCCTGGACGCCGCCGTGGTGTTGCTGACCCCGGTGGTGCTGGCGGCCGTGCGGCGACAGCGCACCCGGGTGCGGCCGTACGCCTACGCCACGGCGCATCTGGCCAACGGCGCCTCGCTGTTGCTGCCGGTGTCGAACCTGACCAACCTGCTGGCCTTCCACACCGCCAACATCTCGTTCACCAAGTTCACTCTGGTGATGGCGGCGCCGTGGGTGGGCGCGGTGGCCGTCCTCTACCTGATCTTCCGGTGGTTCTTCGCCAAGGACCTGCGGGTGCAGCCGGACCCGGAGCAGCTGGGCGCGCCGCCGCGCCCGCCAGTGTTCGTGTTGGTGGTCGTCGCGCTGACGCTGGCCGGGTTCGCGGTCGCCCAGTCAGTGGGGATCGCGCCGGCCTGGGTGGCGCTGTGCGGCGCCGTCGTCCTGGCGGTGCGCAGCCTGCGCCACCGGCACACCTCGGTGTCCGACATCGTGCGCTCGGTGAATGTGTCTTTTCTGGTGTTCGTGCTGGCGCTGGGCGTCGTGGTGCAAGCGGTCATGCTCAACGGGATGGACCGGGCGATGTCGGCGGTGCTGCCGTCGGGTTCGGCCCTGCCGGCGTTGCTCGCCATCGCCGCGATAGCCGCCGTGCTGGCCAACGTCGTCAACAACCTGCCCGCGACGCTGGTGCTGCTGCCGCTGGTGGCGCCGAGTGGGCCGGTGGCGGTGTTGGCCGTGCTGATCGGGGTGAACATCGGCCCCAACCTGACCTACGTCGGTTCGCTGTCAAACCTGTTGTGGCGGCGCGTGTTACGGCAGCACGACGTCGACGCCGGTGTCGGCGAATACACCCGCCTCGGCGTGTGCACGGTGCCCGCCTCGCTCGCGGTGGCGGTGCTCGCGCTGTGGGCCTCGGCGCGGCTGCTGGGTCTCTAGATCGCGGGCGAGCCGCAGGGGCCCGATCGGATGATGGACGCCAGCTCCTCGCGCGACTGCGCCCCCACCCGCTGGCAGGCCCGGTACACGTGGCCCTCCACGGTGCGCACCGACATCACCAGCTTCTCCGCGATTTCACGATTGGACAGGCCGGCCACCACGAGTTCGACGACGGCGCGCTGCCGGCCGGACAACTTCAGGCCCGTCGGGGTGTGCAGCGCCGGCGTGTGCAAGCCACCGCACTCATCGGCCAGTTCCCTGGCCACCGCCGCGGCGTACAGCCCGCGGCGATGGTGTTGGTGTTCGTCGAACACCACGGAAGCCTGCGCCGCCGCATCGGCGGCCGCGACCCGATCACCGATCCCCCGGTACGCCGCCGAGGCCGCCAGCAGGCCGTCCCCATCGCGGGCCGACAACGCCACCGCGTGCGATGCGACGGCGTCGGCCAGCGGCAGCGACAACGCGCCGGCCAGCTCCCGCGCCCGCGGCGCCTGCGCGCCGTCGCCCCATTGCGCCGCCGCCTGGATGCAGGCCAGCTCGTGGGTGGGCTGGCCACGGTCGCGGGCCAGTCGCGCCGCTTCCGTTACGGATGCCACGGCCTCGCCCAGCCGGCCGCTCGCCGCCATCGCCCACCCCTCGGCCAGGGACAGGCCGGTGTGCATGAACAGAAAGTCGGCGGGCACGCAGGACCGCGCCGCGGCGGCCGCGTCGTTCGCATCGAAGGCCTGCCCGAGCTTGGCGTGCGCCTCGGCCAACGCGAAATAGCTCGCTGGTCGCAAACCGGTTGTCACATAGTGTGTTTGCACCCCGGCCACCGCCTCGTGCACCAGCCGGGCCGCCTCGGCGACGGCGCCGCGAGCCAGCTCGGCGGTGCCCGAAAGTAGCGCCAGGTTGGCGTACGCCAGGCCGGGGATGTCACGGGATGATTCGGCCAGTTGCCCTGCCGTGCTGACAAATTCGTCGATCCGACCGGTCAGCCGGCAGGCGCGGCCGTAGACGGCGCCGAACCAGAACCGCATATGCGATGCCTGAAACGACGTCGTCGCACGCCGCAGCGTCTGCTCCGCCACGCCGGTGAGCTCATCGACCTGACCCAGCGCCCCCATCGCCATGATCAGCGCGAGCGAGGCCATCATCCTATGGAAGCCGGGCAGGTCAGGGAAACCCAAGGCGGCCCGGGCATTTGCGGCCGCGGTTTCGCAGCGCGCCGCCACCGCATCCAGGCACGCCTGCACGGCCAACCGCTCCGCTCGCTGGGCGGGGGTCTCGGAATCAAGCGCGGCAAGCCCATCGAGGATCTCGACCGCGCCGTTGGGATCGAAGAGATTCCACATCAGGTTGGCCGCCCGCACGGTCGCCCAGTGATGGGCGTCGGGCAGGTCGCCGTCGGCCATCGCGCGCAGCGCCGACTCGGCCGGCTCGCCCCGCCCCAGCAGCGCCAGGTTCATGGCGCGCACCCCCGCCGCCCCGGGCGCACCGGCTTCCGTTGCGGCGGTGGCGAACCGGTCGGCCAGGTCCAGATCCAGCAGGGTCATCGCATGCCGCGCCGATTCCAGGTACAGCCCGGGGTCGGGATCGAGGTCCGACTCCAGGCGCAGCAACGCGCGGCGCACCGTGGCCTGTATGTCGGCGTCGCCGGCGTCGCATAGCCGCGCCGCCAGCCTGCCGCGAATTTCCGACAGATACAGCTCGCCGGCGCTCGCCCGGCGCAGCTCACCGAACAGCGGGTGGGCAAGTCTGGCCGTCAACCCGGCGCCGGTGCGTTCGATGCTGACCAGGCCCATCCGCTCGGCCGCCGCCAGGTCGCTGCGCCGCGCCAAATCGCACAGCACCTCGACGGCCAGCGGCTCACACTGCGACAACGTGTCGATCACCATCGCCACCTCCGGGCTGAGCCGCCCCATCTGACGGCCCACCGTGTCGGACAGGCTCGCCGAGACCGCAACGTCGCCGTCCCACATCCATACCCCGGCCGTCTTATGCATCCGCCCGGCGGCCACCTGGTCCGCCAGCAGCTGCCGCAGGAACAGCGCGTTGCCACCGGTCAGCTTCTGGAACCGCGCCGCGCTGCGCGCATCGACCGGACCGTCCAGCTTGCTCTCGATGACCTCGCGTGTCGTCGCGGCCGAAAACGGTTTGAGATCAAGCCTTTCCAACAGCCCGTCTTTCCACAGCGCCGTCACCGCGTCCGGTTCGTCGAGGCCGATGCGTACGGTGACCACCAGCCGGACCCCACCCGACTGCGCCAACTGGTGGACGACCATCGCGGACAATCCGTCCAACAGGTGCGCGTCGTCGACCCCGATCAGCACACGGCGTTGACGCTGCTGCGCGACAAATGAATTGATCACCCGTCGCACATCGGCCAGCGGATCCGACTGCACCTCATTCAGAGCCTCGGTCATCGACCCGATGAACGCGCCGAGCGGCAGCGCCTGCGCCGAGTCGGTGCCGACGATCCACCTGGTCCGCTCCCCGGACGTCTCGGCGCGCCGCAGCACTTCGTGGGCCAGCCAGGTCTTGCCCACTCCGGGGGCCCCGGCGATCACCACGCCCGCGTGCTTGGCGCCCGCACCCAGGGCGCGGCGAATGATTCCCAATTCGCTGGCGCGCCCGGCCAGCGGCTCGGCGCAGATCATTCGGCGAATATAACGGGGCGCGAGCACCGCCCGGGCCGCTTTGCCGGCGTTCGCCGGTCTCGCGAGTGGCCGCCCCGTGGCAATGGCGTAGTCGACTACGCTGCCAGCCTCCGTTCCGGGCCATGAGCATGGTTTTCGTCGGGTACGCGCTCAGCACAGGCGGTGGGCTATGGCAAGGATCGGCAATCACGCGGTGGTACTGGGAGCGAGCATGGCCGGTCTGGTGGCCGCGCGATCGCTCAGCGAGTTCTTCGGCACGGTCACGGTGGTGGAGCGCGATCCGCTGCCCGACATCCCTCCCGACACGGCCTGCGCTCGCCGCGGTGTGCCGCAGGGTCGTCACCTGCACGGCCTGCTGCCCCGTGGTGCCCTGGTGCTCGAGGAATTGTTCCCCGGCGTCCTCGATGCGATGGTCATCGACGGCGCACATCACCTGGATGGCCGTGATCTCTCGCAGCTGTACTACCGCTTGGGCGACCACCTGATGGTGCGTTCGGGGGTCGCCCCCTCGTTCGCCGCCTATCTGGCCACCCGGCCGTTCCTCGAAGAGCATGTCCGAGCGCGACTGCGCCGGATCCCCACCGTCACGCTGCTCGACGAGCACGACATCGTGGACTTGACCACGACATCAGACCGCCGCCGGGTGACCGGCGCCCGGGTGGTCGACCGTCGCACCCGCGACGACGTCACGCTGAGCGCGGACCTGGTGCTCGATGCCACCGGGCGCGGCGCGCGCACCCCGGCGTGGCTGACCGCCCTGGGCTACCAGCGCCCGGCCGAGGTACATGTGCCGGTTCAGCTGACCTACGTGAGCCAGCGCCTGCGCATGGCGCCGGACGCCGTGCATGAATTCGGTTTCATCATCGGAGCAGTGCCGGGCCGTCCGCGCGGGCTGGGCATGTTGCGCTCGGAGAACGACACCTGGATGCTCACCGTGTACGGCATCGCGGGCCACGGGCCGCAGCCGGACCTGGCATCGATGTGCGAGTTCGTCGAGGACTGCGCACCGGCCCATCTGCTGGCCGCGGTCAGGGCCGCCGAACCCATCGGCGAGCCCACCCGGCACGGTCAGCCGACCAGCCAGTGGCGCCGCTACGACAAGATGCAACGCTTCCCGGAAGGCCTGCTGGTGATGGGCGACGCGATATGCAGCTTCAACCCGATCTACGGTCAGGGCATGACGGTCGCCGCGCTGGAGGCGGTGGCGCTGCGCGACTGCTTGTCTGAGGGCACAGAGGATTTGGCGCGGCGATTCTTCCGGGCCGCCGCGGTGCCGATCCGCCAGGCGTGGGAGCTGTCGGCCAACCCGGACCTGTGCCTGCCCGAGATCGAGGGCACGCCACCGCTGCTCACCCGGCTGCTCAACGCGTACATCGACCGCATACTCACCGCGACCGAATACGACCCCGTCGCCGCCGATCGGTTCTTCAAGGTCACCGCGCTCATCGATCCCGCTTCCCGGCTGCTGCGCCCGGGCATGATGTGGCGGGCCGCGTGCGCGAACCTTCGCCGACCGCGACGCGGCGACGAACAGCCGGCTGTCGACAACGGCGACCTGGCCGGCAGCGTCGCCCGCTAGCCCCGCCGGTAGGCGGGCGGCAACGGCATCGCCAGTTCGGCGAGCACGCCGCGCAGCAGCGTCGGATAGTCCGTGATGATGCCGTCGACCCCGTATCCGATCTGCTGACGCATGGCGGCGGCATCATCCACCGTCCATGGAATCACCTTGAGCCCCAACGCATGTGCGCGGTCGACGTACTCCCGGGCGGTGACCAGTTGATAATCCGGTGAGACGATGCAGGCGCCCACCATCCGCGCGCCGATCAGCGGATCACCGATGAGCGTGGGGTTTTCGCCGGCCAGCCAGGGCGAGTCCGGCGCCCAGGTGTGCCCGTCGTACAGGGCCACCAACGGAATTGACGGGTCGGCGCGCCGCACCAGCGGCAGGGTGCGCCAGTCGAAGCTCTGAATCTCCACCTGGTCGACCTTGCCCGCGGACCTGACCGCGGCCAGGATCACGTCGACGAACTCCTGCGGCTCGGCCGATGTCCAGGGCCGGTCGGCCTCCACCTTGGTTTCGATGTTGTAGCGGATCCCGTCGGCGCGGTAGGAGTCGGCGAGCGCGAAAACCTGCGGCAGCGTCGCTATCTTGTTGCCCCGCACCACCTCGGCCCGGGGGTACTCATCGAGCAGGCGGCCGCAGTCCAGGGTGTCGACCTGCGCCAGGGTGAGCTCGTGCACGAGCTTGCCGACGTATGGGTACTGCAGGTCGCCGGCCAACGCGGGCGCCGTGTCGGCGCACTTCTCGGCCTGGATCGTCGGGTCGTGCCACACCAGCGGTTGCCCGTCCTTGGTCAGGACGACGTCGAGTTCCAATGTGCTGACGCCCAATTCGAGCGCCTTAGCGAACCCGCGCAGGGACTCCTCGGTGGTCTCGCCCCGCCCCCCGCGGTGGGCCTGCAAGTCGAAGTCGGTCGCCTGGGCCCGGGCGACGCCAGCCGGCCACAGCGCGACGGCCAGCAGCACCACTACCAGCGCGGCACCGAGGCGCGCGGGCCGGCCGGGCACCGGCGTTAACCCCTGCGCTGGCGCGTGATTTCGGCGAGCACCACCCCGGCGGCCACCGACGCGTTCAGCGATTCGGTGTTTCCGGCCATCGGGATGGACACGACTTCGTCGCAGTTCTGCCGCACCAACCGCGACAGCCCCTTGCCTTCCGAGCCCACGACGACCACCAACGGATCGGTGCCGTCGATGTCGTCGAGCGTGGTGTCACCGCCGGCGTCCAGACCGATCACCCGCAGGCCGCGGCCGGCCCAATCCGTCAGTGTCCTGTTCAGATTCGTGGCGCGTGCCACGGGGATGCGGGCCGCGGCCCCGGCGCTGGTGCGCCAGGCCACCGCCGTCACCGAGGCCGACCGGCGCTGCGGGATCAGCACCCCGTGGCCGCCGAACGCCGCCACCGAACGGACGATGGCGCCCAGGTTGCGGGGGTCAGAGATGTTGTCCAGCGCGACCAGCAGCGCCGGCGGCGAGGCGAGCGCGGCGGCAACCAGATCGTCGGGGTGAGCGTAGTTGTAGGGCGGCACCTGCAATGCGATCCCCTGATGCAGGTGGTTGCTGGTCATCCGGTCCAGATCAGTACGCGGTACCTCGAGGATGGAGATTCCCAAATCGGCTGCGCGGGTGACGGATTCGGTGAGCCGTTCGTCGGCCTCGGTGCCCAGCGCCACGTAGAGCGCGGTGGCCGGCACCCCCGCGCGCAGGCATTCAAGCACCGGGTTGCGGCCCAGCACGGTCTCGGCTTCGTCGGTTCGGCCCCGCGCCGGCCGACGGCTCTGGGCCTTGGCGCGCTTGGCTGCCGGGTGGTTCGGGCGCATATGCGCGGGCGGGGTGGGGCCGCGTCCTTCCAGGCCGCGGCGGCGCTGGCCGCCCGAACCTACGGTCGGGCCCTTCTTGGTGCCCTCTTTGCGGATCGCCCCACGGCGACGCGAGTTGCCGGCCATCTACTTGTCGCGCTTTTCTTCGGGGGCCAAAAGCTCCCATTGCGGCCCGTCGGCGGTATCGGTGACCTCGATGCCGGCGTACTTGAGCCGGTCGCGGATCTCGTCGGCGAGCGCCCAGTTGCGTTCCTCGCGCGCCTTCTGCCGGTTCTGCAGCTCCGCCTGGACCAGCACGTCGACGGCGGCCAGCGCCGCCGACGTCTCGTCGCGGGTTTCCCAGCGTTCGTCCAGCGGGTCGCAGCCCAGGATGCCCATCATCGCGCGGATCGCGCCGGCGTGCCGCAGCGCGCCTTCGTGATCGCCGGAGTCCAGCGCCCGGTTGCCTTCGGCGCGGGCCTGGTGCACTTCGGCCAGCGCGGCGGGCACCGCCAGGTCGTCGTTGAGCGCGTCGGCGAACTTCTGCGTCCACTGCCCGGGCTCGACGCCGCCGACCCGAACCCGCACGCGGTGCAGGAATTCCTCAACGCCGACATAGGCTTTCACCGCGTCTTGCAGGGCGACCTCGGAGAATTCCAGCATCGATCGGTAGTGGGCGCTGCCCAGGTAGTAGCGCAGTTCGGCGGCACGCACCCGCTGCAGCAACGCCGGTATGGCCAGGACGTTGCCCAGCGACTTGCTCATCTTCTCGCCGCCCATCGTCACCCAGCCGTTGTGCAGCCAGTAGCGGGCGAAGCCGTCGCCGGCGGCGCGGCTCTGGGCGATCTCGTTCTCGTGGTGCGGGAAGACCAAGTCCATTCCGCCGCAATGGATGTCGAATTCCGGCCCCAGATACGTGCGGGCCATCGCGGAGCATTCCAGGTGCCAGCCCGGGCGTCCGCGGCCCCACGGGGTGGGCCAGGACGGCTCGCCGGGCTTGGCGGCCTTCCACAGCGTGAAGTCACGTTGATCGCGTTTGCAGGTGGCCACGCCCTCGCCCTGGTGGACGTCGTCGATCCTGTGCCCGGACAGCTGCCCGTACTCCGGGTAGCTGAGCACGTTGAAGTAGACGTCACCGCCGGCGGCGTAGGCGTGATCGGTTTCGATCAGCCTTCCCATTAATTCGACCATCTGGGTGATGTGCCCGGTGGCTCGCGGCTCGGCGGACGGCGGCAGCACGTCCAGGGCGTCGTAGGCGGCGCTGAAGGCACGCTCGTAGGTGGCCGCCCACTCCCACCACGGCCTACCCGCCGCGGCGGCCTTGTTGAGGATCTTGTCGTCGATGTCGGTGACGTTGCGGATGAACGCGACGTCACAGCCGCGCGCGATCAGCCATCGGCGCAGGATGTCGAAGGCCACGCCGCTGCGGACATGGCCGATGTGCGGCAGGCCCTGGACGGTGGCGCCACACAGGTAGATGGAGACCTGACCCTCGCGCAGCGGAACGAAATCACGCACGGCACCGGCCGCCGTGTCGTGTAGCCGCAAGCGGGCGTGATCGGTCACGACGTGCCAGCTTACCGGGTAGTTCCCCGGCGCCTGGCGCTGCGCGGGCTTACCCGGCGGGGACCACCAGCGCGGTGGCGATGGCGGCGAGGCCCTCACCGCGTCCGGTCAGCCCCAACCCGTCAGTCGTCGTCGCCGACACCGAGACCGGCGCGCCGAGCAATTCCGACAACACCCGCTGCGCCTCGTCGCGACGCGGACCGACTTTCGGCC
Source organism: Mycobacterium colombiense (assembly GCF_001665835.1). Lineage (GTDB taxonomy): Bacteria > Actinomycetota > Actinomycetes > Mycobacteriales > Mycobacteriaceae > Mycobacterium > Mycobacterium colombiense_A. The sequence continues at coordinate 20,042 of NZ_LZSX01000073.1, read as the reverse complement.
GGTTCCCGATGACCTGCACGGCGGCGTTGCCGACCCTAAAGCTCTGGTGCGACACCAGATCCGCGACGTGGCGCAGCATGTCGGCTCCGCTGACGCCCTTCCAGCGCGGATCGTCGACCCCGAATACCGCCCCCACGTCGCCCAGCCCGGCCGCCGAGAGCACCGCGTCGCACAGCGCGTGCGCTCCGACGTCGCCGTCGGAATGACCCGCGCAGCCGTCGGCGTCGGCGAACAGCAGACCCAGCAGCCAGCACGGCCGCCCGGGTTCGATCGGGTGCACGTCGATGCCCAACCCGACCCTGGGCAGGGGAGGCAGCGCGTTCACCGGCGTACCACGGTCTCGGCCAGCAACAGATCGAGCTGGGTGGTGATCTTGAAGGCCAGCGGATCGCCGTCGACCACCTGGACCCGGCCGCCGACATGCTCGACCAGCGACGCGTCGTCGGTGAAACCGGATCCGCCCCTGGCCTGATAGGCCCCGTAGGCGCGCAACAGCAGTTCGGTGGCGAAGCCCTGCGGGGTCTGCACGGCACGCAGCCCGGCGCGCTCCGGCGTCCCCAGGACCACCCCGTTGGCGTCCACGGCCTTGATGGTGTCATGCAGGCGCAGCGCGGGCACCACGGCGTCGTGGCCGGCCCGCAGCGCCTCCACCACGCGGGTGATCAGCGCCGGGGGCGTCAGCGCCCGTGCGGCGTCGTGCACCAGCACGAACTCGGGCGGCGCGGCCGGCAGGGCCGCCAGGGCGAGGTGGACGGATTCGGTGCGGTCGGGCCCGCCGGCGACCACGGTGGCCTGCCCGGCGCCGACGTGGCCGCCCAGCACCTGCCTGGCCTCGCCGACGCGGTCGGCGGGAACCGCCGCCACGACGTGATCGACGACCCCGGAATTGAGCAAACCGGCGACGGCGCGCTGCAGCAGCGTGCTGCCGTCGACCACACAGAATGCCTTGGGAACTCCTGCGGCCAGCCGTTCGCCCGAACCTGCGGCGGGGACGACTGCGACTACTTTGCCTGAGGTGCCCGTCTCCGGGGCCACCGAAATGTCAGGCCCTTCAGGAAGCGGCGGCCAGAACCTCGTCGAGGATGGTCTCCGCCTTGGCGTCGTCGGTGCTCTCGGCCAACGCCAATTCACCCACCAGAATCTGACGGGCCTTGGCCAGCATCCGCTTCTCTCCGGCCGACAGACCGCGCTCCTGGTCGCGGCGCCACAGGTCGCGGACTACCTCGGCGACCTTGTTGACATCGCCGGAAGCAAGCTTTTCGAGATTGGCCTTGTAGCGGCGCGACCAGTTCGTCGGCTCTTCGGTGTGCGGCGCGCGCAGCACCTGGAAAACCTTGTCCAAACCTTCTTGTCCGACGACGTCGCGGACACCAACGTACTCAGCGTTGTCGGCGGGAACTCGAACTGTCAGGTCTCCCTGCGCCACCTTCAAGACGAGATATTCTTTTTGTTCCCCTTTGATCGTCCGGGTTTCGATCGCCTCGACTAACGCCGCACCGTGATGCGGGTAAACAACGGTGTCGCCGACCTTGAAGATCATCTGATTCGAGCCCCTTTCGTTACTTCATCCTAACACGGCCGCCTAGCTACGCGCGAAGCAACGATGCAGGTCAGGGGCACAACACGCGCAGATTAGGGGTTGACATGGGGATCAAGTCGTGCAGTGCAGCACATTACCAACGCCCCGAAAGCGGCCGTGCGGCGGCCCATTTGGCCGCTCCTGCGCTGGTCTGGCGCCCCGCGCTATCGCCCGCGGGACGTTCCTACTACTGTGCATAGTTGCATCAGTCGGACCGGCTCAGCAGGAGGCCTGAGAGAGTGAACCGCTTCAAGATCCGCCTCGGCCTTCCCGCGCTCGCCGTCGCTGGGGTGATGGCCGTTCTGGCAGCCCTGCTGAGCGGTTGCGGAGCCGGTCAGGTGTCGCAGATGGCGGTCCAGGAGCCCGCCATCAACGGCAACAAGATCACGTTCAACAACGTGGCGTTGCGCGACATCCGGATCCAGGCCAACCAGACCGGCGACTATCTGCAGCCGGGCCGGACCGTGGACCTGGTGCTGGTGGCCGTGAACCAGTCGCCGAATTCCGCGGACCGGCTGGTCGGCATCACCACCGACATCGGCACGGTGACGGTCAGCGGCGACCCCCGACTCCCCGCCGGCGGTTCGCTGTTCATCGGCACGCCGGAAGGTCAGAAGGTGGCTCCCGGCCCGGTCGGCTCCAACACCGCGGCGGCCAAGGCGACCATCAATCTGGCCAAGCCGATCTCCAACGGCCTCACCTACAACTTCACCTTCAACTTCGAGAAGGCCGGGCAGGCCACCGTCGCCGTGCCGGTTTCGGCCGGATTGCTGCCGCCGCAGCAAAACCAGGCGGGGTAACCGCCTGTCGTGACGCGGGCTTGTCGTAGCGGCTCGATACCGTCATGGCGTGGCAACTGCGCGCTCCCAATACCGGTGTTCGGAATGCCGGCACATCACCGCCAAGTGGGTCGGCCGCTGCATGGAGTGCGGCACCTGGGGCACCGTTGACGAGGTCCCGGTACTCAGTGCGGTCGCGGGTCGGCGCAGCGGCCTGGCCACGGCGTCACCGGCCGTGCCCATCACCTCCATCGCACCCAACGCCAGCCGGCACCGCACGACGGGTGTAGACGAACTCGACCGCGTGCTCGGCGGCGGTGTGGTGCCCGGCTCGGTCACGCTGCTGGCCGGTGATCCGGGGGTGGGCAAGTCCACGCTGCTGCTCGAGGTCGCGCATCGCTGGGCGCAATCCGGCCGCCGCGCGCTGTACATCTCCGGTGAGGAGTCCGCGGGCCAGATCCGGCTGCGCGCCGACCGCATCGGCTGCGGCAGCGACGAGCTCTATCTGGCCGCCGAATCCGACCTGCACACCGTGCTCGAGCACATCGCCACGGTCCGGCCCGCGCTGGTGATCGTGGACTCGGTGCAGACCATGTCCACCACCGAGGCCGACGGTGTGGCGGGCGGCGTCACGCAGGTGCGCGCGGTGACTGCGGCATTGACCGCCGCGGCCAAAACCAATGCGGTCGCGCTGATCCTGGTCGGGCACGTCACCAAGGACGGGGCCATCGCCGGGCCGCGTTCCCTCGAGCATCTGGTGGACGTGGTGCTGCACTTCGAAGGCGACCGCAACGGCTCGCTGCGCATGGTCCGGGGGGTCAAGAACCGGTTCGGGGCCGCCGACGAGGTCGGGTGTTTCCTGTTGCACGACAACGGGATCGAGGGTGTCGCCGACCCATCGAACCTGTTCCTGGATCAGCGTCCGGCCCCGGTCCCCGGCACCGCGATCACGGTGACGCTCGACGGCAAACGGCCGCTCATCGGCGAGGTGCAGGCGCTGCTGGCCACGCCGACCGGCGGCTCGCCGCGGCGCGCCGTCAGCGGCATCGACCACTCCCGGGCCGCGATGATCACCGCGGTGCTGGAAAAGCACGCCAAGTTGCCCGTCGGCGCCAACGACATCTACCTGTCCACGGTCGGCGGCATGCGGCTGACCGATCCGTCGTCGGACCTGGCGGTCGCGGTCGCGCTCGCTTCGGCGGTGGCCGACCTGCCCCTGCCCACCACGGCGGTGATGATCGGCGAGGTGGGACTGGCCGGAGACCTTCGGCGGGTCAGCGGCATGGAGCGGCGCCTGTCCGAAGCCGCGCGCCAGGGCTTCAGCATCGCGCTCATCCCGGACGGGGACGATCCCCGGCGCGAGATCGTGCCGAACGGGATGCGGGCGTTGCGCGCGCCCACCATCGTGGCGGCGCTGGAGCACATGATCGACATCGCCGACCACCGCGGCGGCGCGCCCGCAAACCCGCGACAGCTGGACGCATGACGCGTTGGGCCGGAAGAATGACAAGCTGTGAGCCGTCCGACGCTGCGTGAAACTGTCGCCCGCCTGGCTCCGGGCACCGGGCTGCGCGACGGCCTGGAACGCATCCTGCGTGGCCGCACCGGCGCGCTGATCGTCCTCGGCAACGACGAGGCCGTCGAGGCCATCTGCGATGGCGGCTTCGCTCTGGACGTGCGCTATGCGCCCACCCGGCTGCGCGAGCTGGCGAAGATGGACGGCGCCGTCGTGCTGTCCACGGACGGCAGCCGCATCGTGCGGGCCAACGTGCAGCTGGTCCCGGACCCGTCGATCGCCACCGACGAGTCCGGGACCCGGCACCGCTCCGCGGAGCGCGCCGCGATCCAGACCGGCTACCCGGTGATCTCGGTGAGCCACTCGATGAACATCGTGACCGTCTACGTGGGCGGCGAGCGCCATGTGGTCGCCGACTCGGCGACCATCCTGTCGCGGGCGAACCAGGCCATCGCCACCCTGGAGCGGTACAAGATCCGCCTCGACGAGGTCAGCAGGCAGCTGTCGCGGGCGGAGATCGAGGACTTCGTGACGCTGCGCGACGTCATGACCGTGGTGCAGCGGCTGGAGCTGGTCCGCCGGATCGGCCGGGTGATCGACAACGACGTCGTCGAACTCGGCACCGACGGGCGCCAACTGCGGCTGCAGCTCGACGAACTGCTGGGCGGTAACGACAACGCCCGCGAACTGATCGTGCGTGACTATCACGCCAGCCCGGAGCCGTTGACCGAGGTGCAGACGACGGCCACACTGGACGAGCTGGACGCGCTCTCGGATACCGAGCTGCTCGACTTCACCATCCTGGCAAAGGTTTTCGGGTATCCGACCACCACCGAGGCGCAGGACTCGGCGGTCAGCCCGCGCGGCTACCAGGCGCTGGCCGGCATTCCGCGGCTGCAGTTCGCCCACGCCGACCTACTGGTCCGCTCGTTCGGGACGCTGCAGAACGTGCTGGCGGCCAGCGCCAGCGACCTGCAATCCGTCGACGGCATCGGCGCGATGTGGGCCCGCCACGTGCGGGAGGGGCTGTCGCAGCTGGCGGAGTCGACGATTACCGACTCATTGAGCTAGGTGCGCTGATGCGTGTACGGCCTCAGCCGGCCGGCGGGGGCATCGGCGGCGCCTCCGGCTGGGGCACGGCGCCCGGCTGACCCGGCCCGGGCACCGGGCCCGGTGGCGGCGGCGGCTGGTTCATGATGAACGGAACCGGCATCGAGCGCAGATTGCCCAGCTGCACGACGAGGTTGTAGGTGCCCGGCCCGATCGCCGGCCGCGGCAGCGGGCAGTGCGGCGCCGAGCCCATACCCGTCCACGTCACCGCGGTGGTCACCTGCTCGCCCGGCGTGAAGGTTTTGATCAGCGTCTCGTTGGACGGGGCGCAGTCCAGATTCGACCACAGCCGCTTGTTGTCCAGCGAGTAGACGTAGGCCGCCAGCACCGCGGCGCCGACGTCGCGCTTGCAGGCCACCAGGCCGATGTTGGTGACGACCATGGTGAACTTCGGCTGGTCACCGATGAAGTACTGCGGCGCGTTGGTCAGACCCTTGACCGCCAGCGTCGAATCGGGGCAGTCGTCACCCTCCTTGAGCACCGGCGGCGGCTGGACCGCGGCGGTGGGTGTGGGGGTCTCGGGGTTCTGACCCTGCGCCGGCGGTGCCGCCGGCGCGGGGCCCTCGGGTCCCGGCGGTGGGGGTGCTTGCGGCGCAGGCGATCCCGGCTTGTTCTGAGCGGCACTGGCTTTGTCGGCATTGGCGGGCTTGGCTCCCGCGTTATGCCCCATGAAGGCGATGACGATGGCGGCCACGATCCCGATCGCGACGACCGCGATACCAATGGCCAGGCCTCTGCGCCGCCAATAGATCTCGGTGGGGAGCGGTCCACGCGGTTCCAGATCGAGCACGTTCGCAGCGTAGGCCCAGGTCATATCGATTCGGCTGACCCGCCTCGGCGTGTCGCCAGGTTTGCTGGGCGACCGGCGTGTAGTGGCGACCTGCGGCCGGGGTTTCCCGACCCGTGTTTGCCGCTGTTTACTCGCCCAGGTCGCCGGCGCGGTCGGACAGCTCGGCCCGTCCGTCGGCGAGTTGATAAGTGACGCCGGCTATTGCCAGCGTGCCCGCGGCCAACCGCTCGGCGATGATCGTCGATCGAGACGCGAGCTGCGCGACGGTTTCGGCTACGTGGCGCTTCTCGAACTCGTCGACACTGCTCAGGCCGTCGCGACGGCCCACCAGGATCGACGGGGCCACGCGCTCCACCACATCGCGCACGAAACCGCCGGGTACCGCGCCGTCGTCGATCGCTCCCACGGCCGCCTTGACCGCGCCACAGCCGGAATGGCCCACGACAACGACGAGCGGAACGTTGAGTACCGCCACCGCGTACTCGATGGAGCCCAACACCGCCGAGTCGATCGCCTGCCCCGCGGTGCGTACCACGAAGATGTCGCCCAGGCCCTGGTCGAAGAGGAGCTCGGCGGCCACCCGGCTGTCCGCGCAGGCGAACACCGCCGCGATCGGCGCCTGGCCGGACGCCAAACTCGCGCGGCGCTCGACGCTTTGGTTCGGATGCTCGGGACGGCCGGCAGCGAATCGCTCGTTACCATCTTTGAGTGTTTTCCATGCTGTTGCCGGAGTGGTGTTGGGCATGGCACACATTGTGCTGTGCCGGGGTCGCCCGTGAATAGCCGACCTCGAATCCCGGCCGATGAACTTCTGGGATGGTACGAAACTTCGCGCCGCGATCTGCCCTGGCGCGAGCCCGGGGTGAGCGCCTGGCAGATCCTGGTCAGCGAATTCATGCTGCAGCAGACGCCGGTATCGCGGGTGCTGCCGATCTGGACGGATTGGGTGCAGCGCTGGCCCACGCCGTCGGCCACGGCCGCGGCCAGCGCCGCCGACGTGCTGCGCGCCTGGGGCAAGCTCGGCTATCCGCGCCGGGCCAAGCGGTTGCACGAGTGCGCCGTTGTGATCGCGCGCGACCACGGCGACGTCGTGCCCGACGACGTCTACACCCTGCTGACGCTGCCCGGTGTCGGCAGCTACACCGCCCGCGCCATCGCCTGCTTCGCCTACGGCCAGTCGGTACCGGTGGTAGACACCAACGTGCGCAGGGTGGTGGCGCGCGTGGTGCACGGCCTGGCCGACGCGGGCGCGCCGTCGGCGACGCGCGACCACGCCGACGTGTCGGCGCTGCTGCCCGCCGACGGAACGGCACCGAAGTTTTCCGTCGCCCTGATGGAACTGGGCGCGACGGTCTGTACGGCGCGCGCGCCGCGCTGTGGGCTGTGCCCGCTGGCCCGATGCACGTGGCGGGACGCCGGCCATCCGCCCGCGCAGGGGCCGGCCCGCCGTGTTCAGACCTATGCCGGAACCGACCGTCAGGTCCGCGGGCGGCTGATGGATGTGTTGCGCGCCAACGACTCTCCGGTGCCCCGCGCCGAGCTGGATGTGGCCTGGCTGACCGATACCGCGCAGCGCGACCGCGCGCTGTATTCGCTGCTGGCCGACGGCTTGGTGACACAGACGCGCGACGGCCGGTTCGCGCTGGCCGGCGAGGAGTAGCCGGTCAGGCCGGCGGGTGCGGCGCCGCCAGAAACGACTCGACCGCCTCGCGGTACAGCCGGGGCGCCTCGTCGTGAATCAGATGACCGGCCTCCGGGGCCCGTAAATATGTTGTAGCGCAACCCGTTTCGGCCATCTCCTGCATCTGCCCCGGCGGGGTCACCGAATTGCCGGCCTCGATGAGCAGCGCGGGGACGCGCACCGCGCGCCACTGCGTCCAGTAGTCCCGGGTGCCCCACTCGGCGGCGATCTCGATCCAACGCGCGGTGTGACCGTGCAGTCGCCAACCGGTTTCGGTGCGGTCGAAGGCCTCCAGGAAATACTGGCCGGCGACGGTCCCGAATTCGGCGAAAACCTGCTCGGCGGAATCGAATTCGACCGGAAGGGCGTGCAGCCACGGTTCCCAGGGGCCGGTGGTGCGGCCGCGGAAGTCCGGCGCCATGTCCTCGAGTACCAGGGCGGACACCAGTTCGGGGCGCTCGGCCGCCAAACACCACGAGTGCAGGGCTCCCATCGAATGCCCGACCATCCGGGCCGGCACCGCCAACGAGCCCACCGCGTCGGCCAAGTCGGCCACGAACCGTTCGGTGCTGATCGGGTGCGGGTCGTCGACGTCGCGACCCCGGTGCCACGGGGCGTCGTAGGTGTACACGGTGCCCAGCCGGGTCAGCCAGGGCAGCTGCCGCGGCCAGGTGGTCCCCCGTCCCATCAGGCCGTGCACCAGCACCAGCGGCTCGCCGTCTCCCCCGCGGCAAGTCAACAGATGGCTGGGCATAGCACCATCTTGCGTGCACTGCCCTCGGCTCGAGCACTGGGATCGGCGGGGTAGCCTAGCGGCATGTCGCCAGTGGTGAAGATCAACGCAATCGAAGTACCCGCCGACGCCGGCCCGGAGCTGGAGAAGCGGTTCGCCCACCGTGCGCACGCCGTCGACAACCAGCCCGGCTTCCTCGGCTTTCAGCTGCTCCGCCCGATCAAGGGCGAGAATCGCTACTTCGTGGTGACCCAGTGGGAGTCCGAAGAGGCATTCCAGGCATGGGCGCAGGGGCCCGCGATCGAGGCGCACTCCGGTGAGCGGGCGAAGCCGGTGGCTACCGGGGCCTCGCTGCTGGAATTCGAGGTTGTGATGGACGTTGCCGGCAACAAGCAGGCTGGCTAGCGGGCTGTCGGCCTGGCGCCGCGCATTGACGCTGAGCGCGGCCGCCGCACTGGTAGTGATATCGGCGCCCGGGTGCGCCCCCAACCCCTCCCCGCAGGCGAACGCGGCGAATCCGGGACGGCAGATCGACACCCGCACCCCGCCCGGGATCCGGGCGCAGCAGACGTTGGACATGCTCAACTCGGACTGGCCCATCGGCCCGGTCGGGGTTGGCACCCTGGCCGCACCCGACAAGGTCGAGTCGGTGCAAACCACCATGGAGGCGCTGTGGTGGGACCGTCCGTTCACGCTGAACGGCGTCGACCTCGGCGCGAGCGTGGCGACCCTGCACCTGACCTCGTCCTACGGTGCCCGGCAAGACATCCGGATTCACACCGACGACGGCGGCTCGGTCGATCGATTCGACCTCGACACCCAGGCGCCCACGATCAAGTCGTGGCACGACATCGACGCGGTGTTGGGCAAGACCGGTGCGCGCTACTCCTATCAGGTCGCCAAGGTCGACGACGGGCATTGCGACGCGGTGGCGGGCACCAACACACACGAATCTTTGCCGCTGGCATCCATTTTCAAGCTGTACGTGTTGCATGCGCTGGCGGGTGCGGTCAAGAACGGGACGGTGTCCTGGGACGACCAGCTGACGGTCACCGACAAGAGCCGGGCCGTCGGCTCGTCGGGGTTGGCTTTGCCCACCGGAGCGCACGTTTCGGTGCGCACCGCCGCCGAGAAGATGATCGCGACCAGTGACAACATGGCGACCGACCTGCTGATCGGGAAGATGGGCACGCACGCCATCTCCGAAGCGCTGGCGACCGCGGGTCACCACGACCCGGCCAGCATGACCCCGTTCCCCACCATGTACGAGTTGTTCTCGGTCGGCTGGGGCAGGCCCGACCTGCGTGACCAGTGGGAACACGGATCGCCGCAAGTCCGCGAGCGGCTGCTGGAGCAGGCGAATTCGACCTCGTATGACCCGGATCCGATGCGGGCCCACTCGCCGGCATCCTCCTACGGCGTGGAGTGGTATGGCAACGCCGAGGACATCTGCCGGGTCCACGCCGCGCTGCAGGCCGACGCGGTCGGCAAGGCCGCACCGGTGCGCGACATCCTCTCCGCGGTCGCGGGCATCCAGCTGGACCGCAACGTGTGGCCGTATATCGGCGCGAAAGCCGGTGGCCTGCCCGGTGATCTGACGTTCAGCTGGTATGCCGTCGACAAGACGCGGCAGCCATGGGTGGTCAGCTTTCAGCTGAACTGGCCGCGCGATCACGGGCCGACGGTGACCAGCTGGATGTTGAAGATCGCCAAGCAGGCCTTCGCGCTGATCGCCCCGCGCTGAGGCTCACAACCGCAGCGTCCAACGGCCGCCCCGGAAGTACAGGACGACCCGGGTGGCCGGCTCGACGTCGATCCGCCAAAATGACGCCGGGTCGATGTCCAGCGCCGCCACGATCGCGGCGCGGATCACCGCCGGGTGCGTCACCGCCACCGTGCGTACTGGGTTGGCGGTCAACGACTCCAGCCACCGCGAAGCCCGCGAGATCAGGTCGGTGATCGACTCACCGCCGTGTGGCGCGGCACCCGGCTGACCCAGCCACGCCTCGAGTTCGCCGGGCGGCAGGTCCGCAGGCGCCTCGCCGCGCCACCGTCCGCAGTCGAGGTCGGCCAACCGCGGCTCGCTTTCGGCTTGCAGGCCAAGCAGTTTCGCGGTCTGCCGGGTGCGCTGCTCGGGCCCGCATAGCCGGCGTTGTGCGACACCGGCGCTGCCGTCCATCGCCTCAGCCTGGCGGCGGCCGATCGCGTTCAGTGGTTCGTCGGCAGGAAAACGCCCGTCCGCCATGGCATCCGTCATGCCATGCGAGAGCAGGGTCAGCCGGGCGACCTCGGTCACGCCGCAAGGCTCGATGCCTGCCCGCCCGGCGCCCGCGCCGAAAGCAGCCGCCCGCTGATCGTCGCGAACACCAGGCCGATGCCGGCCCACAGCACCAGCTGGGTGGCCAGCGACAGCAACCTGAACTCGTAGAGGACGTCGGCGGGAAAGCCCGGATAGATGATCGTCCCCGCGGCGTCGCGCAGCGGTTCGGGTGTCTCGTCCACGCTCGGCAGCAACACCGCGATTACAACGATCGCCACCAGATACGCGCCCGCCGCCAGCAACCGCGCGTTCCACGCGCCGAACCGGGCGGCGAGGCGCCGCGCCAGCCAGACCGCGCCGATCGCCAGCACCACCGACACCAGCACCATCACCAGGTACCAGCCGGTGCGCGCACCGATCGTGTCGGACTGTCCGACCGCCGGTGGGTTCGGCGGATACTTCACGAACGGCACCACGTACACCGCCCCGAAGGCCCCGGCCGCCAACAGCAGCGAAAGCGCTTGCGGTTGACCGGTTTCCGTCCGCGCATAGACGACGGCGAACAGCACGGCGAACAGCGCGCCCATGGCGAGGCCGAAGATCAGCACACCGAATCCCAGCCCGGGGCCGGACTGCACGCCACGGGTGAACAACTCGGCGCCGTGCTCGTGCACGCCGTGCGCGTTCTCGGCGTCGGTGCGGCCGTCTTCAAAAGCGATTGCGCGGCCGATGACGGGCTCGGCGCACAGGCGGGCGAAGACGAACGCCAGCACCGCACCGACAGCACCCGCCAGAAGACCGCCCCCGATCAGGCGTTTCTCCACGAGATCGGGTCAGTGGCAGGGGAAGCCGAGGAGGTGCCGCGCATCGTGCACGAACTCGTGCACGTGCGTGTCGCTGCCGAACAGCGAGACCGCCCCCTGGTCGACGCCGACGAAGTACAGCGCCAGCAACGCGACGAAGACGGTCGCGGCGAACCAGAGCGCGGTGCGTGCCGCGGACAGGTCAACGGATCGGGCGCGGCTGCCGGTTAGCTGCGGGTGGGACACAATCGACTCCTTCTGGGGATAACGCGTCCCCGCTGGGTATGACGAGTCTCGGGTCTGACTTTGGACAGTGGCGCGACCGTTCTGGACTTTCACCAGATTCCGTTACACGTCGATGACAACGGTCAGTGTAGGGGGCAGCGAAAACGGGCGGTAGTCCGAGATCGACTACCGCCCGTTTCCGTTGGTCGCTACTGCGCGTCCGGGCCCGGGTCGCCGGCGCTGTGCGCTCCGGCCTTCGCCAGGTCCGGCTCGGCCGGCGGCTTGCGGGTTCCGGTGAAGGTGAACTTCGCGTCCTCGCCGGCGCTTTCGCCGTCCCAGTTGTCCACGTCGACCTTGACGACCTGGCCGGGACCGACCTCCTCGAAGAGGATCTTCTCGGAGAGCTGGTCCTCGATCTCGCGCTGGATGGTGCGCCGCAGCGGGCGGGCACCCAGCACTGGGTCGAAGCCGCGCTTGGCCAGCAGAGCCTTGGCCTTGTCGGTCAGCTCCATCGCCATGTCCTTGGCCTTGAGCTGCTTGCCGACGCGCTCGATCATCAGGTCGACCATCTTGATGATCTCGTCGCGGGTCAGCTGGTGGAAGACGATGATGTCGTCGATGCGGTTGAGGAACTCCGGGCGGAAGTGCTTCTTCAGCTCGTCGTTGACCTTCTGCTTCATCCGCTCGTAGTTGTTGTCACCGCCGCCCTGGGTGAAGCCCAGTCCCACCGGCTTCGAGATGTCGGAGGTGCCGAGGTTCGACGTGAAGATCAGCACGGTGTTCTTGAAGTCCACCGTGCGACCCTGCCCGTCGGTGAGCCGGCCGTCCTCGAGGACCTGCAACAGGCTGTTGTAGATCTCCTGGTGCGCCTTCTCGATCTCGTCGAACAACACCACGCTGAACGGCTTGCGCCGCACCTTCTCGGTGAGCTGGCCGCCCTCCTCGTAGCCGACGTATCCCGGCGGGGCGCCGAATAGCCGCGACGCGGTGAACCGGTCGTGGAACTCGCCCATGTCGATCTGGATGAGCGCGTCGTCGTCGCCGAACAGGAAGTTGGCCAGCGCCTTGGACAGCTCAGTCTTACCGACACCCGACGGGCCCGCGAAGATGAACGAACCCGACGGGCGCTTGGGGTCCTTCAACCCCGCGCGGGTGCGGCGGATCGCCTTGGAGACGGCCTTGACGGCGTCCTCCTGGCCGATGATCCGCTTGTGCAACTCGTCCTCCATGCGCAGCAGCCGGGTCGTTTCGGCTTCGGTGAGCTTGAACACCGGGATGCCGGTCCAGTTGCCCAGCACCTCGGCGATCTCGTTGTCGTCAACCTCGGCGACGACGTCGAGATCGCCTGAGCGCCACTGCTTTTCGCGCTCGGCGCGCTGGCCCACGAGTTGCTTCTCGCGGTCGCGCAGGCTGGCCGCCTTCTCGAAGTCCTGGGCGTCGATCGCCGATTCCTTCTCCCGGCGCGCCTCGGCGATCTTCTCGTCGAACTCGCGCAGGTCTGGCGGAGCGGTCATCCGACGGATGCGCATCCGGGCACCCGCCTCGTCGATCAGGTCGATCGCCTTGTCGGGCAGGAACCGGTCGTTGATGTAGCGGTCGGCCAGGGTGGCCGCGGCCACCATCGCGCCGTCGGTGATCGACACGCGGTGGTGCGCCTCGTAGCGGTCGCGCAGACCCTTGAGGATCTCGATGGTGTGCTCCACCGTCGGCTCGCCCACCTGCACCGGCTGGAAGCGGCGCTCCAGCGCGGCGTCCTTCTCGATGTACTTGCGGTACTCGTCGAGCGTGGTGGCGCCGATGGTCTGCAGCTCGCCGCGGGCCAGCTTGGGCTTGAGGATGCTCGCGGCGTCGATCGCGCCCTCGGCCGCGCCGGCACCCACCAGGGTGTGCAGCTCGTCGATGAACAGGATGATGTCGCCGCGGGTGTTGATCTCCTTGAGCACCTTCTTGAGGCGCTCCTCGAAGTCACCGCGGTAGCGGCTGCCCGCCACCAGCGAACCCAGGTCCAGCGTGTAGAGCTGCTTGTCCTTCAGCGTCTCGGGAACCTGGCCGTGCACGATCGCCTGCGCCAGGCCCTCGACCACGGCGGTCTTACCGACACCGGGCTCGCCGATCAGCACCGGGTTGTTCTTGGTGCGCCGGCTCAACACCTGCATCACCCGCTCGATTTCCTTCTCGCGGCCGATCACCGGGTCGAGCTTGCCTTCCATCGCGGCCGCCGTCAGGTTGCGGCCGAACTGGTCGAGCACCAGCGAGGTGGACGGGCTGCCGGATTCGCCGCCGCGGCCACCGGTGCCGGCCTCCGCGGCCTCCTTGCCCTGGTAGCCGCTCAGCAACTGGATCACCTGCTGGCGCACCCGGGTCAGTTCAGCACCCAGCTTCACCAGCACCTGCGCGGCCACGCCCTCACCCTCGCGGATCAGGCCCAGCAGAATGTGCTCGGTACCGATGTAGTTGTGGCCGAGCTGCAGCGCCTCGCGCAGGCTCAGTTCGAGCACCTTCTTGGCGCGGGGCGTGAACGGAATGTGTCCGGACGGGGCCTGCTGGCCCTGGCCGATGATTTCCTCGACCTGGCTGCGAACGCCCTCGAGCGAGATGCCCAGCGACTCCAGCGACTTCGCCGCGACGCCTTCGCCCTCGTGAATCAAACCCAGCAGGATGTGCTCGGTGCCGATGTAGTTGTGGTTGAGCATCCGGGCCTCTTCTTGCGCCAGGACGACCACCCGCCGTGCACGGTCGGTAAATCTTTCAAACATCGGGTTACCTGCTCTCCCTCACATCGGTACAAACCTGTTGGCGGCCCAGTGCCGGTCCCCTGTGGCCGGAATCGCGTACCTGTCTCCACTGTAATGGTCGGCTTGCCAGCGGGCCTAACCTTGCCGTGCGTTCTCCGCTACGGACCCACTCGGTGTTTCCGGGGCCAATCTCACCTGCGACTGCCAGCGGCGTTGCGCGCCGTAACTGAAGAAACGTCGCGGACTTCCATTTCGTTTCCGCAAGCCGCCAGTCGATTGTTTCGCGTCCAGCGAAATGACAAACCGGCGCCCGGGCTTGGAGCCCCGGACGCCGGTTTGAGGTCTGCTAGGTGGCCGCGTGGAATGCGTCGATCACGTCGGCCGGGATGCGCCCCCGGGTCGACACGTTGTGCCCGTTACGGCGGGCCCATTCGCGGATGGCCGCGCTCTGCTCACGGTCGATCGCGCCACGACCGCGGCCCGTGCCGGAACGCCCACGGCGACGGCCGCCGACGCGGCGACCGGCTTCCACCCATTGCTTCAGATCCCCGCGGAGTTTCGCGGCATTCTTGGACGAAAGATCAATCTCGTAGGTCACCCCGTCAAGCCCGAATTCCACCGTTTCGTCGGCCGCGCCGGCACCGTCGAAATCATCGACCAAGGTGACGGTCACTTTTTTTGCCATTGGCTTACCCTCGCATTTCGTCCTGAGCGGTTACTGAGCAGATTGGATCGGACCTCCCCGGTCACCAATCTGCCATAACAGCGAAGCATACTCAATCTGTACGGAAGCCGCACAGATGAAATCTTTCAACTACGACTGCGGCCGAACAATCGGGAACAAAACTGTCTCTCGAATTGACAGTCCAGTCAATGTCATCAACAACCTGTCGATACCCATTCCCGTTCCGGTACATGGCGGCATCGCATACTCGAGTGCGGCAAGGAAATCCTCGTCGAGCACCATAGCTTCGTCGTCGCCCGCGGCGGCGGCACGCGCTTGCGCGGCAAACCTCTCGCGCTGCACCACGGGATCATTCAATTCGGAATACCCGGTGGCGAGTTCGACACCACGCACATACAGGTCCCACTTCTCGGTGACACCCGCGATGCTGCGGTGCTGACGCGTCAAAGGCGTTGTCTCGACCGGGAAATCCCTTACGAACGTGGGAGCGGCAAGCGCGTTGCCCACCGTGTGCTCCCACAGTTCCTCGACGATTTTTCCGTGTCCATAGCCCCGGTCGGCGGGAATCTCGACGCCGAGCCGATCGGCGATTGCGAGCAGTTGTTCGACAGACGTCTCGGGCGTGATCTCTTCACCGAGTGCCGACGACAGTGACGGGTACATTTGTATCGAAGCCCATTCGCCGTCTATGTCGTAGACACCGCCGTCGGGCAGCGGTAGTTGTCGGCTTCCGATCGCCTCGTCGGCCACCTCTTGAATAAGCTCGCGCGTCACTACTGCCGAATCATCATAGGTTCCGTACGCCTGGTAGGTCTCCAGCATGGAAAATTCCGGAGAATGGGTCGAATCCGCACCTTCGTTTCGGAACACTCGATTTAGTTCGAAAACCCGGTCGAAACCACCGACCACGCACCGCTTGAGGAACAGTTCCGGTGCGATCCTCAAGTAGAGATCGATGTCTAGTGCATTGGAATGCGTGATGAACGGCCGCGCCGCCGCGCCACCGGCCAGCGTCTGCAACATCGGGGTTTCGACTTCGAGAAACCCGCGCCGTTCCAATGCGTTGCGGATGGCGCGGATGACGGCGATCCGCTGCCGCGCCACGGTGCGCGCCTGCGGGCGCACGATCAGGTCGACGTAGCGCTGCCGCACCCGCGCCTCTTCGCTCATGTCCTTGTGCGCGACGGGCAGCGGACGCAGCGACTTGGACGCCATCTGCCAGGAGTCGGCCAGCACGGACAATTCGCCGCGCCGTGAGCTGATCACGTTGCCGTGCACGTAGACGATGTCGCCGAGGTCGACGTCGGCCTTCCACGCGTCGAGGGATTCCTGGCCGACCTTGTCGAGGCTGATCATCACCTGCAGGCTGGTGCCGTCACCCTCCTGGAGCGTGGCGAAGCAGAGTTTGCCGGAGTTGCGGGCAAAGATCACCCGGCCGGCGACGCCGACGAGGTCGTCGGTCGCGGTGTCGACCGGCAAATCGGGATGGGCGGCACGGACCTGGGCCAGCGTGTGGGTGCGTTCGACGGCGACCGGGTAGGGGTCGTGCCCCTCGGCGAGCAGCCGAGCGCGCTTATCGCGGCGAATTCGGTACTGCTCGGGAATATCCAGATCGTCGGCACTCACGACGTGCCAGCTTAAAGGACTGGGCTTTGAGGCCGCGCCGACGGCTTTGCCTGCACGCTGCGGCGAATAGCCGGTGTGTCAGCGCGCCGTCTTCAGCCGTCCGCGCTGGGCGTCGCGGTTGCGCTCGAAGATCAGCCGCAGCCCGTGCAGGGTCAGGTGCTGGTCGTAATGGCTGACGGTCTGCAGCTCGGGCAGCAGCAGCGGCGCGGTGTGGCCGGTGGCGATGATCGCGACGTCATCGCCGGCAAAGCCGTCCACGTCCTCGCGGATGCGCCCGACCAAGCCGTCGACCAGCCCGGCGAAACCGAACACCGCGCCCGCCTGCATGCATTCGACGGTGTTCTTGCCGACCACCGAACGGGGGCGGGTCAGCTCCACCCGGCGCAGCGCGGCCGAGCGGGCCGCGGCGGCGTCGGAGGACACCTGCAATCCGGGCGCGATCGCCCCGCCGAGGAATTCGCCCTTGGCCGACACGACGTCCACGCAGATCGAGGATCCGAAGTCGATGACGATGGCGGGGCTGTTGAACCGATGGAAGGCCGCCAGGCAGTTGACGATTCGGTCGGCGCCCACTTCCTTGGGGTTGTCGACGAGCAGCGGGATGCCGGTCCGCACCCCGGGCTCGATCAGCACGTGAGGCACCGACGGCCAGTACTGGTCGAGCATCAGCCGCACCTCGTGCAGCACCGACGGGACGGTGGACAGCGCCGCGGCGCCGGTGAGCCGCTCGGAGTCGTCGCCGATGAGACCGTCGATGGTGAGCGCCAATTCGTCGGCCGTGATCTCCGCTTCGGTGCGAATCCGCCATTGCTGCACGACGTTTGCGTGCTCCTTGGATCCCGAAATCAGCCCGACGACGGTGTGGGTGTTACGGACGTCGATCGCGAGCAGCACGGCTACCGCGCAACGATCCGGGGATCCAGTAGTTCGGCCGCGTCGGCGGGCACGAATGCCGGATCGTGGCCGAGGTCGATCGGCTTGTTGTCGGCGTCGACGAAGACGATCCGCGGCTGGTACGCCCGCGCCTCCGCCTCTTCCATGGTCCCGTAGGCGATCAGGATCACCAGGTCGCCCGGGTGGACGAGATGTGCTGCCGCACCGTTAATTCCGATCACACCGCTGCCGCGCTCGCCGGTGATCGCGTAGGTGACCAGCCGGGCGCCGTTGTCGATGTCGACGATGGTGACCTGTTCGCCCTCGAGCAGGTCCGCGGCATCCATCAGATCGGCGTCGATGGTCACCGAGCCGACGTAGTGCAGGTCGGCCTGCGTGACGGTGGCGCGGTGGATCTTCGACCTGAGCATCGTCCGTAACATCAATTCCTCCACTGTGATTGGGCGTATTCGTGGTGTCCGTCCGGCCCAGCGGTGCCGGCGGGTGTTTCGATCTGCATTTCGATGTTGTCCAGCAGCCTGGTGGTGCCCAGCCGGGCCGCAACCAGCAGCCGGGCCGAACCGTGGGCGGGCGCCGGGCCGAGCCCGGCGTCGCGCAACTCGAGGTAGTCCACGGTGAGGTCGGGCACGGCGTCGAGCACCGCGCGCGCCGCGGCCAGCGCGGCCGTGCCCCCGTGGTGCGCGGCGTGCGCGCCGGCCGTGAGCGCGGCCGAAAGTGTCACGGCCAGCTCGCGTTGCGTGGGGTCCAGGTAGCGGTTGCGCGACGACATCGCCAAGCCGTCGGATTCCCGGACCGTCGGCACCCCGATCACCTGCGCGTCGATGTTGAGGTCGGCGACCATCTGGCGGACCATCACCAGCTGCTGATAATCCTTCTCGCCGAAGAAGATCCGGTCCGGTCGCACGATCTGCAGCAGCTTGCACACGACGGTGAGCATCCCGGCGAAATGGGTCGGCCGGACGGCGCCCTCCAGCTCGGCCGCCAGCGGCCCCGGCTGCACGGTGGTGCGCAGACCGTCGGGATACATCGCGGCGGCCGTTGGCGTGAAGACGATCTCGACGCCCTCGGAGCGCAACAGTGCGACGTCGTCGTCCAGGGTCCGCGGGTAGGCGTCGAGGTCCTCACCGGCGCCGAACTGCAGCGGGTTGACGAAGATCGACACCACCACCACCGCGCCGGGCACCCGCTTGGCCGCGCGCACCAACGAGAGGTGCCCGTCGTGCAGCGCGCCCATGGTGGGCACCAACATCACCCGGCGCCCGGTGTGGCGCAGGGCGCGGCTGACGTCGGCGACATCGCGCGGTGCGGAGTAGACATTGAGGTCGCCCGCCCTGAAGGCAGGTGGCTTGCCAGGTCTCATGGCGCCAGAACCTCCACGACGTCCTTGGGGGCGTGTGCGCGCTGGGCGGTCCGCAGGGCGTTCACCCGGTACGCCTGGGCCAACTCCGGCCCGACCTGACCCAGCGCGGCCAGATGCCCCGCGACCGCGGCCGCATCGCCGCGCGCGACCGGACCGGTGAGCGCGGCCTGCCCGCGTTGCAGGGTGTTCTCCAGCGCGGCCCTGGCCAGCGGCCCGATGATCCGTTCGGCGATGCCGCCCGGCTGGTCGTCGACGGACTGTTGGCCGAGCAGTTCGCTGCCGCGCAGCGCGGCGCGCAACGCGTCGAGCGCGTCGGCGAGCACGGTCACGATGTGGTTGCCGGCGTGGGCCAGCGCGGCGTGGTACAGCACGCGGGCGTCCTCAGCCACGCAGAACGGTTCGCCGCCCATCTCCAGGACCAGCGATTGCCCGATCGCGTAGCCGATTTCGTCGGCGGCTGTGACGCCGAAGCAGGAATCCGACAGCCGGCTGATGTCCTCGTCAGAGCCGGTGAACGTCATCGCCGGGTGAATCGCCAGCGGGATGCAGCCGTCCTGGGCCAGTGGCTCGAGAATGCCGATGCCGTTCGCGCCGGACGTGTGGACCACGATGGTTCCGGGCCGCACGGCCGACGTCGCGGCCAACCCGGACACCAGGCCGGCGAGTTCGCTGTCGGGGACCGCGAGCAGCAACAGCTCGGCACCGGCCGCCACGTCCGGCGGTGTCGCCACCGGCGTATCGGGCAGCCGGCGTTGTGCGCGCTGCCGCGACGAGTGGGAGATGGCGCTACACGCCACCACGACATGGTCCGCACGCTCCAGCGCGACACCGAGGGCGGTGCCGACCCGGCCGGCCGAGATGATTCCCACCTTGAGCCGAGCGGGGCGCAGACCGTCGAACTGCACCATCGCAGACGACCTCACAGATATCTTGTTTCGTTCCGGTCCCACTTCGTGGGTACCGTTCGGTCACTACGACTGTAGTCGATTACCAGGCGTTACCCAATGTGAGGAAGCTCCCAGCTCAGCCTTCGCGGCGGCGTCGCCGGCCGCCCTCGGAGGGCTGCACCTGCAGGCGGGCCAACAGGTCGGCCACTGACTGGCCGCCCGTGGAGGTGCCTTCTCCCGTGCCATCGGGGTCCTCTTGCTGCGGGTCACCGCCGTGCCGGGGCGCCTGCTCCGGAGCGGGCGGCGGCGCCAGTCGTGGCGGCGGGGGCGCGCCGGCCGACGGGCCCGAGTGCATCGGGGGCTGTCTCTTATACACATC